>DASXLY010000161.1:0-99895 GCA_036495975.1 Occallatibacter sp. | reverse complement strand
ACCGCCTTTCGATCCCATTACGACGATCAATTTGTCCGTTGCTCTCCAGGAGGGTTATGCCACCGGGAGAGCAACGGACAAATTGATCGTCGTGATGGGATCGAAAGGCGGTGTGGGCGCGACGACGGTTGCCGTGAATCTCGGGGTTCAGCTTTGCGCGCACTCGCAAAAGCGCGCGGTGCTGCTTGATTTTGCCCAGCCGCTTGGGAACGCTCATCTTCTGCTCAAACTTGCGCGTCGTGTAGAGCCGTACAGCGAGCGGATTGAGCCGGAAGGAGTGTGACGGCGCCAGAGCTACGGGGAAGTCCTGACGATCGAACTCCGCCTTCAATTGATAGAGCAGGTCGACCGAAGAGGTTAGATAAAGGATCATCTGAACCTGGCGCTCGCTGGCTATGGCTGACACGAGGTCGCGATACCGGTCCGAAGACTTGAGGGACCGTTCGTACTCGATCGCAATTCGGTACGACTTCGCTTCCCATTCCACATCCGCAATCGCGTCGTAGTCCTTCGCCAAGGGCACGTCAATCGACTGGTTAATCGAGCGGATTTCAAGGTCGCTGGACCACTCTCTCAAGACTCCAGCCCTGCGAATCGCACCGCGCACCTCTGCCAATTCCAGGTAATGCTGCATCTGATTCGGGTTCGCAAGCGTCCTTGATTCCGACGTGAGGCTGACCAAACCCTCGCCGCAGGCTTCGAGACAAGCGAGCCCTGCGCGCGAGATTGTGTAGACAGGCCCCGGATAGGGGAGCAACGGCGGCAGCTTTTCTGCGACGCCGGCCTCCGTAAGGCGAGCAATTCTCCAGTTAAAGGACCGGCGCGAAGTCTCCAGACCCCTGGCATGAACGTGTTCCCAGAGCTGGTTATGAGAAATGAACGTGGCATTCCTGATGGCCAGCATCAAGGGGAGATCCCGCTCACGGTTGTAGTGGATATACGGAGACCGTGAAGGCAATGCCGAGCTTATTTCCGCTGAATACCGTTCCATGTGACCTCCCATATCCCCATCTCCGTCCTCAATTCGGAACCCGGGACGGCGAGCAGCAATGTCTCCTGAACGCTCCGGAGCGCACTCCCCGCAACCACGCTCACGCCTTCATCGTGCCAGGGATTGTCGAAATCGATGCGGCCGATGACGGTGCTCAATGTGCAAAGGAGCAGGCGATCGACTCGGACTATATAGCCGGCGCGCTTCCCAAGCAGAAGGCGATTCAACTCTCCGCGCCTCTCCGGACCGGGACTCTGATAGCAACTCTCCCCGAAAGTGGCCGCGCCGACGGCCCGCGCATGCGACGCCAAATTGATCCGCACCACGCCGGAGACATGCCACAACCGCCGTTCGCGCGAACCATCGCGGAAGCCGGTAGTGTTGAATGCCGCGGCATGGGTGCAGAATCGCAGCGGATCTGAGGTCTGATTACCCGGCCGCAGCCACCACAAAGAACCGAAACTGAGACAGCGAACAATCATCCTTTCGCTCCTGACTGGTTGGCTGCCGGCTTCCCGCCTCGTTGCACTTCGAGACTGTCGTGCGCACGGCTCAGCCTCTCCCGAAGGTTTGTTATTTGGTTGTCCTTGGCCTGAAGCTGAGCCGTCTTGCGCTGTAGTTTGGTCTCAACTTCGGAAAGTTGGGATCTTAGATTGTCGACTTCACCGGGCCTAGTCTCCAGCATGGGCGAGGCATCCGATGCGACCGCGGTCGCCGCAGATGGCGCTTGAATTGAAGCTCCCCGGTCTTCGCGTGCCTGGTTAAAGTCCAACTCGGGCTGGACGGGCTTGTTCGAGGCACCGGCGATTTGGTCCGCGAGGCGTTGCTTTTCTCCGTCGAGCGTGTTGTAGCGATCGACCAGCGTATTGTGTTTAGCGATCACTTCGAGCGCCTTGGCACGCGAGCCGATGTAGGCATTGAACAACTGCGTGACTACATCTGCGGAGATTGACAATCTCCGTTCCCGCTCTCTGAGCAGCCAGCCGTTACCGGCAATGGAAATGCCAAGTCCCATTGCGAGCAGGATCAGGCTCCACAAATAGATCTGGTGGAGTGTGTCTTCGAGAACCTCTTTGCGCCAATCTCCCACCTGAGCGCCGTAGTCCCGGTTCTGTGGATTGATTCCGGCGAGGGTCGTCTCGATGATTCCGGTCGGCTGCTTTGCCTGGGCCTGGTGCGCCATCGGGTCATAGGAGCTGCGATCCGCCTGCAACGCGCCCGCTGTAACTGCTGACATGAGGAACACCACAACCAGCTCTGCGCAACGCTTCATTTCTTGCGCCTCCTCTGTCTCTTCTCTTCAAGCTCTGGATTGGAAAAGCTGAGATTCAGCCCATGCGAATCCGACGCTACTGTTGTGAGCTTGGGGTACACATTCATGGGTACACGTGGCAGCCAGTGGCTTGACGCCTTCCGGATGTGGAGGTGCTTGTGAATTGTGCCGAGGATCGGATCGGTCACCAGCATTTCCATCTGACCCACGGGCATTTTCTTGATGTGTTCGTCCTGGGCAAGCGTGTCCTTGATCTCCGTTTGGCTTCCTTCGATGCCTTCCTCGTAGTCCGGGTTAAACAAGCCTCTTTTCCGGATTCGCATACTGCGCCGCATCTGGCGCACCCGCGCGCTGGCGTTCAGGAAGTATTTGGCCGTCTCCTCGTCTTTGGTGCGCAACATAAAGGTTGTGTTGGGCGCGCTCGATACGTCGTTGCGAAACCCGCGGCCGACCTGGAGCAACTGCGGCGCGCTCTGCAGAGCGAACAAAAATGCGACATTGGCGCCGCGCGCTGTCTGCAATATGTGCGCAAAGTTCTCGTACGCGAAGGGCGAGAACTCGTCCATGATGACGCTGACAAAGGGCTGCTCTCCGCCCTCTTCGGCCCGTGAATAGCGCCTGCCGATCATGAGCTGCAAGTTCTGCAGCAGCATCCGGCCGAGCGCCGTCACAGCCCGCTCATTCACGTTTACATTGAGGCTCAGATACAGGATCAACTTCTGGTCGATCACCTCGTCGAGGGACAGCAACTCGTCATAAGGCCCGGTGATCAGGGCCATTTCGTCGCCCATGAACGTCATCATCTCGTTAATGAGTCCCTGGATCTTCGAGACGCGCTCCTTGTCCTCGAAGGACTCGAGCAGGTTGCGCACGCTCATCGTGAGCGTCAGTCTTTGCTGATGGGTGACGGAGGGATCGGTCGTCACACGGTCCAGCGCCATCTTCATCTGCTTTTTGAGAACCGCCTGATCGTACGCGCAGACAAGGACGTCGTGAAAGTTGAACCGCTTGCCCGAGTAGTAGAGCACGCGCGCGATGTTTTCGAGGTAGACGCGCTGGTGGCCTTCAAAGAAGTCCTTCTCCATGTTAAAGGACTCGAAGACGAAGGCCACATGCTCCTCGGCATTACCCTGCGGCGCCCAGAACGGGTTGTAGCGCGCGGAAATCTCAGGGCGCATGGGGTCGATGATGCGAAGATCCTGCATCCGGCCCGCGGCCTCAATCGACGGCAGCAACTCCGACAGGAGCTTCTTATCGGCCTTGCCGTCGATGAAGATGATTGGCACTCCTCGGGTAATGTCCTGTTCCGTCACGGTCTGGAGAAGATTCGTCTTGCCGGCCCCCGTCATCCCAAAGGCATTCGACTGCATCGTTCGCGTCTTGTCGGACCAGTAGAACGGCTTCCCGAAGATGTCGTAACCGAGCAGAACGGACGATTGCTGCCGCGCCTGTTCGAGGTCTGTTTCCTCCCGCTCGCGCGCGACATAGGGGATCGGCCGCGGCCACGCTTCCTCCATGGTTCTCGTCCTGGTGGCCCGGTAGCGAAGAGCTTCCCAAAGGAACAGGAAGCCGAGAAAGGGATAGATGGTCAGTTCGATCAGTTGGCCCGCGCGTACATGCAGTCTGTCCCAGGCGACGAAATAGAGGATGCCAACGATCCCAAGAATGAGGACCCATGCCACGAGGAGAGCGTCTTGCGCATCGGTGAGGCGCCGATAGTGAACTTCTCCCTGCATACCGACCTCCTTCAAAGCGCGCCAATCGAAAAGCTGAAGACGATCAGCGATGCGCCGGCCACGGCCGCGAGCACGAAGCCAACGATCACTAGAGGGTGCAGATTGCGCTTTCCGCTCGCGTTTCGCTGCTCAACCGGGTTCAGAAACGGACGCCGCAAGGTCTCAGCAAAGCTCTCGTCACCGCCCTGCCTATAAGCGACAAGGAGCCGCGCACGTGCCTCTGCGGTAGTAATGAATTCGTGAGTACCCATCAGAGCACCGCCGTTGCCTTGACCGCACGGCTCGAGTCGTCGCCAAAAACGAATTGATAGACGCCCGGCTTCGAGGCGTCCTTCGGATGGATTTCGATCACTCCCTCCGCCTTTTCACCTGGCGAGAGGTCTTTTTCGGGAAAGTTCGACTGCTCGACGGCGATCTGGGCTCTCTGATTCGATTGGAACTGGGCAACTGATCTGTCGCTGATTTGCTTATTCGTCAACGCGGGCAGAAGGTCAGCGTTTTGCTGAGGCGTGAGTTCAAAAACCTGCGGTGATAGGACGCGATAGGGCTGGGCGCCACTGTTCGTCACCGCGAAGCGCACATACATCGAATCCCCGTCGCGGGCGGAATCCTGAATTGAAACGCTGACTTGATTTTTTGGCGGATGCGCGTCGTGCCCGTCGACAGGTGTGACCTCAAGAAGAGCTGAATTGATGGCTGAACGCCTAAGCGAACGTACCTCATCGGCAGTCGGCTTCGCAGGCGGCGCATTCCCGCCTTTGACCTGGGGAATCGGAGAGGCAGACTCGTCGAGGACGAACGTCATTTGTTTCACGTCCCCTGGCGCCTCGAGTTCATAGGCCGAAAACTGGTGTTCCGTCCAGACCATCAGATCTGTGGCCTGACCGCCCTGAAGGGGCTTGATGAAGACGTTGTTTTCGTGCCACTCGATCTGCATCGCCTCGCTCCCGGCGGCTACGCGCACGATCTTCTCGGGCAGCATGATGATGCTGATGTGATTGAGGGCGGTTTGAATCGGGATGACCTGGTCCGAATGGACTGTCTGATGGACCACGTTCTGCGCGCCGGCGAAACTTGTGCCAAAGAAAAGGAATGGAATTGCCGCTTTCTTCAGGAGCATGACAAGTCTCCGCTGTTTCTCCCGGAGGAAGAGGACGCCTCTTGGGCGGTCCTCTTCCTGCCAGGCGGTTGACTCACAGCCATACGGAGTGAGTTTCGATTGCCGGGCCTGTGGCCGGGCATCGGCTAACGAACTTCCTGACCCTCATTTCGAGATCAAGGAGTTCGCGTTTCGAGTAGCGGCGTCTTCCGCAAACCTTCCATTGGAAGAACCACTGTTGTGGCGTGCGCTGGATATGGATGGAAACCCGAACAGCTCCATCCGCTCTGCGCCAGTTCAGGAATCGCATGCTGCTCTCCCGTCTTCCCGGATGCGCGGCAGCGAGTCTTTGCCCCCGGAGGAGGACAACTGCTCGCTTACTGCTCCGCCGGGTGGCTGGTTTTGATATCGTCCGCAGACAGGGCAAATCGAGCGCCCTGACGCATGTCAACGATCCCGCACGATCTGTTGTGTCCCGCTGTCCATGCGGAGCAGGAATTCCTTCCTCTCCCCACGGAGCGAATAGAGACAATCGCTTTCGACGACGACGTGCACTTTCTCTGCCGGGCATAGAACCTGCGTGCGAATCCCGCCCGTGCGCGCCGCAATCGAATCGATCACCTCCTGCGGAAAGGCGTGAAAGAGGATCGATCCCATTCCTTTTCCGCGCGAGACGAGAGTATGGAGCGACTGGCACCATCCCGCCCGGTCTTCCTGCTTTCCATCGCCCCAACTGCGGATGATGGATTGCAGCGAAGCAGCCTGTTCGCGGGCATGTTCCTGAGCACGGCGGTGACGGGCCTTCGCTTTCGAGAATTCCCGCTGCTCGGCGGCGATGCGTTGCCGATCGCCTGAGTTCCTGGCTTCGACCAAGCGTTCGGTCGCCTGCTCATGCGCCTTCTGCTCCTCGTTGAGTTTGGCCTGAATCATTCCGTGACCGGCTGCGTATACGGTATTGATCAGACGTGATTCGGCGAACATAGGAGCCTGCACTGTGTTTCCTGTGATCAGTCCGCGGAATTGCTCGATTGGAAAGGGCTTCTCCACCATTTCCTCGATGTGTTTGCGAAGAATGTTGTAGAGCCTTCCAATACGATCCGTGGGCAGAACATCGAGCGACAGTGGCAGTTCCTTGTCATTGATGGCCTTGGCTTCCTTAAGCGCAAGCCAAGGCGCCGGAGGAACCTGCTGGCGAATCGCCTGCAGCTTCTTCCGGTCGGCGTTGGTGTTGTGCTTGAGCGAATCGATCTCCAGTTGCAGCTCGGAGACTAACTCGTAGAGCAGGTCCTCACGTCCGCTGGCGACGCAGGAACTCATCAGGTCAGTGATGACCCCGATCTGATTTCCGCGCGACTTGAGGGCAACGAACTCGAGCGAGAACCAGGGAGACTTGGCTCGTCCCGCCTTGGTCTTCGTGACCGCATGCTCGTGCTCCATGCGGAACCGGCTCTCCACGAAGCGTGGAAACCGATCCTCGTCGATCACACACACCCAGTCGAAGTCGTAATCCCCGCCGTTGCGCTTGGCGGTCTCCGAATGAAGTGTGTATGTCCCCTCAAGCGTCAGCTGCTCATCGACAATCTGAGCTGCAACTTCCAGATCAAGTCCAAATTGTGACATCAGCTGAACCGTCAGATTCTCGCCGTGAAGATGTTGGAGCGGAAGAAGGTCTTCCTTCATGCGTACCGGATAGCGCACGCACAGACCTCGCTTCGCGGGAAGTGTTGTGATGGCTGCTGTGAGCGGCATCCAGTCGGCGCCGCTCAGAACCTTGCCATCCTGAAGTGCCAGAAAGCCGTCGTCCGCCAGTGCAAAAGCCGGCAGTTCGACGCCACCTCCGGTCATCAGTTTGTAGGCCCAGTGCGCCATCAATTTGCTCAGTTGGGCGTGGATATAGGGATGGCGGGTGATTTCGCCTGAACCATCCGCAAGCAGTGCCGCCTCGACGACCCGTTGGAACTCTTCCTCCTCGGAGTCACCGTCGCGGCGCACCTCGCGGCCGATCAGTTCGACCACCTTACGGTGATTGCCCTCTCTCCACGCTGTTTTGAGCGTTTCGATGGTTTCGACGGCCTGCGGTACGATCTCGGTTTCGATCGATTCCGTGGGCGCATGCTGCAGCACGGTGTAGCTCGACTCGAACTCAAGAGGACGAGATACCTCCCGTATTCCGAGAACAACCGCAGTCCTCAGAACGCGTGAACCGAGCCCGATCATGCTGGCCACGGCATTCGGCATTTTGATGCTCGGCTTGACTGAGCTTTCCGGAACGATGATGTCGACGTTCAACGCGTCGGCTACTTCGTCCGACATGACCTTGAAGCTTCCCTTCGCCTGGGTTTCCGCGAAAGCGAGGCGAAACTGGTAAAAGCGCCCGCCGGGAAGCGCCAGCTTCTCGAAGAGGCTTTTCCTGATCCATCCCCGGCAGTCGTTGGTCCCAAGTTCCAGGTCCTTGACCACAATCACTGTTGATTCGGACTCCGCGTGTACGACCTTGCAACTCGACACGAGAATGCCGAAGTAAGTAATGGCGGCTTCGGGCCACTGCTGGAACCGTCTGGCGATGAGAGGCTCGTGCTGGGCATCACAGTAGTAGTACTTGCCGTTTTTGGCCGAACCGGACGCCCCGACCATCCTGTAGGTGATCCCATCGTGCGAGATCGCGGTCATACGGTCGGCAACTGTCGCCTCTTCTACATCGTTCAGAGGCTCAGTTGGGACGCTGACCAGCGCCACGTGAATGTTCGGGTACATTGCGCCGAGAAGTGTACGATCCAACCAGCACTCCTGTCCTGTGCCGGGAATCCGTTCCTCGATGCGTCCGTTGGTGTCGATATCAAGCATCACAATTCGATTTCCATACGCACTTTGCATGAGAGTCCTCCTTGGGTTTTGGGCACAGGAAGAATCCATGCCAACCCGCTTGGCACCGGCTGACCTGGTTCTTTCCCGACCGTAGTTGAAGGGGAACTAACCAGGCTCGAATGCCGGGTCAGCGGTACGAATCCTCGCGAGTAAGCCCGCAAGGTGGCTCAGAGAACCGAATCATCAAAGCAGTGCTTTGTCGATCGGCTTTTCTGAATTCGTCCGCGCGCTACTCTCAGTTCCGCGCGGAAACCGCCTCTTTCTTAATCTCGACACTTCCTTCTTTCACAATCGCGTGCGATCTCCACACCTCGACGCGGTAATAAGGGACGTCCCGTTTGAGCGATTCAACCATCGCTCCTCCCTCGTTGGGAAACCGCTCTTTCAAAACGATGGGCTCGCTGTCGTTCTGGCTGGCTGTGCCCAGAAAATAGAGAACAAGCGAATCGCCGGGGTCACCACATGCATCCGCTCTTTTACGCCGCCGCTTCTTTTCGCCTGCCGCAACCGTTGTTGCGTTCGGCATCGGCATTACACGCGCCGTATCCGTGCTCATGGCTGCCCGCTCCCTCCTGCAGAACCGGCCTGGTTTCCCGCCAGTACCGCATCCCGCTTCTCACCTTCGATCTGCTTCGACCAGTACTCGGCAACAAGCAGTCCGCTGGGATTCGCCGCCGAACGGTCTTGAGTGACCAGGCGAATGTGATACTCCTCTACGAGCTGGTTAATCGACTCCTGATTGTTATCGAGCGTGCGAACAGTTC
Source organism: Occallatibacter sp. (assembly GCA_036495975.1). Lineage (GTDB taxonomy): Bacteria > Acidobacteriota > Terriglobia > Terriglobales > Acidobacteriaceae > Telmatobacter. The sequence continues at coordinate 91,167 of DASXLY010000161.1, read as the reverse complement.
TCACGCCGAAGGCCGTGTAGACCAAAGGCTCGGTTTTATCCTGCTCGATGTGGTCCAACTTAAACGTAGAACTCGCCTGCTCCTGTTCAAGCTTGCCCACGGTGTCATTCTTTTCAAGATCCGCTATGGCCTGTCTTCGCAGATTCGCGGTCATTTGATTGATCGCGTCCGCCCAGTTTTGCGAAAGCGTGTGCGCATCGTAGCTCAGGTATCGGGTAAGAAAGCTGGTCATGAATGCCTGCTTCTCGTACTCGTTCGGCGCTGATTGGGTGGGCCGAGATGCGAGGACTGCGGGAAGCAGACGCGATTTGACGTTCTCGTATGGGGATATGACGCTCGCCTGTCCGTCTCCTCCTATACGGATCACGGTCGGCGGCTCCAGGCGCACCAGCAGAAAACCCGCGACCGCGACCAGGGCGACGAATCCCATGACACCCGCGACAATGATGCTACGGTTCGAATAGGCGCGCAGCGCCCCGTCCATCTCGTAGAACTTTGGCGTTTCGTTCTTTGCTTTTGTCTTTTCCATGACTCCTCGCATCTCCTTCGCTACGCGTTGCGTGTCATGTTCGGGTCGTCGGGCGTGTTGGGAGGTGGCATGCTTCCACTGCCACCCTGCCCCATCGCCACCATTCCGTAGCCGCCACCCGTTGAAAACTGCGACGGAACTGCCGCGCCCATCAGACCCATTCCCCCGCCGACGAATCCTCCAGCAACTGCGCCTGCCGGCCCAGCCGCCGCGCCCAGTTCCGCACCTCTGGTCGCGCCTTGCGTGATTCTTGAGACTGCGAGCGAGATCCCGGCGCCGACCGCCGAGAACTGACCCCGCAGGATGAACGCGGCAACCATCGGAATAAGCAGGATGCAGATGGCATACATAATGCTGATCAGGCCGATCGTCTCGATACCGCCGTCGAGCGGTCCCGTCTCGCCTAGCGTGGGCCCAAGACCGAAGCTGCCCAGATCTCCGTTCAGTATCGCGTTGACATCATTCGCGTGGATGGCCGTAATCAGACAGCCAAAGACAGCGTAGATAATGGACCAGGCGTTCCAGACGCCGAGATTCAGCGCATAGTACTTGGTCAGGGAATTGACCATTGAACTGGGGGCGAGGGCAATGACAAATGGCCCCATCGCAAACAGGCATGTTCCCCAGAACGTGTAGATAAGGGCAAAGATCTGGACGGCAATTGGATAGATGACGTAGGCCAGCACGATCTCAACTAGCGTGAGCAGAGCCGACGGCGTCCAGGGAATGGCTGTGAAAATGCTTTGATATCCGTGCAACTTGAACAAATTGTCGAGCTGCACCGTCCAGTCCTTGGCAAGATCCACGGCCCCATAGCTACCATCGATTGCGCTGGCAAGCTGGTTGAAACCGCTGTATAGGTCCGAGAAGAATGCGGTCCAGTTACCGATCAGGAAGGCGGCGACCGTGTATTTGAGGAGCGTTCCGGCGAGCGAGCGGAGATCTCCGCCTCTGCTATAGGCTTCGTAAATCCCAAGGACCAGACAGATCGTCATCAGCACGTAGGAAACGCTTTGCTCGGTTCCGAGCAAGCTCCCGCTGATGCCGTTCACGGCGGAGGTAAGCATCGACTGGAACTCGAAAATCCCTGTTGGCATCGCAAACCTCTTCGATCAGTGCGGCGTCAGAGTCTGGAGCAATCTCTGGTTCAGGTTTTGCAATTGTGTAGTCGAATCTTTGAGCGCCCCGCTGCGGTTCGAAATGCTCGCGCTGTTCAGCCGCAGTAGCTCCGCCATCCCCATCTGCGCATAAGCGTTCGCCTGCACCACCCATGCGCTCGCCTCGGCGTCGAGGATCGGCGCCGTCCCCGGAGCCGATGCGGCGATCTGCTGATTGAGTTTTTGCGCAACTTCCATCTCCCGTGCAGCAAAAGCGTCGAGCTCAATGGCCTTTTTAATTGCGTCCTGTGCCTGAGCGTCACCCATATCGATCTGGTAGGCCACGTTCTGCGGCACTGCCGCCTGCGGCGGCAATGCCGCGAAGACATTCTGGTAAGCGCTGCCGATGGACCCGATGTTGTTGGGGTCTGCGGAAAGCATCTGGTGCTCGAGCTGCTGCGGGTAGGGCAGCTGTGCGCTTGCGATGTTCATCGAACCCAGCTGACGAAAACTCAGAAATGAACTCGAAAAGCTCGTTGCCATCTGCCGCGCGCTGTTGATGGCCACAACGGGATAGAGCACCTCTCGCTGAAACTGCTGCTCCTGCTGTTCGACCTGGTTGATCAACTTCAGGGGCGACGCCACGGCGCTATTCAAGGTGCTGTCGACTTCCTTGAGACCCGCGAGAATCGCAGCTATGTCGACGCCGAATTGAGGATGCGCAGGCTCGACAGCAAGGAGTGACAGAAACCCAATTCCGGCGATAATCCCGATTCCTTTGAGAAGCGCCTTCACTGTCCACCTCCGAGGGCGTTGCGCATTTGCTGATTGAGGTTTTGCATGTTGGTGGTCGATTGCTTCAGGACGGCGGTGCGATGGGCAAGCTCGATCGCTGCCTCGCGCAACTCATATGCCAGCAACTTGTGCTGCATCGCGATGCTGGCCAGCTCGGCCGTCCGCGCCTCCGCGGCTACCATGTCCGCAGTTCCCGGTGCTGTGCTTTCCGCCTGGTCTTCGATACCTTGGGCCGTCTTCAGCATGGTCTGAGTCGCCTGGTCTGCGGCCATCGATTGCGCGGTCGCATCCTTCGCGGTCGCGTCCTCGATGTCCATCATTTGAAGGTTGACCTGCGGCGCAGCACCCATGGCAGGCTGTACCCCGTATTCCGTCCCATAACCTTGATTGAAGTTTCCAATCTGCCCGGTCTGCGCGCTCAGAAACTCCGATTCAAGGCTCCTCGAAGCCGGCAGAATAGCGCTGTTGACGCGCAACGCGAATAGATTGTTCATCCATCCGCGATAGCTCGCCTTTATGGTTGCAATGTAGTTCCGCGACTCCTCGATCAGCGCCACCGGCCAGACAACTTGTTGTTCTGTCTGAAGGATTTCGGTGCGAATCCTGTTGATGTCTGTGAGCGCTCCCCCGATCGGACCAGCGATGGTGCCAAGGATCGCGGAGAAGATTCCCCCGAACTGCGCATCGGCGCCGGTCGGGATGAGGAGCATAAACACGAGAACTGAACTGCAGGTGAATGCAATGCGATCTGGCCGTTGTTTCCACTTCATACCAGTTCCTCCTCCATGGCGTCCGTCGTCACAACGTCGCTGAAACCGCGGCTGGCGCCTTCTTTGAGTGGCGCTCTGATGCCCGTTCCCAGGCGGCTCACTTCGCCCGAACGTTCCTCCGGCAACTCCGGTATCTCGGAAAGGCCATTGGGGAACTTCGTCGCGAGTTTCTCGAAACACTGCATCTGGGAAATATGAGGATGAGTGGCCAGCCACCACTGCCGGTACCACTGTTCACGGGGAAACGTCGTCAATAACCAGTACTCCAAAGCTGTCGGAACGATGAACAGGCTGTGCGTGGTCTCAGCCTTCTCGCCAATGACAATCAGGAATTCGCTCTTCCGGCCCTTTTCCGTCATGCCCAGGGACTTGACCCGATTGATGGTGGTTTCGTTCAAGTGCACGAAGTGGCGCAGTACATCGAGGTTGCCCTTCTGCCGGCCGATCATCTTGATCGCGGTCGTTGCGAGAATGGCTCCGCCGAACCCGTTCGGCTTGTCCGGTGTCCCGGTGAAGTCTTCAACCGCCTGAGAGATGCCCCACACGCAGGCATTGCGTTTCCGTGCCGTCCGGAAGAGTTGCACGACAACCGGCGCGAGGCTGTGGGACTGGAGCAGCGCCCAGCATTCGTCGAGCACCGTGATGCAACGCTTGTTCGTTTTTCCCTGAGCACGCCTCGTGGTTGTGTAGGCAATCAGAAGGCTCATCGCAACTTCGAGCTTCGGGTCGTCCTTCAGCTGCTCGACGTTGAAATATAGCCATGGCGTTGACATATCGATCGTCGTATAAGCGTCGAACAGGCGCGCATACATGCCGTTGTTCACCCAAGCCCGCATCTTGGCTGCCGCAATCCGCGCCATCTCATTCACATGTGGATTGCGGTCTTCGTCGTAGTAGTTCTGGAGCTCATCGTAAAGATCGCTGTAGAGCGGGATTGGGTTCTCCGCGCGCATCTGCGCCCGCGCGTAGGTCTTGCGGATCGCGTTCAGGATCAGATTGTCGAGCAGGTCCGTGTCGCCCTCACCGCTGTCCCCGATCATGAAGCGTGTGAGGTTCTTGAGAAACGAGAGGTGATCGTTCGAGGGCTCTGTGTGGCCCAGCTCAAGATCGAAGGGATTGATCGTCTGGTCGCTGTCGAGCGACATCGTGATCATCTTGCCGCCCATCAGTGTCACGGCATGGAAGTAGCTGTCGCCGCGCTCGATGATCGAGACATGCGTGTCCTGCCGGGCGCAGGTAAGCAGCATCTTCCCAACGAGAACGCTCTTGCCCGCTCCGGAGGTGGCTGCAATGATCGCATTCGCGTTTTCGAGAGCCGGATCAAAGGGGGAAAACGGCAGGAGCTGACGATAAGGGGTCTCGAACAACATCAACGGCGAGCGCGTTGTGCCGGACCATGGAAGTTCCAGAGGCAACAGATCCGCACTGTGTGGTGTGAGAAGGTCGAGTTCCCTCCGGTCATCCTCTGCCAGACCAGGCAGGGCGGAGAGATAAATGCGCCGGGTGGCGAGCGACTCTGTTTGCCCGCGCGCGCCGTTCATGTGCGCAACGATATGCAGCACCTGCTGCCGCCTGTTCGCAAGTTCCCGCTCCGCCTTCTCGTATTGATCGGAAGAGCAGGCGGGCGCTGAGGTGCGGATCCCGATGACCATGCTCACATGCGCCGTTTTCACCGAATTCGCGATCAGCTCCTGCTGAATCTGGATCAGTTCCTGAGTCGCAACCTGCGCGGTGACGTCCACCCGAAGGTTGCCTTTGGAATCCTTCTGCGCAGCCTGCATCTTGCGGAGTTTCTTCTTGTACCAGTCGAGAACCGTGCGCTGATCCGGAATCGTGACCTGGGTGGAGATCACAATCGGAAACCCGATTGTCATCAGCTGGCGCAGGATGCCTGGATACGTTCCGTCGGGAGGCGCGTTGAGGGTGACAAAGCTCCAGAGAAGCCCGTCGACATTGAGGTAGGTCTCGGTCTGCCCCAGAATGCTGACGGTTGTGGCTCGCTCGCGTGCGGAAATGTAGCGCGCTTCTGTGGTGTGCGCCCGGAACAGTTTGCGGTCCGGCTCTGTCGGGCGCATCGCCCGCTTGACTTCGAGGAATAGCTCCTCCTCCGTCATCCGCTCTGGACCAAGCCCGCCGGCCTTCATCGCCGACTCGATGCCGGTGACAATCGACTCGAATTCGGCGAGCGTGTCCTCGTGTTCTTTTCTTGATTTCTGGATTGATTTATTGACCGATAACGTGAACCCGCTATGCGCCAACCGCCGGTCTTCCTTGCTCATCGGCGTACCACCGGCAAGCGTCACCCGCTTGTGCCTGACCGGATCCCAGATCAGGTAGACAGCCGCAATCCGCGTCAGGAAAACGCCCTGCCGCTCCTTCTCTTGCCAGGTGGCCACCCGCTGCTCATCGAGTACACGAACCTCTGCAGTTTCCGAACGCATCTCATTTCGATAGAGTTCGAGCAGCCCATTCAGGCTCTCAACCACCTCATACCGGAATTGCAGCCGCATGCTCTGCTCGGGGATTGCCCGCAGAAGCGATTCGAGTACGCTTTTCGCTTCGTTCCGCTCAGCGTCATCGGAGAAATACGTCATGGTCCCCGCGACACGAAAACCGGCAACATAGCATCCATCGGTACGCACCATCACGTTGTCGAGAAAATCCCGGATCTTCAGCAGTTCGCATACCGCCGGATCTTCGAGAGACTTGTCGTGCTGCGCTCTGGTCAGGGGCATTAGCCAATCTCCATCTCGTCGGCATCGACGAGGAACTCGTTTTGTAGCTTTCGGTCATGGGCGCACGCGCAATAGCTTCGCGGCAGGGCATAGTACTTCGCGAGGTCCAGCAAGTAGCCGCGTGGCTTGCCGTACTTGAACACCACCAAACCCGGCACTCCGAGAACCAGCACCGCGAGCATCAGGAACCAGTTCATGGGTAAAAAGAACATGTAGCGATTGGGGAACAGGAATTGTCCCGTCAACATGGCGACCGCGCATGCCATCGCCAGAAAAAGCATGTCCTCGATCTCTAGGCCAAGCAGGGTGACCTTCGCGTGCAGGTTGCGAGAAACCGGACTCATTCTCAGTGCCACTACGCCACTCCTCCCGTTCCCGCCGACACGAAATGCTCCATCAGGCGCATCAGGCCCGATCCGCAGAGGCAGGAGCCGCCGGCCACAAAGTGGCGAATCCAGTCATCGCCGATGTAGAGCCGTTCGAAGAAGCCCCCCACGCCAAGTACGGCGCGTGCAATCTCGACGCCCCCGTACACCGGCAGAATCACGTTGCCTACCCAATTGGCGAGACAGAGGAGGGCTGCCCAGTATTGCGTTGCGCCCGATCCCTGGCTCGCGAAGACTTCGGCCAGCCTCAGAAGACCGGAAACCGAAAGCGCGCTCATGGTCCCGGCGATATAGGGCTCGATGTGGTAGCCGCGCGAGTATTTGAAGACGCCAAGCGCAAGGATGAGCACAGCCAGAATCGGCATCACGGCGTTGCCGACCCAGTTGGTCAACGCTAGCAGTCCGCCATCGAATGAGCCGCCGTTCATGCTTCACCTCGATTTGCGCTCACCGCCATTTTCCGGTCGTGTCTTGCGGCAATCTGACGCATTATCGTCCCGGCGAGTCCGCCGCTCCACTCCCACAGCCCCAGTGCGACCTTAATTGCCACATAGATCTCTGCGATCAACCAAATTCCAGCTACTCCGATCGCGAAAAGCAGCCGCGCAATCTCGAAGCGGAGCGCCATGCCGAGGACGGCAGTTAAGATGAACGCCGCAGTGACGAAGACGAGAGATTGGGCAAGGAGGCGGAAGGTCATCGCATTAACTCCTCATCTGTGCAAAGTCCTGCGCAAAAGGTGCGCAGCTTCGGCCACTTCAGCCGCCATACGGGAAAGGTGATCCAGTCGGGCGTGAGATCGCTGAAGGTCGCATCCGTGCCTGAGCCCGGTTCAGCCAGAGACACAACTGGCGACGACGAAGCGATGGAGTAGCTGAGGTACACGGCCAGACTCAGCACGATCGCGCCACCGAATTCAACGATGTGTCGCTTCACAAACTCACCCCCGCAAAATGCGTGATCAGTGCCCACAATCCCGAAACACTTAAGAAACCGAGGCCGCTCGCCGCGAGCGTGCCCCACGGCCGATTCCGCACGTGATTGAGGATGGCGGCGGAGAGTGCGAGTCCCCCAACGATCGGACTTATCCGGTTGGCGGCGTAGCCAAACATGCTCATCAGCATGTCGGTTACCCCGTAGGCGTCGCCGCTTTGCATCCAGCTTCCGGTCGCGAGGTTGTAAAACCCCTGAACGCCAAGAAGGAATAGTGCCGCGATGATCGAAGCCAGCGGGCTATATCCCTGACTCATATCGAGAACTGCCTTGAACACAAGCGACGCTGCGACTACGGGCACTACATGCCCTACGAGAAAATTGCTGACAAAGTCATTGGTCACGCGCTCGATGCCGGCCGTGTATTGCGCTCCGTTAGCTCCCGCAATAGAGAGTTGCTGCGCTCCGGGCACAGATTCCTGAACAAGCCATTGGCTCATTCCCGGCAGGCTCAGCAGGAAACAGCCCCAGAGCAACCACTTCAAAAAGCCGCCACTGGCCTCAAAGTTCATTCCCCCTTCCGACCGCAGTCTCATGCCCGCCATCACGAACGCTCCCAGCGAAGCCGGGATAGCGAGATCCATGAGAAGGCCGAGAATGGCTCTGAAGACCAGTGGCGCCTGCATAACCATCTACCCCACTGCCTGACCTTGCGCGATGAAGTACTCGATAAGCCGAAGAATGCCGGATACGCAAATGAGACCTCCGGCGGTCATTGCCGAAGGGAGCCAGCTGCGTCCGCTTCTCCACTGCAGGATGGTTGCGACGACGGCTATACCGGCGCCCACAGGACAGATCACGTTACAGAGCCAGTTGACGGCATTCAAGAATGCGCCTTCTGGTTGCGACGCGGTCTGCCCCTGAACGGCCTGACCGGTTGCCGGCGTGTTGCCGAGGTTTTGAGCCAAGCTGGCGCAGGGCACCAGCACGGCTGCTCCAATTGTGGAAGCGAGCAGGAACGCCTGCACGTGCTTTTGCCAGGCGCGCACTGTTCGCACGAAGGACTGAACCATGAACTTGCCTCCTTGACGGGAATCCGTCGCCGAAGAAAATCACACGGTTTGTCGATTCGTGCAAACGAGCACCTACAGGATGCCGAATATCGTATGTTCCGACGTCACGATGCGCTAATGGAGGACATGGACCTGCTTCCTCCTATAAAGGTGATCTCATTTCGCTTCGTATAAGGATGATGAGCAGCGCATCGAGCACGGAGAAGCGTAATCACCTGAGTCTTTCAACAAAAGCCTGGTATGCAGCTTTTCTTCTTTCGAAAGACCTCATCATCGGCCCGGGAGCCTCTCAGGCCGGCCGAGCTTTGCTTAATTAATAAAGCTTTTAGCCGACTCTTGCGCAGACGCTCGACACTTTGGATATCGCGATGGGTGGAGTGAGCAGCTCATATTGGGTGACACTTGCGGACAAGCCAGGCGCGATCTTGTCAACAAGAGCGTTGGTCAGTTATCTCCACCCCACTTGCGCTAGAGCTGCTGGAACTAACGAGAGAGTCGGCGGATCGAATTCTGGGATTTCGAATTCGAACCTCGCTACTCGTTTCGAATCGTGTCCATCGGGTTGATTTGAGCTGCGCGGTAGGCAGGCAAAAGTGCCGACCCGATGGAAAGAAGAAGAGTGATTACCAATGAGGCTGTGAAACTCATGGCGTCGAATGCATTCAGTTGGTAGAGCTGTGATCGCAACAGGTGCGCAACTACCAACGAAAGCGGCAGGCCGAGCCCGAAACCGATAACTGCAATCCGCATGCTCTCTCCGAAGATCATTTGAAGCACGTCCTGCCGCATCGCCCCCAAAGCCATGCGTACCCCAATCTCGTTCCGCCGGCGCTGGAGCCGATAAGTGAGCGTGCCGTAGAGGCCGGTAGCGACGAGCACGATGGCGAGCACGCCGAAAGCCATGGCGAGACGTGCGAAAAGCATGGGGGTGGCGTAGGACTGCTCGAATTGCGCGGCCTGCGTCATGGGCCTTTGCAGGGCGAGGTTGGGATCGATCTCGTGGATCGCGCTGCGAACATCGTGCAAGAGTGAGAGCGGGGGTAGGACGGAGTGGACCTCGAACGTAATTTGGCCGGCCATGCCCATTTGCGCAAGCGAGTCATAGACGGTTGGCCGTGCACTCTCGGCGGCGAACTTGTATTTCGTGCACTCTCGGCGGCGAACTTGTATTTGCTGTCGCGCACTACGCCGACGATTTCGGCGCCCTCCTCGATATGGCCGAGCGCTCCGTTTCTCAGATAATGCTCGGCAAATGTCTGATTGACGATCGCGACCGGCTTGCTCGTCGGCGTATCGGTTGCGTTGAATTCGCGGCCCTGGATGACGGACACACCGAGGGTGTGAAAGAAGTCGGCACCCACGGCATTCTCAGAGATGTCCGCGTGTCCGCGGGAATTGCCGACAAGTAGCGTGCCGTCCAGGTGAATCGAGCCGCTGCGCAGCCATCCAGAGCCGGGACGCCACTGCGCGACAGAGACGGATTCAACGCCCGGGATGGCGCGCAGACGATCGATAATGCGGTTGTAGTAAGAGAAGCTTTGCGCGCCACGGGCGAGGCCCTGCGGGTTAACGTCGAAGATCAGGAGTTGGTCGGCCTGCATGCCGAGGTCGAGGTGCTCGTAGTTCAAGAGCGTTCTGACCGTGAGCCCGGCGGCGACGAGAAGGGTAAAGCACATCGCGATCTGAAGGGCGATGACGAGATTGCCCGCGCGCACGTGGCTGCGGCTGGAGCTTGCCATCTGGCTGGTGCTCCGGAGGGCTTGGTCCGGGCTGATGTGGAGGGTCTGCGAAAACGGGGTGAGTGAAAATGCTACGGCTACGAGGGATGCAACGGCGAAGGTGAACCAGAGGACGTGGCGGTCCGGAGCCAAGCCGGCGTCGATGCGTGCCCAATGAGCCAGTATGCGCGTGGCCACGATGGCGAGGAGCCAGCCCAGGCCGGCGCCGGCGAGGACGATGGCGATGCTGTCTAGGACGAGCTGCCGCAGGATGCGGATCGAACTGGCGCCCGTGGCGATGCGGATGGCGAATTCGCGCTGACGCGCTGCGGAACGGGCGAGGATGAGGAGGGCGACGTTGGTGCAGGCGATGAGGAGTACGAGGCCGACCAGCGCCATCATGAGCTCAACCGGCTCGCGGTAGGATTTTGCGTAATCGGCGATGCCGCGGATGGGCGTGAAACCGAGAGAGGCGGGCCACTGCTTGAACTCGAGCTTGCCCTGAGGCGCGGTCGCGGCTTGCCAGAATATGCCCTGCACGGCGCTCGATGCCTGCTCCGGCGAAACACCGGGCGGGAGGCGGGCGACCATGGGGACGGCCCACCATTTGGGTGAGGTGTAAAGCGCGCCGTGGTCGCCAGGAAATCCCCAGGCATTGAGGTCGGGGCGCGTCTGGAGGGGAACCCAAAAGTCGTCGGGGGCGCCAGGATCGACGCCAAAAAAGCCAGGCGCGGTGATGCCGACGATGGTGAAAGGGACGCCGCTGATGTAGAGCGTCTGCCCCACGGCGGAGGGATCGCGGGAGAACGCGGTGGTCCAGAATCCGTAGCTGATGACGGCCTTGGCAGTGTGGTCCTGCTCGTCGGCGGAGGTGAGGCCAACTCCGGCGGCTATTGGAACGCCTAGGCCGGTGAAGAAATTGCCGCTGACCTCTTCGCCTGGCGCAGTGGTGGGCGTGTTGCCGTAGCGGACGGGGACCTGGCCCAAGGCTAGCGGAATGTGGGCGATGAGATCGGAAAAGACGCGCGACTGGCCCCGCAGGGCCTGAAACACCGGAAGCGAGAAAGACGTGGGCCCATTGCCTGTTCCGGAGGTGTTTGGCGGCTGCGTACCGCCGTGGAGGAGCCGCACCGTGTAGAGCTGCTGGGCGTCACTGACGGGGAGCATCTTGAGGACCAATGCATTCAGGGCGCTGAAGACAGCGGTGTTGGCGCCTATGCCGAGGGCGAGGGTGAGGACGGCGGTAAGGGCGAAGCCGGGGGACTTGGCGAGCTGGCGGAGAGTGTAGCGAAGATCCTGAAAGAAGATGGACATGCAAAGCCTCCGACCATGGGAGCTTCCCTTGCCTTCCATCGAGGCTATCAGAATGTGGGTTGCTGGTGGATAGTCTCACTCATTGGCGGGTTCCGGGAGTGTAGGCGGCTGTCGTTACCCTACGAGAAATTAAATCACCTTAGCTGGTGCTTTACACCTACCTAGACACGATGCCCGTATCCAGTGGTATGGGTTTCAACCTTAGCCAGCCCGCTTGTTTTTCAACAAAAGCCAGGTATGCAGCTTTTCTTCTTTCGAAAGACCTCATCATCGGCCCGGGAGCCTCTCAAGCGGCCCCGCCTGTTTTTCGACAAAAGCCTAGTACGCAGCTTTTCTTCTTTCGAGAAACATCACCATCGCCCCGGTCATCTCTCAAGCCGCCCTGCCTGTCTTTCAACAAAAGCCAAGTATGCAGCTTTTCTTCTTTCGAGAGACGTCACCATCGGCGTCGTTGGCTCTATCACACCGTCATGGTTGCTCTGCATTCGCAGACTGGCTGAGCCCAATACCCGCGTGTGGAATTTGAATCGTCTTGTCCGAGCCCTCGGAGGTCGCTGCCGCAGACTTCTCAAACACGACGTAGATTTCCGTTCCGGCAGAAACGCTGACGACAATATGCTCCATGGTCAGCATCTGCATGATCTGTTCGTCGCCGGCGTTTCCGATGTTGTTCGCAACCTGCATTCTCAACAGATCGTCTTCGCTGAAGGCGCTGTTGGCGTTCGGTGCCCCGACCATCATCGCCGCCGTCTCGCCGATTCCAGAGAGCGACCTGACGAGCATGTTTTTGCCCCTCTGCCTTCCGGTGACCTGTCCCTTAATCGCCTGGAGATTCATGTTGGCACCGACAGCATCAATGGGAACGCTAGACGCATACGAGAACTCGATGGAGGAAAAGGCGATGTTCACAATACCTGAGGGGTCGGCCTGAGTGATCTTTCCGACTACGCGCGCTCCAGCAGGAATAATCACTTCGCCGTCACGCTCATAGTTGTATTCGACGACCGCGACTACAGGAGCGTGCACCGCGGTCGAGGCCATCGATTCGAGTCGCGCCGCCACGCGGTAGCCAGGCGCAAGACCGAGATTGTCTGGCCCTGCTGTTTGGCTTTCCGATCCGGAATGAGGAACTGTTTGCTCATGCGCAGTGAAGACAAGGGAAGGCAGACTCAGCGCGTCCTCAGCCTTTTTCTCCGCCTGCTGATTCTGTGCGCTTTCACTTCCGTAAGGCGGAGGCGTCCACTTTCCCTGAGCATTCGGACTGGTGTCGGGTTCCTCAAACTTGCCAATCTGGCCGAGGCTCTTCGGCGACTGCGCCGATCTTCCCGAAGATTGGGATTGTGCGAGCTGCGGCGATTTCGTCCGTTCAATATCGGACGCATTCACAGCGCCGGATTCAGATGAGTCGTTGGGCGTGGGTTTCACTTTGTTGCTCGGAACAAGGTCTCCGGCAGATGTTCCTGTATGCGCCTGGCCGAGATTCGGCTTCCCAGCCTCTTCCATTGTTCTCTTTCGGTTTTTGCCCGTGGTTGAGAGCAACGCAACCATTGCGATCGCGAGCACCGCCAGTGTCCCGACGACAATCAGCATCATCGCCAAATGCCCGCCGCTTGGACCGGGCCTCTTTCTGAGCACGAAAGGGCGTCTTGAGATGCGCTCCGGCGAGATTCCTTCAGTCCCTTCTGCGGCAGCGTCGATAGCCCCGATCTTCTCCGGCTGATCTGTATTCTGGACTGCTTCTGTTGAAGCCATACTTCACCTCACCCTTGTTGAAGTCCTCGTGATCTCACTCTCCAGGCGCGACGAACGGCAATTGCCGTAACAGCGGATGATCCACTGCACTTGCTGTTGCGATCTCCAATACGAGCCGGTCGACACTTTGCTTGAAGCCCGGACGGGAGAATTCGACTGCGCCATCGGCCCGCTGCCCCGGAGCTAGCCGTCGCGCACTCAGCCGGAACTCTGCAACAGGCACCTGGTCGGCCAGGGTCTGCTTCTGCTTTTTCTTCTTGCCCGCATGGTGATCGGGGCTGCGCAACTCCACCTGCGGAGGCAGCACTTCTATCCAGTGACCGCTCGTGTTTAGGACGGAGTACGCCACGAGCATTCTTTCTCCGTGGTCCTGCACAGTGCCCAGAGCGACCAGAATCGGCTCGGTCGATGCTGCGCCGCCACCATTTCTGGGTTGCTTCTCCTTCCCATTTACCCACTGCGGACTCGCAAGGTCTTCCTCTTCCCGCAATGCCACGTCGATGGGCTTCGCTTGCTTGGGTGGATCCGAGGGTGCGGCCGTATTCCCAGCGAGCGCATCGGTTGAGCCGATTAAAAAGCTTTGCCTCGGTTCGTAGTTCACCACGAAATCCACCGGAGCCGTGGAAGCCTGGCCGTTGGACAGCAATCGGATGCTGATTTCCTGACCCGATTTGAGAGCAATGATCAGATTGCTGACGGCGGCATCTGCCGAAGTGGGCTTGATGAACACCAGCCGTGGATCGTCGGTGGAGTGTTCCACCTTGAACAAGGTCGGCGCTCCCACCGCAACCGACGTCACGGGCTCAGGAAGTCGAATCGTCGTGGTAAACAGAGGTCGGAGGTGAATGTCGCTCACTGTGCTACCAGTGATTGGAAGATCAAGAACTGTTGGGTCCACTTGCTGACTGGGGACGTTGTGGATGTTCGTTTGCTGGGCGAAGACGTCGCCTGCTCCCAGTACGATGGCAACAAGGATCGCAGCGATCCGTCGACAGTGGTTCATGTCAGTTTCCTCTCGCCGCCGAAGCGCTTTCGCGGCCAGATTCCTCGGATACTTCGCGGCGGTAGCGCGCGCGGACTGCTTTCACATAGGCCAGGACATCGGCGTTGCGGTAGGCCAGACCCTTTTGGAGAATGTGATGCGGACCGCAATAGTAGGCCGCAACGGCAAGCCGCATATCGCCGTGAAATGCCGTCAACAGTTCCGATAAATACTGAATGCCTCCTCCGAGATTTTCGATTACCGAGAACCGGTTCCCAACGCCGTACATGGCCGCTGTCGCCGGCATCAGTTGCATGAGGCCCTCGGCATTCTTCTTTGAAATCGCCAGGGGATTCCAGGCCGATTCCTGTGCAATGATCGCGTGGACTAGTGCGCGGGGAACGCCGTAGTGGTCTGCGTAGGCATCGGCGTAATAGACGGCCTCTGGGGCCTGCGCATGTGCGCCAGGGCATTCCGCCGATAACACGTACATGGCGGACGCCACGAACATCAGAACGAGCTTCTTCACTTTTGGATTTCCCTTCCGGTAACCACCACCTCAGATTCACAGACATCCTCCTTCGCGATCTGTTCAGCGTGCTTCCCGGCCATGCGGACGATCGACTCAAACGCCTCTTTCATCAGAAGGCGTTTGCGGTCGCCTTCTGTCTTTGCGATCAGCGGCAAGATGATTTGCTTGTGCTCGGGAAGTATCCGGTCGATTCGTAATAGCTCCATGGCCATTGCAACGTCATTCATTTCCGAAATCGAAGGCGGTTTCTCCAGCGTGTACGCGCGAAGGCTCTTGGCCAATCCCGCAATGAATCGGTGCGTCGCCACGCTCGCCTTCGGGGTGCGCTCTGCCACAATCGCCGCCTCGCGTTCGGCGTTGGGGTGCTCGACCACAAGGTAGAAACTGCGCCGGCGAAGGGGATCGCCCAGCCGGCGCTCCTGGTTGGAAGTGAGGAATACATGCGGTATGGATGTGGCGCGCACGGTACCCAGCTTCGGAATCGATAACGTCCACACAGAAAGCAGTTCGAGCAGCATCGCTTCGAAGGCGTAGTCGACTTTGTCGATTTCGTCGATAAGAAGAACGCAGCGCTTCTCCTGCTCGATCGCTTCGAGCAGGGGACCGGCCATGAAGAACGACCTGCCGGTGATTTCGCGCTTGATCTGCGCCCAGTCCGGCGCGTGGCCGCTCCTGCTCATGAGCAGCACGTAGAGTTCCTGGAGCACCCGATCATACTGTCCGATGGCCTTTTCTTCGTTAATGCCCTGATAGCACTGCAGACGGAGGAGGGGCACGCCATAGGCGCGCGCGATAGATTGAGCGAGTTCCGTTTTACCCGCGCCAGCCGGCCCCTCGAGCAGAACCGGGCGATTGATCCGGCCCGCCAGGTAAACGGCCGTCGCCGTCTTGATATCTGTAAAGTAGCCCGCGCTCTCCAGTCCGGCGAGGGTCTCTGATGGTGACGCAAACATCCGCTTTGCACTCCCCAACGGCTCTAACGTGGGGAGAGCGTAGGACGCATTCTGAATTCGGTCAAACGAGCGTCAACAAAGTGAACGGCTGTCAATGAGCCGGATAGACTTGGCTGTCCGGCCCCAGCCAACCTTTTTCAGTCCACCTAAATGGGTAGTTGCTGCTGATTGTCTCTTCCGTTCCAGCGGGGCGATTCCCGAGCTTCATGGCGCTCCGGATTCTTGCTTGATAGAAGAGGGTGTAAACCTGAACCCCATTCACCTTTTCCATCTGACCGTTGGTTTCCTTCAGACTCAAGAGGTCTTCGTAGTGCGGCGATCTATTGATATTCTTCCAGACTGTAGTCGCATCTCGTTCAGTCGGTGGCGGAGGCGTTCCTTTGCAGCCGGTAAACTCTCCAACTGCAAAGCTGAATGCTGCGAGCAGGAAAAGTGAGGGAATCAGTCTCTTCATTGCGGGGGAGGTCCTTTGCGAGATTTCATCCTTTCGAGCATCGGTTTCATCTGTTCCAGCGTGCTTTCGAATGCGTCCCGCGCCTCGGCCATCCCTCGTTCCGGTCCGTAGCGGATGACCAGGTGCACGATCAGGGTGCGAGCCAAGGCAAGATCCGTCAAAAGAGGAAGAAAGGGTTCAGCCGCCGATTTCTCGAGCTCCTGAACAAAGGCAAGAATTTTCTGCGTATATTCGTCGCTGCGCGCCTTTCCCAGCTCGGTGATCCAATCGGATTCCATGTCGAACTCGTTGTTCATCACCGTAGCCCCGCAGCATACTGGCTGATCTCTTTGTAACACCGTCCTCTGAATAGCAAATTGTGGAACTCCGGGGTTTTTCTTGCTCACGGCCTATCGCATACCGCAAACACCGTATATCCGGTCGCCGCATCCCAATTCAACCTGGCAACAACTTGAAGGTAAAGAGCAGTTTGAAACGCGTCAATTTGCATGAATTCCCCGAGAATTTGACCGAGATTTGATCCCACGCTACTTATATCCACGCACGACCGATGTTGACGTACCCAGGGTGATGGATATGTCCCGTGTTGGACGCGGTTCGCTGTTTTGGCCAGATCGGCGAACGGATCCAAAGACAAAGGGATCTCGCCTTGGCAAACCCAACCGCATCTGCGATGGAGGGAAAACGCCATGCCCGTGGTGGAAAAGCGAGCAAAGGAAGGACCTGAAAAGTCTGGCGCATTAGTGTCAAATGGAACTATTGGAAGGCGGCTCCTGAACGTTGAGGAGGCCGCCCAATACCTGGGCCTAAGCGTGGATACCCTCCACAAGTGGGTCCAGTTGCGGGCGATTCCTCACGTCAAGGCCGGTCGTGCGTTGCGGTTCGATCTGGCGGCTCTCAACCGCTATATCGACGAACACACAATCGGAACCATTGACTAAAGGAGACGTCACATGTCAATCGAAAAGCTGGACAAGGGGCTGTTCAGAGTCCGTTGGAGAGAGGGAGGCCGGGGCAGGAGCAAACGTGTTCGCGGCTCGGCTGAACTTGCAAAACAAATTGAACGCAAGAAGCTTTCACTTCGAGATGAGAACCGGCATCTCGATGTGAAAAAGGAAATCAACTACCGGATGAACGATCTGATCGACCATTACTGGAAGCACTGCGGGGCAAAGAAGAAGTCGGCGGATCGAGAGAAGAGCATCGTAGAGGGCATTCGCTCCGAATTGGGGCGACTGTTCGTGCGAGAGGTGGATGGAATGGCTGTCCAGAGCTGGTACGACAATTTGACCGATGTTCGCGGACTCGCTCCGAATACAGCTGTACGTCATTTCCACGTCATGCACCACATAATGGAGAAGGCATCTACCATTTGGTCGAAGCTCACAGGCCTCGACCGCAATCCCGCTGATCAGGTGGAAGTCGAGCAGGTTGATGATTCGCGAGAGCGCTACCTATCGGAGGAAGAGCTTCTCAGATTGAAGGTCGCTCTTGACGAGAGGATGTACCAGAAGGGCACGAAGACAATCAACAAAACAAATCTTCGCCTCCGGTTGCTGGTTTTGATTGCGGTTGGAACCGGGATGAGACGCGGGGAGATTTTCCGACTTCAATGGAGCGACATCCGCTACAGCGAAGGATTGATCGCAGTCAACGCCAAACTGAAGAAGGGACATCAGCGTTACGTACCCATGACCCCAGAACTCGCAGAGGAAATCCGGCGCTATCCGGCCATCCTCGGTGAGGATCGGATCCTGCCACCCGAAGCTGGAGCAACAAGCGGGCGCCAACGTGCGGATAAGAGTTTCGCCAACCTGCTCAAGCGGGCCAAGATTCGGAATTTTCGTTTTCACGATCTACGGCACACCTTCGCGTCCTGGTACATGATGTGCGGCGGAGATCTCTATGAGCTTTCCAAACTGCTCGGGCATTCCAATATCAAGATGACTGAGCGCTATGCCAAGCTCGCCCACAAGCACATCATGAAGACCGGAAACGTGTCGCGTGAAATCTGGAGCAAGCTCGAGCCAGTGAAGGAAGCAGGGGAGGAGGTTCAGGAAACGAATGACGGACACATTTCCAGTCCAGGATGTGTCCGTATTGTGTCCGCGACCTAATTTGAGGGATTAGGGCAACCACGAAGTCGTTTAAAATGTGGTGGCCAGGGACGGGATTGAACCGCCGACGCCGGCCTTTTCAGGGCCGCGCTCTACCACTGAGCTACCTGGCCTCAGTGCAGATAAGTTACATTTCCTTCGCGGAATCCGGCTTTTGCCGGAGTAAGGTGGGATCCACGAACGTTGCGTTGCAACGACTTGGGTAGTATACCAACTCGCATTCGGTCGCGCCAAATCGGCCCGAAAGAACGGGCTAAGGCGACCAGCCAGACACTGTCAGCTATTTGCTGGCTACGCTGTCGTGCACCGAACTGAGGGGAACCTCCAGCGTTCCGACCTTGCGCGTACCTTCGTCGTAGATTCCGGTACGGAGCCAATATTGGCCTTTTGGCACCTGGACCTGGCCATGGAGCTGGAGGCCGGTCTTCTGGTAGACGGCCCAGACGTCGGGCTTAATGCTCAGCTTCACGAGATGGTCTTCCCGGCTGGAGAGCTGGCCGTACTTGTCATAGACAATGATGGACAAATTCAATGTTCCGTTGTGAAGGCCGTCGGAATCGAGCTTCAGCCCCAAGTCGCTCACGTCGAGGGCGAAATCGACGGAATAGCGATCGGTCGGTCCCTTCACCAATGGTTTTGCGTCCGCTGCATCGGGCTTCGGAGACATGTGCTGAATGAGGGTTTTGTAGAGAATCTGTTCAGATTGCGGCATGCCGAAGACCATAAACGGTTCGAGGGGATCGATCCTCGTTGGGTTCTGTGAAGCATGCTGTGCAGCTTCGTCCTGGCGGGCCTGAGCGGAGCCGGGCAAATCTTGATCACGCGCTATGTAACCGCGCCGATAGTTGAGCGTGTAGTGCTCGTTGTCGCCGACCTTCACCTCGATTTTGCGGAAAGTGCCGTCCATTTTTGTATCGCTAGGCGAATACGACAATGTGTAGAAGTCCAGGCTGTGGCTCGTGACGTTGTTAATAATCCGCGAAAGATCATTCTGGTTATAGAAGGCTTTGCCACCGGTTTGCTCGGCGAGCATATCCATGGTGGAATCACTTGAGTTCTTCGCCTGCCTCTCGCTCACCAGTCCGCCCGAAAATCCTCCCTGGCCTGCGTTGGGAGCACCATCTGTTATGCCAGGTGGCGGACCTATCAACTGAGGAACGGTCTGAACCGTCGGAGTGATATTGTTCTCTGCGGTGTCGAACCGAGACACAGTGGCACCCCGCACGTCGACCGGATAGACGGCAACTCGCGCTGCGGCTAACAGATTGATCGTTTTCTCTCGTTCACCTTCAAAACGCATCGAAGTTTGCCCGAACAGTTCCAGCGGAAATGCTCCGGACATCCAGATCACATTCTTACGGCCGGGAAACGATCCGAGAAATGCGGCTAGTTCGTTCAGGTTCTGCAGGGTCCTGTATTCCCGGTCGCTGTCCTGGGCGTACCGGGTTTCCTGCAGGAACTGCTGAAAGGCTTCAATTGCCTGGGGGGGTACCGCGGTGGCGGTCGCATTGGGACCAGCGGCCTCCTGCTCTTGCATCAGAGCTACAACTGATTGTTGTGCGTCTGACTCTGCCTGCGACTGAAGCAGCACCGCGGGTTCGGACTTGTTGTTCTTACGGTAGCCCATTGCCGTAGCCAGCACCGCGGGGTCATCGGAGAAACCCTGGATGAAACTCAACCTCATTTCCATGGTGAAGATACCGAGCCGGGTGCCCGGTTTCAGCGTCTTAAGGTAATGTTGCGCAGCCTTCTTCAGGTAGATCTGATCGTCAATCGGCGTGTTGAGGGAATCGAGGAGCAAAACATTGACGACCGGCGGAGTCGGAATCGGCGAGAAATTAGTGAAAACATTGGCCGGGAGAGTCGGAAGCTCCAACTTCTGCTCGTGTTGGGCAAATGAGGGGGCGGAGTGCTCTTCAAAGTAGGCGATTGCCTGGTGTTTGCCCTGCTCAAGCACGCGGAAGTCTTCCTGCTTCAGACCTCTGACCGGGTTGCCGTTGTGGTCTGTCACAATAACATCGACCAGGACCGCCCGGCTGTTCACTTTCAACGTGGTCTCAGAAGAATTGGCTGGTGCGTCGTTTCCTTGCGCCATCAATGTGGTTGCAAACATTGCCGCAAGAACAGCGAGTCCTATATTCAATTGCCTCATTCGAGGGCCTCCCACGCACGGCAAGACTAGCACTTCCCGAATATTGCCGTCTCCAAGAAATCGGGCAGTCACGGTCGCCGGCTCTGCCCAGTGACCGCCGGACCAATCGGTGATCCCTTACCGCCGCCGGGCTGCACCTTATTGGCTGCGCCTTGTGGCGGAGTGTGTCCGTTTTCAGCCTCGTTCACGATCATCGTGACACTCGATCCAAAGCGGTGGTAGTTGGAAAAGATCGTCTGATTGATCATTGCGACCGGTTTCTCCAGCTTCTGCTTCCCGTGGGTACATCCATTAGTCTCCTGAACCATGAACGTGAGGCTTCTCAATGGACAGATGGAGCGCCGGTTGCCGAGAACCACAGGTCCGTATTCAACCACACTGGCAATATGGGAAACAGGATCCCCGGGATTGGACTCGGTTTCGAGCGTCATTCGCAGAATCGCTCCGGATTTGGGGTCTACCGCAAGCTCTCCCTGGTATGCCGGCGTGTCATGGAACGAGACATGTTCCTGGCACTCGTCGGTCACCTCGTAGTGAGATGCCTCGCGCGGCACCGAGTAGCGATATACGACCGCGGGGCCCCCCATAGTTTGTTCCCAGTGATCGAAAGTGGCAGATCCTTTTTCCAAATCCATGAGGACAACGGCTGCTTCGGCGCCAAATTCGCCCCTGCTCTGAAGGCCGTTATCTTTCTGTTTGGGATCAGGTTGTCTCGGATCGGACGGCGCGTGAGACTCGTCGACCACTTCCTTTCCGTCTCTGAACGTGATCTGGTGCTTATCGGCTCCCACGCGATGGAATCCGGCACTGTCAGTTTCGGATTGGAAGTACCGCAACGCAACTGGCACGGTATCGAACCTTGTTGTAGTCTCGGTGGCCATGAAGTTCGGAAGATGCGCGAGTTCCTTGATCACATAGCTGCGCGCTTCGGCCAGTGTTTTCACCTGCGCGGCGGCATCGGGCGCTGGCTGAGGGAGTTGTTCGGCGGGTGGCAACTTCAACAACGCCGAGCGATCGGCCAACTGCTCCAAGACCTGTTGGAGATGCGGCCCGAGGTTGTATTTTCCGACCAGCCTGTACAAAGTCAGCGTACTCATTCGTTCGGTGAGTTCAATGCTTTCGATCTTTGGGATCAGATCGTCATCCTTTTCCAGCTGATGGAGGAGATCGCTATCGTCCAGGTCCAGATGAATTTCATCAGGGGCGAGAGAACTCTGCTTTCCGGGAGTCTCGCGTGGCCGCACTGAATGCTGCGCAATCATCTGTTCTAGCTGGGCAATGGTCGTCTTATCCGCGGCATTGCCGGGTAGAACGAGCGCCGCCAAAACTCCGATGAGTACCAGCGATCGCATGGGGAAGATGACCTCTCCGCTTAGCTGAGCGTGGCCCCGATTCTAGCGCAAATCGAATCCAGGATTGTCAGCGAAAGATCTCCGGAATCTAGGGGAATGATGGTTGACCGCGGCCCCGACCCCGCGGTGTTAACCTTTCCACAGTTACTCCGCAGACTGTATGTCATTGAAAAAGCCAACTCGGCGCCAATTTCTTGTTGCTGGCTCGACAGCTGCACTGGCGGCCGCCGTTCCTGCTACAGCTTCGGATGCGAGTTTGGAGGCAAAGGCCGCTCCCGGGGCGGACGCGGTGGATCGTGAATCTCTACCTTACAGCCAGGCGGAGTTGCTCCAGGCCGGCCAGCAACGCACCTTCAGTGGAGACAGGGCTACGCAGGTGTCCATGCCGATCGGCGGCCTGGGAGCGGGATGCATCTGTATCAACGGGCAAGGCGGCTTGCAAGACTTCTCCATACGCACGCGGCCGGAAACGACAGCGCTTCCAGCGGGATTCACTTCCAATTCGCCGGAGGCCGCGTTTGGTGTCCTCTACATCAAAGGCAACCCCGCCGTTGCCAAGGTGATCGAAGGGCCATTTCCGCCGTTCAAGATTTTTGATCAGGGACTACAGGGCCAAGGCCTGCGCCGCGCCGGATCGGAAGGGTTTCCACGGTTTGAGAAGTGCAACTTCCGCGGCGAGTTTCCATTCGCAGAGATCCGATTTGCCGACTCGGCGATTCCGCTGGACGTTTCGCTAATTGCTTGGAATCCATTCATTCCCCTGGACGACAAGAACTCCGGGATTCCATGCGCGATTCTCGAGTACACGCTGCACAACCCCTCTTCGCGCGCAGTGGATTACGAGTTCTCGTATCATCTGTCGCACCTGGCACCCGGCTGCCGTCCGGATCAGGCTGCCAGTGCGAACGCCGCGATTGCCGGTAAAGGCGCATTCCTCTTCAATCGCGAAGCACCCAACGCGGAAGGGTTCGGCAGCGCCACCCTTACGGCAATCGGTGCCAGGCCGAAGATCAAGGCAATGTGGCTGCGAAGCCCCGGGTGGGAGTTCGATTCCCTTTCGGCTTTGTGGCGCGAGGTCTCGACCGGAACCTTCACGGCGAACGAGGGATCAAACACTGTCGACAATGCAGGACGCAATGGTGCGTCCATCTTGCTTGACGGGCATCTGGCACCAGGGGAATCGCGGACCTATCCCATCCTGATTACGTGGCATTTCCCGAACTGCTATCTGCGAGAAGGCGGGGTGGCGGCGGGCCCGAATGCAAGCGTAATCGAAGGACAGCCGGGCTGCAGGACAGTGCCGGCTGACGCGCCACCGCCATGGCATCCGTATTACTCCACGCAATGGAAAGATGCGCGCGAGGTGGCCGCTTACGCAGAGCAGAACTATCCGACATTGCGAGCACGTACCGTGCAGTTCAAAGATGCGCTGTTCAGCTCAACGTTCCCGCCATATGTGCTCGATGCGGTCTCGGCAAACCTGGCAATCGTGAAAGCGCCGACGGTGCTTCGTGAGGCGAACGGCAACCTGTGGGGTTGGGAGGGCTGTTCCCCGGATGCGGGCTGCTGCCATGGATCGTGTACGCATGTGTGGAACTACGCTCAGGCACTGTCGCATCTTTATCCGCAACTTGAGCGGACCTTGCGCGATCTCGAGCTGGCGCGGTCGATGGACGATCGCGGACATGTGAACTTTCGCGGGGCGATTCCGGACGGTCCGGTCGATCACTCGTTTCACGCCGCGGCCGATGGCCAACTTGGCGGCATCATGAAGGTCTACCGCGACTGGCATATCTCGGGCGATGCGGCGTGGCTGAAGAAGATGTATCCACTGGCCAAGAAGTCCATCGACTACTGCATCGCGACCTGGGATCCGGATCATCGTGGTTCACTGTTTGAGCCGCATCACAATACCTACGACATCGAGTTCTGGGGTCCTGATGGGATGTGCTCGAGCATCTACCTGGGTGCGCTGAGTGCAATGGCGCAGATGGCAACGGCTGCGGGTGAGGCGGATGATACGAAGCTCTACGCGGATCTTGCGCAACGGTCGGCGAGCTTCATGGATCAGACCCTGTTTAACGGCGACTACTACCAGCAGAAGGTCGAGTTCCAGAATCTTCGCGACCAGTCGTTCGCACAATCCATTGCTCACGTGGATGAGAAGAGCAGCGAAATGCAACAGTTGCTCAAGCGCGAAGGACCGAAGTATCAGTACGGATCAGGCTGCTTGTCGGATGGCGTGATCGGCGCCTGGATGGCGGCGATTTACGGCATCGAGACACAACTGCTGCAGAAGAATCTTCGCTCGACACTTCAGGCAATCTTTCGGAACAATTTCAAAACTGATCTGAGCCAGCACGCCAATGCTCAGCGACCCGGGTACGCCATGGGGCACGAGCCGGGATTGTTGCTGTGCAGCTGGCCAAAGGGTGGCAAACCGACATTGCCATTTGTCTACTCCGACGAGGTTTGGACCGGGATCGAATACCAGGTGGCATCGCACCTGATTCACGAGGGATTTGTCGAAGAGGGCCTAACGATTGTGAGGGCAGCGCGGAGCCGGTACGACGGGCGAACCCGCAATCCGTGGAACGAGTATGAGTGCGGCAACTGGTATGCGCGGGCGATGTCGAGCTTCGCGTTGGTTGGTGCGCTCTCGGGTTTCCGCTATTCGGCTGTTGAGAAGACTTTGCATTTTGGACCGAAGATCAAAGTACATCCGTTCGTGAGCTTGTTTTCGACGGCTTCAGGTTACGGAACGATCATGCTCGATGGGCACAACGTCACGGTGAAGATGATCGAAGGCGAACTCGCCATTGAGAAGCTGCTGTTCAGCGACGGTGAAGCGACGCGCGCGGTGGATTGGAAGACGACCGTGAAGGCGGGCACACCGGCAACGAAATCGGTTTAAGTTGAAGTCGCGCCTCCGCACTGACGCCGTGCATTCCCGCCGCGTATGATCTCCGTGTGGAAAGCACGCATCGACTGGGCGACATCCTCGCTAATTCGATTACCCACGGAGTTGGAGCAGCGCTGGCTGCTGCCGGTGCAGCTTATCTGATTGCGAAGAGCGCGCATGGCTCGGCGCGAATCCTGCTCAGTTGCTCGATCTTTGCGGGTACGCTCGTCCTTGTTTATCTCTGCTCGACCCTTTACCACTCGCTGGTGCGGACGGGCGCACGGCACGTCTTTCATGTTCTCGATCATGCGTCAATCTATCTCCTGATCGCAGGAACATATACGCCATTCACATTGGTGTCGCTGCGTGGACCTGTCGGTTGGATACTCTTTGCAATCGTGTGGACGCTTGCAATTGCCGGCATAATCTTCAAGAGCTTCATGATTGGCCGGTTTGCGGCGGCTTCCGCGATTGTTTATTTACTGCAGGGTTGGCTGGTGATTTTTGCCTGGCACCCGCTGCTGCACGCAATTGGACTACACGGCATCCTGTGGCTTGCCGCAGGTGGCGTCGCTTACACGCTTGGCATCGTCTTCTTCGCGCTGGATCGGATTCCATATTTTCATGCAGCCTGGCATGTCTTCGTCCTGGCTGGGAGCATTGCGCACTATTGTGCGGTTCTGTTCTGTGTCGCGCAAATTGGCTGACCATCGGAACAGCTGATTTCAACATGGAACGGCACTCATTACTTTAGGGTTGGATTGCGTACTGGACTTTGGTTTACGCAAGATACCCGATGCTACACTTCGCGGTGGAGAGACAACGAGCATGACCCCTGATCCCTATCGCGTTGCCTATGAAACAGCCTTAGCAGAGATAACGGAAATTGCAGCGAAGTTCGAGCAATTGCGCACCCGCAAAGGCCAAATCGAAAATCTGATTGACGCCCTTCAACCGGTATTTGCCGCCGAAGCAATTGGACCAGAAGCCTTTTCGCCTTCCGCTGTCGTCGCGCAGGAGGCGTTGCAGGAAGAGAACCCGGCTCGTCAACTGGTGAGTGCGATGGATGCGCCGGAAGCGGAAGGACAAGGCAGCTACTCCTATCTCGACGTACCAGCCCCTCTGCCCGAGGGGGACGGGGATCCGTTCCAGCGCCGGGCAAAGACGAGCTTCCGGTTCAGGGGGTTGGCGGCCCAGCGGTCGTAATAAGACGGTTGTCAGTGATCAGTTGTCAGTAGTCCCTTGCCATTAACCAGACGTCAGAATCCTCAGGATCCAGCCGACGTTTGTGGGGACTTGACCCCTGCCTTTTGGGCTTACATTTCCTGCCTTCTGTTATCTACAGAGCAGTCACCCCGCTAAGAATTTCCATCTATGTCTACAAATATTTCTCTGCAAAGAACTTAGCAAGCGTTGGCCGTGCGCCTTGCACGCTCTCTGGGTTAGCGAGTAGAGCCTGTGGAAAGAGCCATCCCGCGAGTTCTTTGCTTGGAATCCGGTTTCGTTGACCGGGAGGTGCAAACCCGGTAAACTACTCTAGTTTGGCGATTCCTGCCTGTCGCCGCGGAGCCAATCGCTCGCCCAGGAAAATTATCGGCGCTCGAGCAAACCGCGGGAACGGAGTTTCCGCCCAATCAAAGATTTGAGAGCAAGCACGGCCGGTGGCGCGTGCATCGGCTCTGGAGGATTTATGTACGCGGTCATTCGTACCGGTGGGAAGCAGTATCGGGTCGCGCCAGGCGACGTGGTGAAGATTGAGTCGGTTGCGGCCGAGAACCAGACGGTGGAGTTCAGCGACGTTCTCGCGTTCAGTGGCGAAGCGGGCAGTCTGGCCAAGCCGTCGAGCACCAAGGTGACAGCCGAGGTCGTGAGCCAGGGGCGCGGCAACAAGGTGCTGGTCTTCCATCTGAAGCGGAAGAAGCAGTACAAGAAGATGCAGGGACACCGGCAGAACTTTACCGAGGTTCGCATCAAGGCCATTGAGGCCGATGGCGTGACCTATACCGCTCAGAAGTAGTTTTCAGTCTTCCGTTGTCAGTTTTCAGGTCTAGAGACGATGAAGAACTGATCGCGAGTAAACGGATTTAGAGGGGATTCGAAGATGGCACATAAAAAGGGTGGAGGCAGTTCAACAAACGGACGCGACTCGAATGCACAGCGACTGGGCGTGAAGGCATTTGGCGGCCAGCTGGTGACGGGCGGATCGATCATCATGCGGCAGCGCGGCACCAAAATCAAACCCGGCGCCAATGTGGGCATCGGTTCAGACGACACGCTGTTTGCGAAAGTCACGGGACGGGTGAAGTTCACCGATCACGGCAACCGCGGGCGGTTTGCCTCGGTGGAGCCAGCGGCAGCCGAGTAACACGATTCGATATCCGGAACAGAAAAGGCCACGGCTAGCCGTGGCCTTTGCATTTTTTGCCATCATTCAGAGTAATGAACTGGTTAAAGGCGCCGTCGCGGAATAGGAATCAAAGCCATTGAGCACGGCCTGCGCGAAGCCGCCGCGGAGATTCGCGACATCTTCGAAGCCCCTGCCCTTCAACGCACATGCAGCGAGGTAGCCACGCTGGCCCTTCTGGCAGTAGACAATAATTCTACGATCGTGCGGAAGCTCGCCAAGCCGCTCGCGGAGTTCACCCAGCGGGATGTGCGCTGCATTTCGGAGCAAACCGTCTTTGGCCACTTCGCTGTCATCGCGCACATCGAGAAGAAACTCATCACTCGGCTTCCAATCCTCTGGTGAGACGGTTGCGACATCGCCGCGCACGATGTGATCGGCAACAAATCCGGCCGTGTTGATCGGATCGTTCGCTGAACCGAATGGGGGAGAGTAGGCCAGGTCGAGGCTCTCGAGGTCGAAGACCGTCATCCGGCCCGCGATTGCAGTGGCAAGCACGTCGGTGCGCTTGTCGACGCCGAATTCGCCCACGATCTGCGCGCCGAGCAGGCGACCGGTTCCTTCTTCGGCGATGATCTTGATCATCATCGGCTTTGAGCCGGGATAGTAAGTCGCATGATTCGGGTCGACGGTAACGCTGGTGAAGAAGCTGAATCCGCCTCTGGCTGCATGCAGGCTGTTCAGGCCAGTAAAGCCTACGGTTGTGTGCAGGACCCGCACAATTGACGTTCCCAGCGCGCCGGGATAGAGGAAGTGCCCGCCCGCGGCGTTTGATCCTGCAATGCGGCCCTGGCGGTTGGCGGGACCGGCTAGGGGAATGCGGGTGCGTGCGCCGGTGAGCATGTGGGTGGTCTCTGCGGCATCGCCCACGGCGTAGATGTCAGGGTCAGAGGATTCCATCCGGGCGTTGACCTTGACGCCGCCAGTGGCGCCGATTTCAAGCCCGGCACTTCTGGCCAGATCGACTTCGGCGCGAACCCCGATGCTGAGCAGAATCAGTTCCGCCGGAACGATTTCCCCGCCCGACAGTTCGACACCTTCCGGGCGAAACGATTTTGCTTCGGTGCCGGTGAGGATGGAGAAATTGTCGCCGCGAATCTGGCGTTCAAGATGCAAGGCCATATCGCGGTCGAGCAGCGGGAGGACCTGGGGCAGCTTCTCGACGACGGTAACGTGGATGCCGCGGAGATGAAACGCCTCGGCCATTTCAAGGCCGATAAAGCCGCCACCGATAATAGCGGCAGTCCGCGGCTGGTGCGAGTCAACGAACGCGATGATGCGATCCATGTCGGGAACGTCGCGAAGAGTGAAGACATTGGGCAGGTTTGCGCCGGAGATCGGAGGCACGATGGGCCTTGCACCCTGGCTGAGGATGAGCTTGTCGTAGGGGACATGCTCTTCGGAACCGTCGGGGCGCCGAATCCGAACTGTCTTGTCGGGCCGGTTGATTGAGAGGACCTCGTGATTGACGTGAGCATGGACGCGCGAACGAGCCCACATTTTTCCGGGTGTCATGATCAGGAGCTTCGAGCGGTCCTCGATCTCGCGAGCGATGTGGTAGGGGAGGCCGCAATTGGCGAAAGAGATATATGGGCCGCGCTCGAAGATGTGAATCTCGGCCGATTCATCAACACGGCGGGCGCGGGCAGCAGCGGAAGCTCCACCAGCTACACCACCCACAATGACGATCCTGGGTGCAGTCTTCATGTCTTACTCCTAAGTACAGCAATGAGAGCAATTGTCCTGTCCACGGTTCCAAGGCATCCTGGCAAGCACCATGGCCAGTCCGCAGTTGCCAGTGAGGCCGGCGAAGAGGAGTCCGCAACCCAGTAACAGGGGCAGCACTGCGAACCAGGGATTCACGGCAAGAGCCAGGATCGAACTGACACCTGAAAGGAAACCGACGACAATCTGAACCTGCCGCATGAGTGGCAAGACGCTGCGAGCGCCGCGGTGGACCGGGAGATCGGCGTCGATCCAGGCTTGAGTGCCGCCCTCCACCAGGACGCAGTCGTCGCATCCAGCGCGCTGGAACTGCTCAATGGCTTTGGCTGCCCGTGTTCCTGCCTGGCAGAGGACGTAAATGGGCCTGCCCGGATCGTGCTGAGAAAGGACGGCTTCAACGTCCAGCTCGTTGAGTGGCATCAATCTTGCTCCCGGCACATGCGCATTGGCATATTCTGGAGGCGTGCGGACGTCGAGCAAGTCATGGGTATCGCCAGTACCGAGAATCGCCGCGAGTGCCGCGGGTGAGATGGTGGAGTTGATTTCGATCATGTCTATATGTGAATATATGATCATCTGGTGATATATGTCAAGTGACGAGCGCCCACGAGATCTGTCTGATGCCCAATTGGAAAAGGTAGCGGGACAATTCCGCCTGCTGGCCGAGCCTATGCGCCTGAAGATTTTACAGGCGTTATGCGCGAGGCCGTTGACCGTAGGCGAAATTGTCGAGGCGACAGGCGCGACCCAATCGAATATCTCCAAGCATCTTTCGCTGCTGTCATCGGCAGGGATTATCACGCGCCAGAAGGACGGCCAGTTTGTTTACTACGGAATGAGTAATCCGCTGACGATGAAGCTTTGCGAACTGGTGCACAAGGAACTGCTGAGCCAATCGTAGAGGCTGAATCCTTTGGCCGCCGCTGGCGCACGCACGGAGCCGAAGGGCGTGCCCGACGGGAACAGAAAAGGCCGCGGTTGGCCGTGGCCTTTGGTATTTGCGCCGACAATGCATTTCGTAGCTTCGACCTTCCGATACGGCCGAATCATTTCCGCGATCTCTATATCATCGCTTTGCCCTTCTACTCGTACCGTAGTGCGACCATCGGATCGACCCTGACCGCCTTCAGCGCCGGAACCAGGCTCGCCACGACGGAAACGCCGACCAGGAAAAACGAGATCCCCGCAAAGGTCCACGGATCGTAAAACTTCACGCCGTAGAGAAAGTCGTTGGAACCGGGAAACGCCAGGGTGCTATGCAATACCGCGGAAGCCGCGGCGCCGCAGCCAAGTCCGATGATCATTCCGAAGACCACGGGTTTCAGTCCCCACCAAGCGACGCTTCTCAACACATCGCTCGAACGTGCACCCAGAGCCATTTGAATCCCAATCTCCTGGGTTCTCTGGCTGACCACGTAAGACATCACTCCATAGATGCCCACACCGGCGAGCGAAACGGCCAACAAGGCGAGACCCGCAGCAAATGCTGCCATCACCCGCGCGAGGGTTCTTTGCGGATGAACAAACATGGTCTCCGTGTTCCAAAGCGACAGGTCGGGCAAGAGGTTTGCGTCCAGGCGGCTCACAGCCTTCCAGACAGCCGCAAGCGCTGCCTGCTGGTTCGCTTCGACATTCAAGAGAATTGGATACGTCGTTGCTGGATCTGGGGCCAGATACACGTGGGCCGGATCAATGCGAGTGAGATTCGTAAAGCGCACATCCCTGGCGACACCCACCACGGTGAAGTCTGCCAGTTTGCCTGTGAACTGGAGATCGAGCTGAAAGTGCCGGCCAAGTGGATCCTCCCCCGGCCAGAACAACCGCGCTGTGGCCTCACTGATTACCGCGACATTTGCGCCGGTTGCAGACTCTTCCCTCGTGAAATCGCGGCCGCGCAGCAATGGAATGCCCAACGTCTTCAGGTAATTCTGCGAAGCATAGCTGGCCAGTGTCCGGCCGCGCTCGACGCCCGCCTCAGCCCCGGGCTTGTTAACCGTGATTGGCGGTGTCCAGGTTCCCATCATTGGACCGCGACCGTATGCAAGGCTTGCTACCTCCGGTACATCTTCCAAGCCCCTCACCAGCCGTTGAAACCGTGCTAAAGATGTCGCTTTGCTGTCTCCGTAGTCGCCGAGAAGAAGGAAGACCTGGCGGCTCTCGAACCCAGGATCGACGCTTTGCGACTGCATCAGGCCACGCACCAATAGTCCCGAGCAGCTGAGGAGCAGCATCGATACAGCGACCTGTCCACCGATGAGCAAGCTGCGCAGGTGCGAGCGCCGAAGCCGATGGCCGAACGACGTGCTTTCATCGCGCAACGATGTGGCTAACTCCGGCCTGGTGAACTGCAGGGCGGGCGACAAACCGAACACAGCTCCCGCGATCACAGAAAGCAGGAGTGCGTATGCCAGAACGCGCAGGTCCGGATTCAGATTGAGACTAAGAGAAAAATCGCTGCCCAGCTGTTCTGTGAGCATCTGAGCCACTGCAACTCGAAGCAGCTTGCTGGCTGCGACCGAAAGGACCAGGCCGCTAATCCCTCCGGCAAGTGAGAGCAGAATGCTCTCCGTGATTAGCTGGCGTATCACCCGTTCACGGCTCGCTCCGAGGGCCAGGCGCACACTGATCTCTCGCTGCCGCACTGCCCCACGGGCCAGCAGCATATTGGCGACATTGGCACAAGCCACGAAAAGTACCATGGCCACGATCAGCATCAAAGCTGCGACGCCCGATTCGAATCGCGGGTCGTCAGTGTTTCCG
Source organism: Occallatibacter sp. (assembly GCA_036495975.1). Lineage (GTDB taxonomy): Bacteria > Acidobacteriota > Terriglobia > Terriglobales > Acidobacteriaceae > Telmatobacter. The sequence goes on along the minus strand of DASXLY010000161.1, from coordinate 59,732 downwards.
AAAAACGCGGTGTGCTGCAATGTAACGTTGCGGGTGGGCTCTCGCGTGACATAGGTGGTGGAGAATTGCCGGATCAGTGCCGCGGTTTCAGCTTCAGCTCTCTTCAGCCCGACCTCGGGCCTCAGACTCCCGAGAATCTGAAAGTGGTAGTCCCCAGGCTCATGCAGCCAGTTTTGGCCGGGAACGAGTTGCGCCTGCATTGACGCTGGAACCCAGAAATCCGGTACCTGAGGCAGCAGCGCTGTCCCGGTGAAGTCCTCGGGAGCGATACCAATAATCGAATACGCAAAGCCGTTGAGCCTCATCAACGATCCTATGATCCGGGGATCACCATGGAATGCGCGCTGCCAGTAGGAATAACTGAGTACGATGACGGGATCACCTCCAACCGCACCGCCCTCATCGGGTCCGAAGGTGCGGCCGAGTCCCGCAGCTACTCCCAAGCTTCTGAAGTAATTCGCAGAAACCAGTTGCCCCTGCAGGGCCTTCAGTTGTGTCCCCACCTGGTCTCCAGGCAGCTGAGCCAGTACGTGCACCGGCCAACTGGCCGCCACCATATCGGCAAAGGAATCCTGATGCTCGCGGCAATACTGATACTCCGGCCACGAGAACCCATATTGCACATCGCCGATCCACCCGTGCGTGAACCAGCGTTCCAGCCGTACCACCCGTGCCGGATTGGCCACGGGCAGAGGCTTTAGAGCCACAGCGTCATAGGCTGAAAACAGCGTGGTATTGACACCAATGCCCGCCGCCAAGGTGGCAACTGCCACCAAGGTAAAGCCGGGATTGCGACCGAAGGTCCGCCACGCATGGCGCAGGTCCTGGCATGTCTGTTCCAGCCAAATAATTCCGCGCTGATCGCGGTGTGACTGTTTCACCTGCTCCACTCCCCCCAGCGCTCGCCGCGCGGCCGTGAGAGCATTCTCCGACGACATCCCTCGGCGCTCGTTCTCCTCCTTCAGCAACGTGATGTGAAGAGCGATCTCGCGGTCCAACTCGTCATTTGCGCGGCTGGTGCGCCACAGGTTACGGATCTTTGCGACGGTTCGCGTGAGAAAAGTGGGCATCAGGATTCCTCCGTCAGGAGCTTGTCCATAACGCCGGTTATTTGTCGCCAGCGTTGCGTTTCCTCTTCCAGGGCCTTCAGACCTGCTTTCGTGACTGCGTAGTATTTGGCTTCCCGGTTACTCTCAGTCTTTCACCAGGTGCCTTTGATCCAACCGTTTTGTTCCAGGCGAACTAACGCGGGGTAGAGAGTACCCTGGTTGATTTTGAGTAGTTCGTCCGAAACCTGTTCCAGGCGGATAGCGATGGCATAGGCATGCCGCGGGCCGAGAGTCGCCAAGGTGCGTAAGATCATGAGATCCAGCGTTCCTTGCAGAATCGAAATAGGATTGGGCATCTTCTTCACTGGACATCCAAGTGGACGAGAACATCATGGAACCATCCTCACTTGGTTGTCAAGTGGAAGAAACCATGCACTTGCAATCGAGCAGAATCGGCACCTGCGATGTTGGGGAAGGAATGTGCGCTAGTTGAGGGATTGCTGGTTCAGGTGGGAATCAATGGCGTGGTCCAGTTGGGGGTCGGCGGTTGCGGCGTGGACGAATGGGCCATTGTGCAGATAGTGCGGATTGACCATGCTCAGCGTCTGGTTGACGAACAGATGGGAATGAGCCAGCAGTCCCTTCCGGAGAATGTCGCGAGGCAAGGTTTCCGCGTGATATTGGCAGATACCTCCCATTTGAGGATGAGTACGGAGAAAATCCTCAAGATGCCATTCGTATTCGAGAAGCTTGGACAAGTCCTTGGCGCGCCCGAATTCCCAGGTCATGTCGCCGCTGGCCCAGAGGCCCTCATAGCCATCGCTCATGGCCTGGTCGAGCGCACGCTTAAGCACCTCCATCATGCGGTCAACGTCGAAGGTCCAGTCTCCAACGAGGTGATGCTGATCTGAGGACAGACCGAGGCTGCCCTTCTCTGTTTCGTATGCGACGTCGATGCCCTGGGCTGCCAGGTAGGATTTGATTCCAGACACCATGGGAGGGCTGTTGAGATAAAGGCAGCGGCGATTGTGTTTCAACCTCTCGCAGATGACCGATGCGATGGCGGGAAGCTGCCGTGAGGGCGGACCGTCATAGATGAGGCATTGGTGGCGGGAAGCCTGGGTCATGAGACGTCTCATTATAGCCAATGGTTTGTTGTTGCCTGCATGCGGCGCAAACGAGAAGGCCGAACCTCGAGAGATTCGGCCTTTACGCGAGTCTGGTGACGGCTGCTACTACTTCGATTCGTTTCCCTGGAGATTGCGGGTGAGTACTTTCTCGACCACGCGTTCGACGTCGGTAAGGAAGAAGCCGTTGGCCGGCTGCTGGACGGCAACCTTGGTGCCATGTCCGAGTGCGGCAGCGATTTCGTTCCAGCGATAGATGGTGGAGTTGGCCGGCATGACGAGCGGCTTGCGAACGCGTTCGGGCATTGCGCAATATGCCACCCATGTACCGAGGGCAACGAGGATCACGCCCTCGTATGCGAACTGGAGCGGCGCTGTGAGCGATGAGTTGCCGGGAATGAGCGCGGCGAAGATGAGGTCGTTGGCGGACATCAAACCAAAGCCGAGTCCGAAGCCAACGGCGAGATCTTTAAACGAAAGCTGCAGCGCGTTGATGCAAAGACAGAGGAACGCGAGGAGGCAGAGCTCGAGGATGCTGACCGAGCGCATGAGCGCCAATGCGAAGTCGGGGATCAGCGAGATGCTCGGATGCGTGTAGGAAACCGAGCCCAGGCTGGCGACGGCCGAGACGAGGGCTACCCAGCGAAACACCACCGTGCCGAGACGCATGAGTCCGGCAAAAGCTGAGAGCACCGAGCGGAAGATCTCAAGCGTAACGAAGAACAGAGTGATGGCGCTGGCGATGTACACAGCCCAGTAGGGGTAGAAGTAGAAGGGAAAGTACTGATGTCCCCAAGGCTGCGCCTGGATGTAGAGAAGACCAAGAAGCACAGGCGTGGAGCCCACGCGGAGCATGAGATATACGTTTAATGCGGGGAAGCGCTTCTGCAGACCCTTCTTCCAAAACAGGAAGCCAAGGGTTGCCCACAGCGCAAATTCGGCGACGCTCATTGCCGACATCCAAAAATCCAAAGGCATACGGGGCCCTTTCCATCCTGAGGGTTCTCTCAGAATAGCCCCTGAAACCCTTGGAATCAATTGAAAACACGAGCCCGTCGTGTAGCACTTTGGTGCTAAGCGTCGCGAAGAAACGAGCCCGGTTGCAGCACGGAAGTTACTTGGTTGTGTTGGTGCAGCCCATCCCTGGTCCGCAAGTCGGAACCGGAAGTCCAGCGGTGGCGGACTGGTGGCTGATGAAGGAATGTTTCGGAGTCGACGAGACGGAAGCGGCAGCGGCACCAGCTACAACAACGGACAGGACGAAAACACGGAATGCGAGTTTCATAATTGGTTACCCCTCACAGAAAAGTCTGAAGAAATTAATTGACTGCTGACACTTTTATGGTAGTCGAGACTTTGCGTTAAGTCCAGCTTTTTCAACTACATCAAAAGTATCGCATCAGAAAGTGACAAAAGTAACATTATTCTTCGGTAATCTACCCGTCAGTACCCAATTTAGTTACTGCGTCCGCGCGCTCGTAATGGGCAGGATAAGCCCCCGATTTGCAGAGCTCTGCATGGTAAAATAGGACTCAGCAGAGATCGCGCAAAGCCCTCGACTTTCAATCGGTTAATCCCCAAATATGTGGCCTGAAACGGGGCTCCGCCCGGCCGGCAGCCAGATCGCTGGAGGCGAAAATTCTGCGAATGGAAAATTATGGCGACTAACGGCAATGGCAACGGCGACTACACCGGCGAAAATATCAAAATTCTGGAAGGGCTCGAGGCAGTCCGACTGCGCCCGGCCATGTACATCGGCTCGACCGGCGAGATGGGCCTGCACCACCTGGTTTACGAAGTAGTAGACAACTCAGTGGACGAGGCGCTGGCCGGCTACGCCAAGAGAATCGAAGTGACGATCCACGTCGACAACTCGATTACGGTGGTGGACGACGGCCGTGGCATCCCAGTGGACATGATGCCAGTGGGCGACGGGAAGATGATGCCGGCGGTCCAGGTGGTGCTGACGAAGCTGCACGCCGGGGGCAAGTTCGACTCTTCGAATTACAAAGTCTCGGGCGGATTGCACGGCGTGGGCGTGAGCTGCGTGAATGCACTGAGCGAGGAATTCGACGTTGAAATCTGGCGCCCGGAGAAACCCGGTGACCCCAGCCACACTTACGAACAGAGTTACTCGAAGGGCCTGCCCACTTCCAAACTGCTTCAGACCGGAACCTCGAAGAAGCGCGGGACCAAGGTTCATTTTCTGCCCGACAGGACGATTTTTACGGCAACGGAGTACAACTACGACACACTGGCGCAGCGACTGCGCGAACTCGCGTTTCTGAATAAGGGCCTGGAGATCACGCTGACGGACGAGCGGACAGTGGATCCGAAGACAGGCGATTCGAAGCGTGCCGAGTTCCGGTACGTGGGCGGCATTGCGGAATTTGTGAAGCACCTGAATCGCGGCAAGTCGGTGCTGCATGACAAGCCGATCGTGATGGAAGCGCAGCGCGACAACGTCGAGATCGAGATCGCGCTGCAATACAACGACAGCTACTCTGAATCGGTCTTCAGCTTTGCGAACAACATCAACACGGTGGATGGTGGATCGCACCTGTCGGGCTTCAGGACGTCCCTAACGCGGACGATCAACGCGATTGGGCAGCAGCTTGGGCTCTTCAAGGATGTGAAGGAGAACCTGAGCGGCGACGATGTGCGCGAAGGCCTGGTGGCCGTGGTGAGCGTGAAGCTGTCGCAGCCGCAGTTTGAAGGACAGACCAAGGGCAAGCTGAATTCTGATATCGCCGGCACGGTGCAGGCGTTTGTGAACGAGCGTCTGGGTGGGTTTCTGGAACAGAATCCGCCAGTGGCTCGCAAGATCATCAACAAGGCGATTGAGGCGGCACGGGCGCGCGAGGCAGCCCGCAAGGCGCGCGACCTGACGCGGCGCAAGGGCGCGCTGGACGGGGGCGGACTACCGGGCAAGCTGGCCGACTGCTCGGAGCGGAATCCGGATCGCTGCGAGTTGTACCTGGTCGAGGGCGAGAGCGCGGGCGGAACAGCGAAGCAGGGGCGCGACCGCCGTTTCCAGGCGATTCTGCCGCTGAAGGGCAAGATTCTGAACGTGGAGAAGGCGCGCTACGACAAGATGCTGGGGCACGAGGAAATCCGCGCGATGATTACCGCGCTGGGAACCAGCATCGGCAAAGACGACTTCGATCCGGCAAAGCTGCGCTACGGCAAGATCATCCTGATGACCGATGCCGACGTGGACGGATCGCACATTCGCACGCTGCTGCTGACATTCTTCTTCCGCCACATGACGGAGCTGATCAAGCGGGGGAACATCTATATTGCGCAGCCACCGCTGTTCAAGATCAAGAAGGGGCGGTCGGAGCAGTACGTGAAGGACGAGCGCGAGCTGAATCGCGTGGCGATCAAGCGCGCCTCAGAGGGCATGATCGTGCGGCACGGCGAGAATGCCAGCCACATCGAAGGCGGCGAGTTGACGCGCTTCATGGGCTTCCTGAATGAGTACCTTGCCTTTGTGGAGAAGGTGGACAAGCGCATCCGCAACGAACAGCTGACGGAGCTGATTGCGCGCGCGGAGCTGACGCATCGGGCAGATTTCACGTCGAGCAACGGCGACAGCGTGCCGCAGAAGGTGAAGCACCTGCACGAGCATCTGGTGGAAATGGCGGACGAGTTCCACATCAAGGTGCACCCGCCGGTGGAGGATGAAGAGCACCACACCTGGTCGGCTTGCTACACCGATGCGCAGGGTGCTTCGCGGTGCATCGACTGGACGCTGGCGTCGAGTCCGGAATTCCGGCAGATGATGTCGAAGTACTCGCAGATCAGCCAGTATCTCGAGCCGCCGTTCCTCGTCGAGTTTGCGGTGAAAAATACGCAGGAGTCTGCGGCAGAGGAGCCTGAGGGAACGGAGTTTGAGGAGGGTCAGGCGCCGGCGAAGGTGAAGGCCGAAGCCAAGGCTGCCCGCAAGACTTCGCGGATTCTGCAGGAGCCGGTGGAGAAAGAAACGGCGCGCGAACTGTTTGCTTACATCGTGGAGCAGGGCAAGAAGGACTACGATGTGCAGCGCTATAAAGGGCTGGGTGAGATGACGTCACCACAACTCTGGGAGACCACGATGGACCCCGAACGGCGCACGCTGCTGCAGGTAAAACTCGAAGACATCGCCGAGACCGAAACGATCTTCACGACGTTGATGGGCGAGAATGTCGAGTCAAGGCGCAAGTTCATCGAAGACAATGCGCTGGATGTGAAGAACCTGGACATCTAAAACGGCTGGCAACAACAACTATTCTCAGAGTAAAGCAGGTTTCCGCCTCGATCATTTTTCAGAATCATTGCCGGCACTTGCAGATTTCGCCACGAATAATCGCTCGTGGATTGCTACCTGGCTAGCCGCTCGCGGGCCAGCTTTTCCGCGGTCGCCAAAGCATTCGCAGGAGCTACTTTGATGTCTGGCTCTACGCCGGTGCCTTCCCAGTCGGGCTCGCCGTAGGGGTTGTTGATTGGCGTTTCGGGAATGCCCATTCCGAAGTGATCGTCGATGCGATGGAATGTGCCCACGTGGGCGCCGCCTCCCGTTGTGTCGCCGACCACCGTTGCTCGCTTCAGCATTTTCAGGTTGTAGGTGAAGTGCTCGGCGCCGGAAAGGGTGATCCCCGATGTGAGGATGTAGACCGGCTTGTCGGCCAGGCTGCTTCCGCGCGCAGGCGAGAGCCACGTTGAGCCGTCGCCCTGGCGAGGGTTATACCAGCGAACCGGATGATCGAAGAGCGGCTCTGCCATCATTGACACCATTTCCGGAAATCCGCCAGTGTTGTCGCGGAGGTCGAAGATGATGGCGTCGGAGTGGCTGAGGCGCGCAATGGCCGACTGGGCGGTTGCGGCGCAGACGGCAGGGTCAGGAAAAGAATTCAGCTTGACATAGCCGATGTTGCCGGGAAGAAGCTCTACTTTTTCGAATGTGCAGGTTTCCTGTTTCATTGCGGATTGATATTGATCCAGCGCGACTGCCGAAGGGCGGGGCGGACCATCGGGAATGATGTTTCTGCTGAATTCGATCTTGATGTGGCGGTCCCCTGTCGAACGTTGCAGCGCAAAGGTTAAGCGAGTTGCCAGGGCTTGCCCATCGACGATGGCGTTGTAGTAGCCGTGTTGTTGAAGCGAGAGAAGTTCAGTCGAGGCCTGTCGCGCTCGATCGCGATCGTAATAGTGCGTTGCGAGGTTGTCGGCCACGGACTGAATGACGCGGTTTCGCTCCGCAGCATCGAGATTGGCGGCCGAAGCGATCGAAAGCGTAGAAGGATCGTGAGGCGAAGACTGCATCGAAGACACAGCCGCGGGCGATCCGATTGCTGCCGCGGCCCGAGCGCCGTTGTCCTGCGATGCGGCGCGGTTGACACGCTCCAGAACGGATTCGATCGCCGATGCCGGCTTGCCTAATTTGGAAGCCACGTGGAATGCCGAGGGCAGACTCATGATTGCCCCGAAGGCAAATAGCGCGGCAAAAGACAGTGTGCTTCCGACGAAGATAGCTCCCGGGCGCAATGGCTCCCTTTCGAGGATGCGGAATAGAGGAACACCGTGGCTGTTGGGCACAAAAGTTGGCGCAGTTTCCACGGAGTAGGAGTTGCGCCAGGCACGGGGAAGACCGGAAGCCGCATCCAGGAGAAGGTCGCACAAGAGACGCACTCTCCGGAGGACGCCGGTTTCGTCGCGAAGGCGATCGCGATAGAGCTGCAATGCTTCGTCGCGATATTTCTCGCGGAAGCGGGACGGATAGAGCCTGAGAAGGCACGCAAGGATAGGGTCAGACATATTCGCCTCTGAAGATTTTGCGGGCGCGGGCGACGCGCAACAAATCGGCCAGGCGCTCGGCCTCAGAACGTGCCAGCTTGCGGCCCAACGAACTCAAACGGTAGAAGCGGCGGCGTTCGTTGGTACCCGATTTGGAGTCAACTTCCTCGATCAGAGCCTGTTCGAGAAGCGCCTGGATGGAGCTGTAGAGGGTTCCGGGGCCCAGGCGCATGCGGCCATTCGTTTGTTCCTCGACCTGGCGCATGATGGCATAGCCGTGCAGGTCGCCCTCTGCCAGGGAGAGCAGGATTTGAAAAGCGGCGGAGGGGAGAGGGTCAAGTTTGCGTTTCGGCATGTTCGTAGCTCGATCTTCGATATATCGATGATCGACTGTACTGCCGATCGGGAGATTTGTCAACCAAGAGAGTTCTTCAGGCTGTGAAAGGCTATCGGTTCTGAGTCAAATTAAGCGGCCTGAAGGCTGCTGCTCCCTCCATTCAGGTTCGCAGTTTCCCGCCTCCTCGAGACGTAGGCGCTGGTAGTCTTTGGGGCGCTGATGGCGGTATCATCGTCCGGTGGAACTTTGATTTTTTTGTTCTGTTGCCGGTCGCTCTGTTCCGAGAATCCCCCCAAGAGGAAAAAGGAGTCTGCAATATGAACTTCCGTCCCACTTTCGCTCTCTCTGCTTCGGTCACCCTGGCGTTGACGCTCTCAATTGCCGGTTGCAAGGCGAACAACGCGCCGGCGAATCAGGCAAATTCGCCACAACAACCTGCCGCAAGCCAACCGGCGTCGCCGGACGCGATGCCGTCCAGCGCATCCGCACAGCCTGCGGCAGCGCCTGCAGACCAGCAACAGGTCGCCAGCGCGCCGCAGGCGCCGCCACCACCGGTGGTTGTCGATCTGCCGGCGGGAACCAGTATTCGCGTGCGGCTTGATTCGGACCTGGGCTCGAAGATCTCGCAGCCGGGCGACTCGTTCAGCGCGACGGTTGCCGACGATGTGCTGAAGGGTGGAGACGTGATTATCGCCAAGGGCGCGCGCGCCGAAGGCACCGTGGTGGATGCCAAGCCGTTAGGCAAGTTCAAGGGCGGGGCTGCACTGGTGATCAAGCTGGACCGCGTGCGTTCGAAGTGGGGCAGCTACCCGGTAGAGACCAGCTCGATTGCACGTGCCGAGAAAGGCAAAGGCAAACGTTCGGCAGCATTCATTGGAGGCGGCGCGGGATTTGGCGCCCTGATCGGTGGACTGGCCGGCGGCGGCAAGGGTGCGGCCATCGGCGCGCTGGCTGGCGGCGGTGCAGGTACAGCCGGTACGGCATTCACGGGAAACAAACAGATCGTTTTGCCGGCAGAGACGCTGCTGACGTTCAAGCTGGATCATTCCGTGCACATCACAAAGAAGGGCGGCCAGGACGATCCGTCGCTGCAGGCGCGATAAGGGTCCCAGGGGCTTGTTGATGAAAGTCGAAGAGGCGAACTTGCAATGAGTTCGCCTCTTCGTTTTGTTGCGGTAGTCAGTTGTTGCTGGCACTGCAGCCAGGACCGTCTTTCGCGGAGACGAGTTTCTGATTTTCCGCGGTGAGGGTGCGGTCGTAGCAGCCACGCGACGGATCGTGCTGACGATAGGTCTGGGTGGTATGCGCGCCGGTGGGTCCAAGGAAGTTGCCGCTGGAATCCCAATTCAAGGTGTCCGTCGCGGTGACGTGATTGCTGAGGTCGCTGATAGACGTCTTCGCTCGCTCAGGATTGTCCTGGGTTTGCAGAAGGTCCTGCTGGTCGGCAGTTGTGGTCTGCTTGAAGCTGCCGTCGGCATTCACGATGAACGAGTAGTCAAGATTGAGCGGGTAGGAGAAGTGTTTCTGCACAGTGCCGGCGAATGCGCCGCCTTTCGTCGTCACAGTTGAGTCCAGCGTGCTGTTCTGCTGCGCATTTTGAATGTCGGTGGTGGCATTCACATCGAATTCCTGTTTGCTCAGGAAGTCGACGGTCTGATGCACCGTGGTTTCGACACGACCATGCGACGTGTTGACCCATCCGCTGATGGTGAAGCTGCGGTTGGAGCCGACGGTGACTGAACCGGTGTAGGTGGGTCCGGTGCCAGTAACTATATTCTCAGAAACCACCGGGTTAGGTTCTGTGAGCGTGTTGGTAGTGACTCCGCCGGTGACGGCCTTCGCGCCGCGATCCTCAAAAACAAGCAGGTTTGCGGTGGCGAGGAAGTAGCTATCGGCGTTGTAGACGCTGACGGCCACGGTGTGCTGATTGCCGTCAGAGAGAACTCCGGCGAATGGCGTGAGGTCCACGCGATAGGGTTGGAAATCGAGGGTCTGCACGCCAGGAATCGGCTCCCAGAGGTAGGGATCGATGCCGCCGGTATAGATCCATGGATATACGGGAGCCACGCCAGCGGGTTTGCCGTCAATCCAGATCTCGGTTTCGCGGAAGGCACTGTTGCCACAGCTTTCGAGGTTCGAGGTCTGGTCATTCGGAACGCAGAAGTACCAGAACTCGTCGCTGCTCTGGCTCTGCGCGATCACATCGAGATAGACGCGCTCGACGTTAGTGGGGAGATTGAGCGTTTGTGAGATCGTGTCGGACGTCGTGTTCAGCGTGCCTGCATCGCCGCCCGTGCCGTTGATGGGAACCACAACGTCAGCGGTAAGAGGCGCGGGGGACTGCCAGGAGATGGGATAGAACTCCAGCGCCGCGTTGGCATAGATGATGCCGTTGTAGGTGACACCACCGGAGACTCCCACGAAGTTGCCGAGGTTGGCTTCGCCGGTCTGCGGCGACATGAAGAGCGAGGTCAAGTCGGTGACGTCGTGCTCCACATGCCATGACGGACTGAGCGAAGCGCGCGGCTCGGCGGTGGTGCCGTAGTAGATGTTGGCGTGGCCGAGATAGAACGCGGCGGTGCGATCGAACTGGCGGCCGGAGGTAACGGTGAAGTCGGCGGTGAAGACGACCTTAGACCAGGGACCAGGGCAGCTGGCGGGTGGGGTGTAGCTGAAGGATTTGAGATTGAAATCGGCGAAGGCGAGATTGCTGAAGAGTGGCACAATGCACGGCTCGGTGTTGGGACGCGACACCAGGGGTGCGGCGGTGATGGGGTTGGACGAGCCAATCTGAGGCGTCGTCGGCACAAGGGCTACTTGAGCGGAAGCGACTGCCGCGAGTGCCGTGGACAAGAATGTGGCCATTCGAGCCATCCGGCCGGTCAGGGGGAAGCAAGTCATTTTCATAGGATTGGTTTCCTTCGGGGACGTACGAAGATGCCGCCCAATATAACACTCAAACTGCACGAATTCACAGAGAAAATGATCATTTTCTGCAAATTAATGGACAAGCTGATCATTTTACTGTAAATTTGCTGCACAATGGCGGAACTGAAAACAGGGTCACTCAAGCTGTTCCGCCCAGCCAGGTCTGAGAGACCGCGCGGAATAGATGCCGCACGGCCAAAATGCGGGCACTAAGAAACTTCAAAAATCCATCTGCACCAATTTTCATGTGAGGTCTCAATGAAGAAGAGTTTTGTCGCGATCATTATGGGATGCGCGCTGGCCATGTTTGCATTTGTGCCATTGGGGCTAACCCAAACCGTCACAGGCGCGATCACCGGCGAAGTTACCGATCCGACCGGGGCTGTGATTGCTGGAGCCAAGGTCACGGCGCACGCCGTTTCCACCGGAATTGACACTCAAACGACAACCAACGCGGCTGGACAATACCGAATCGAATTCCTGCCAATCGGACCCTACACCGTGTCAGTGCAGGCCAGCGGTTTTGCAACGGGGACGGTGACGGAGTTCTCGCTGGAGGTAAACCAGACAGCAAACTTCAACGTGAAGATGCAGGTGGGCAGCGCGAATTCTTCGGTGAGTGTGTCGGCGGCAGCTCCAATTCTGCAGACCGAGAGCCTGAGCGTGAACAGCACATTCACATCGAATACAATTTCGAACCTTCCGCTGAATGGACTGGATTTCTCGGCTTTGACTCTGTACGTCCCGGGAGCAGTCGATACCGCGGGGACATCCGGGCCTACGAGTTTCGAGCGCAGCACGTATTACACAGACACCCCCAATATGAACGGCAACCGTGCCCAGGCGAACAATTACACGCTCGAGGGCATCGATATGAACGAGACCTACAACAACCTGATCTCATACAGTCCGGCGCCTGAGGCGCTGGAGCAGGTGCAGGTGATCACTGCGGACTCATCCACCGATTACGGCAACGTGAACGGCGGAGGGGTGGTGAGCATTCTGAAGAGCGGCACCAATAACTTCCACGGTTCGGCATATGGCTACGAGCAGGACTACCGGTTGAATGCCAATTCGTACGGTAACGGCCAGTCCACTCCGGTCGTCCCGACCAATCCCTTTTCATTTGCGCAATTCGGAGGCACGATCGGTGGACCGATCCTGCACAACAAGCTGTTCTTTTTTGGCGATTACCTTGGATCGCGCTGGCACAGGGGTGGAACCGGCCAGGCGAGCGTGATGACACAGGCGATGCGCAACGGCGACTTCTCCGCCCTGCTTGCCGGCGCCAATCCGATCCAACTCTATGATCCGCTGAACGGCTTCGCGCCCTATCCAAACAATCAGGGTGTCCCGATTGTGAATCCGGTTGCGACGTATCTATTCGCAAACCAGAAGTACTATCCAATGCCCAATGCGACCCCTTCCGATGGAATTGTCGAGAACAACTACCAGGCGCCCTCGCGGAGTTACAAGGCAAACGACCAGGGCGACGTAAAGATCGAGTACAATCCTCGCACTGCGGACAAAATCACCGGGTTCTATTCCATCTCCCACGCCTATGACGCCTCAACTCCAGTGCTGGCTATCAGCTTTCCGGGGATCAATCTTTACCCCACCTGGATCGTCGGTTCGAACTGGGTACACACCTTCTCGCCGTCGCTGGTCAATTCGGGACGAATTGGCTTCACGCGGACCATCTGGAACCAGGGTTTCCCGCAGGATCCAACCGGAGCCTTCGGGACCTCGGGCAATGCCAAGGTCGGCATTTCCTTTCCCAACCAGCAGTACAACGGATTTACGAACCAGAATTTAAGCGGTGGCCTCAGCAGCCTCGGTACGTCGGCATACAACGGCGGGGTCATCGACAACACCTACAGCTATATCGACAACGTGACTTGGCAGCACGGCCTTCACTACATCAGCATGGGCATTGAAGCTCGCCGATATCAGAACAATTATCCGACCGGCAACAACGACGGCTACCTGGGCTCGCTGAACTACTCGGGTGCTTTCACTTCGAATGGCAATGGCTCCGGCGGCTGGGGTGGTGCGGATTTTGTGCTGGACCGCGTGCAGTCTGGAGGAGTCACCCTTGGCAGCGTCAAGGTAGGACAACGCCAATGGCGCACTGCTGGTTTTGCGCAGGACAACTTCAAGGTGCGCCCCAATATGACGCTGATCTTCGGTCTTCGTTACGAATTCGACGAACCGTGGATTGAACAGAGCGACAGGACGGGCAACGTGGATCTCGCCACCGGCCAGATTCTATACGCCGGCCATCTTCCCGCAGGTGCTCCCGCGGGATCGGGACTGTGCAAAAACCTGGCCTGCTATCAGCCGAATTATCGGCAATGGATGCCACACGTGGGGTTTGCCTACCAGGTCAACGATCACCTCGTGGTGCGCGGCGGATACGGAGCCACCAGCTTCTTTGAGGGTAACTCATTCAATCAGCGCCTGACGGCAATCACGCCGTTCCTGCAGGCCGCGGGCTTCACCGTAAGCTCTCCGACCACCGCATCCGTGCCAACACCCAACACGGCGGAAGAAGGTTTTACCAACCCGGATACCGCTGTTCAATACAGCAGTTCCAACAACGGCTACACCGTTTACCCGCAGAATATCCAGCCGGCTTATGTGCAGGAATGGAATCTCACAACCGAGTATTCTCTGACGCACACCGCTACTCTTCAATTGGGCTATATCGGCGAATTTGGCCAGCACATTGAAGATTACGGCAACGTCAATCAGTGGGCGGCCAACAACGATCAGACTTCGGCTCCGTTCTACAACAACCAGTACATCGGCGTGAACGGGATCGACCCTGAACTGGGCGTAGGCGGCAGTGGCGGCCTGCTGATCACTGAGTCTCGCGCAATGATGCGCTATAACGCGTTGCAGGCAGTTCTGCGGCAGCATCTAAGCCACGGGCTCGAGTTCACCGCCAACTATGCCTACGGCCAGGCGCTGACCAACAGCCTGGGCAACTATGCACTGAACGTGAGCGGATTCAGCGGCGCGTTCCAGAACTACTACAACAGCCACGCGGATTATGGTCCGGCGGGTTACGACGTGCGGCATAACTTCTCGGCGACGGCGGTTTACACACTGCCGTTGGGCCACGGACAGGAATTCTTGTCAAACTCCAACCGGGTGCTGGACGAAGCAGTCGGTGGCTGGAAGATTTCGACTGCCATCGTTACGTACTCCGGATTCCCCGAAACCATCAGCGGACCGGGCAACAATTCCAACAGCTATGGGGTATCGCGGGTGAACCAGTACCGCAAGCTGAGAATTGTGGGACGCAGCAACGAGCACTGGTGGGGCACGGATTCCTCAGCAATTCCATGTTCAACTGCCGGCGTGGACAATGGCGTTTGTGCCTTCGGCGTTCCCGCACCGAATACGTTCGGGACAGAATCCAATGGTGCGGTGCGCGGTCCGGGCTATCGCAACTTGGATCTGTCTATGTTCAAGGACTTCCACACGTGGAGAGAACAGACGGTCGGATTCCGATTTGATGCGTTCAACGCATTTAACATAGTGAGCTACGGCAACCCGGACACCGGAATCAATGATTCCAACTTCGGCAACGTTTCCCTTCAGGGTGTTCGCTCCACGGAGCGCCACCTGCAGTTCTCACTGAAGTACAACTTCTGAACATTTCGGCTGCCGCGGGATGCGGTCTGCGGCAGCCGAGTTTAATATCGTTTGACGAGTTTTGGGTTTTTTCACGAAGAAGCTGACGTGGGAAAATAGGCATATCGATCATGAACCTGGAAATTTGTGTCGATTCAGTTGAATCGGCGATCGCTGCGGCGAAGGGTGGCGCCAAGCGCATCGAACTGTGCAGCGCGTTGAGCGAGGGCGGTGTTACACCCAGCTCGGGCCTGATCAGCGCGGTTCGGGCCGCAGTGAATATTGACGTTTTCGTCATTATCCGGCCGCGCGGCGGGGATTTTGTCTACTCCGAGATGGAACTTGAGGTCATGCGCCAGGACATCGCCGAAGCCAAGGCACGGAGAGTCGACGGCGTGGTCATGGGTGTTCTGACCGACAAAGGCACCGTGGACCTAGCTCGAATGCGTAAGCTGATTGCCACGGCGCGACCGCTGCAGGTGACATTTCATCGGGCATTCGATGTATGCGAAGACCTGGATGGTGCGCTTGAAGACGTGATCGCATGTGGTGCTGACCGCATCCTGACCTCGGGAGGCAAACCTGACGCCATGCGGGGAGCAGCCAGGATCGCAGAATTGAGGAAGAAGGCCGGCGATCGCATCGGCATTATGGCCGGGGGCGGCATTCGCGCTTCCAACGTGCGCATACTGGCGCTGAAAACGGGCGTTCGCGAGGTGCACACGTCCCTGAGCAAGAACGCGGAGGAAACGGCCGAACTCGGGTCCGCTCAGAACGGGAACCGAAGCTATCGCGTTTTTGAGCACGATGTGCGTGCGTTCAGAGCAGCGGTTGAAGCAATTGATATGGATGTAAAGCCGGGCACGCCCTTACAATAGGCCAGATTCCGTTTTCCCATCCTCTTTGCTCGAGCTGGCGCCATGTCATCCAAAACAGATAAGCGGGCCAAAGAGATTTTGCGCCTGTTGCTGAATTCAGGCAAAGCCTCGGTCGACGAGCTGACGACTGCGCTCGGGACCTCGCCGGCGAGCATTCGCCGGGACCTGATTCGGCTGGAATCGAACGGCTTGGTTACGCGGACCCATGGCGGCGCGATGCTGTCGGGGAGCGGAAACGCGGTGTATGAGCCGTTCCGATTTGACGCCTCCTTCCAGGTGCGCGAGGACCGCTTCGCCGCAGAGAAGCAGCGGATTGCACGGGCGGCTGCCTCACTGATCCAGGAAAACGAAACCGTGGGGTTTGCGGCGGGAACGACGACCACGCTGGTGGCGCGTCAGCTGCTGCACCGGAAAAACATTCACGTGGTCACCAATGCGGTGAACATCGGGATGGAGCTGAGCTCGACGGCGCGGCTGGAAACCATGCTGACTGGAGGCAACCTGCGCTGGGCCGGGGCTTTTTCGCTGGTCGGCCCCGGAGCGATTGAGGCGCTTACGGTGGTGGTGATGGACCGGCTCTTCCTGAGCGCGACGGGCGTGGATGCAGAGCACGGCGCGACCCTGATCCAGCCAGATGAGGCCGCAGTGTTTCGCGCCATGGCGCGGCAGGCGCGGCAGGTGATCGTCGTAGCTGATTCGAGCAAAGTGGGCCGCGTGAGTCCAGCGGTGGTGTGCCCTGCCGCCGACATTGATCTCCTCATCACCGACAACGGGATTTCTGAGGAGGCCGCGAAGGCTTTTGCGGACGCAGGCGTCAAGCTCCTGGCGGTTTAGTGTAGATCCAGGTGGCTCCAGTCATAGAGCTGGAATTCGCGGATGTGCGCCTCTGAGGTGCTGGAAAGAATGTTGAGGCGGATGCGCCTGGCGGTGGTCGGCGGAAATTGATCAATCTTCTTGTGGCCGATGGCCTGTCCTTCTGCAATGGTTTTCCAGCGGTGATCCGGTTCGCTCCAGGCTTCGATTGCATATTTCTGCACGTGCTGGCCGTCGTTGAGCCACTCCATGGTGACCGCGTGATCGAAGGTGACGGGGTGGTCGAGGTTCACTTCAAGTTCCGCATGACGTGAGCCAGCGGGTGCAGACCAGAAAGTGTCGGGATCACCGTCGAGAGCTAAGGCGGCTTCGGGCGTGGTGGCTTGATGGTGCTCTGCCAGGTTATTTTCAGCGCGTTTGCGCAGCGCGGCGCCGAACTCTTCGAGACGCTTTACATCGGAGTCGGGCAGGAGGCCGCGATTGTCAGGAGCGAGGCCAAGCATGATCTGAGCTCCGCGTCCAACCGTCTTGTCGTAGGTGTCAAGCAGTGTGGCCAGGCTCTTGAGCGAGGACTCGTCGTTGGGATGCCAGAACCAGTGCAGATTGCGCAGGGGCGTATCGGCCTCGACAGGACGCCAGCGACGATACCCATGACGGTCGATGACATTCCAGTTTTCGTAGTCGACGATGCCGGCCTCATTGCCAACCCAGCGGGCATCGCCGTACTCGAAGAGCCCGGTATCGGCGAAGACGACACTATTGGGCTGGTAGGTGCGGAGCGTCTCGATAATCTTTTTGAAGTTGTAAACGTGGCCACCGCTGCCGGCTCCATCGAGCCAGAACTCAACAAGGTCACCGTAGTGCGAAGCCAGTTCTTCGAGTTCCGCGTTGTAGTAATTGTCGTAGGCAGCGGAATCCTTGTATTTCGGTTCGTGGCGATCCCACGGGGAGAGATAGACGCCGAACTTGAGTCCATATTTGCGCGCAGCACGCCCGACCTCGCCAACTACATCCCCTTTGCCATCCTTCCAGGGGCTGCTTTTCACGCTGTAGCTGGTCTGTTCGGTGGGCCAAAGACAGAAGCCGTCGTGATGCTTGGCGACAAGGACAACATATTTGGCGCCGGAGTCGTGGATGGCCTTCATCCACTGGTCGGGATCAAACTGCGTGGGATTGAAAACGGACGGGCTGGCGGTGCCATCGCCCCATTCCTGATTGAGAAAGGTGTTAGTGGAGAAATGGATGATAACGCCGAATTCGAGATCCTGCCAGGCCACCTGGTAGGGAGCCGGGCGGATGTCGCCTGTTGAATCCTGGGCCGCCGCTATGGCTGCAGCGCCCGCCAGGACTCCAAGCAATGCCCCGGCTGTCCACTTCCCTACCCACAGTTTCATGGAAGACTCCTGACTGAAGCGACTGAATCAAGAGTAGTTTACGCGACGATACTCAAACGTAACTTCCCGGATTCGGGGTTGGGATGTATATCGTGATACGATATATTTATGAGAATTGAACAGGAGAGTCCCGATCGGTTGCTGCACACGCTCGCGGACTTTCGATTTGAGTTGCGCCGCTTCCTGCAGTTTAGCGAATGCGCCGCGCTGGAAGCTGGGTTGCAGCCGCAACAGCACCAGTTGCTGTTACAGGTGGCGGGAGCGGCTGAAGGCACACCGGTAACCATTGCGTATGCCGCGAACCGCTTAGGACTGAAACATAACAGCACGGTTGAATTGGTGGACCGGTCGGAACGCGAGGAACTGATCGAGAGGACCGCAGACAAGGATGACAAGCGCCGGGCCATTTTGCGTTTGACGCGCAAGGGGCGGCACATTCTCCAGAAATTATCCGGCGATCATGCCCGCGAATTGAACGAACTTGCGCCCCGTCTGGTACGGGCATTGCGTCGCGTGCAATTGCATTCCGGTACTCCGGCTGTAGCGGAGGTCCTGTGAGGTCACGACCATCTGCTTTGCGGGACTTCACCGTCGATCGGCGTACATGGCTTCTATCCGCGGTCGCGGTCGTGATCGGCGCAGGCGGAGCGGCGCTGGCCGTGCTGCTTCTGCGCGCCATCGCGCTGGCAACCAACATTTTCTACTACCACCGGGTAAGCCTTGCCATGGTAGAACCAGCGGGTTCAGTCGAACCAAGGTTTGCAATGCTGTTCATTCCCGTAATCGGCGGATTGATTGTGGGTTTAATAGCGCACTATGGAAGCGACAAGATTCGTGGCCACGGTATCCCGGAGGCTATTGAAGCTATCCTGCTGCGCGGAGCACGTGTTGAGCCGAAGGTAGCTGTGCTCAAACCGATCTCCGCGGCAATTGCCATCGGTTCTGGCGGACCCTTTGGCGCCGAGGGACCGATCATCATGACCGGCGGAGCGTTCGGATCGCTGGTGGCGCAATGGCTCAAGCTGTCGGATGCCGAACGGACCACGCTGCTGGTTGCGGGCGCCGCGGCGGGTATGTCGGCAACGTTTGCAGCCCCGATCGCCGCGATTCTTCTCGCGGTGGAGTTGCTCCTGTTCGAGTGGCGGCCACGGTCGCTTGTGCCGGTCGCCGTTGCGAGTGTAACGGCAGGAGCACTGCGGATCTGGTGGCTGGGTGCGGGACCGATCTTCCCCGTCGATCTGCCATCGAATATTCACCTCGAGCAGTCGTTGCTGATTGCGGTGCCACTGGGAATTCTTGTCGGCTTCGCCGCAGCGGGGTTGAGTCGACTGATGTATGGTCTCGAGGACGGATTCGAACACTTCTTCGGACGAATCGGAATTCACTGGATGTGGTGGCCGGCGATCGGCGGCATCGGAATCGGGGTCGGCGGCTTCTTCTTTCCGCGTGGCCTCGGCGTAGGTTACGACAACATTGCCGAGCTGCTGCGGGGCAACGCACCGGTCGACTTGCTTGCCGGCGTGGTGATCGCCAAGTCGCTGATGTGGGCGTTTTCGCTAAGCTCTGGGACCTCAGGTGGCGTGCTTGCTCCGCTGTTGATGATCGGCGCGGCCATCGGCGAAACAACTGCGCACATTGCGCATCTGCCGGTGCAGACACAAGCTTTGTGGGCGTTGATGGGCATGGGCGCGATGCTTGCGGGTGCTCTGGGTGTACCGCTGACAGCGGTGCTGTTCTCGCTGGAGCTGACGCACGCACTACCGGCAGTTCTGCCGCTGGTGCTGGCATGTACAGCGTCGTATCTGGTTACTTCGCTGATCATGCCGCGTTCGATCCTGACGGAAAAGCTCGGCCGCCGCGGCTATCACTTGTCGCGCGAGTATGGTGTCGATCCGCTGGAGTTGTTGACTGCGGGAGAGGTGATGACCGAACTGCCTCCCGGCGAAGATATCATTGTCGGCAGCCTGCATTATCTGCCTGACAACTACGTCTTCAGCGATGAGACGTGCCGTGCTGTAGCCGAGGAGATGGCCACCACGGGGTCGATGAACCTGCTCGTGGTCGATCGCGAGACCAACCGATTGCTGGGAAGCGTCGGGGCAGCCGAATTGCTGTCGGGCAGGCGCCGGGCGGTGAAACGCGAATCGGATCGAAGCGTTGCGTTTCAACTCGAACTGCCGCGTCCGTTTTGAGTTCAAATGGATCGCAAGGCAGTGGCCGGATCGGCAGAGGCTGCACGAATTGCCGGTAATGCCGAAGCAAGCAGCGCCACGGCGACCATGATTACAACACTCGCGGTGTAAATCATGGGATCCGTTGCGCTGACTTCGAAAAGAAACGAACTGACGAGGCGTGAAACCGCAAAAGAACCGAGCAGGCCGAGGGCGCATCCCAGCAGGGCGAGTTTGGCTCCCGCGAAAAGAACCAGCCGCGCAATGCTGTTGCGTTGTGCTCCGAGCGCCATACGGATCGCAATTTCCTGGGTGCGAATCGAAATGGAAAATGCAACCACGGCATAGATGCCGGTGATGGCCAGAATCAATGCGCCGGTCGCGAAGACGGTGATCAGGTCGGTGTTGAAACGCCGCGGTGCTTCCACCGAGGAAAGCGCCTCGGTCAGCGACTGAACCGGATCCAAAGGGAGCAGCGGGTCAATTTCGGCAACGTTGTCGCGAACGAGTTGCGTCATTTGATCGGCGGGCAGCGTGGAGCGCACGGTGATGAATCCGCCGGCGGGATTAACGAGGTTAGTAGTAGGCTGCGCGCCAAAGAGAATCGCGGGTTGTTCGATGGGCACATACCATTGATCTTCGTCAGGCTGATCCGGAGAGCCGGTCTTGGTGTTGGCAACGACGCCCACGATGGTCGCCCACGGGAGCCCTTTGTTGGGATTGCCGACATGCATGCGTTTGCCGAGCGCGCTTTGGCCGGGCCAATAGTGTTCGGCCATGGAGCGATTCACGATGGCCACCAATGGGGTATCGGCACGATCCTGAGGCGTGAATGTTCTCCCTCCCATGAGAGCGATGCCCAGCGACTTGAAGTAATCGCCATAGACGGTGCCGAAGGTAGCAAATTGCACTTTCCAGCCTTCGGTCGGCTGACCATCGATGGTGTAAGCGGCCTGGCCGAAGAATCCGGAACCCGGCACGAGGCTGCTGATACCGACGGCTACGATGCCCGGCTTGCTCGAGAGGCGTCTCGCGACCTCGCGATTGAAGTTGTCTGCGGCGAGATACGTCTTGTATTGATTGATGGGCAGTTGGAAGCCGGCAATCAGAACACGATCTGGCCGGAATCCCGGATCGACCGCCATCATTTTCTGATAGCTGCGCAAAAAGGCGCCGCAGGTGGTAAGCAGGACCAGGGCAATCGCGATTTCAGCGGCAATGAGAGCGGAGCGAAGCCATGCATGACTTTTGCCGGTGGACCCGCTTCTGCCTGAGTCTTTCAACGTGTCGGTGATATTGGCCTGCACCGCGGCAAAAGCAGGTGCGATGCTCGAAAGCACTCCTGCGACAATGGCGAGGAACAGGCTGAAGAGCGCCACTCCCGCATCGATTTTTACCGAGTCAACCCGAGCGAGGGAATCAGGCAGGAATCGCAGAGAGGTGCGGATAGCGATCGCCGCCAGCCAGAAGCCAAGTAACGCGCCTGCAGAGCTCAATAGCAGGCCTTCAACGATCGATTCACGCACGATGACGAACGGGCGTGCGCCAAGAGCAAGCCTCACCGCAGATTCGCGCCGCCGGCGAATGGCTCGGACCAGCATCAGAGCGGCCACGTTGACACAGGCGATCAAAAGCACGACGGCAACTGCCGCGAACAGGGCGCGTAACACCGGCCGAGTTTGCCCAACAATGTATTCGCGGAGAGGCGTGACGTCGCCGCGGATCTTGATTGCGGACATGGCGGCCGGGTAAGCGCGCATGATGTCGTGAGCTACGCGATCCGCGTCCTCCGCAGCTGCCGATACGCTCACACCGTTTTTGAGACGCGCGATGATCTGAAATCCGAAGACACCCGCCGATTGCTCCGAGAGTTCATCGGGAGTGAGGCTGAGCGGTACCCAGATTTGGGCCTGGTTAAGCCCTCCTCCATTTACCGGAAACTCAAAACCGCGAGGCATGACTCCGATGATGGTATATGCCCTTCGATCGAGTTGAATCGCAGTCCCCAGCACGCGCGGATCCCGATGGAAACGGTTCTGCCAGACTGCATCGCCGATCACAGCAACCGGATGATGTCCCTCGTCCTCCTGCGTCGAGAAGACACGTCCGAGCTCCGATTGAACGCCCAGGGTTGGAAAGACGGACGCATTCAGCCTCGCGCCAACGATTTCTTCGGGGGATTCTCCACCGGATAGTTCATAGGTCGCGCCGATGTAGCCTCCCATCGATGAAAAAGCGCTTGTGGCTCGCGAGTAGGTGAGAATGTCACGCGCGGTGACCGGTGTCCTGAGCCCATTGCCGATGTGATCCCCGAGAATCACAAGCCGGTCGGACTGCGGAAATGGAAATGGCCGCAGAAGAATGCCTTCGATCAGCGAGAAGACCGCCGTGGTGGCGCCGATGCCCAGGGCTAACGTGACAACAACTGTCACCGTGAATCCGGGCGCTTTGCGGAGTTGGCGTGACGCGAGCCCTATCTCTTGAACCACGCGGCGCATGTGACCTCCTTATCAGACAAGAGACTGAGCCATGAGGATCATCGCCAACCGGGAATCCATCGCCATGGAGTTGAGTGATCGGCAATCGGAGCGGGCAAGATTGGCACTGTGAAATCGTATTGCGCCACAATGCAGGGAGTCTATGAATTAGTGACAATTCGGCTGAATAGAGGGGGTCAATGACGACCCAGGTATGGACATCGGAATGACGCCCTGCGGTGGTAGGCTTCCCAATGGACAACAACCCAAAGGAGAAATCGGTGCGTACTTCTTTGTTTCATTTTGCCGCAATCGCGCTCGTTGTGGGATCGACCATGGGAATAGCAGCGCAGGCGCAGGAACAAGCATTGTCGCATGCGTTGGAGCCGCTACAAACACAGGCCACAGCGACTCCGGCCGCACAGCATTTGGCACGAGAAACGGTCGATAATCCAGTTGCCGACCCGAGAGCGGAAGTGGTGGTCGGAAAGGCCCGTTTTACCGTGCTCACGCCGGAGATGATTCGCATGGAGTGGGCTGCGGATGGGAAGTTCGAAGACCATGCATCGTTTGTATTCATCAATCGCCGGCTGCCGGTGCCGAAGTTCACGAAGCAATACGAAGCGATGGGTGCGAATGAGCACTGGACGATCAAGACCGACGCCCTGACACTCACCTATGACACCAGGACAACGACGGATGCCGATAACCGTTTCACTCCCGAAAACCTGAAGATTGAGCTTACGGTCGATGGCAAGCAGGTAACGTGGCATCCTGGCATGACCGACGACGAAAACCTGCAGGGCACAACGCGGACCCTGGATGGAGCGCGCGGATCGAAGACTCGCGAGCCGATTGAGCAGGGGCTGGTGTCGCGTTCCGGGTGGGCACTTGTGGATGATTCGACGCGGCCATTGTTTGACTCGGCAAACTTCCGCTTCGCGGAGGGCGAAAAGAGCACGTGGCCGTGGGTGATCGAGCGGCCCACAGGCGAACGGCAGGATTTCTATTTCTTCGGATACGGCCACGATTATCGGAGGGCGCTTGAGGATTATGTGAAGGTCGCCGGGCGCATCCCGCTGCCGCCGCGATTTGCCTTCGGCGCGTGGTGGTCGCGCTATTGGGATTACAGCGACCAGGAGATTGAGGAGATCATTCGCGGATTCCACGAGAACTCGACGCCGCTGGACGTGTTCGTGATCGACATGGGTTGGCACAAAAGCAAGGAACAACTAAAAGCAATGGGGGAAGGCGATACGCATGGCATGGATCAGTCGCACCATGACCTCGGTTGGAGCGGCTATACGTGGAATGATGTCCTGTTTCCTTACCCGCAGCTCTTTCTTGACCGTCTGCACGCGGATCATCTGAAGACCAGCTTGAACCTGCATCCAGCCTCGGGCATTCAGCCGTGGGAAGAGGCGTACCCCACGATGGCGAAGGCCATGGGCATCGATCCGGCAACGAAGCAGTACGTGCCATTCGACATCACCAACAAGAAATTCGCGGAGAACTACTTCAACCTGGTGCTGCATCCGCTGGAGAAGCAAGGCATCGACTTCTGGTGGCTTGACTGGCAACAGGAACCGGATACAAAAATGCCCGGCGTCACCCCAACCTGGTGGATCAACTATGTGCACTTCACTGACCAGGAGCGCGAAGGCAAGCGGCCGCTGCTCTTCCATCGCTGGGGCGGGTTGGGAAATCATCGCTACCAGATCGGCTTTTCGGGCGATACGGTGTCTGTGTGGGATTCGCTGGCATTCCAGCCATGGTTCACGGCAACGGCGGCGAATGTCGGCTATGCCTACTGGAGCCACGACATCGGCGGACACATGCCCGGCGCCGTGGATCCGGAGTTGTTCACGCGATGGGTAGAGTTCGGCGCATTCAGCCCGATCCTGCGCACGCACACGACGAAGAATCCGGAATCGGAGCGGCGCATCTGGGCTTATCCCGAACCGTTCTCCTCGATCCTGCGGTCAACCTTCCAGTTGCGCTACGCAATGCAGCCCTACATCTATACCGAAGCACGGCGCACCTACGATACGGGCGTCGCATTTCTGCGGCCGCTCTACTACGACTGGCCCGAGGCGAACGAAGCCTATGACAGCAAGGATGAGTATCTGTTCGGCGACGAGATGCTGGTTTCGCCTGTGGTGACGGCGGGAGATAAACAATCGGGCTTGGCGACGGAGAAGGTGTGGCTGCCGAAGGGCGATTGGATTGAGTGGCCGACGGGCAAGCACTTCGCCGGTCCGACGTCGGCCGATCGCAGTTTCAGCGTCGATCAGATTCCGGTGTATCTGAAGGCCGGATCGATTGTGCCGATGCAGCCCGAGATGAGCTATACGGGCGAAAAGCCCGTGGACCCGCTGATTGTGAATGTGTGGCCGCTGGGACCGGGAAAGAGCTCCAGCTACACGCTCTATGAAGATAACGGTGTGGCTGAGGAATATCAGCGGGGAGTATTTGCGCGCACGCCAATCAAGGCTACACAAAAAGGTGACACGCTGCGGGTCGAGATCGGGCCCGCGGAGGGTAGTTTCGCCGGAATGCTGAAGCTGCGCGGCTACACGCTGAAGCTGCCGGCTGACTGGCCTCCCGCTTCGGTCACCGTGAATGGCGCCGCGATAAGACAGGCGGGGCCGGCAGGCAAAGGTGGCTGGAGCTTCGAAGGCAACTCGCTTACGACGATCGTGCCAGTTGAAAAGCTGAGTACTGCGTCGAAAGTTGTCATCGAGGTGCGGCGGGCGGCAGGGCTGACAGCGCGGCGCGGCGAACTCGATGGCTTCAATGGAATGATGGCGCGGCTGCGGGAGACCTACAACGCGCTGAACACAACTCCTCCGTTGGCTTCTCCACCGGACATCCTGATCGATGCGATGCAGACGGGTGATCGCCTGGGCTATCACCCGGAAGATGCGGAGAAGGAGATCGCGCATCTTCGCAAAGCGCTGCCGGAAGTGCAGGCGGCTGTGGACAAGCTGGTGCAGGATGGCACGAAGCGGCTGGATGAGTTTGGCCAGAGATTGCACCACGAGGCAGGCGCGGTTGACTTGCAGGCGGAACGACAGAAACGCGCTGACGCACTGGCCCGTGCGGAGAAACTGGTAGCAGACACGGGCAAGTAGCACTATTCTCGTGATTGAAGAGGGATGCCGGCCCGGCATCCCTCTTTTTTTGCGACTCAGTCGTGATGCTCATCCGAGCAACAGGAGAGGCTGGCGGGTTTTGGTTGTTCGTAGCCGCGATGGGGATCGACGAAGTAACCACCCTCGTACTTGTCGTGGTGGCGAACCCATGCCATGGAATGTGCCAGAGCCTCCTCGTCGCGACCCTTGGGAACGAGATCGAGAACGTTGTAGGTGCCGACCAGAATGTCGAGCCCGCGCGCATAGCTTGAATACGTGTGGTAGATCTGGCCGTCTGTGTCTTTCTGAAAGACACTCAAACCCGGGCCTTCCTCACTCGGAAATTCCATCTCGGTGTAGTTGTAATGCACCTTGCCTTTGGCCCGTTCATCCTTCGTAAAGGAGACATGATAATCGTAGTTGAAATCAGAGCCATTGGACGAGGCCCAGTGGAAGCGCCATCCCATACGCTTCTGAAAGGCAGCGATCTCAGGATAAGGAGCGCGTGAAACCACGGCAAAGGTCACATCGCGATGCGCGAGATGAATGGTCATGCCATCGAAATGGTCGGATAGATAAGAGCAGCTTGGGCAGCCCTCGCTCCATCCGGGACCCAACATGAAGTGGTAGATGACGAGCTGGCTGCGGCTGTCGAAGAGATCTGCCAGCGCCTCTCTGCCGCGCGGTCCTTCGAAGATGTAGTTCTTCTCGACTTTCTCGCGGGGGAGCTCCCGGCGCTGCCGGCTGAGCTCGTCGCGGAGGCGAGTGAACTCTTTTTCTTTGGCGAGAAACTGCTTGCGTGCAGCCAGCCAGTCATTGTGAGAGACGGTTTTCGGTGTCCTTACCGGTGTCGTCACGGTTGCCATGATTAACCTCCTTTTCTTCGTTCTGGGGAAGAATCCTTTGCTTGTTGCGTTTCAGAATCGTCCCGGCGATGAATGCGGTCACACCGCCGGTTCCAGTGGCTGAGCTTGCAATGACGGCGGCGGTTGCGAGACAAAATGGGCACATGACATCCTCCCATTCGGGCTAGCCCTTTTGCATGAATGGTGGCGGCTCGTCAGCGCTAGGTCCCCAACTGGCGGGCACAGGAACGTTGAGAAGGCGCAAGTAGACGCAGAACTGGCCGCGGTGCTGATACCAGTGGCTGAACATGACGTCGCGCAGAAATAGCTGACGTGGTAACGCGAGGAGTTCCCTTTCGCCGGCGACCAGACGCCAGGTCTCGTTCATTGCAGCGTCGTCGAGCGCGGGCAGGAGTTCGCGGACGGTGGCGATGCTGTCGTCGAACGTCTTCAGGATTTCATCGCGCGTGGCCGGCTGTGGAAATGCAAAATTGGGTTCTTGCGCCGGGTTGTTCTGCACGAAGCGAACCAGTCCACCGGGTATTAGCGCGAGGTGAAACGCCAACTGGCCGGCAGTCATCGATCTCTCATGCGGTTTCCACGTGAGCTTGCTTTCGGGCAGCCGTTCGAGGAAACGACGGGTAATTGGAGCCTGCGTTTCAAACTCGGAAAGGAACGCCTGTGCAATGGAATCAGCGATAGCGATGGTTGGCATATGAATCTCCTTCGGTTTCGGTGGGGAAAATAAATGCGGTTGGATCAGGCGGATTTCGGATGTTCGGCGCGGCGGCGAATCTTCTCGTTGATGTTGCTCCAGCCCCCAGTCACGCCTTTGCGATGATCCTCATGGACGAGCCCGAACGCGGAATGGCGGAATTTGATGAGCGTGCCACCTGGTTCTTCGCTAAGGCGATACTGAACGTTGTTGGCGACAGGATGCGACATGAACAGCGGGCCGCAAAACTCGAGTAGCGTGGGGCGCTTGATGGCCTGCACGTGTGCCCAATGGTGTCCATCGTCGTTGCCGAGATCGCGATACCAGCGGCCACCGGGCCAGGCTTCGAGCACCATCGGCCACGGCTGACCGTTGCCGCCCTCATTCCCAGGGCCCAGTTCCTCCAGCACCGCGGCAAAGGTGTCTTCCAGCGACGCGCGCACATGAATCTCCTGTTCAACAAGCAGGGTGAGATCCTCGATACCTACGGAATTAGCAATCATTGATCCTCCTCGTTTCGTCTGATGGATTCCGAGTTCGCCACCTTGCCTGCGGCACGCTTCTCGGCGCGTTCCTTTACGCGATTCAACTGGTGATTCCAGTAACGCTCAAACTCCGATGCCCATTCATGCAGGGGCCGGATACCTTCTGCATTCGTGCGGTAGAGCTTCTGGCGGCCATTGCAGCGCATCCTCACAAGGCCCGTGTCGCGAAGGACCCGCAGGTGCTTGGAGACCGACGGCTGATCAATATCCATGCCCGCCACAATCTCGTTGACCGAATACTCGCGGTCAGCGAGAAGCAGCAGGATCTGACGCCGCCGGGGTTCGGCAATGGCATTGAAGGAATCGGAGGTGGTCGCCGCTCTGGCCATGAAGAAATAATATTCCTATATCGGCATATGTCAAGAGTTCGTCGAGAAATTTATTTCAGAACTGAATGTAAGCGTTTGCAGCGCTGGCGGGTATCAATTAGGATTCCGCCGTATGAAAAAGCGTTTGTGTTTGCTGCCTTTATTTCTTTTGGTTGCCGTTCCCCTTCTGAATTCGCAGAGTTCGCCGTCTTCGACGGATCCGCTTGCGCCCACCGAGGGGGTGAAATCGGCGGAGCAGATTGATCGCGAGTGGCAGCAGTCGGTGAGCAAGTACGACGCGGAGCGCAATCGCCTGCTGACCGAAGCCGATCGCCAGGCGCACGAGGGGCCGTACCGCCCTGACTGGGCCACGCTGCTCAAGTATCAGCAGCCGCAGTGGTACAAGGATGCGAAGTTCGGCATCTTCATTCACTGGGGCGTGTACTCAGTGCCGGCCGCGGAGAACGAGTGGTATCCGCGCAACATGTACGACCCGAAGAACGGCGCTTGCAAGAACTTCAAGGAGCACTTCGCTAACGGCGACGATGCGAAAGGCTACAAGGATTTGATTCCGCAATTTCGTGCTGAGCACTTCAATGCGAGCGAGTGGGCCAAGTTGTTCAAGGAAGCGGGCGCACAATATGTTGTGCCGGTGGCGGAGCATCATGATGGCTTCTCGATGTACGACTCGGGGCTGTCAGACTGGACCGTGGTGAAGATGGGTCCGAAGCGCGACACGCTTGCCGAGCTTGCCGCGGCCGTTCGCGCCGAGGGCCTGCACTTCGGGCTCAGCTCTCATCGTGCCGAGCACAATTTCTTCTACTCGTTCGGGCGCACCACCCGGTCTGACGTGAATGATCCAAAATATGCATCGCTCTATGGGCCAGCGCACCAGTGGTTTGCGGCGCCGGGTGATGCGCACGGTCTGGAAGATGACTGGACCTATGTGAGCGATGCCTGGACGCGCGACTGGCTGGCGCGCGATACAGAGTTGGTGGAGAAATACAAGCCGGAGATTGTCTACTTCGACTGGTGGATCGGGCAGCCGAATTTCCGCAGTGCAGTGACGGAATTCACGGCGTTCTATTACAACTTTGCAGCGGCACATGGCTATACCGGCGTCATTGATTTCAAGGATTACTCGTTGAACTGGAAGGCCGGCACCCGCGATTTTGAGCGAGGCCAGCAGGACCACATCATTGCAGATCACTGGCAGACCGATACGTCGATCAGCAATGCATCCTGGGGGTACATCGAGCACGACACCTTCAAATCGCCGGAGTTCCTGGTCCATCAACTAATCGATATCGTGAGCAAAAATGGAAACCTGCTGCTGAACTTCGGACCGCGATCAGATGGCACGGTTCCCGAACAGGTGCAGGCGACGCTGCACGAAATGGGCGCTTGGCTGAAGATTAACGGCGATGCGATCTACGCAACCACTCCGTGGAAGACATTTGGCGAAGGTCCGACGCAGGTGAAGGGCGGTGCGTTTCACGATACGGATGTGAAGCCGTACACGACTGCGGATTTTCGTTTCACAGCAAAGGGAAACACGGTGTTTGCGATTGGCATGGCCTGCCCTGCGGATGGCAACGCCACGATCCATGCGCTGGGCACGGCGCATGAGGGAGCTTCGATAGCGATCGGCAATGTCGAACTGCTAGGCTCGACGGAGAAGATCGGCTTCACACAAAATGCGGACGGGCTGGATGTGACGCTTCCTGCGGGTGCAGCGTGCAAATACGCCTACGCGCTGAAGCTGACTGCGAAGTAGAGCGGCGAGACTGGGCTCAAGCAGGCTCGCCGCCGTTCTGCGCCTCATCGTTCAGCGCCGAACAATCATCTCAATATCCGCCTGGGCCGGCGTGGAGCGCGCGCTGGTAGCCTTCGCGGAAGCCGTGGCGATAGTCCTCAAATGCCGGCGGCGGAACCGGTGGGCTGCGGAATTTGGGATGGCGATCAACATCTGGACGAATGCCCTTGGCAAGGTCGCGGCGTGCAGCGTCGAAGCCATCATGGAAGCCGCGTTGAGCGACTTGTGTGTATGCCGGTGGCGGCGGCACATCATAAACAACGGGCCGCGGATGCGAACAGCCTGCGATGGCCAAAGGGAGGGCCAATGCAGCAAGTGCAAGTGAAGCACGCATGAAGATCCTCTCAAATTCTGGTTTGACTCGAGCGTCCGATTCACTAATAGAGACGCTTCTCCGGTTGAACCCTGATCCGGCAGAAGTGTTGCACGAATATTTCAATATTCCGGGTACTCGTGTTTCGGATAACAGTCATCTGTCGCGAAGATTTTTGACACTCGCGGGCTCAATCCGAAAGGAAACAGGTAAGCGCGATATAGTTGCAGGGGAGTTCTTGAATTATGCGACGAGATCGTCGGGCATTCCTCAAGTCGCTCGGCTGCGGAACGGCCAG
This sequence comes from Occallatibacter sp., assembly GCA_036495975.1. Lineage (GTDB taxonomy): Bacteria > Acidobacteriota > Terriglobia > Terriglobales > Acidobacteriaceae > Telmatobacter. Next base: position 29,167 of record DASXLY010000161.1, on the reverse strand, counting down.
CGGATTACTGCTTCCGCGGTTGTCCTTCGCGTTGTCCGACGCTCAGTCCGTGGCACACGATCCGCTACGACCCGAATACCACCTGATGCCGCAGCACAACTGGATGAACGATCCCAATGGTCCGATCTGGTGGAAGGGACAGTATCACCTCTTTTACCAACTCAATCCGCACGCCGCAGTGTGGGGTGATATGCATTGGGGACACGCGGTGAGCCCCGACATGATTCATTGGAAACATGAACCGATCGCGCTCGCGCCGACACCAGGCGGACCCGACAGCGAAGGTTGTTTCAGTGGCTCGGCAGTGGTCTTCAACGGCAAGCCAGCGTTCATTTACACAGGCGTACAGAATGCGCCGCCATCGGAAACCACGATTCATGATGGCGGTGACAAGCTGCGCGAAACACAGATGCTGGCCACGGCGGAAGACGACCAATTACTAAACTGGAAAAAGCGGGAGACTCCAATCATTGCCGCTCCGCCACAGGGAATGATGGTGACGGGCTTTCGCGATCCGTGCCCGTGGCGGGAAGGCGACACGTGGTATCTCGGTCTGGGTGCGGGCGAGCGCGAAGTTGGCGGATGCATATTGCTGTATCGCTCGCGCGACCTGATCCATTGGGAGTATCTGCACAAGCTCACGCAGGGCAAGGGCAACGGCAAAGTCGCGGTCAATCCATGCGACAGCGGCGAGATGTGGGAGTGTCCTGACTTCTTCGCCGTCAATGGGCATCACGTGCTTCTGTACTCCACCGAGGGACGCGTCTTCTGGGCAACCGGAGAATACGATGCTCACGGGCATCGGTTTCTTCCAACACGCACTGGCGTGATCGACCAGGGATCGTACTATGCGCCAAAGAGCTTTCTAACGCCGGACGGCAGGCGCATCCTGTGGGGATGGATCCGAGAGACCCGACCCGAGACACAGTTTTCCGCAGCAGGATGGTCGGGAGCAATGGGGCTTCCACGCGTGCTCACCGTGAACAGTGATCGAGAGCTGGAGACAAACCCGGCCACAGAAATCGAAAAGTTGCGTGGCGCGGTCGAGACAAAGACCGTGACGCCCGACGCGCCCTTGCGGCAACGACTCACAACGTTGCGCCGCGAGTTCCAGATCAACCTTGGGGATACATCTCAAAAAACGAGTGTGCGGCTCTTCACGGATGGCAACAAGGTGTGGGAGCTTGTGGCGGATGTGCCGAAAGGACTGGTCAGCTGCGGAGATATCTCGTTTGCTTTGCCGGCGACGCGATGGGCCGATGATTCGCTGCGCATCTTTATCGATGCATCCGTGATTGAGTCGTTCCTCGTGGGCCGGGAAGTTTTGACCAGCCGCGTGTATAACGTTGCGCCGGGGAAAACAGAGATCGAAATCGAACTGATCAAGGGTCAGCGCGCAGAGGTGAATCAGTGGCCGCTGGACGCGATCTCGAAGGACCGGCTCACCACCTGTTATTCAGAGCGTACGGCAGCGCTCGGATATAGTGGTGCGCAGGACAATTCCCTGTTCCGAAGGACATATTGATGAATCTGGACCGTCGAGGTTTTCTCGCCACGTGCAGCAGTGCGGGCGTTACATCAGCGCTGTTCCCCGGGGTTCTGTTTACATTGGCTTCGCAGGCTCAGCAGGCGGAGAACACTGATCAGTCGAAGCCGCCGAAGATCACGCCTGAAATGATTGACCAGGCGGCGATCATGGCTGGGGTGGGCCCGTTTACGGATGAGCAAAAGAAGATGATGATCGATGGGCTCGTTGATCAGGAGGGCTCATACAAAGCCATCCGCAAGCTGAAGCTGCCGAATTCGGTGCAGCCGGCGTATGTGTTTCATCCGTCTCTTCCGAATGCGCCGAAGCGCCTTGTGCAGGAGATGAATCGGAACGAATGGAGGCCCGATCCAAATGCCGCGATGCCTTCAAACATTGAGGACCTCGCATTTACTTCGGCGAGCGAGCTGGCGAGTCTTCTGCATGCGCGCAAGGTCACTTCACTGGCGCTGACGCAAATGTATATTGCACGGCTGAAGCGCTACGATCCGAAACTCCACGTTGTCATCTCGCTGACCGAGGAACGCGCGATTGCGCAGGCAAAGGCTGCCGACGCGGAAATTGCGGCCGGCAAGCATCGCGGGCCGCTGCATGGAATTCCGTGGGGCGCGAAGGATCTGCTCGCGGTGAAGGGCTATCCCACCACCTGGGGAGCGGGCGGATTCGAGCATCAGTCCTTCGATGAAGACGCAACGGTGGTAAAGCGGCTAGATGAAGCAGGCGCGGTGCTAGTGGCGAAGTTCACGCTCGGCGCGCTGGCGATGGGCGACAAATGGTTTGGTGGGCAGACGCGCAATCCTTGGAACCCTGCGCAAGGATCAAGTGGGTCCTCCGCAGGCCCGGCGAGTGCCGTGGCTGCGGGGTGCGTGGCCTTTGCGATCGGGTCGGAGACGCTGGGATCAATCAGCTCTCCTTGTACTCGATGCGGTGCAACTGGACTGCGACCAACCTTTGGATTGGTACCGCGAACGGGGGCGATGGCGCTGAGCTGGACGATGGACAAGCTGGGTCCGATTGCGCGCTCGGCAGAGGATTGCGCGTTGGTGCTCAACGCAATTCATGGACCGGACGGGCAGGATATTTCCGCGCACGCTGCCCATTTTCTTTGGCCTCCCCAGGAGGATCTGCATTCACTGCGCATTGGGTATCTGAAGAGCGATTTCGATGAGCCCGCTCCGTTCAAGGTTCCTTCGCCGCCCGATTCGGAAACGGCTGAGCAGAAGAAACAACGGGAGAAGCGCGAGATGGAGCGCAGAGCCGGGCGCGCTCGCCGGGATTACGATCGGCGTTACGACCTGGCCGCACTCGACAAGCTTCGTGCGATGGGCATCAGCCTGATCCCGGTGGAGCTGCCCAAGCTGCCTTATGGAGCGATGGTTCCACTGCTTACGGCAGAGGCGGCCGCGGCATTCGATGATTTGACGATGAGCAGCCGCGACCGCCTGCTGACCGAACAGGGCATCGAGGATTGGCCAAACGCATTCCGCACTTCGCGCTTTTATCCCGCGGTGGAGTACATTCAGGCAAACCGCGCTCGGACGCTTGCAATTCAGCAGGTGTCCGCGCTGTTCGAAAAGGTTGACATCATTGTGGCTCCGTCGGGAGGCGCACAGTTGCTGGCCACTAATCTGACGGGGCATCCGGCGTTGATCTTGCCCAACGGACTGCGTGGCGACGATGCGCCGAAACCACCGAAGGCCGATCAGGACAATATCGGTGGACCGGGCACCCCGGTTTCGATCACGTTTCTCGCGGGATTGTATGAGGATGCGCGGCTGGCAGCGTTTGGACAGGCCTATCAGGCAGCTACGGGATTCAACAAGATGCATCCGAAACTGGACTGAACCACCCATCACGCGCTACCCGTGCTATGGATGGGCACCCCTGATCAGTTCGACTGCGGTTTATCTGATGGCGGAGTGGTTGGCGTGCCGGCTGGGGGCGTTGTTCCAGCAGGCGGCTGTGTACCGGGTGTCCCCGGGATCGGTGGATGAGGGATCACGTGCATTGGCTGACCATTCGGAGCGGATCCCATGCCTGGATGAGCGGGCGGCATCTGCACATCGGTCATATCCACGAGTTCGATGTCGAAGATGAGGTCGGCCTTGGCCGGGATGCCGGGATTCTCGGGGCTCGGTCCGAGGCGTCCGCGAGCCCCATACGCAAGCTGCCACGGAATAAAGAGGCGACGCTTGCCGCCAACCTTCATCCCTTCGAAGCCATTATCGAAGCCGGGGATGACGCGCCCGATTCCCTGCATAAAGGCGATCGGCTCTCCCACTTGGACTTTGGTCTTGCCATCGGCATCGACCTCCGGCTTTCCATCTATGCCGATTACCGGGGTTTTGCGATCGTAGGACGAGTCGAATTTTCGGCCGGTAGCAGCGAGCCAGCCGGTGTATCGCACCTTGTAGACCTTGTTTGCCTCGGCTTCTTTGCCGGTGCCGATTTTTATATCTTCGTAACGCAGGGAGAAGGCCGCTTTCACGATGCCGTGAACTACAGGAACACCGGGAGGCAGCTTTGCCGTGCTGGACGTTGAAGCCGATTTGGCGGCGATCCTGGGGGCGGCTGGCTTGGAGGAAGTCTGAGCGAGACACGTGACGGAGGTCGCCACGAAAAGATACAGAACAAAATGTTTCATTGCGAAATAGGGCTCCGGTTTGTTCTCATCGGAGTGTAACAGGCGCTCTATTCCCCGCCGTGGGCGCATCGGTCCCCGAAATCTTATGAGGGCTTTATTCCCTGCCCGCTATAGTGACCTATGTTCGAAATGATCCTTCAACTTCTCCATGCGTCCTGGCTGCCCGCCGGATCGTTTCTGGCCGGGGTTTTGAATTCTATTGCAGGTGGAGGGTCATTTCTTTCCCTTCCCGCTCTGTTTGCCAGCGCCGCAGGCGTGGGCGCGGTCGCGGTGCAAGCCACAAACACAGTGGCGTTGTGGCCGGGCCAGTTGACCGGAATGGTTGCGTTTCGCAAAGAGCTGCGCGAGTACGGAAGGGAGCTTTTTCCGCTGGGCGCGGCATCAGGTTTGGGTGGATGGATGGGCGGCCTGATGCTGCTGAGGACTGGCAATCACATGTTTCGGCAACTTCTGCCGTGGCTGCTGCTTTTTGCGGCGGTCATGTTTGTGCTCAGCTTTCCATTGGGACGCTGGTTGAAGGCGCTCTCCGGAGGCAAGCGGCACAACACTCTTCTGATCATTGGGATGGTCATCGTCAGCATCTACGTCGGATACTTTGGAGCTGGCGGCGGATTCCTGGTAATGGCGCTTTTTGGCGTATGCGGCGTGCACGACATGCATGAGATGAATGCGCTGAAGGTGCTTACGGCAGCAGTATCAATCGGCATACCTGCAATTACGTTTATTGTTGCGGGACGCGTGCAATGGACGTTTTGCCTGGAGATGGCTGTCCTCGCTGCGCTAGGCGGCTACATTGGAGCGCACTACAGCCGTCTGATCAACCAGGTCATCATGCGCAGGACGGTAGCGGCAATCGGATTCATGACGGCCGCGTACTTCTTCGTAGAAAACTACGCGGCGCACCCAGTGCGGTAGTTGGTAACAGCGTCGTTCGTGAGCGAACTCAATTGCCGGTCTTCGTCTCTGTCCCCTTGGCCATCGTGGTCCAGCGAACGTTGTCGGTTGAAAATTCCTGCGCATATTCAATGTGGTCGGGAGACATGAAGACATTTACCACGTGAAAGTAGGTGATCTGATTGCCTTGCGTCACCTGCCATGGAAATGTCCAGATATTGCCGATGATCTGGAGCCTTCCGCTACTGGCGGCATCTCCGTTTTGGGGAATCGGGTAGCTGGTATACATCTTCTGCTTTTCGTCGTAGGTGAAGACCAGCAGCACCTTTGAGTCGCCGTTGACGTATTGGTTGCAGGCCACATAAGCGCCGCTCTTCCAACAGTCGTTTCGGAGCGTGCTGTCTTCCTTTCCCGCATCGCTGTGTGCGGTTGCGAAGCGGTCCCCGGTGATTTTCCATGTCCCTGCATATGCCATGATGGCGTCGACTCCTGCGGTCGGCTGCTGCAGAGCGACGACTGGCGGTTTGTGCGCGTCCTGCGCTCGGACAACAGCAATTGCAGACAGGGCGGTGAATCCAATCACGAGCGAAAAAGTAAAACGACGCATTGCAGCGGGACCTCCGACTTCGATTGCCATGGTAACTTCATGCAGAGCTAACTGGAAGTGATCAACTTGATGTCGCCAGCATCCCGGCGAGCAACGCGGTGCGCGGAGCGAGGTGTCCGAGCAGGACCGACTCATGCGACGCGTGCGCGCCCTCGCCAACTGCGCCCATGCCGTCGAGGGTAGGAATGCCCAGCGCGGAGGTAAAGTTGCCGTCAGAGGCTCCACCGGTCGCAGCCTCTTCGAGAGAGAAACCAAGTTCGGCGGCGAGGCCACGGGCTTGCTCAAAAAGACGAACCGTGCCGCGGGTGCGCTCCATGGGCGGGCGATTGATTCCACCCGCGATTGCCAGTGAGCAGCGCCTGTCCGCCGCCTTAAGCGAGGTGAACTTGCGTTCGATACGCGGACCGTCGGCTTTCTTTGCAATGCGTGCATCGACTTCGGCAAAGGCCTCGGCGGGGATGACGTTGGTCTTGCTGCCGCCACCAGCAACGCCGACGCTGACGGTAAGGCCGCGCTTGAGATCGGTCCAGTTGCTCACGGTTTCAATGACTGACGACAGTTCGCGGAGAGCGCTGGCTCCCTTTTCGAAATCGACCCCGGCATGCGCAGCTTTGCCGTGAATGTCGATGCGCCAGTTGCCGGTGCCTTTGCGCGCGGTCTTGTAGGCGAGGCCTTGCGCCGGTTCGAGGACGAATACAGCGGAACATTCCTTCGCAAGTCTCTCGGTGATGGGCCGCGACGCGAGGCTGCCGATCTCTTCGTCGCTGTTGAGCAGGAGCACGATCTCATGATTGAGCAGGTCGGCCTCGGAGAGCATTTCGATCGCGGTCAGCGCCATGGCAACGCCGACCTTCATGTCGAGCGTGCCCGGCCCCCAGAGACGTCCATCCGCGATGCGCCAGGGCATGGTGCGCAAGGTCCCGATGGGCCACACGGTGTCGAGATGACCGAGAAGAAGGACCGGCTTGGCGGGATTTCGCCGACGTCCAAATCTCGCCTCGAGAATGTCGCCGCAAGAGCGCTGACGATGGAGCCGGACGCGGCCGCCTCGGGCTCGAATTTCGCCGGCTGTGATCGCGACACATTCATCGACTGCCTCTTTCGTGTCGGAAGGTGATTCTACAAGAACCAGCTTGCGCCCGAGATCAAGAAGCGTGGGCTCCTTGCGGCGCGCGCCGGCCAGCAGTGCACGCATGGGCACAGAGTTATCCGTCGATTGGTTTGCTCTTTGATTCACAGCTTCCCAGTTTAGACGCGGATCCGTGGGAACGTCGCTCCGTGTTTGCGCCTCGTTGTGAAAAATACAGATCGTAGGATGTTCTTTCAGCCTTGAACTGGCTACGCGGGATCGGGCAAGCGTCGGGGGCTTGGCTGTAGAATCCGCCAGAAAGAGGTTGCAATGCATTATCTGCTCTTCTATGAAGTAGGCGACGACTACGTGGAGCGACGCGCTCAGTTCCGCAACGTGCATTTGAAGCTGGGCTGGGAGGCTGCCCAGCGAGGAGAACTGGTGCTGGGCGGTGCACTGGCGAATCCGGTTGATGGTGCTGTACTGCTCTTCAAAGGTGACTCGCCCGAAGTTGCAGAGAAATTCGCGAGGGTAGATCCCTACGTCACCAACGGAATCGTGAAGCGCTGGTATGTGCGGGAGTGGACCACTGTCGTGGGAGATCTCTCCGCAAATCCCAAGCGGCCTGCGCAGGGGTGAATTGGCTCACCTGTCCTCAGACAAAACGGTGAAGGGCGGAACCGCGTGGGGAAAATCAATCCCTGTAACTGAGGCCATGGCCGGTACGGGTTGCCATACGGGCGATTTAAGTTCAGGCATCGGTCTCGCCTCGAACAGCCGCTTGCATTGCCGGGCCGTCCATCTCGCCCATTTCTTTGACTTCTTCCTTCGTGCGCTGTCCGTTGAGATTCCGGTGCCGGCATACATCTGCCGATAGAGCTTGGAGAGGAAGACGAAAGCGATCCGCGAGCGGAGATTCGGGGTGCAGCCGGAGCGATGCCAGATCGCCTTCCAGTTGTAGAAACGGTCCCAGACGCGCTGGGTGCGTTCGCGAATCTCGTCAGAACTCATTGATGGATGCGGCGTAAACATCTTGGGCCGAACCTCGATGGGAATGAGCCAGTACCGCGTGATCGGCACATCGCCAACCATGGTTGGGTGCGTGGACTGTTCCTTCTCCCATCGCCCAAAATCCACGGTTCCGGGAAACGGCGTCATCATCACAAATTGCGCGAAGGTGACGCCGGCCTTCAGGGCCATCTCTACCGTTGCGTCGAAGGTGGCCGGCTTGTCCGTCGGCAATCCAAAGATGAATGAGCCAAGTACATGAACGCCGTGCTGGCGGAAGGTTTGCAGCTGCTTTGCGAGCGCCTCGCCTGAGTAATTCCAATCCTTGAAGACTGCCTTCAGGCCCTCGGGCGTGACTGCTTCCACACCTACCAGGGCACCCTTGATGTTGGCCTTGCGCATGGCATCGAGGTAGTCGCCGTCTTCGCCTGCCTCCATGGTGATCTGGGTGAAGAACACCATGTCTTTTGGCAGCTTCGCAAGCTCTTCCATTAACCGAAACCGCTCCTGGCGGATCGCCGTGAGTTCCTCGACCTTGGCAAAGTTCTTCTGTTCACGCGCGAGTCGAAGGTCCGTCAGTGTTACCGGATAGAAATTGTCATCGGCGAGCGCAATAAAGCGGAACCCGATCCGGCGCAGGCTGATGATCTCATCGATTACCGTTTGAAAAGACCGTTGCCGCGGTTTTTGTCCGTCGGTACGCCAGACGCTGCAGAATGAGCAGTGCTTTGGGCATCCGCGGATGGTCTGCACCGAAGCCCACATGTATTTGTCGGGACGCATCAGGTCCCATCGCGCGGGCAGGAAATCCGTTCCCGCGATGCGGCCGCCTTCATAAACCCGTTCTGGCGCGCCCGCCATGCAATCCACAACGGCTCTTCCCCAAGCGATGTCTCCATCGCCTTTCACCACCGCGTGGGCTTCGCCAAGTTCCAGGGCTTCCTCAGGAAACAACGTGGCATGGATGCCGCCGTACACCACCCACGCACCGCGACTTCGCGCCATTCGTCCCACCTGGTAGCCGCGCAAAGCATTGCCGGTGTGTACGCTGATCCCGACGATGTCGCCCGGATGAATGCTCTCGGGCACAATCTGTTCCAGGGATTCATCCACAAGGATCGGAGTTCCCGCAGATTGAGGCGTTGCAGCAGCAAGCACGAATAGCCATCGAGGCGTGATGACCGCGGTTCCAAAGGAGTTGTCGCTGGGATTGACCAGATGAACGTGCACAGGGGCCGACCTTTCCGGGCAGAAGTTCTGCCTTCAGAGAAGGCCACCGGAATAGGAGAGAGCTATTGCCGATACAGAACTGGGACCCTGGCAGGTACGAAACGTTTAACGGGCCTGCTGTGTCACCTATCATACATAGCGAGATAAATACCTGGCCGGAAATCTCTCAAAACCATCAGAATCCCCGAAAATGATCCGATTTTTCAACGACGTACAAGCCCTCGACGACCGGCGTTTGCCGTTCCCAGAATTCAGCCCGAGCATGCGATTCACGGAATCGCGTCAGACCTCAACAGGCGAGGTACAGAACCCGACGACGATCGCCGATCCTTGAGGGTCACGGAGACTTGTGTGGAACGGCTTCAGGGATAAAGTGAATGCAATTGTGATGGCTGGTCCAGCCCCCGCGCCGGAACTGGATCACGCCTGAAGTCATGGCACGCTTCGCTGACAGCAGAAGTGGAAAAGGCGCTCTCTTGTACACTGGAGAGTTCAGTTCCATGCAAAGCAAATATCCAATTGGCATCCTCGGCGCGACGGGAATGGTGGGCCAGCGCTACATCCAGCTGCTGGAAAACCATCCATGGTTTGAGGTGGCGTGGCTGGCCGCGAGCGATCGCTCCAGCGGCAAACCGTATGGCGAAGCCGTGAAGTGGCGGCTCGATTCGCCCCTTCCGGATCGCATCGCGAAAATGCCTGTTTCGGCTGCTGACCCTGCCGCCGCGCCGCACATCATCTTTGCCTCGGTTGATGCAGTGTTCGCCCGGGAACTGGAACCGAAGTTTGCCGCGGCGGGTTGTGCGGTACTCTCGAATTCCAGTGCTTTCCGGATGACGCCGAATGTGCCGCTCGTCATTCCCGAGGTGAACGCGGATCATCTGCACCTGATCGAGGAGCAGGCCTCGCGAAAGCAGTCGGGCGGGTACATGGTCACCAATCCAAACTGCTCGACAATTGGGCTCGTCATGGCGCTAAAGCCGCTTGAGGAGCGGTTCGGCATTGAGCAGATCTTTGTGACGACCATGCAGGCAGTCAGCGGCGCGGGATATCCGGGCGTGGCGTCAATGGATATTTTCGACAACGTCGTTCCCTACATCGGCGGCGAAGAAGAGAAGATGGAAGCCGAAACCCTGAAGCTGCTAGGCAAAATGGAAGCCCACACCGTCGCTCCGCTGCGTGCCAGGATAACTGCGCACTGCAATCGCGTACCGGTTGTGGATGGGCACACCGAGTGCGTATCGATCAAGTTCGCGAAGCCGGCGACCCGCGAGCAGATTCTGGCCACATGGGACGAATTCAAACCGCTGGCAGGTATGGATCTGCCGTTTGCGCCCAGGCAGCCGGTACAGTTTGCCGAGCAGCCCGATCGCCCGCAACCGCGGCTTGATCGCAATCGCGAACGCGGCATGGCCGTGACCGTTGGTCGCCTTCGTCCTTGTGGCTTGCTCGACTGGAAGTTGGTACTGCTCTCGCACAACACGGTGCGTGGCGCCGCAGGTGCGACCATATTGAACGCAGAACTGCTTGCCAGTCTCGGCAAACTTGAGCCGATAGCGGAGCCTGCTGCGCGCGCGTAGGAAGCTTGCAAAGAGTTCAGACGTTGGGCCGGCGATGACGGAAACGGCAGTAGCTTTAGTCACTGAGGTCAGAACAAGGAACGCATGAGCCTGGTTGTCATGAAATTCGGAGGGACTTCGGTTGAGGACCCGGCCGCAATCAACCGTACCGCCTCGATAGTCGCGGGGCGGGCAGCAGCCGGCAAGCAGCCCGTGGTTGTGGTCAGCGCCATGGCTCGCGTCACCGACCAGCTTCTGCGCGCTGGCACAGCCGCAGCCAGTGGAGATCGCACCGGAGCGCTCGCGATCAGTTCGCGGCTGCGCGCCCGGCACCGGGATACTTCCGCTGCGCTGATCAAGAATCAGAGCGAGGGACTTGCAACCTGCAACTTTATCGAACAGAAATTCGATCAACTTGACGAGATCCTGCGTGGACTTTCAGCCATTCTCGAACTGACGCCGCGCGTGTCGGATCTTGTTGTCAGCTATGGCGAGCGGCTCTCGAGCCGCATCATTGCCTCCGCCTTTGCCGAACGCGGAATCAATGCCGCCCACGTGGATGCACGCGACATCATCCTCACCGATTCGCAGTTCCAAAAAGCTCTGCCCATTGACGCGCTGATCGAAAAGCGCGCTGCCGAACGGCTTCGTCCGGTGCTTAACGAAGGCAAGGTCCCGGTGATGGGCGGCTTCATCGCGTCAAACGAGGCGGGAATCACAACGACTCTCGGCCGTGGCGGATCCGATTTTACGGGCGCACTGGTGGGCGGCGCGCTCACGGCTGATGCCATCGAGATCTGGACCGACGTCGACGGCATCATGACCAGCGATCCGCGGGTGTGCCCCGACGCTCTGCGCGTGAAGGTGATCAGCTTTGAAGAAGCCGCCGAACTGGCCTATTTCGGTGCCAAGGTGCTGCACCCCGCAACCATTCTGCCGGCGGTGAAGAAGAACATTCCCGTGCTCGTGCTCAACAGCAGAAATCCGGCCAGCGAAGGCACGCGCATCGTCCCCGTCGCCCCGCATTGCAAAAGCCCCTTCAAGTCGATAGCCGTAAAGAAAAAACTGAGCATCATCGATGTGGTGGCCAGCCGCATGCTGATGACACATGGCTATCTGAAAGCCATCTTCGACATCTTCGACAAGCATCAGTGCCCGGTCGACATGGTTTCGACCAGCGAGGTTTCCGTATCGCTCACCGTCGACTCCAACGAGAAATTGCCGCTCATTGCGGCCGATCTCAGCAAGCTTGCCGATGTAAATTACGAAGGCAAGAAGGCGCTCATCTGCCTTGTTGGAGAAGACATTCGCGGGCAGAGCGGTATGGCGGCGCAGGTGTTTGGAGCGATTCGCCACATCAACGTGCGAATGATCTCGCAGGGCGCGAGCGAAATCAACATGAGCTTCATGATCGACGAAGATGACGCCGACGAGGCGGTCCGCTCGCTTCATGCTGTGTTCTTCAAGGAGCCCGACCCCAGTATCTTCGACGTCGAAGCGCGGAAGCAGATTACAGTGAATAGTGCACCGTGAACAGCCGGAGCGATCTCCGCATCTCGCACCGATCAAACCCGATCAGGTAAGATTCTGATCACTGTTCACTGAGGTTTTCATGCTTCTTCTTGTTCTGGGCAAAGGAAAGACGGGATCGCTTGTGGCCGAGGTGGCTCGCGAGCGGGGACACGGCGTCCGCGTGCTCGACTTCAATGAAAACCAGCACGCCTCCGCGCTCACGGCTCCAAACCTCGCCGGAGTCGATGCGGTGATCGACTTTACGACGCCTGAAGCGGCCATGGAAAATATGCGCGCGGTCCTGGCGCTGGGCGGCCGCATCGTGGTGGGAACGACCGGCTGGTACACGCAGTTGGCCGAAATGAAGGCGCTAGCCCAGCGGCGCGGCGGAGCACTTCTCTACGGAACCAATTTCTCCATTGGAGTCCAGAAGATGTTTCGCCTGACGGCCGAACTGGCCAAGCTCGATGGCTACAAGTTCGTGATCGGCGAGACCCACCACTCCTCAAAGGTCGATGCGCCCTCAGGCACGGCGATCACGTTGAGGGAGATTATTCATGCGGTTCAGCCCGGAATCGAGGTTCCGGTTGAGTCGCATCGTGTGGGTGACGCCAAGGGGGAACACGTCGTAAAGGCGACCAGCGAGTACGATGTGATCGAGTTGCGCCACGACGCATACACCCGCCGGGGATTCGCGCTGGGCGCCGTTCGCGCAGCGGAGTGGGTTCACGACAAATCGGGCGCCTGGGAATTCCGGGAGATTTTCGACAAGCTATAGCTCCGATTCGTCAAACGAACGCATCCGATTCACCCTCAAGCTCGAGCCGGCAAAGACGCCCCTGGACGTGGTCGTCATCGATCACACCGAGCGCCCGTCAGAAAATTGAGTTTCGGCTATCTCCCGTGTTCCCCGAAGACCACAGTGATGGTGGTTTCCACCGATACGGGCTGGTTGTCGAGCATATAGGGACGGTATTTCCAGGTCTTCACAGCATCAGCGGCTGCCGGGGCCAGGATCTTCGGTCCGCTAAGTACCTGCAGGCCTTCGATAGTGCCCTGCTTGGTGATGGTGGCCTTGAGGATCACCTTGCCGGTAATGTGCGCCTCCTGCGCAAAGCGCGGGTAAAGCGGAGGCGTCTTGTGAATGATCATGCCATCCGCGACTCCGGCAGAGATCGGAACAACGTGCGGTACAACCTTTTGCCTGCTATTCGATCCGAAAACAGACCCGGCAACCGAGCTGCCTTCATCGAGCGAAACCGGAGCGGGTGCGGACGGCGGAGGTTCGTCGGCCTGCGGAGCCTTCTTGATCGCTCCTGCAATACGGGTTGGGGCCACAAGCTGCTCGGCCATGGCGTCAGGGGAGACTTGTGTCGGCTCCTGCTGTGGCGGCGTGCTGGCCTGTGTGGCCGGGCTGGGTTTTGCAATAACCGAAGCGGCAGTCGTGTTATTGCCGGTGGCGTTCACAATCAGTTGGGAACCTGGCGCAACTTTCGGCTCAGCGGGAGCAGCCGGCGTTTCCTTGACTGATACCGCCGGGGCAGCAGAGTTCGGTGTGGAAGGCCGCGTAAATACGAGGAGCAAGACCAGCGCAAGCACCACAGGGCCGGCGCCAATCAATATCCATTTGATGACTTTCGCACCCTGTTTTTCCGCAGCCTCGTTGGGCTCTGATTCCTGTTCGAAGGTTGACGAACGGAAGAGTTCAACCGAAACCGGGGGGCGGTCGATCGGGGGTGCGGGTGCAGGCGTCTCTTCGACCTCTGGCTCAAGGCGCGGTGTGGTCTCGGACCTCCTGCGATCGGGAACCAGGGTCGGGCGCGGTGTCGGATTCTTGGTGATAGGAATTGGAGTAGCTGGGCGAAGGTTTGCCTTATCCCAAGCGGCGAAGTCATCCTGCTCGTCTTCAGGCTGGCGGTTGTCAGCAGGAGCTGAAGGTGCTGCTGGCGGCTCAAAGGATTTTGGCTGCGGTGTCGTGAAGTGTTCATCGGATGGCCGCACTTCCCTGACGGGCTCGTCGGCCTGCTCGGGAGCAACTGGCTTGATAATCGCACGGGCCGCAGGCGGAGCTGGTGCAACAGCTGGAGCGGGTTTCGGTGCAGCGGCTTTAGGTACAACCTGCTGGACGGAAGGAGCCGGTGCGGGCTGTGAAACGAATTCAGGAGCAGCACCGTTTTCAGATGGCAGAGGAAGAAAATCGACGGCGCCTGCGCGCATGCAGCTCATCAACAATTCCTGATCGGAACGGGCCGAGTAAGCCATGACGGCCGGACCGAAATCGGCGAGCTTGGCAATAATCTGCAGTGCGTAGCTCTCGTCGGTATCTACGTCGACAAGCACAACGTCGAACTTCGTCTCCATCATGCGTGCCAGATCGCTGAGGTTTGCGGGATAGTCGATGAACTCGTGGACCTTGCGTCCCTCTGCGGAAGCGAGAGCCCTGGCAACTACCTGGCGGTGCGCATCATTCGGACCGATCAGGGCCACGGACATGCCCTTGTTGACGGTCCCCTGAGATTCGGGACTCTTCAGGTTGGTCGACATTTCAGCTCTTGCGATCGTCATCCTTCAATCCTTTTAAGGTCCAATGTCGATTCATGATGCCGTCACCTGCGGCAGCTCTGGGTCGACATGGCAACACCGCAATCGTCCAAAAAGGGCCGTGGCCCACCAGGCGAGCGGGATTGCGAACGGGATCTGGGAAGAAAACCGTTAAGCTGTCTGCGAATTGTCTTCGTGCCTTCGCAGATCGAGGTCCTTTGAATTCAGCTGTATGCGCTTTCCAGTTTTCGCATTACGAAAACCGAATGCGCAGGCTCAATTCCGGTCCTGTAACGGTCATGGTATATGGGTTCGACGCCGCTTGGAACTACCGGGCCATCTACAATACATTCCTTTCGTCACGTGTAAGGATCTGGAACGCCTTCGACCTTAGTCATGGGGTCCCCGGGCGCCGGCGTGGAATTTGGCTGTCGACACTCCCTCTACAATGGCCCTATCGTCATGCTTTTGCGCCTCGCCAACCCCGCCGACCTTCCTGCCATCGTCGCCCTGGAACAGACACCGGTGGCACGCGAGTTTGTCGGTCAATGGAGCGAGGGGCGCCACCATGCCACGATGACGGGCGGCGATGCGCGCTATTACGTGAGCCAAACCGAATGGGGCGAGCTAGAGGCGTACGCGATCTTGCGCGGACTCCAGGAAGGCTCTCGTGCCATCGAGTTGAAACGTATCGTGGTTGCGGTTCCAGAACGCGGCCTGGGCCGTCAGGTTATTAAAGAGCTTCTGCGCATCGCTTTTCGCGAACTCGGGGCTCACCGACTCTACCTCGACGTTTTTGACCACAATGCCCGCGCGCGTCACGTATACGAGAGCCTTGGATTCCGATATGAGGGCGTGATGCGGGAGGCCGCGAACCTGGATGGCCGCTGGTGCGACCTGCACCTGATGTCGATGCTGGAATCCGAATACAGTTGACCGTTGTCACACACTCGGCGTCATCCGCCGGATATACACTCTTGTTGTGGAAACGACTGGTTGTGGTACGGCAATCGTCACGCCTTTCCGGGCAGACGGATCGATCGACGAGCCGGCGCTGTGGGCGCTGGTAAATTGGCAAATTGACTCTGGCATTGACTTCATTGTGGCCTGTGGTTCCACCGGCGAGGCCGCGACGCTGGATGAGGTGGAGTGGCTGCGCGCGGTACGCATCGTGATTGAGGCTGCGGCGGGCCGTGTTCCCGTTTGGGCCGGATGCACGCACAACTGCACCAGAACGCTACTCCGTATGGCGGGCATGCTGAAGCAGGTACCAGGGGTCGATGCAATCCTTTCCGCAAATCCCTACTACAACAAGCCAACCCAGGAGGGGCAATTTCAGCACTTTCTTGCTCTCGCCAAGCTGGTAGCGCCGATCCCGGTTTGCCTTTACAACGTGCCGGGCAGGACGGGTGTCAATCTGGACCCGAACACGGTGGTCCGCCTCGTAGAGGCGGCGCACAATATCGAGGCCATTAAGGAAGCCAGCGGCAAGCTGCCGCAGATAACAGAGCTGGTGCATTCGCTGTCGGCAAGCTTCAAGGTCTTTTCAGGAGACGACAATCTGGCCCTGGCCGCGATCGGTGTGGGCGCTCAGGGACTGATCAGCGTGGCTTCAAACGAAATCCCCGGAGAGATGGCACGGATGGTTGGGGCTGCCTTGCATGACGAATGGGCCGAGGCACGCGAGATCGAGCGCCGCTTTGGGCGTCTGTTCGAGGCGAACTTCTGGGAGTCCAATCCCGGACCGGTGAAGACGGTGTTGAACCTGATGGGACGCACATCGGATACAGTACGGCTGCCGCTGGTGCCGCCCATGACCGCCACGCGCGCAAAACTGGAGCGGCTGGCCGGAGAACTGGGCCTGCTCAAATTCGCCATGCCTGCCGGCGACATGCGGATGTATTAACAGGTCGATCTAGCCGTAACCCACCAGGATTGTCGGGACAGCACCCCGCCACCGAGCGCATCAGTTGGCCATCGGAGCCGGCGTGCCGTCAGACCAATTGCCAACCCAGACCATGAAGATAGTCACCTTTTCCTCCGCATCATCCGCAGCAATGACTGGAGAGCCCGAGAGATTGGCGCCCCAACTCTTTGCTGCGTCCCCATTCACAAAGAACATGAGATGGGGATGCCAATGCGTGCCTGAGTCGGTTAAGTATTGCTGCTTCGACATCATGTAGCACATTGATCCCGGCTCCAGAGCAGGGAGAATGTTCTTATCGAATGCCGAATTGACTTCCTGGACGATCTCCGCCTTTGATTTTCCTGCCAGAACCAGCTTCGTCTTCATCAGGTAGATCGGTAAGAAGGTCTTTGCGGCGGCCGCATTAAAGCAGATGGCTCCGCGAATTTTGGGATTCCAAAACTCGGGATGATCCGTAGTTGCGCCCCATGACCTTTCGACGATACATAGGAAGCCATTCGTTCCCTTCACCGCTGTCGTATACCCCTCTCGTCCCAGCACCATGACCTCAGCCCCGTCTGAGATAGAACCAGGGGCAGCACTACGGGCCAACGCGACTTCAGCATTCTGGTCTGACATCAAATACTGATCAAGGGGGGCCATGGAGGAATAGGGCGTCTTGTCCGCCTGCGCTCGTGCCTGGCACGTTGTCCCGACTGCAAGTGGTATAGCTAACACTAAAGCCGCGATCCTGATCTTCGTGCTTTGCATGGGATCCTCCAACAACGCAAACATTATGACTCGGGCCCTCGAAAGATCGACCCATGGGATCTCATCCACTCTCATCGAGGCCGCAAAACGTCCTGATCGACCAGTTCTTCCTGAAAACACCGATTTGAACGACGCCAGGGGTCAGTGCCGGGTAGCAGGATTACTGTACCAAAAAGAATTCCTGATGCTTTTTTACGGCATCTGTCGAAGTTCGCCTTCGTTCTGTGTCATGGGGATGACGGCGGCTTTTGCTGCCGCCTACAATCTCAAAAACGGAGGAATCTCCCATGCAGTACTTATTGACACTCTACGCCGAAGAGGCGGGATGGACAGGCATGACCAAGGACGAACAGAAGAAGGGCGAAGCAGCGTACATGGCATATACCGAGGCGCTGAAGCAAGCGGGCGCTTTGAAAGGCTCGAATCGCCTTCAACCGGTCGCGACGGCCACCACCGTGCGCACCACCAACGGCAAGACGCAGGTCCTCGATGGACCCTATGCGGATACGAAAGAACAGTTGGGAGGCTATTACTTGATCGAAGCGGCTGATCTGGATGCCGCGCTATCGTGGGCTGCACGCTGCCCCGGTTCGCAACATGGCGTCATCGAAGTGCGTCCGGTCTGGTCGATGTAGACGATGAGCGACTGCAGCGGCGACGTTGGTGCGCGCGATCTGGCCGGACAGGTCGCGCGCCGCAGTTATGGCAAGCTGGTCGCCTTCCTTGCGGCACGCACCCGTGATGTAGCCGCTGCTGAAGACGCGTTGTCGGAAGCATTCGCTGCAGCGCTTACAGACTGGCCGCGCAACGGCTGCCCGCAGAATCCTGAAGGGTGGTTGATGGCCGTGGCGCGTCGCAAGTTCCTCAACGCGGTGCGCGCTACCCATCGCGAGACAACCTCGGATGAAATGGAAGAAATCTCTTCTGCCATCGTGTCCATTGCGGACGCGGCACAGATTCCGGACCGCCGGCTTGGACTGATGTTCGCATGTGCCCACCCCGCGATTGATGCGGCCATTCGCGCACCGCTAATGCTGCAGGCAGTGCTCGGTCTGGATGCCGCACGCATCGCGTCGGCGTTCCTTATCTCTCCCGCAACTATGGGCCAGCGCCTGGTGCGGGCCAAGAACAAGATTCGGCAGGCAGGTATCCCACTCGAGATTCCGGAGAGATGGCAATTGCAATCGCGGCTCGATACGGTACTCGATGCCGTCTACACTGCCTTCTCTGAAGGATGGATTGACGCGGGCGGCGCAGACGTGGCGCGGCGCGATCTTGCCGAGGAGGCGATCTATCTGGGACGCGTTGTGGTTCAGCTATTGCCGGATGAACCCGAAGGGCTGGGATTGCTCGCGCTAATGCTCTACGCCGAGGCCAGGCGCGCAGCGCGGCGTAATATAGCCGGCGAATATGTACCTCTGGCGCAGCAGGACGCAAACCTGTGGGACACGGCAATGATCGACGAAGCCGAGTCTCTGCTTGGCCGTGCCGGCGGGATCAATGCCGTGGGTCGTTATCAACTCGAGGCAGCCATTCAGTCCGCACACGCGGCGAGAGTGCGCACAGGCAGGTCCGATTGGAACGCGATCCTGCAACTCTACGATGCGCTTCTCGCACTGAGCGGATCGCCGGTGGCCGCACTGAATCGTGTCCTGGCGATTGCAGAGCTTGAAGGGCCCCGTGTCGCCATCATCGAATTGGACCGGATTGGATGCGATGCGCGCCTGACCGAATACCAACCCTACTGGGCGGCTCGCGCGGAATTGCTGGCCCGCATGAATGCTCGCGCCGAAGCGCGACATGCCTATGACATTGCGATCGGATTGGAACGCGATCCCTCGGTGCGCCGATTCCTCGAGCAGAGAGCTAAAAACTAAAGGATGCGATTGCCGGGACCCGCATGGAGGATAGATGCGGGTTCCGGTTTTTCTAGAGCAAGTCGGCGAAGGGCGGAAACGTCAGCAGAATGCCGACGGCGAGAAGTACGAGAGACCCTGCGACGACACGGCGAAGGTCGACATTCTTTCTCCTCCAGCGATAGCCAAGCAAAACCCAGGCTACGAGCCACATAAGAATCGACAACGTAGAAACACCCGACAGCGGACCCGTGGGATGGTAGATGTTCAACAACTTCGCGAGCGTCCCGACTTTGTCGGCAGTGAATGAGATCAACCCCAGGGCGAAGGAACCAATTCCAGCGGCTAGAACCGCAGCCCCTCCGGGGCCGTTGGGCATCATCATCGCTGGCACACCATTCTCGGCGGGCATCGCTATTTTCCCTGCAGAATGCGAATGGTGCTGCCGTGGTCGACAGGCGCATGCTCGCTCAATTCAGCCCCGAAGAATCCCGCAATCCCGGCACATCCAAATGAGACGAACACAAAGATCAGCACGGCCAAACGCAGTTGCGGATAATTCCTCAGCGAACGCCGATAGTGCAGGAAGACCGAAGCTGCCATGGTGATCGAAATGGGAACGATCCATGCAATGTGCTCCTTCCACTCCATACCGATCGAATGCCAGCCGATGGTGTCGGAACTCGATTTGAGCATAGCCTGCGGAAACGCATCGAGAACTGCGGTTCCTGGGGGCGGAACCGCGCGGTACCACGGATAAATCATGTACGCTCCCGTGAGAACCGTGATCCAGGCGAGCACGGCCATGGCAACAAACCATCGACCCAGAAACGTCTCATCGGCGATCTCGATTGGTTGAAGCGCATAGGGCTTGTAGCGACGAAACACCTCGATGATCGCGACTGGGCAGGCGAGCAGATAAATACCCCCGAAGCCCATTCCATGGATCAGGGTCCAGAGTCCCCGTGTCGTCATCTCCATTGCATTCGCTCCCGGGTGCAGAAATTCTCCGCGAATCAGAAGCCGTTTTTGAAGCCGTGACCTGAGAACATCGCGTTTCGCAGCAACGCCTTTTGCTCTCCTGAATCCTTGTCCTTGTCGTCTGGTTTGTTCTTGTCTTTTCCCCATGTCCAATAAAGGCCGAGATACGCATAGTTCTCAGTCTGGCCGGCAACCGAGTGCCCGTAGGCAAAGAGAAGCTGCATCGTCTCCTCTCCCTTCAGGTGCCAGTAGCCCCCGGCATCGATCATCGTTGAAGGCTGCGTCTGCGGTGGTGCAACGCCTTCGCCGCCATGCGAGAAAACTTCGGCGGCGAGTTCCAGCTTCTTATTCACCTCTCGCTTGACAAGGAATCCACCATAGGGAAAATTGTGATAATCCATCTGCGGCACCACGGTCTCACCCACTCCACCATCAAACAGCCATTTTCCGCAGTTCTTCTGCAGCCAAAGAGGAACCTTATACCAGATATGGCCCACACCTAGGCCCTTGTCGGAATTGCCGGTGGGGACCTCAAGCATCGTGAAAGTACCAATCTGCGGAATCACCTTCGTCTCTTTGATGATGGCGATCTTGGCGCCAAATTCCATATCGAGGAGACCCTTGGCGCTCGGCCCGGAGCCGCTCGGTGCATAGATGGGGTTGTTCGCCGGATTAATTCCGCCCCACGGCAGGATGGCGTGGACCTGCACACGCGGCGCCGCACCCCAGTTGAATTCAAGCGCGGGACCCGAGTAGTCCATCTCCACCGGCGTCCCATCCGCTGCACCGAAGATGTAAAACTCGTAATGTTTGAAGTCGACGGGGACAGGATCGTCAACCTGAAATGGTGGCCCCTGCGCCCAGAGCCACGATCCGCTCATCGTAACAATCAGAAACAGCACGAGGCGGAACCAGACAACGTGTCGGCGCTTTGGCGATCTTTTGATTGGCTGGGGAAGGATTTTGTGAACAAACGCCATCTGCTGCTGACGTTATATCGAAATTCGATAGCAGTCAAGGCTGATGCGACAATGTAGGGGTATATTGAATTTTGTGGTCGACCAAAAACGCGAGCTCTTCGACGGATTGATTCGCATCCACGTGCTCCTCCACGCTTCGCAGGAGGCCATCTTTGGCCTCGCGATGATGAAGGAACTCGAGCACCACGGCTATCGCATTGGGCCGGGCACTCTCTATCCCTTACTGCATGGCCTGGAAAAATCGGGGCTCCTGCGCTCGTCGTTCGAAAACGTGGCGGGGCGACGCCGGCGGCTCTACAAGATCACACCCTCTGGAAGAAGGGCACTCCAAAAGACACGGACAAAGGTCGACGAGTTGTACAGGGAACTACACGAGGAGCATCCCCGGCGTCTCAGCGACACGTCTGATTCCGTGGATATCTGATCCCGGGTGTTCAGTGCGGGCGGCACTGGAACTCACATCCTAACCCGCCAGTGCCTGCTTCACCATGTCGCTGACCACGCGGCCCTCGGCGCGTGCCCCGGCCTGCTGAAGGCGCGCCTGCACGGCCTTGATTACCGGTCCCATGTCTTTCGGGGATGGCGCACGACCCGTCGCATTGGCATGTTCGGCGACCACCTCGGAAACCAGGGCGCGCAGCCCTGCTTCGTCAAGGACCTTGGGCAGGAACTCCTCGATCACAACGATCTCTGCAGCCTCTTTTGCGGCCAATTCTGGACGGTTGCCCTTGGTGAACTGCTCGATAGAGTCGCGCCGCTGCTTAATCATGGTGGCGAGAATCTGCTGCTCCTCAGCCGGAACAAGCGCAGTGCGCTTCTCGATCGCCTTGTTCTTCAGCGCGTTTTTAATCAACCGCAGTGTGCCGGTGCGCTCAGCATCATGGAGCTTCATCGCAGTGATGACTTGTTGACTGATCTGCGCTTCCAGTGCGCCTGCTTCGTTCATGGTTTCCCTTCCTGAGACTTCGATTTTAAATGAACGAGCGGATCGACTTTTGCATGAACAATCAAGCTGGAAGCTGGCTTTACATCCTCATTTGCCTGCATCGTGCGCCTTCTTGGCTGGTTCCACAAAGACGAGTTCCGAACTGAGTGGATGCACCAGATGAACTTGCAGGCCTTCGGTCATTAGCTGCTTCCCGGTCGCCTCCCGATCCGGAGACGATCCGTCTTGAAAGTGAAGCCGGTAGGACGATGTGGCATCGAGTCCCGGGAGAACGAATGTGTGGCTGTCTTCGTTTGTGGTGGTGCCGCGAAACGCGTACACAACACCCTTCCGCCGCGCTGGATCCCAATACTCCATGCCGTCCCAGTGCACCCCATCGGGCCGCGGCGATACGTGATAAAGCTTCGCATCGCGAATGAGCGGACGCAGCTTTTCCTTGTAGAGCGCGATCGCCTGCTGAGCGGCTTCATGCTGTTCAGGCGTCCAGGTCGCGGTATCGATCATGATGGTGACCCAGCCCATCATTCCGCTGCGCAGCATGTAGAGAAAGTTCCCCGGTTGCGGCGTCGGCCATTTCTCCACGTAGCTCTCAAGCATCGCAGGAGGAAGCATGTAGCTGGTGTCGTAGAAAGCTCGCCGGTTCGAAAGCGGATCGTAGGTGTCGGTAATGGAGAAGTAATCTCCATGCGCGGCCGAGCCGAAGTCCACCATGCGGCCGCCGTCGTCACAGATTTCAAAGATCAGGCCCGGATGAGCCTGGCGCATCTTCGCGTAAATGTCGTAGTAGGCGTGGACGGCGTGATAGCTCACGTCCGTTGAATTGTCGGCAATCACAAAATCGGAGCCCCAGTCGTGCACGATCTTCATGGTGCTGCGATTGGGAGGCGCATGCGGATGATCGTCGCGGACACAACCTTGCGCCACCAGGTAGCCATCGTGCTCCAGCATGTCGAGGTGATAGTCCGTGATGATCCGATTCACTTCTTTCTCGAAATAGTCGTGTGCCGCCGGAACTCCAAGGTCTGTCGTCTGTCCTTTGAACTCCTCCGGCTTCCAGGTTGGCGAAAGATCGGTCACCAGCCAATCGCGCACCTTCGGATCGCGAGCATTCAGCGCACCGGGCGATGTATCGAGCGCAGCCTGAGTCCAGTCGACCCACAGACCGAACCGCATTCCTTTCTTGTGGGCCGCATCCGCAATGTAGGCAAGACCGTGCGGAAACTTCTGCAAGTTCGGATACCAGTCGCCGACTCCGCGGAACCAGCCCGCATCGATATGAAACATCTCGAGCCCGAGCTGATGTGCATCGGTCATCATGCGCAGGGCCAGATCCTCATCGATCTTCATGCCTCCGCCCCAGCTGTTATTCACGGTGAACGGATAATGCGGATCATTCCAGGTAGCGGGATTGCCGAGCACCTCACGTACCCATGCGTGCAACTGATTCGCGGCGGCGTCTGGACCGCCGGAGAAGATGCCAAAGAACGCCGTTGGTGTTTCGAACTTTTCTCCCGGAGCAAGCCGTGTTCGAAATGGTCCGGGGTCAGGGTTCAGCCCGAGCACGGTGTTCACGGAATCGGCGGTGCGCTCGAGAGAAATCCGCGTTCTCCCGCTGAACTCGAGTCCAGTAAACCATGCGGCGTGGCCTGCCTGCGAGTTGAAGACAAACTCCGCCGGGATGACCTCTCGCGCCTCGCCTTTTTGCGGGAAGCCATACGTAGACGAGTAGCCCGTCCACCGATAGCCCTCGGTCATATTTTCAACATGCGTGCCAACCGGCGATGGCGAATCGGCGCCTTTTTCGACGTAGAGGTGCTGCAAGCTCTGTTGCGGCGGACAAGGCAACTCGAGGCGCATCGAATCAATCATCGGAAGCCACACTTCATCGGCGCCCAGATTCTCAACTATGATGCGGTGCTCAACGGGGCCGGAAGCAGCCCGCGCCTGCCACTCCCACGAGAGTCGCAAATGCGGTCCATCCGATTCATAGACGAAGATGACCTCGCGTTTCTCCTTGCGGTCGAGTTCCGGCCTCCGTTGCCAGTGCAGGGAAACCGTCTTTCCATTCACTTCGACAGCGGCGGGCAACGGTTCCTCGGCGGTATTGACGAAGCGAAAGCTGGGAATGCCGCTAGCCCAGAGCAGTCTCGATGCAGCCTCTCCGCTGCTCAGCGCGAGCGTCAGGCTGGAATTGGAGATCGTGATTGGAGTTGAAGCATTGATCCCGCCAGCGTAGGCGGTTCCCGAACCAGCAAAAGATGCCAACGCCAATAGAGCCGTGATGGATGACCAGGTTTTCAGCACCCCAACATCATCGCACTGCGCACCCATTCATAGTGTTCCGGCCGGATCGAAGATTGTTGATCCGCATAGACTTCGATCTCGTAGACGCCCTGCAAAATCGCTTTACTCTCCCTCTTGCTGTTGCTCACAATCGCAACTTTTCATCCCGATCTTTATCTAATCAAGTGAGGTAGAAAAAGATGAAACGCCGATCATTGACGCTGATAGCGCTGCTCGGTTTGGGACTCGCAGGGACTCCGCTGTTTGCTGCGGATCAGGGGAATCAAGCTACGCAGCCTCATCAGGCAGTACCCGGAACGGTGAACTATTTAGAAGGTACGGTTTATCTGAACGGCTCACAACTGAATACGAAAGATGTTGGAAATGCCACGGTCGCGCCGGGAGAGGAACTCTCCACTGCTAAAGGCAAAGTGGAAATGCTGCTCACCCCAGGAGTATTTCTGCGGCTGGACGACAACAGCGCCGTGAAGATGATTTCGCCGGACCTGGCGATGACGCAGGTGGAACTCGACAAGGGTCGCGCCGGCGTTGAAGTGGATGAAATCCACGACGCAAACGATCTCCAGGTCATTGACGCCGGGCTCACGACGCGCCTCAATAAGCGTGGCTATTACGAGTTCGACGCCAATCATCCGGAAGCCATGGTCTTCCAGGGCGAGGCCCATGTGCAGGTGAACGACAACAAGTGGAGAGAAATCAAGGGTCACCACGAACTCGCATTGAACCAGACGCCCCAGTTCGCCAGGCAGAAGCCGCAGAGCTTCGACCAGAACGACGCGAAAGACGAGCTTTACAACTGGAATAGCTTGCGTTCGGAGTACACGGCCGAAGACAACAACCGGATGGCAGCCGAGTACGCCGGTTCGTATGCAGGCCCGGGATGGTACTGGGATCCATGGGCATTTGACTATGCCTACATGGGCTTCGGACCGTTCGCCAGCCCGTTCGGATGGGGCTTCTACCCCTTCGGCTGGGGCGGAGTTTATCCCTCCTGGGGTGGATTCTATGGCGGCTACTACGGTCATGGGCACGTGATACGCCACGGCTACCTTGGAGGAGTTCGCCACGGATATGTTGGCGGCGCCATCCGCGGGAATCCGGGTCATTTCGGAGGCTTCCACAATGGCGGTGGATTTGAAGGCTTCCACAATGGAGGCGGTTTCGGCGGCTTCCACGGAGGCGGTGGACTCGCTGGGGGTCACCACTGAGGTGTTGGAAATTTGAAGTCGCCGTTAGACAAATCCCGCGGTTCCGGCAATTGCCGGCTGCGGGATTTTTTCTGCCCCCCCGGGATTCGGAAGTTTCACGCGGATCGAAGGCCATTTTTCCACGATTCACAAAAATCACATATTTGTGTATTCTGTGAGTTCTTGAGCGAGGGCAGTCCATCCGCCTTCGAAAGATACCTCACAGGAGGCCAAGTCTATGATTCGCAAGACACGTCTTTATACACCAGGCCCCACCCCCCTGCTTCCGGCGGCCCAGTTTGCCATGGCGGCGGCTGATATGCATCACCGCACCCCGGAGTTCCGGGCTCTCTTCCAGAAGGTGCTGGCTCAGCTCAAGGTCTTCGTCGGAACCGGGAATGACGTTCTGCTCCTCTCAAGTTCCGGGACCGGGGCGATGGAAGCTTCTGTCTCGAACCTGACCTCGCCAGGCGACAAGGTCCTGGTACTTACGGCCGGAAAATTCGGCGAGCGCTGGACGGGGCTGACGAAAGCTTTCGGGTGTGAGCCGGATGTTGTCTCGGCTCCCTACGGCAAGACATTCGACCTCGCCCAGATCCGTGCGGGGATCAAGCCGGAGCATCGCGCGGTGTACATGCAGGCTACGGAAACCTCGACTGCGGTTCAGCATGATGTGAAGGCGATCGCAAAGCTGGTGCACGAACTCGCACCGGAGGCAATCCTCGTGATCGACGGAATTACCGGGCTTGGCACAACACACTTTGACGTAGATGGCTGCGGAATCGACATTCTGATCGGTGGATCCCAGAAAGCGGTCATGATTCCTCCCGGCCTGGCGTACCTCAGTGTGAGTGAAAGGGCCTGGGCCGCCATGGAGAAATCGAAGAATCCGCGCTACTACTTCGATCTCCGCAAGGAACGCAAGAACGCGGTAAAAGGCGAAAGCGCATACACGCCTGCCGTTGCACTGGTTGCCGGTCTTGGCGCGGCGCTGGATTACATCGCCGGGCAGGCGGGTGGCGATCTCGAAAAGGGGCGGATTGCGCTGATCGACAATGCCATCACCAATGCTGCCGCGACACGCGCAGGCCTCGTGGCTCTCGGATTCACACTGTTTGCTCCAACTGCACCCGCAGCAGCCGCAACCGCAGTCGTGGTTCCCGAAGGCATGGACTCCGGAGCGGTGGTCAAGGCGTTGAAATCGAAATTCGCGCTGGTCACGGCAAATGGCCAGGGCGAGATGCAAGGCAAGATCTTCCGTGTCGCGCATCTGGGCTTCTTCGACTACCTCGACACCATCGCCTTCCTCGGAGCCATGGAGCACATCGCGAAGGACACTCTGGGACTGAAGGTCGAATACGGACAAGCAGTCGCACCGGCTCAGAAGGTGTACGCGGACAAAGTGAACAGTGGACAGTGATCAGTGGTCAGCAATTGCCGGCGCATTGAATCACTTCCGGCATTCACTCTGTTCACTGTGCACTGATCACTGTTGACTGCTCCGAAGGAGCCATCATGCCAGAACTCAGCTTCGGCGAAAAACTTGTAATCGCGCGCAGGCAGCTCGACCTTTACTCCTACCAGATGGCCGAGTTGCTGGGGGTGCATCCCAACTCGATCACCAAGTACGAGCGCGGAGAAGGCAAGCCGCACGCGGCCGCGGTGCGCATGTTCGACCTGCTCTGCGAAAAGCACAACATCCGTTTCGAGGAATTTGAATCCGGGTCCGCTACTGCGGCCAAGGGAGACAAGATGAAGATTGTTCTGGCGGAAAAGGTATCGCCCGCAACCCTCGCCGTATTTGCAGCCGAACCCGGATGGGAGATTCTGACCCACGATCAGTTGCCGAATGGTCTGCCCGCGGCGCTGAGCGATGCCGATGCCCTGGTGGTTCGCAGCGCCGTGCAGGTGGACGATGCGCTGATGGAGCATGCGCCGAAACTGCGCGTGATTGGGCGGGCGGGCGTCGGGGTGGACAACATCGATGCCGAAGCTGCCACGCGCCGCGGAGTCGTGGTGATGAACACGCCGGGCGCCAATGCCGTGGCCGTCGCCGAACTGACGATTGGACTGATGCTCGCACTGGCTCGCAAGCTTCCGACAGCCAACAACACCATGCACGCCGGCAAGTGGGAGAAGAAAAATCTGCAGGGTGCCGAGTTGCGCGGCAAGACGCTGGGCATTCTCGGACTTGGACGGGTCGGACTGGAAGTTGCGCGCCGGGCCCGCGGATTCGGCCTGGAACTTATTGGTAGCGATCCATTCGTTTCGGCAGCGGTTGCGCGCGAAAACGGAATCCGGCTTGTTTCCCTTGACGAGGTGATTGCAGGCTCCGACTATCTCACGCTGCATGTCGGGCTCACGCCCCAAACCCACGGCATCATCAACGCCAAGTCGATTGCAGCGATGAAGAAAGGCGCACGCATCATCAATTGCGCCCGCGGGGAGTTGGTGGATGACGAGGCGTTGGTCGCCGCTCTCAAATCGGGCCAGGTCGCAGGTGTGGCGCTTGATGTGTTCACCATCGAACCTCCGAAGGATTCGCCCTACGCCGCGCTCGACAACGTGATCCTGACCCCGCATATCGCCGGGTCGACGGCCGAGGCGCAAGAAGCTGTCGGCGTGCAGATCGCGATGCAGGTTCGCGAATATCTGAAACTGGGCGTGGTGCAGAATGCAGTCAACCTGCCTTCTCTCAGCCACGAGGAGTACGTTCAACTTGCACCCTATATCGATCTTGCGGCGCGACTCGGCGCATTTCTCGCCCAGGCCGGCAGGAGCGGCATCGAAGCCATCGACCTCACCTACGGCGGAGCGCTAACCGAAGCCAAGACCGACCTTGTACGCAATGCCGCCATCGAAGGGCTGCTCCAGGGCTCGGAAAATGTGAACCGCATTAACGCGGCGGCCGTAGCCCAGGAGCGCGGCATCCGCGTTCACGAAGAGAAAGAAGAACACCATCGCGGCGGGGCTGCCACGCTGCTGACAATCAAGCTGCACACGGCGACTGGACAGAGCCACGCGACGGCAACCGTAATTCATGGCGAGCAGCCGCGAATCCTTGAGTTCGATGGAATCGACATCGAAGCGCCGCTGGAAGGCAATCTGCTGGTGTGCCGCAACCTCGATGTGCCGGGCGTGATCGGTAAGATCGGGACCATTCTCGGCGAGCAGGGCGTGAACATTGCCAACTTCGCGCTCGGCCGCGAACGGACCGGCGAGAAGCCGGTGAAGGCGCTGGCGGTGGTGCAGGTGGATGCGGCGGTTTCCGGCGCGGTGATCGACGCATTGCTGACGATTGAAGCACTGTTCGAAGCGAAGCTGGTGCAGTTGTGATGGCGCCCGATTCATCGCAGTTTCATTGTCAAGTTCCATGAGATGGTTTACAGCTTGTTATCAGGAGTTCCTTTACAGGCAAGAGTTCAGTGCTGAGCGTTCCACTGCAGTGGAACGCTCAGCACTGAGGTCGATCTGCTGCACGAGGGTTCGGCAGAAGTAGACCAGCACGCGCTGATCGATTCGTTCGAGCTTGACGGTGTGCGAGGCCAGAGCCTGGCTTACCTTCCAAGAGCGGTCTCCGATGTAGATATGTCCCTGTCGGCCGACTTTGCGCAGCTCGGCCCCGGGGC
>DASXLY010000160.1:0-5542 GCA_036495975.1 Occallatibacter sp. | reverse complement strand
CGCTGACCAAAGAACAAATCAAGGCCGTGGAAAAGACGTTGCGAGGAAAAGTCCAAAAGCAGACTTTCCCTCTCAACTTGCAAATCTCGCACACAACGCGAGATTTGCACTTTCCCACCGCCTCTACTACGGCTGACTTTTAACAACCGGACACTTCATTTGTTCTCAAAAGCGGACATTTCTACTTGCTAACGACACCCACGAGGAGTGAGAGCATTGCGTGCTACTTTGAGTCGCGGCCCCTTGGGCTCGGCCATGGTGACCTGCCAGAGGATGTGTTGGCCGTTGGAAACCCATGTCGCGTTCTTCGTCCAAATTCGTCACCATAGAGTTGACCACCAGGCAGAAAGTACCTGCCACTCGGCAAATTGGCCATCCGCTCTGCCTTGCGGGAGATCAAAGAAGCGATAAACAGCATCCATCTTCCATTTGTCCGATCGAGCTCGGATCTCTCCAGGGCCAAGGATCTCCGCGTTCGCCGGCATCCAGCCAGGATCCGCAGTCACAGCTATGCTAAGAGTCCTGGGAGTCGCGCCATTATTCGTGAACTTCACCTGCCACAGCACTACCGTGTCAACCACACAAACTATGGATCGCCGAGCGATACTGTTGAAAGCAGCGGCTTCGGCCAGTTCAATAGCGCCAATGGCTATGGCCGCTTGATTCAATTCGCTTTGAAGGTTCAGTTTTGAGTGCGCCACGATCGCTCGGATGTGTGCCGGGGAATTGGGCAGCCTGTGATTCGGGAACTGTGCGGCGGGAAGGAATGAGGGGCAGTTTAGCGATGAGGATTGGCGACACCAATATCGAGAAAATTCCACTCAGCGAGCGCCCCGCCAGATTCTCGTTTCTATCTGAAGTCTGGTGATGTCACTCTAAATGTGGCGTTTGAAAATCCTACCAATGTGCTTCAACAACTCGACGGGATGTATGGGCTTAGAAAGCAATTCGAACTGATTCCCTGCCGATAGCGCCGAAGTCATCAAATGAGTCGTAGCTGCATGTCCTGAAAACAACAGAACTTTGCACTCAGGGAAAATGCGCCGTAGCGTAACAGCCAGTTCGATGCCATTCATTCCGGGGAGCACCACATCAGTGATGAGCAATTCGGGTGGTTGGATAAACGCCGTTTCAATCGCCGATTCCCCGTCGTATGACACGATTGCTTTGTACCCGTTCCCGTTCAGGATTGCTGCGAGTGTATCAGCAATGACTGACTCGTCATCGACCACCAAGACCGCAGGGTGATGCTGTTGCTCAACGATTGGGGTCATGAAGCTCCTCGAATGGGAATCATCATATCTTCGGCGGCGCAATTGCGCTTATGAAATCATTGTTTTTTCAATTTGCGATTATGTTCGCAATCGAACCGACTCATTGTCACGACCGGGAGTAATCTATTTGGCTGAGCTTTTGGAAATCGTGAAGACGGCGACAGGTTCGCCGAGATTTGGTCGGTCTTTGGACTTCGTCTTGCGCTCTTTTTTACCGGCACTTCTTTCAACATCTCGGCTGCTGTCGGCTTCACATCGCTAACCGGCGTCGCCACGCCGGGGGCGGTCGTGTTCCTTGCCGGCATCTGCCGTGCGCAACTCGAAGAGGGCTTCGACGGCGGCCTGGAAAAAGGCTCGCTCGATGAGATGCGCCCCGTCGTCATGGCCTGCATGCGGCTGGAATTGGCCTGTTGCCCGCTGCCGTCTCCAACGGAATTGGAGCGCAGGGTCAGCAGCCGCTGGCTCGGGTAGTGGTGGGCGGCATGATCACCACCGTCCTCGCGATCCTTTTCCTGATGCCGCTTCTTGTGCGCCAATTCACTACACGACGGAAAATCGACGAATCGGCTGCGGAGCATGGAGTTCCGGGAGATGGGGCATGACGTTACGAAGTTAGGTTTCGGAATTGACCGCAAGATCTCCACAAGGTCCAGGATATTGCTCACCAGTGAGCCGTGGAAGCGCGACTCCGGCTCGTTGAGCCGGTCCACCATGTGGGTGACCACTTCGCGGAGTCGCTTCCAGAGGTCTTCGGTTCCGCGCATCAGCGATTCGCGGACGTTGGCGTCGAGCCCCCGCGAAGCCATCGTCTGGCTAAAAGCGCTATAGGTTGACAACAGTTCTCGATAGTGACTGAAGCCGGCAGGATCTGATCCGGAGGAGGTTCCGGCGTGCCGAGAAACTCTCGAAAAACCTTCGCTCGGAGAGCAACTGGTGTTTAAGGATGTCCGCGATAGTGCTTGACTTCGGATGTGTTCTAAAGGTGAGCTCGCTATCCGCAATTCGCGCCAGGTTGAAACGACCTTATTCGTCTCGCTCGCATATGTGTCGAGAGCGTACTGAAGGAATGCAGCTTCATTTGCAGAACCTCGTTCTGCTCAATCGCCATGAATTCGTATCTCATTGAGTGACTACTGTTAGACAGCAGCGGATCCTTCAGGTGCCGCGCTCTGTTTGTCCATCGCCTCGATTCGCTTCGGGGGTGAAACAACAATGGGCAGAACCGTGGAGACCAGCATGATGAACGCAATGGTGTGCAAGCCGCTTGTGTATGATCCACTCGGACCGAGCAATCTCACAAGCAGTTGCGGGCCGAAGTAGCTCGCGAAGCCCCATGCAGTAAGCATCAGGCCGTAGATCGGGCCAACGTTCTTTGAGCCAAAGTAGTCGGCAGCAAACGCCGGCATTGTTCCAAAGCCTCCGCCATAACACATGAGAATCACGAAGGAGACCACAGTGATGACGCCAACGGACGTCAACGAGGGCAGCAGCCAGAAAAGCAGGAACTGGAATAGATACATCAACGCGAATGCCCAGCGCCGTGTGATGCCGTCAGATACCCAGGCCCAGATGATGCGGCCCACCGAATTGCCGATGCTGACGATACCTACCATCCCGGCTGCGATGGCTGCGCTTGCAGCGGTGAGTTTCTGGAAGATCGGAGCCTCCTGAGAGATGAGCGAGATTCCAGCCGAAGTATTCAGGAAGAGCAAGAGCCAGAGCGCCCACCATTGCCAGGTCGCCAGCGCAGTGCCAAGCGTGTAATCCAGCTTTGCCCGCTGCGCCGCTTGCGTTGCGCTTGGAGTCCAGCCTGGTGGGACCCATCCTGCAGGCGGGTTTTTCATGAACAGCCCCGCCACGACGATCACAATCATGTATGCGATGCCGAGATATGCGAAGGTTTTCAGTACTCCGACGCTTTGGATCAACCGTTGGGCAACTGGTGCTGTGACCAAGGCTCCAGCACCAAATCCGCCTACTGCAATGCCTGTGATCAGGCCGCGGCGGTCGGGAAACCACTTGACCAGCACTGCGATGGGGACGATGTAACCAAAGCCGAGCCCAATGCCGCCAACCAATCCATAACTGAGGTAAAGCCACCAGAGCCTGTCGGCGGAGAAACTCGCCAGGAAGACGCCAAGCCCATAGAGCACGCCCGCGGTGAGCGCGACAACGCGAGGGCCCTTCCTGTTAAGCCACAGGCCGCCGAAAAAGGCGGCCACACCAAGTACAAAGATAGAAATCGTAAACGTCCAGGTAACTTGGGCGATGGTCCAGCCGAATTGTTTTGTGAGTGGATTGCGGAAGACGCTCCATGCATACACGGCCCCGAGGGCCACCTGCATGAGAAAACCTGCCAGCGCGATGCTCCAGCGATTCGTAGTTGCCATACAACGCCTCCGTGCAGTGCTTGAGAGGTGCTTCGATCAGTGGCAATCTCCGCGCGTTTTTAATTGATTGCCGAAACTTTCGAGGAACTTATTGATGAGTGCCATGCTGCGCCGCAATTCAGGATGGCGAAATTCGGCAAGCAACTTGAAAAGGCCGGGCGGTTCAACGACCGGTTTCTGGCAGCCGAGAGTCTCACTCACAGCATTGGCGTAGCTTTGCAGCAGGTCAGGATTGATGGAGCCCAGCATTTTGGCGAGGATTATGGCATTGCGCAGGCCACGAATGGCTTCGTCCGATTTGGCCGCGTTCACAGCGGTGTCCAGAAGCAGGTCGCCGGAACGTAGAACCCCGCGCAACAAACTGAGCGCGCCCGAGTCGTGCAACTGTTGCAACAGTTCGTAGGATTCCAGCAACGCTTCTGCGTGTTCTTCTGGCGCCCGCTCGAGTTTCCGGCGCAGATCGTCCCGTGCGTTGCGCGGCATGCCTTCCAGACCGATTGCTCGCGCCATGTTTATTTCTCCTGTCCGGTAGCTGCAACCGTTCGCGTTTCAATCTGAACCAGGCCATTGCCGGGCAGGTGGTAATCGCTTCGCGCCCACTTGCGCTCGACTTCCACACCCATCTGCGGAGTTGGATGTCCGTAGCGCGGGTTGGTTCGCGGCAGGGGATTATCGCCCTTTTGATTCAGCACCGTGAGATGGACTGACGTCTCCTTGTAGGCAGGCGTGTGCGTTACCTTGTCGGTGCAACTGCTTGTGAGGCGATTCACCGGTTCGATAGACGAGTTCATCGGCATGTAGAGCTCGTTGCCGCTGACGCGGGTGGTGACGACGGCTTGCGCCTTCACCTCACCAAACCGCGAGGAAAGCCGCACCCACGTTCCATTCTGGATGCCACGCGCCGACGCCAGCTCCGGCGAGACTTCAACAAATGTGCAGGGCACCTTCTCGCGGATGCCTTCGGAGCGGTAGGTCATGTTGCCTTCGTGGAAGTGCTCTAGCAGGCGGCCGTTATTGAGGTGCAGTTCGTATTCCTCATCGGCCTGATTGCTAGGTTCGGTCCACGCGACCGGAAAGAACGTGGCCTTGCCATCGGAGGTATTAAACCTTTGGGTGTAGAGCAGAGGTTCATCGCTGCCATCCGGCGCAACGGGCCACTGCAACGACTTGAACCCTTCCAGCCGTTCGTAGGTAACGCCCGCCATGATCGGCACGAGAGACGCGATCTCCTCGTAGATCTCCGACGGATGCTTGTAGGTCCAATGGGCTCCCAGGCGATTGGCGATATCGACGAGAATCTGCCAGTCCGGGCGGCTGTCACCCAGCGGCTCCAGGGCCCGGTAAAGACGCTGGATGCGGCGCTCGGTGCTGGTAAATGTGCCTTCCTTCTCAAGGCTCGGGCTCGCAGGCAGAATCACGTTGGCGAAGCGGCAGGTTTCACTGAAGAAGATCTCCTGCATGACGAAGAAGTCGAGCTTCTCGAGCGCCGATGCCACATAGCTCGCGTTGGAATCGACAAGACTCATCTCTTCCCCGAAGACATACATGGATTTGAGGCGGCCGTCGTGGATGGCGTCGATCATCAGGTGGTTATCGAGGCCCGGCTTTGGCGGCAAGGTCACGTTCCACGCTTTTTCGAATTTGGCACGGATCGTCGGATCGTCCACCTTCTGATAACCCGGCAGGAAGTTCGGCATGGCTCCGTGGTCGCTGGCGCCCTGCACGTTGTTGTGTCCACGGAGCGGGTATGCGCCGGTGCCCGGCCGCATGTAGTTGCCGGTGGCGAGTAGCAGGTTGGAGATAGCCGTCGAAGTGTCGGAGCCCATCACATGCTGCGTAACGCCCATGGCCCACAAAATGCACACGCTATCGGTCTCG
>DASXLY010000159.1:0-4172 GCA_036495975.1 Occallatibacter sp. | reverse complement strand
ATCGGGATTGAAGATGTGCGATTCTTCAAGAACGAAATTCTGTATGCGCGAAACGATGGTGCTGGCCTGCGCCAATGCGTTCAAAGCGCTGGTGGCTGAGCCGTCGTCGATGTTATAGCGGACATATCCGGAATCCTTATCGGTGAAACGATGATCGACGCGGACGATTCCGGAATTTTCGTTGTCCGGGCTGGGTACCAGGCCGGTAAAGGTGTACGCGTTCGGATCGGTGGTGGAGGGGAACTGCCCTTGCGGAAACGCATTGACGATAGCCGCCAACGACGGCTGTGCAGCAACTACCTGCGCGCGAAACGCAGGGCTTGGCACGAACCCGATCTGCGGTACACCGCCTAACTGCTGACGGAAGCCCTCGTAGTTAATAAAGAAAAAGGTACGGTTGCGAATGACCGGACCCCCCAGGTTCGCGCCGAACTGATTGAGGTGGAATTGCGGATGCACCGTGGCCTTGATGGGGGACAGTGCGTCAAAGTAGCTATTGCGCAGATAGTTGAAGACGCTCCCGTGGAACGCATTCGTGCCACTCTTGGAAATCAAGCTGACCTGACCGCCAGCAGAACCACCGGTATCAGCGGTGTAGGCACCTGCGTCGACCTTGAATTCCGCTACAGCTTCCGTTGAATACTGCAGACGGAGGCCAGATTTCAGTGCCATGCGGTAAATTCCACTGGCATCGACTCCATCGAGGCGGTAGTTGCCATCGTCAATTCCCTGTCCGGCGAAGCGGATCGAAGCCTGCTGGCCGGTTCCGTTGTCGATCGCCCCGGGCGCCAGCAGTTCAAGTGTTGCGATATTACGGCCGTTCAGGGGAAGCTCCTGCACCTGGATGGAGTGGACAGTGCCGCCGAATGTCGCGTCGCTCTTGTCAAGCTGCAAGCCTTCGGTCTCCGCTTCGACGCTCACGTTTTGGCTTAGTGAGCCGAGTGCCAGGTTCGCATTGACGGTCCGCACATCGCCGGAATGCAAGTCGACATCGGCAATACGAAAATCGTTAAAGCCGGCGTGGAGGAAAACGATATCGAAGCGGCCAACTGGCAGCGATGAGATCACGAATTGACCGTGGCCGTCGGTGGTGACGGTGCGCTTTTGATTCGTGGCCTGCTGCGTAATTGTCACAGAGACGCCGGCCAGCGACGCTCCGTTTGGATCTGTCACTGTGCCGTTCAACTCCCCACGATCAATCTGGGCAAGCAGAAGGCCAGGAGAGAGAAAAAGAAAGACGACCAGAACATATCGCGAGAACTGTTTCATTTTTGCAGAATCTCCTGCGGGATCACGAGAATTAATTCGAGGACGGTCCTGCGAAGAGCGCCTCGAGCGTAGGAATCTTCTTCGCGAGCTCGTCGCGAATGCTTTCCGCTTTTCGTGCTGCATCTTCTTCGCTGGCGACATCAGTGCACGCGATTTCCATGACCAGAATTCCGATGGATCTGTGTTGCGCGTCAAACATCGGCATCTTCATGTTGTAGAAATTGCCGTCGGCAATCCTGGGTCCATAGGTTTTGCCGGATTTGACCGCGGCGAAGTCGTTCCCAGAGGTATGAATCCCGATCCTGGTGGCGTTTCCGTTAGCGATAAGAATCATGGTGTGTTGTCCGGGCGGAATCACATGCAGGCCCATGCGGCGAAGACGGGGATGCAGGGAGAGTTCCTCGAGGACAAGGTTTTCTGCAGCCGGCGCATTGACGGGCTCTTTCATGTCTGTCGGCGGAGTATTCGGTGCGGGCAGATGGATCGGCTCGAAGACGAGGATGCGCGCGCTTGCCGATCCGCTCCGGGGAACCGCAACGAAGAGCCGATTCAGTTCTGGAACCAAACGCGACGTCCGGCCGTTGGCTCCCGTAGGTACGCTTGCCAGTGACGCGTAGTGATCAAGATCGCGCTGCTCGAAGACGTCCATGAAGCCATCGGTAGAAGCATAGAGCCGGCGGCTGATCGGATCGTAGATCAGATCGTCGACCCCTTGGTGGATTGGGAGAGCTTGCAGTTCCTTTCCAGTGTTGCTGTCTAGAACAACAATCTGTCCGCTCCTGCAGCCGATGAAGAGCCGCTGGCGTTGTTCATCGAGCGCCATGGCGACGTTCTCCCTGCCCAGCGTGAGCGGCCACTTTTCAATGATGGTGTTCTTGAAGCGGTCGACGACTACAACCTGGTTTGTAGCCTTGTCGTTTACATAAATGTGAGGACGGTAGTTATCGAGGGACATCGCCTCGAGCGTGTCGCCTTCAATCGGGATGTCGGCAAGCTTGGCGTTGGTTGTGCTATCCACGACGCTCAGCATGGAGTCGCGCTGGCCAGCGTCACCGCCGCCATTCACGACGTAAAGAATCTTCCGCGAGATGTCGTAGCCGATTGAGTCGGCATCTTTCAGGAGGGGAATGCGCGCGGTCTGCTGATAGCTTTCGCCGCTGAAGACCTTGACTGAGCCGTCTCCGCCATCCGTGACGTAGAGGCGATCGACGTCAGACCGATACAAGATAGCGTGGGGGCGCTCAATGCCGTCGATCTGCTGGATCAGCTTTCCTGATTCCGCGTCCAGGACGAGCACGGCCTTGCAGTCTTCCGGAGTAACGAACAGGCGATTGCGCTTGAGATCGAAGGCTAAATGATCGAAGTGTCCAGTGATTGCATTCGGCAGCGAGATGGTCCGGACCAATCGAAGGGGATCGGCCGACCCGGGTGCTGCATGGAGGTAATTTGAAGTGGCAAGGCACAGAGCCCCGCAGATGAGCCCGGAGAGGAGTTGCTTCATTGCGTTTCCTAAAGAGGGATAATCCTTTCCTGAATGGACCATCCCAAACTAGAGATTGCGGTCTACCGCCTTCGTAACGAGGGAGTCAATCTTGAAACAATTGAAGTTCAGAGAATCTTCAGGTTGATCGGGATGAAATACTTCGAGCTGAGTTCAAATGTGTGTGCCTACTCGCCATGCCCAGTCGAGGAGAGGCCGCCGGCCAGCTAAATGCAGAATCAGCACAACCGTACCCAGCGGCGAAGATGCCGGACTGGATTTTTTATCAACAAAAATCCAACCTCACAGATGTTGGACGGGTATACCTATGCTGATTCTGCTCTAAATGCAGCGAGACGACTACCGTTAGAACTTCACTCGTAATGTGAGTTGCAATCTGCGGGCGGGCAACGCCGCAGTGGGCTGAGCGAAGAAGGCCGACTGCACGTTACCGACGTAGGAAGTGTAGTTGGTGCGATTCGTGATGTTGAAGGCATCGACAGCCATCGACACAACTGGGGTACGGTCGGTCTTTTTCCGCTGCAGCGCAACATCGCGGCTCCAACGCAGATCCACTTCAGCGTTGCCGCCAGTTTGCAAAGTGTTTCTCGCCACCCCTGCGGGGCGCGCGTTGAGCATGCCGGTGTTGAACGTGTCGAATCCCGACGTCTCGGTATAAGGCATGCCGGAGTAAAGCTTGGCCGCAATGCCTAGATTGAGCCAATGATCCTCATTGATCGTGCCCAGCAGATTGAAGCGATGGTGCTGATCGAAGTCTGCGCGGCTGTACTCGCCGGCGAGGAGGTACTGGTTCGCAGGAAACCAGGCGACGCCACCGGTATCGTTATTGGTGCGGCTGAAGGTGTACTGCGCTATGCCCGAGAACCAGCGCGAAACGTTGCCGTTCAATGTAAGGTCGAGCGCATTGCCGATTTGCCGTCCTTCGGATTCAATCTGCCGCACAATCCCGAAGGTCGAATTGGGAGGCGATGCATACGTTGGCGGTAATGGCGCATTGACGTCGCGCGAACGAAACAGGGCGATACCGACGGTGCCCCGGTAGGTTGCAGCGACCGTGACTCCATGTGTGACCTGCCGCTCGACGCCAAGACTGAAGTGGGTGACATAGGGAATGCGTCCGCCCGGTTCGAGCCGTACCAGGTTCGTCGGAAATGCATTCAAATTGGTCCCGGCGGGATAGGGAGTGGGGTAGCTCGGATTGAGCAGCGTAAAGGAGCGCAGGATGAGACCGTTGTAGCGTTTGAGGTCTGCCATGGGCTGCGCGCCGGACCGATCGTAAAAAATCCCCGCGCCACCGCGCAGGACGGTTTTATGGTCTCCCGTGGTGTAGGCCAGGGAGAAGCGCGGAGCGAAATCGTGGAATGACTGGAAGTATGTCTGCCAGTCATAGCGAAGGCCTATA
>DASXLY010000158.1:0-1850 GCA_036495975.1 Occallatibacter sp. | reverse complement strand
CGCGTTCCACTGGTCCGCCAGTTCACCCTGCTGCGGAAACAGATCGGTGTTTTCCACCTGCGTGCCGAAAATAATTGTGGCATTGGCCCGATAACCTGGATGCTGGTACATCTGGAGAAACAGCGGCAGAACCTCCTCTCCAGTTTGTGTCAATGGGGGCAGACCAAACAGGAACTGCATCTGCATGTAATGCCGCGAATACCACATCAGCACCTTGCCGCCATCCGGACCCTCCCACCAGAACGGACTGTTTTCGTTCAGATGGCCCTGCAGCAAAACCGGAGCGCGATCATTGTTACTTCCCGCCACAAAGTACGGGATCTTGGCAGCGGCAAGGATCGACGCATACGACCAGGAATACGATGGCACGTCTGTGATGTTCGCGTAGTTGAATGGCGTGCCGTGTATACGGCTGAAATCGGCGCTGGGATAAAGCGAGCGGATGAGCGTTTCCGCTGTTGGAAATCCTGTGAGGATATTACTGGCTTGCGCAGGGATATAGATTTTTTGTTGCTGGATGGCTTGGATGATTCGCCGCTTCTCCTCCGGGGTGCGCGATTGTAGAAACTGGTCCAGATTCCACTCGCCGTCCGTGCTGAATCGGAAAGCGGGATGTTGCGCGGCCAGATCGATCGCCTCATCGAGAATTCGGCTCTGGATCGCGGAGACTTTCGCCTGGTAATCCGTGTAGCCCACGTCTAGATGTACATGAGGCACGAGAAAGAGGGTCCATTTCTTCTGCGGTTGCAGTGTCTCCTTAAGGCGCGTGGCGTGTTCATTCACATCCACCTTCACCTCCGCGCGCGTGTCGGCGGCGAACTCGGGAATATTGAAGCTGACGCGCTCCTCTCCGAAGTCCTGATCAGCGCGCAAACGATCGGTCCAGGTGTGACCTCCGACAACAAAGTGAACGCGTCCGGACCGCGGACGCTGGCGATAGCGCACGAAGACGTCGACTCGTTCGTTCATCGAGCCCGAGTGTTTCTGGTAGAAAATGGTCGGTTCTACCTGTGCTTCGATCGCCGCCGGCAACGCGTCAATGCGTTGCAACTCGATGGCATCGTAACTGAACCCGGCATCAGAAACGCCCTTGTCGCTGGCGGACACGGCTTGCAACGAAATGCTGTTCTCGCCCGTCTTCAGCCAGGATCCTGGAAAGTCGAATTCTACCTCGGTACGCGAATATGCCGGATAGAAGGCGGCCACCATATCGCCCATCTTGTAGTCCAGCTTGGGATGAAGATAAAAGCCGCCTGCGCGGCCGTTGATCCCCACGCGCAGAACCGGAACACTAGAGTGCTCGATCAGCAGCGATATCTTCACACGATAGGCGTGTCCAGGCTGGCCTGTAATCGAAAAGACGATGGCCCGTGGTGCGGTCGTTCGATCCGCCGCTTTCCCTGCCAGTGCGACAGGGGCAAACGCATACCAGTTTGTAAGCGGCTGATCCTTGCCTGCAGTGAAGTTGACTGCCTGATGAGGCTCCCCGTCAGCAAATTCGCCGGAAGAGCCATCGGACACTCCAACG
Source organism: Occallatibacter sp. (assembly GCA_036495975.1). Classification (GTDB taxonomy): domain Bacteria; phylum Acidobacteriota; class Terriglobia; order Terriglobales; family Acidobacteriaceae; genus Telmatobacter. Next base: position 322 of record DASXLY010000158.1, on the reverse strand, counting down.
CGCCACACCGTTTGTATCCCCGACTCGGCAACCGAAGTCAGAGAGAACGTCAACGCGATTGCAAACACAAGAGGTCTCAAGCCCATACGGTCTCCATGTAAGTAGCTCTGACAACCGGTGACACGCCAACCAAGCCGAGTCGTATGAAAGGGCACGACTTTACCGAATCCATTCTGCAGCTTTGACCCAGAGAAGCCTAATTGTCGAATGACCGGCTAACCGTCAACTACTACTTGATTAAGAGGTGAACACGGCCTGCGTGGCGGTCGACGAGATTACTACCGGAAAGTGCAAGTCGGCTTGGCGGATGTAATCGCCCCCC
>DASXLY010000157.1:0-1517 GCA_036495975.1 Occallatibacter sp. | reverse complement strand
AGCTCCTCATACCGCTTCCATAGCTACTTGAATCGCTCTGAGTCGCTGGAATCGCTCGACTTTTCGGTGCTTTTCTGTGGCGCACTCGAATCGCCCTCCTCCCGATGTTCGCGGCCGCACCGTCATTCTTGTGGATGATGGTCTGGCGACTGGGCCACCATGCACGCCCCGATCCAAGCGCTGCAGCAAGCAGCAGCCCGCCCGCACCGCTGTCGCGGTTCCGACGGCAGCGCCTGAGACCTGTGAATGCCGTTTCCAAATCAGAGTGACTTTGTGATGTAGGGGAACGGCGTGATGGATTTGACGAGTGCCGGATTGCGTTCGATATAGAGTGCGGCGTCCTCAAGCTTTGCATAGACCTCATCCATGGATTTGAGGGCGTAGTTCTTCCGGGTAGGTGAGGGTGTTACCACCCTCACCCCCAACAGATCCGGACGTGCGGAATTCCACGCATCCGGTTCCTCACGCGAGAGATTCGCTCCATCTGGTGTAGTGGTGGATGATCCTGGCCAATGGCAACGGATGACGGGCGAGAAACGCGTTGAAGTTAGCCCATGTGAGCATCCTTCCTCGCGTTCGTCGTTCCAGCCACTTGTGCCATATCCTCACGACCTGATAGCGATACTGGCTTATCCGCCGAATGTTCCCCGTGATGCCATAATAGGCATAGTGACCGACGAGTACCGCAGACAGCCGGCCGCGCTGCTCGGGCGCGGGCCGATGCCGGTTGGTCCGGCACCAGTCCTTGACCGCGGCCAGCGCGCGGGCAAAGCGGCTCTTGGCCGTCATTTGCCGTACCACGTCCTTATCTTTTCGCGACTTTCCCCACGAGTGGGGTAGAGTCGGCCGGGGAGTCTCACCACCGGCCGCTCGCAGAACCGAGCGTGACGCTCTCACGTCACTCGGCTCCCATCAGGCAAACACACCGGTCGTACCAAGCTGCCAATGGACGAAAAGATTCGCGTTTTGCCGAGACAACTTGAGTAAAAACTGGCTAGCACGGATCTTATGGCTTCGAAAGCGCTTGAATTTCCGTATCGCCCAGGCCCGTAGCGTCTGATTGACGTACCGGAGCAAGGGAGCGAGAGCCGATGGCGCGTATCGCCCATAGTAGTTGATCCACCCCCGAAGGAGAGGATTGATACGTTCGGCGAGTTCGGCCAGCGACAACTCTGTGCGACTTCGGAAACCCAATTCCCGGATCTTCGCCCGCATGGACTTCAGAGCGGAGGGGCTGACGGCTGGATTGAACCCACAGAAGAACGAATTGTCCCGTGAGTTCCGAACCCATCGTGGCCGAAAGCAGTATCCGAGAAAATCAAACTTGATGCTCGGATACCCTCCTCTGCGCTTTCCGTCTTTGCAGTAGACGATCCTGGTTTTCGTCGGATGCATTTCCAGACAGCACTCCCTCAGACGTGCCTGAAGCGCAGCCTTGTGGGCATGTGCTTCTTGCTCGTTGCGACAGTGAATAAGCCCGTCATCGGCATACCGACACCAGGGAGAGTCGGGGTATG
>DASXLY010000156.1:0-8799 GCA_036495975.1 Occallatibacter sp. | reverse complement strand
CTCAACGATGTTTTGCAGCTCTCGGATATTTCCAGGCCAAGGATACGATTGGCATAGTTCAAGCGTATTCATGTCAATTTTGCGAATTTGCTTGCCGGCTTTCTCCGCGTATCGCTTAACGAAGTACTCAACCAACATCGGAATGTCCTCCTTCCGTTTGCGCAGAGGAGGTACCTCAATCGGGAAAACATTGAGCCGGTAAAACAAGTCGGATCGAAACGTGCCAGCGGCAATGGCCGCCGTTAAATCACGGTTGGTTGCGGCTATGATACGCACGTCGATAGTCAGAAGCCGATTGCCTCCGACTCGTTCGAACTGCCGCTCCTGAAGAACGCGGAGCAAGGTGACCTGGGTCTCCAGGGGCAGATCACCCACCTCGTCTAAAAAAATCGTACCGGAATGCGCCAGCTCAAAGCGGCCCTGGCGCCGCTGGACCGCGCCGGTGAAGGCGCCCTTCTCATGACCAAACAACTCCGACGCAATCAAGGAGGACGGAATCGATGCACAGTTTACGGAGATGAACGCCTGTCTGGAACGTTGTGACCGCTTGTGTATGGCGCGAGCGATTAGTTCTTTTCCGGTGCCGGTTTCGCCGGTGATCAGCACCGTGGAATCGGTGGGCGCCACTTTCACAATGTTCGAGAGCACGGTTTGGAGAGCTGCTGACGATCCCACTATCTCCTCAAACATGAACGCTTGATCGATTTGTTCCCTGAGTGCAAGGTTTTCATTACGAACGCTCTCCTCGGCCCGCTTGCGAGCGTCGATATCGGTCCCCGTCGCATACCAGCGAATAATTTGCCCCTGTTCGTCTCGAAACGGAACGTAGCGGACAAAAAACCAACGATACTTACCGTCTTTTCCAAGCACCCGATGCTCATTTTCAAAGGCCTCACCACGCGCGATCGCGGCAAGACGTTCCCCGCGCAGCCTCTCCACATCCTCGGGGTGAAAGACACGAGCACGATGCTCGTCTGATTTTTGCACGTCCTCCCAAGTGAGACCTGTGTAATCGAGGGCTGTTTGATTTGCATAGAAGGGTGTTCCATCTGGACGCAACACGTAAATATAAGCGGCGATCGCGTCGGCCATCTGTCGAAGCTCTATTTGCTCCGCCTTTATTTGTTCAAATGCACTCAGCAGTGCCGCTCGCGCTTCGTGCTGCGCCGTAATATCCATCGCCGTACCTACTAATTCGACGACATCACCGGAGGCATTCATTACCGGGTGTCCGACCACATGAATGTACTTGGCCACTTCGTTTGGTAGAAGAAGGCGAAAGTCGGTCTCAAAGTCGGTCCTGCCTTGAATGGCCAGTTCGCCCGCAGGTCGGTGATCAGGCGTGTCTTCAGGGTGCATCAGGCGGACTATCTCCCTATAAGATGGCGGCGTGGAATTGGGGTCGAGGCCGAAGATCCGGTACATTTCTTCTGACCAATAGATGCTTTCAATCTCAGGGACCCGCACCGCCCAACTGCCGGTGTGGGTCAACTTCTGTGCTTCAGCGAGATACGCCTCGCTTCTCAGAAGAGCTTGCTCGGCGCGCTTGCGTTCAGTGATGTCCTCAGCCAGCGCCATAATGAATTGCGGCACCCTCTCGGTGCCCGGCACAAGAGAGACGTTGTTGCGCACCCAAATCAAACTGCCGTCCTTGCGCCGATACTTTTTCTCGATCTGAAACTGTCGTCGTTTTCCCTCCACCAACTCGGCGATAAGCGCCCAGTTGGCTTCGCGGTGGTCCTCATGGGTTATGTCCAGAAAATGAAGTGCACGCAGTTCTTCTTCTGTGTAGCCCACCATTGTCTGGTAGACATGATTTGTGACCAGGAAGCGGCCGTTCATGTCAGTCAGCGCAACGCCTACAGCTGAATTCTCAAAAACGGATCTCCACCGCTCCTCGCTTTTCCGAAGGGCTTCTTCGGCCCGCTTTCTTGGCGTAACGTCACTCACCGCCCCGACGAACTCAATGTCTCCTGATTTATCCCTCGAGGCATGAGCAACAGCGTGGACATATTTGACGGAACCGTCCGGCATCAGCAAACGATATTCATGCTCAAAATCCTTCCCATCTTGCGACGCGCGCTCGACGGTCTGTTTCACGAGGGCCGCGTCTTCCGGATAAACCCGTTGGAGAAAAAGCTCCACAGTCGGTTTCGTCGATTGGTCGTAGTGGAAGATTTGAAACGTTTCCTCTGACCAGAAGAGTTCTCCACTCGGAATACTCCAGCCGAAACTACCCGTGAGACTGAGTCTCTGCCCTTCCGCCAAGTACGACTCACTCCGCCTGCGTTCGCTTTCTGCTTTCTTTCGCTCGGTAATATCTCGATAAATGAGGCAGACGGCTATCTGGTCGACGCCAAGTGAAAATTTCTTTGCGACGACGGAAACGTCAAAGCGAACACCACCTTTACGTTGTCGAGTGGTCTCCAATTCAACTCTCTTCCCCGAAATCAACCGATCCCTGTAGTTGAGAGATTCAGCGCGCAAGTCCTCGGGCACTATGAATTCCGGAAGCCACCGTCCCGCAACCTCTCCTGCTGTGTACTCGAAGATTCGCGTGAATTCCTGGTTGACCCGCGACACATTAAAATTTTCATCGGTCAGGATCACCGCGTCGGGCGATAGCTCAAACAATCCATTGAGTTGCTCTTTCTCGCTGAGTAGGTCCTCATTCGTTGCCGTGAGCTCTGCAGTTCGGTCCGCGATCGAGACCTCTAGAGCCTCCTTTCTCCGTCTCACCCAGATCATGAGTATTGCAAAAGTCAGGAACACCAGATCATAAAGAACGAGAGAGAGTCGGCTGGTTTCGCCCTCGACGATGAACCCGCGGATCAGCGACGAAAGCAAAACAGCCACAATACCGGGCTTCGTGCCGCCATACCAAAACGTGATAGCAATTGCGGACAGTGCAAATGCCGCAAACGGATGAGGCAGATTGAAATGGTGAAACAAAAGATCCAGCAACAGAGCGCCGGAGACCGACGCGAAAGCCAATCCATAGCGGCGCGCGAATGACGCACTTGGCCGCGTGACCTTTTTTGCTGTTGCTGAATCAGCCATGATCCAGCCCTCTCTCGCCTTTAGATCAAGGCTAAGATGGTTTCCGTACTGGTTATTACTGTATCTCTGTTAATACCCCGTTGATTACCCGCGCACTCCTAATCATTCGTCCCAATGCCCTGCAGCGCGATGAGAACGGCACTCCTTCTCCTTTAGAGCTCCGCACCATGGCGGGTCATTATCATTCATTTTCATAGACATACCGCCCTCTCGAGGGCCATAGTGGCACGAATCGTTTCCCGATGCCAAGTTTTGAAAAACGGGGTTAGATAGCGCGGGCTTTGAGGAGTTCTTCTTCGATACCCGCAAGCAGGCCGGGAATTGGCCCGGGGCTGGTGTGAGTGAGGTGCAGCGAGTCGTTGACGGTAACTGCTCCGAGTGTCTGCTCTCCTTCGATGCCACGGAGTGCACATGGTGCCCAGAGTGACTCAAGTTTTAGCGATCCGAATGTGCTGTCGAATGGGAGACGGCCGAGGTTGGAGAGCATGACCTGAGCGTTGAACGCGTTTCGCTTGAGTTGGAAAGCTTGCTCGACAGTCAGGTTTGTGGAGACGGCTGCGGATTGGAGATCGATCATCCTGGAGATATTCTCTGTGCTCTTGACGGCAGAAAGACCGTCTTTCGCGAACCGTGCGAGGTCCCAGAACGTCATCGAACTGCTTGGCGCGATCGAGATCTCACCGCCAGCAAAGGAGACCATGCATTGATCCTTAAGGCCGAGAATGTCGCGGATCTCAGCAGGCGACATGATTCGAAGCGGGCTATTGCGCCAACTTTCATCGATGGCCCTGCCTGCGATAGTGAGCGCGGCGGAGATAGCAGCGTGGATGGTAACGCCTTCCTCGCGAGCGCGTCGCTGGAGTGTGGTGGTCTGCTTTGGCGTGAGTTTGATTCCTTCTACGTGCGCGAGAAGAGGGCGATCAGCGGCGAAGGATGTCATGCCGGGCTCGGTGGAAGTGCGCTGTCGCGCTCCACAGAGAATTTCGCGAGATGGCGCGAGCGCCAGAGCCTCAAGGACATGTCCGCTGAGAGAGAGGAGGATATCACGCAGGAGAAAGATGCGGGAGGAGCCATCGCAAACAGCGTGATGAGAGGAGAGGATGAAGGTGCACTGCGTCTCCTGATGGAGCAGGACGGCGCGAAAGAGAGGAGCCTGACTGGGAGTGAACGGTGCATTTATCTCTTCGGCGATCTCCCGCTGCCACCGGGCAAAGGACGAGGTAACCACGCGAAGGGGAATACTCTGACTGTCGGCGCGGCGAAAGTGAGGGACGCGGTTGAAAGTGGTGTCAATGCAGGCAGAGAGCAGGGGGTGCCGTTGCTGCAGTGCGGCAAGCGCGTCACGCCACTGCTGGACAGTTGTGTGGCCTTTGATTTGTGCTGCGAGTGCACCGTTGGTTGGAAAGTGCTGGTCGAAGAGGCAAAACAGCTCTTCAAAAGCGCCTAGCGGACGGAGTAGATCAGTGGGCTGGAGTTCGAGATGATGGCGTTCATGGGAAGTCGAAGACATGATGTTTTCCTTCTAGGTTGAGCTTCTGTTCTATTCCCGCGCAGATAAATAGTTTCGATATGCTCACAGAATCTGATTCAGGATGGCGGGTCCTGCCGATGTCTTGCGCTTTCCTAGCTATGAGCGCAAATCTCAATCATTGCCCTGCTTTGTAGAAAGAATATGTCGCCGTGTAAGGAACTCTGAGCATTGCTCCCTCGCTACACGTGCCGTCGGGCGCATTTCCGCCGTGCGTCCCCGTGCGCTGGATAAATCGTACTGCTCCCAATTTTCCGGTACCGCCGACCGATTCGAGCAACAACCACGGCACCGCGCTAGCATCGGGGGCCACCTGTTTGGCGACAGCCTTTCCTTTTACCCAGCTACCGTCACTGAGCTGCCACGTTGGACCCGCAAAGTGTCGGCCAATGACAGCTCCTTCCTGATCGAAGAGCTTGGCATCCGGAGCTTTCAGTACCCAGCTACCATTGACACAGCCGTAAACTTGATCCCCCCTTCCAACGACCCGTAGTACAAGCTTGGAGTGAGCAGGTACGTCGATCGAGTCCTTTGCCGCCTGAGCGATAAAGACTGGCGTCATGCAGAGGTCGGCGAGGACCAATGAAATGATCCCCACTCGTTTGGCAAAAGAACACAGGGTTTTGTCAAATGTCTTTCGAACATACTCGGAGTAGCCGCAGCTGTGCCGCACTCGAGAAGCAATGTCACTCGGTTCACAATTTGTTCTGATCGCAGACCTCACGCTATCCCCTCGCGGACAGCAGCACTAGTTAAAGCCTAACGGTAGTCGACGATGCATATTCAGAAAGAGATGCCCCTTCTTGTTCATCAAGATGGGGCACCTACTTCAATCGGACAAAGCAGACATCAACGATTTCTTTGAACAGCATCTGCTTCTGCCGCCAGGTTCTTAAGGAACCCCAAGAAGTCTTGGCCTTGTCCCTGGAACAGATTCTCGCCCTCGAGGAAGGCCACGGTCGCCTGCGCTCCCGCGAACTTGTCAGTAAGGGGACGGAGCACTGAAACCTTCGGCAGGTTGGGACTGATGAATTCGCAGGGAACGGGAAAGATGAGGTTGGTTTGCACCAGTGGATTTGGGGGATCATTGAAATTGGGGAAGGTCAGTCCGCTATCTGTTACCGGTGTCTGCTGACCCTTGAAGTCGAACGGTGGACCCTGCACGGCATTTCCGGCGAAATCCACCCACTCCAGGAAATGCGCCACTTCATCGCCCCCGATGCCAAAAATGATTTGAAGCACCTCGGGATTGGTGACCTTCACTCCCAATGCGGGATAGAGACTGGAACCACCTTGCTCAATGGATCCGAAATGGAATGCTGCAGTATTGGCGATCGCCTGGATGTGGTCTTCGCCATCAAAGTCACTATCGTTCCTTGGAATCGCGGGTCGGTTGTGAATGGTGATCGCCTGCGGAAATGTAGCACCGAAATCGGGATTTGTTGAACTCCGGTAGCGAATATACCAACTTGTGTCGACATTCAGGTTCATGAGATTGGTCAGCCGAGGAGTGCCGCTGGATCCGGTCGCTGTGCTGCCTGGAAGACGCGTGAAGGGTTTGAGGTCTACCGGATCGGCACCTTTCATCTCAAGGTATTTGTTAAGAAAGTCTGCGTGGGTATTTTCATCGAGGGTGTTGCTCGTGATGTACTGTGACCCGTCTCCATCAAGGTACTGGAGTGCCAATTGATAGTTGTTCTGCGCCCCGTCTGTGACTCCGCCCAACTCCGTGTACTGGTTCCATAGATCCGATTCGATCAATTCGGCTGCGGCCAGAAAACGCAGAATGGCAACGTCGCCTCGAGTAAGCGGCTCACCGCGCTCGGAACCTTGCGCATATGCAGAGGGAGTGGTGGTCGCAAGCAAGCCGGCGCTAGCCATTGCGACAGCGCTTCCTGCGAACATTCCTGTTTTAAGAAGTGAACGTCTATTCATTGGCTGCTGAGATTGGCTTTTCGGATTGTTCGTCATCAATTTCCTGCCTTTGGGACATGGGGATGTCCAAATCCAAAGTAGAGTCCGGCCGGGTCGTCTGTTGTCACCCAAAAGTCAGGAAGGTGTCTCGATGCTGTTATTCCTTTTTCACAAGATCTTCTGGATGCATGGAACCAACTTTGTGAGAGCAACATGTCACCGCCACTTTATTCTCCAGTTATAGCTATCGGAGCAATCGATTAAACTTTCAGGTCATCAAGAGAGGCAAGGCCTGGGCCGGAAATCAACTCTTCGTGAAGAATGGGCGCGGTGAACCCTTGAGTTCTCGAAGGCTAGGAGGCCGCTTCCCGTTGAAGTCCTTGAATCCATACTCCATGGCTGCTTCGGCTACGATGACCACGTTCCCTGATTTCGACATCAGTCGCGGATCTGAATACAACGAAGCGATAGCGAGATCAGAAAACTTGGATGCCTCCTGGGCTTCTCGCTGGATGCCCCCAAGGTTCCGATAAGATGGGGCTACTCCGCCCCCGCTTCACCGCACAATTAGCAAATGATGACGGCGAACTCAAACTCGCTGTCGCTTTGAGCCTCGGCCAGGGACTTGCCGAAAAGTTGGCCGGTGGGCTCGTACACCTTCGATGAAATCGCAGTGCCGGTTGATCGAGCCTCAGATTGCGGAAGCCGGTTCGAAATCGGAATGCGAATGAACAATCGAATACGCCCCATTCGCAAGCATGGAAGCAGCAGAACTCTCGCACATCGATGCAATCTCGAAAATCTAACGACATGGCGATGACACCACCCTGACAATCAGGCTTCGGTGGCTGGAATACGCTCGTCGAGGAATCTTGTGTTTCCCCCGCATGCACGAGACTCCAGTTCCGTTCCCGAATCGTTCGGTTAAGGCGGAAACTCACTTAGCGCGGGCCTCATATCTGCAGGAGATTCATAAATGAAGAAGTCTTTATCCTTCGCCGCAGTTGCATCGTTGGCCTTTTTTGCAGGACTAACCGCCGAAGCACAGCATTACAGCCAGGTCGATCTAGTAGCTAGCACTTCCGGCGTAGCTCCCGTCACTGATCCCCACCTCGTCAATCCGTGGGGACTCTCCCGGAGTTCCAGCAGCCCATGGTGGGTCTCCGACAACGGCACCGGCCTGAGCACGCTTTACAACGGCGCTGGAGCAATCAACCCACTAGTCGTGACTATCCCTAAAGCCGACCCCAACAACAAGACTTTCCCGACCGGTACTCCAACTGGAACGATCGCCAACTCCAGCCCCACGGATTTCCTGCTCACAACGGGCGCACCCGCAGCCTTTCTGTTCTCTACCATCGATGGCACCATCTCCGCATGGAACCCAAACGTCGGCATAGCACCCGGCAGCGCGGCGCCTTCGACGAACGCCGTCATCGTGGTCAAGACCACTGACGGTTCTAGCTACACTGGCCTTACCAGCGCCATCATTAACGGCAAGCGATATCTTTACGCTGCCAACTTCACCAAGGGCACCGTAGACGTCTATGACAATGCCTTTCACAAAGTCACCCTCCAACCGAACCGGAACGGAAATGGCGATGGCAACCCGGACAACGGCAACAACAAACCTTTCACCGACGAACGTCTTCCCAGGGATTATGTGCCCTTCAATGTCCAGACCATCGGGAACGACATCGTTGTCACCTTTGTTCTTCACCAAGAAGGCAATCCATTGGAAACCGATGGTCCCGGCCTCGGCTACGTCGACATCTTTTCCTCAGATGGTCAACTCCTGCAGCGCCTGGAACATGGGGATTGGCTCAATGCACCCTGGGGCGTAGCCCTTGCGCCTCTCGACTTCGGCACTTTCAGCCACGACCTGCTGATCGGCCAGTTCTCTGGTGGCGGCAACTCTGAGGGTAGCGGAACTATCGCCGCCTACGATCTCGCCACCGGCAAGTTTATCGGGCTGGTCGAGGACGCGACCGGGAAGCCGCTCGCGGTAAATGGCCTGTGGGCCATCACCCCCGCCAACAGCGCTGCCCCCAACGGCAACTACGACACCGCCGGTGCACCTGCTTCCGAACTGTATTTCACTGCGGGCCCCAACCACGGAGCAGGCGGCCTCTTTGGTTACCTCAAACCTGTGTCCACGGAACTGACCGTGGGCAACGACCAGTGACCGATCCTCCACAGCCCAACCCGATTTGCGAAGCTCAGATCTCGACCACGAAATCTGGGCTTCGTCTTTGATGCTCCACGATGGGCGGAGATCGATGTGCGAGCCGTGGGCA
>DASXLY010000155.1:0-2111 GCA_036495975.1 Occallatibacter sp. | reverse complement strand
GCTGCGGAAAGAGTGTCTCCCCTGGCAGGCGCCTTGACTCGAAAGCACTTCTTCTTGCTTGCACCACGAGATCGCGACCCTGCCCATCGGCAATTCATTGAAGAACAGGTCCCGAGAGTTCAAGAGGAGGAAGCTCGACTCGAGAGCTCCCTACCTGATCAAGAGCGCTTACTGCGGCTCTGGGATTCTGCGATTTGATGTCCTTGCATCTTTGCTCAGGCAGCCACACGAGCGTTCGAATTCCCCTGACTCATCCCGCAGACCCAGCATCGCGCAAGGCAGACTACGTGACGGTCTCGGTAGCCGAAGGAGTCATAGAGATCGACAGACCGCGATTTTGGAGTTCTGACGTAATCGGTATTGATGGCTGGATCCTCTCCGAACAAAACAGTCTCTCGGCTATGACCTTTGAGTGGAGGCTGGCCTAACTGCCCGATGAAGATAGAAATCAGATCATTGGATCATTCAGTAGGCTGATGTGCCGCCGTTTCCTTGTCGGCCGCCGGTTCTTCCGGTTTCGCATAGAAAGAGTCGCAGTCCACCTCTAGAACTCCACTCCGAATCTCCAGATCGTCACGAAAGCAATCTCGTATGAAGTCCGCCGTGTTTGCGTGGCGCGTCTCGAAGTAGACAGAATTAACACCCGCCCGCGTGGCACCGTAAACGATGCGGCTGATGCCCGCCCACACGCACGCCAAGGAACACATACCGCACGGCTGCAAGGTGCAGTACAGGGTGCATCCCCTCAACTCTGCGACTCCGAGCTTGGCGCACAGGTCGCGGATAGCCACCATCTCTGCATGCGCGGTGGGGTCGTTCCTTCGTTCGACCTCATTGTGTGCGAGCTGTAGGGCCCTTCCATCTCTCACTATGGCGCACCCAACTTCTCCACCGCCGAATTCGCGGAGGCCCTTACGAGCCTCCGCGATTGCCAACCTCATACCATCCTCGTCTGTGAGCACTGAATTTTCTCCCCGAAGTTTGTCAGGTGGTTTACCCGACCTCAAAGCCTACAACGTGTGAGCATCATTTCGCATCGGCAACAACCATGGCGTCAAATTGGTCGTCATTTTCGTTGGAGCCCACGCGTTGGCCACGCGCTGCATCTTAGTCTCAGAGCAGGACGGAGGAAAGACGATGGCGACGGGTCTGGCATTGGTGACGGGAGCGTCCAGCGGAATTGGATTATCGCTCGCGAAAGAATTAGCGGCACGCGGTTATGACCTGGTCATTTCTTCAGCGGGGGTCAGGCTGGATGAGGCGAGCCAAGAGCTCGCGGAAACGGGCGTCCTGGTGATGCCGGTTCAATCAGATCTGGCCACGAGAGAAGGGGTCGACGAGTTGTGGTCCCGAATCGAATCTATGGGTTCGACGCTCGACGTTGCCTGCGTAAACGCCGGTGTCGGCGTCGGAGGCCTTTTCCAGGACACGGACCTGGATGAAGAGTTGAAGATGGTCACCTTGAACTGCTCGGGCACCATTCAGCTCGCGAAATATGTGGTTCAGCAGATGCTTCATCAAGGTTCAGGAAAGATTCTTTTCACCGCATCAATCGCGGGGGAGATGGTGGCGCCGCGAGAAGCTGTTTATGCCGCCACGAAAGCCTTTGTGCTTTCGTTCGCCCGCAGCCTGAATTATGAACTACGCGACGCAAACATTACCGTGACCGCGTTGCAGCCGGGCCCTACTGCTACCGACTTCTTTCACCGTGCCGGAATGGACAACACGCGGGTGGGGCAGGAAGGTAAGTCTGAGAGCCAGCCTGATGCGGTCGCCCGTCAGGGATTGGATGCTCTGTTTGCAGGTAAAGATCATGTCTACGCGGCTTCTGCGAAAACGAAGTTAGAGGGAATGCTCTCTAATGTCGTACCGGGCGCCGTGAAAGCTGGCATGCACGAAAAAATGGCCAAGCCGATTCAAGACAAAGCGAGCTAACAAGCTCCAAACCAAAAAGGTGGAACATGAACGCTTTGAATGAGAAGCCGAATGCTGAGGAAGTGCCGCGTCGGAGCGGTGCGTCGGTCATTCTTGACAATCGCTATCTGCCACCGCCGCAAGACGGGGATGGAAAGATCTGGGTCCGGACGAGCGCGCTCGTCAACGCTCCAGAG
>DASXLY010000154.1:0-1778 GCA_036495975.1 Occallatibacter sp. | reverse complement strand
AAAGTTCCACAGGCGTTTCTCTATATCGCGGGTATACCAATGCACGAATCAAAAAGACTAGAAAGTTAATGGTGGAGAACGAATTTCCGTTGAAGTCCGCGAGCGGTTCAATCTCGAGCCGGATCCCTTTGCTTGCACTGAGAGTGCGAAATAACCAATTTAAGTACAGCGCGATAGGTTGGACAACGCCTGGAATAAAACTCCATTTATTGGGTTATATCCAAGATGACCCACCCGAATATCCTCCCCGCTACGACTTCAACCTCCGACCCGGTCGCCGCGGCGCGGGCACTTACGAAGCTGATTGAAGACAATCGCGAGGCTCTCACCAGGGGACCAGATCTCTCCCCCGCCCTGGCAGACGCCTTGATACAAGCCGGCCTCATGCAGCTCTGGATGCCGCGTGCCGTAGAAGGTCCAGAGACGGAGCCTCTGGAATTTGTTCGGATGATAGAAGCCCTAGCCAAATTAGACGGAGCGGTAGCCTGGTGTGCCATGATCTCATCCGTCAGTTCGCGCGTGTCCGGGCTGATCGCCGCAGAGCCGATGCGCCGCCTGATGCCGCCCGGGACTAAGCACGCCTTCAGCGGCAGCGGACACCCCACCGGGACTATCACCCGTGTTGGCGACGGTTGGCGCATCGACGGCCGTTGGACTCTAGTCAGCTTCAGCCGGCACAGCACGGTCACCGCACTCGTTTGCATGGAACACGAGAACGGTGCACCCCGTCTGGACGCCAATGGCGGACCTGTACTGCGCGCGGCCATCCTTCCCTCCGCGATGGTGGAGGTCCTCGGCAACTGGAAAAGCGATGGACTTCGGTCGAGCGGAAGCCACGACATCATCTGCACCAACGTGATGGTGCCCAACGACTGCACCACGACAATGGACATGCCTGGGCGGCAGCCCAGCCCGCTCTATGCCTTGCCGATAAGCTCTGCCGGCGCCATCTCGATCATCGGTCTTCCGCTCGGTATCGCTGCGGCCTCCATCGATGCCCTGATTGCCTTGGCCCAAACCAAGGTCCCCTTCTTCAGTGCCACGGCGCTGCGTGAGCAGGAGCATGTACAGCTCGAAGTTGCCTGGGCAAAGACGCGTCTCCTCGCGGCACGTGCCTTCGCCTTTGAGACCGTCGGCGCGCTGTGGGCGGCGGTCTGCGCAGGCCAGCCCGCGGTTGAAGAGCAGGCGTTGCTCCGCATGGCATGCTGCAACGCGGGCGAAGTCGGCAAGGAAGTTGTGGGCAGAATGTATGCGGCGGCGGGCAGCACCGCCTTACCCGAAGAAGCGATCTTCGCCGCACAGCTTCGAGATATTCACGCAGCCTGCCAGCACATTAACTTCGCCAATCGCCTGATGGTACCCCCAGGCCGAATTCTGCTCGGCCTCGATCCGGGAGCGCCTATGCTCTGAATCGGGGCACTTGAGTCGTGCGCCCCGATTCATTTTCCACGTCATGATTGCAGCATCGCGATCACGCGCGAAGGTATCGATGTCGTGCAGGAAATGGTACAGCGCGACAGATTGATATGCTCCCATCCGAGAGGGGAGAGGTATTAAATGGCTGGAAGAACTCACACCACTCCGACCAGGCATCCAGGTCATGCTCGGATGTCCTTTCATAAAGATCCCGGACCGGTTGTTGGGCGTGAGACGTTGCGCCGTTGGATGACAGCCGAAGGCATGTGGCTGACTCGCAAGCAACGGCGGAGTTTCCATCAACCGCGGCTGCGACGTGAGCATTATGGCGAACTGATCCAAATCGATGGCAGCGAGCATCG
>DASXLY010000153.1:0-162239 GCA_036495975.1 Occallatibacter sp. | reverse complement strand
CACGAAATCGACGCGCAGCTCCCGGTGTTCGATGTACGCACGATGCGGGAAACGACGCAGATGGCGAGCATTTTTGCGGTCATGCAGAGTACGTTTGCGGGGATGTTCGCCATCATCGCACTGGTACTGGCGGCGACGGGAATCTATGGTGTAGTGGCGTATCGCACGCAACTGCGAACGCATGAGATTGGCATTCGCGTGGCACTGGGCGCCTCGCGCGCGGACGTGGTACGTCTGGTGCTGATGCAGGGAGTCCAGTTGACGATTGCGGGGCTGGTTGCGGGGTTGCTGCTGGCGTATGGGCTGACCCACGTGATCGCGGGGCTGCTGTATGGCGTCAGTCCTACCGATCCTGTAACGGCAACGGCCGTGGTGGTAATGCTCGGCGTGATTGCGCTGCTTGCCTGCTACCTGCCTGCACAGCGGGCTACGCGGGTGAATCCAGTCTCCGCTATCCGGGAGCAATAACAGAAGAGCCCGGACTGAATGCAGTGCCCGGGCTCTTCGATTCCATTTGCTTTGAAGTTGGTTACATGCCGCCGCCGCGACTGGCGGGGGGAACGATGCCGTTCATGCGGAGATAGACAACCATCTGGCCGTAGTGATCCATCATGTGCGCGAGGCCGAAGGAGGTCATGCCACCGCGCGTGCCATGCTCGGTCATCACGAAAACATTCTGCGCCGTGATGCCATTGACGTAGGTATGTGCCTGTGCGAAGGAGTCCTTAAGGGCCTGGACGATGTCGGCTTTGGTGGTGAGCTTTTCAATAGAATCCGACTTCGCTTTTAAATCGGCTTCGGACATATTTCCTCCGAAGAAAAAGAAATTGGCCTGGGCGACGTGCTTCACCTGGGCGCCGAAGCTGCGCACACCCTTGAATTCTCCTGCGGTGGCAGGCGGAGCAAAATCGAACTTGTCGTCAGGCATGGCTTCCGCGGCTCCGACGAATTCCTGCTCCATCAAGCCGAGGAGCTTGGTGTATGTCTCCGATGGCGACATCACGGTGCCGACGGCGGGCTTGGCAGGTTTGGCGGGCGCTGAATCCTGTGCGGAGGCAAATGCAGGTGCTGCGGCTACTGCACAACAAAGCAGGAAGCGGGCAGCAATGCGTGAAGGGAATTGCATCGAATCTCTCCTTTGCGCGGCCGTTCGTTTCGGAATGGAGAACGAGGAGACGGGACCGCGTAAGGGGGAATCTAGCAGACGGACGAGGCATGCCGATAGCGTGATTCAGTGAATCCGTCACAAATGGCAGGAAAAGTTACCAGGCGGCCTAGGGGTGGAACGAACTGAATAGCTTTCCCTGGCGCACTTCGAATTGCTCGCCGCGCCAGACGATGGTGTTGCCGGCAAATCCGGCAATCCAAAGGCCGAAGGCGATGAGGTCGCGCAGAGGGAGGAGCCAGAGGTGGGGAAGAACCTGATGGTCGCCGAGCACCTCGGCGCCGACGGTCATGGCCAGCGAGAGACGCAAGAAGAAAACCAAAGCGAGGATCCAGAGGCTGATCGGGCTCAATCCGCTGGCGATGACGTTAAGCAGGGCGAGCACAAATCCATTGGTAAAGAGGAGGCCGGCGTAGCCACCCGGGCGGGCGTCGCGAACGGTGCGGAGCCAGCGCAACTGGTGATCGCAAAACCCTCGCCAGTTATATGCGGGAACGCTGGTCTCGACGATTTCGGGGGTGAGCGCGATCCGGTATCCGGCTTTGAAGATGCGTTCGCCCAGTTCGTAATCGTCGGCGAGGTGATCGATGAGAGCCTCGAATCCACCGATGCGTTGAAGAGCTTCGCGGCTCACGGCGAGGGTCGAACCGAGTCCGTATCGAAGACCACCTTCGAGCATGCGGGCGACGAGCACGCTGGGCATGAAGTCGGTGGCGATACCAAGAGATTCGAGACGCGAGCCAAACGTGCCGTGCATCCGGCCGCGATAGAGTGCGGTGACCAGACCCACAGGATGAGGAGGCTGATGGAAAGGGCGCTGCTGAGGCGGCGCGAAGTGCACCATTACCCGCGAGAGGTAATGCGGGCCGACGGTGATGTCGGAGTCGTTGACAAGCAGAAAGTCGTGGTGCGCGCGCGATGCGAGTTGTACCAGGGTGCTTACCTTGCCGTTGGCGCCGAGTCGCTGAGGGCATTCGATGAGCCGGATGTTGTGATTGGGGAATTCAGCTTGCAATTGCTGGACCGCAGAGACCGATGGGTCGTCGAGCGAGGATACGCCAAAGAGGAGTTCGTATTCGCCGAGATAGTTCTGGTGACAATGGGAACGAAATGCGTCAAGCATTCCGGGGTCGAGACCCTTCAGGGATTTAAGAATGGAGACACCGGGAGCGAAGGGTGCGAGAGTTGCACGCCGCGAGGAGATGAAGACGCGGGCCGACACGATGGCCGCCAGGTAATAGCCCATTCCTGCAACGGCCAGGACCGTGGTGACGATTTCCACGGCCAGTGAAATTGTGTGTGAAACCACAGGGGATAGTTTAGCGGAAGGGAGTTCAAAGTTCTTAGTTCAGAGTTCCCGATATTACGCCCTGCTCTTCGCGCTCGGCAGTGAACTGCGAACTTTGAACTGCGCTATTCATAGCGCAGGGCTTCGATGGGGTCGAGGTTGGCGGCTTTCCATGCGGGGTAGATGCCGAAGATCAGGCCGATGGCGCAGGAGACGCTGAATCCAGTGATCACCCACATGGTCGACATGGAGGCGGGCAGGCCGATGGGGAGAAGGTAGATGATCCAGGTGAGGATGGCGCCGAGAAGAATGCCGAAGATGCCGCCCACCGCTGTGAGCGTGACGGCTTCGGTGGTGAATTGCAGGAGCAAGGCGCGCCTGGTGGCGCCGATGGCTTTGCGAACCCCGATCTCGCGGGTGCGCTCGGTGACGCTAACCAGCATGATGTTCATTACGCCAACGCCGCCGACCATGAGGCCGACGCTGGAGACGGCGATCATGAACAGAACGAGGCCTCCAGTGAGCTGATTCCAGAGCTTGGAAAGCGAATCGGGCCCGAAGATTTCGAAGTTGTCGGGCTGATCGACCTTGACCTTACGGCGGACGCGAAGCGTTTCGCGAATCTCCTCTTCCACGAGGGATCTATTTCGCTGGTCGTCGTATTTGACGCTGACGTACATCTCGGTGATCTCGGGATAAAGACTGTGAAAGGCGCCGAGCGGAAAGTAGACGCCGTTGTCGGCCGGGTTCTTTCCTCCGCCGAAGGGCTGCTTGCGCCTGTCCATGACACCGATGACGGTATAAAGACCGGTAGCAATGTTAACGTCGTGGCCGAGGGGATCTTCGTTTCCGAAAAGTGACTCCGCAGTGTCGTGCCCGATGACACAAACGTGTGCGTGGCGCCGATCCTCTTCATCGGTCCAGAAGCGGCCCGACAGCATGGTGAGTTCGGAAACCAGCTCCAGTTGCGCGGTTGAACCGGCGAGAAAGGCGCCGGCAACTTTCTTGCCGTTGTATTTCACGTCCACGTCGCCAACATGGAAGGTTTGATTGACGTGCTCGTATGTACCATCGGCAGCGACCACATGGGGCAAAGTTCGCAGCGCGATCGCATCCTCGATGGTCAGTTTTTTCCGGGCGAGCATCTCAGTGGTTGGTTTCACGCCGATCAAGGGCATGTGGTAAACCCAGAAGACGTTGGAACCCATCGACATCACCCAGGCGTTGACGCGGTTGTTGAGGCCGGTGATGACCGAAGAGATGGTGATCACGGTAGTGACTCCGATGACGATACCGAGGATCGTGAGCCCCGAGCGGAGCTTGTTGGTCCTCAGGGTATCGAGTGCCATCCTGACGGATTCGCGAGTCTGTCCTCGCGCCATGGTCGTGCCGGCTTTCTGTCGAAAATCATAGGCCTGTTGCCAGCGATGGCACAAGCCGTGGCTGAAAACACTTCGTAGGTCTTAGTTCGAAGTTCTAATTTCAGGTTCGAACACGGGTGCGGGGCGAAGATCGCATCACCGATGCGGACAACCGGGCCAGCAGCATGGCCGCCGTATCCCTTCTTTCAGTTCCGAGCAGACCCTTTCGACGTGCTGCCGCCTTGTCTCTTCTTTTTTGACGGAGATGGTCCAGCATATCCATTCGTTGCGGGCGAGCGGAGTGATGTCTTCCCACGCCGCCAGGGCATTGACGTCGGAAGCAAGCGCCTCGCGGAGATCAGCCGGAAGGTCATGCACGACTCCTGCGGAAATACGGGCGGTTGCCATTTGATTATCTTGCCACTTTCTAGAAACTTCCGGTATGGCGGTCACCCGACCAGAACCCTTGAAATCTGTTCTCCGGATGTTCGATTGGCACTTTGGAGGTTTCACGCTAAGTTCCGAAACCCCCATTGCGAGCAGTCCGCATCGCTGGCCTAAAGTCAATTGAAAACGGCCAGTTCGTCCAGAATGTAATCCAGAGTTCCACGCCCGAGCTTAGTTAGCAGTTGGCGGCTCGGCACTGTCTATCACGAACTTCTTGACGACACCTTCCGTTTTCACCAGCTTCAATCCCATCTCCGGCAGAGCTTCCACAAGGAGGTGCATCGGGCCGCCGTTCCTGAAATCCTCATCCGTCAGGACGGTTTTCGATTTGAAGTTATAAAAGCCGGGCAATCCGGTTTGGTCGCTCACAGGAGTTCGTTGAAGGTTGGCGAGCATACTTGACAGCTGCGGCATTGAGGTTAGATGAATACTCACGGGCGCACCACTGGCCATACCCATATCCCCCGTTGGATAGGAGTTGCTTGGAGCCACCGTTCCGTCGTCTGACCGCGTGTAGAGACTTAGCTCTGCGGGCTTCAGCCGCAGCGGGCCGTCTCCACGTCTGAGCAGATATACGGGGCTCGGACGGCTTTCCAGGTGGAACTTGAGATGAAATCGTTCGATGAGCAACGCCTGCAGCATCGAGCGTACCCGCGCGTCCTGTATTCCGACATTGGAGAATTCGCCTGTAGGCATGGCGTTTCGGAGTTCCTCGGGCGGCTTGCCCTCGATGTCGAACCGGAGTTCATCCACCCACTTCTGCCCGCCCACGATCTGCCATCCAGGTTGATCGAACGCCTCCGCGATCAATGTCCGGAGACTGTGACCGTGGATGATCAAGCGCCCGCCGGGATAAACCCGTAGCTCAATCATGATCAACTTGTTGGGGTCGTCTGACTTTACTGTGGCTACCTCGAATGCCAAAGGTGTCGTTGGAGCGTACGCGTCCTGGGCGCGTGTAAGAGGGGGCTTCCCAGCAATCAGTATCAGCCACACTACAGCGGTGAAACGCCTTTTCCACCAGTTGGCACTCATTGTCACAGGGTACCGTTAGACCGCACATTTGAGTATCTGGCGTCTCACGCGCGCGCTTCAGCGAGTTCCGGTCGGATGGTCCGCAATGGGGAAGTTTCGCGTCCTCCGTGCCTCCGCCCGGTGACACGCGGTGGACTAAGAACTACGAACTATGAACTGATCTTGCTACTCGTAACGCAGGGCTTCGATGGGGTCGAGGTTGGCAGCTTTCCACGCGGGGTAGATGCCGAAGATGAGGCCGATGGCGCAGGAGACGGTGAAGCCAGTCATCACCCACATGGTCGACATGGTTGCGGGCAGGCCGATGGGCAGAAAGTAGATGATCCAGGTGAGAATGGCGCCGACAATAATGCCGATGACTCCTCCCACAGCGCACAGCGTCACTGCTTCGGTGGTGAATTGCACCAGCAACGTGCGTTTGGTGGCGCCGATTGCCTTTCGAACGCCGATCTCGCGAGTTCGCTCGGTGACGCTGACCAGCATGATGTTCATCACGCCTACGCCGCCGACCATCAGGCCGACGCTGGAGACGGCGATCATGAAGAGAACGAGTCCTCCGGTGAGCTGATTCCAGAGCTTGGAAAGCGAATCGGGGCCGAAGATCTCGAAATCATCCGGCTTGTCGACTTTGACCTTGCGGCGGATGCGAAGCATTTCGCGGATCTCTTCTTCGACGAGGGACTTGTTCTTTGGGTCGTCGTATTTGACGCTGACCCACATGTCCTTATCTTCCGGATGCAGATTGTGATAGGTGCCCAAGGGGAAGTAGGCCATGTTGTCGGCAGGATTCTTGCCGCCGCCGAAGGGCTGCTTCTGCTTGTCGAGCACGCCGATCACGGTGTACAAACCGGTCTCGATGTTGACCTCTTTCCCGATGGCATTCTGCTCCCCGAAGAGCTCTGTCCAGACGTCGTGTCCGAGTACGACGACGTGTTCTGCGCGCTTGTCTTCCTCGTCGGTCCACAGGCGACCCTGGAGGAACGTGAGATCGGTGACGAGGCCAACCTGGGACGTGGAGCCCTGGAGGATGGTGCCGGCGATTTTTTTGCCGTTGTACTTGACGCTGACATCGCCGACGCGGAACTGCGATTTCACGTGCTGATATCCGCCGTCGGCCGCAACCACATGGGGGAGTGTACGCAGGGCCAGGACATCATCGATGTTCAGTTTTCTGCGGGCCAGCATCTCGGTGGTAGGACGCACGCCGATGACGGGCATATGGAATACCCAGAACACATTGCTCCCGAGCGAACTGACCCATGCCTGTACGCGATTGTTGAGGCCGCTGATGACCGATGAGATGGTGATGACCGTGCTGACACCGATGACGATGCCCAGGATGGTGAGGCCCGAGCGCAGTTTGTTGGTGCGAATGGTGTCGAGCGCCATCTTGACGGATTCGCCGGCTTGTTGTCCCCGTGCCATAAAGCTCCAGTGATCAGTGGTTAGTGCTCAGTGATCAGAAAACGAAGGGCTACATCTCTGCCCTCAGCGCGACTACTGGATCTAGTCTTGCTGCCTTGCTGGCGGGGTAGACGCCGAAGAAGATGCCTACACTGCTGGCAAGGAACATACCGAGGAAGACGGCCCAAAGGGGTACCGCGGTCGGGAAGCCTACAAACACGGTGATCAGCTTACCGACAAGGACGCCGACCAGAATTCCGAAGATGCCGCCAATGCCGGCGAGCGAAGCGCTTTCAATCAGGAACTGCATCAGCACGTCGCGCTGCTTGGCTCCAAGGGCTTTGCGGACGCCGATTTCGCGGGTTCGCTCCGTAACGCTGACCAGCATGATGTTCATGATGACCACGCCGCCGACAACCAGGGCGATGGAGCCGAGGCCGAGGACGACCCAGGCGAAGACGCCCAGCAACTGGTTGGCGATATCGAGGAAGGTGTCGTTGGTCTGAATCTCGAAGTCGTCGGGGATGCCGGGAGCCACGTGCCGGCGGGAGCGCATGATGACGCGGGCCTCGTCTTCGGCGCGAACCATAGCCTCGGACCCGCCGCTGGCGCGCGCATAGATATCGACGGAGTCGTTGTAGCCGTAAATCTGCTGGTAGGTCGTGATCGGAACGGCGACCCAGTTGTCCTGGGATTGTCCGAGGGTTTTGCCCTGCCGGTCGCCCACACCGATGATGGTGAAAGGGATGCCGTCGACACGGATCTCTTTACCGAGTGGGTCGGCGTCGCCAACGAGGTTATCGACAATGTCATATCCAACGATGCAGCTGTGGAAGGCGTGCTCTTCGTCGGCCGGAGTGAAGCCGCGTCCCACGGCAATGTCGATATTGTTCAGCGACATCATGGAGGCGGTGTAGCCGCGCACCCCGGTGTTGTTGCTGGAATGGCCGTTATAGACGACGTTGGTCGACTTGAAGAGCATCGCTCCGACTTCACTGCAGTCGGTGCAGCCGTCCTTGATTGCGTCGTAGTCCTCAATACGTATGATTTTGCGTTTTTGATAGCCGAAGTACTGATCGGCAGAGAGGATGACGGAGGACATGCGGTTTACGGTGAAGACGTCTGCGCCGTAGCCGGAGAGCTTGGTGCTGATGTAGCGTTTCGCGCCCTGCACGAGGGTCAGCACCATGATGACCGAGGCAACTCCCATCACCACGCCGATCAGGGTGAGGATGGAGCGCAATTTATTGCCCCAGAGGGATTGAAGCGCGAGTTTGAAGGCTTCAAGAATGCTCATATTCGGATCTTTGTGCTCTTGCCTCGTTTTTCGGAAGAGTGTATCTCCAGTGTACGCAGAGAACAGATATCGCGCCGCAATTCAGGGATGAGCAGTTCCCTTCGGCGAATGAGACGGACTGCCTGGAGTGCGAGCTGTCTTCTGTTTCCTAGAACGGCCCGACCGCTTTCGAGCCGCTGATGCCGCTAGACAACGAGCTTGCCTTGAAGGGTACGCACTGGAACGACCAGCAGTTCCGGGCGCCGGGGCTACGTTTCAGAGCCCCGAGATGCTTTAGAGAGGCCGCGGGCTGGTGTTGCGGGCGTCGGTGACGTTATCGGGTTCGTCGGAAAAGGATTTGCCGGCGTGGTAGGCGAATTTCTGGTCGTGGCCGTCGATCCGGCGGATGCAGTCTTGCGCGCCGTCGTCCCATGTAACTCTTGCCTCGCCATTTACATACGCCCATCTTCCGTGGACGCGCTGAAGCGAGCGCCAGGCGCTGCCGTCGTCGTTGAGGGTGATGGAGAAGGTGCTGCCGGCGCCATCGCCTACATCCCATTTCCCGACGAAATGACCGCGCGGCGGGGCTCCCGAAGGTGTGGGACCGGCGTCGGCGACTGCTGGACCGCCGGGAAACTCGATTCTTGCGATGTCGGACAGATTGAAGGACTGGCGGTGACCATCCTTGAAAACGATCACAACCTGGTCGGTGTGACCTCTGCCGGCCCGGGTTTGGGCGTGTGCCGATGACAATCCGAGCGCTACCACCGCTCCAAGTAAACCCACAGCGAGACCATTGCGCATTGCGTTCTCCTTGGTCCGACAAGGCCAAATGAATAGAAATCCGGCTGCGACCTTCATTATGTACGGGCACAACGGCGTAAGAGTTCCTGATTTCGTCGTAAAGCGGGGGTTGAAGTCAAGGAAAACACGAAGGGGTCACCATGGGAGCTATTAGCGGCACGACTGTCCCTCAAGACTCGTACCTCTGTGGTTGATATTCTTCATCCAATTGCGGGATCGATTCTTCGGTGCCACGAAAACACTCCCGCATCCAAGGGTGTATGGGAACAGGAAAAAAGCGTGTCTTGGTGATTGGCGCGGGCATGGCGGGGCTGACGGCGGCACGCAAGCTGGCCGAGTCGGGCAGGCAGGTGCTGGTGCTGGAGGCGCGTGACCGGGTGGGAGGCAGGATTCGCACGCTCCGCGAGGAGGGTGAAGTTCTGGAACTCGGCGCGGAGTTTATTCACGGGCGCCCGCCGGAGTTGTGGCACCTGATCCATGAGGCAGGATTGGACACCTACGCCCTGGATGGTAAGGACGCTTGCCACAGGAACGGACGGCTGAAGGCCTGCGACGAGCAAGGCGAGATCTTCAAATTTCTGAATGGGCTTGAAAAGTGGAGAGGCGGCGACCTGGCGTTTGCAAACTATCCGCCACTGGAGAGACTGCCACCTGACAAACGGGAAGAAGTGATTAGTTACGTGCAAAGCTTCAATGCTGCCGATTACCGGCAGATCGGGGTGCATTCCCTGGCGGTGCAGCAGAGGGCGGAGGAAGAGACCGACGGTAAAGAAGTATTTCGGGTGCGCCACGGGTACGATCAGGTGCCGGAGTTTCTGGCGAAGAAAGTGCGCGAGGCGGGCGGACGGATCGAGCTGTCGCATCCGGTGGAAAAGGTTGAGTGGGAGCGGGGTCACGTGGCGGTGCTGGCGCGCGACGGCGGCGAGCTGGCGCAGTACTCGGCCGAGCAGGCGGTAATTACTCTTCCACTCGCGGTTTTGCAGCAACTCGGTGTGATGTTCCAGCCTGTTCCCGATGCGCTGATTGCGGCGAACCAACTGGCGATGGGGCCCGTGCGGCGATTTACGCTGCTGTTTCGCGAGCGCTGGTGGGCCACAGATACGACCGTGAAGCTGCCGAAATTGAGCTTCCTGTTCGCGCACGAGGCCATGCCGCCGGTTTGGTGGACAGCACATCCCTGGGAGACGCGCACCATGACGGGCTGGATTGGCGGACCACGCTCAGCGGCATTCGACCAGTGCACACGCGAGCAGATTGGCGACATCGCCTGCCTGCAGCTTGCGGATATTTTCTCACTGCCGCTCGACTATCTGCGCGGGCAATTGATTTGCTGTGCGACGCACGACTGGCAGACCGACCCGTGGAGTTGTGGTGCCTATAGCTATGTACCGGCAGGCGCCCTGGATGCGGTATTGAGGATGGCGACGCCGGTGCGCGAAACGCTGTATTTTGCGGGCGAGCATACGGACGTGACAGGGCACTGGGGTACGGTGCATGCCGCGATACGATCCGGAGAGCGCGCCGCGAACCAGGTGATGGCATCCGCGAACATTCGAAACTCGGGGATGAGGGTAGTGGCGCATCGCCGCTGAGGTCGGGTGCTCCAGCTATTCGGTTCGATTTGATCGCCTGACACCGCGATAGCGACGACGCTTGTCACAGCGAATTTTAAGGGCCTTTCTTCCTGGCGTCGGCGTAGGATACTCTGGCACAGCTTCTTTCGCTTCTGTTCACAGTACATTTCACTTGGCCATGGAGGAACCGATGACTCCTGTTCGTATGCGGCTGGCGATTGTTTTTGCGATGCTGGCTATTTTTTCTCCCGCATTTAGTGCTGCGCAATCAGCAGCAGGCGAGACGCCGTTATTGCTTCGCACCCCGTCGCTGTCTCAGGACAAGATTGCGTTTCGATATGCCGATGACATCTGGACGGTGAGCCGCCAGGGCGGAGAGGCCGAGCGGCTTACCTCGGATGGGAAGGTCGCAGGGGGGCCATTCTATTCGCCCGACGGGTCTGAGATTGCTTACTCGGCGCACCTGAATGGCAACGTGGATGTGTACGTGATGCCGTCGCGCGGCGGAGTACCGCGCCGCATCACCTGGGAGCCCGGCGGCGCCATGGTGGTTGGCTGGGCGCCAGATGGGAAGAACCTGCTGATTATCAGCGGGGCTATCAGCTACAGGCATTTTCTGAAGCTCTTCACGGTTCACGAGGATGGAACGGGAATGCCGGAAGCGCTGCCGTTGCCTTCGGGCGTGCAGGGCTCGTACTCACCCGACGGCCAGTCGATTGCCTATCAGCCGATCACAAAGTGGGAGGACGCCTGGAAGCAGTATCACGGAGGGCAGCTCACTCCGATCTGGATCGTAAACCTGAAGACATTGGACCTGGTGAAGGTGCCGCGCGATGGGTCAATGGATTCGAACCCTGTCTGGGTGGGCGACGCGGTCTATTTTCTTTCCAACCGGACCGGCGCCGTATCACTGTTTCGGTACGACACTGGTTCGAAACAGGTGAGCCAGGTCGTGGAGAACAAGAGCTACGACCTGAAGTCGGTTCAGGGCGGTCCGGGCGGACTGGTGTATGAACAATTCGGTTCCATTCACTTGGTGGATACGGCGAATGGCAATGCGGATCACGTGGTGCCTATACAAGTGCGTGGAGAGTTGGCCAGCCTGGCGCCGCACCTGGCCGGGGTCCGGCCGGACGAGATACGCAACGCGTCGATCTCACCGGCTGGAGCGCGGGCAGTGTTCGAGGCGCATGGCGAGATCTTCACCGTGCCGGCCGAAAAGGGTGACACGCGCAACCTGACCAACACGCCGGGAGCAGCTGAGCGTGATCCATCGTGGAGCCCGGACGGGAAGACCATCGCGTACTTCTCTGATGCGTCTGGCGAGTATCAGCTTTATCTGCACGACCAGACGGGATTCAAGGCGCCGAGGGTGATCGATCTAGGTCCGGATCCGAGCTACTTCTACGGACCGACGTGGTCGCCCGATTCGAAGCACATTACATTCAACGACAAGCACAACCGCTTGTGGCTGGTTGATGTGCCGAGCGGAAAGCCGGTGCAGATCGACAAGGCGATCTACGGGGCATTTGGGTTTGGTTTCAGCGAGGTGTGGTCACCCGATTCGAAGTGGATTGCCTATGAACGCGACCTGGAGAACCAGGTTCACGCAATCTTTCTCTACTCGATGGAGACGCATAAGTCGACGCAGGTCACCGACGGGATGAGCGATGCGCATAGTCCTGCATTCGACAAGAACGGGAAGTATCTCTACTTTGTCGCATCGACGGATGACGGTCCCTCGAACGCCGGGATCGATCTTTCGTCGCTGGACCGCGCGCAAACCAGCGCGGCGTATGTGGTGGTTCTGACCAAGGATGGTGCGTCGCCGATTCCGCCGGAGAGCGACGACGAGAAGATCAAGGAAGAGAAGAAGGACGAACCGAAGGCGCCGGTTAAGGATGAGAAGGCTAATAAGTCCAGCGACAAAGACAAATCGGCCAAGGATAAAGACAAGGACGCGGCGAAGTCAGACGACAAGGATAAAGACAAAGACAAGGATAAGGATAACGACAAAGACAAGGATAAGGACAAGGACAAGGACAAGCCAGTCGAGGTCAAGGTTGATCTGGAGGGGATCGGCAACCGAATCCTGTCATTGCCAATTCCGGCGCGTAACTATATGGGTATCGGCACCGGCAAGGCGGGGGTGATTTATCTCGTCGAGGGATCGCCGGTCGGGAGGTCTTCAAGCGAGCAGGGGGGCCCGGGAATTCGCGCGGTGTGGAAATTCACGCTGGAGAAGCGCGAGCCCGAAAGCGTGCTCAGCGAGCTTGACGCATTCATCGTTTCCGAGGATGGATCGAAGTTTCTATACGCGCGCAAGGGTGGATGGTCGATTGCGCCGACCGATGATTTGAAGCCCGGCAATAACGGTCCCGGCAAGCCTTTGAACCTTGGCGGCATGCAGGCGATGATCGATCCACGAGCAGAGTGGCGGCAGATTTATCACGAGACGTGGCGCATTCAACGCGACTTTCTGTACGACCCGAACACGCATGGGCTGTCGATTCCGAAGATTGAGGCGAAGTACAAACCTTATCTGGATGGACTGGCTTCTCGATCGGAGTTTACCTATCTCTCGGTTGAAATGCTGGGCGAGGTAAACATCGGCCACATGTTTGTGGGCGGCTCTGATTCGCACGATGATGGGCCGAAGATCGGACTACTGGGCGCCGACTACAAAGTGGAGAACGATCGCTACCGGATTGCGAAGATTCTTGGCGGGCAGAACTGGACTCCTGGACTGGCGTCTCCGCTGACCATGCCGGGCGTGTATGTGAAAGAAGGCGAGTACCTGCTGGCGGTGAACGGACGCGATCTGCATGCGAAAGACAATCTCTACCAGTTCTTCGACGGCACGGCGGGCAAGCAGACGGTGCTGCATGTCGGGTCGAACGCCGACGGCAAGGATGGTCGCGACGTGACGGTGGTCCCGATCGATGACGAGGATGGGCTGCGCAACCTTGACTGGATCGAGAGCAATCGCAGGAAAGTGAATGAACTCTCGGGCGGCAAGGTCGCGTATGTCTACATGCCGAACACAGGTGGCTCAGGCTATACGAACTTCAATCGCTATTTCTACTCGCAACTGGACAAGCAGGCGCTGGTCCTTGATGAGCGCTGGAATGAGGGTGGATTCATCGCGGATTACGTGGTGGATGTGCTGAAGCGTTTTCCGCTTTCGGGAGCGATCGAGCGTGACGGCAAGTCGATCCACGATCCTGTGGGCGCGATCTTCGGACCGAAGGTGATGTTGATCAATCAGAATTCGGGTTCGGGCGGCGATGCCATGCCGTGGTATTTCCGCAAGGCGGAGATTGGCAAGCTGGTGGGAACGAAGACGTGGGGAGGACTGGTGGGAATCGGCGGGTATCCTCCGCTGATGGATGGCGGGTATGTCACAGCGCCGCGTTATGCCATCTACGGGCTCAAGGGGCAGTGGGAGGTTGAGAACACCGGAATTGCTCCGGATGTGGAAGTAGAGCTGCTGCCCAAGGATGTTGCCGATGGGCATGACAAGCAGCTCGAAACCGGCGTGCAGGTGGTGCTGGAAGAGTTGAAGCAGCATCCGGTGCCGACGATTCCCTTGCCGCCATATCCCAACTATCACAAGGATGATGGGCTGGGGAAGTAACCCCGGCTGCAGCCAGCTTTGAACTGCTCCCAGGTCTCATGTGAGGCCTGGGGGTTCTATTTTTCCGCAATGGCACATCTATTGCGCGGCGATTGCGGGGCGGCCTTTAGTGAAGCGCATGTTTCGGATGCGGCCGGTGGTCAGGAAGAATCCTGTGATTTCGCCTTTCGCGCTGCGCGTGAATCTGATGCTGCCGAGGGACGCGACAAACAGGTCGGGTGTCACGGGCATCAGCTTGTCGGGATCGTTCTTGAGCCGATGGAGCACGAGTTTTCCCTTCTCGATCGCGATCGTGTATAGCGGATCGATGTCCTCACTGCTGTAGGTGCCGGCGTAAGGTTTCAAATCGGCTTCTGAGGGCGTGAAGGGCGTGACAGCGCTATTGACGTCGGGCTTGCCATCCGGTGATTTGATGGTGATCCTGGCGGGATTCTTGCCCTCTGGCGCGTCAAATGTGAAATCAACTGGCGCAACCATCAGGCGAAAATGGTTGGGCGCGAGAGGCATCAACTCATAGCTTTGGTCCTCGTTCGCGTTGGCGA
The DNA here is from genome assembly GCA_036495975.1 of Occallatibacter sp. Lineage (GTDB taxonomy): Bacteria > Acidobacteriota > Terriglobia > Terriglobales > Acidobacteriaceae > Telmatobacter. The sequence continues at coordinate 147,706 of DASXLY010000153.1, read as the reverse complement.
CCCGGAGGGCATTGTCCTTGAGGAAGACTCGGATGACTTCGTCATCCTGGTTCAAATAGGTGCCTGCGATCGCAGAAAGTTGCTGGGGCGTGAGTTGCACCGGCTTCTCATCGGCAACATGAGCGGGCTCGGCGGGCGTCATTTCTTTTTTGAGATAGATCTCGGCAACTTTTCGGTTGAGATCGCTGGGGTCGGCGGTAGCAAGGTTGCAGAGGCACGCAGAGCTGAAGTGCTGATCAGGGAAGCGGATCATATCGGAGCGGTAACCCGCGTCGGCGCCGCCGTGATCGACGGTGTTGAGGCCGCGGTATTTCCCGATGACCAGGCCAGAGGCGTAGTCGAGCTGCTCGCCATTGTTGAGTTTGCCGCGCTCGAGCATTTGCCGGATCAGGTCCGGGCCGCCGATGCGCGGATTGTAGAAGTTCTCATCCCAGAGCGGGAGGTCTTCAACGGTGGTCATCAGGCTGGTGGCGCCGACGGTGTCGAAGTTGGTGACGCTCAGGCGGAAGGTGTCGCCGGCGGGTCCATATCCGTAGGCGATGTTCTTGATGATCTCGGCGTGGTCGTCGCGGAAGTGAGTATTTTTCATGCCCAGTGGCCGGAAGATGTTTTCGGTGGTGAACTCGTGGAGCGACTTGCCGCTGACGCGCTTCACGACTTCGCCGAGGAGCGTGTATCCGGTATTGCTGTAGAGGTGCTTGGTGCCGGGCGGGAAGTTCAACTCTTTCTGGTGCGAAATGACATAGAGAACGTCGTCGTTGGTGATGAGGTCGAGCGAGTAGCGCCAGCCGGAGAGGCCGAGCAAATCCCATTGATCGCGTAGCCCGCTGGTGTGATGAATCAGTTGCCGGATGGTGACCGGGGTGCCGAAGTCGGGCAATTCGGGAATGTACTTGCGCACGGGATCGTCAAGGGAGAGCTTGCCTTGCTGGGCCAGCAGAAGAATGGAAGCGGCTGTAAATTGCTTCGACATCGAGGCCACGTGGAAGACGGTCGTGGGCGTGATCGCGATGTTGTGGTCAAGGTCTGCCATTCCGTAGCCGCGCTCGTAGATGATCTTTCCGTCCTTCACGACCGAAAGCGCGCAACCGGGAGATACGGTCGAGTCCATCTTCTGGAAGATGGCATCGACGCGCGCGGGGAGATTCTCTGTGGAGGGTTTTGGAGCCTGCGAAAAGAGGCTCGCAGAAAACAAAATAGAAAGCGCCAGTGACACAAGAAGCCTTGACCGCATGACTCTCCTTCACGGAAAACCTGGTTGGGAACTCAGGGGACAGTGTAAGCCCGGTAAACGCCCGCAGGTTCGAAAACCTGCGCCATGGTTGGTGCGGGATCTACTTGAGGCGGTACTGCGATTTTGAGCTCTCGTCGGGTTCGTCGATGCGAAAGGCTTTCTGCGCGTCGGAGGGGTGATTCACTTTGGAGAGGCGGCCCCAGCGGAGCATGCGGCGGTGTGCCTCACTCCAGGCGGGCAGCTCATCGCTTTCTTCGGTCCAGTGGACCAGAGCGGCTTCGTCGCACCACTCGAGCAGCTTGCGCATGGCGGGGCCGTGGGGGGGAGCCAGCATGAATTCCTTCATCGAAGATTCGCAGTCCCATGAGGTCCAGGTCCAGAAGGCGTTGCGGCGATCGCGAAGGACCTTCACGGCCAAGTTTCCGTCAGCGCGGGTGGCCTGTCTGCCGATGCGCATCGTGGCGAACAGAAAGGCGGGAAGGAAGCGCCAGGAGCGAACTCGCAACCTCGTAACCGATATGACGGGCATGCTGACCTTCGAGTGGACAGTGATCACAGAACAGAAATAGCTTTGACCCTCTTTAAGAGCATATTAGCGGCCGGAGCTGCCGAAGCCTTTGGCCAGGCGCGCGGACTCTTCAAGAGTTTCAACCTCCTGGACGGGGCCGGTCAGGACTGGGACGGGGATCATCTGAGCGATCTTTTCGCCGGTTTTGAGCTCGATGGGGCTGTCGCCGAGGTTGGTCATGACGATCTGGAGTTCGCCACGGTAGCCGGCATCGATCACGCCGGCGGTGGTGGCGATGCCGCGAGAGGCCATGGAGGAACGGTCGCGGACAAGGAGGCCGAGGGGCACGCCGGTTTCGGGGTGGCGGGCTTCGACGGAGATGCCGGTGCGGACGCGGATGGTTTTGTGGGGTTCGAGAAGGACGGTTTCGAGGGAGAAGATGTCGTAGCCCAGGTCCTCGCCGGGGTGGGCAACAACGGGAAGGCGGGCACCGGGTTCGAGCAGTTTCACGCGAAGCATGTGTTCATCGTAACGGGGCTCGAGCCGGGGAGTGAGCTGTGGATACCCGTGAATACCGCGGAGCCCGGGTTGATTCGCGAGCGGGTCACCGCGCGTATTACCGCTGGGTTTATATACGGACCGCCAACCACAGGCTAGTGATATCGAAGCATGTCGACTGGAAACTCGTTGGCCGGCTGGAGTTCGCCTCGGGAGCGGAGGCGATGCGGTATGCGCCGAGAAGGTACCTAATGGGTTTAGCGCGAGTTGGCGGCAACATGGAATAACTCAAGTCAGCATTCACGGTAGACTAAGGGTGGCAGGAGGACCGGGCGGTCGCTGCTGGGATCGGCTTTTAGCCGCTTCCGGGGGAGGAAAGTCCGAACTCCGCAGGGCAGTGTGCCGGATAACGTCCGGGATGCGGGCTTCAAGGCCTGTAGACGGCTAGTGCCACAGAAAACATACCGCCCCGATGTCGATCTCACGTCTCAAACTCGAGACCTGGGGCATCCGCTCGGGGTAAGGGTGAAAAGGTGCGGCAAGAGCGCACCGCTCCGACGGTAACGGCGGAGGCAGGGTAAACCCCACACGGAGCAAGACCAAATAGGGAGGGAAGATGCCGTCAAGAGCCAGGCGGCAACTGCGTATCGGCCCGATGCGTAAAGGCGGCTTGAGCAATTGCCGGAACCTCCGGGTAGGTCGCTGATGAGCGTTGGCGGTAACGCCGCGCCTAGAGGAATGACCGCATAGAACAGAATTCGGCTTACGAGTCCTTTTGCCGAATATCCCAATGGTGTCACGGTGGAATTCTCCACCGTGATACCTCCATCGAAGCGGCTCGCTTTACATCGCGATCGCTAAACCTCGCGCAGCATGAGCCACGTGATGATCAATGCCACCAGAACGAACATCAAAAAGTATCCAATCATCCGTATGCGCTGAAACTTCCAGGTGTACAGAAGACGCTGCCACAATTCCCACAACATCCGGCTTCAAAAACCTCCGATCCGGTTCTCTCCGGTGTATCGATCCCGCATATACAAAGAACCCGCCTTGCGGCGGGTTCCGTTGCATGAACTTACCACACCTTCGAAATCAGTCTCTGCTTCTAAGCTATGCGCTGGCTTGGCGGGGACCAATCCCACAGCAGTAACTTTGCCGGAGCGAAATGGAATGTGACCTCCAGCGCAAATAGTCGCAGTGCGACAGCGGAGGAGTTGCCATGATTTCATTAGACATGGGAGTGGGTTAGCCGCGTTGCCTGCCAGGGGTAACTTTCGGGCAAGAAACAATTGCGAAATCGATTTCAGCGCGGGTATACTCAAAGCTCTTCATCATGAAGGCACGGTGGCTCATTTTCCGAGTGGTACTGCTGGCGCTTGCGGTTTCGCCGACCGCGATGCGGGCGATGCCGCACGTAGCGAGGGTTTTCCCGTGTCCGATTGCGAAGCCGCAGGGGCGCGCTCATTACGATCGGCAAAGGCAAAGGGCGCCGCGGGAAGTGGCGTATTCCCTGCCTGGGCAACATCGGCCCGCGCCGCGTCTGCACCGGATCCGCGGTAAGAAGATCAGCGTCGAGCGGGGCTTAATGGCGGTAACGGGATGCTGTGCCCCGAGCCCGTATGTTTTCTCAATGACGCACGCGCCGCTCGATGGACCGAACGGCCCCCATCCCTCGCGCGGACCTCCTGCGCAATCTCTCTAAACGCCAGCCAGTTCAATTCCGGATCGAGCGCCTCACTCCAGGTGCATGTGCAGTTTCAACTGGATTGAGCGAGCCAATGCGATCCCCGCAGGTTCACGAACGGCAAGAGATTAATCGGAAGACGAAATTAAAGCTTGGGTTCTCCCCGCATCCTTGGCGGGGAGAATCCAATGGACTAGATGCCACACCTCCATGGGAACTAGTCCACAGGGGGTTGGAACGCTCGGGGAAGGCGAACCAACCCATATGCCAGCGCGCAGCAGCCTTGCCTCGCGCCGGCCTCTTCGGGCGCAGCATCCACATTGGATGTTGCGCCCGTTGCAGTTTGGAGGGGGAGTGGCTCGCGGGGATCGTCGCGGCCGGGATGCCGGTTTCAGGGATTTCTTCTGAATCACGGGACAGACGGGGATCATCTGTTGGAGCAAGCGGTTTTCCCATAGAAGTGTTGTCGAGCTTCGACCCAATTTCCCGAAGGAGATACCCGTGAAGATTGTTGCCATGATTTCCCGCCTCTTGATGGGGGTCGTATTCACGTTTTTTGGCGCGAACCTGTTGCACCCTTTTCTGCCGAATCCGCCGATGCCGCCCGGACCGATGAAGGACTTTGTCACTGTCCTGGCGGTTACGCACTATGCGATGGTAGTGGGGTTCTTCCAGTTGGTGCCGGGGATTCTGCTTCTCATCAATCGCTATGTGCCGCTCGCCCTGACGGTGCTGGCTGCCATGCTCGTGAACATCCTCACAACCCATATTCTTGTTGCGCACAGCGGGTTGTTTCCGGTGCCGATCGTGGTGGTGATTCTTTGGATCATTGTGTTCTGGCGCGTGCGGGCATCGTTTGCGGGAATCCTGGCGCCGACCAAGCAGGAATAATGCGCTGGCTCGTTTCCCTACAATAGAAGGCGATGATTGAGTATCTGTATCTGGGGCAGGTGGGATACGACGCGGCGCTGAAGCTGCAGGCGGAGGTTGCGGCTCTGCGGCTGGAGGGGTGCGTTGAGAATGTGCTGCTGCTGCTGGAACATCCGCCGGTGCTGACGCTGGGGCGCAACGCGCGGCGCGAGAACGTGCTGGCTTCAGACGAGGTGCTGGCGAAGCGTGGCGTGACGCTGCACGAGATCAATCGCGGCGGGGACGTGACGTATCACGGGCCGGGGCAGCTGGTGGGGTATCCGATTTTCGATTTGCGGAGCCTGCATAACGCGAGGGGGAGCCGGCTGGGACCGGTGGATTTTGTGCGGATGATGGAAGAGGCGCTGATAAGGCTGTGCGGGGTGTATGGCGTGCGTGCGGGAAGGATCGCGGGGCTTACGGGCGTCTGGTGTGGACTACCGGAAATGCCCGCCGCGGGCAAGGAAAGGAAGATCGGAGCGATCGGGATCCATGTTTCGCGGGGGATCACGTCTCATGGGTTTGCCTTCAACGTGACGACCGATCTGCGCGATTTTCAACTGATCAATCCATGCGGGATTACTGATAAGCCGGTGACGAGCCTGGAACGCGAGGCGCCGGAAGGCATGACGCTGCCAGGGCTTGAAGACATTGCGCACCAGGCGGCGCGGCAGTTCGGGCAGGTCTATGGGCAGCAGGTGCTGGCAGTGGAGAGCTTGGACGCGCTGCGCGCGCAGGCGGCGACGAAGCGGAGTTTTCGTGCGGAGGATACGCCGGTGAAGGTTCCGGATGAAGTGCGGCGGGTGCATGGGGATCCGGAGGGGCCGGTGAGAGCGTGAAATGGTGGATCGGTCTGGCGGCGAAGTTTCGAGGCAGCGCGGGCTTCGTTCCCATGTCTCAAAATCGAGACATGGGGCACCCGGGTTCTTGCTGATCGAGTTATTGATGAGAAGCGGATCCTCTGCGTCGGTGAAGACAACGCCCCCCTTCAGGATGACACCTCTTAATCGTGTGTGCGGGCCAACAAAGGTGAGACAGGGGGCACCCAGGCAAGAATGTTGCACCTGTGCGGAGATTTATAATCCGGCAGGAGCCGGGCGGGACTTTGTATCCCGGATCGCGGAGTGAACGATTCATGCCAACTGACGTGATCATGCCCCAGATGGGCGAGTCGATCGTTGAGGGCACCATTACGAAGTGGCTCAAGAAGGTGGGCGACTCGGTGGAGAAGGACGAGCCGCTGTTCGAGATTTCGACCGACAAGGTGGATGCGGAGATTCCTTCGCCTGTAGCCGGTGTGCTCACGGAGATCCGGGCGCAAGAGGGCGAGACGGTGGGGATCAACACGGTGGTTGCGGTGCTCACGGGCACCTCCGGTGCGGGTGACCGCGCCTCCGGCGCAGAGGCTTCTGCTCCATCCACTTCTGAAACTGATGATGCTCAGGTGAAGCAAAAGGTGGAGCCCGCGAGCGCGGACCCGGAAAGGGCTTCGCCCAAGGTGGCTCGCGCGGCGCGTGACGGAGTGGAGATCGTGATGCCACAGATGGGGGAGTCGATTTTCGAGGGGACGATCACCAAATGGCTGAAGAAGGTTGGAGATTCCGTCGAGAAGGACGAACCGCTGTTTGAGATTTCTACGGACAAGGTGGATGCGGAGATTCCTTCGCCGGTGGCCGGGGTTCTGACGGAGGTCCGGTCACACGAGGGCGAGACGGTTCAGATCAATGTTGTGGTCGCCGTGATTGGTGGCAGCACCTCTGGTGCGGGTGATCGCGGCTTCGCCGCAACGGAAGCGGAGCGTCCTTCTGTGACGGTTGCGGATGCCCTGGCTGAGCAGGTTGCGGCGGTCGCGTCGGTGGGGGATGGACGGAAGGCCCGGTCGTCGCCGCTGGTGCGGAGGATTGCGAAGGAACACAGGGTCGATCTGCGGATGGTGCGCGGGTCGGGATCGAGCGGGCGCATCAATAAGGACGACATCCTACGCTTTATCAGCGAGGGAGGGGCGAGAACTGCTGTGGCGCCGAAGGCGCAGTTGGCCTCACCGCAGGTATTGCCGCAGCCCAAGGCATTGACGGCGGAGGTGGTGCCGCTGACGAAGATGCGCGCGATCATTGCACAGCGGATGGTGGAGAGCAAACGCATCAGCCCGCATGTGCACTCGGTTTACAAAGTGGATATGACGCGGATCGTACGGCTGCGGGAGCGCGAGAAGGCCGGGTTCGAACAACGGCATGGCGTGAAGCTGACGTATATGCCGTTCATCGCGGTGGCGGCGATTGAGGCTCTGAGGCGGTTCCCGATTGTGAACGCGTCGTTGGTGGAGAACGAGATTCACTACCACGCGAATATCAATCTGGGCATTGCGGTGGCGCTGGAGTGGGGACTGATTGTACCGACGGTGCGCGAGGCGGAGAAGCGCGATTTCGCGAATATCGCTCGAACCATTGGCGATCTTGCGGGGCGTGCGCGGACGAAGAAGCTCTTGCCGGATGAGGTGGGCGGATCGACGTTCACGCTGACCAATCCGGGTATCTTCGGCGATGAGTTTGGGATTCCGATCATCAATCAGCCGGAGGCAGCGATTCTGGCTATCGGGGCGCTGAAGAAGGAACCGGTGGTGCTGACCGATGCGGAGGGCAACGACACGATTGGGATCCGGTCGATGCAGTATTTCTGCCTGGGGTTCGATCACCGGCTGATCGATGGAGCCGATGCCGGGAAGTTCATGAGCGAGTTCAAGCGCGCGCTGGAGACGTGGGACCGGGAGATTGGGTAAATTTACCGCAATATCTCAGAGACCCGCCGTTCCTTCGCCAAACACCTCACGCTGAAGATATTCCGGAAGAGACTGCCCGTAGACGATCGCGTCGGTCGAAGCCCAGATCGACAGGACCGCACAGGTCTCTACCCGTGATGAACAGATGACGTACCTGTGCGCAAAGATCGGAAGCAACTTCGCCTCTTCGCCAAGCAGAAACCCCTGTTCGGAGAGCGTGTGCCTGAGTTGTGTGGGATTCATCCATGCGGAATCGATGAGATTTTAATTACTTCACGATCCCGTGGATAGGAGTAGAACGCTGACCCGAAGCGGTGTTCCTCACCACTCGAGCCTCGTACGTCCAATGCGGGTTTGTCCGTGCCGTTCATATGTTTCAGGAACGCTCGTAACTCGCTGGGAAACTGGAAGGCGACTTCAACCTCGTATTGGACTCGTTCCTCTTCTGACAGGCCCGGATTCCAAAGTGTCCCAGGCTGGATCTGGAAGCCCCAAATGGTCGGACGCAGAGACAGTGTTTGCCACTTCTCTTCGGAAGCTTGCTTGAATCGGGAATAGAAATTGGCTGTTGGCGTCACTATTTTCCGGCCCAGGCTAGGCCGTCGGCATCTTTGCCGGTGGGGATGGTGCGGGTGACGTTCCACGTGGCTAGGTCGATTTCCGCGACCGCGTTGGCGTGTTCGCAGGAGACGTAGGCGGATTTGCCGTCGGGGCTGACGAGAACCTCCTGCGGGAAGTTGCCGACAGAGACGGTGCGGGCAACCTGCATGGTCTTAAGGTCGATGACGGCGACCTTGTTCTGATCGGGCAGAGCGACGATGAGCCAGCGACCATCGGGTGTGGGCGCCGAGCCGTAGCCTATGCCCTCCATGGGGATCAATCTGGCGACGGTGTTGGTGGCGGTGTCGATCACGGCCATTTGCGGCTTGGTCTGATCGGCGGTGAAGACCCATTTGTCGTCGGGCGAGATGGCGATGCGCTGCGTGTTGGAGGAGATGGGGATGACCTTGAGGACCTTGTGCGCCGCGATGTCGATGACGGAGATGGTGCCGGGACCGACGTTGGCGGTGTAGGCGCGGCGGCCGTCGTGCGAGAGCGCGAGCATGTGGCTTTCGGGCTGTCCGGTGGGAAGGGCGCCGACGATTTTCAGCGATTTGGGATCGATGATGGTGATGGTTTTATCGAGTTCGGTGGTGACATAGAGCCGGCCGTCTTTCGGACCGATCATGGGACAATGGGGGCGGACGCCGTGGTCGAAGGCAATGTTGCCGATGATCTTGTGTGTGGCGATGTCAATGACATCGATTTTCGTGCCGTCGGTGCCGGGCTTTCCCACGCCGGAGTTGCCGTAGATGGGCACAAAGGCGAGCTTGCCATCGGGCGATGCGATGACCTCGTGGCCGGTGACACCGGCTTCGGGCACGGAGGCGAGCACCGTTCCAGCGGCGGGATCAATGATGGCAAGGCTGTGGCCACCCTTTTCGGCGACCAGGAGGCGCGACTGAGCGTGGACCGCAATGGCGACGAGTGCGAATGTTGCTGCGGGAGCGATGAGCCGGACAATTCTCAAGCGGCGACCTCCGGGGAGATGCGGCAACTATATCGCACCGCACTCCCGGCTCAGGAGTGCGATGCCCAGGGATTGTAGGTGCCGACGCTCCAGGAGTGGCCTTCAGGATCTTTCACGCCGAATTCACGGCTGCCGTAGTCGGTGTTCTGGAGTTCGCGGACGATTTTGCCGCCGGCGGCCATGGCGCGCGCGTAGACAGCATCGGCATCGGTAACCACGATGTAGGCGCTGCGGGTTTCGATGTCGCCGACTTCGGAGGGGGACTTGAATCCACGGCCGTATTCGTCGTCTTTCGCGGAGCCGAGCATGATCATGCCGCCGTTCAGGGTGAGCTCGGCGTGACCGACGGTGTTGTTGGGGCCGGGATAGACGGCGTGGCGCTCGAAGCCAAAGACATTGCAGAGCCACTCGATGGCGGCATTGGCATCGCGGTAACGCATGGCGGGAATGATGGTGGAAGCGGAAGTGACGGTAGCGACTGGCATGAGATCCTCCGTGGGGATTCAAGATTACGGCAACAGAATGACAAACGGAGTGGGGCGGTATCTTGGAAAAATCGGAAATAAGTGAAAGATTAGTTGTTTGAACGTCATGCCGTCTCATTGAAATCGTGGTAGCAAGGTTCCAAGATCGAGACCTGGGGCACCCAGATTTATAGGTTGACCAAGAAAACAAAATCGGAGGCTAGTCGGCGCTGATGTGGTTGGCCCATTGGGTGCGGCGGGCGGAGTAGGTGGTGGCGTCGACACCGGAGAAGGCGCGGAACTCGTTAGCGAAATGGGACTGGTCGTAGTAGCCGCAGTCGAGGGCCAACTCGGCCCAGCGGATGTCGACGCCCGCGTGGAGTTGGCGGACGGCGCTCTGGAAGCGCTGAATGCGGCACCACACCTTGGGAGCGAGGCCCACCTCCTCGCGAAAGACCTGGGAGAAGCGGCGCTCGCTCCAGCCGATCTGGCGCGCGGCTTCCTGAACGCTGGCGACGCTGGGATTGTGCGCGAACCAGCGAAGCGCGAACTGAACTTGCGGGGAGCGTAGGCGACGATCGAGGTGCGGGGCGAAACGAGCGCGGAGGAATTGTTCGAGGAGGTTGAGGCGGGCTTCCGGTGAAGGGAGCTCGCGCAGGCGATCGCGGAGGCTGTGTGCACCGTCGCCCCAGATGGAGTCAAGCGCAACCGTTTGGTTGCTGAAGAGATGAGCGGCATCGGATGCGAACGGGGTGAATCCGCCGGGAGCGAAGACGATGCCGATGAGGTCTGCCATGTCGGAGCTGTCGACGATTTCGTAGACGGAACGGGCACCGACGATCAGCGAGGGCGGCATGCGGTCGTCGGATCGATCTTCAGGGCAGTCTAATAGGAAGTCGCGCGCGAGGTTGAGGATGATCTGGACGCAGCCGGTGGGCAGGACGCGCTCGCGGTGGTGGGCGGCGGAGCGGACCTGCGCGTACCACAGCATCCGGATGGATGGTGCGAGCGGGGCGGCGGGGATGCGCTCGAGGTAGATCAAAAAAGGCGACCTCGAGGTGGTTATAGCACGAGCAAAGGTCGGTGTGGAATCAGGCTTGGCAAAACTGGATGCGCTTTCGGTAGGCTGGGTGTATGCGGATACCGGCGGGCGATCAGCAACTTGTGCAGATTATGGATGCGGCGCTGGCCGAGGCGGCTCGGCAGGCGGGGCCGTGGCTGGCTTGCCGGCCGGGATGTACGCAGTGCTGCCATGGGGCGTTCGCCATCAACGCGATGGACGTGGCAAGGTTGCAGGCCGGTATGGAGGCATTGCATGCAGCGGACCCGCTGCGGGCTGTGTCCGTTGAGGGGAGAGCGCGGGCGTGGATTGCGGAGTTCGGGGCCGAGTTTCCCGGAGATGCGGCGACGGGTTTGCTGGGTACTTCGGAGGAGGACGAGGCGAAGTTTGAGGAGTTTGCCAATGAGGCGCCTTGCCCCGCGCTGAATCCCGAGACCGGGCTTTGCGATGTGTACGAATGGCGTCCGATGACGTGCCGGGTGTTCGGACCGCCGGTGCGCATGGGCGATGCGCTTGGGTGTTGCGAGCTTTGCTTTGTGGGTGCGAGCGAGGAGGAGATCGCGGCGTGCGAGATGCCGGTTCCGCAGGAGCTGGAGGAGCAGCTGGTGGCAGAGACGGGAAACGCGGGAGAGACGGTGGTGGCGTACGCGGTGAAGCAGGGACTGAGGGACTAAGGGAATAGGGACTAGGGAGTAACAAGCGTTGCATTGTTTAGCGGGTCGGCGGAGCCTTGCTCACTATCGAGTTAGCAGGTCAGCGAGTTTGGGTGGAAGAAATGTCTCTTCGCCCGGTTTAAGTGGGGTTAGAATGGGGGACCCCGGAGAGTCGGATGCAGAGGGCGCGTGATTTATGCCTGTTGCCCAGCTAACCCTTGAATTGCGAATTGAGCATGCGCAGTCGCTGAAGGACCGCCGGCAGGTGGTGCGGTCGATGAAGGATCAGTTGCGGCAGGGCTTCAATATTTCAGTTGCCGAGATGGATGAGGCTGTCACGTGGCAGTCGGCCACCCTGGGTGTGGTGGCGATTTCGAGTTCACGCAGTTATCTGCATCAGCTCATTGAAGAGGTGGAGCGGGCGGCTCGGCGCATGGCAAATGACCTGGGCGCGGAGCTGGCTGACAGCTTCTGGGACTACGTCGAGAGTTGAGCACTGCTACTCGTAATGCAGGGTTCGCGCCAGGTCGAGACGTAGCGCTCGTCGCGCAGGCAGCAGGGCAGCTACGGCAACAATTGCCAGTAGAACGATGAGAGCGGCAGCATAGCCGGCCGGATCGAGATTGCTGACGCCGAAGAGCGCGACGCGAAGCACGCGTGAACCGAAAGCCGCGCCGGTTGCGCCCAGGATGCATCCGATGACCACGGGCCACGAATACTGACCAAGAACCGCAGCGAGGATAGAAGCGGGTTTGGCTCCGAGAGCGATGCGGATGGCGATTTCCTTGGTGCGTTGCGAGACAGTGAAAGCGACCAGGCCGACGAGGCCAATGCCGGCGAGTGAAACGGCGACAATGCCGATGAAGCTCACGGCCGAGGCGATCATGGCGAGACGGGAGACACCTTCGCGATAGAGCAGCTTGATCTGGCGGATTTCCGGCGGAGCTTTGGGATCGAGGCTCTGACTGATGGAGCGGATGGTTGGGGTAAGCGAGCCGGGTTCGCCGCCGGCGCGAACGATCACGACCATGGACGGCATGTTTTCGATCGGTGCCGGCCAGTATTGTTCCACCGCATCATCGTCGTTCAAGGCATTTATGTGGGCATCGCCAACCACACCGATGACCGTGTCTTTCGTCGCGCCATCGCCGATTTGCTGCCCAAGAGGATTCTGAGTGGGCCATTGCTGGCGCGCAAAGGATTCACTGACAATCACGACGTGTTGCTCGCCAGGATTGAAGGTGCGTCCCAGCTTCATCGGAATACCCATGGTCCTGAAGAATCCAGGGGCAACCCAGTTGGGATAGCTCATCACGACGTGCCCGTCGATCTCTTTTCTCTGGCGGGAGACTCCGTGACCGAGGGGCGGCAGCTGAACGAGCGATACGGAGGTTACGCCGGGCAGAGCCTGCAGACGATCCTGCATTTGCTCGAGGTAAGATCGCGCGGATTCGGGGTTATAACCGTGACGTCCAAGTTGGGGGTCGACGGAGATGAGTTGCTGGTAGCCGAATCCCGGGTCGGTGTAGAGGGCATGTTGGGTTGCCCGCAGCAGAAGGGCGGCGACGATGAGCAGGACACAACTTGAGGCTACCTGCGCTGCCACGAGAATCTGGCGAACGATGGTTTTCTGTTGGCGCTGCCGGGCGATCTGCAGAGCCGGTGCGAGGCCGAAGAACGAGGCCGACAGGAACGTTGCTGCAATTGTGAACAGAAGGACTCGCCAATCGGGCGCGACGCTCAGCCATCGAGGGGTGTTGGGCTGATTCAGCAGAATTCGGATCACGGTGCAGCCCAGAGCGAGGCCCGCGATGGATCCGAGGGTCGCGAGCAAAAGGCTTTCGGTAAAGAGTTGGCGGAAGATGCGGCTGCGTCCCGCTCCGATGGCAATGCGGATGCCGATTTCGTGTTCGCGGGCAACGGCGCGCGCCACCATGAGACCGCCAAGGTTGGCACAGGAGACGGCGAGAATCAGCAACGTAAGCACGCCGACCATGGCGACAACGCGATACATATCCGGCTGCATCACCTGCATGTGCCCGCCGGGAGAGCTTTGGATGAATTCGTTATCCCAGACAGCTTCAGGGTGTTGTTTACGCAGTTGATCCGTGAGCGCGCGGAGTTCCTGTTCCGCAGCTTGTGAAGTGACGCCGGGGGCGAGACGGCCCCACATGTGAAGGCTTGAGTCATTCCAGTCGGTGAGGACTTTGCTGCCCTGGATGAAGTAAGGTTGCTGCGCTATCGGCATCCAGAGTTCAGGATGCTGTCCTCCAAGGCTGGCAAACGCATATGGCGTGACGCCAATGATGGTGGCGGGCCTGCGGTTGAGGCGAATGACGCGGCCGATCACGGAGGGATCTGCGGAGAAGCGATGCTGCCAGAGGTCGTAGCTCAGGATCACGACGGGCGGAGAAGAGATGGAGTTATCGAGAGAGGGATTGAGGAGGCGGCCAAATGCAGCCGGGGTTCCCAGTTCGGTGAAGTAGTTGGGCGTGACAAATGAGGCGCTGGTGTTCTGGGTATCGTCGTCGATCTGCATGGGGGGAACGCCGAGAACGGCTATGGCAGCCGACAGGGTTCGCGCATGATCACGATAGAAGGCGAACGACGGGTAGGCCATCTCGCTGGTGTAGGCGTTGGGGGAGCGGCGCTCGAGGCGAACGAGGGATGCGGGATTGGGCACCGGCAACGGCTTAAGCGCAACCATGTCGAAGAAGGTGAAGGCCGCGACGTTGACGCCGATGCCAATGGCGAGAATCAAGACGGCGAGTACCGTGAATCCTGGAGAACGGGCGAGAATACGGATCCCGTATTGGAGGTCCTGATAGAGGCGGTCGAACCATGTCCAGCCCCAGGCTTCGCGGGATTTCTCGCGCATGCGGAGGGTGTTGCCGAAGTTGTTGTGGCCGGCACGAGCGGCCATCTCGCGGTGAAATTCCATGTCGGACTCAAGCTCGGCGTCGAGACGGCGGCGATGGATGAGGTAATTAATACGGCGCCAGAGTTCGCCCATGGGGAATCTCCTATGCGGTGCGGAGGATGTCTTGAATGGCCTGGGTCACGCGGTCGTACCCGGCGAGCTCGGCCTTGAGCTGCGCGCGGCCAGCGGGTGTGAGACGGTAGAAGCGGACCTTGCGATTGGTTTCGGAGATACCCCACTCGGCGACGACCCAGGCTTTGAGCAGCAGCTTTTGCAGGGTGGGATACAGAAGGCCTTCATCCACGGAGAGGATCTCGCTGGAGAGCACGTGGATGCGCTGGGCGATAGCATAGCCGTGCAGGGAACCGGACTGCAGGACGCGAAGGATGAGCATGGGCAACGCGCCAGGAGGCATTCCTTCTTTAGGCCTAATTGACATAGGCATAATAATGTTATGCCTGCGACTGCTTGTCAAGCAGAAACACGGTTCGGCAAGATCAAAAACTTGGGAGCGTTGGCGATGCAGAGATGGCTGAAGACGCGGGTGGTCCTGCTTGCGGTTCTGATTTGCGGGTGCTGGATTGCGGCGACGGCGCAGGATAAGGGTCCCGCGCCGGTGAATATTCATGTGGATCTGACCAAGTCGCGGGGACCATATACGCCGATTTACCGGTGGTTTGGCTACGACGAGTCGAACTACACGACGATGAAGTACGGGAAACAATTGCTGCGGGAACTACATGATCTGAGTCCGGAGCCGGTGTACATCCGGGCGCATCATCTGTTGACTTCAGGGAATGGAGTGGCGGAGCTGAAGTGGAGTTCGTCGAATGTGTTTTCTCTGGATACGAATGGCAAGCCGGTCTATGACTGGCGAATTACGGATGAGACCTTCGATGAATATCAGCGGGCAGGGGTGCGGCCGTTTGTCGAGCTTGGTTTCATGCCGAAGGATTTGGCGGCAAGTGTTCCGGGCGTGAGTGAGTACCAGTTGCATTATCCGAAGGCGACGATGGCGGGAGCGTCAAACAATCCTCCGAAGGATTATGCGATGTGGGGCGAGCTGGCGCGGAAGTTTACCGAACATCTCGTGGAGCGCTATGGCCGGGACAAGGTAAGCACGTGGTACTTCGAAGTGTGGAACGAGCCGGACATTATTTACTGGCATGGAACGCGCGAAGAGTATTTGAAGCTCTACGACTACGCGGTTGCGGGGGTTCGTGGGGCGCTGCCCAGCGCGAAGGTGGGTGGGCCGGCGACGACGGGGCCAGGATCAGACAAGTCAGTTACATTTCTCGAGGCTTTTCTGAACCATTGCCTGCACGACAGGAACGCGGCGGACGGCAAAGCGATACCGCTGGATTTCATTTCGTTTCATCCCAAGGGAAGGCCGGAGGTAATCGAAGGGCACGTGCGCATGGGGCTTGCCGATGAGTTGAGGGCGGCGAGGACCGGATTTGAGATTGTGGCGAAGTATCCGCAGTTAAGAAAGCTACCGATCATTCTCAGCGAGGCCGATCCGGAGGGTTGCGCGGCGTGCTCGATGAAGACGAATCCGGCAAATGCGTACCGCAATGGGCCGCTGTATGCGGCGTATACGGCTGCGGCGATGAAGGGGCTGATCGATCTAGAGGGCCAGTCGAAGGTGAACCTGGCGGCGATGTTGTCGTGGTCGTTTGAATTTGAGGGCAAGGATTATTTCGAGGGATTTCGCACGCTGGCGACGAACGGGGTGGATAAGCCGATTTTGAATGTGTTCCGGATGGCGGGGCTGATGTCGGGAGACCGGGTGGAGACCGAAAGCTCTGGGCGGATTCCGGTTGAGGAGATGGTGAAGGCCGGAGTGAGACAAGCGCCGGATGTGGATGCTTTCGCAACGAAGGCAAACCGGCAGGCAACGGTGATGGTGTGGAACTATCACGATGACGATTTGCCCGCCGCGCCGGCGAGTGTCATGGTGACGATTGTGAGGATTCCGGCGGGAGTGAAACGCGTGATGCTGGAGCACTATCGGATCGATGACACACACAGCAATGCCTATACGGTTTGGAAGGAAATGGGTTCTCCGCAGTCGCCGACCGCAGAGCAATATGCGCGGTTGAAGCGGGCCGGTCAACTGGAGTTGCTGACGTCGCCGGAGTGGTTGGATGTGGATGGAAGCAAGGTGACGGTGGAGATGGAGCTTCCGCGACAGGCTATTTCCCTGCTGCGGTTGCAGTGGTGACGGGCGCAAAACGTCTGCATTCATCGAGCGGTTTGAGGTTGAGGCTTCTTACTTTCTTGGTGCTTTCATATCGCGCCCGCCCTGGTGCAGGATGAGAGACGAAATCTTGCCCTGATCGTCCTTGACGAATTCGATTTCGGCGGGGATGACTATGGGAAAGAACTTCGTTTCCGTCTCAGCGTAGATTGGAAATTTGCCTTGTCCTGTGGCCTGCGTCATCAGTTGGCCATTCTCGAGTGTCACGACGAGATCGAATTCCTTGAACAGCGCGTATGTGCCGGTGTATTGCTCGAGGACCTTGGGATCGACCGCGATGGCAGTGCGGACCGTCGGCTGAAAATCTGGCCAATGGTATTCGGCGGCAATGCTGTGGATGAGCTCGTCGCCGATCTGGCCGCCAGCGTCTCCGTTGGTCATGATCGCTGCACCGTTGCCGTTCTTTTCGTACATGTAGAAGATGTTGACGAAGCCCTCGTTTACACCACCGTGTGAAAAGTAGGGGTTGGCATCGGAGCCGCCGATTTCGAGGCCCAATCCCCAATGGCCCATGCCGGGGGTGAGCATCTGGCGCGTCATGTCTTGGGAGAGAACGTGGTTGGCTTTGCCGTCGAGCGAGTGAACCACTTCGAGCGCGTACTTTGCGATGTCGGTTGGGGTAGTCCAGAGGCCCGCTGCGGCCATCTCGGGATAGGCATGTGCGCCGCCTTCGACGGGCTTGCCGTCACCGCGATAAGGAACGGCGGCGTTGTCGCGAAGGTTCTGCGGAAGCGGCTGTTCGTAGGTGCTGCGGGTCATGCCGATGGGCGCGAGGACAGTATCGTGCAGCAGTTTTGGAAAGGGTTCTTTGGTGGTGTCAAGGAGCACCTGCTGCATGATGGTGTAACCGCCGCCGGAGTAGTTCCAACGCGCGCCCGGAGCGGCTTCGCTGCGGATGGCTGGGGTGTTGGCGGGTTTTTCGCCATTGAGGACCTGCACGAGCGTCGGGACGGGTTCATTACTGGCGTAGCCAGGGAATCCGTGAACGGTAGTGCCGCCGGTGTGGGTAAGGAGTTCGCGGAGGGTGATCGGTTTGCCTTGCGCCGGTGGGTCGGCGGGGAATTTCCAACTGGTGAGGTAGGTGTTGACGTCAGTGTCGAGCGAGAGCTTGCCCTGCTGCACGAGGCGGAGGCATGCCATCGCGGCGAGGGGTTTGCTGATGGAGCCGGCCTGGAACATGGTTTCCGCGTTGACGGGTGCGCCGCCGATGCTGCGCAAGCCGAATCCGCGAGCCCACTCGATCTTGCCGTCGTGGATGACGGCGATGCTGACACCGGGAACGTTGAGTTCTTTCATGCGGTCAGCGAGGGTGTGGGTTGCGTGCTCTTGACCCTTGAGCACGACTCCGCCAGTGAGTCCGGAGGTGACGTGCTGGATGTGCTGCTCGACGTCGGGCGCGTATTGGGCGTGAGTCTGCTGAATGAGGGCGAAGGCGAAAACGAAGACGAATCCTAATTTTGGGGCGGGCTTCATGGGCGGTCTTTCCTCGGAGAACACGATACGCTGTCCGAGGGGCCTGGTTACCTGGAACGTCTCTGATATCCTGAAAAGTTTACGTAAAGCCACTCGAGGAGGTGCGCATTATGCCGGAAAACAGGGCGCGGAAGCATCATCAAGACCGGGTGGCCGAGACGCTGCGGTTAGAGATTGGCGCGATGATCGAGGGCGAGCTATCGGATCCCCGCATTGCGTTCTGCTATGTGTCGGAGGTGGTGCTGAATCCAGGCGGCAAGTCAGCGCGCGTGTATTTCGCGGTGGACAGCGCCGTGGCCGATATTGCCAAGGCGGAGGTGGACACGCTGGCGGGGCTCGAAGCAGCCAAGGGTTATATCCGCTTTGAACTGAAGGAGCGGATGGGGGTGCGTCACGTGCCGGATCTGACATTTCTGGCGGATCGGTCGGGCCGCTTCCAGGCGCGGATCGAGGAGTTGATGGATCGCGCGCGAAAACGGCAGAAAGCGCCGGTGGAGTAGGCGAATGGATTTGCCACGAACTCGCCAGCCCGGCGCCAATGGCCGCCATGCCAACGCGTTCGACGCGGCTGCCGATGACTCAATTGCCGCGATTTTGAAGGTGATCCGGAAGGGCGAGCGGTTTTTGGTCTGCTCCCACTCGCGGCCGGATGGCGATGCGGTGGGCAGCGTGCTGGCCTTGGGAATGCTGCTGGAGCAGATGGGCAAGCGCGCCGACCTGGTGACTGCCGACCGCATTCCGGATGTGTATCGAGGGCTTCCGGGAGCCGATCGAATCCGCACGGCGATGCGCGTACATGGACCGTACGATGCGGTGATTCTGCTGGAGTGTGACGGGCTGCAGCGAACGCGGCTTGAGGGCCTGGAAAAGTTCTTCCTCATCAACATTGACCACCACGCCAGCGGGATCGAGTTCGCGGATATCAACTGGATCGATCGCGAGGCGGCATGTGTGGGCGAGATGGTGTTCCGGCTCTACCGGGCATTGGAAGAGAGGATCACACCGGATGCTGCCCAGTGCATTTACACCACAGTGCTGACAGATACCGGCGGCTTCATTTATGGCGGAACGCGAGCATCGACATTTGAGCTGGCACGGGAGCTGACTCTGGCCGGGGCAGATCCGATCAAGATTGCGCAGCAGGTCTATTTCTCGACTTCAATGTCGAAGCTGCTGCTGCTGGGTGCGGCCTTGCGGAACCTGCATCGGGAAGGGCGGCTGGCGTGGTTGTGGGTGACGCACCAGGACATGGTTCGGAGTTGTGCCCTTGAAGAGGACTGCGAAGGGATCGCGAATTATGCGCTGTCGATGGCGGAGGTGGAGGCGGCAGCGTTTCTGCGCGAGCTGCCGGAGAACCGGATTCGAGTGAGCCTGCGCACGAAAGGAAAGATCAACGTCGCTGCGATTGCGGAGCGACTGGGCGGCGGCGGTCATCAAAATGCGGCCGGATGCACGCTGGACGGTCCGCTGGCGCGGGCGCGCGATCAGATCGTGCGGGAACTGCGCTGCGCATTGGAAGGGGCGGTCAAAGCAGGTTGAGAAGGGGAGCCTATCTGATAGCCTAACGATGGTCTGAGGCGCGGCCTGTTGCCGCATTTTGTGTGAGTTGCGTTATTTTGCCTGGCCGGTGATTCCCCAAAAGCTCCCCGGCCTGGAGAAACGTTGGAGTGGAGACTCAACTGGAACCAGTGGTACCGGATTCACCTGAGAGTCGACGCATGCGTCTGCCCAATTGGGCATTGGTGTGCGAAGCCGCGGTCTTCGTGGTTTTCTCCGTTTTCTTCATCCTTTATGGTGTGGTCCCTCTGTTTGGCGGCGACGGGCTGGGGCTGGTCGGAGCCGACGAGCCGCGCTATGCGCAGATTGCGCATGAGATGCTGGTGCGGTTTGACGCTGCCCATACACTGAAGGACCGGCTGAGCGCATGCGTTACGCCTTATCTCTACGGACATCCTTGGTTGGAGAAGCCGGCGCTCTACTACTGGCGGGCGATGTTCGTATTTCAGGAATTCGGGGTACATGACTGGAGCGCAAGGCTGCCTTCGGCGAGTTTCGCCTTCATCATGGTGGCACTGATCTACCTGCACATGCGCCGGTTCAGGCCCGGCGGGCACCTGGATGCGGCCCTGATCACGGTGGCGTGCGCCGGGATTATCGGTTTTTCGCGAGGCGCCTCGACCGATATGCAGATGGCCGCGCCGCTGTCGATAGGGCTGCTGGGCTGGTACGCGTGGTACGAGACCAACTCGAAGTTCTGGCTCTTCGATATTTACTTCTTTACCGGGGTAGCCACGCTGGCCAAGGGACCGGTGGCGCCCTTCCTTGCCCTGTTGATTGTCTGCGCGTTCGCGTTTCTCAGGAAAGAGTGGTCAATCGTGCAGAAGTCGGTGTGGTGGCCGGGAATCGCGCTGTATTTTGCGATAACGCTGCCCTGGTTTATCGCCGTTCAGCACCAGAACCAGACCTTCTTTCGCGAGTTCTTTCTGGAACATAATCTCCAACGCTTTGCTACCAACCGCTATCAGCACTCGCAACCGGTCTGGTACTACTTCGCGGTGGTGCTGCTGGCGGTTATGCCCTGGACGGTGATCGCGATACGAGCTTTCATCGATGGCGTACAGACGTCGGTGGCGGAGTGGCGGCTGCGGCGGTTGAATCCAAAGCGGCGCGCACCGAACCGGCCGGGTGACGCGTTCCCGGAATTCCTGGTGCTGTGGGCGATCATTCCGATCATCTTCTTCTCGTTTTCGCAATCGAAGCTGCCGGGGTACATCCTTCCGTCGATCCCACCGATCACGATTCTCACGGGAGACTATTTATTCCGACGACGGCAACTGGGGTTGAACCGGTGGGAACTGGTGGGCCACGCAGCATTGTGCGGCTTGATGACCATGTTTGCCCTGCTGATGCCGTGGTTTGTGAACCACGGCCCCGCAATGCCACCGAATCGGGCCGTTGTGGTGGCGCTTCTGGCATCGGTTGGAGCGGCGCTGCTGATCGTCGTGGTTGTGAAGGGATTCGGGATCGTGCGCCTGAGGCTGGCTACCACTGGGGTGCTGGTGGTGCTGGTGTTCTTTCTCTATGGTGTGGGTCCGGTTTTTGGGATTCCCGCGATCGGATCGACCAAGCGGGCGATACACCTGCTCGATAATTCCTATTCGGCGCGGCCCCTGGCCAATCGGTTGGAGCTGCTGGCGCCGCCGGACGAGACGGTGGCGGTGTTCAGGGTGCGGCGGGACGTGGAGTACGGGCTGGCTTTCTATCGCAACCGGGAAGTGGTGAATTATGAAGATACCGGCGTGCCCGACGAGGAGCACCTGCTGGTAGCGCGAGTGAGCGGGCGTCGTGGCGTGGATCTGCATACCCCGGCGGCATTGCAGGAATACCTGGAGGGCCGGCATTACGAGGAAATCCTCAGTTGGCCGGAACAAGGGTTAGAGGTTTACCTGGTAGGCGCCCGGTAGGAACTGGTTTCCTCGCAGCAATTCCATGTCGTTGTGTAACTTGCCGTAGCAGTACAATTCGTGGCAAAGTGACCGGAAGGCTATGTGTGCCGCCTGCTCGGTTTCGGAATATGGCGTCTAATCAATAGTTTGCTAATTCCGACCATTTTGCAGACTGCATTCAACAAGGAAACATGGCAGCTGGCGTGAGTCTTGAGATCCTCGACCTTCGGCATTTTGCTGCGCCGGTGTTGCGCCCCGTGCTCGACGCCGAGGGGGAACTGTGGAGCAAGCGTCTGCATTGGGACTACCGGGCAAGCGCGCGGCTGCTGATGCAGTATCTCGATAACCATCTGCTCCCAGGATATGCGGCGCTCGAGTCAGGCCAGGTGACCGGATACGCCTTCTGCGTCTACGAAGAGACTAAGGCGGTCATCGGGGACGTCTTCGCGATGCCCGGGCAGAACCCCGAGACGGAAGAGCCCAACACCCCTGAGCCGGCACGCGAGATCGAAGAGACGTTGCTGCGGCATCTTTTTGAGACCCTGCTGAATTCGCCCCAGGTTGACCGGATCGAGTCGCAACTTCTGCTGCATCCCTCGGGCACGCATGAAGGCATCTTTCGCGAATCTGGATTCGAGCTTTATCGCAGGTATTTCATGGTCCAGTCTCTGGCGGGACATTGGAGCCGTCCGCGAGTGGATCTGCCGGCGGAGTTGGAATTGCGTCCGTGGCGGGATGAAGACCTGAATGCAGCGGCCCGGCTGATCTCAACGGCATACAGTGGGCATCCCGATAGCCTGATCAATGACCAGTACCGATCTGTGCACGGGTCAGTGCGCTTCCTGCACAACATCGTGCGCTATTCGGGATGCGGGGTGTTCTCCGCGCAGGTTTCGCACGTGGTGGCGGAGCGCAACAGCCACGAACTGGCAGCGCTGATACTGGGTTCGCGGGTAAGCCCGCAGAGCGGACACATTACCCAGCTCTGTGTTCACCCGGACTATCGGCGGCATGGGCTGGCACGGATGCTGCTGAGCGTGGCGGCCGCGCACTTTGTGCGGCAGGGGGTGGGCGAGATTTCGCTCACTGTAACCGAGGCGAACAGCAATGCCATCGAGCTCTACCGGAGCGAGGGGTATAACTGCACGCACAAATTCGACGCTGCGGTGTGGGAGCGGGCCTGACTTGGCCTGAGCGGAAACGCGCGGCTGCAAAGCAATCTTTGACTGCGGTTAGCGCGCGATGAGGAACATAACCCAGCTGATTACGATGGCGGAACCGACGAAGAGGGCGAAGCAGTAGAGGCCGTAGCGGACCATACGCTGCGGGGTTTCGCGCTGGGTGATGCCGAAAACCGTCGAAGCAAACACTGCGAAAAGCAGGACCGCGGTGAAATGGGAGGGGCTGAACACTAGATCTTCCTCCCGGTGCGGATATTGTGCGCGTCGACGGCGGCAATGATGTTCAGGAGCCCGGCAACAACGATGAAGCGCGTTCCCCAATCGGCGACGGTGAGCTGCACGGAGTCGGCGCCGAGGCCCATGGTGCGGCCGACGAGATACAACAGTCCGCTACCCAGATCGCCGAGCAGGCCGAGCATCTCAAGAATGTCGTGCGCATTGGCGTAGAGACGGCCCTGCATGGCGAGGCCGAGCGCGAACATGCAGACAATGGAGACGGCGAGGAGCGTGCCCCGCCACCACTTGCGAAGGAGAAAGTGTCCTGCGCCGGGAATCAGCCAGCCGGCAACTAAAGGTAGAAAAACGAATCCCTGTTGTGCTGGTGCATCCGTGACAGGTTTGTTGGGGGTGCTTGCCATTCCTTTTTGACTATAACTCAGCGGACAGGGGTCGGAGATCAGTGGACAGGACAGTGGACGAGGTTAGTTGCCGGTGGGGATGATGCCGGCGTTTTCTACCATCAGGATGGTGGTGCGGCGGAGCGCTCGGGTGCGATGCATAACTCCCCGAGGAACGACAAGTCCCTGACCGGGGTTGAGCTCCACGGTCCGGTCTTCGAGATCGATCAATAACAGGCCGTCGACTGTGTAAAAGAATTCGTCATCGTCGTCGTGCTTGTGCCAGTGGTATTCGCCCTCGACGAAGCCGACACGGACGACGGAGTTGTTCACCTTGCAGAGGGTCTGGTTGAACCACTTGAAGTTGTTGGCGTCGGGAATGGCGTTGAGGTCGATGCGTTCGAGCGGGCGGTGGAGGATGTTAAGGCGGGTTTCGTAGGGGAAGGTGGTGCTGTCGGGCATGAGGATGCTCCTTGCGGGGAGGATAGCAAAAGGGGGGCATATTGGTTCCAGTTGGCGCTTTTTCTTGCCGAACCAAGAACGCATGTCGTCTTCAAGCGTCGCGCAGGGGCTGAAGCCTGCGTCATTCATTGGGTTGTCTTCGGCACGGCTGAAGTCGTGCCCTTTCAAAACCGATGTGACGCGATTTTGTTCTACTCGTCGATCCTAGATGCGGACGAGTTCGCGCTGGATTTTGCCGGTGACCCAGGCTTTGCCGGGGGCGCTGAGCATGTCGATTTCGCTGCGGACACCGAACTCGGGCAGGTAGATGCCGGGTTCGACAGAGAAGCAGGTGTTGGGCAGGATTTCGCGCTCATCGTGAGTTTCTAGATTGTCGAGATGCGCGCCGGGGCCATGAATCTCGTGCGCGATGTTGTGGCCGGTGCGGTGCGTGAACCACTCTGCAAATCCGGCGTCACGAATTACGTTGCGGGCGGCGTCGTCGGCTTCAAAGCCGCGGATTGACCGGCCCGTGGCAAATGCCTGCTCGACGGTGCTGATGGCCGCGTCGCGCGCATTGCGCACGGTTTCAAAGACGAGTTGTTCGCGCTCAGACGGTTCGCGGCCAACCACGCCGGTCCAGGTGATGTCGTAAAAGATGGACTCGGCTTGATCGACGCGACCCCAGATGTCGATGAGGAGGAAGTCGCCTTCCTTGATTTCGGAGGTGCGCTCGGCGGTGGGCTCGTAGTGCGAGTCGGAACAGTTGGCGTTGACGCTGACGTTCGGGCCATTCTCCCAGACGAGGTTCTTGCGCTTCATTCCTTCACTGAGCCACTCCACCATATCGAATTCGGTGACCTTGCCCTGCTTGCCGTTGGGCCAGCGCAGGCGACGGCCGATCTCTTTCCAAGCCTCTTCGAGGATTTCGTCGATCGCCATTTGCGCGACGGAGTGGCTGATGATCTGCTGCTCGGTGAGGACGGCTTCGAACTGGCTGACGAGGTCGGCAGAGCTGACGATTCTTTTTCCAATGCTGCGCAGAAATTCGACGGTGCCGGCGTCGACCATGGAGACATACATGATGTCGTTGTTGGGAGAGTACTGCATGGCGATCCAGTGGAATCCGCCCAGCATGGCCTTCAGCCCGGAGGCAAGCTCCTGCCAGCTCGAATAGACGCCTTTCGATCCCGGAAGCGCGTCGAGGCGGCCCTGTTCGATGCGGTGTACCAGCTTTCGCGGCGTACCAGTGGCGGGGATGAAGTAGTACCAGCGGCGCGTGATGTGCGCCTTGGGGTCGAGGCCGAGGATGCGTTCGCCGGTCGGGTCGCGGTGGTGGTGGTCATAGAAGAGCCAGCCATCGAGGCCGGCATCGCGCAGCGCGGTTTGAATCGCTTCCATGTTCATGGCGGAATTTTACTTCCCCGGGGGACAGGGGCGGGTTCCGGGAAAAGTCGCGATCGATTGCCGTGGCGACAGCGGCGCATCTGCCGACGTATTCTGAGTGGCGTGTAGGGCGGAGGAGCATTGAAACCTCAAATCATTCAGGGGCCGTACTTTTCCGATCTAATGAACCAGCCGGAGGCCCTGGAGGCGACATGGAAGGGTCTGAAGAGCACGGACGTCTTTGAAGAGATCAGACGTTTCTGTGGCCGCGAGGGTTTTCAGCGAATCGTGTTGACAGGAATGGGCGGATCGTTTTTCGGGCTGTATCCCCTGTGCATCGAACTGGCGGCCAACGGCTGGACGCCTTTGATGCTCGAGACTTCAGAGCTGATCCACTATTATCCGCGGCTGCTGGAGGCGGGGACGCTGGTGGTGGCGGTTTCGCAGTCGGGCAAGAGCGCTGAAACCGTGCGCCTGCTAGAGATGAATGCGGGACGGGCCAAGATGATCGGCGTGAGTAACTGGGCGGACAGTCCGCTGGCGCGGCGAGCGGATTTTGCGGTGCTTACGGCGGCTGGGGACGAGTATTCCGTTTCGTGCAAGACCTATGTGTCGACGCAGATGGCGTTTGGTGCGCTTGGGGCGGCTCTTTGCAACAGAGATGCAACCATCCGGTTGCAGGATATGAAAGCTGCGCCGTCGTTGGTCGGCGGGTATCTGAGTCACTGGGAGAACCATGTTGCTGAGTTTGTGGAATTGCTGCGCGATGTGCGCGACCTGTTCCTGGTGGGGCGGGGACCGTCGATGGCCGCTGCGTCGACGGGAGCATTGACCATCAAGGAGTCCACGCATTTTCATGCAGAGGGGATGAGCAGCGCGGCGTTCCGGCATGGGCCGTTCGAGATGCTGCAGGGGGGAATCTTCGTCGGCGTGTTTGCGGGCGAACAGAAGACGCGGGTGCTGAACGAAGGGCTGCTGCGGGATCTTGCCGCCACGCCGGCCCGGGTGGTGATGTTCTCGACGGATGCCGAGATGGTCTCGTGTAGATTGCCGGAGGCTGCGGAAGGCTTGAGGACGATCGTGGAAATGCTGCCGGTGCAGATGATGACGCTGGCGCTCGCGGCGCTCGCGAATCGGGAAGCAGGCAAATTTGATCGCGCGACCAAGGTGACGGTGGTCGAGTAAGCTGGGGAGCCATGCGCAGGAACTACTTCATCGTCGGCATTGTCTTCCTGATGTTCTTTGTGCTGTCGTTGCTGACGAACATCCTGGGGCCGATCATTCCCGACATCATCGACAGTTTTCATGTGAGCCTGGCGGCTGCCGCGTTTCTGCCGTTCTCCTTCTTCCTGGCGTATGGGGTGCTCTCGGTTCCTGCGGGATTCCTGGTGGATCGCTTTACCGAGAAGCCGGTGATGATGGCATCGTTTGTGTTGGCGCTGGTGGGTGCGTTGAGTTTTGCGTTGCATCCGACTTACGAAGTGGCGATTGCGTCGCTGTTCATCATTGGGGCGGGAATGGCGATGCTGCAGGTAGCTATCAATCCCCTGCTGCGGGTGGCCGGCGGCGAGGAGCACTTCGCATTCAATTCGGCATTTGCGCAGTTTATTTTTGGAGCAGCGTCGTTTATCAGCCCGCGGATTTATTCGTACATGGTAGGCAACGTGTCGGACGCGCGAGGGCCGGTGCTGCGCTGGTTTGCGCGCGTTACACCGACGGATCTGCGCTGGGTTTCGATCTACTGGATCTTTGCCATGGTGTCGGCCGCGGTGGTGGTGCTGTTGATTGCGATCCGGTTTCCGAAGATCGAGCGCACCGAGGAAGAGCAGGCGGGCACATTGGCCAACTACTTCAGCATGCTGCGACGGGGCATGGTGTGGGCCTACTTTGGATGCATGTTTGCGTACGTCGGGTCGGAACAGGGCACGGCAGACTGGATCTCGAAGTTCCTGGAGCAGTATCACGGGTTTGATCCGCACACCACGGGGGCCAGCGCTGTGTCGTGGTTCTGGGGAATGATGACGGCAGGATGCTTTGTGGGGATGATCCTGCTGAAGGCATTCGACAGCCGGCGAGTGCTGCTGGGATTTGTGGTGGGTGCGCTGGCTGCATTGAGCCTGGCGCTGTTCGGACCGGCGACGGTGTCGTTGTATGCCTTTCCGGCGATCGGATTCTTTGCGTCCATCATGTGGCCGACCGTGATTTCGCTGGGGCTGAACTCGGTGAAGGAGCATCACGGTTCGTTTGCAGGAATTCTCTGTACGGGGATTATGGGAGGCGCAGTGGTGCCGCTGATCATCGGACGGCTGGGCGATGCCATCGGATTGCGCTCCGGGATGATGGTTCTTTACATCACCTTTGGATGCGTGGGCAGCATCGGGCTGTGGGCAAAACCAATTATCACGAATGCGACGTTTCGGTCGGAGTCGCAGCAGGCAGCGGCACCTCAGGCCTGACCGCGGATGCAATCATCAACTTTGCAGGCAAGACCAGCGAATGCGCTGCATAAATCGCAATTGGGGATCGAGATGCGGACCTTACTCCGGATGGGGATCGTGTGGTTTGGCTGTGCGTGGACGGTGCTGGCCCAGACCGCAACGGACGCCACCAGCGTGCTTACGCAGATGCGGGAGGCTAGCGGTGGGGATTCGTGGAGGGGCGCGGCGGAGATTCTGGAACACGGTTCGATGAGGGAGAACGGATTCAGTGGACAGTACTCGCTAGGCGAAGACCTGAAGACCGGGGGCTATGCATTTACGGCTGTCTTTCCCGCGGCGAATGCAAAGATCGGGCAAGGCGTGCATGGGGATGAGACATGGAGCCTGAACCAGCAGGGCGACCTTGCCGTGCACCCTGGGGCAGGAAAGGATGTCGGCGCAATTACCGACTCC
Source organism: Occallatibacter sp. (assembly GCA_036495975.1). GTDB lineage: Bacteria > Acidobacteriota > Terriglobia > Terriglobales > Acidobacteriaceae > Telmatobacter. The sequence goes on along the minus strand of DASXLY010000153.1, from coordinate 119,732 downwards.
TACCTGTATCGAAGGGCTTACTGGAAACCGGGGTTTGATGGCGCCGCGGTGGCGATGGATTCTCTGGCTACGGAGGATGGTGTCGCCTTCGAGCGCTTACGCATTACGCCGCCGCACGGAGAATCGGTTGTGTTGTGGATCAATGCGGCGACGCACCTGCTCGATCGCGAAGAACGCGGCGGGGGCGCGTTTCGATATGGCGATTACCGCGAGGTAAATGGGCTGAAACTGCCGTTCTCGATCCGCCACGTCACGAACGGGCATGAGGACTACGCGGTCGATCTGGAGAGCATTGAGGCGAAGAAGAAACTGGACGATGTGGATGTCGCCATTGCGTTCTATCGCGATTTTGAAATGCCGACGGCTGGAATAGAAACGGTGCCGACCGAACACGGACTGGTTTTCGACGCCAGGATCAACAGCAAGAGGCCGATCAAGATGCTTTTCGATACGGGATCGATCAACATCATCGGTGCGAGCGCTGCCAAAGGCCTCGGGATCGTGCCGGAGGGCGACGCGAAGAAACTGCAGGCGTCCAATGGCGGCAGCGTTGATGTGCGAGCGACGACGGTAAAGACGTTGCAGATTGGAGATGTAAAGCTACACGACCAGCCGTTTGTGGTGATGGATCTTCCGGCAGATCCAGGCGGACCGGTGGCCGTGGTGGGTTATGAGTTCCTGCAGCGATTGGTGGTGAAGATTGACTACGAACAGAACCGGATGACAATGTACGATCCGGCACGATTCGTCTACAGCGGCACGGGGATTGCGGTGCCCGTGCTGGTACAGTCGCGCGGGCTCTTCGTCAAAGCAAGCATCGACGGCTTCAAAGGGCGGTTTGCGCTCGATACGGGAAACGAAGTGGCGCTCGGACTGGAGCCGGGATTTGTGCGGATCAATGACCTGGTGGGCTGGACGCATGCGAAATTTCACGGCTATGCCGGGCGAGGTTATGCTGGACCGCTGCCGGATTCCTACTACGCGCGGATACAAAAGCTGACGATTGGAGACGCCGAGGTCGACGACATTGCGGCCAATCTTTCGCAGGGTGAGGTGCACGATGGCGAGCCGGATGGGAATCTAGGCCGGAGTGTTCTGGACCAGTTCAACTGCACATTCGATGTGAGCCGGGGAAAGCTGTATCTCGAGAAGAATGCGAACTGGGGGCCTGTACCGTTCAATCGTGCGGGAATCGTAGTCGATCCACAGGATGAGGGAACGAAGGTGATGACAGTGCTGGCGGCAGGAGTGGGTGAGGCCGCGGGTTTACAGGTGGGCGACGTGATCACCAAGATCGACGGCAAGAAGCTCGAGGACACGCAGGATGAGAGCGCGTTTGCGCGCGCCCCGGGAACGGTTCTGCATCTGACGATCAAGCGCGGTGAGAATATCAAGGAGATCGCGGTCACACTGAAGGATGTTCTCTAGCTGCGAACTACACTGGACGAGTAGTGATCGCCGCGTCTTCATCATCGGGAACCGGGTATCGGGGCAGGCTGGCTCCGTCGCCGATGGGGTATCTGCACGTCGGGCATGCTCGCACGTTTGCCAAGGCTTGGCGGCGGACCCGTGAAGCTGATGGCGTGCTGGTGATGCGGATGGAGGATCTCGATCCGGACCGCAGCAAGCGGGAGTACGCGGAGGCGGCTCTCGAAGACCTGCGCTGGTTGGGAATCGACTGGGACGAAGGGCCGGACCTGGGCGGACCATTTGGGCCGTATACGCAGAGCGAACGCGGAGAGGTGTATCTGGCGGCGTGGCGGCGGTTGCGCCAGGAAGGATTCATCTATCCGTGCCGGTGCTCGCGAAGGGATCTGGCGGCGTTGAGCGCTCCACATGAAGGAGGGGGCCGCATGCAGGATCCGGATGATGAGCCCGTGTATCCAGGCACTTGCCGTCCTTCGCGCACCGGAGAGGGCGCCTTTGAAATTACGGGCGAATCGAGCGCTGAGCCGCGGGAAATGAACTGGCGTTTTCGGGTTTCGGATGGCGAGGCAATCGAATTTGTCGACGAGAATCTCGGGCCACAGCGGTTTGTTGCCGGGGTGGATTTTGGTGATTTTCTGGTTTTGCGCAGGGATGGAATTCCGAGTTATCAGCTGGCATGTGTCGCCGATGACGCTGCGATGCGGATCACCGAAGTTGTGCGGGGCGCCGACCTGCTGAAATCGACAGCACGCCAGATGCTACTGAATCGGGCGTTGGGGCATGCCGATCCGCGCTGGTTCCATTGCGAACTGAGCGTGGATGAGCAGGGACGACGCCTGGCGAAGCGGCACGATGCGCTGAGCATCCGCGAGCTGCGTCGACAGGGGAAGACGCCCGAAGAGATTCTTGCGGGGTAAGTATAGAACTCTGACCCCGCAGTTTCCTTCTCATTGGTATCGCGTTCCCAAGTCTCAAAATCTAGACCTGGGGCACCCGCCAACAGGCAGATCGAAGGGGAATTGCGCTCACCCTTCGAGGATGGACAAATCAAGCGTCGCCAGATGTGTGGGATCAGCAATGACATCCACTTGCTTGATTTTCCCGTTAGCAAACGTGAAGCGCAGGACACGGAAGAGCTTCCCGCGCGGAGCGACCATGATGCCAACCTCGCCATTGATCAGCGCCACGCGTGCGGCCCTTGCGCCATGCGCGGAGGTGATTGCCTGGCGCGCCCAGAATTCGGCGCCGCGTACCGTGGCGGGCTTGCCCGGCAATACGGCGGCCTGGTCAGCCTGCACAACAACGTCGGGGTCAAGTACGGCAACGAGGCCCTCAAAATCTCCTGCCCGCAGGGCGGCGAGAAAGGCATCGGCCAGCTTTCGTTGTCCTGAGAGAGAAGGTGACGGCATTGAACCACCGCGAACGCGGCGCCTGGCTCGGCTGGCAAGCTGCCGCGCAGCAGCCGGCGAGCGTCCCACGATTTGGCCGATCTCTTCGAAGGGCAGATCGAACATGTCGTGCAACACGAAGGCGAGACGCTCGGCGGGGGCGAGGCGATCGAGCACAACGAGCAGCGCAAGCCCAACTGAGTCCGCCAGAAGCGCCTCATTTTCCGGGTCCGCGGCTTTCTTCGGCTTGACCGTGGGCTCGGGCGAGCCTTCGTCCAGGGTGTCCTCGCGCCGGGAGTTGCGAGAGCGGAGCATGTCGAGGCAGACGCCGGCTACCACGGTCGTCAGCCATCCGCCCAGGTTCTCGATTCCATCTGCTTGCGAGCGGTTGAGCCGGAGCCAACTCTCCTGCACCGCGTCATCAGCCTCTGTGAGCGAGCCGAGAATCCGGTAAGCGACTCCGCGGAGATGCCCGCGATTCTTTTCAAATTGGTCGGCCAGCCACTGCAATTCGTCCATCGGTCACGTTTCCTCGACGGCATCCGTCATGGGAATGACGAAGGAAGACCAGTTTATGTCACAGAAAATTGGAGAAAAGGAGACCGAGAGCGATGTTGGCCGCAGTTTTTATTGTGATGGCGATGGTTGTCGCCATTTTTGCAGCAAAGCAAGAAGAAGCGGGTGCGCCGCAATCCCGGCGGGCCTGGGTACTGACGATTGCTTATTGGGTGTTCACTATCCCGGTGGCGTTCGAGATGGCCGCGGGAGGCGTCTGGGATCTTCTGCGCATTGAGTATGTCCAGGTCATTCTTACCCATCTCGGCTATCCGCTTTATCTTCTTTACATCATCGGGGTGCCGAAGGTTCCATGCGCCTTTGTCCTTCTGTCGCCGCGTTTTCCGCGGTTGAAGGAATGGGCGTATGCCGGGGCGTTCTTCAACTATGCGGGAGCGGCGGCTTCGCATCTGCTCGTGCGAGATGCCGCCGGCGCATGGCTGGGTCCGCTGATCTTTTCGGTATTCACGATTGTTTCGTGGTCGCTGCGTCCGGCAGGGCGCCGGTTAGAGGGCAGCATGGCAGCGAGAGATATGCGCGCGGTTGCGTGGGTGGTTCCGATCCTGATTGCCGTTGCAATGCTGGGGGTTGCGTTTGTCACCCTGCCGAAAGGGGCTCCGCCGCAATGAGGGTTCCGTGTCAGTCGGCAGCGCGAGCAATAGGGTTGCGAAAGCGACATTCCGTAGTCGCCGTCGGATGTCTTTTCAGCCGTTCAAAACTACCCCTCAGCGGCTAAAGCCGGAACCATTGCGTGGTTGAAGTGGCATGACTGAAGTCATGCCCTTTCAAGACCCAGTCCCTCTGCGGTTCCTATTCTCCATTCGGTTCCCGTCAGCATGGCTTGGGGGGACCAACGTCGCGGCAGTGAGTCACATTTTGGGTTCGGGACTCGTCATGGTGGTGAGAACGAAAACATAAAAATGGAGGAATGATGCGATGCAACAGCGAATGAAGAACCCCGTCATGATTATCCCCGGAGCCATGGAGGCGCTGCAGGCAGTAAGCAAAGCAGCTGAGAAAAGCGGTCTGCCACAGGAGATTCGTGAGATGGTGCACCTGCGGGTGAGCCAGATCAACGGTTGCAGTGTCTGCGTTGACATGCACTGGCGCGGTCTGAAGAGGTCGGGAGAGAATGACGAACGCGCCTTTGCGGTTGCGGCGTGGAGAGACGCGCCTTACTTCACCGACGCGGAACGGGCTGCGCTGGCACTTGCGGAAGCCGTTACCCGGCTCAGCGATCGTCCAGACCCGGTTCCGGACGAGATCTGGAATGAAGCGGCGGCTCATTTCGATGAGGAGGCATTGGCTGCGCTGATCCTCAACATTGCGGTGATCAATGTCTGGAACCGGCTGAACGTGACGACGCGGCAAGTGGCCGGCGAGTGGATGAAGTCGGCTGAAGCGAGGCAGTGGGTAGAGCAGGCGCTGGCTTCCCGCTAAGGTGCCTGCCAACGCAGGAAGCGCTCAAACTTCAGAGGGGACTACGGTTGCGCTCCCGACCCTACACAGGTAGAGCAAGGAAGGTTGGGAGCAACCGAGTGATTTCCGAGAGGGGCAACTCCGTATTCCGCTTCACGCCTGTCCGTTAGTACCTCAGAGGAGATGACTTCTTTTCATGCTCAAAAGGTGACCGTAGGGGATTCCACAAAGGTAGCATCTGTGCCACACTTCTGAATCACCGGAATCTCCCAGGCTGAGTTCTTAGAAGGAGCACCGGATTTCATTCTCCCCCGGAGTACTGCAGTCCATGGAAAACAGCAAACGGAGCATCTTCTCTTCAATTTTTGGCCGCGGCAAGAAACAACACAAAGAAGCTGAGGAAGCCGCCGAACTGGAGGCGAGGCAGAAGCTGGAAAAACGCATCCAGCAAATCCTTGCGGAGGCGGTCGAAGCGCCCAAGCCGGTCGTTGAGGAAAATCACGTTGCACTGGTCACCCAGGACAAGGAAGTGGAAGCGCTGGCTGAAGTCCTGCCGATCACGGCGAGCGCTCTCAGCCGCCGTAAAGCTCCTGCTCCTGCCGACTTTTTCCCTCCGCGCGTCGAAGTCGAACGACGCTACGTGGCAAATGAACGGTGGTAAGGCAGTTCCCGGGGTCTAACGTTTCACAACAGAAGAAAAAGGCTGGAGTGCTTGAGACACTCCAGCCTTTTGTTTTGTTCCACCTAGATTACTGGTGCTTGATGAACTTGCCGGTTTGGAGTTCGCGCATGGCCTGGTTCAACTCAGCCTGCGTGTTCATGACGATGGGGCCGTACCACGCGACAGGCTCCTCGAGCGGCTTGCCGGAGACGAGCAGGAAGCGGATACCTTCCGGGCCGGCCTGGACCGCGATCTCATCGCCTCGATCGAAGAGAACCAGCGAGTGGTTCTTTGCGTCGTACTTTGCCTGGGCGTTGGGGTCAACGGCTGACTCGGTCAGCACCGCCTGCGGGTCCGATGCATTGCGGAAGGTTCCGGCGCCCGCGAAGACATAGGCAAATGCGTTCCGGGTGACGTCAACCTTGATTCGGCGCAGCTTGTTGGGCGGTACCGAAATGTCGACATAGCTCGGGTCGGCGGCTACTCCTTCGACCGGTCCTCGCCTACCCCAGAATTCACCGCAGATGATGCGCGCCCTGGTTCCGTCGTCCTCAGTGACTTCCGGGATCGCAGAGGAAGGGATGTCCTGGTAGCGCGGATCGGTCATCTTCAATTGCGAGGGCAGGTTGGCCCAGAGTTGGAAGCCGTGCATGCGTCCATTGGCATCGCCCCTGGGCATCTCCTGGTGGAGGATGCCGCTGCCGGCGGTCATCCACTGCACGTCGCCCGCGGTCATGCGTCCCTTGTTGCCGAGGCTGTCGCCGTGGTTTACCTCGCCCGCGAGGACGTAGGTAATGGTCTCGATGCCCCGGTGCGGGTGCCAGGGGAAGCCGGCGAGATAGTCCGAGGGGTTCTCGTTGCGGAAGTCATCGAGCAACAGGAATGGATCGAACTCCTTGGTTTTGCCGAAACCGAAGGCGCGCTGCAGCTTAACGCCCGCACCCTCGATGGTGGGCTTGGTTTCTAGAATCTGTTTGACCGCACGAAGCGACATGGTGACCTCCAACCTGCCTGTTAATGCTTACAGATAATAGATGCACGAGACCGATATTCGTTGCAACAAGTAATTTCGGTGGTCAGCGATCAGAGACCTGGGATCAGAGAGCAGAGGCCGGGCACAAGAGACCAGGGACTTTTAGCTCAGCGATTCAGTCTCCTTGACAGTCTAGGAGGAAGGCAGCTATTCTCCTAGACTATCTAGGAGAGCGGGCCCACAAACACATAACGTGATGGCGATTACGTTTGTGCCGGAAGGAACGGAGCGAGAGAAGGAGGGAGAGAATCCCATTGTGGAGGCAAACGATGGTGGCCGAGACTTCTTTTCGACGTTCGGGATTCCGATTTTGGCGGGACGAGACTTCGATTCAACCGACACCCGGACATCGCGCAGGGTGGTGGTTGTGAATGAGGCACTGGTGAGGAAGTACTTTCCAAGTGGGAATCCAATCGGATGCACGTTTGAAAAGGGGTCGCATCATCCGGTGAGGGTTGAGATCATTGGCGTGTGCGGCGACGCGAAATATGACAATCTGCGGAAGGATGTGGCACCTACGTTCTACGTTCCCTACTGGCAGGAGACGGATGGCGTGGAACAAGCGACCTTTGCGATCAAGAGCAGGGCTGAACGGAAGATGCTTGTGGATGCGGCGCGAAGAGATCTTGCATCGGTGGATGGGAATCTGCCTTTGCATGGAAGTTCGCACACAGAATGAGCAGATTGATGCGACCATGCAGTCGGAGCGGATTCTTGCAGCTCTGACGGCCGGATTCGGCGCGCTGGCGCTGGTGCTTGCGTCGATCGGAATTTACGGGATTCTGGCGTACTCGGTGTCGCGACGAACGAATGAAATCGGGATCAGGATGGCGCTGGGTGCAAGCGGCAGCCAGGTGATGCGAATGGTGCTACATGAGGCAGGCTGGATGACAGGGATCGGTTTGGCTGCGGGCCTGAGTTGCGCCTTAGCGCTCGGACGAGTGGTCACAAGCATGCTGTACGGACTGAAGCCGTGGGATCCGCTGACGATGTTGAGCTCGACCGGACTGTTGCTGTTAGTGGCGCTGGGGCGAGCTGGATTCCAGCGCGACGGGCATCACGGGTGGAACCGATTCAGGCCCTGCGACACGAGTAGCCCGTAGTGGCCGGTGAGCCCGGGCCGGCGCGCTGTGCGGCCCGGGAATCCGCGCCAATTCGGATTAGCCCTTAACGAACTCGACTTCGAGGCTGATGCTCACGTCTTCGCCGACGAGGATTCCACCAGTTTCGAGGGCCGCGTTCCAGTTGAGGCCGTAGTCTTTGCGGTTGATCTTGGCGGTGGCGGAGAGACCGATGCGAGTGTTGCCCCATGGATCCTTGGCGGGTGCGCTGGGGCCATCCACGATGAAGGTCTGCTGACGGGTCTGGCCATGCAGCGTCAGGTCGCCGGTAACGTTGTAGCCGCCGTCTCCGTTGGGCTTGACCTGGGTGGATTTGAAGGTCATGGTGGGGAACTTCTCCGCATCGAAGAAGTCGGCGCTCTTGAGGTGGCCGTCGCGCTGGGGGTCGCCAGTGGAGATCGTGTTCACGTCGATGGACGCGTCGATGGAAGAAAGGGTCGAGTCGGTGGCGTGCTCCGTCAGCGTGCCCGAAAGTCCTGAGAAACTGCCTCTTACGTTGGAGATCATCATGTGCTTGACCTTGAACTCGGCGTGGGAGTGTGCGGGATCGAGTTTCCAGGTGGTGGTGATTGCGGAGGTGGAAGTGGTGGCCATGTGGATTGGCTCCTTTCACCATTCTTGGATGCGGCAAGATGATAGTTGTTGCAACAAATAATTAATTTGAACGTCACGGACTGAGGGACCAGGGACATAGGGACCAGGCCAGGATGAAGGCTATCGAGGGATTTCCTTCGTTCCGGTGATGGTGAAGGATGTCAAGGCGGTCGTGGGACCCAGGTCGCCATCAGGTTGGGAACTGCCGATGCAAACCATGTATTTACCTGGGGTTACGGCTCGGGTTCCCTGCTCATCGACCTGGGAGAGGGTGCGCGGGTCGAGACGGAGAGTGATGTGTTTTGTCTCTCCTGGATCGAGATGAAGGCGCTGAAAGCCAGAAAGGGATACTCTGGGCGCGATCGGGGTTTGGGGCGGGACCAGGTAAAGCTCGGAGACCTCATCGCCGGCAATGGGACCGGAGTTTTTCACGTCGGCTTCGACGGTCAGGTCATTGCCAGCCTTCAGGTTCTCAGTCGAGAGCTTCAGGCCAGAGTAGGTGAAGGTGGTGTAGCTGAGGCCGTCGCCGAAGGCAAAGAGCGGCCTGGCTTTGAAATAGCGGTAGGTGCGGTTAGCCATCGAGTAGTCATTGAAGGCGGGTAGCTGGTCGACGCCGGTGTAGAAAGTGACGGGCAGGCGGCCGGCCGGATTGTTTTTGCCGCTCAGCGTTTCGGCGATGGCCTGACCGCCAGACTGACCGGGGTACCAGGCCTCAAGCAGCGCTCTAGCGTTCTGCTGGGCCCAGTTCACGGCAAGAGCGCTGCCGTTGAGCAGAACGACGACCATCGGCTTCCCGGATTTTGCCACGGCTTCCAGAAGTTGCTGCTGGACATCGGGAATGGAGAGGTCGGTGCGATCGCCGCCCGCAAAGCCCATGGCGTTGACCTTCATCTCTTCTCCTTCGAGGCGGGGGGTGAGACCGACGAAGGCGATGACCACATCCGCTTTCCGGGCGGCTTCGAGGGCCTGGCTTTGGAGAAGGTCCTGCGGAGGAGTCCACTCGAAGGAAAGACCGGCCCCCTGGATGCGTGCGGACTGGATGTATTCGATGCGTAGATCGTGGGCTTTCGTGTCGGCGAAGGGAACGGTGAAGCGGAGGATGCCACCGAAGTTGCGGCCGGAGCGAGGAAGCTTCGTGGTGGTGGGAGCCGGCGGCGCCTCCGGTTCAAGCTGTTTGCCATCGAGGTAGACAGCGAACTTCAGGTTGCCGTTGCAGGGAAAACAGATTGGGAGCCGGAACTGGAGATTCAGGATTCCGGCAATGGGTGCATGGATGCCGCCGACCCAGCGGACGGCAAAGGCCTGCTTGGTCGTGTCGCTGGGGTCAACGGGGTTGGCGAAGGCCCAGTCAAAGTCGATTTGTTTGTCGATGCGGACCATCGCGGGAGCTTCGTCGAAGCTTGGGTGGGCAAAGTACTGGCCTTCGAGTCCTTCGACGGTGGCGGCACGAAGCATGGTGCGCGGAACGGGCAGTTCGCCTCCGGGAATGTATGGAGAGCCTTCCGCATAGAGGACGTTCTCGTGCCCAAACTCGGACTCGATGGCGTCGATGGGAAGGATCGGGTGGAGCGGGATGGCGTTGTAGTTGCCTTCGAGGGCGATGCGGGACGCGGCGAGCGGGCCGATGACGGCGATGGTCTGGTGCTTTGCGGGATCGAGCGGCAGGAAGTGGTCGTCGTTCTTGAGCAGGACCATGGACTCGCGTGCAGCCCGGAGGGCGAGCTCGGCATGTTCCGGAGAATCGACGACCGAAAAAGGAATGGTGGAGAACGGCACCTGCTGGGGCGGATCGAACATGCCGAGCTTTATGCGCGCGGTGAACAGGCGCTTTACTGCGACGTCGAGCTGGGCCTGGGTAACGAGACCCTTGTGCACGGCATCGGTGAGGGCGAGGTAGGCGGTACCGCAATCGGTATCGGTGCCGGCGAGGATGCCGTCGGCGGAGGCAGCGGCGTTGTCGGTCGCATAGCGATGACCGTAGGTGGCGGCAATGTCGTCGATGGCGTCGCAGTCGGAGGTGACGAATCCCTGGAAGTGCCAGTAGCCGCGGAGGATTTCGCCGAGGAGCATTTTGCTGGCACAGGCGGGAACTTTGTCGACGCGATTGTAGGCGCACATGAGGGAATCGGCGTGGCCCTCGGTGATCGTGGCACGGAAGGCGGGCAAGTAGGTGTCCCACAGATCGTGGGCAGAAGGATCGACGTCGGCGCGGTGGCGGGTGGATTCGGGTCCGCTGTGCACGGCGTAATGCTTGGGCGTGGCGATGGCGCGGAAGTAGTGCGGATCGTCACCCTGAATGCCTTCGACAAATGCGGTGCCGAGTCGGGCGGTGAGGAAGGGATCTTCACCATAGGTCTCCTGGCCGCGTCCCCAGCGGGGGTCGCGAAAGATGTTGATGTTGGGAGACCAGATGGTGAGGCCGAAATAGCGATCGTGATTGCCGTGGGCGATGGCGTCGTTGTACTTGGCGCGAGCCTCTGTGGAGACAACCTCGCCGATGGAGTGGACGAGGGGCGCGTCCCAGGTGGCGGCGTTGCCAATGGCCTGCGGGAACATGGTGGCGAAGCCGGAGCGCGCGATGCCGTGAAGGCCTTCGTTCCACCAGTTGTAAGCGGGGATGTCGAGGCGCGGGATGGGCGCGGCGCGATCGATGAGCTGGGATACCTTCTCCTCGAGGGTGAGACGGCCGACGAGGTCGTCGACGCGCTTGTCGATGGGGAGCGATGAATCGCGAAACGGCATGGCGGCTGCGGCCTTGATCTGCTGTTCGCTGGGAGGTGGTGCCGCATGTTGCGCGGGCGCCTGTGCGCGCAGCGAAAGAGGTACGACGAAGGTGAGGGCAAGGACGGCTGGATGTAGGCGCATGAGGAGTTTCTCCCGAAGAGCCATAGTAAGGGGCGGGATCCACTGTCACAAAGATATGAAGTTGCGCGAGGGTCGAAAGCTACAATTCCGATGGACCGGTCAAGCCAGCCTAAGATCGTTTGCAGCTGGAAATCAGTGGATCGAAGCAAGGAGGTTCCGATGCGGAGTCGGGCAGGGAGATTTGTTTTCGTGGTTGCGATGGGCGTTTTCGCTGGCGTTGCAGCGATGGGACAGGCCAAGCCGCATGGTCCGTTTACGGCGAAGGACTGGGCGGAACTGCGTAGCGCGCATGCGGCAGCGGTGAGCGTAAACGGCACGATTCTCTATAGCGTGACGCATGGCGGCGAGAAGGGTCCCACGCGCACGGAGTGGTGGCTCATCGGGACCGAGGGAAACAATGCAAGGAAGCTCGATGTGCCGGATGGTTTTCATCCCATGGGGTTCACGCGTGATGGGCAGAGCCTCTATGGCGGATGGAAGGTGAATGACCATCAGCAGTTCGCGATTTTTGAGTTGAAGGACGGGAAGTTTGCAGGGGCTCCGACGACGGTGGTGGTGCTGCCGGGTGGGATTGAATCGGCTATGCCGTCGCCGGACGGAAAGCGGTTTGCCATGGCGGCCGATCCGCGCGATCCAGACCCGATGGACGCGGTGCGACATGTGCACGAGCCCGACGAGACGAGCCTCTATGTAGTGAATGCCGACGGCACGGGCGGCGCATGGTGGTGCAAGGATCTGAAGCATATTTCTGGAGCGTTGACAGTGGGCGGAGGTGCGAGCGCGGCGTCGTGGAGTGCGGATTCGCAGTCATTGGCAGTGCTGTCGCAGGTGCCGCGAATCGGACATCATGAGGTTGGTTCGATCATTGATGTGTGCAGCACATCCGGCAGCAGGCACGTGACAGATATTCCCAATTCTGTGAATGGCATTGCCTGGGCGAATGGCGGGAAGGACATTGCGTTTCTCTCGACCAAATCGCTGGTGCTCACGCCGGAGCATGTGTGGACAGTGCCCGCGACCGGTGGAACGGCGGAGGATCGCACGCCGGATCTGAAGGCAACAGCGGTGCAGCTGGCTGGAGATGTAAAGGGGCGCGTCTGGGTGGTGGTGAATCGCGGTGTGCAGACCGAAGTAGACGAGTTCAGAGATGGTGCGTTGAAGGCAGCGTTCCGGTGGGCGGACGGGACGGTTGGTCCCCCGGTTCAGAGTGACTACGCTGGTTCGGGCGCGAACGCTGGTTCGGGGGCGAACGGCGAAGCGGATGGGCCGATCGTGACTACGATTGCTGATCCTACGCATGCCAGCAATATCGCAGTCATAGAAGGCGAGCATCTGCGCAGAATCACGCATGAGGGCGATGACCAGATGGCGAGCTTCGCTCTCGGGCCAGTGCAGGTGGTGCAGTGGAAAAGCAAAGAAGGTATCGCGCTGGAGGGAATCGCTACCTTTCCTGCCGGATATGAGAAGGGCAGGAAGTATCCGTTCCTCGTGCTGCCGCATGGAGGGCCGGAGGCAAACGACGAGCTGAACTTCGATGCTCTGGCGCGCATGATTGCGGGACTGGGTTATGTTGTCCTGCAGCCTGAGTATCGTGGTTCAACCGGATATGGCGCGGACTTTCTTGCCGCGATCTACCAGCATTTCGGCGATCGTGCTTATGAGGACGTAGATAGCGCAACGGATTTTGCCGTCGCCCAGGGCTGGGCCGATCCCAACCGGCTGGCGATTTTCGGATGGAGCGCGGGTGGCTTCATGACGTCGTGGACCGTGACGCAGACGAGTCGATACAAGGCAGCGATCGAGGGCGCCGGCATCACGGACTGGGGTCCATTTCTGTGGACGAGTGATATTGCGCAGGTGGATTACGATGCGCGCTGGACCGATGAGGATCCCGAAGCGTTTCGAAAGTTTTCGGCTGTGGCTTTCGCAAACAAGGTGACGACGCCGCTGCTGATTCTGCATGGCGGGGCTGACCAGCGCGTACCCACGTTTCAGGGGACGGAGTACTTCCAAATACTGGCGGCACGGGGCAAAACGGTGCGGATGGTGACCTACCCGGGCTCGCCACATTTTCCTATCGTGTGGGAGCAGCGCCTGGACGTGATGCACGAGTTGGGGGACTGGCTGGCGAAGTACAACAAGTAGGATTGGAAAAGTCGGGTACGAATCGTCCGTTGAACGTACGATTGATGAACATCAGCAATGATGTAGAACCGGATCCCCGGCAGGCCCGTCAGATTTGTAATCGCGAAATTTCCCGGAGGCTTGGAAATGCAGAACTTGCTGTACGACTTGCGTTATGCGATCCGGCAATTGCGCAATACCCCCGGAATGGCGATCATGGCAATCCTGACGCTGGCCCTGGGAGTTGGCGCCAACACTGCCATTTTCACCGTGATCGACAGCGTATTGTTGCGGCCTCTGCCCTATGCGCACTCTGACCGGCTGGTGTTTATCGGCCCGGGCGGAGACAAGCCGAGTTTCGGATCCACCTCCTGGCTGAACTACAAGGACGTCCACGATCAGTCGAAGCTGCTGGAATCTGCAGGCGGCTATAACGAAGATGTGAGTGTGCTGGAAACACGCGACAGCTCGACGAGCGTGGTCGCACCAAGAGTGACGACGAATCTATTTGCGATGCTGGGTGCAAAGCCGCTGCTGGGACGGATGTTCTCAGATGGAGAGGGACTTCCGGGTGGACCGCAGGTGGTTTTGCTCTCTGAGGGAATCTGGCGGGAGGTGTTTCATGCCAACGCCGGCATCGTGGGGCAGGCAGTGACAATAGGCGGGAAGCCGACGACCGTCGTGGGCGTGATGCCGGCGAGCTTTCGGTTTCCTGAGCAGATGGGTCCAGACATGGCCAAAGGTATCTGGCTGCCGATCCAGCCGACGTCGGAGATGCTGAACGATCGGGGATATCACTTCTTCAATATTGCGGCGGTCACGCGGCCCGGAGTCACCCTCGCTCAACTCCAGCAGGAGTTGAATGCGATCGGCGCGCACATTCCGCGGAAGGCAACGGATAGCCCAATAACATTTCGAGCGGATCCTTACCAGGAAGTTCTCACGGGTCCGGTGCGGCCGGTGCTCTTTGCGCTGTTGGGGGCGCTCGGGCTGGTGCTGCTGATCGCGTGCGCGAACGTGTCGAATCTGCTAATTGCGCGTGCGCTGGGGAGGCAGCAAGAGTTTGCTGTGCGGGCGGCGCTGGGTGCGGGGCGGTCTCGCCTGGTTGGACAGATGCTATCCGAGGGGCTGCTTCTGAGCATCCTGGGATGCGGCGTGGGAGTTGCGCTCGCCGAGCTGGCCATGATGGGAGTGCGCAAGCTGCCCGACGGAACGATTCCGCGCGCCGACGGGATCGGGATTCACTGGACAGTGTTACTGGTGCTGGCTGGCATCGCGGCGATCACGACGGTCTTGTCGTCGCTGTTGCCGGCGATGCTGGTAGCCAAGGCCAATCCCCAGGTGGCGCTGCAGGCGGCTTCTCGCGGCGTCGGATCAAGGTCGACCGGCGGCAAGCTGAGCGCATGGCTGGTGGCCGGCGAAGTTGCGTTGTCGACGCTGTTACTGGTGGGTACGGGCCTGCTTTTCAGAACGCTGTGGAACCTGGAGCAATCGCGACTGGGATTCGAGACGGCCCATATCACTACATTCGGTGCCATGCCTGCAGATGCAGCTGGATTCTCGAGCATGACAGTTTCAGAGGACACGGCGAATTCGCCAACCTCAGTGGCGACGGTTACCTACCAGCCCGTACTGGAACGTATTCGCCACATGCCCGGTGTGCAGAGCGCTGCGCTGTCCACTTCTCCTCCGCTTTCGGGAATGGATATCGGTTCGAGTTTCGATATTGTGGGGGAACCGAGCGCGGCCCCCGGGGATAAGCCCAGCGCGCGGGTAACGGCGATCAGCGGAGACTACGCGCAGACGCTGGGCACGCCGATCGTGGCGGGGCGAATGATCACCGATTCCGATACCTTGTCGACGCCGTTTGTCGCGGTTGTGAATGAGGCATTGGTGAAGAAGTATTTCTCCGGCAAGGACCCGCTGGGCAAGCAGTTCGATCTTGGTGGAAAAGAAACCGGCATGGTGAAGCCGTTCACCATTGTGGGTGTACTTGGAAACCAGGTGGATCGGACGGTGGGTGGCGAGGTGCAGCCCCTGATCATGCTGCCCCAGCAGCAGATTCCCACGACATCACTTTTCTACCAGGCATTGCTCAAGACGATTGTGAGTTTTGTGGTCAAGACGAGGGGAGATATTCCGGTTGCCCAGGGGATGCGGATGGTATTTCACCAGGCAGCGCCGGGATTCGCGCTCGACAATTTTCAGAAGATGCAGGACACGGTTGACAACAATACCTTCAGCCAGAGGCTCGTGCTTTATCTGGTGGGATCGTTCGCGGGGCTCGCGATTGTGATGGTGATTGCGGGTTTGTACGGAGTTCTGTCGCAACTGGTGAGCTACCGCAGGCGCGAGATCGGCGTGCGGATGGCGCTGGGTGCAACGCGCGCAAGCGTGGCCAAGCTGGTATTGCGACAAGGCTCGATCCTGATCGGGGCCGGACTGGCAAGCGGGCTGGTACTGGCATTTGCAACCGGACGGCTGATCAAGGGGTTCTTGTATGAGGTGAAGCCGCTGGACGCGAGCACGTACCTTGCGGTGGCCGTGGTACTGACGGTTATCGGATTGGTGGCAGCGTT
Source organism: Occallatibacter sp. (assembly GCA_036495975.1). Classification (GTDB taxonomy): domain Bacteria; phylum Acidobacteriota; class Terriglobia; order Terriglobales; family Acidobacteriaceae; genus Telmatobacter. The sequence goes on along the minus strand of DASXLY010000153.1, from coordinate 103,965 downwards.
TATTCCTGCGCAAAGAGCGGCCTCGATCCAGCCGATGCAGGCGCTGCGGGATGAATAAAGCAGTGAGCGGGGATTAGAGAGTAAGGGACTCGTTGTATTGTGGGGCTCGTCATGGCGGATATAAGGGGAGTGCGGCGTTCGATAGAATCGGGGATGCCATGGTCTGCGAAGGCTGGGAAGGTAGCACAATTGACGGCAAGTTTCCGCTCCTGGAGTGGCTGGGGGGATGGGCGGATCGTTGTGTCTTTCTCACGGTGCGGCAAGGGACGCAAAGAGCCAACATCAAGCTGATTCTTGCCAGCGGCGGCGATGCGGAAGCGCATCTTGCCAACTGGGTGGCCGCGAAAGCCCAGTCTCACCTCTCCCTGACCCAACTGATGGAAACCGGGCGGTCCACCATTCACGGCGCCGACGTGGTGTACCTGGTCACGGAGAAAGCCGACGCATTTCTCTCCGGAATCATTCCGCGCAAAGCACTCAATGGTTCCGAAGTAAAAGCCATCTTCGATCCCGTGGTGGATGCGCTCTCGTACTTGCACGAAAAAGGGCTCGCGCATGGAAGTGTGAAGCCTGCGAACATCGTTCGGGTGGGAGAGCAGTGGAAGCTCGGGGCAGACGAGATGGAGGGATCTGGGGAGTTTGCGAAAACAGGACGGAAACCGGACGGATATGATGCGCCGGAGGTTGCGGAGGGAAAGATAACGCCCGCCGCAGACATCTGGTCCCTGGGGATCATAGCGGTGGAAGCTTTCGCGCAGAAGGTGCCGGTGTGGGATCGCGACGCGAAAGCCGATTTGGGTGTGCCAGTCTGGGTGATGCCTGAGCCATTTCGCGAGATGGCCCGCGGGTGCCTTCGCTGGGAACCTGCCGACCGGATTTCGATCGCGGATGTAAGGGCGCTGCTGACTCGCTCTACGGACACATCTCCCGCGGCAGAGCCGATACCGGCTCCGGTGGTGAAAGAGATCGGTGCGGACCAGCGGAAACGAGAGGAACCGGCTGCGGCAAAACCGGTTGATCTATTCCCCAAGCCCGAGCCGGTTGAGTTTGCTCCACGGTCGCGGATGTTCAGCAACCTGGAGGATGAACCCGAGCATACAGGTCGCAAAGGCTCAATCGTGGTAGCGGTTCTTGTGTTACTGGCGATTGTCGCCGTCGTAGCAGTGCGCGGCTTTCGGGGGAGATTCTTCCTGCAGAACGTGCCTGCGGAGAGCCGATCTACGCCGCCAAAACCGCCGGCACCGCAGAATGAAGCTGGGCAAGGTCAGACGCCTGCAAACGCCAGTCAGCCCGCGCCCAGCCAGCCGCAGGGCGCTTCGGCGGAGGGCCAGAGTACGCCCCCAACGCATTCTGCGCCCGAGAGTCAGGCGCCGGAGCCGCAGACGTCTTCCGAGGCAGCAAAGCCGCAGGAACCTGCTGAGTCTGCGCCGGCCAAGAGCTCGCCCGCGACCAAGCCGGAAACGAGTGCCCCCGAGTCCAAAGTGGAGACGACGACGCCTCCAGCGGCGGACAGCAAGGGCGCAGTTGTGAAGCGTGTTTTGCCCAATGTGGAGAGCGGCGCCAGCGAGAGCATGCGACGGGTGGTCGACGTGGAGTTGCGCGTCTCGGTCAACGAGGATGGCAAGGTTTCGAATGTTGAATACATGACGCAGGGAGCCGGAAATTACTTTGCCCGAAAAGCGTTGCAAGCCGCAAAGGGATGGACATTCAAGCCACCGCAAAGCGATGGCCAGGCAGCATCGAGCGAGTGGGTTCTGCTTTTCCGGTTCGAGCGAAGGAAGATCGATGTTACAGCAACAGAGCTTCGCTAATTTCTGATCGGCGCCTTTTTCGCAAAGTCCAAAAATGGCGGAAGCAATTCGGCTTCAGGGCGCAACGCAGCTGAAGCTTGCCGCATCGTTGGTGTCGCCGGATCCTGAGTACTTGAGGACCTTCGGGTAGGCACAGAGCGGCCGCGTCATTAAAACCTTCATGGAGCCGTTTTCGCCGGGACCGTATTTGGTGGCGAAGATTTCGTCATCGGGCGAGCCTTTCTCCACCCAGTCAACGAGCGAATCGAAGAGTCCGTATTTCGAGCCTTTGGCCGTCGCGAGTCCGAACTGACCGAAGAAGCTTGGACCGGGTCCCCCGACGCAATGCTCCACACCGGGAGCCATGTAGAGCCGAAGGAAAGAATTGGTCTTCGCTGCACCCATGTTTTGCCGAACGCTCTTGTAATAGTCGATCGTGTTCCACGGCGAGATCGCCTGGTCGTTCCACCCGTGATAAAGGATGAGCTTGCCGCCATTCGCCGTGAACTTCGCGAGATCGGGATTCGTGGAATCCAGATCTGCGGCGGCTTTCTGGCGCGACTGGCGAAGTGATTCGGCCGGATCGGTTGTAAGCTCATTCCACTTTGGATCGCCGGTGACGATATAGCGGAAGTAGTTCTCAATGTAGCGAAAACCCGATGGGCCGGTCGGGTCCTGTCCAATGAGCCAATCGCGCCAGCCGATTTCGTCGCCGGGAGTAAAACCGGGGAAGATGGTTTTGCCCTGTCGATCGCTGGGCCCATTGTAAATCGAACGAAGAGTTCCGATTTGCGCGGCTGTGAGGCAGTCGAGAGTCTCTTCTCCCTTGCAGAGCAAGACCTGCGGATCGAAGTGGCACTTTGACGGATCATTGAGGATGCCGTCTTTCACGCCATCGAGGGCGTCGCAGGCCTCAAGCGAGGCCTTCTGGATTGCGCTCAGCTTGAGATCGGAGAAGTAGGCATGCGGATCGAGTTGACGAGCCTGAATCGTATAGACAGCCGAACCGAGCATGGTGGACCAGGCATTGGCGGGCGCGCCGGCGAGGATTCCGTTGTAATCGTCGGGGAAGCGCTGAGCTTCCATCAGGGCTTCACGGCCTCCGTCGGAGCAAGAGTCGAAGTAGGCTTTCTCGTCGTGCTTTCCGTAGTACGCCGCGATGATCTCGGCGGCGCGAAGGCGCGTCAGGTGCACGGCGCGCCAGCCGAAATCCTTGACCTTTTCCGGATGCTGGTAGGCCCAGCTTGCGTCGGTGGCCTCGGCCTGGTGGCCGGCGTCAGAACCTGCAACTGCGAAGTTGCGCTTTAGATAACCGGCAAGTTCGTCGTAGCCGATCGAGCCTGCGAATCCGCCATTGCCTGCGCCGACGAATCGGCCATTCCAATCGTGTTCGGGAAGCCACACTTCAAAGCGGATTGTTGAGTCGGTGGTAGGGCGCAGTACACCCGTGATCCGGCAGAATGCAGGGAGACCCGTGATTGGCGGGCGCGTTTCGGAGACAGTAAGCGTTCCAGATGTGACCTGCTCGGCAAGCGTGATGGTCGCGTCCTCGAGTTTGAGGGACTTGAGCGAACCGCAATCGGCGAAGAGAGTGCCGGTGCTGATAGTAGAGAAAACCAGGACGGACAAGAAGACTCGCACGATGTGTTTCACATAGACCTCCCGGGAACCACGGGCATGCTGCGGCCATTTATAGCAGAGGCCGGACGTATCGGCGCAATTGACAGTCGTTTTTTTGTCGTATTGAAGCAAGAAATCGGTAGACTTGCGGCAATGGTAAGAGCAGGATCCAAGCGCGAGATTTGCCGTGCGTTTTTAGTCGGGGGATTGTGCGCGGGCACTGTTGCCGCGGTCGCGCAGCAGAATCCATCGCACAGCTTTGGTCCGGACAAGTGCGGTCCCGCGGATCCGGCATATATTCAGACGGCGAACGAGACGGGTGGAGTGCCGCTGTTCCTGCAGCGCAGCGAGGCGGGCAAGGCGATGCAACTGATGCAGGAGTCGACACGAGAGAATGTGTCGACGTTGCTGTGGGCGTCGGCAAAGCTTGCGGGTGCGCCCCAGGTATTTGATATTCCAGTCGACACCGTGACGGAGCGAATTACGTTTACGTTCTCGGTCGATACGAAGGGGAGCAGGCTGGAGCTGCGACAGCCCGATGGGCAGGAAGTCGCAGTGGGCTCGGTACGAACGACGGACACAGAGCTGAATTGCGGTCGCCTGATTACGGTGGAGAAACCGCAGACCGGGAATTGGCATGCGGAGGTGACCGGGAGCGGAACGTATTGGCTACAGGCGCAGGTACAGAGCGACATCTACTTCATCAAGGCAGAGTTTGTGGAAGTGGGCGGGCGACCGGGGCATGAGGGATTGTTCAGGATCCAGGGTCAGCCGATTGCGGGTGAGCCGGCCACGCTGGAGGTGTCGCTCTCAGCGAGCGACGCCAAGACGACGGAGATCGCATTTGTGAGTACCCGCGGCGATGTGGTCGAGAAGGTACGGATGAAGGTCGCGGATGCCGACCGTGAGTTTCTGGAGCTTACCGGGGAAGTGATTCTGCCGAAGGTGCCCTTCCGGGTGGCGGTCGTCGGACGCGACATGAAAGGGGCACGGTTCCAGAGATTTGATGGGCCGTTATTTCATGCGGAAACAGTGCAGGTGGTTCCGAAGCTGGACTTCGACGAGATTGGACCGGGTGAAACGCGAAAGGCTGCGTTCGCAATCAGAAACCTGGGAGCGGCGCGGAGCTTCAAGATGAGGGTCATCGACGGGAGGCAATTTGTGACGAGCTTCGAGCCGAAGCAACTCACGCTGGGATCACACGAGACCGGCGTGGTGCAGGTGGAAGTCGGGGTTCCCGCAGGCACTGCGAAGATTTTCGAAGACGACCTTGTGTTCGTGGTTTCGAGCACGACTGGAGCGGCGACGAGTAACTCCGCGGTTGTAAAGCTGACTGTGTCAGGCAACACGAATCGTCAGAACGCGCATTGAAGGCGTTTCGGAGCAAGCCACAGGCGGTTGATCGCGTGATGCTACTTACGCTTGATCAGCTTGGGGATCAGGCTGCCGGCCGGTCCATCCAGGTTGCCGTCTTTGTCGACGGTGAAGACATTGCTTTCGCCGTTGCAGGTGAGGGTGACTTTGTCGCCGCTTTCGGTGTAGGTGCAAGGTGCGGAGTCTCCCACGGTCCCGAAGGTGGCTTTGCCGCCGGACTGAAACGAGACGGAGATTAAACCGGCTTCAAAGGTGTTTCCTTTTACCTTGCTGCCACAGGCTGTGAGTGAGATGCAGAGTAGCAAAGCTGCCGCTCCCGCAGAAAAAGTCCTGACGTTCATAAGGGCCTCCGGGGCAAAATGCCTGGAAAGATTGGGGAGTGTGTGCAATTTACCGACAAGGCACGCGGATAGCAAGAAGAATCTGAATGCCAAATTCTTGCAGCGCTAAAGGGAGGGACGGATGGTCTCAACGCTGCACGGATCGAGGACGATCGAGTTTGTAACCCGCCTTGATGGTGGTCCCACAGACCAAGGGGCTGCAATTCAGGGCCGTCAGAGGCGTTCGTGACATGGAAAATCAGCCGTTCTTCCGTGCGCAGGCGATGGGTCGCGGTGCATTTATTTCCCTTCGTCACCGGAGGGACCGTAAATGGCGGGTACCTTTGCCCCGACAAGACGCAGGTACACGGTGAGCTGTCCGCGATGATGCGCCATGTGATTGAGGACGCCTTCGCGCAATGCTTCATAGCGCGTCTGTTCCATCATCAGCTTTCCGCCCGAGAGCATGCGCCACTTTGAATTGAGCAGGCGATCTTCGGTGGTCTTGGCGAGCACTTCGCGGCCCTTCTTCAGGCTGCTTTCGAATTGATTGAGCAGATCCTGCCTGGTGTTCCACGGCTGCGGCTTGAATTTGGGACCGCCGGGCGGATTAATGTCAAGTTCGTCCATGTTGATGACCATTTCGGTCCACGCGGGGATGGTGGCGACAATCAACGCGAGTGCGCCGAGGGGCATGGAGCCTTCGCTCGGCTTCCAGTCATTCTTGCCTTCTGGGACGCGTTCGAGAGCTTTGCGGCTGCCGATGGCCTCTTGATCGAATTCAGTAAGAAGGAGATCGATAAGCTTCATGTTGAATCCATCGATGATGGTGTTGCGCAACCCGTTTAGATGCGCGCCATCGAGGTGGAAAAGCGGGAAATGTGGGCGAAGCGGCGGGGCTTATGCTTGACAGTAGATTCCTCTCGTGTCGGATTTCGCACAAGGCGTGAAGCAGCAGGTCGACATCGTCAAGGTGATCGAGGGTTACATCCGCCTGCGCAAGGCGGGGGCGCAGAACTACTCGGGACTGTGCCCTTTCCACAAGGAGAAGTCGCCGTCGTTCTCAGTGCATGCTGCGCGGCAGTTCTTTCACTGTTTTGGGTGCGGTGTTTCGGGGGACGTCTTCTCGTTTGTGGGCAAGATTGAGAATGTGGGTTTTCCTGAAGCGGTTCGGATTGTCGCGCAGAAGGCTGGGATTCCGCTGCCAAAGCGAGAGTTCTCTTCGCCCGAAGAAGCCGCGGAAGCACGGTTGCGGGGGAAGCTGCTGGATTTGCAAGAGACAGCGGCGAGTTGGTTTGAGGAGCAGCTTCGCGGATCTGAGGGCGCACTGGCGCGCGAATACCTGGCCGGCCGGGGAATGACGCCGGAGGGGATCAAGCTGTTTCGGATCGGGTATGCCCCGGACAGCTTTGGCGCATTGCGCGATCGGCTGAGCGGGATGGCGGACGAAGCTACGCTCAGGGTTTCAGGGCTATTCGGGTCCAAAGAGCAGGGGGATGGAAGCCAAGGTCGCATCTATGATCTGTTTCGCAAGCGGGTGACTTTTCCGATCTGCAATGAGAGTGGGCGTGTAATCGCGTTCACGGCGCGGACGCTGGAGACGGGCGAAAAGGCTGGACCGAAGTATTTCAATTCACCCGAGACGCCGCTTTATCGCAAGGGCGAGGTGCTGTTTAACCTCGATAAGGCCAAGTCGGCGATTCGCCAGGCAGGATATGCGCTTCTGGTAGAAGGGCAGATGGACTGTATTTCGCTGTTTTTGCGCGGAATTCAGCATGTGATTGCTACCAGTGGCACCGCTTTTACTGAGCAGCAGGTGAACACTCTCAAACGGCATACGCAGAACGTGGTTGTGAACTTCGACCCCGATGCTGCCGGGGCGAATGCTGCGGAGAAGTCCATTGCTTTGTTGACCGAAGAGGGATTCAACCTGAAGCTGGTGACGCTGGACGGGGGGCTCGATCCGGACCGGTTTATCCGCGAGCGGGGGGTGGAGGCCTACACCCAGGCGGTGATGGGGGCGCGGCGGCAATCGGACTACCTGATTGAACGGGCGCGGCAGCTGTTTCCAGGGGCGACGGCAGAACAGAAGTTGAAGGCTTTGAATTACTTGTTACCGCATATCCGGAGGATTCCGCAGAAGCTGGTACGCGACCAGTTTGCAATGGACGCGGCGCAGAAACTGGGGATCGATTCGGCCTTGTTGCGGGAAGAGTTGCGGCAAGCCGCATTGAAGCGGCGCGAACACATCGAGGTCAGGGCCACGTCGTTGACCGAGGTGGAGAGGGTGTTGCTGCGAGCGTTGGCAGTCACCGATCCGGAACACGAGGAAGCGCGGCGAACGGCAGCCGACGCATTATTGCGGCAGAATCAGTGGTTTGAGAGCCTTGGAACGTTTCCAGCCTTGAATGCCCTTGCCCAGCGCGGCGCACGGGATCCCATGGATGCGGTTGAAGATCCAGGGCAAAAGGCGCTCCTGGCAGAGGCTTTGCTGGGTGAAACCGAGCCACCGACGGCAGAGAACGTGATCGACGCAATCGTGAGCCTGCAAAAGCGAAAACTGGAGGCCGAACTGAGGGAAATTCGGGCGCAGATCTCGGAGGCCGAGCGGCGCGGCGACTTTGCAGAACTTGCGATTTTGACGCAGCGAAAATTGGAATTGGATCGAGCATTTCGACAGCTTCGAGGAGGGGGATCCTTGCCCAGCTGAAGCCAGGGTCGACGGCCGAAGCGCAAGTGATTTCTTTGAGTCACTTTAAGCGGGGAATACGTCTAAATAACAGAGGCAGCAGTGCAGAGTATGGAGAGCTGCCCGGTCCGGTTTCACCTCGCCCGGTGAATGGCGGTTACCTGCGGGAGTTCCGGATTGCAATTTCCACGTTTCAACGGGAAGTTGAGCTGTGTTAGTCTATTGATCTCTGTGAGGATGCGCGCCCCTTTTGCCCCACACATGAGCTTCGGCTCGCGGGCGACCCAGGCGAAACCTGAAGCGCGAACATCCTGCTCCGAGCGACTATTTGAGACCGCTTTATTTTATGCGGGGGACCGCGAGTCCGTGTCTGCACGCGCGCATATCTGGCATCAAAGTTTTGTTGCGCGCGGATCGGGCTCTGCACTGGTGCGCGAACCGGTGTTAAAACTTGATCGCGCTGGAGAGTAGGAACCGTTTTGGCCATTAACAACGACAAATTCGAAGACGACATTCAGAACCTGATCGAGACCGGCAAGGAGAAGGGGTATCTCACCTACGGCGACGTGAACGACATGCTGCCGGAAGAGATCAGTTCTGCCGATGACATGGACGATCTGCTGACCACGATCAGCGGCCAGGGCATTGATCTACTGGACGCGCCGAAATTCGGAGCGGAAAAGGATTTTGAGCTCGAAGAGGGCGAGGATGTCGAGCTTGACCTGACGCCGGGAACCCTGGAGAAAACCAACGACCCCGTCCGCATGTATCTCCGCGAGATGGGCACAGTGCCTTTGCTGACGCGCGAAGGCGAAGTTGAAATTGCAAAGCGCATCGAGCGCGGGCAGATGCGGGTGTTGAAGGCGATTTCGCGTTCACCGATCGTGATTCGCGAGATTGTCGCATTGGGCGAGGACCTGAAGCGCGGCGTGCGCAACGTGAAAGAGGTGGTGGTCTTCGACGAAGAAGAACTGACCGAAGACGTTGTGCAGACGCGCGTACGCTCCACTGTGGCGCGCATTGACGCACTGATGAAACACCAGAAAAAGATTGCGCAGCTTGATGAAAAGCTGGCGTCGGCCAACAGCAAGACGAGCCAGAGGGAACTTCGCAAGACGCGCTGGCTGATTGCCCGCGAGAAGGTGTACGTATCGCGGATCGTTCGCGAACTGAAGTACACGGCACTGGAGCGCAAGCGCCTGCTCGACAAGGTGAACAAGACCGTCGACACGATGCGCACGCTGGAGCGGCAGATTCGTTCGCTGGATCAGAAGTATGAAGCGAGCAAGAGCGACGAGCTGAAAAAAGAGTATCGGCGCCAGCAGAAAAATTGCAAGGTTGATCTCGAAAAGATCGAGGGCGATGCGGGCGTCTCCATTATCGAGCTGAAGCGCACGCAGCGCGAGATGATCCAGGGGGACATGGATGCCGAGCAGGCGAAGCGTGAGCTAATCGAGGCGAACCTTCGACTGGTGGTGTCGATCGCGAAGAAGTACACCAACCGCGGATTGCAGTTCCTCGACCTGATTCAGGAAGGCAACATTGGCCTGATGAAGGCGGTGGACAAGTTCGAGTACCGGCGCGGGTACAAGTTCTCGACGTATGCGACGTGGTGGATTCGCCAGGCGATTACGCGCGCGATTGCGGACCAGGCGAGGACGATCCGTATTCCGGTGCACATGATCGAGACGATCAACAAGCTGATTCGTACGTCTCGCCAACTGGTGCAGGAGTTGGGCCGTGAGCCGTCAAGCGAAGAGATCGCAAGGCGCATGGATATTCCGGTGGCGAAGGTGCGCAAGGTCCTGAAGATCGCGCAGGAGCCCATCTCTCTGGAGACGCCGATCGGCGAAGAGGAAGACTCGCACCTTGGCGACTTCATTGAAGACCGGCAGGCGGTTTCGCCGAGCGAGGCGGTCATCAGCGTGAACCTGAAGGAGTACACCTCGCAGGTTCTTCGCACCCTGACGCCGCGCGAGGAGCGGGTGATCAAGATGCGTTTCGGGCTGGAAGATGGGTCGGAGCATACCCTGGAAGAGGTAGGACAGAGCTTCCAGGTAACGCGCGAACGCATCCGGCAAATCGAGGCGAAGGCGCTCCGCAAGCTGCGTCATCCTTCGCGTTCGAGGAAGCTGAAGGCGTTTGTGGATGGCGTGAAAGAGATGTAACCACCTGCGGTGCGACTAATTGCGCCTTCGGGCGCCAGCCACCGCAGAAATGATAAATTGAGTGGAAGAATGCAACCGAAGCCGCAGCCGAAAGGTTGCGGCTTCTGTTTTTGAAACTCAATGCTTATTGTCTGTTGCGGAAAGCTTATTCAGGTCGACCATTCGTTTGGAGTACATATCGGTGAGGCAGTCGACCCACCATTTGTAGAGAACACATTGCTTCTCGCGTTCGGCGAGCCAGGCACGCTGCTGGCTTTGAAGCTGCTGCTTCTTGTCGGGTGGAAGTCGCTGGAGGAGCCGTCGGTAGGCTTCTCCGAGCTGGAGATCGAGAGCGGCCACACCAGGCGAGTAGCAAATGGCGCGATCTAATTCCCTCGCTGCCTTGGCGCAGTCATAGCTGGTCGGATAGGGACCTTTAACATCCATACGGTCGAGCGCAAAGCGCTTTCCCTCCCACTTATAACGAGCAATTACCGGATCCTCCCGGTCCGATGCGTCAATCCAAGTGGCGACGAGTTCACCGTTTTCGACAGTCAGTTCGTAGTTCGGGTTTCCGAATACCGGGATCTGTTCTGAAGGCGGAGGGTCACCACTGGCATCGAGAAATGGGAGTTCAATGAGTTTTCCCTCTGGATTCCGGGCATAGACGGCGTGAATATCCGGTCCGGCGGTGCCTGTCATGCAGGTGGATGCGACGACGATTGCCTCCTGATTGCCGTCGCCCATGAAATCGAAGTATTCGAGGTGATCGATTTGAATCTGGTCGAGGCTGCTGCACTCGTATTCCTTAGACCGGCTGTTAATGAACGCCTTGATCTGATTCTCCGTGATCTTCCTCGCAGGTTTCTGCGTGGCCGCGAGTGCCGTTGCGTATGCACCAATCAATGTGGTCACGCAGAGTATGGAGAGACCGAGTCGCATAGTCCACCTTTCGACCCTTTCGGGGCGCTGCCGGATCACAGATGACCGGCGGGTCGCTCGACTCCCATGTTCTCACTCGAGGCAAGCAGAATGCCCTTGCACCGAGCGAACTAGTCTGCTAAAACGTTTTGGTAGCTTCGAGGAGTTGAAAATGAAGAGGATTACACGCCGCCAGTTTGGCAAGAGTATGGCGGCTGCGGCAGCTGCAGGCTATGCGGGAGTTTCGTTGCCAAAGTTCGCATGGGGCGAGCCCCAACCGGGAAGGATCGAGTATCCGAAGGGATTTTTGTGGGGCTGTGCAACAGCAGCCTATCAGGTTGAAGGCGGGGCGAAGGCCGATGGGCGCGGGCCGTCGTTGTGGGACGTTTTCTCGCACACGCCAGGCAAGACTCACAACGGCGACAACGGCGACGTGGCCGACGATACGTATCACCTCTACAAAGAAGACGTGCAACTGCTGAAGAACCTCGGCGTGAGTGTGTATCGCATGTCGATCTCGTGGTCGCGCGTGTTTCCTAACGGCAAGGGCGAAGTTAACCAGAAGGGACTGGACTATTACAGCCGCGTGGTGGATGAACTGCTTGCCAATAACATCACGCCATACATCACGATGTTTCATTGGGACACGCCGGCGGGCCTGCAGGGCGGTTGGCAGTCGCGCGATACATCGAAGGCATTTGCGGATTATTGCGGCTACGTGACCAAGCACCTTGGCGACAAGGTGAAGCACTGGATGACGACTAATGAGTTCATCTGCTTCACCGATCTGGGGTACAAGGTCGGGCAGTTTGCACCCGGCCTGAAGCTGGCGCCGGCGCAGGTAAACCAGATCCGGCATCACGCGATCCTGGCACACGGGTTGGGCGTGGAAGCGATTCGCGCGAATACTCCGAGCGGAACCCAGGTGGGGGTGGCGGAGAATGCCGTGGTTTATGTTCCCGTAATGGAGACCGAGGAGCACATCGAGGCCGCCCGCAAAGCGACCCGCGACTCCAATGCGCCATTCTTGACGACGGTGCTGGACGGCAAGTATCCGGAGAGCTACCTGGCAGAGCAGGGGGCGAGCGCGCCGAAGGTAGAAGATGGCGACATGAAGGCGATCGGGAGCCCGCTCGACTTCCTTGGAGTAAACATCTACGTTCCATTGTTCGCGCGCGCAGACAGTTCAGCGAAGGGTTGGGTGGAAGAGCCGATGCCGTCGTCGTATCCACACATGTTCTCGCCGTGGATCAGTCTTGGCCCGGAGTGCATCTACTGGGGCGTGCGCAACGTGTGCGACATCTGGAAAGAGAAGGTCCCGGCGATATATATCACCGAAAACGGGACGTCTTCGGATGATGTACTCACTCCGGATGGGCACGTCGAGGATGTGGACCGGATCATGTATCTGCGCAATCATCTGACCCAGCTGCATCGGGCGGCGAGCGAGGGATATCCCATAAAGGGCTACTTCCTGTGGAGCCTGATGGACAACTTCGAATGGGCCGATGGGTATTCGAAGCGATTCGGAATTCACTACGTGGATTTCAAAACGCTGAAGCGGTATCCGAAGCGGAGCGCGGAGTGGTACAAGCAGGTGATTGCGACGAACGCAGTGGAGTAGTTGGTTACTGATTGTTCTTGATAAGCCCGTGGCCATTGCGGCTGCGGGTTTCTTTTCGCGGAATGCGGATGGCTGGCAGGTATACTGCGAGCAAATTTATTGAGGAGATTACCCGTGAGCTGCTCCGTGCTTCGCACTTCCCTTCTCACTGTTTTGGTTTTGATGATGGCTTCGGTTGACTTTGGCCAGGCTCCAGCCGCGTCGTCACCGTTCTCCGGTCCCAAGGTGCCGACAATTGACCAGTCGCTGGAGATGTCCGGCGTGGGTTCGCCGAAGATTTCGCCAGATGGAAAGCACGTGATTTATGAGCAGACGCGAACGGATTGGGATGCGAATGCGTTCGAGACCGATCTATGGGTCGCGGATGTGGCGACGGGAGAGCGACACCAGCTGACGACGACCGGTCACTCGTGCAATCCGGTAGAGTGGTCGCCGGACGGGAACTGGATCGCCTTTGCGACAGACAGGCCGGGCGTGTTGTCGAAATCGCCTGCGGGTAAGCGGCAACTGTGGATCATGCCTGCGGGCGGTGGCGAAGCGCAACAGTTGACCAAGATGGAAAACGGCATAGGCGGTTTTGAATGGTCGCCGGACTCGCAGAGGATGGCGTTCAGCGCCGAGGCTCCGGAGCCAAAAGCGATGAAGGATCGCAAAGAGAGTTTCGGAGACTATCACGTGATCCACGCAGATTACGAGATGGTGCACCTGTGGCTTGTGGATCTGCCCAAGACGGATGCGGCCGGGCGGGCGAGCGCAGTGGGAGAGCCGAAGGAGTTGACAAAGGAAGATACGTTCAGCGTGGAGGAGTTCTCATTTGCTCCGGATGGGACGAGGGTTGCGTTCAGTGCGGCGCGCGATCCAGATCTGATTTCGGGGTTTTCGAAGGATATCTATGTCGTGAATGTGGCCGATGGAAAGGTGAAGAAGATTGTGGATACGCCCGGGCCGGATGGAGATCCGGAGTGGTCGCCGGACAGCAAGCAGATTGCGTATGTCACGTCTAATGGTTCTAAGTACTTCTTCTACACGAATCAGAAGATTGCGGTGGTCGATGCGAATGGCGGAACGCCGCGGGTGGTGAGCGATGGGTTCGATGAGGATGCGGATCTGCTGAAGTGGGCGCCGGAAGGGATTTACTTTTCGGGCCTGCAGAAGATGAGTTCGTCGCTGTACCTGCTCGATCCGGAGAACAAAGGAATCAAGAAAATTGTGATGGCGGGAAGCGAGATCGCGGGAGGGTTCGCGTTCTCGAAGGACTTCAAAGTGGTTGCGTATCGCGGAGCGGGTTCGAACGAATACGGCGAGATCTTCACGAGCACTCTGCCGGAGGTTGCACCGAAGCAGTTGACGCATGCAGGCGAGCAGGAGGCGCAGTTCACGACGGCAAAGCGCGAGGTGGTGCGGTGGAAGTCGGGCGATGGGACCCAGATTGAAGGCGTGCTGTACAAGCCCGCGGATTTTTCGCCGACGAAGAAGTATCCACTGCTGGTTGTGATTCACGGTGGGCCGACGGGGATCGATATGCCGGCCATCAATCCCGATCGCTACTATCCGATTGAGCGATTTGTGGCGCGCGGGGCGCTGGTACTGCGGCCGAATTATCGCGGGTCGGCGGGATATGGTGAGAAGTTTCGGTCGCTGAATGTGCGCAACCTGGGCGTGGGCGATTATGCCGATGTGATTTCGGGCGTGGATTCCCTGATCGCGCAGGGCTATGTGGATAAGGATCGCGTGGGCTCGATGGGATGGAGCGAGGGTGGATACATCTCAGCGTTCATTACGGCATCGAGCAACCGGTTCAAGGCTGTGAGTGTGGGCGCGGGGATCTCCGACTGGATGACGTATTACGCGAATACCGATATTACGCCGTTTACGCGGCAGTATCTGCACGCGACGCCATGGGACGATCCTGAGATTTACAAGATCACGTCGCCGATCAGCTATATATCGAAGGCGCAGACACCGACGCTGATCCAGCAAGGCAGCGCGGATCGAAGAGTGCCGGTTCCGGACAGTTTCGAGTTACGGCAGGCACTGGAGGATCGCGGCATCCCGGTGAAGATGGTTTTGTACGAGGGGTTCGGGCACCCGATCAACAAGCCGAAGCAGCAGCGTGCGGTGATGGAGGAGAACGAAAACTGGTTCGGTCACTACATCTGGGGCGATCCGCTGGCGCCTTCGCTTACGCCGCGTCCGAGCGAGAAGAAGGACGACAAGGACAAGGACAAGGACGCAGCGGCGAAATAGCAGGTCACAACTGCTTGAATGTAGCGGCCTCGAGCTCCGCCCACTCTTCGAGGCCGATCTCGAGCGAAGCTGCGGCGATGTTCTCTTCGAGGTGCTTGACCTGCGACGTGCCGGGAATCGGCAGCAGCACAGGCGAGCGATGCAGGAGCCACGCGAGCGAAAGCTGCGCAGGTGTAGCGCCGTGACGACCAGCTATCTGGGTGAGGGCTCTGGAGGCGGGGTGGTCGGGTTTGAGGAGCTTCCCGGCGGCCATCGGGTACCAGGGCAGAAACGCGATGCCGCGCTGCTCGCACCAGTCCAGGGTTTGCTCGTGGCGGCGGTCGGCGAGCGAGTAGCGATTTTGCACGCTGACGATGGGCACGATCTTCTGAGCCTCCTCGATCTCGGCGGGTGTGACTTCACTGAGTCCGATGTGACGGATCTTTCCCTGCTGTTGCATCTGGCTGAGGGCGCCGAGGGATTCTTCGAGGGGAGTGCGCGGATCGATGCGATGCAGCTGGTAGAGCTCGATGCGTTCCAGCTTCAGGCGGCGAAGGCTCATCTCGACACATTGGATCAGATAGCCGGCGCGGCCGACATACTCAGTTTTGGCGGGGCCCTGGCGGGTGATGCCGCCCTTGGTGGCGATGACGAGTCCGGATGGGTAGGGGTGGAGCGCTTCGCAAATGAGACGTTCGGCGATCTCCGGGCCGTAGGCGTCGGCAGTATCGATCAGGGTGACGCCGAGTTCGACGGCACGGCGGAGGACACGGCGGGCTTCGGCTGGATTATCGGGCTCGCCCCACGCGCCTTCGCCGACCAGGCGCATGGTTCCATAGCCCAGCCGGTGAACGGGGAGATTGCCTGCGATATTGAAGGTGCCTGAGGCGGCAGCGGATGAGTTGCTCATGGCAACTACGATCCTAAAGGATCAGGGACCATGGACGAGGGAACAGGGAGTAACGGACCCCCTTGCCATGGAACCCGATGATCCCTCGGTGCGTATGCTCTAATGCAAGGAACGGCGGGAGAAACAGCCATGGCAACGACCTCATATGTGAATGCGCAGGCAGTGTTTTATCAGCAGTACGAGCAGGTGCGTCGCGATGAGGTTGTGGGCATCCTGCTGGCGCTGTTTCTGGGCGGCTTTGGGGTTCATCACTTTTATCTGCGGCGCACCGGATTGGGCATCCTGTACGCATGCTTCTGCTGGACTCCATTTCCCTGGGTGCTGGGCTTCATTGAGTGCTTCTTCATGCCGGGACGGGTTCGGGAATTCAATGCAATCCAGGCGGCGGGGATTGCGGCGGCACTGGGGATCTCGATGCCGGGCTATGGCCAGCCGGTGAACGTGACGGTGAACATACCGGCAGTGGCGGGCGCACCAAGTGCTCCGCCGTACACGCCGGTAGCCAGCGTGACGCAGCAGGGCACGTTGGTCGCCTGCAGCAGATGCCAGAAGGCGAATGTTGCTGGCGCCAAGTTCTGCGCGGGCTGCGGGAATCCCTTATAAGAGCGAAGATCAGGGAATAATAAGGAACAGGGAGTAACGAACCCCAATCATAGAGTTTTGCGCCTACTGTCCAGATTTCAGTTCCCAATCGACCAGATTACATATTCGCGTGGCCGGAGCGCATGGACTCATTGAACTGCGGCTTGGTGAAGTTGAGAGCCGCATCGCGTGCGGCTTCATACTCGGCTGCGCGGGCCATCAATTGCGGTGTGGCGGCGGCGTATTCTCCGTCGAGTGTCATCAGGCCTTCGCCGGCTTCGTGGCCGGCCATGCGCAGTAAATCCTGTTCCGTCGTGTTCAGGTATTGGGCATCCCTTGGATCGGCGATCCACACCGGCTTGCTGTTTCCGAGGATGCCGGAGAGCCAGAAGATCTTGCTGAGCAGGTACTTCAAACGTTCCTGGTCGTCGGTCTCGGTGAAGAGAAACTTCTTTTGCCAGCGGCTGTAGAAGCGGGTGGTAACGGGGACTGGCTGGCGATTACCGGACTTGAGAAATTCGAGCTGGCCGAAGTCGACAATCTTGCGAATGGCGTTGTAGACGAAGGACTCGGCGTAGGGCTGCTCCATCGCGGGGACAATCTCGGCAAACGTAACGGTAACGGAGCCGGCGACCTTGGCGTGCAGGTTATGCGTTCCGCCATCGGCGAGAGCGATCTCTCCGTGAACGATGTAGGTGTCGGCACCGGAAGTGGAGCGATGGAAGGGCCACTGGAATTTGCCGAAGGCGAGCGGCAGACCCCCCAGGGTGACATAGCAGTCGGGGCGAGGATTGCGCAGCCGCCGGGCCTCTGAAGCCAGATGCGCCGCCATCTCGGGAAGCAGATTGGGCTTGTCGAAGTCGAAAGATTCCGTGAGTTCGAGCTGGAGTTTCCGATCGTTGAGGCCGGGCAATCCGAGCTGGAAGACCTGGGTTGGTTGGCCGTTCATGTCTGCGCCCTCAGAGGCGGAGACGAGTTGCAGTCCAGCTTTGGTTGCGACCGCTTCGATCGAGCTGACGAGATTGGCTTTCGTAGTCATGGTGTCGGGAACCTGGCGTGAAATCGACGCTCTTATGATTTTAGAGCATTGGACTTGGCCTTTAGGAGGCGTCGGAAAGCCGTGGGGATGGCGGAGGCGGGAGTGACTGAATGGGCTTGAGTTGCCGCCTTGTCCCAACGGCTAACCGTCGGAACGCATCCAACTTGAACGTCAGCGGAGGGACATATGGCAGACAACGATGTTCTGATTGTGGGTGCAGGTCCAACTGGCATGACTGCTGCGATTGAGTTGAAGCGTGCGGGAATGGAACCACGCCTTGTTGACAAGTCAGACCACCTGGCATGGTACTCGCAGGCGCTGGTGGTGCAGGCGCGAACCCTGGAGCAATTCCAAAGATACGGCATTGCGGAAGAGATGATGGCGCATGGGCGTAAGCTGCACGAAGCCAAGTTTTACAGCGAAGGCAAGCTGATTGTTGATTTCAAACTCGACAAGCTCGCGAGTCGATACCCTTTTGCGTTGTTCATTCCGCAGTCGGAGACCGAGAGGGTGTTGAACGACTTCATGGAATCGCTTGGGGTGAAGACGGAACGATGCGTGGAACTAGTTTCTCTCCGCCAGGATTCACAGCCACGAGCGACCCTGCGTCATGCCAATGGGCGCACGGAAGACATCAGCCCGCGATGGGTGATTGGCTGCGACGGTGCACACAGTGCGGTTCGTGAACAGACAGGCACCGCGTTCGAAGGCGGAGGGGTGGGGTTGTCGTTTTATCTGGGTGATTGCGAGGTGGAGGGTGAGGACCTGCCGCGGGAGGAACTCTCGCTGCATGTGCATCACGGCGACGTGCTCTTTATGGCTCGCCTGACCGACAGGGTTGTGCGCCTGATCGCGGCGCTGCACGAGCAGAGTGCGAACGCAAAACAGGAGATCACGGTTGACGATCTGCAAGGCATCGTTGATCGGATCGGAGTGCGCGTGAAGATCAAGTCCGCGGAATGGTTGACTCCATTTCACGTGAATGATCGTCAGGCGAAGCATTATCGAATTGGAAATGTTTTCCTGGCGGGGGATGCCTCGCATATTCATTCGCCGGTGGGTGGACAGGGGATGAATACGGGCATACAGGATGCCGCCAATCTCTGCTGGAAGCTGGCAGCGGCGGCGCGGGGAGCAGAAAACGCGCTGCTTGATAGCTACGAGGAAGAACGTGGCGAGGTGGGCAAGGCCTTGCTACGTTTCACAAAGCGCGGATTAAAGCTGGCGACGACCGCAAATCCGATTGTGGAGCGGGTGAGAGACACCCTGGCGCCGCTCGTCACCAAGCTCCCGCCAGTGCAACACAACGCGATTGGTTTTGTATCGGAAACCGCGATTGAATATCGATCGTCGTCTGCGGTTCGGGATTATGGCGGAGATGGGCACCTGCGGGCGGGAGACCGGGTGCCGGACCTTGCTTTGAAGAATCCAAATGGGCGCTCAAGCCTTTTGAAAGACTGGACCTCGCCGAGACATCGCGTAATTGGGCTCAACCTTGATAAGGACGACATTGAAACACTCAGAGACAGTGTGCCGCGTGCCGATGTGGTTGCATTGAAGACAGCTGATTTGGGATATGAAGGCAGACGGCTGTTTGGCGACGACGGGAAGCTGTTCGTGTTGAGGCCGGACGGGTACCTCGGGTTTCGGGCGCCGATGGGGTTCAACGTTGAGTTAATGAACTACGCGCGCCACGACGGGATGGTCTGATCGCCCGATGTGACATTTACAATGAAAGCTGTGCAAGCAGAAGCGACGCCTCCGATCATTGTTGCTGAAAACGTGAGCAAGGTTTACGCTGCGGGCCGGATCACTGTGGCTGCGGTCCGCGACGTCTCCTTCGAAGTGGAGCGAGGCGAGTTTGTTGCAATCGTGGGACCGTCGGGCTCCGGTAAGTCCACGCTTTTCTATATGCTGGGGGGACTCACGAGGGCCAGCGAGGGCAAGGTTGTGATTGACGGGGTGGATTTTGCCAGCCTGAGCGATGCGCAACGGACGCGTCTTCGTAAGCACCGGATCGGCTTCGTTTTTCAGAAGTTCAACCTGTTGCCGACGCTTTCGGCGATGGGAAATATCGAAATTGCCTACACGGTGAGCGGCCGCAAGGAGCCGATGGACCGGAAATACCTGGAGCACTTGACGGACTTGCTGTCGATTCGCGGTCGATTGGAACACCGGCCGTCAGAACTGAGTGGCGGCGAACAGCAGCGAGTGGCCATTGCGCGGGCGCTGATTACCCGTCCAGCCATTGTGCTGGCGGACGAGCCCACTGGGAACCTGGATACGAAGAACTCCGATGCGGTGTTGAAGATGCTGGCGCGCTCAAACCAGGAACTGGGCCAGACGACCCTGATGATCACACATAACCCCGAGGCGGCGGCTATCGCTGGTCGCATCCTGCACATGCGTGATGGGGAAATCGTCCGGGTAGAGAAGGGATTGGGGTGCATTCCCCAGCCTGCCGGGCACGCCAAACCGGTTGGTGGCAGGGGAATTACCGCAGTTTGACCCGGTTTAGGCCGCCCGGTATACTCAAGTTTGCAGTAAGCGGGAGTAGCTCAGTGGTAGAGCATCGCCTTGCCAAGGCGAGGGTCGCGAGTTCAAATCTCGTCTCCCGCTCCAATCGCCCTCCGGTGCCTTGCCGGGATGGCTACGGCGATCTGGAGCGCTGAAAAGACAGCCCTGCCAAGGCGCGGTACCCAAGTGGTAAGGGAGAGGTCTGCAAAACCTTTATGCGCCGGTTCGATCCCGGCCCGCGCCTCCAATCCCCTCTTCTTTGAACAAAATGCCCAATTCAGACTGGAGAGGTTGCTCGCTATGAGCGCTCAGCTCTCCTTATAGCGAGAACGCTCTCGCCATGAAGAATTGAGCAAATCGACTGCGCGGTTGGAATTCTATGGATACGATTCGCTGAAGAGGCACGCCACGAGTGGGCGCAAATCGGCCCAGATTGAACGATTCAGAGAATCACCGGACAGGTTTTCGATTAATCAGGATCGATTGGGCGAGATCTGAATGAAGTCCCGCTTGTTTCCCAGGTCCATACCCACTTGCAATCGAGCCTCTTCCGACATCCGGCTCGGATCCCACGGCGGGTCGAAGACGACTTCGACGTGAGCTTCAGCAACCTGCGGCAACCGGGCCAACTTTTTCTCCACCTCAGACTTGAGAATGTCGCTCATGCCGCAGCCGGGAGACGTCATGGCCATGCGAACCGCGATTGTGTGCCGACCCTCTGCCAGGGATGAAATTGAGCAGGAATAGATGAGGCCGAGGTCGACAATGTTCACCGGCAACTCGGGATCGTACACCGTCTTGAGGGTGTTCCACACAAGCTGTTCGGTCAGTTCTACCTGGCCGGCGGACGCTGGGGCTGTAGAAGGGATCGCGACCCCAAGCGCATCCGCATCCTTGGCGTCAATGCGGTACATCGCCTGGGTAGGAGTCGTAACGGTGTAGCTGCCCTGCCGCTGTTGCACGATGCGCACGGCCGTTCCCTTGGTGAGCGTGTGGCGCAGTCCCTTGGGGATGGCTATCGCTTCGCAGTCGCGCGTGAGTTCAATGGTTTCCATGGCGCTCAGTCACTCCGTTGTCACTGCTGCGGAATCGCCATGAAGGGCGGCCTGTAGCGTATGCCAGGCAAGCGTGGCGCACTTAACGCGGGCCGGAAACTCGGAGACTCCAGCAAAGACTTTCAGCTTGCCGATCTCGGCTTGTTCTCCGTCCCGATTCTGACCCGTGACCAAGTCGTGGAAACTACGGAACATCTGGTCTGCTTCCTGCAGTGTTTTTCCTTTCAGAGTCTGGGTCATCATCGATGCGGACGCACGCGAAATGGCGCAGCCTGAACCCTCGAAAGAGATGTCATTGATCACTCCGTCTTTGGTGTTGATGAAAACGGAGCAGCGGTCGCCGCAAAGAGGGTTATAGCCCTCAGCCTTTTTGGATGGCGACTCCAGGGTACGGAAGTTCCGTGGAGACTTGGCGTGCTCCAGGATCACTTCTTGATACATGTCTCGAAGATCTGCCATCAGCCGAGGAACTCCTTCACTTTTTCGATGCCGGCGACGAGTGTATCGATTTCTTCGGTTGTGTTGTACAGCGCAAAGGAAGCGCGAACGGTAGCAGGAATGCCGAAGCGATCCATCACCGGCTGTGCGCAATGATGGCCGGTCCGAACTGCGATGCCTTCCTGATCGAGAATGGTGCCGATATCGTGCGGATGAATGGCCTCGATGACAAAAGAGAGCACTCCGGCCTTCTCTCGCGCTGTTCCCACAAGCTTTACACCCGGAATCGCACCAACAGTGCGGGTGGCATAGGTGAGCAGCTCGTTCTCGTGAGCTGCTATGGCAGGAAGTCCAATCTCGTTGATATAGGCAATTGCGGCGCCCAGCCCGATGACGCCGGAGATATGCGGAGTTCCCGCTTCGAATTTGTGCGGAATCTTGTTGTAGATCGTCTTCTCGAATGTCACAGAGCTGATCATGTCTCCGCCACCCTGATACGGTGGCATCGATTCGAGCAGAGCAGCCTTGCCATAGAGAATGCCGATGCCGGTCGGTCCGTAGAGTTTGTGACCGGAAAACGCATAGAAATCGCAATCGAGATCCTGAACGTCAATCTTCAAATGCGGGGCGGCCTGTGCTCCATCCACCAAGACGGGAATGTTTCGGGAGTGTGCCAGGCGGATGATGTCCCTGATGGGATTGATGGTTCCCAGGGCATTCGACATGTGCGTGACGGCGACGATCCTGGTGCGCGGCGAGAGAAGCTTTTCGAATTCATCCAGTTCCAATTCGCCGGCATCGTTGATTGGCGCAACACGCAGGTGTGCACCTTTTTCTTCGCAAAGGATCTGCCAGGGAACTATGTTCGAGTGATGCTCCATGGCCGTGATCAAGACTTCATCGTCCCGGTTGAGATGCGTGCGGCCATAGGTTTGGGCGACGAGATTGATGGCTTCGGTTGCGCCGCGTACAAAGACAATTTCGCGCGACTCGCGGGCGTTCAGGAAATGCTGCACCGCTCCACGCGCCGCTTCGTACTCGTCGGTTGCGCGCTGCGAGAGAAGATGCACGCCGCGATGGATGTTGGCGTTGTCGTGACGATAGTAATTGGCGATCGCATCGATCACGGCTTCCGGTTTCTGCGAAGTTGCCGCGTTGTCGAGATACACGAGGGGTTTCCCGTGAATGTGCTCGCGGAGAATCGGGAAGTCGTGTCGTACTCGCTCGATGTCAAAGCCGGATTCGACGACACCGGGGGGATGCGGCAACGCAGCGTTGATGCTCATTCGACCTCCTTCCAGTTCCGTTCTGGGGAGTTGTGACCGGTTTCTCTGGCCGGTGCTGTCAATGCGATTTTGGACAGATACTGTTCGATCAGGGCTTGTGCATGATCGCGGGCTGAACCGGGCTGCATGCGATCGAGGCATTCGCCGGCAAACGCCTCCAGCAACAGCTGACGCGCTTCAATCTCGGGGATACCCCGGGAACGGAGATAGAACAGGGCATTCTCTTCGATCTGGCCAATAGTCGCCCCATGGGTGCACTTCACGTCGTCAGCGTAGATCTCGAGTTGCGGCTTGGTGTCGATTTGCGCGTCGTCGGTCAGCAGCAGGTTGCGATTGGTCTGCTTGGCATCCGTCTTCTGTGCATCTTTATGGACGATGATCCTGCCATGAAACACACCGTGCGAGTGGCCGTCGAGGATACCGTTGTAGAACTGCCTGCTTGCACAGTGCGGAGACGCATGTTCCACGAGCATGTAGTTGTCGAGGTGCTGGCGACCGTTGCCAACGAAAAGTCCATTGATCAGGCACTCTCCGCCTTCGCCCGCGAGGACCGGATGCACATTGTTCCGAACCAGCGCGCCGCCGAGAAGCAGCGAGTGCGAAGCGACATTGGCGCTGCGGCCTTGCTCAATTCGCAGGGTGGAGATGTTATAGGTTTGCTGATGCTCGCGCTCAATAAGCGTGTGGGCGACTGAGCTATTTTCTTCTGCGACCAGTTCGGTCACGGCGTTGGATAGGGTCGGAATCTCAGGGCCGAAGGATACGTAATCTTCAACCACCGACACCTGAGCTTCTTTTTCAACCACGATCAGGTTGCGCGGATGGGTCATCACCGGGGCATCGCCGGAGGTAGAAACAAAAAGAAGGTGGATTGGGCGCTGAACCACAGCTTTCGCTGGTACGTGAATGTAAGCGCCGTCGGCTGTGAATGCGGTGTTCAGGGCACAAAACGGGTCGCGCTCGATATTGAGATAGCGACCGAGGTGACGCGCGACGGCGCCCGGGTGGTGCGCGATCGCATCGCGAAGACCGGTTGCGATTATGCTTTCGGGCATCTCATTCCGCGTTGAGAGTTCGGGAGCGAATTGCCCGTTTAGAAAGACCAGCCGCGCTGCACAGTTTTCAAACTGCCAGGACGTGAGGTCCGACTTTGACGGGATCGCGCCGCCATCTGCAAGTTTGAATTGCGTCCGCACAATTGACGACAGATTCGTAAAACGCCAGTCTTCATCCCGGGTGGTAGGAAATCCAACTTCGCAGAAGCGCGAGAACGCCCGATCGCGGAGATCGCGCAGCCATGGAGGCGTATCCACCGCGGCCTGCTTTGCGAATTCGGTAAACTCCGCAAGGTAGCTTTCGAGTTGATCCACTGCGACGACCAATGTCTGCTCCATTTCAGGCGGACGCGCCAGCCACCTGTTGCGCTTCCGATTCGATCCAGCCGTAACCCTTCGATTCCAGTTCGAGGGCAAGCTCAGGACCACCGGAGCGCACAATCTTCCCATCCACCAGTACATGAACGAAATCGGGCACAATGTAGTCGAGCAGGCGCTGATAGTGCGTCACCACGATCATGGCTCTCTCGGGGGAGCGCATGGCGTTCACTCCATGCGCAACGACTCTGAGCGCGTCGATGTCGAGACCCGAATCGGTTTCATCGAGGATTGCGAGCCTGGGTTCGAGCACGGCCATCTGCAGGATCTCGTTGCGTTTCTTCTCTCCGCCGGAAAAGCCCTCGTTGACGGACCGGTTCATCATCTTCTCGTCCATTTCCAGCTGGGCGAGCTTTTCGCGGAAGAACGGCATGAAGTCCATTCCATCCAGTTCGTCGATGCCGTGATACTTGCGGATGGCATTCAGGGCGCTGCGAAGGAAATAGGCGTTGTTGATCCCGGGGATCTCAACCGGATACTGGAAGGCCATGAATACGCCTTCGCACGCGGCCTCTTCGGGCTTCATCGCAAGCAGATCTTTTCCGTCGAGCATGATTGTGCCGGCGGTGACCTTGTAGGACTCGCGCCGGGCAAGGACCTGTGCCAGGGTGCTCTTCCCGGAGCCGTTCGGCCCCATGATGGAGTGCACTTCACCTGGATTGACATCGAGGTTGATGCCTTTCAGGATCTCGTGGCCGCCAACCTCGGCATGCAGGTTTCTGATTTCGAGCAAACTCATGTCTCACCTCATCGTGGCAAAGTCTAAGGTACTAGCCGACGCTGCCCTCCAGGCTGATGCCGAGCAGTTTCTGCGCCTCGACTGCAAACTCCATCGGCAGTTCGCGGAAGACCTCTTTGCAGAAGCCGTTCACGATCATCGACACCGCTTCTTCTGCTTTAAGCCCGCGTTGCTGGAGATAAAAGAGCTGGTCTTCGCCGATTTTGGATGTAGAGGCTTCGTGCTCCATCCGCGCGCTTGAATTCTTCACCTCGATATAAGGAAAGGTGTGGGCTCCGCATTTGTCGCCGATCAGGAGCGAATCGCATTGCGTGTAGTTGCGGGCACCCGTGGCTCCACGCTGGATCTTCACCATTCCGCGATACGTATTCTGGCCGTGGCCGGCAGAGATGCCCTTGGAGACGACCGTGCTGCGCGTGTTTTTCCCCAGGTGAATCATCTTTGTGCCGGTATCGGCCTGCTGGTAATTGTTGGTCAGCGCCACGGAGTAGAACTCGCCAACCGAGTTGTCGCCCTGAAGGATGCAGCTGGGATATTTCCAGCTAATCGCCGAGCCGGTTTCAACCTGTGTCCATGAAATCTTCGAATTGACTCCGGCGCACTTGCCGCGCTTAGTGACGAAGTTGTAGATGCCACCGCGTCCCTGCTTGTCACCGGGATACCAGTTCTGCACCGTGGAGTATTTGATTTGCGCATTGTCCAGCGCCACCAACTCGACCACGGCAGCGTGCAGCTGATTCTCGTCGCGGATGGGCGCGGTGCAGCCCTCGAGATAACTTACGTAAGCGCCTTCATCAGCAATGATCAGCGTGCGTTCAAATTGGCCGGTCTCGGCCGCGTTGATGCGGAAGTAGGTCGAGAGTTCCATTGGACAGCGAACCCCTTTGGGCACGTAGACGAACGATCCGTCGCTGAATACTGCTGCATTCAGGGCCGCGAAGAAATTGTCGGTGTGCGGCACAACACTGCCGAGATATTGCTGAATCAGCGCGGGATGTTTCTCCACCGCTTCAGAGAATGAACAGAAGATAATTCCCAGTTCGCCGAGCTTCTCCTTGAAGGTGGTGGCAACCGAGACGCTGTCGAACACCGCGTCGACTGCAACACCGGCAAGGAGTTGCTGTTCGGCCAGCGGGATTCCGAGTTTTTCATAAGTTCGAAGGATCTCGGGATCGAGCTCATCGAGGCTCTTAAGGCTGGGCTTCTGCTTGGGCGCGGAATAGTAGATGATGTCCTGATAGTCGATGGGACCGTAGTGAATGTTGGCCCACTTTGGTTCGGCTTCCGCCTTCTCAAGTGAGGCCCAATGCCGGTAGGCCTTCAGTCTCCACTGAAGCATGAACTCCGGTTCGTGTTTCTTGGCGGAGATGAGGCGAATGACGTCTTCGTTCAGTCCACGAGGGATATTTTCGCTCTCAATATCTGTGACAAAACCCCATTTGTAGTCTTGGTTAGTGAGGTTGCGAATTGTGTCGGTGCTCGAGCTCATTCCAATCTCCGTGAGGCCTTATGGCTATGCCGTGCATCTATCAAGGAACAGCGCCTGTGCAACAAACTCCTGCATTCGTAAACCGTAAATATCCGACCAAATCGGTCGTATATTTAGTATAGCGCGTACTGGGTCGGGGTTCAAATCGAGCCGCGGCGTACCGGGTAAGACGCGCCTCTTGTGGCGTTTGCAAATTGCTATGGTTCGTCTCTGGCAGGCTCTTCCGTGGCGGCGGCCGACCCAGGTCACATCTCGACTGGCGCGGTGAGCATCTGGCGTTTGGTCCGCATGAGGCGATTGACGATTTTGTAACGATCACCGCGATAGGTCGATTTGACGTGTTCCACGGGCTTGCCATTGTCGCGGAAGGACACGCGGGTGAACAGAAAGACCGGGCTCTGCCTGGGTATCTGGAGCAACTTCGCCTCTTCTGCGTTGGCCTTGCCGACCTCGATCACCTCTTCGGTGATCATGAGTTGAATTCCGTAGTCGGTGGCCAGCTTTTCGTAAAGAGAAGTATCCGGATCAAATGTCTCCAATAGATCGGGGCACACGCGCACAGCCAGACAACTGCATTCGATTCCGATGGGAAGTGAATCGGCGTAGCGCACGCGATGTAATCGGAACACTTTTTCCTTGTCACTCATGCCAAGGGCCTGGCGCGTCTCGGGGGTTGGCTTCTGAACCGAGAACGAAACAAGTCTTGAATGTGGTGTTGCGCCGTGCGCGCGGGTTTCTTCAGTAAAGGAGAGTACGTGCCGAAATTCCTTTTCCAGTTTGATTCCGGAGATATAGGTTCCTTTGCCCTGGCGGCTATAAATCACGCCCAGTTCGCAAAGAGACTTGACGGCTTGGCGGACCGTCATCTGGCTCACGCCCATCCGGAGAGCGATGCTCTGGATTGATGGCAATGGCTCGGATGGCTTGAAGATGCCTGACTGGATCTGCGCCATCAGCCGCCTCTGGATCTGCTGATAGAGCGGAAGGCCGCTTCCGCGGTGAAGCGGTAGCGGTTGTTGAAGTCGTGCGCCGGTCATTTGCCTCACTGATACACCAACACTCGTGGGCAGTCAAGCAATTCAAGAGTGTTCAACTCGTTAAATACCCAAACCAGTTTTTTTGTTGACTTCGGTTCTGAACATGTATACGGTGGACGTCATTCAGTCATCTAGATGACTTCCCCGGCATCTACAATTCAGGTTCCCAAAGGCATTCGATGCAATGCCCGACATTGGCTGTTAAGAGAGGTTGTCTCACCTCCAGGTTCGGTGGATTATTGTTTGCCGAACACACTGATCGCGGCCCAGCGGCCGCTTTTTCGCCTCCCGGCATAGACCGGCCGACTTGTGGAAGGGGCTGAGAAGAATCAATGACGTTTGGCGACGGG
This sequence comes from Occallatibacter sp., assembly GCA_036495975.1. Classification (GTDB taxonomy): domain Bacteria; phylum Acidobacteriota; class Terriglobia; order Terriglobales; family Acidobacteriaceae; genus Telmatobacter. The sequence goes on along the minus strand of DASXLY010000153.1, from coordinate 76,379 downwards.
ATGGGTGATCTTTGCCATTCCGCGCCACCAACTTGCGTTCAGGGAGGCCAAAAATGAGACTTTCAAACACCTACAAGTGCCTTTGGGTCCTGTTGATTGCGGCTGCGTCAGCGTTTGTTTCGATCGATGGGATCGCTCAGAGCAGCGTATCGGGCAGCATTAGCGGCACCGTAACCGACTCGACTGGCGCGGTTATCGTCGGTGCCACGGTTACATTGACCAACACGGACCGCGGCGAGACTATCCGGGTGCTGAAGACGAATTCTGCGGGGTTCTTTACCGCGGGCTCGCTTCCCTTGGGCGCCTACACCGTAACAATATCTGATCAGGGGTTCAAGACCGAAACCGTGACCGCGATCCGGCTTCATGCGGCGGATTCGCTGACGGTAAACCGTTCGCTGGCACCGGGCAACGTGAGCGACGTGGTATCGGTAAACGCATCAGAACTGCAGTTGAACCTGGAGAGTGCATCCTCAGAGGGTTTGATTAACAGTGTCCAGATTGAGCAGATGCCGCTGCTGACGCGCAACTACGAAGTTCTGATGAACCTGCAGCCGGGAGTCGCCTTTGGTGGGGCTACCGACGATCTGACTCGTGGGCCGACAGGCCTGAGCGGAGCATCGAGCACCGTGGCGTTCTCGGTCAATGGCGGACGCACCACCTCAAACAGTTGGACGATTGACGGCGCCGACAACCTGGATCGCGGGGCAAACCTCACGCTGTACACCTATCCCAGCCCGGATGCGATTGCAGAGTTCAAGACATTGCGCGGTCAGTATTCGGCGGAGTTCGGACGTAATGCCTCCGGCCAGGTGGACGTGGTCACGAAGTCGGGCACGAATTCGCTTCACGGCAGCGCATACGAGTTCGTCCGCAACAATGCTTTCGACGCCAATGGCTACGCGAATGACTTTCTGGGCGCGAAGATTGCGCCGTATCATTACAACGTTTTTGGTTTTTCGTTCGGCGGCCCGGTATATCTGCCGAAAATCTACAACGGTCGGGATAAGACCTTCTTCTTCGTCTCAGAGGAATGGCAGCGCATTATTCAGACTCTTTCGCAGGCGCAGGCACTTGTGCCCCAGGATACTGAGCGCAACGGTGATTTCAGCCAGTCTGGCCAGAAGATCGGTGGAGTGTGGACAACCGGACCGGTGTCAGTCTGCACCGCATACACAAACGACCCCACGACCCAGGTGAACACCTGTACGGCGTCCGGGACGCAGGTCACGAATCTTTCGCCCCTGGCGCAGGCGTATATGAAGGACGTATTCAGCAGGGTTCCCGTTCCCGACGTGAATTACAACATTGCGCACGGGCTGGATCCGCATACGATTCTGACCAACTTCAAGGACTCGTTCAACAATCTTGACTCGGTGGCCCGCGTCGATCAGCAGTTTGGGCAAAAGCTCAGCGTCTTCTACCGATACATGCACGATACGTTCCCCGAGGTTCTGCCGCAGGGCCAGTTCACGACGGTATTTATTGCCGGAGCAAACACGGCCACAGTCGTGAATCCAGGAACGCAGCATCTGGCGCACGGAACTTACGTCTTCAGTCCCACGCTGGTTGCGAATTTCGGATATGCATTCTCGAATGGCAACATCGTAAGCACACCTGCCGGATTCCTCGCCTCCTCCAAGTCGCCGGACATCCAGCCTCAACTTCCGTATGCGGATACCGTAGGACTGATCCCGACGCTTACGATCAACGGTATGACCAACCTGGCCGGTAGCGTAGCCTATACCGACCACGGCACAAATCATCAGATCTTTGGCGACATCACCAAGACTGTCCACACGCACACGCTGATTGCCGGGTTCTCTTACAACCATTACCAGAAGCTTGAAAACAACACGACTGGCACCCAGGGCGCCTTCTCTTTCGGGACAGATGCCGGGTATTCCAATGTTCCGGTGAACAGCAACTCCGGTGCAAACGAGGCACAGGGATTCGCCAATTTCCTTATCGGCAATGCCAACAGTGGATTCAGCCAACTCTCGAAGGACCCGGTTACTGACATGAAGGAAGCCTTGTACGAGGGCTTCGTTCAGGACAACTGGAAGGCGACGCCGCGTCTCACTCTCAACCTGGGCGTGCGCTACGCCTACTACGGCCAGCCCTGGGATGCGAAGGGTTTGCTGAGCAACTTCGATCCGGCGCTGTTCGATGCATCGAAGACCCCAACCATCGCCAGCAGTGGTTTGATTTGCTTTGCTTCCCCATGCAGCCAGACAGGGAGCAGCGCGGGCCTATCGACGAGTCCCAATGGGAATGCGGACTACGCCGGCATCAATTACATCAATGGGATGATCTTCAATGGTCCATCGGGAGCTAACAATAGCCAGAGTTCGCCGTGGGGTAATAAAGTCGGCTCAGCGCAGAAGACTAATTTTGCTCCGCGTTTCGGCTTCGCGCTTGACGTGTTTGGTGATGGCCGGACGGCGCTCCGCGGCGGTTATGGACTGGGTTTCGATGATGCCGAAGTCAGCTATTACGAGACGACGGTCTTTAACAATCCTCCGGCTGTGGCCACCTACTCAGTGAGCGAGGCATCCATCGATAGTCCGACCGGCGGCGCGCTCACGGCGCTTTCGACAACTCCGGGGCGGATTCAGGCGGTTCCGACCGACTACAAGACCCCGTATGTGCAGCAGTACTCGTTGGATCTTCAGCAGCAGTTCACCCCGAGCCTGTTCTTCGATCTCGGATTCTTTGGCGATCACGGTACGCACCTGCTGGGGGCGTTGGAAATCAACCAGCCGGTTCCAGGGTCATGGATGGGAGTTGTGAATCCGCTCACGGCGAGCAGTTCCTGCCATGTTCCTGGTTCCACGGCGCCGGCGTTTATGAGTTCGACATGCGACCGCGTGCTGAATCAGATCAAGCCATATCTTGGCTACTTTGCGATCGACGCGCTGCGCAATATCTTCAGCTCAAATTACAACTCGCTGCAGGCCAAGGTGACGAAGCGCTTTTACGGCAATTCGTTTATCGACGCCAACTTCACCTGGTCTCGCGATCTGACCAACGCGCAGGCTGATTACTCGGGCTTTATTCAGAACATCTACAACATTAACGGCGACTACGGCCGCGCTGCGGTGGATCGGAAGTTGCTATTCAACATGGATGGCGTTCTGGAGGAGCCGTTCTTCCGCGATCAGCGCGGGCTGAAGGGCCACCTGCTGGGGGGATGGGAGATCTCCGGCATCTATTCGGCGCAGTCGGGCCTGCCGCTCACGGTTTCGGCTAGCGGTGGCAGCCTCGTGCAGTACAACCTCCCCGGGGGTGCGGCCAGCGTCTACAACAACCAGGTGAACGGTGGATACGAAACAGACAACGCCGGCCTGAGCGTTCTCGGCAACACGAATGCGGGTCTCCGTCCCAACCAGATCGGCGACCCGAACGTCGGCCACGGGTTCAAGATCCACAACAAGCGCTTCGAATCTTCCGCGAGTCCGTGGTTCTATACGGGCGCCTTTGCAGCGCCGGATCCCGCGAGTCCTGTACCCGGCACCGCGCGCCGCGGAACGATCAATGGTCCCGGATTTGGACGCCTGGATCTGGGTGTCTTCCGCAATTTCCGCATCTGGGAGCGCGTAAACTTCCAGTTCCGCGCTGAGGCCCTGAATGCGACTAACCACACCAATGTGCAGAGCGTGAACACGAGCGATGTCTCGGGCCTGTTTGGGCAGGTGACGGGTTATCGTGATGCCCGCATCATGCAGTTCGGGGGCAAGTTCACCTTCTAGGCCGAATTGCACACAACAGAGACCGCCTGCTCTCCTCGCAACGGAGCAGGCGGTTCTGCTGGGCGCTCGCACGCCGGAGGTCAGTCCGATGCGAACATCGACGGGACCATGGATAATCTGAAGCAGTATCCGTTTCAGGAAACCTGCCGATGGGATTGAATCCGCTGGATCTGGGGATCGTTGCAGCCTACCTTGCCGGCGTGACCCTTTTCGGATTGCGCTTCAGGAAACGCCGGCGCACGCTAAAGGATTATTTTCTCGCCGACAAGCAGATTCCGTGGTGGGCCATCGCGCTGTCGATTGTGGCTGCGGAGACCAGCACACTGACGGTGATTGGCGTGCCGGGGCTGGCATACGACAAGGATTTCCGCTTTCTGCAACTGGTCATCGGCTACCTTGTCGGGCGAGTGATCGTGAGTTTTCTGTTTATTCCACAATACTTTCGCGGCGACATGCTAACTGCCTACGAACTGATCGAGCGGCGATTTGGTCAGAAGCTGCACACACTGACGGCAGGAATGTTTCTTATCACGAGGGCTGCGGCTGAAGGTGTTCGCGTGTTCGCAGTGGCAATTGTGGTGCGGGTGGCGCTAGGCAGCCTGCTGACCGGGATGAGCGATCTTCAACGCGATCTTTGCGCGATCGCATTGGTCACGATCCTGACGCTTGCCTATACGTTTGAAGGTGGTATGGCGGCGGTGATCTGGACAGATGTTCTGCAGCTCGCCATTTACGTGACCGGCACGATCGTTGCGTTCTTCACGATTCTGCACGCGATTCCCGGTGGATGGCCCACTGTCCACTCGGTTGCTCTGGAAACCGGGAAGTTTCGCGTCTTCGATTGGTCATGGAGCATGACCACGACCTATACATTCTGGTCGGGGATTATCGGCGGAACATTTTTGACCATCGCGAGCCACGGAACCGATCAACTGATTGTGCAGCGTCTCTTGTCGGCAAGGTCGGAGAGACAGTCGAAGGCCGCTCTGCTTGCAAGTGGAGTCGTCGTTTTCTTTCAGTTCTCGCTGTTTCTGTTGATTGGCGCAATGCTGTTTGTGTATTACCGGTTCGTTCCGCCCGCGAGTGGCTTTGCTCGAACAGATATTATCTATCCCACTTTCATTGTGTCGCGAATGCCACATGGTATGAGCGGGCTGCTGATTTCCGCCATCCTGGCGGCCGCCATGTGCAATCTGAGTGCAGCTCTAAACTCGCTATCGTCCACCGTCATTGTGGATTTCTACGGGCGCTTTCGTCCGGCATCAAGTGAAGAGCGACGCGTCTATCTTTCGCGGATGGCTACGCTGTTCTGGGCTGTCGTGCTGTTTGCACTCGCAATTCTGGCACGGCGAAGCGGCAAGGTGATTGAAGCGGGGCTCTCAATTGCATCGGTCGCGTATGGATCGTTGCTCGGAGTGTTTCTGCTTGGTGTCCTGACCAAAACGGTTTCGGAACGCGGTGCAATCGTGGGTATGGTCGCTGGTTTTGCCGTAAACCTCTATCTGTGGTTGGGCACCGGAGTGTCATTCACCTGGTATGTAGTCATGGGAGGCATCGTGACCATGACGGTTGGGTACGGCGCGAGTGCGGTGCTCCCTCGAGAGCACCGGGATGTCGTCGTTCTGAGGAAATAGATATGCAATTGCAAAAATTGACAACTGAGCGTCGCAATCGTGCCACAGAGAATCTGGATGCGATGAACGCCTTTGATCTCGTGGAGGTGATGAATCGTGAAGATGCGATCATTCCACGAGCAATTAAACGTGCATTGCCACAGATCGCGCAGGCACTGGATGCAATCACGAATGCGCTGGCGAAGGGCGGCAGATTGATCTATGTGGGAACGGGAACCAGCGGTCGCATCGGTGCGTTGGATGCCTCCGAATGTCCACCCACGTTCGGCATCAGCCCAAGGGCTGTTCAGTTTCTGATCGCTGGTGGAGAGCGCGCGCTGGTTCACGCCGCAGAGGCGAGCGAGGACTCCGGCAAACTGGGACGAAGAGACATGGCAAGGAAGAGGCCCGGCAAGCTTGACGTGGTCGTGGGACTTGCAGCAAGCGGGCGCACCCCGTACACGATCAGCGCGATGGAATACGCAGCAAGCAAAGGTGCAATTACGGTCGGGATCGCATGCAACAAGGAATCTGAAATCGGAAGGGCCGCCAAAATTGGAATTGAAGTCGATGTTGGCCCCGAAGTATTGACCGGATCGTCTCGCCTGAAGGCCGGAACCGCGCAAAAGATGATCTGCAACATGCTGTCGACCGGGGCCATGGCGCGCCTGGGTTATGTGTACAGCAACCTGATGGTCAACCTTCATCTGAAGAATAAGAAGCTGTTCGAACGCGGGATCGTCATCGTGCAGCTTCTAGCCCACGTCGATCGGCCAACTGCTGTCGAGACGCTGGAGGCCGCCGGAATGAGTCTTCCTCTTGCGCTCGTCATGCTGATGGCAGGCGCGAACAAGCGCGATGCAACGCGGCGTCTGCGCAAGGCAAAGGGAAATGTACGGAAAGCAATCGAGGGCTAACATGCTGGTCCATAGAAACTCACGGCGCGTCACCTTGCGGAATGCCGTTCTGCTGATCTTGTTGATCACGGCGCAACCGCTATTGATGCCGGCGGCAAATCCAGTTCATCTCGATCACAAGGGCGAACACTGGGCGGCATCGACGCTGCGGAAGATGACCATCGAAGAGAAGATCGGCCAGATGATCATGGTTTGGGCGCACGTTCAATTCCTGAATGTGCAGAGTCCCGATTACCTGCAATTGATCGACGAGATGAACAAGTATCACGTGGGAGGATTCGGCGTCACCGTGGTTGTCGATGAGACGGGCCTGGTTCGCAGTCAGCCGTTTGAGGCGGCATTTCTAACGAATTCGCTGCAGAGGCAATCGAAGTTCCCGTTGCTATTTGCGGCGGATTTTGAGCGCGGCCTGGGCATGCGATTGTCCGGTGCGACCGATTTTCCGGCGGCCATGGCTTTCGGCGCGGCGGGCGACCCGGAACTCGCGCGAAATTTCGGCAGAATATCGGCATTGGAATCGCGCGCAATAGGCATTCAGTGGAACTGGTTTCCCGTGGCCGACGTGAATTCAAATCCTGCGAATCCGATCATCAACACGCGATCTTTTGGCGAAGATCCAGCGCGGGTAAGCGCAATGATCGACGCGTACATTGAGGGCGCGCGCAGCGAGGGACTGCTGACGACCGTGAAGCATTTTCCTGGACATGGCGATACTGACACTGATTCTCATCTGGCGCTGGCGCGCGTGACCGCAAGCGTTGATCGGTTGAATAGCCTGGAGCTGATTCCGTTCCGAAACGCGATCAAGGCTGGTGTCGATTCTGTGATGGTTGGCCATCTTACGGTTCCATCGATTGAGCCCGATCCGAATCGCCCGGCCAGCATATCGTCGCACGTCATCACCGGGCTGCTGAAGGATCAGCTTGGCTTTCGCGGGCTGGTGGTCACGGATGCGCTGGACATGAACGGGTTGAAGCAAGCTTTCTCCGGAAGCGAAGCCGACATTGCGGGTCAGGAGGCTGTCGAAGCCGTACTGGCCGGAAACGACATGGTGATTATTCCCGGCGATCTGGATGGAGCCTATAACGGCTTGCTGCAAGCGGTGAAACTGGGAAAGGTTCCGGAAAAGCGAATCGATGAAAGCGTGTTGAAGATCCTTCGCTTAAAGGCTTCTGTTGGTCTGAATCGCGACCGCTTCGTGAAGATGGATTCTGTTGCAGAGGCGGTTGCGACACCTGAGAGCCTCGCAACGGCTCAGACAATCTCCGATCGGGCAATCACCCTGGTTGAGGACAAAACCCATCTTGTTCCGCTGCAAGGGTCGTCGACTGCGGGAATGCAGAAGGCCGGCGTATCGACTGCAAAAAATCAAGCACGCACCGTCGCAGTCGTTTTCACTGATCTTGCACGTGGGAGCGACGGTAGCCGGGCATTTGTCAGCGAACTTCGCAATCGAGTGCCGGACGCGACGATCTTTCACGTCGACATTTCCAATGCCGGGTATGTTTCCACGAACGTTCTCGACGCCGTGAAGAAGGCTGATCGAGTGATTGTCGTCGCCGAATCCATTCCCAGCCCAAGGCGCACAACCAAGGGAAAGGAAGGAGGATCCGTGGGGCTCGACATCGGGCCAATGCAAGTGCTATCCGACATCATCGCGAACGCTGGCGAGAAAACGATTGTTGCAGCTTTCGGCAATCCTTACGTGGGCCTGGGAATTCCCGGCATCCAATCGTACCTGTGCACTTTTTCGAACACTCCTGGATCTGCGAAAAGCCTGGTGAGTGCTCTGTTTGGGGAGACCCCGATACACGGCCGGCTTCCTGTCACCTTGCCCGGAGTCGCCCAAAGACAAACGGGTCTGGACCTCGAAAGCACTCAAAGGCAAGCGAAACCGGGGAATGACTGATCCAGTCTGAATTTATCCGCCGATCAATCGGATGGTGATGATCTGGTGTGGCCTGACGACGATTTTGAACGAGTGTGAGCTGTCGGCGACAACTGGCTTCTGATCGCGTTCGACTGCATCAGTCAGAGAGATCTTTTCAATTGAGATCAAAGGTACGTTGATGGTGACGGTGCGGGATTGCCCGCCCAGATCAATGAGCCGCAGAATGGTTCCGTTGCCGTCTTCTGCGGGCTTCCAGGTATCGAGGAGAAGATTGGGATCGTCGATGGTGAGAAAGCTGCTCGCTTCGCCATTGAGAGAGCGGGGTAGGTCGAGTGCCTTGTCCTGAGATCGAATCTGATCCACTTCCGCCGGGGTTATTTCTTCCCACGCCATGCGGCTGAGTTCGGGAGCGTCGGTTTGTGCGGCGCTGGTGATGACATAGCGGAAGTGAAAGTGTCCACCCTGGGCGGCACGGTAGTTGGTGTGCCAGTAGTTGTTCATCACGTAGGAGAAGATGTTTCCGGGACGCTGGCCAAATTCGGTCGGCCAGTCACCGCGGTTAATATCGCCGAGTGTAAGCAGCGACGCATCGAGCGGCATTACCGTTGCAGACAGGCCGTCCTGCTGAACCGAAACCCAGTGCTGAACCGAGAACCATTCATGCCCGGCGCCGGGATACATGTCTTTTGCAGGGTCTACGACTCCGTTCTGGATTTCGTACTGGAATTGCGGATGACCCATGGCGAAGGGGAAGGCAAAATAGACAGCCTCCTTCTTCAACTCGGACTTTTTGTCGATGTCTTCGATAAGTTCGATTTTCTTTTCCTTCTCGTAGACGCGAATTTCGGAGTGGATCTGAGGGGTGTTTTCGGCGGATGATTCGAGTTGCGCTCGCCAGCCCCACGGAGTTCGTTCGACCGAGATTAGCCTTCCCTCATGAGACGGATGTGGATGCAGCACAGGCTTGGGAGAGACTGCACGGTACTGGAGGACGCTGTTTGGTTCCTCGTCGCCCCCACTTACGTACACATATTGACCGAAACGCCAGGAGCTATTGGTGTCGACCAGTTCCTTCGCCAGCTGTTTGTCGTAGATGCTGCGGATGCTTCCGGAGGATGGGTCGAGTTCGACATGATAGTAGGGGCTCTCTATCGTCGTCGAGCGTGCCGTCTGCGCGGGCGGCGGCTCGGAATGAGCAGTTCTCAGTTCGTAAACTTTGTAGCCGACCGGAGGAACATCGGCGGCGCGGAATTCGACTGTGCGGAAGTTCGGGCCCTCGTGAAGAACCACGTAAGGAACGGCCTGTTTCGAGGCGCGATCAGCAATCTCCATGCCCTTGTCGAGGTCGATCGTGACCTCTGCATCTCGTTTCCAATTCAATGTGTTGAAGACGATCAGGCTGTCAACGCCGGCAGCGATGGAGTCAGCCAGACCGGCCATGCTGCTGCGGAGAAGATCATCCCGCTGCCCTGCCGCCGTGGTTGCCCGCGAATCTTTCACGCGTAGCTGCTCGACGGCCTGGTCGCTGTCCGGATCGGATACGCTGTTCCCGGATGCCCAGGTGTGCTCGTCCATCAACACCATGTTGGACCACATCGAATTCAACTCATCGCGATTGATTGCCAGGTGACGATTCACCAGGGTGCTGATGGTGGCGAGTTTTTCAGCTGAGGGCGCGCGGCTCTCGTTTTCGCGCTCGATGGCGGCGTAGAGAGCATCCGAACCGATGCCGTCCTCCCAGTAAGGGCCGCCATCGCCACTGACAGTCGGAATGGTATCGCCGAACTGGGCTGCGATCTTCTCCAGTGCATTGTGGAAGCCGGAGTACGCGATGTGCGGGTAGGCGAAGACCGTGTTCCATTGGTCAGCAAGCTCGCCCTGCTGGGGAAACAGATCGGTGTTTTCAACCTGCGTGCCGAAGATGATGGCTGCGTTGGCCCGGTAAGTCGGGTGCTCGTACATCTGAAGAAACAGCGGCAACACTTCCTCACCAGTCTGTGTGAGCGGCGGCAGGCCAAACAGAAACTGCATCTGCATGTAGTGCCGCGAATACCACATCAGCACTTTGCCGCCGTCGGGGCCTTCCCACCAGAAGGGAGTGTTCTCATTCAGATGACCCTGCAGCAGGACAGGAGCGCGATCATTGTTGCTTCCGGCAAGGAAGTACGGGATCCCGGCGGCAGCCAGGATTGAAGCGTACGACCAGGAATAAGAGGGAACATCGGTGATGTTTGCGTAATTGAACGGCGTACCGTAAGTGCGGCTGAACTCCGCACTGGGATAGAGAGATCGAATGAGCGTCTCCGCGGTGGGAAACCCGGTGAGAACGTTGCTCGATTGCGCGGGGATATAGATTTTTTGTTCTTTGATTGCAGTGATAATTCGCTGCTGCTCATCTGGTGTGCGGGACTGAAGAAACTGCTCGAGATTCCATTCGCCGTCGGTGCTGAAGCGGAATGCGGGATGTTGCGCGGCCAAATCGATCGCTTCATCAAGAATGCGGCTTTGAATGGCGGAGACCTTCGCCTGATAGTCGGTGTATCCCACGTCGAGGTGGACGTGAGGCACAAGGAGGAGGGTCCATTTCTTCTGTGGCTGCAGTGTCTGATCAAAATGCGTGGCGTGTCCGTTCATCTCGACGATTAGTCGTGCATGCACGCCGGCAGTGAACTCGGGGACATCGAAGCTCACGCGTTCTTCACCGAAGTCTTGATCTGCGTGCAAGGGACTAGCGAATGTCCGGCCCGCGATGATGAGCTGAGCCCGCCCGGAACGAGGTCGCTGAAGATGACGCACAAAAACATCGACGCGTTCATTCAGAGAAGAGCTGTGGTTTTGGAAAAAGATTGTTGGCTCTGCCTGTGCGCTGATCTCCGCGGGGAGAGATTCAATGCGATCGAGTTCAACTGCGTCGAAATTGAAGCCGGCATCCGGGACACATTTGTCACTGCTGTCGACGGCTTGCAACGAGATGCTGTTCTTACCTGGCTTCAGCCATGTTCCCGGAAAGTCGACTCCGACTTCAGCCCGTGAATAGGCGGGATAGAATGCGGCCACCATATCGCCCATGTTGTAGTCGAGCCTGGGATGGAGATAAAACATACCGGTGCGGCCGTTGATCGTTACGCGCAGGGCTGGAACGCTGGAGTGCTCGATCAGCAGCGAGGCGCGCAGTCGATATGCCTTTGCCGGCTGGTCCGCAATGGGGAAAATGATCTCTCGCGGTGCGGTCGTCGGGTCGACTGGCTTGCCTGCCCATGCCGCCGGGGCGAACGCATACCAGTTTTTGCCCGGCTGATCCTGGCCTACCACGAATCTGACGGCCTGGTGTGGTTCGTTATCAACAAACTCGCCTGACGACCCATCGAAGACGCCAAGGCGCCAAATCGTCTGCGGAGCGGATTCCGCAAGGGTTCCCAGGGAGAACGCCAACGTGATTGCAGCCGCACAAACCTTGATGGTCGAGAGCATGGCTAAGGATACAACTGAACTTCGAGACCCAAGGCTCCGCCAACCCGCTTACCTTAAAGAGAGACAATACTCTTCAGATGGGGACCGGGCTTTAAAAATCAAATGCGCAATCGTCTCGAAACGATCCGCTCCATCAATCCGGACGGGATGCAACATCGAATGATCTGCCCTAATTCATTTGTGAGTTCGCGGTATCGAACTCTGGCGGCCGTAGCCATTTTGGTCTTCGACATCGGCCTGAGTGCCCAAACTGCCGTTCCATCGCCACACTCGGCGAGTGAATCCCAGGAGCCTGGGATGGCAACGGGAACAGCGCACCAGGGGCAATTCGACGACAAGAACCGGCCCATTACCGCGGGCGGCTTCGCGAAGACGGGTCCGGTCGTTTTTGAGGATATTGCAGAGAAATCCGGCATCGCGAAATGGCATAACGTGACCGGCACACCAAAGAAGAAGATCATCATTGAGGCGAAGGGGTCGGGCGTCTGCTTGCTCGACTACGATCGCGATGGCTGGCTCGACATCTACCTCGTAAATGGTTCGACCTTTGACGCACAGGCCGGCAAAGCTGTCCCTCCGCACGCCGCACTCTTCCGCAACAATCATGACGGCACGTTTACCGACGTCACCGAGAAGGCGGGCGTTGCCAATAACCGCTGGGGTCTGGGCTGCGCGGTCGGAGATTACGACAACGATGGCTGGCCAGATTTGTACGTCACGAGCCTGGGCGGAAATCGGCTCTATCACAACAACGGCAACGGTACATTCACCGATGTTGCTAAGAAAGCCGGCGTGGCGCTCGCCAGTAATTCGCTTGATACCGCGACCGACTATACAGGCGCGACCTTTGGCGACTACGACGGCGATGGGCGCCTCGATCTGTTTGTCGCCGGATACATTGTTTATGACCTCAAACATCCCCCGGTGGCTGGTGCGCCGACGGTGAAGGCGACTTCGTGCCAGTATCGGGGTGTCGATGTAATGTGCGGGCCGCGTGGATTGCAGGGAGCGGGCGATCATCTCTTCCACAACAATGGAGATGGCACATTCTCCGATGTGAGCGTGAAGGCCGGTGTCAGCGATCCGAATGGCTATTACGGACTAGGCGTCGTGTTTGTGGACGTGAACGGAGACGGCAAGCCGGACCTTGCGGTAGCGAATGATTCGACGCCGAATTACCTATACATCAACAAGGGTGACGGCACGTTTGAAGATGCGAGTTACATGAGCGGGTATGCGTTCAACGGGGCGGGGCGGGAAGTTGCAAATATGGGAATTGCCGCCGGGGACTACGAGAACAACGGCCAGATCGACCTGGTGAACACGGACTTTTCCGACGACTACGATGTGGTGTTCCGCAATGATGGAACGGGGGGGTTCGAGGACGCGAGCTATCAATCGGGAATTGCGGAGACAACCATTCCGTTCGTTGGTTTTGGCGACGGATTTCTGGATTACGATAACGATGGCTGGAAGGATCTGCTGATCGTGAATGGGCATGTCTATCCCGATGTCGACAAGCAACCGGGATGGGGCATGAGCTATGCGCAGCGATCATTGCTGTTTCATAACCTAGGCAAAGGAAGATTCGAGCTAGTTCCGGCAGTGGAAGGAACGGGTTTGGCAAGGGTTTCGGTAGGACGGGGCGCTGCATTCGGCGATCTGTTCAATGACGGCAAAATCGATGTCGTGATCAACAATCTGGATGGTCCGCCGATCCTGCTGCGAAATGTGAATCCAGATCATCATCACTGGATCAGCCTTCAACTTGTTGGCGGTCCGAAAAGCCCGCGAGACGCAGTCGGAGCAACGATCTATGTAACAGCCGGAGAGATGCGACAGCGGGGCGACGTATTGAGTGGAGGAAGTTATCTGTCATCGAACGATATGCGAGTGCACTTCGGCCTCGGCGATGCTACCCGCGTTGACCCGGTGGAAATTCATTGGCCGAGCGGCGCCATCGAGAAAATTGCAATTCCGGCGGTTGATCGCATCTTCACGATTGAGGAAGGGAAAGGAATAACGGGTTCGATTTGCGCAGCCGGATGCAAGTAGCAGAGAAATCGCAAGATCAGTGTGGTCGGCATGGCGCCCGATTGCCATTCGTGCGGAAAGGCGTTGCGCAGTTATACTGCACAGCGAAGTCTCGCGAGGGCAGCGATGAGGGCGATCCTGTTAGTCGTGGTGATGGCTGGGGTGATCGGTGTGCCTTGCGCGCCCGGGCAGGAATCGGCAAATCGGTTGCGGGAAGCTGACGACCTGGTCAAGTCGCATCGGCTTGACAAGGCCAATGAGCTGTTGATGGACCTGGTACAGCAGGATCCAGGAAATCTGCAGGGCCTGATCAAACTGGGCCAGGTGGAACTCGCGCTGGGGCTCAACGATGACGCGCTCAAATCATTTGAAAGGGCGCTGAGCCTGGATCGGACTGCGCTGGAGGCACGCGAGGGCGAGGTGAAAGCCGCCGAGGCGGCCGCACTGGCAGACAGCAAGGCCGGAATCGATGGAAGTGCGTTGCTCTACCTGATGCGGGCCCGGAAATTCGTTCCGGATTCTCCGGAGTTGTTGCTGGACTTTGGTGTGCAGGCAGAGCGGATGCGCATTTATCGAGATGCGGATGAAGCTCTCGCGAAGGCGCACCAATTGGTGCCGGACAATCTGAAGGTACTCTACGCGTTGGCGCGCGTGCAGCTTGATGAGCAGAAGATGCCCGAGGCCGAGGTGAATCTCCGACTCTACCTCAAGTCGAAACCCGATGATCCAACAGCACACTACGGGCTCGGCCACCTTTTGCATATGATGTCGCGCGATGATGAGGCGAAAAACGAGCTGGACAAGTCGATCGCGCTGCAGCCCCGCCAGAGTGCGTCGTACTATGAACTCGGCGAGATTGCACTGGAGCAAAATCAGGACGACGCGGCCCGAGAGGAGTTCACTAGAACGCTCGCCTTGGCTCCCCATCATGGAGGAGCGCTGACCGGGATGGGAGTGCTTGCCTTTCGTGCCAAGGATTATCCGACTGCGGAACAGTATTTGAAGAGCGCGACCGAGTATGCGGCAGACTATCCTAAAGCGCACCACTACTACGCGCTCGTTCTGGCGCGGCTGGGCCGCACCGAAGAGTCTAAGCGCGAAGCCGCCCGGGCAACAGAACTCGATCAGCAGGAGACAAAGCTCATCCACGGGAACACAATGACGGAGCTGCAATAGAATTGCTCGTTGGTTACGCGAGATGAATGGGAGCAACCGGAACACGGGATGATGAAAAGCCTCGGCAGGTTCAGGGTGAAGAAGAGAGTCGTTCAGGCCGCATTTCTTGCGATGATGCTCAGCTGCTCAACTGCGTGCAAGCATCGTCAAACGCCGACGATCATGGTGATTACGCCAACCGGCGGTCTGGAGTATTGGGAACGATTCGATCACGAGGTCAGGGATAGCGCGCGTGCGGCGGGCTTCCGGACCGAACTGGCTGCGCCACAATCGGTGACCGACTATACGGAACAGGCGCAGATGGTGGAGAACGCGATTGCACAGCATGTGCAGGGAATCATCGTTTCGCCCGCTCATCAACTGGTTCTCACTTCGGTTCTGCAGAAGGCCATCCATGCGCATATCCCGGTCGTCATTGTAGGCACGCCCATTGCGTTGCCGGAGAAGGATTTTGCGGCATTTATCGGCTGGAACGAGGCGGAAGCCGGCCGGCTGGCGGCCAGGAAATTCATCTCCCTGCTAGGAGGCAAGGGCGAAGTCGGCGTCATTGGAGTAAGCCCGACCGTGGAGGAGAGCTCGTTGATCGAAAAGGCATTTGCCGACGAAATCGCACGGGCTCCGCGGGTGAAGCTTGTGAGTGTGAAATACGGGCTGTCAGACTGGGCGCGAGGACATCAGGCTGTGCTGGATCTGCTGGCGGAGCATCCGGAAATCAAGGGGATCTTCACAACCGATGAGTTTTCGACCCATGCGGCTGCCTACGCATTCGACCACCGGGCGCGCAAACGTCCTTTGTTGATCGGCGTATCCGATGAGATGAACGAGATTGAGGGGCTGAGGGTGGGCAGGACCGATGCTCTGATCGTGAGTAATCCAACTGAACTGGGCGTGCGCGCCATGCAGGCGATGCGGGTTGCGCTCGCAGGCTCAGATGCCAGCGTCTACACGACGCAGCTTCCGGTGACGATTGTCGACAAGGATACGATGGGCACGGATCCAACCGTGGCTCTGCTGCGAAAGGGTTCTGCTTAGGACGGAGACTTCTCCGGTTGCAGCGAAGCTACTGCGACACGATCTTCACGTTGCGCCAGGAGGCTTGGGCATAAAACGAACGCAGGCCCGCCACTCCGCTGGCCATACAGTCCTTGTCCTCGTACCGCAGACGGGTAGGCGGGCCTCGGTCTTCCGGAGTCACTGTGACGGTCAGCGTGCAGCCCTGCGCGGACAACTCAAGTCGACTCCACGAGCCAACGGAGATGGGCGACTCGAGTTTGGTAGCCGCAAGCTGATGCCAGTCGTAGGAGGCACGGCCCAGCACCACGGTCTGTTCGTCGGGCCTGAGTCCCGCGTAGTAGCCCTGATACGAGTCGACTCCCTGCTGGGGGTCGGTAGTGCGAATAACTAGCCCGGCGTCGCCATAATGCGTTTCGGGAAACAGGAGATCGAAACGGATATCCGCCGCGATGCTGTAATTCGATGCCTGGGAGTTCTGGGCGATCAGCATGTCGCCGCGACCGTAATTCGAGTTGGAGAAGATACCGGTGCTCTCACTCCAACGGCCACTAATTGCCTGCCATCCATGCATGCTACGCAGGTTATTGGACTTCGACCGCTCGGAGTTGATGTGGTAGGTGAACAAGAAAATGCCCGCAAGGACCACGCAGACGGAGGACAATACCGCGCCGATTCGTACGCTTCTTGATAACTTATGCATGTGCCGCAAAGAGTATAGTGAGTTTCTGTCATCAATTCCAATGGCTCTGCGATTTCAGACAATGAGAGGATGCTTTCCGGCGCTTGCGCTGCTCCTCTGGCTCTTGTTCGCGGGCGCTTTGACAGCCTTCGCTTCGACGGCCGATCGGCGCAGTCCCGCGAGGTTGCAGTCTATCGAGTCGGCCATTCAGGCGGCTGGCTTTGCTGAGGCGCCGACGCAAGTTGTGGTGAGAGGCATCGTTACCTCGAGTCCTCATCGGATTGTGATCGAGGACCGGACCGGCGCAATCGAAGTGAAACCAGTTGCGGCCGAGCCTATCTCGCTGGGCGACGAGGTGGAAGTCACCGGGTTGATGACGTTGCAGCCAGAGCCGCAGATTCAGCATGCGCAGATGCGAAGGCTGTGGGGTGGTTCCATGCCTCTGCCGCTTTCGGTAACGCCGGATCAAGCCGCTGATGGCGAAAACGAGTTGTTCCTGGTGCAGACGGTAGCCGAGCTTGTGGACTTTACCCCGGCCGGACTCACCGGTGTTCGCCTGAACCTGCGCGGAGGACATCAGAATTTCTCGGCGGTGCTGCCCAGCGATACGCCCGACGAAGAACTCTCAGCAAAATCTCTACAGCCTGGAGCAATTCTGCGCCTGACCGGGATCCTGATCGTCAATCACGGCCTGAACACCGATCGCGGCGACGCTTTCTCGCTTCTGTTGCGGACACCGGAGGATATCGAGCTTGTAGAACCGCCTTCCTGGTGGACGCGAGCTCACCTGTTGATGCTGGCTGGAGTGGCGATCTTGCTGGTTTCCATCGGGGTAACGACTTATTACCACGTCCGGCATTCGCGTTATCGCGCCGTCGCAGAAGAACGCGCGAGTATTGCTCGCGACCTCCATGACACGCTGGCGCAGGGATATGCGGGAATCACGCTTCAGCTTGAAGCGGCGCAGCAGATGATTGAGCGAGATCCTGACCGGGCGGCGGCGCTTCTGAACGAGGCGTTGCAATTGGTTCGGCACAGCCGCGACGAATCCCATATTTCAATCGATATTCTGCGGTCGCTCTCCCGGAATGACCGGCTTGACGTGCTGGTGTCACGCTGTGTTCAGCAATTGCGATCGGGCAGTGATACAACGATCGAGCAACAGGTGACCGGCGTTGCTTCCGTTCTTTCGTATACCATGGTCAACAATCTGTTCCGTATCGTCCAGGAAGCACTTTCGAATGCGGTGCACCACGCAAAGGCGGCAAGGATTGTGGTTCGCGTCTGTTATCAGAAGAGCGGAGTGCTGATCGAAGTGGAGGATGACGGAAGAGGGTTTGACCCGAAGTGTGTTCCAGGACCAGAAGACGGCCACTTCGGCATTGTAGGGATGCGAGAGCGTTGTGCGGCGATCAATGCAAGTTTTCAGCTTGAGTCCGCAACAGAGGGAACGTTGGTGCGCGTGAGGGCTGAGGCATGAGCAAAGATGGCTTGACGATCCCGGGGAAGGTTCGTGCGTTCACAACAAATACGGGCATCAAGACGATTCGTGTGCTGGTTGCGGATGATCATCTCGTATACCGGATCGGCATTCGCAACCTGCTTGGTTCGGAGCCCGGATTTGAGGTGATCGGCGAAGCGGCCGATGGAAATCATGCCGTCGAGTTGTTCAGAGAACTGCGCCCCGATGTGCTGCTGCTGGATATGCGCATGCCCCAGAAGAGCGGCATCGATGTAGTGCGTGCGATCCGGCGAGACTTCAAGGATGCGCATATCCTGGTGCTGACCAGTTACCAAACCGAAGAGGAAATCTTCCAGGTTCTCCGGGCAGGAGCTCTCGCTTACATCCTCAAGGACGTGGGACGCGAGATGCTTGTTCAGGCGATCCGGGCAGTGCATGGCGGGACTCGCTGGCTGGCCCCGGCGATCCGAAAGCAATTCGACGATCGCGCGCTACGCCAGCAGTTGACGACGCGCGAAATTGAAGTACTCAAGCTCCTGGCGCGCGGGCTCACCAACCGTGAAATCGCGAATGTTTACAGCATTTCGGCAAGCACCGTGAAGAATCACCTCAACAGCGTGATGGCGAAGTTGGAGGTTGCAGACCGCACTGAAGCTGTGACTTTTTGCTTGAGCAGGGGGATTCTTAACCCCGAAGACATGTAATCGTGGCGCAGGTTTGGCCGAGGATCATGGCATCGACGCCCTGAATCCTGCCCTGGTCATTTCGCGATCGCCAATCATGCCTTAAACGACAATCGACCAAATCTATACCTGATAAGCACGAGTGTCAATAGGCTTACACGCCCAAGAACTCTGCTGTGTTTTTCGCATAAGCTGGTGCGAATTCGAGACTGCAAGGCCTCGCTGTGCCTTGGGGTGGCGTTGCCCCGTGCAACATGATTTGCACTCGGCAAAACAGCTGATACTCGAATGCCAGTGTTTAGGAGGCAAAATGAGCAAGTGCTCACGGGTGTGGAAATACTTCAGTGTATTTCTGTCGATGCTGCTCCTCGGGACTGTTCTGAATGCACAGTCCGTGCACGGGACGCTCGCCGGTACCGTGACAGATTCAACAGGCGCAGTGATCGGGGGCGCAAAAGCAACTATTGTCAATACCAGCACCGCCACGACCTACAGCACGACTACCACGTCGGTCGGCGTTTTCAGATTTGAGGACGTCTCCCTGGGCAGCTATGTCATCACGGTTACAGCCCAGGGATTCAAGACATCCGTGACCAAGGGAGTGCTGGTTCAGATCGGGACGGTGGCCTCAATCAACGTCTCGCTGCAACCGGGTGCAGTCTCCGAGCAAGTGACAGTCAACAGCGAGGGACTTACGCTTGAAACCCAGTCATCGGATGTCGGCGGCGTCATCTCAGAGAAACAGATCACGGAACTGCCACTCGCTCTCGGCGGCGTGGGCGCGTTGCGGGCGGAGGAAGCGTTCGTTTTCCTGCAGCCGGCGACGACTGGACCGGGCGTAGCGGACTCGAACGGCGTGTTCCTGTCAAAGGTGGGCGGTGGTCAGAACTACGGCAACGAGGTGCTGATCGATGGCATCAGCCAGGAGCGTGGCGAAAACGGATCCTCATACGATGAGGAAGCGCCATCGGTCGAAGCCATCTCCCAATTCAAAGTCATTACGTCGTTGCCGGCAGCAGAATTCGGGCGGACAACCGGCGGAATTGAAGACTTTGTTACGAAGAGCGGTACAAATGACTTTCACGGCACCGTCTACAACATCTACCGCGATCAAGGGCTCAATGCGAATAGCTGGTTTAACAACGGGTGGCGCACGTTTTATTGCCAGGGAGCAGGCGACACGCCGGAGTGCCGGGCAAATTGGGTGCGCCCGACTGACCACAAAAATGATTATGGCCTGAATCTCGGTGGTCCTGTGCGCATTCCGAAGCTCTACAACGGACGCGACAAGACCTTCTTCTTCTTCAACTTGGAACAGCTCAAATACACAATTGGCGGAACCAGAACAAGCACGGTGCCGACGGCGGCCGAACAGAGCGGTGATTTTTCAGACCGGCTGACGAACATTCCATTGGGAACGAACGCCTGCGATGGCAGCACGATATTCCAGGGGCAAATCTTCGATCCCAATACGACAACGACAGTGAATGGCCACGAGTGCCGCACAGCATTCTCGGGGAACAAGATTGACCCGGGTCGCATGAGTACGGTGGCCAAGGCGCTTTTCGCATACTATCCTCAGCCCACCAATAACAACGTCTTCAGCAATTACACGG
This sequence comes from Occallatibacter sp., assembly GCA_036495975.1. Lineage (GTDB taxonomy): Bacteria > Acidobacteriota > Terriglobia > Terriglobales > Acidobacteriaceae > Telmatobacter. The sequence continues at coordinate 56,071 of DASXLY010000153.1, read as the reverse complement.
TGGTTGCGACAAGACCAATCACAAATACCACCGAAACCATCCGCGTGGATCAGAACTTCGGGTCATCGTTCAAGTACTGGGCTTCTTACAGCAGCCGTGAGAACGCCCTGTACACCGGCGATCTCCCCGTATTGCCTTCGCCTGTCAGCCCGGTCGGCTGGTGGCAGGACTTTACCACTCACTTCTTCCGCACCGGTCTTGATTACACGATCAAGCCAAATGTGCTGAATTATTTTGTTATCGGCTTCGGCCGCAGCAACAGCAAGAACTACTCGCAGGCCGCGAATATCGGTAAGAACTGGTCTCAGCTTGTCGGTCTTGGCAACGCTGGGGGCCCGAACTTCCCGGGGATCAGCACCGGCGATGCCGATGTAAATCTCGGCAATACCGGCAATGACGACGACGAAGTCGACAACTCGATACAGATCAACGACGCAACCGTCTGGAACCATGGACACCACAACTTCAAGTTCGGCGGAGAGTTTCGTTATCAGGAGTTCTCCCACATCGTTAACCGGAACGAGTACATAAACTTCAGCTCCAACGAAACGGCAGGACAACTCGGTGTTGGTGGCGGACTGGGAATGGCCAGCTTCTTCCTCGGCCAGGCAGACAATGGTGGCACAAATGTAACCGTCCACGCACCACGCTGGCTGTTTGGCTACTATGGGATCTACGCTCAGGATGACTACAGAGTCACTCCAAACCTGACCTTGAATCTTGGCCTGCGGTGGGATGTAGATCTGCCCCGCAAAGAGGCCAAAAACGACACCTCCAATTTCAGTCCAACTGCCATCGATCCGGAGTGGAACATCCCCGGAGCGCTGGTATTTGGAGACAAATGCAACGGTTGTAATACACGGTGGGCAAATATCTGGTACAAGGATTTCGGCCCGCGCGTGGGCTTTGCATGGACACCGGAGTTCCTGCACCAGAAGACGGTTATCCGGGGTGGATCTGGAATCATCTTCGGACCGTTGGTGTACGACGACTTTGGCGGCGGAATGGCAACCGGTTACACAGTCAATCCTGCCTTCCCCAGCCACAACGGTTTTGATCCGTCGTTCGAGATCGACAATGGCATGCCCGCCTTCTCGCCGCCGCCGAACGAAGATCCCGGCATTTACAACGGAAGTTTCCTTCCCGGTTCGTACATCACCAAGGACGCTGGCCGACCTGCAACGGTCTATAGCTGGAACCTCCAGGTTCAACAGCAACTCGCTACAGATCTGATTGCGACCGTTGGCTATATCGGCAACCATTCCACGGACCTTGCTTCCAATCTCCTCAACCCCAACAACATGTCGACCCAGAATTTCGGGTTGGGCGATGCTTTGTATCAACCCTTCATCAACAACACTGCCGGCGTGTCGCTGCCATTTGCTGGATTCATCCAGAACTGGGGTGGCAATCCACAGCTTCAGCAGGCGCTGCGTCCGTTCCCGCAATACGACTTTATCGACCAGGGATGCTGCCTGGAGAACGTGGGCATGTCGAGCTTCAATGCTCTCGTGGCGTCAGTGCAGCGGCACTATCACCAGGGCTTGACCATGCAGGCGTCGTACACCATGGCAAAGACCTTCACAGACGCCGACAGCGCTTTGCCTAACACCGGGCAGAGGGTTGTGCAGGATATGCACGTGGAAAACCTGCACCTTGAAAAGGCAGTATCGTGGTTGGATTTGCGTCACACCTTTGTCTTCAGCGGTCTTTACGAGCTGCCGTTCGGTAAAGGTAAGGCGTATCTCAACCACGGTTTAATGTCGCAGATCGCAGGCGGCTGGGAGATCGGCACTGTGCAGCGCATGCAATCTGGTCAGCCGTTATCGTTTGGCTGCGCGGTCGGTATTCCGGGATTCCAGAACTGCATCCGCTTCAGCAGGGTTCCGGGCGTATCGCTCAAGAGCGCCGTGTACAAGAAAGGTGCGAAGAGCATCAATCCCTTCTTTGTTCCGGCACCGGGTCAATCGGTAGATCCAAATGCGAACTCGATGTTCAACCTGGAGTATGGGGATGTAACGAGTTCCGGTTCGACTGTGGCGGGACAGCCCATCGTCTTTTATGACGTGAACAACAACTACAACCGCGATTGCACGAGTGCCACACTTTCGAATTGCAATGGCTCTCCCAATCAGCCGTATTCGTTCCCGACCGGATTGCCACGCACGACGAGCGAAATACGACTGCCACCCTATTTCAACAATGACATGAGTCTCTTGAAGAAGTTCCAGTTCTACGAGAACTACACTCTGAGCCTCAAGGCGGAGTTTCTGAACGCCTTCAACCAACATACCTTCGGACAACCTGACCTGCAGCCTTACGACAGTGGTTCCTTCGGCCTTCCGACGTATACGGTGAATGGTCCGCGCAACATTCAGCTGACCGCACGGTTCACGTTCTAGCTGAATGAGGTTCTAAGTATGGCCTCCAATCGGGGATATAGGGGCGTCTACCTATATCCCCGCCTTTTTGATGAAGACTGAATTGCCTGAACAACTGCTTTCTGAATAAGTCAGTCGCGACGTATTCTTTGTTCGAGACGGAGTGAGTCACGGAGATGATCCGAATGAGAATATACGACGCGCTGATGATCCTGGGACTTACGTTGAGCGTAGGAACAGCTTCCGGACAAGCGCCGCCCGACACGTCTGTAAATGAATCGCTTCGTATGGGAACAGACGCGATCCGCTCGGGAAATGTTGCAGAGGCCGAAAGGCATTTCTCCGCGGCCCTGAAAGCAGCCCCGGACAATCCGGAAGCGCTGATGGGGTTGGGTGTGGCGGAAATGCGCCTCGGAAAGCCCGATCTGGCTGCGGACCTGCTGCAACGCGCCACAACACACAATCCGGTGCCCGGGGGTGCGTACTTGTTCCTGGGGATTGCGTATGCGCAGATGCACCGCGTGGATGAATGCATTGCTGTGCTCAAACACGAGGTGGAGCTCGATCCCAAAGACGCCCAGGCATATATGTGGATGGGAGTGGTCGAGTTGCAGGATGGGCATCCCGAAAAGGCAACCGAGCCTCTGGATCGCGCCGCCGAGTTGGTCCCCAATGATCTCAACATCCTTGAGTATCGCGGCAAGGCGCACAACGATGTGGCGTTTGCCAGCTATGCTCGCATGGCAGTGATCGATCCCGATTCGTGGCATGTGCACCGGGTGCAGGGGCAGATTTACTCGCGGCAGAGCCAGCACAAAGAAGCCATTGCAGAGTTTCTTGAAGCCATCAAGAAGATGCCTAACAACTCGGATTTGTACGAAGAGCTGGGCGGCGAGTACCGCAAATCGAGTCAGCTCGAACTGGCGCAACAGGCATACAGCAAGGAGCTGGAGCTCAGTCCGAACAACCCGGTGGCCATGTACAACCTCGCCAAAATCGACATCGAGACAAATCGCAGTGAAGACGGCTTGCAGCTTCTCGAAAAGGTGGTTGCAACCTACAAGAATTTTCCTGCGACCTATTTCTATCTCGGTCTCGGCGAGTTTGACCTGGGAAAAACCAAGGATGCGCTGGATGCGCTGGAAAAAGCGCGTCCAATGCATCCTGAACCGGAACTGGCGCCCAGGGTGGAGTATGAGCTTTCGCGCGTGTACCGAAAGCTGGGCCGGATTGACGACTCGAACCATGCCATTCGCGAATACACGCGTCTGAAGGCGCAAAATGCGCGGCTTAATCCCGAGGTGTTGTCTGCAATCTCCTCAGGGTTTGGATCGGCGAGCGTGCCAACAACCGACACGAAAGGGAAGAATTGATCAGGGCGTTTTTCTCATCCGCTGTTGAACCTGCAGGGCTGGGTTGAGAACAAATGCATACGGGGAGAATTCAATCGCGAGGTGGTTTTGGGTACGTCTCAGGGGCGTTCATTCTGATGAGTATGGGGCTCATTACGGGATGTTCAAGCGGTGGCGGGGTATCGCACGCATCAACGGCACCAACCACCACCGTCCTGACGGTATCGAGCAGTGCGGTGAATGCCGGTGCGACGGTCACGATCACCAGCACAGTGCAATCGCTCGGCGCCGCGGTTTCCAGCGGGTCGATTACGTTCTACGACGGAACAAATACACTATCGACTTCATCGCTGAATAGTGCCGGCCAAGCCACATGGTCCAGTGCGTCCGTTACTGTCGGGACGCACGTGTTCAGCGCCAGCTTTACGGGCTCGCCTACGTACTCGCCTTCGACCTCAACGAAAGTGAGCGTCACCGTGTCGCAACCTCTGGTGTTGACCACGACGATGCTTACGGTCTCGGCTGCGACCGCATTGCAGGGTCTTCCGGTTAAACTTACGGCGCAGATAGTGTCCACTGGTTCATCACCGACGATTCCTACTGGAGCAGTGAGCTTCGTTGATGGCTCGAGCACGCTTGGAACGGCCGCAGTTGACCCAACGGGGTTTGCAAATTTCACTTCGACAAAGCTACCCATCGGCGTCAATACCATCGTCGCGACATATCTGGGCGATACAACATTTACGGCCTCGACCTCGCAGAGTGGCGCTATCACGATCACAATGCCATCCGGAGCGACCTACGCAAATCCAATCAAGCTTAAAGTCTCGTCAAACGTCACTGCGGTCAGCTGCGCGGATCCCGCCATATATAAGGAGCAGCAAAGCGGCGTAAACACCTGGTATCTCTATTGCACCAGCGATGCACTTTATGCCGGCGATCCAAATCCACATTTCATCAACATCTTTCACTCTTCCGACCTCGTGAACTGGACACATGACGGAAATGCCTTCTCCGCACTACCGTCATGGGCAAATGGGAGTGGTGCATCGTTATGGGCCCCGGCCATCAAGTACTTCAACGGGCAATACCATCTTTATTACGCGGCATCGGCGACAGCACTCCCTGGCAATGGTTCCGCGATTGGCGTGGGGACGAGTTCGAGTCCGGGCGGCCCGTTCGTCGACTCGGGCGCACCCGTGGTGGAACCGGAACTGGCGACCAACTGCTGCTCCGGCGCCTACCGGTCTACGATCGATCCCGATGAAATTCAGGATGCATCGGGCCAACGCTACATTCTCTTCGGCAGCTTCACCGGCGGATTGTATGTGAGGAAGCTGTCGGCTGATGGACTCACCTCAGACAAAACCAGCGAGCAACCGGTAGCCGTAGATAACCGCTACGAAGGCGGCAACTGGTGGTTTCACGATGGCTACTACTACCTGTTTGCGTCGTCGACGAACTGCTGCAATGGTCCTCTGAGTGGGTATGGAGTCTTTGCGGGGCGATCATCCACGCCCATGGGTCCCTATGTCGATTCCGCGGGGATCTCCCTCTCGGCGATAACTCCGGGCGGAACACCCGTGATCCAGATGAACGGTAATACTGTGATCGGTCCTGGAGGCAACGTTGTTTTCACGGACGAGGCCGGTCAGGACTATCTGCTGTACCACGGCATTCTTTCTTCCAGCCCTTATTACGCGGCAAATGTCGGCTACACGGCCAGGCCGGGTTTTCTCGATGCCATCGACTGGGTAAACGGGTGGCCGGTGATACGGGGCGGATTCGGTGCTTCGGACGCCAATGCGCCGCAGCCTGTTCCCGCAGCCCAGCCAGGAATGAAGAATGCTTATGTTCCGGAAATGTCGACGATCGATGCGCCGAACGTCTTCACGCAGCAGCTATCAGATGATTTCACCGAGTCGACATTAAGCCCGCAGTGGACATTTCTGCACTCGGGTCCGACATACACCCTGGCGAACAACAGCTACCAGGTGAGTTCGGTGGCCTACGATCCCGTCAGTTCCATGCCAAATGTGCCGCTGCTTTCTGAGCCTGCTCCTGCCGGCGATTACATGGTGGAGACGGAACTGGACCTGAATCTACCGATCAGCGGTGTCGGCCCGGATTTCGCGCAAGCAGGCTTGATGATCTATGGCGACGACTCTGATTTTGTCCGCCTCGATCTTTACAACAACAACGACACGCGCCAGGTGGAATTCATCAAGGCCGAAAAGCCGCAGGCGGCCGGCTATCCAACGTGGGGGGCTACGAATATTGGATCAGCCGCGATCAACTCACAGGTCACGGTCTGGCTTCGGATCGTGAAAAGAAACGTAAACGGCACGGAGCAATACACGGCCTACAGCAGCAATAACGGTACAAGCTGGGTTCGCGGCGGGACCTGGGTCCATCAACTGGGCAGCGCGGCCAGGATCTGCTTGTACGCAGGAAACCGATCAGGGTTTACGGGGACATTTCACTATGTGCACGTTTCGACACTGTTCTAAAGGCGAAGTGGGAACAGCAATGTGCAGTAAGGGACACGGGAAACAAATGACTTCCATTGGAGTGAATACGATGAATGCGCCGAATCAAATTCCAGCACTGGTCGGCGCAATTCTCTGCGTCGCGATTACCACGCCGGTTCACGGACAGATCACGGTCACCCAACCGATTCCGAGAGTTGCCACCATCGATGTGGATGCGGCAAAGGTTGAGATCGATCCGCTGCCCCGCACCATCTTCGGCACGTTTCTCGAACCCATCGGCAACGCAGCTTATAACGGGCTTTGGGCAGAGATTCTTGAGAATCCGAGCTTTGAAGCTGGCCTGTGGAGTCCGGCCCGTGTTGCGGAGATGCTTCACGACAGACCGGAACTGCGTCGCTCGAGCGACGTTGCGATCCCTTTGCCATGGGAGCCGCTCGACCCACGCCAGGGCAACCGCTACGAGATTCACTACGGTGATGCCGCCAATTCATGGCAGTCCCTTCGCGTCTTCGGAGTGCCGGGCGAACCGACCGGAATCAAGCAGCGGGTATATCTGCCAATTCATCGCACCCGCGAGTACGTCGGCAGTTTTTACGCCCGGCACCTGAGCGGAAATGCCGGCCTGACGATTGAATTACACATGAGTGCTGCGGCGGAGGCGCTCGCCTCCCAGCAGTTCACGGTCTCCGACGAATCGTGGAAGAAGTACACGTTCTCGGTAATCATTCCGGAAGGCAAGCTGCACCGGCTTGACCCGGCGGATTTCGTGGTGCAGGTCGCAGGGGACGGACGCATTGATCTCGATCAGTTTTCACTGATGCCCGCCGATGCCATTGATGGTCTCGATCCGGGTGAGGTAGCCATGGCGAAAGCGATGCATACGCCACTGGTCCGATTTGGCGGGAACTTCACGTCTTCCTATCACTGGAAAGATGGTGTGGGGCCACGTGACAAGCGCGTGAGCATGCTCAACAACTCATGGGGCATCCCGGAGTACAACACGCTCGGTACCGACGAGTTCCTCAGGTTCTGTAAAGAGATCGGGGCCGAACCCCAATTTGCAGTCAATATGGGCAGCGGCACGCCTGAGGAAGCGGCCGAGTGGGCCAGGTATGTCGATGAGCATTGGTCGAAGCACTCAGGGCTCTTGTGGGAACTCGGTAACGAGCTGTGGGGGAACTGGAATCTTGGATATCCCACGCGCGATCAGCTTGCAGCCCGAACTCTGGCCTACAGCACGGCGGTCCGGTCGGCCGATCCAACTGCCCGGCTGATTGGGACAGGCGCAGATCCCGAGGTCTTCACGAGTTGGAATGCCATCCAACTTACGAATCCACCCGGTACGTTCGACTATCTTTCAACGCACTTTGTGGTTGGCACAGGTGAGGTTGAACTCAAATCACCGCCGGATGATTTCGTGACGGAGGCCGCGCTGGCGTTGCCGGTCGAGCTGGGGCGAAGAGTGCGACAGGAGCAGAATCAGATCGACGACACCCCCGGCTACAAAGACAAAGCGCATGTTGCATTCACGGAGTGGCTGTTTATCGGCGAGCGCACCAATTCGCCGAGCTTCCTCAATTTAGGAGGCGCGCTCGAGACCTCAGGACTTCTGAACATGCTTCTGCATAATGCCGATGTCGTTCCCATTTCCGATATGACCGGAATCATGGAGTTCGGCGGAATCTGGAAGAAACGAAGCCAGGTATTCGGCACTCCCGCCTACTACGCATTCAAGATGTATGCATCGGCTGATATCGCCAGAACAATTGCGGCCACGGCGAACTCAGGCCTTTATTCGGTACAGCATGGAGTGAGGCGGCTTCCTCAGATCGATTCAGTGCCCTATCTCGATGTGGCTGCGGGCCTAAGCGCTGACGGTAAGTCGTTGACACTCTTCTGTGTGAATCGAAGCGTTACGACGGACATTCCGGCCGATATCCATTTTCATGGGTTTGATACGGCTCACGAGGCGAACGTGAATGTGCTCTCCGCCTCCGCCCTGGCCGACGGCAATAATGAGGATTCGCCCGATCGCGTTGTCCCTGTTGAGGGCGTTGAGAGAATTCCGCCGACTGGATGGCAACATGTGTTTCCGCACGAGAGCATAACCGTCATTGTGGTAAGACACCGCTGAATCAGAACAGAGGCAGCTCCTTTGCAGGATTGAAGCGGAAAGGAAGTGTCCAATGAAGCGCCATTTTTTGAACGTTTATTTGCGTTTTTTTCTCGTATCCGTCGCGAGCCTCCTGTTCCTGGGCATGAACACAGGCGGTTCCGAGCCTACTCACAGATGGACCGAGGACCGGTCAAACCAGTGGTACGCCCAGCAACCCTGGCTCGTAGGCGCCAATTTTGTGCCTTCAGATGCAGTCAACGAATTGGAAATGTGGCAGGCTGAGACTTTCGATGAGAAGGAGATCGATCGCGAATTGGGCTGGGCCGAAGGGCTCGGCATGAATACGATGCGCGTCTTTCTGCACAACCTGGCCTGGGAAGAAGATCGAACGGGCTTTCAGCATCGGATGGACCGTTTTCTCGTTATCGCCGACAAACACCACATTCGACCAATGTTTGTACTTTTCGATTCCTGTTGGGATCCGGACCCGGTGAAGGGCATGCAGCGACCGCCGATTCCTGGCGTACACAATTCAGGCTGGGTGCAGGCTCCGGGCAGAGCGATTCTCGAGGATCCCACGCAGTACCCGCGGCTTAAAGCGTATGTGCAAGGAGTAGTTGGCGCATTCGCCAAAGATCCGCGAGTCCTGTCGTGGGACATCTGGAACGAACCGGACAACACCAACGGTTCCTCCTATGGAAAGCTGGAGCCGGCAAACAAGGTTGACCTCGTGTTGAACTTGTTGCCGAAGGTCTTCGCTTGGGCGAGGGAGGAAAACCCGACTCAACCTTTGACGAGTGGAGTTTGGGTAGGCGACTGGTCAACCGAAGCGATGTCGCCAATGGTACGGGTGCAGCTCCAGGAATCAGACATCATCACTTTCCACAACTACGAGTGGCCGGAGCAGTTCGAGAAGAGAATTCATGAGCTCGAACAATACCATCGCCCCATCATCTGCACTGAATATATGGCGCGTGGCGCGGGCAGCACATTCGATACGATCCTGCCCCTGGCAAAGAAATACCACGTTGGGGCGATCAACTGGGGACTGGTAAAGGGCAGGAGCCAGACATATTTGCCATGGGATTCGTGGGAACGGCCGTACGTTCTGATTGCGCCGACCGTCTGGTTCCACGATGTGTTCTATGAGAACGGCACACCTTACCGTCAACGCGAAGTCGAACTGTTCCGCTCCATGACGGGAAGATAGCGTCGAGCCCGGCGCCTGAATATCGAGGATGCGATACTCGGTAAAGGCACAGCGCCATCAGGCCAGGCACTGTTGCCAGGCCAAGCCAGGCAGACGAGGCGAATGCGGACTCAGGAAAAGCTTCAACATTCAATCGGCAGGCGGTTCAGTGCCGCCTTGATTCTCTCGCTCGCTCTCATCGGTGCGGCCGCACAAAAGCCATCCACTCCGTCCGGCGCAACAGATTCCGCAAGTTCCCAGAAGCTTGTGCCTGGGCGTTTTGTGGATGTCACGGAGAAGACCGGCATCAAATTCCTTCACCAGGCGCCGCACACCTCCCGCAAGTACCTGATTGAGACGATGGGTTCCGGCGTGGCATTGTTCGATTGCGATAACGATGGCCGGCTCGACATCTTCTTCGCCAATGGCGCACCGTATACAGATCCGACCCCGAAGGGGTTTATTCCTCAGAAGACCGGCCCCGAGTATTGGAACCGTATGTATCACCAAAAGTCAGATGGGACCTTCGAGGACATTACAGAGAAGGCGGGGTTGCACGGCGTTGGGTACAGCATGGGCGTCGCCGTTGCCGACTACGACAACGACGGCAATGAAGATCTCTTTGTCACCGGCTATGGAGGCAATCGTCTTTACCACAACAACGGCAACTGTACATTTACCGATGTCACAGACAAAGCCGGTGTTGGCGGAAGTGGCTGGTCGAGTTCAGCCACCTGGGTTGATCTCGACAACGATGGCCTGCTGGACCTCGTGGTCGATCGCTATGTGAAGTGGGATTGGGATGACTTGTGGTGCGGCGAACATCGCGAGGGCTATCGGGGATACTGCCATCCCGATGTCTTTCAACCCATCACAATGCTGGTCTATCACAACGATGGCAATGGGCACTTTACTGAAGTGGCCCACAAGCTTGGTCTGGATGTGCCCGAAAAAGCGCTGGGGATCGCCATCGGCGACTACGATCAGGATGGCCGGATTGACCTCTTCGTAGCGAACGATTCCATGCCCGAGTTTCTCTTTCATCAGAAACCCGATGGCACTTTCGAAGAAGTGGGTCTGGAAACCGGGATCGCCGTGAATGCGGAGGGGAAAACGTTCGCGGGTATGGGTGTCGACTTCGCCGACTATAACAACGATGGCTGGCCTGACGCGGTTATTACCGACCTTGCCAATCAGCGCTATGCCCTCTATCGCAACCTGGGCGACGGGACATTCGATTATGCAAGCTTTTCCTCGGGCCTTGGCTCCCTGACGATGCTTCACTCGGGATGGAGTCTCCGTTTTCTCGATTACGACAATGACGGATGGAAGGATCTGCTGATCGCACAGGGCCACGACCTCGACACAATCGAGAAGAGCTTTCCGCAGCTTCACTACCGGGAACCGATGATGCTGGTACGCAATACCGGAAAGAAGTTTGTTGATGTGTCGGGAGTCTCCAGCGAGATATTCCACGAGGCGTGGGTGGGTAGAGGCATGGCGATCGGTGACATTAACAATGATGGGCGGATCGATGCTGTCGTGTCGACCAACGGCGGTCCTGCCCATGTACTGCTGAATCTGACCGAAACGACAAATCACTGGATCACGCTCAAGCTCACGGGTCACAAGAGCAATCGCGACGGCATCGGTGCCCGAGTCAAAATCGTAACGCGGTCAGGAAGCCAGTGGGGAATGGTGACGACGTCGAGCGGCTATCTTTCGGCCAGCGATCCGCGGCTTCATTTCGGACTTGGATCTGAGACGGAGATCGAACGGATTGAGATCCGCTGGCCTAGCGGAATCCAGCAGATTCTCAGTAGTCAGAAAGTCGATCGGCAGATCGTAATCGAAGAACCGGCCCAGACAGAATCGACAAAACCGTTGGCAACAGCAGATTCTCCAAAACCCTAGAGAACTTCCACAGCATGCCAATGCGAACACTATTCCTGGCTGTGGGTCGTATAGAGTTTCTGGCTGATGGCGAGTTCCTGTTTTGCCTTTTCGACTTGGCCGGCCTGGCGCAATGCACGCCCCAATTCATAGTGTGTTCGCGGATTGCCCGGTTCAAGGCGTGTTGCGGTTTGCAGTGCCTCGAGACCTCCGGTTAAATCGTGCTCGGCCACCAATGCACGACCCAGTTTCTCATGACACACGGCGCACTCTGGTTTGATCCGTGTCGCTGTCCGGAGAGGTTCCACTGCCTCCGTCGTACGATTGTGGTCGAGCAGAAATCCTCCCAGATCGAGGAATGGCCACTCGTCTTTCCCATTTGCATCGGCCCAGCCGACGGCAGTGCGCAAGGCGGCTTCGGCTTTTGCCGGTTCATTGGTGGCGTCGTACACCAGGCCGAGATTCTCCTCCGCTTTCAGATCATGCGGTTGAATGGCAAGGACCTCGGCATACATTCGGGCGGCATCCGGGAACCGATTCTTTGTGTAATAACACCGGCCCAGAGAATACAGAACGCCCGTGTCTTTCGGATCCATCTGGATTGCGATCTCAAGCCAGTGGATGGCGTCGTCGTAGTCGTTCAGCAGGACGTAGTCGAGCGCCACGGACCGCAATTCCTCCGTTGTCGGTTTGCGATAGCCAGCGGCGCGCGTATACATGTCGAGAGATTTGCGCGCCTTCCCCTCCTGCCGCAAAACGAGAGCGAGCTCGTATGCAACTTCGGGAGAATTGGGACTGGCGTTCAAGGCGCTGCGCAGGTCAGATTCTCGACTCGAAAGCGAAGAAGATACTTTGCCGGACTCTTCGGCAGAGTAGGGAGAAGACACGGACTGCACATCTTTGGTCGTTCCGGTGACCTGGCATTTGAGTCGAGGCTGCGGAGCCAGAAAGCACGCAAGCAATACCAAGCCGATTGCAGCTGCCAGTCTCATTTCTTCTCCAGCACGCCCACCTATTCTTGCAGAGTCTCAGATCAAATTCCAATACGAGAAACACTGCATGAGCTATGGGCCGTAGCTGGAGAAGAGAGACCAAGCCAGAAGGGATCCGTCGAGCCACCATTGGCGCTCGCCATCCAGTTCAAATCAGGAGGCCTGGCGATGGCGAGCTGATGGCTTTGCGTCTCTAGAAGGTTACTGCTGCCCCGAGCCACACGATCCGGCTGCCGGGATCGGGGCCGAAAAAGCCACCTGGTTGGACGACGCCGGTAATGACACCGAAGTTGTTATTTCCCGTGTTGCACGAGTGTGGTTGCCCTGGGTTTGCGCTGGATGGGCACGAGGTGCCGGGGTTGTTGAAATGGGGCGTGTTGGTGAAACCAAATGCGTCGCCGCGCACCTGCAGCGTGGCAAATTCCCTTATTCTGAAATCACGCACGACGCTCAGGTTCATGTTGAAGAAGCCCGGTCCACGGAACTCATTGCGGTTGGTATTTCCGTAATGAGCGGTTGCGGGGTTATTGGGATCGATCTCCGGCGCAGCGAACGAACTGGGGTCGAAGTATGAGCAGGAGGGCGTGCCCACCGCGCAGCTCACGCCGGTGCGGGGAGGTTTGCCACCGAGCTTTCTGAAGGGTTTGATGAGATCGGCGGTCTGCCCGGAACCGTTTGCATTCAGACTGCCGCCCGCACTGACCGTGAACGGGAAACCGCTCATGGCACTGACCACCGGATTGACGAGCCAGCCACCGAAAATCTCACCGCCGATGCCTGACTTCAGCCACGGCTCATCTTTCCCGAAGGGAAGCGCGATCACACCGCTGAACTCGAAGTTGCTGGTCCGGTCGAAACTGGCCGGTCCATAGTTCTTTCTGATAATCGCCGGATCGGGATAAGGGTACGCAAGCCCGCCGAGATCTTCGTTCTCCGCATAATCCAGCGCCTTCGACCATGTGTAGCCAACGGTGATATTCGAGCCTCCGGCAAACTGGTATTTCAACTGGGTCTGTAACCCATCGTAGCGGCTGTGGAGATAAGGATTCAGCACGTTAATCGTCCCGGTGTAGTTGGCGCCGTATCTTTGGCTCAGAATACCGCCGGCTGAGCCGGCGCCGGGCAGCGAGGCGTTTGCATTCATGTTGATTACCGGCCGAAGATCATACGTACCGACATAGCCGATGTTGTATGTGAGGTTGTTTCCAATCTCCTGTTCGAGCGCGCCATTGTAGGAATGGATGTATCCGCGGTTGAAGGACGTTGGAATGGTGGTGGTGCTGATGTTCGTTGGAAGCGGCACCGAGCCGCTGCTCAAGTCAGGGAGTGGCGCCAGCACGATGCCGGTCGGAACAGCATAGCTTCCGCCGCCCAACCCGGTGGCGTTCAATCCCGTCAGGCTTGCCGCGGGAACATAATCCGCCGAATTCGCGGGGCTGTTCGTATCCAGAAGCACGGACGGATAGGCATTGCGGAGAACATGCCAGGTGTATGGATCGGCGCTCATCCCATAGCCGGCGCGAATCACGGTCGTCGGTCTGAGGCGATAGGCGAAGCCAACCCGCGGCAGAAACTGTCCGATTCCCGTGTCAATACCGTCATTCACCGGAGTGCTGCCGTAGCCGCCGATCTGAACGTTGCCGGTAGCCAGATCGAGAACGCGAAGTCCTTTGCCGTTGTCGCTGTATCCGAACGGATAGTACTCCCATCGAACGCCAGCAGAAATCGTCAGCTTGGGAGTGACCTGCCAGTGATCCTGTAAGTACCATGCCCACACAGACCAGCGCAGTGCATTGGGATTGAAGAGGGATCTTGCTTTTCCGGTTCCGCTTGGCAGACCGAGCAGAAAATCGGCCCAGGAATTGAACCACGTCGGTGTGGACCCCCGGGCAGAAGTGACGAAACCGTTGAACTCAAACGAGCCGCGTGGCTCCTGGTACGTTCCACCCTGCGGTTGGAAGTGATTGATCTGGGTATGATTCCATTCGACGCCGCCGCGCAGGGAATGCCTGCCCTTGTTCCAACTCAGGTTGGCGCCGGAAACGAACTGCTGGTCGCGGAACAGGAAAGGGTTGGCAGGCTGGGCGTTGCCCAGGGCTGCGCCCGCGGGGCTAACGATGCTGGTGGTACTCGGGGATGCATTGCCGGTGGGGAAGATGAACCCCGGAAGCCCGTAATACAGAGATGGGTCACCCGTGGCTCCCACGTTATTGGTTCCTGGGATCTTCAAATCATTGAGCCCGTTTGGCGAGACGAGATCAAACGTCGACCCCAGCCGCTGGCGAGTGAAACCGAAGTTCCAGTCCAATAACAGGGCAGGAGAGAATGCATGGTTGGCGCCAATGCCGATGCTCTGAACCAGGCCTGGAGCGTTGCCGAGCTGCCCGCCGTTGGTGGCATCTCCAATGGCTGGTCCTAGCAGGGGTGGATCGAATACCAGGGTCTTCGAAAAACTGTAGCGGCCCCATAGGGTGGAATTCTGGTTGCGGATGTAGGTGACCTTTGCGTCCATGTTGTCGCGGTTAAACAGGGCTGTTCCGCTGCCCGTCCAATTGCCCAGATCATTGGTTGTTGCGACTTCGGGAGTGGTCTTCACCGTTTGCTGCAGCAACGCGATCATCGCTGCAGCGGCAGGATCAATCCGTCCGGGGCAGATCATATTCGCCACGCCATTGCAGGAAATCTGCTGTTTGCTTCCCCCGTGCTGGTCGCCTGTTGACGGATCGTAAATGACCGGGTTTCCCGGCAAACTCGTAAAGTCCCCACCCATCATTGCGGTGGTCGGCAGCGTGCGCGTATCCGGTCCGGCTTTCTGCCGCTGCGTCGTGCGCTCGTAATCGCCGAAGAAAAACAGCTTGTCCTTTTTGATCGGTCCGCCGATAGCGCCGCCGAACTGGTTCTGGTTGTTCCGGTTCAAATGTGCGAATGCCGGATTCGTGGTGTCGGTGTTGAAGTAATTGCGCGCCACGAAGTTCTGGTCCGTATGGAACTCGTGGCCGTTGCCGTGGAAACGGTTGGTGCCGGACTTGATCTGCACGTTGACAGCCGCGCCGCCCGCCATGCCTTGTTCGGCGTCATAGGAGTTGGTCGTAACGTTCACGGTCTCAATGGCGTCCGCCGGTGGGACATAGGCGACGTTTGCCGGCAACCAGGGATAGGCGTCCTGCACGCCGTCGAGTCGGGTGTTGATTCCTTGCTCAGACATCCCGTTAATGTTGCTGTTGATCGCCCGTTGTGGATTGCCGGCGAGGGAGTTGGTTTCGTCGGTCAACCCCGACCCCGGGATTGTTCGCAACAGGCCCTGGAAGTTTGCTCCCTCGGAACCCATAATCGGCAGATTCTCCAGCTGCCGAGCGGTAATGTCGGTATGCACATCGGCCTTGTCGGTTTGGAGCAACGGGGGCGCGGTGGTGACGGTGACGCTTTGCGTCGTTGTCGCTACCTTGAGTTGCGCGTCCACTCGGGCGATTTCGCTTCTGTTTACGACCACGCCCGAGGTCTCCTGCTTTCCGAAGCCTTGTGCTGTGATGGTCACTGCGTAGGTACCAGGCAATAGCGCCGTGAATCGATAAATACCGGCGGAGTCAGAGACCGCCGTCTGGCGGACACCAGTCTGGATCTCGGACGCGGTTGCCTCAGCGCCGGCTACGGCCGCGCCGCTGCTATCCGTCACCGTGCCGGTGAGAGAGCCGTAAAGCACTTGGGCGTTAACCAGGGAGGGGCTACCGGCGATTACCGCCAGCGCCGCTGCTAAAACCACCGGGCCTAGCTCGAATAAGCCGTATTTTGTTTTCCTTACAAACATTACGTGACCTCCAGAGAATGGTTTGGCAGGGAACGGCTATCACGAAGATTTGGGTGCGTTCTTCTGCTGCGCCGGGTGCATGAAAGGGGAGAGGCGCATGTTTTGTACGCGTGCCGAACTATATGCCTGTTGGGCGAACGCTGTCAAGCAAAGCGAATCGATTTACTCGTGGCTTATCGGGCTTGGCGTTTCGGGCGGGACTCTCCGCCCCGCTCGCTGCGGCTTCTTCCCCGAGGGTTGGCTGGAGGATTATTGCCTTTGGAATGACTCTGCGACTTCATGAGAGGTGCGATCGCCAGTTCGGCCGCATCACGATCCGGCCAGTGGCGCTGGAAGACCAGGGCAGCCGCACCACGCAGGCGGGCAATCTCGCCTTCATGGGCGGGGAGAATTCTTGGCGGTGCGCCGGCGACGTTAAATCCAGCGGCTTCGCGCTCGATGATGGGGCCGAAGCGCGACCAGGCCCCGGTAATTTCACCCGCAACCAGGATCATGCTGGGGGCAAGTCCCGCGATGAGCAGTCCCAGGCCTCGCGCGATTTCTTTTGCCTGCTTCTCGAGCGCCGCCGCCGCAACCGCATCGCCATCTTCGGCCATCAGCAACAGGTCATGGAAAGTGATATCGCGAACTTTTGGTCGAAGCTCTCGATAGTAGCGCAGCGCGGCGCGGCACGATGCGAACACTTCCCAGCACCCGCGTCGGCCACAGGAGCAGAGCGGTCCATCCGGATCGATGGGAGCATGCCCGAATTCCCCGGCCCTCCCTCCATCGCCGGTGATCAGGTGCCCATTGGCAAAGATTCCTGTGCCCACGCCTTCCGAAATCGTCACCAGAACGATGTTCCGGATTCCATCGAGACGGCCAAAGGTGAGTTCCGCGATCAGGCATGCATTTGCCGCATTTTCCATCTTTACTGGAAGGCGCATCTTCGACTCGATTGCGCCTTTCAGATCAAAGTCGGGCCAGCGAAGATTTGGGGCAAAGATCAGGCGTTGCATGGCAGGATCGACGCGTCCTGGAAGACTGACGCCTATCCCCTGGATCGAATACCTGGGCAGCCCATCGCGCATTCGATTGGCCGCTTCATTGATGAGACGAATCGATGCGGCAGGATCGGAGGTGATCGGCACCTGCGACCGCGAAAGCAATCTGCCGTTCAGATCCACGACGGCAACGATCGCCTGCGCCGGCCGGATGTCAATCGCAATGACTCCGAGTTCCTCGTTCAGACCCAACATCGTGGGTCGGCGCCCACGCGCGGAGATCACTACAGAACCTTCGCGTACCCAGCGCTCGCGTATCAGTTGCTCAACGATTTGCGAGACAGTGCTTCGTTGAAGACCGGAACGGCGAGACAAATCAGCTCGCGAAATCGGCTGGTTCTCCCGAATCAGTTCGAGCACGATATCGCGGTTGATTCTGCGAGCCATTTCACTGGAGGCTCGCTGAACTTCGGTGAGATCGATAAGCCGGATTCCCGTTCTATGCTGTTCCACCACAATTCTGCTCCCGGGCGGCACCGCCGCAGGAGTTGGGTTCCCTTCTTGCGCGACTGTCTGGAAACTCGCAGATTATCACGCCTGCGGGAACTTCGTTTAATCCGCCGGATGCGCGAAGCATACGATGAACATCAACCGGCAGGTTCGGATTCGATTCAGCCAGGTCTGCTATTGCGGCGACGCATGTCCGATGAACTTGTCCGCCCACTCGATAAAATACTTCATATTCGGCGCGTCGGTATGGCCTCCATCATGCTGCCGCCATGCAAGCTGGCCGTCGAGCAGCCCTGTATTTACCGGTGGCATCTTCGCGGTTCGATAATCTCCCACAATTTGCAGGCCCTTCGCACCCAGCAAAGCAAATACCCTGCTCGCATCTACCGTCGCCATCCAGCTGCCTTCGTGATCGAGCCACTTTGCATCGCCTTTCGCGGGAATTCCGTAACTGATAAATGTGAGTCGCGGCGCGCACAACGCGATCAGCTCATTGGAATCGACCGGAATATCGCCGGGATGCATGCTCCCGAACGTCGCATCGGAAGCGCCATACTTCATGAAATTGCCGGCCATCCAGTAATATTCGCCGCCGGTCAGGCTCTCGACAGCTTCTCCAAAGTTGCGTCGGAGAAGGGTCGCGCCACCCTTACCGGAAGAGCCGACCAGCACCATGGCAAACCGCTGATCAAACGCCATCGTTACCAAGGCAGCCTTGCCGTAACGGGAGACGCCTTCGATTCCGACGTGTTTCGCATCGACTGCCGGATCCGTCTCAAGATAGTCGAGTCCACGGCCCGCACCCCACGCCCATGCCCGCAGCGCGCCCCAGTCCTCAGGCTTGCGCGGTCGGCCTTTATTGACCAGGCCGATAACCCCGCGAGTGATGCCGGCGCCATCGTCGGCCTGCACACTGGCCGGATCGAAAAGGACGAATCCCCATCCGGCTGCGACCAGTTGCCACGTGTTGGGCAACCCACCGTCTTCATTCAGTTGTGGAAACTGAAACGGCGTTGCCTTGACCGGCTGCCACGCAGGATGTTGCTCAAACACCGGCTTCAGCGATGGGTCTTGCTCAATGAGCACAGACTTCCAGGCCGTGTTGATCTTGTCGAGATCCAATTCGCCAGGTTCATTGGGGTTGGGAAAAGCCGCGCGCCCGAACATCATCAGCACCGGGACCCGAGCCGTGGCGCGAGCCGGCAAGACAACCATCATATGAATGTGGACGCTGATAGCCGGATACGACGAATTGTCGACCACGCCTTCTAGATCTTTCGCGATCACGGGAGTGAAGCCAACCATTTCGTGATCGACGGTCTTCACCGTCCACGTCACTTTGGGAACATCACGCGGCTCGCGGCCATACACGTACTTCGAAAACATTTCGAGCAGCTCGGGCCGGCGCTGCTTCCACCACATCTCCTGAGAGGCTACCTTCCTGGAGTCGTTCATGATCAGCGCGTCGGGAACATCAGGGTACGGATTCGCCTTTGACTCGTCGTAGTTCGCATGGTTGGGAGCGTTCTCATTGCCGCTCGGCCCCGGTCTCAGAGCCTTGATCCCAAGCTGATCCATCATGTTCTGGTGATCCTGTTCCGAGGTGAACGTAACCGGCGGCGGAGCCGCAGATTGCGCCGTGACGGAGCGAGCAGTGAGAAGAAAACAGATGAGGACCAGGCAAATGAATGCCACGCTTAGCTTAACGGAGGTCACACAAAGCTCCAGGATGATATGCTTTGATCGCTTTCGCAAAGCGATTTAGTTGGGGGTCCATATTAAACCTTCGTCCATGCGGTTCGCACGAAGAATCTTGACCCTTGCCGGGTTGGCAGCGTTTTTCGGCGCGACCTGCTCCTCGGCGCAAGCGCGTCCTTCCTCTCCTCCGACGATTTGGGTTGCGAGTTGGGGCGCGTCGCAGCAGCTTCCCGAGCCACAGAACGCATTACCTCCAGAAGACCTGACCGACGCAACCGTTCGCCAGATTCTCCACCTTTCCGTCGGTGGACCTTCATTGCGCCTACACCTCTCCAATGCTTTTGGAGGCGAAACGCTGCGCGTCACATCTGTTCACATTGCGCATCCTGTTTCGCCGTCCGCCATCGATCCTGCCAGCGACCGCCCGCTGACCTTTTCCGGACGCGAGGAAGCCGTAATCGCTCCCGGAGCCGAACTCGTCTCCGATCCGCTGAATTATCCCGTAGCGCCTCTTTCTGATTTGGCGGTCAGCTTCCATTTGCAAGCGCCGCCGACTCGCGAGACCGGTCATCCGGGGTCACGTGCGACTTCATACTATGTACACGGCGACATGGTAAGCGCCGCCACACTCGCCGATGCCAAGCATGTCGATCACTGGTACCAGGTGTCTGAAATCGATGTACAGGCCGCACCCGGCGCCGCTGCGGTGGTTGCGCTTGGCGATTCCATCACAGACGGACACGGCGCGACAACCAACGGCAATGACCGCTGGACCGATGTGCTCGCGGCCAGGCTGCAGGCTTCTCCGGCAACCCGCGACGTCGGCGTATCCAACAAGGGTATCGGCGGAAATCATTTGTTGACCGACGGTCTGGGACCCAATGCGCTGGCTCGGTTCGATCGCGATGTGCTCGCACCGGCCGGTGTTCAGTGTGTCATTGTCTTTGAGGGAGTGAATGACCTGGGCGGCCTTGCTCGCAACGGCGAAGTTCCCGCGGCCGACCATGGGGCTGTTGTCCAGCGCGTTCTTGCCGCGTACCAGCAGATTATTGCCAGGGCGCATGCGCATGGTCTCCGCGTCATCGGCGCGACAATAACTCCATATGTGGGTTCCGGCTACTATCATCCGGGTCCGCTAAGCGAGGCTGATCGCCAGGCAGTCAATCAATGGATCAGGGCCGCAGGTCACTTCGACGCCGTCGTCGATTTCGACACAGTCGTTCGCGATCCGCAGCATCCAGACCAGCTTCTTCCCGCATTCGATTGCGGCGACCACCTGCATCCCTCCCCGGCTGGATACAAAGCCATGGGCGAGGCCATTCCACTTGCGCTCTTCGAGCATGCAAAATGAGAAACGAGGAGGCGAGCGTTTGAAACGTAGAGGCCAATTCCTGTTTCTCGCGATGATATGTATCGCCGGTGCGCTTGTTGTGAACGCGGCGGATATGCCGAGAATTGCAAAATCTGCGGGCGGCGGACAACTGATCGTCGATGGCAAGCCGTACCTGATTCTCGGCGGAGAACTGGGCAATTCATCCGCGAGCACCGCGGCGCAGGCGGATGAAATCCTTCCTCGTCTTGCGCAGATGCATTTGAACACGGTGTTGATGCCGGTTGCGTGGGAGCAAATCGAGCCGGTTGAAGGGACATTCGATTTCAGCATCCTCGATCATTGGATCGTAGAGGCACGCGAGCAGCACCTGCACCTTGTGCTCCTCTGGTTTGGAAGCTGGAAAAACAGCGTCTCCAGCTATGCGCCTGCATGGGTAAAGCAGGATTCGAAACGTTTCCCGAGGGCGGAGTCTGCGGAAGGCGAGCCACTCGAGATACTCTCCACGCTGGGAGCGGAAACCCGCAATGCAGATAGCAAGGCGTTCGCCGCGCTCATGAGCCACCTGCAGAAGACCGATCAGGACCAGCACACCGTGCTCATGGTGCAGGTGGAGAACGAAGTTGGATATCTCGGTCGCGGTCGCGATCGATCCGCCGGAGCAAACCGAATTTTCGAGGAACCTGTCCCCGCCGAACTCGTTGAGAAGCTTCAAAAAGAACGCGACTCCTTTTCGACCGAGCTCAGGACTCATTTCGATCCTGCCGGTAAAACTTGGCGAGGCGTCTTTGGGGACAACGCCGACGAAGTCTTCATGGCTTGGAACTATGCTCGCTACATCGAAGCAGTCGTTGCTGCCGGCAAACGAGCGTATCCGCTGCCGATGTATGTCAACTGCCAGCTTCCTGCGCCCGGCGAACGTGCCGGAGAATACCCCAGCGGCGGTCCGCATCCCTACTACCTCGAGGTTTATCGCGTTACCGCCCCATCGGTCGATTTCTACTCGCCCGATATTTACTGGCCGAATTTCGAGTATTGGATCGACCGGTATAGATTTCCGGGCAACGCGGTCTTCGTTCCTGAAGCGCGCATGGATGCGGCCCCCTACAATGCGTTCTATGCCTACGGAGAGGCCGGTGCTTTCGGATTTTCTCCGTTCGGGATCGACAATGTTCAATCGGCACCGAGTGACGCTTCCTCCCGTCCCGACATTTCCAGCGTCTACGATGTGCTGGATCAACTAAGCGACATGCTGCTAAGCAGCCAGGCTTCTGCAAAGGTGCGCGCCCTGGTACTTCATCGTGATAGTCCGCGCCCCACGCGAACCATCGCACTCGGCGAGTATCTGTTCGAAGCTTCGCTTTCGCGCACGTGGCCGGCAAGGACGTTGGCGACCGATGATGGAGCAATGCTTGTGATCGAATCGAAGCCGAATGAGTTCTATGTCGCAGGGAGTGGACTTACGGTTTCGTTCCTACGGGATCCCGACACGGATAACAAGCTAAGCGGGATCGCAAGTATCGAAGAAGTAAGCCGCGTGAATGGCGCGTGGATTACGCTTCGGCGCCTGAATGGAGACCAGAACAATCAGGGGCGCCAACTCCAGATGGATCCGCACCAGGTGCACATCTATCACGTTGTGCTTTATGTAATCGATCGCCACGCGGCTGGAGAGTGAGCCCGTTTGAGCCTTTGCGCCTTGCGTGAAATGATATCGACGTGGCGCTCAAGCGGTGAATATCGATCAGCCAATCACGCGCAAGATCATTCACGTGGACATGGATGCGTTCTATGCATCGGTCGAACAGCGCGACGATCCTCAACTTCGCGGCCGGCCGGTCGTTGTCGCGTGGCAGGGGAGGCGCTCTGTTGTGTGTGCCGCCTCATATGAAGCACGAAAATTCGGAGTTCGCTCAGCCATGCCCTATGTGCAGGCCGAGCGGTTGTGCCCGCAAGCCGTTTTCATTCCGCCCGACTTTTCCCGTTATCGCGCCGCCTCCAAGAGTGTCCGCGAGATCTTTCTTCGCTATACCGATCTCGTCGAACCGCTATCGCTCGACGAGGCATACCTGGATGTAACCGAAAACAAGCGCGGCGTTCCCAGTGCAACGCAGGCTGCGCGCGAAATCCGCCAGCAAATTAAACAGGAACTCAATCTGAACGCGTCGGCCGGAGTTGCCCCAAACAAATTCCTCGCCAAGATTGCGTCGGATTGGCGCAAGCCGGATGGGCTCTTCGTTATCAAGCCGTATGAAGCCGTCGATTTCCTGACCGCGCTACCCATCGAGCGTTTGCCTGGAGTTGGCAAGGTGACCGCAAGAAGGCTCGCAGGTCTTGGCGTTCATAAAGTTGGCGAGATTCGGACCCTCGATATTGCCGATCTTCAGAAACACTTCGGCCGCTATGGTGTCCGCCTGTACGAACTCGCGAACGGCATCGATAACAATCCGGTCGAACCGAACCGCCCTACGCAATCCATTTCGGCCGAGGATACTTTCGAATCAGACGTTTTGCTCAATGAAACGGAATCGATGATTCGCCGCCTCGCCGAGAAAGTGTGGCTGGCCTCGCGCAAGGAATCCAGAATTCCGCGTACCATTGTGCTCAAACTCAAGACGGCGGAGTTCAGCATCCTCACCAGGAGCCATACGCCGAACGCACGGCTCGGCTCCTGCGAAGAACTCACGCGAATTGCTCTCGCGTTGCGCGATAACGTGCTCCTTTCCCAGAGCCAAAGATACCGCCTGGTCGGAGTCGGCCTGTCGAATTTTCGCGATCCCATCCTTGACTCCGCAGAAGGCCTCCTATTCGAATAACGGATCACGCCACCTGCAATTCGATCAGCGACGCCCGCGCCGGCGTACATGCGAAACTGATCTAGGCATTGCGAACCCATCTTGCATTTCAACGTTGGGACAGGCGCCTGCGCCTGCGTACATGCTCTTTACCTGAGGACTAGACCGAAACCACCATGGCGCATCTTCTCATCTGGACAATTTCAGCATTGAGCATCCTGCTGATGTTATTTCGGCCCTTCAAAACACCTGAGGTTGTTTGGACCGCGGCAGGCGCCATTCTGCTTTGCGTTCTTCGCCTCATATCGTTGAACGTTGCGTTCAAGGCTGTGGCCGAAGGTTTGGATGTATATCTTTTCCTCACCGGGATGATGCTGTTGTCTGAACTGGGCAAGGCGAACGGGGTGTTTAGCTGGCTGGCGAACGTCGCCGTCAAATGGGCGAATCGGTCTGAGCATCGATTATTCACCCTGATCTATGCAGTGGGCACAGTCGTAACTGTTTTCATGTCCAACGATGCCACCGCGGTTGTCCTTACTCCGGCGGTTCTGGCGGCGGTAAAGCGCGCGAAGGCCGAACCCCTGCCGTATTTGCTATCGTGCGCGTTTGTTGCCAATGCTGCGAGTTTTGTTCTACCAATCTCCAATCCCGCGAACCTGGTGGTCTTCAATTCCACGATGCCGCCGCTCGTAGAGTGGCTGAAAATGTTTGCAGTTCCATCGCTCATTGCCATTGTCATCACCTATCTGCTGCTGCGCTGGATCAGCCGAAAACAATTGATGGAGTCGTGTAAGCGATCGTCGGCCGATGTTCACCTTTCCCGATCAGGCAAAATTACCCTCTTCGGAATTATTGCGGTTGCAGTGGTTCTGCTGGTGGTTTCCGCCCTTAAAATCGACCTCGGGTTGCCGACCTGTCTCGCTGCAATCGTGGTCACCATTTTTGCGGTTGTGCAGAGCCGCACGAATCCGATTCGCCTGGTTCGTGAAATCAGCTGGGGAATACTGCCACTTGTTGCTTCACTTTTTGTGATTGTCGAGGCAGTGAAAAGTGCCGGGGCTCTCGAGGCTCTTCGCGGTTCGTTTGAGCGCGTCCTGCAACTACCCCATACGGAAGCTGCGCTTGGACTGGGCGCGGCGATCGCGTTCGGCACTGACGTTTGCAACAACCTCCCTCTGGGACTGATTACGGGAGCGACCCTGCGCTCAATGACGCTGCAGCCGATGCTCGCAAGGGTGGTTTTGATCGCAATTGACCTTGGTCCCAATCTGTCGATCACCGGTTCACTCGCGACGATTCTCTGGCTCATCTCGATCCGGCGCGAAGGGCTTCATGTCAGCGCATGGCAGTTTTTTAAGATCGGTATGATCGTCATGCCCATCTCGCTGCTGTTTGCCATCCTCGCCGTGGTGCTGATCTAAGACGCCCGATTGTAAGCAGACATCCTCCATTCATCTGCGAGCATCTAATAGTCTTACAGTTAAGTTGTCTCCTTCTGGATAGCAAGTTTGCTGCGACGAGATATGCCGCGCGTACCCACCTCGACCTACCGCCTGCAGTTGCACGAGAATTTCACCTTCGATGATGCCTCGAACATCGCCGAATATCTCATGCGGCTCGGAATCTCACACGTCTACTGCTCGCCCTATCTCCAGGCTGCGCCCGGCAGCATGCACGGCTACGACGTAATCAATCATGAGCGCGTCAATGAAGAACTTGGTGGAGAATCGGGACACCAGCGTTTTTGTTCGCGGCTTGCGAACCTCAGGCTTGGCCAGGTACTCGACATTGTTCCGAACCACATGGCGATCGGACTCGGCAACCGAAACTGGTGGGACGTACTCGAAAACGGGCCATCAAGCCGCTTCGCCACCTGGTTCGATATTGACTGGCATTCGGCCGAGGTACGGCTTCAGAACAAGATATTAATCCCGGTCCTCGGTGATCAATATGGCCGGTCGCTGGCCGCGGGGCAAATCCAGATCGATCGCGATAATGGATTGCTTTGCATCCGCTACGCCGATCATCTTTATCCGCTTGCACCTCGTTCTCTCCCGCTTATCCTCGAGCGCGCAACGCGCTACATGGGCAGCCCCACACTCAGTTTTCTTGCCGACAGCCTTGCCCGCTTGCCCACGCCCGAAGATCCTGACGCGGAGGGTATCCTTTCACGACATCGCGACAAGGAGGTGATCTTCGGTCTTCTGCAGAGATTCTGCGAGGAGCATCCGGATGCATCCCAAGCCATCGACGCCGCCGTTCGTGACCTGAATTCAGACCCAGACGCTCTCGACGAGTTGCTCAATCTGCAGCAGTATCGTTTAGCCTACTGGCGTACCGCTGATCAGGAACTTGGCTATCGTCGGTTCTTCGACGTGAACTCGCTGATCGGCCTGCGCGTCGAGAGGGAGCACGTCTTCACTGCGACCCACAGACGCGTTCTCGAATGGCTTCGCGATGGAGTGCTCGATGGCGTCCGCGTCGATCATCCTGACGGCTTGCGCGATCCGCTTCAATACTTCAGCCGTCTTCGGCAGCGCGCTCCTGGCGCTTGGATCATCGGCGAGAAAATCCTGGAGCCGGGAGAATTCCTGCGCGATAACTGGCCGATCGAGGGTACCACCGGTTACGACTTCCTGAACGTGTGCAACAGCTGGCTAATCTATCCGCCCGGCCTGGAGGAAATCACCCAGACCTATCGTGAATTCACGAAGGATTCAACCGAGTTTGAGTCCATGGCTCACGAAAAGAAGTTGAGTGTTGAGCAGGATGTGCTCGGCAGTGATGTGAATCGTCTCGCCAGTCTTTTCGTTGAGATATGCGAGAACAACCGCGATCGTCGCGATTACACGCGTGCGGAGATTCGGAGAGCCATTCGTGAAGTAGCCGCGAGCTTCAGGGTATATCGAACCTACGTTGTTCCTGATCGAGACGAGATTAGCGATGAGGATCGCCGTGAAATCTCAGACGCTGTCGAGCGAGCCAAGGCCAGCCGAACCGACCTTGATTCCGGTCTCTTTGACTTTATCGGCGATGTTCTCTCGCTGCATGCGAACGGAGCGCTCGAGACGGAGTTCGTTTACCGTTTTCAGCAATTCACTTCGCCGGTAATGGCAAAGGGCGTCGAAGACACGGCTTTCTATTGCTATAACCGCCTGGTTAGCCTGAACGAAGTTGGTGGAGCGCCGGACCGACGCGCTGTCACATCGGAAGAATTTCACAATTACTGCACCAAGATGCAGGACTCCCATCCCCTAACGATGACGACGCTCTCGACTCACGACGCCAAACGATCTGACGATGTGCGCGCACGACTCGCGGTCCTCACTGAGGTTTCAACTCAATGGCGAGCATTCCTCCGCAAATGGTCAGGCGGCAATGCTGCGTTCAAAAGCAACGGGCTGCCGGATCGCAACACCGAGTACCTGCTGTACCAAACCATGCTTGGGGCATGGCCGATTGCATACGATCGTCTCGCTGCCTACATGGAGAAGGCAGTGCGGGAGGCTAAACAGCAGACAAGCTGGACACTACCGAACAAGGAGTTCGAAGATGCTCTCAGGAGTTTTATCGAGAGCCTGTACAAGAGCGCAGCATTCATCAAAGCATTAGAGGATTTCGTCAGTCGGCTTGTGACCGCGGGACGAATTAACAGCCTGTCTCAAACGCTGATCAAATGCACCGCACCGGGCATACCCGACACGTACCAGGGAGGTGAGTTGTGGGACCTCCATCTGGTCGACCCGGACAATCGCAGGCCAGTCGACTACGCTACTAGGATGTCGCTGCTTGCTGAACTTGAGGGGGGAATCGCACCCGAAGAAATATTCAAAAGAATAGATACGGGCCTGCCCAAGCTTTGGGTACTCTTCAATGCTTTGAACCTGAGAAGACGCAACTCCCAGTGGTTTGCATCGAGGGTTGATTACACGCCGCTTGCGATCGAGGGGCGGAAGGCAGACTATTGCATCGGCTATCTCCGGGCAGGTTCAGTCGCCGTCATCGCGCCTCGATGGACTCTGAAGCTTGGTGAAAGCTGGTCAGGCACAACGGTCGACCTGCCGGCGACGCGTTGGAAAAACGTGTTCACCGGCGACGTTCTATCGGGAGGCCGCGTTCCCGTACATACCGTGCTAAGACGCTTTCCAGTCGCCCTGCTCATAAAGGAAGAGGGTTGAGCGATGCATCGTTTCGAAGTCTGGGCTCCGCGGGCGAAATCGATGTCTGTCATGGTGGGTACTGACAAGTCTCCATTGCATGGCCCTGACGACGGCTGGTGGCGTGTTCAGGTCGATTCCGCAGGGCCGGGTTCCGATTACGGATTTCAGATCGACAATGATCAAACTGTTTATCCCGACCCAAGATCACGGTGGCAGCCTAATGGAGTGCACGAGCGCTCCCGCATTTACGATCAGGCAGCATTTCGTTGGACCGATCAGCATTTCCAGGCTTTGCCACTTGCGAGCGCTGTGATCTACGAACTGCATGTCGGAACGTTCACGCCTGCGGGGACGTTGGATTCAGCCATCGAGAAACTGGATTACCTCCGCGAGCTTGGCATCAGCCACGTTGAACTCATGCCCATTGCAGCTTTTGCTGGTGAGTACGGATGGGGATATGATGGCGTCTCACTGCTCGCCGTGCACGAACCATACGGAGGCCCCGATGCACTCAAGCGGTTCGTCGATGCGGCGCACAACCGCGGATTGGCGGTGTTGCTCGACGTCGTATATAACCACTTCGGTCCGGTCGGCAACTACGCCAGCAAATTCGGACCTTATCTGACGGAGGCTCATAAAACCCCGTGGGGCGGAGCCGTAAACCTCGAGGAGCGCGGCTCGCACCAGGTGCGCCGATTCTTCTGTGACAACGCGCTCATGTGGATGCGTGATTTTCATGTCGACGGATTGCGCATCGATGCAGTGCATGCGTTTGTCGATCGATCGGCTATCCATTTTCTCGAGCAGCTTGCGATCGAAACCGAGACTCTTGGGTCCACGCTCGGCCGCCGGCTTGTCTTGATTGCTGAAAGCGATCTAAACGATCCGCGCATCGTCACCTCGCGCGAGTGTGGTGGCTTTGGAATCGACGCCCAGTGGAGCGACGACTTTCATCACGCGCTAGTGACTGTCCTCGGCAACGAAAAACCCAGTGGGTACTATCTCGATTTCGGTTCCTTTGCCCAGTTGGCCAAGGCTCTTGAAAAGACCTTTGTCTACGACGGTATCTTCTCTCGCCATCGGAATCGTATCCACGGGCGTCCTGCAGGCGGGCTCTCGCAACATCGTTTTATCGGATTCATCCAGAATCACGATCAAGTCGGTAACAGGGCTTTCGGCGACCGGATCAGTGACTTTGCCGGAGTAGATCGAGCCAAAATCGCGGCTGCTGTTGTTCTGCTCGGTCCCTCTGTTCCGCTGGTATTTCAAGGTGAGGAGTGGGCGGCAACATCGCCCTTTCAGTATTTCGCAAACCACGAGGATCCCGAACTCGCTCGCCAGGTATCCGAAGGAAGAAAGCGCGAATTCGCTGCTTTCGGATGGGACCCGTCAGGCATCCCCGATCCCGAAAACCCGGAGACATTCCTACGGTCGAAGCTGAAGTGGGATGAGTTGTCAGGGCCCAAACACGCCGAGATGCTCACGTGGTATCACCAACTGATTGCCTTGCGCCGTTCCACATCGAGTCTCAACAATGGCGAACCCGGCAATACCATCGTGACGTTCAGCCAGGAGCGACGATGGCTTTCGATGAAGCGCGGCTCGATTCTCGTTGCATCCAACATCTCCGCCGGTATCCAGAGCCTTCCAATTCCAGCGAATGCAGAAATGCTTCTGGCCTCCAAAGCGGGCGTGCGGTTCGAATCCAGCAGCGTCACGCTGCCGCCGGATTCGGCTGCTGTTCTTCGGACCTGAACTTGAGCGCTTAGAAATGTCGAATCGTTTCGTGCCGTATCGGTTCCACTGGCGCGGGCACCGATTCGGCCCGCGGTCCGTGTTCGCGATCAGACGACTTTTCCACTCGCCCTTCGAGTGACCGGCTCACCAGGTCGCGCGAACCCAGCCCCACTGCAAGCGCGAGCGCCAGTACAATACCGCCGAAGAGGATCCCGAAAGCGAGATCAACAATCTTTCCGCCCACCTGTAGATGATCAAGAACCATTGCCGCAGTGAGCACAAGAACCAGCCACTTCACCCCAAGCGAAAGGAATCTGGCGTACTGCAGTTGTGCGTTTACAGCCCCGATGAGCACGGAACGTGCCAGGAATCGCGCGATCAGTGTTCCCGCAATCAGCAGTAGAATTGCGCCAACCATATGCGTCAGGTAGGGCAGCATCGATACCGGCAAAGGTGTCCCGGTCGCGTAGGATGCGTCGAAAGCGGAAACCCCGATGATCAGTCCGAGCAGAACGCAACCCCAGAAAGCCGCTCGTGCAGTCAAGGCCGTAGGGGAAGTGGAGGGCGTCCACTCAGAGCTGCCCCGATTCAGTCGTTCGTCAAAGCGGATCAGGCCAAGACCCTTGCGCAGAATGATCGAGAGTACTACACCGATGAGCGTAAAAAGCGTCAGTGCCACAAAAATCGCGAGAATTCCGGGTAGCACTCCGATAAACAGCGACAAGACACGAACCACCGACTGGTGGAGCGCCTCCGACATCTGGTGCAGTATCGACCCATTGTCGGCAACACTCTGCGCAGGCGGCGGATTGTATTCCTGGACAGTCTGAAGCACTGCAGCGAGGAATCTTTGCATCGGACTCACTCCTTGAACTACTCGAAACCAGGCCTTCGGTCGAAATTGATTCCCGAAAGCGAGTGTCAGGAATTGAAACGATCGGGCCAGCGCCACCGGGAGACGATGTACTGCTTGTCAGATTCAAAGGCAGAAACAACGGCCTCCACGTGCGCCTCAGAGCTTATCCCTGATTTCACAACGTTAATGTGCCCTGCCACCCACGCCAGGTAGAGCGGGATGATTGCGCCCAGCAGATGCCCGCGATTGAGAGTACGCAGCCTGTAAGCGACCAGAAAATCAAAGACGATGCGCGCCCAGAGATTCTCCGGCATGCGAAATGATGCCGGTTCCACTGCGGATAGTCTCTTCAGTCCGAGGAGCGAATTCGGCGCCAGGACCAGTGACCAAATCTCCTGCAGATTGGTAAACGCCAGCCGGAATGCATCCACCATCGGGACAATATCGACGTCCCCCTCGATTCCCGGTCCGGATGAAAACAAATTCCGTTCCGGAGCAATCCGTCGCGGACGTTGCCAGAACGCCGCTTTGGCCTCAATATCCGCAAACAGCGATCCAGTGACGAGAGAAAGAATCGCATTGATGTTAGGCTCGGCCGGTTGCGGCAATGCGCGAGTTCCAACATCGATTTCCTCGACACCGAGCCCAATTACCGCTGCCTCATTCACCGGCCAAAGAATCGCATCCGACTGGCTCTGATTCATGAAGCGCTGCCCTGCCGTTGCCAACCGCTCTGCCATTCGCACCGAGAAAGCCATGTCGATGGCCAGCGGAAATCGAACCCGCGAACCGAAGAGCGCCCGCGTGAGCGGATAGAGAATGGCGGAGTTTGCCAGTCCGGCATTCGGCGGAAGCGAATAGTGCGGAATAGCAAGATCGTATTGCGAATCAGAGACTGCATTTGCCATATCGCGAAGCGCAGTCGTGCTCAGCGAATCGGCGCCGGGTCCCAGTATCAAGACGGTACGCGCTTCGTTCTCTTTAGCCGCATTGAAAGCATTGATGAAATCGCTTGCGGCGATCGGCCACACTGCATTTGTTGCCTGGGTCGAAACGATACGGAGAGAAGAAAACGCGGTGCTCGTCGTGTCATTCGGCGTAGCAACTACCAGATCATCCGCAGCAAAAGATGCTGTCAGATTCGCGAAGACGCTTTCCAATTGCTCCGCGTCCATCGCAGCAACAAAGACAAGCAGTCCTGCGCGCGCCGGGGTCGCGGAGGGCTGAGCATCCGATATCGAATTTGCAGTTGCCATAGCGAGTCGGAGAACGCTCGTGCCAAAAGGGAAAGGTGAACCGATCGCAAGCTACACAAGTTTGATGCAGTTCACTTGCACAACGACAGGATACCCACAATCGGGATGAGTATCCAAGTAGGGCGGTTGTTGAGTTCGTACAGTAGTTCGTACAACGACTTCTCCAATACGAATGCCTCCAGCAGGGTCTGTGTTTCCCCTGTGGAAGGCAATAATCCCGGCTTCCTCGCGATTGCCTCGCGATAGGCACGAAGGAACTCCGCCGCGGCAGAGGTCTCCCACGCCCTACTCCATTTTTCCATATGCGGCTTCCCTGCGGAAGACTTACCCGCTTCCTCGAATTC
Organism: Occallatibacter sp.; assembly: GCA_036495975.1. Taxonomy (GTDB): domain Bacteria; phylum Acidobacteriota; class Terriglobia; order Terriglobales; family Acidobacteriaceae; genus Telmatobacter. The sequence continues at coordinate 24,182 of DASXLY010000153.1, read as the reverse complement.
TTTCAGGCCCGCGAAAGCGGCATATGAAAACGACCGAAGCATTCCGGCTACATCTTTGAGCGGTGACTGTTTGCGGCGGCGCAGCGATAGGGAGCGCGCCGGTTCGCCTTCGAAATCCAGCAAAACGAAATCACCGCTTGTGTCTGGAGAGGCGGGAGGCGTGCGAAGCGTCTGTCCGAGGTGATAGTCCCCATGAATCCGGATCCGCTGACCGGATGCCGGAAGATCCTTGATCGCGCGGCTCCGTTCCAACAGTTCCGCCCGTTTCGCCAGCAGAAGTCCGGCCGCATCGACCGCCGCATCATCGAGGCTTGAAAATTTCGTTTTCAGGGCCTCCAGCGCCGATCGCACCTGGGTCTCGATCTGCTGGGCATCAGCATCCAGATCATCGTGAGACGCTGTTTCTGGTGCAAAGGCCGGGTCATCGCTAGAACAACTCAGTGCAATATGCATCTCCGCAGTGCGCCGCCCCAGCAGCGCCGCAGCCTCGAGCGTCGGTTCGGCAATGGAAGTGATCTCGCTCGGGGGTTCGAATGCGCGGCCAAACCCCGGAGTGGAGAGCTCGGGGGCCGTCCCCTTCAACGCGGCCTTTGCGTAGAATCCCTCGAACTGGCGCAAAAACCATGCCCAGCCGTCGCCCTCGTTGCTGACCAGTCCCTGTAGCATTGCAAGGGTTGTCTTTTCGCCGCTCGCCGGACTCATGGAGATTTCACCCATGAACGGTGCGATCCGTTCGAAATGCGCCACTTCGGTCAGAAAACGGCCGATCTCCACATCGGGATTCTCCCCCGGCTGTAGCCGCCTGAAGAGCTTTAAGATCAGCTTGTCTCCGTAGAGGATCGACGTGTTCGATTGCTCAGCCGAGCCGACGCGGGAACTCGAAGGTATAGCCAACCCGGTATTGCGAAATGCAGTAGATGCGTGAGCGCTGATGACAGTACCGCCAGCTCCTGCGGAACCCGCCAGCGGAGATTCACGCGGCTCATTTTTCGTGGAACCGCTAGCAACGGTGCTTGAGGAATCGGATCTCGGTGGCCCCGCAGCCTCGCCCGGCTGCGCATCGAGTGGTAATGGCGCAGGCGGTGGATTGATGGCCCCAAGCTCGCTCTTCGACCCGGCCAGAGGAAGCCCTTCCAGGGCAGAAATCTCATCGTCCAGACTCGGCCTTGTTGCCGGCCGGGCTTTCGCCAGGTCCTGAGCAAAGGCGTCGGTCAACCGAATCGTTCCGTTTTGCTCAATCAGCGATAGCTCCAACTGCCGGAAGTCCTGGCGTTCCGTGGCATCATGCAGCACCGCCGCGCCCGACGTCGATGTCACCGGCATCACAACGCTATCGGGACTCTGCGCGTTCAGCTCATCGGCCAGAACACCGTAACTGATCGCGAGAGGCACCTGGTAGCTCTGCGCTTCGCCCTCAACATAGCTGATTTCGATGAAAAAGATCGCCGGCGGTACAGAAACAGCGCCCGACTCTGAGGAACCGAATTCCACCTTGCCGGGGTGCAAGGAAAGTTCCGACCATCGCGCAATCCGGACGGACTGGATTCTCCTGCTCTTTGCACCAAACCATCGTCGGGTCGGCAGCCACGTCTGAAGTGCCGATTCAATCTGTTTCAAGCCATTCACAGTGAGAAGGGCTGACCAACCTGCGGTTGCCAGGTCAATTGCAGAAACCTCCGGTTCACCGGCTACTGCTGTCGCCACCAACCGAGATTCGGGCTGAGTTCGCGTGTTGATGCCGGGGTCCTGCAACTCGAGCCACAAGAAAGAATACGGCGCAACCGTGAGCTGGTATGGAACGGAACAAACGGTTGGGAAAGGAACATACCCCAGCATCTCCACCGGGTCCCTGCCCTCGTACGCAGAAAGATCCAGGGATACGGGTTGGGCAAACCGGCTAAGGTTGGCAACACACAATACTGTCTCGTTGGTGCCGTCATCCTGCTTGAATTCGCGCAGATACGCGAGGATCTTTCGATTCGTTGGATTCAGAAAAGTCAGGCTTCCCCGGCCGAATACCTGGAAGAGTTTCCGGAGCGCGATCATGTTGCGCGTCCAATGCAGAAGACTTGACTGGTCAGCCTGCTGCGCTTCGACATTGATCACCTGGTACCCGTAGATCGGATCCATGATCACCGGAAAATATAGACGCGCGGGATCGCATCGCGAGAACCCGCCATTGCGATCTGAAGTCCACTGCATCGGCGTGCGCACGCCATTTCGATCGCCAAGATAGATGTTGTCGCCCATCCCGATCTCGTCTCCGTAATAGAGGATGGGCGTTCCAGGAAAGCTCAGCAGCAGTGAGTTAAGCAACTCGATGCGCCTCCGATTGTTGTCCACCAGTGGCGCCAGTCGTCTCCGAATTCCAACGTTGACGCGCATCCGCGGATCGGCCGAGTACGCAAAATACATATAGTCGCGCTCGTCGTCGGTCACCATCTCCAGCGTCAGCTCATCATGATTGCGCAGGAACAACCCCCACTGACAGCTGTCAGGAATCGGTGGGGTTTGCGCCATGATGTCCGTGATGGGCAACCGATCCTCCTGCCGCAGCGCCATGTAGATGCGCGGCATCAATGGAAAATGAAATGCCATGTGGCATTCATCGCCATCGCCGAAATACGGCCGCACGTCCGCCGGCCATTGATTCGCCTCCGCCAGGATCAGCCGGTTCGCGTAGTCGGCGTCGATTGCTGCGCGAATCGCTTTTATCACGTGATGCGTTTCCGACAGGTTCTCGCACGAAGTTCCATCGCGTTCGACAAGATATGGAATCGCATCCATGCGCAGGCCATCAACTCCCATGTCGAGCCAGAAGCGCATGGCCTTCAGCACTTCTTCCATCACCCGCGGATTGTCCCAATTCAGATCCGGCTGATGCGAGAAGAAGCGGTGCCAGTAGTACGCCTTTGCCGTCTCGTCCCAGGTCCAGTTTGACTTTTCCGTGTCGGTAAAGATGACGCGGGCATTCTTATAAAGCTGGTCGGTCTGCGACCAGACATACATCTCGCGCTCTGGCGAACCCGGCGGAGCTAGCCGCGCAGCTTTGAACCAGGGATGCTGATCGCTGGTGTGGTTGATGACCAGCTCAATCATTACCTGCATATTCCGCTGGTGTGCGGCATCCAGAACCCGCTTGAAATCGCTGAGCGTGCCATAGGACGGATTCACATCCGTATAGTTCGAAATGTCGTAGCCGTCATCCCGCAAAGGCGAGGGGAAAAAAGGCAGGAGCCATATGCATGTGACTCCCAGATCCTGCAGATGGTCGAGCTTCGAAAGCAGACCCGGAAAATCCCCGATCCCGTCGTTGTTCGAGTCGGAGAACGCGCGAACGTGCAGCTCGTAAACGATCGCGTCCTTATACCAGAGCGGATCAGCTGCACTTGCGATCTTCTTCACTCGGCGGGTCTCCAGGGTTGTTTGATGCGCCTTGCGGCTCTTGCTTCTACGAAAAACCGACCATCAGCCAGAAGCGGCACGGAAGAGACAGACGGTGTTTTCAAACGGCTTAGAGGAAGTATTCGAAATCCGTCTCCACGCGCAGACGGCGATGGATTTTGAGAATATGGCCTGACAGTCTTGCCGGATTCAACTCCACATAGTTACGTGGGCCGTTCCACAAGTATCGCTCGCCACCCAGCAGATCTTCTGCCTCAAACGCCCGATCATGGGGGATCTCGAGTTCCTCCAGTGGCAACGTCACAAATCCCGACTGGGTATGGTGCGAATCGAGATTGACAACCATGACCAGCAGATTCGATCGGTCGTCCGACTCTTTGCTGTAGCAGATCAGCTGATCGTTGTCGGTGGAATGGAATCGCAATGACCAGTCATTCTGCAGGGCCGCATTCTCGTTCCGGATCCCGTTCACGCGCGCAATCACATCGCGCAGGCTGTCAGGATGGTTCAGCTCCCAGTGCCGGATCTCGTACTTTTCTGAGTTCAGATATTCTTCGCTGCCGTGACGAACTGGCCGATTCTCCTGCAGCTCAAATGCTGGTCCGTAGATTCCGTAATTCGCGCCCAGCGTTGCCGCGAGCAGCAGCCGGATCACAAATGCGGGCCGACCGCCCATCTGCAAAAACTCGGTCAGAATATCCGGCGTGTTAGGCCACTGGTTCGGACGGAAAAATTCGCGCACCGGCGTTTGTGTCAGCTCGGTGAGATATTGCGTGATCTCGTACTTCCCATTGCGCCATGGAAAATACGTGTACGACTGGCTGAATCCAATCTTTGCCAGCCGATACATGATCTTCGGCCGTGTGAAGGCCTCGGCCAGGAACAGTACCTCGGGATGATCCCGCTTGATCTCGCCGATCGCCCACTCCCAGAAAGGAAACGCCTTGGTGTGCGGATTGTCGACGCGAAAGATCGTGATCCCAGCCTTAATCCAATACTCAAAGACGCTCTTCAGTTCCTCCCACATTCCCTTCCAGTCTTCACTCTCGAAATCGAAGGGATAGATGTCCTGGTACTTCTTTGGTGGATTCTCGGCATATTGAATGGTTCCGTCCGGCCGTTTCTTGAACCACGGCTCGTGCTCTTTCACATAAGGATGATCTGGCGAAACCTGGAATGCGATATCGATAGCGACGGACATTCCAAACTCGCCCGCCTTGAGGACAAACCGCTTGAAATCCGCCAGCGTGCCAAGGTCACTCAGAATCTCCTTGTGCCCGCCTTCCTTTGCTCCGATTGCCCACGGACTGCCGAAATCGCCCGGCTGAGCCTCCGGATTGTTGTTCTTCCCCTTGCGGAATGTCCGTCCGATCGGATGAATCGGCGGAATGTACACCACGTTGAAACCCATTTCCGCAATGTACGGCAGACGTGCCTCGCAATCGGCAAAGGTCCCGTGTGCTCCGAGCTTCTCTGCAGTCGAACGCGGGAAGAACTCATACCACGAACTGAATCGCGCCCGCACAGGATCGACAACAACGCTGAGCTCCGGGCTCGACTCCGTCGCAAATTGCTTGTCTGGATAACGCATCATCAGTTCGTGCAGCATGGGATCTGTCGCGTGGGTCCGGAGTTCCTTCGGTTCTTTCCCGGACTTCAGAACTGTCGCCCGCTCGTTCAACCACTCGGAATCCCCTCCAACAGCTCTCTTCGCTGTCTCCACCACTAACTCAGCGCCGATCAGGTAATCCAGCACTACGTCGCTTTCAGCCTTGATCCGCTTTAAAAGATCGCGCCGCCACGTCTCAAAATGATCGACCCACCCTTGTACCTTGAATCCGTACCGTCCCAGCTCGCTTACGCGAAATGCCCCTTCCCAACGGTCATTCACCAGCGGCTTCATCCGGATCTCGGTCCATTCATCCGAACCCTCGCGATGGGCCAGCAACGAAGCCGCGATCGCATCATGGCCGTCGGTAAATACATCGGCCTCGACGCGAACTTCGTCGCCTTCAGTGCGCTTTGCCGGAAAGCGACCGCAGTCCACCTGTGGCGTGATGTCCTCGATAATGACGCGCCTGCGTCCGTCTATTTGGTTTCTATTCATAACAATTCACGTTCCGCTTTGGAAGTCTCTCTCATCGCAGTTAAAGGAGTGTTGCCGGGGATTTCCGTCATCTCCGGGCCCGCTTCTGCTCGATCAACTGCTGGTAGAGCCCGATCGTCTGATCGGCGATCGCTGTCCAACTGAAAGTTTCCTCCACGCGCTTTCTTCCGGCATCTCCGAATCGCCTGCATTTCTCGGGATCTTTCAAAAGCTGGTTGATGCCCGCCGCCAGGTCCTTCGCGAACTTCTCCGGATCGCGCGGAAAACTCGTCACCGGATCCTGTTCGAACGGCACCAGGTAACCGGTCTCGCCGTCCACCACAACCTCTTTGATGCCCCCGGTTGCGCTCGCAACCACCGGAGCCCGGCAGGCCATCGCCTCCAGGTTGATGATTCCGAACGGCTCATAGACTGAAGGACAGCAGAACACGCGCGCATTGCTGTACAGCTGGATTGTCTCCCGTTTCGTCACCATCTTCTCGATCCAGACGATTCGAGGATGGTCTTTCCGCGCCGCCTCGACCTTCTCGCGAAGCTCCGTAGCGATCTCCGGCGTGTCCGGCGCGCCGGCGCAGAGCACCACCTGCGTTTCTTTCGGTAAATAACGGATCGCATCCACCAGGTGGGTCACGCCTTTTTGGCGCGTAATGCGACCGACAAACAGAATGTACGGCACCGCCGGATCAATGCCATAATCTGTTAACGCGTTGGTCTCCGCGGTCTTCTGGTACTCCGCCAGGTCAATGCCGTTGTAGATGACGTGAATCCGTTTTGGATCGACATCCGGATACGCCCGCTCAATGTCGGCCTTGGTCCCTTGCGAAACCGCGATCACCGCATCCGCATCCAGAATTGCGGTCCGTTCCATCCACGAACTCATCGCGTACCCGGTGCCCAACTGCTCGGCCTTCCAGGCACGCAACGGTTCCAGCGAATGCGTCGTTAAAACAAATGGAATGTCGTAGAGTTTTTTGGCCAGGTATCCAGCCATTGATACATACCACGTATGCGTGTGAACGACATCGATTCCCTGCAGCGCCTTCACCTGCGTCAGGTTCAGGCTGAGCGCTTCGAGAGCGCCTTTGAATTTTCCTTCGGTGCCGTTCGAGATCTCCGGCCACGGTTCGGCTCCGCGAACGTGCAGATTGCCGTGGTCAGAATGTTGCGGCCCCCAGCAGTGCACGTCGACTTCGATTTTCCTTGACAGTTCCCGGCTGAGGTAATCGACGTGGACGCCTGCCCCGCCATAAACAAGAGGCGGATACTCGCGCGTGAAGATCCCGACTCGCATTCGCTGACCTCCGGACTCGGGTCCAGCAATGTCCCAATCTTACTGCACCGGATGAGTTTAGCGGGTGGACCGCCCCCGAGCAAACAGCCCTATTTGGTCGGAGCCGCGCCTTCCGCCGGCAGCATCTGGAAGCTGACGAACGCGAAATGCATTCCATCGGGAGCCCAGTTGGGTACATTGTCGCTCCCCGCTCCGCCCACGATGTTCACCAGCGTGCGAATCCTGCCGTCGCTCACGTTCAGAATGCGCAACGCTACATCCTTGTTTGCCGGATGCCCGGTAACGTCCTTGTCGTAGCTCAGAATCAGAACAGATTTCCCATCGGAGGATGGATGCGGGGTCCAATTATTGAACGCGTCTGACGTCACTTGCTCGGCACCGCTGCCATCCGGACGCATCCGCCAGATCTGCATCGGGCCGCCGCCGCGATCCGAATTGAAGTAGACCCAATTACCATCAGCCGAGTAGTCCGGATCGTCGCTTATCCCCGAGCCCGTCGTCAGCGCTTTTTCCGTGCCGCCCTCTGCCGGGATCGAAAGAATATTGCCCCCGCCGGCGTGATTGGGCCGGGTAAACAGAATTGTCTTGCCGTCCGGCGACCAGCTATGGAAATACGACGATGGATTCTCAGTTAACAATCTCGGTTCGCCGCCGTTCGACGGCACGATGTACACGCGAATCTCCGGCTTTCCGGGTATGCTGCAACTGATCGCAAGCCGCTTGCCGTCGGGTGACAATCCATGGCTCCCTGTGCAATTGGTCGCCTCGCCGGTATTCAGCATCGTCGCCGATCCACCCTCCGCAGGGATCGTCCAGATGTGCCCGTCGCGATTGAAGATGAGAGTCTTTCCATCGCGGCTCCAGTTCGGCGCCTCCGTTTTTTCCGGTCCGCTCGTAATCACCAAGGCGCGGCGAAAATTGTCCTCGATCCCAATGGTCTGCAAAGTGCTGTAGAGGATAGGCTGCCCGGCAATCGCTTCCGGCGGTTCCACGGTTACGTGCGAGAACGTCGCTTTCTCCACCGCATCTTTGTCGTGGGAACAAACCCCGATCCCCGCATAAAACGGCTCTTCCAGATGCAACTTGATCGAGGCTCCCACCTGGTGTAGCGCCTCTCCACGATTGCTCACGAACATCGTGATCGTGTCGCCGCGTTTCTCCAGCATCACGCGCCGCGGAGCATCAATATTGAGCTCGATATCCTGCGTCGTCGCGCCCCGCTCGCGGCGATATTGCAACGCGGTCATTCCCGACCCATGCTGTGCTGCATCCACGTACACGCTGTCTGCATCCAGTGTCTGCCGCAGAATCAGCACCGCTTTCCGATGAGGATCATGCGCGCCAGCGCTCTCCGGAAAGGACATATCCGCCGTCAGCGAAATATCGCCAGAAGCCTTCTTCCACGCGAAATGAAAAGCATCGATGGTGGACCACATGTTGGCGCCGGACGATGCAATCTCATATACCCCACTGGTAGCCACATATCTCCCGCTCCCAGGCGGGGTTACAGAACCAACGTCTGTTTGGCTATCAAACGCGCCAAGCAGGCCGGAGGCCGTCTGCGCCAAAGTCATCGTGGACCCCAGCGTCACATTCCAAACAATCGCGAACAGAGCCGTCCTTACCTTTGCCTGCATTCCCAGAGCCTCTTTCGTTCACTCAGTTTTGCAACGTGACATCTGGCCCCGCTTGGCCTTCATTTGGCGGTCTCAGCCGGAGTCTCCGAAGTTTTCCAATTGACCACGTGATAGACGGCCGGTTCTGACCCTGCGTTGCGAAGCCCATGCAACTGATTCGACGCAAAGAAAATCACTGAACCGGGTCCGACGCGCTTCCACTCTCCGTTCACCAGCGCCTCCACCGTGCCCTTCTCCATCAGGATCATCTCCTCGTTCGGATGTCGATGCGGCGGATGGGGCGATTTGCCGGGATTCAACGTTGTCTCGTGCACCTCCAGCCTTTCCACGGTCGCCGTGCGCTCCGTGAAGAACGAGCGTACCGATCCAGACTCTGTCGGTTTGGCGGCGATCGCATTCCAGTCGAAGGCGGCCGAACCCAGCAGCGGCAACTGGTCCGCAACGGCAAATCCACCCCACGTGCACGCGACGGCAATCAGCGCAACCGCCAGATCTCTCCGAGTTAACATTCTGTCTCCTCCCTGTGCTACCAAGTACTTGCGATCCATCCTATTTCAGTGAATCGCTTTTCCTTCGAATTGTCTGCGGTCCACCGAACTTTATCTGGACAACCCTGACCCCACCCCGGCTATACTTCGCCCGCCGCGCGGGATGCGCGTCCCGACTGAACGAAGCCGCCTCCCCTGCGAGCTCTTTTGACGTACTTTGCTTCACTCGAGGACCGATCACATGAAAAACCTGAAGTCTGCCGCCCCGAGCTTTCGATGGCTCGCAAGCAGTTTTGTGCTGCTTCTGCTCTGCGTCGGCGCAGTCATGCCGGCGTTCGCTGCCGACCCTCCGATCCCTCCCGGATCAGTCAGAATTCACTACTATCGCCCCGACGCGAACTTCACAGGATGGACACTGTGGACATGGAACGCCTCCACTGAAAACCAGACCACCTGGTGCGAGACGGAATTGAACCAGGCGGGCGTTGACAGCTACGGAGCGTACTGGGACGTCACCGTAAATCCCGCCTGGGGAACTCCCGTCGGCGATCTCGGGTTCATCGTTCATAACTGCGCGCTCAACGTCAAAGATCCCGGCCCCGACATGCACCTCAACATCCTCCAATACAACGAGGCATGGGTCATCTCTGGTGATCCCACTGTCTACACCACGCAGCCAACGCCGGCGCAGTTGCTGAACGGCGTCTTCCACGAGCAGCAGGCCTACTGGCTCGATCACCAGCGCCTCGCCATCCAATCGCAGTACTTTAACTCCGCCTGGACCTACTACCTCAATTCCAGTCCAACGGGTGGACTCGCGCTCGGCGCCTCTTCGGTCACCGGCGGAGCATCTCTTCAACTTGTTGCTGGTGGCGCGCTCACGGCCGACGAGCTAACCCGCTACCCGCAACTGGTCCGCTATGCGGTCCTGCAAATTCCTTCCGGAACCCAGACCTCCACCATCCAGCAGGATCTGAAAGGTGAGCTAGTCCTGTCTGCCGTCGATTCAACCAGCACGCTCAAGTACGCTACCGGTATTCAGATCGCAGGCGTGCTCGACGATCTCTACTACTATCCCGGTGCGCTTGGCGTCGTCTTCAGTCGATCCGCCAATCCGGCCCCGATTCAGATCAAGCTATGGGCGCCGACTGCGCAGAGCGTATCCCTCCAGATCTTCGACCAGGCGTCGGACAGCACGCCGACAACGGTCGTTCCCATGCACGAAACCAACGGCGTGTGGGCAGCCAACGGCGACATGGACTGGGCAGGAAAGTACTATCTCTTCAGCGTCAATGTTTATGTCCCATCCGATGGAGCGGTCGACACCAACGCGACCTCCGATCCCTACTCCATCGACATCGCTCTCAACGGCACCAGGAGCCGCATTACTAATCTTGATGATCGGGGCACAAAACCTGCAGGCTGGGACCAAACAACGGCGCCGCCACTGCACAGCATCGGAGACCTGAGCATCTACGAGCTTCACGTTCGCGACTTCAGCGTGGGCGATCCAACCGTGCCTGCAGAACATCGCGGAACCTACGATGCCTTTGCTGACATGAATTCGAATGGCATGAAGCATCTTGAGGCTCTAGCCCAATCAGGACTCAAGGCCGTGCACATCATGCCCTCGTTCCATATCGCCAGCATTAACGAGGACAAATCTACATGGCAGACCACCGGCGATCTGTCCACCGACCCGCCGGATGGGCAACAGCAACAGGCAGCCGTCGCCGCTATCCAGAGCCAGGATGCCTACAACTGGGGCTACGATCCGGTCCATTACATGACGCCGCAGGGCAGCTATGCCGTCAATCCTGACAATCGCGTTATGGAATACCGCACCATGGTTGAGGGGTTACACAATGCCGGCTTGCGCGTCATCCAGGACGTGGTCTTCAACCACACCAGTGCCTCCGGTGAAGGCCCCAACTCCAATCTCGATGAAGTTGTTCCCGGCTACTATCACCGCCTCGATGCCAACGGCGCCCTGGAAACAGGCTCTTGCTGTGCCGATACCGCCACCGAGCATCGCATGATGGAGAAGCTGATGATCGATACCCTGGTACTCAACGCCAAGGAGTACAAGATCGATGGCTTCCGGTTCGACATCATGAGCTTCCATTTCACCTACAACATGCAGCACATCCAGCAGGCACTCGCCGCACTCACACCGGCCAATTCGGGCGTCGATGGGTCGAAGATCTATCTCTACGGCGAGGGCTTTAACTTCGGCGACACGCAAAACAACCAGATTGGTCCCAATGCCAGCCAGGTCAATCTGTATGGCTTCGGTATCGGCACCTTCAACGATCGTATTCGCGATGGAATCCGCGGTGGTAGCCCGTTTACCGACGAGCGCGTGCAGGGCTTCGCAACTGGCCTCTTCAACGATTCCAGCACTTACACCAACTCCAGCATGGCCGCAACCGACCAGCAGAATGCATTGCTGCAATATGCCGACTGGATCCGCGTCGGACTCACCGGCAACCTGCGCGATTACACCTTCACCAGCAGCTCCGGAACTAACGTTACCGGGGCAGGGGTGAACTACAACGGCCAGCCGACCGGCTACACCAAGACTCCTCTTGAGGCAGTGAACTACTGCTCGGTTCACGACAACCAGATCCTCTTCGACGCAATCCAGCTGAAGTCGAGCTACAGCGACAACATCGCAACGCGAGCGCGACGCCAGGTACTCGCCATGAGCCTGATCGAACTCGGGCAAGGCATTCCGTTCTTTGCCGGTGCTGACGACATGCTCCGGTCCAAAGACATGGACCAGAACAGCTACGACTCCGGCGATTGGTTCAACAAGATCGACTGGAGTGGCCAGTCCGCAAACTGGGGCATCGGTCTGCCCATCGCCAGCCAGAACAGTGGCCAATGGTCAATCATGCAACCATTGCTTGCCAACAGCACTTACACTCCAGAACCAGCGAACATCGCATCCTCTACCGCGGCCTTCCAGGAGTTCATGCGCATTCGCTACAGCACCGGACTCTTCCGGATGAGCGGCCTTGCGGACATCCAGAAGAATCTCACCTTCCTGAACGTGGGTCAGACGCAAGTCCCTGGACTCATCGTCATGAAGCTTGACAATGTATCCGGCCATTACAACGGCTTCAACCACGTTCTGGTTGTCTTCAACGCAACCAGCAATACCATGAACTTCAGCAATCCGGCGCTCGAGGGAATGCGTTATCATCTGCACCCGGTACTGACAGCTTCTAGCGATGCCTCGGTGCGAATGTCGACCTTCAATGGACAGAACGGCACGGTCAAGGTTCCCGCGCTGACCACTGCGGTCTTCGTGCAGTAAATCCGATCAGTTCTGGAACCATCCACCGAACCGGCCGGGACTTCCTGGCCGGTTCGCCTTTTCTCGCTCAGGCCACTCGCGCAATCAATCCTCCCGGGGATATACTTGCAACCTCGATTTCCCCTCTCGCATCTTCGGTGTGTACCTGCCTGGCCGGCGCATCAGGTCGGATCTCTCGCTCATCGGAACGACGAGAATGTCGCGGTGGTTGAAATCTGACTTGAGAGTCCCGATGCGAATGCGAAGCAATATCGAGTTAGTCTTCCTGACAGCAGCGCTGTTGCTCGCGAGAGCTCACCTCATGGGTGCTCAAGCGCAATCCAAAGGTCAACCATCCGAATCTGTTTGCAACGATGAGACGCGCGATGCCGCTGTACGGGCAGCATTGCGATTGGTTTGCAGAAACGAGCCAGTTGCTCGCGAGCAGCCCTCATCCGCGCAAACAATTGTGATCGGCTTTGTTGGTGGTTTCGCTAGCCCCGACGACGAGAAGCACCCTGAGGTGTCGTTTGCCGCTTACCTTCGTGAGCGCTACGCCTCAGGGATTCATGTGGAGGTCTTTTCAAATCACAACGAGAAAGATGCGGTGCGCTATGTCCAGCGTCTGCTCGATACCGATCATAACGGCTCTCTCTCCAGCGAAGAGAAGAGGAGTGCGCGCATCATTGTTTACGGACACAGTTGGGGAGCGTCCGAGACGGCCGCATTCGCCGGGAGACTGGGACGGCAAGCCATCCCCGTGCTGCTCACAATCCAGGTGGATATCATTCCCAAGTTTCGCCAGAAGCCATTCCGAGTCCCTCCCAACGTCGAAAGCGCGATCAATTTTTATCAATCGGAAGGCTTTCTTCAGGGGCAACCAGAGATCGTCGCTTCAGATGCGGCTCGCACCCACATCATCGGAAACTTCCGGTTGACCTATAGTCACAGGCATCTCAATTGCGACAACTATCCCTGGTTTGCCCGCACGTTCAACAAGCCTCACCACGAGATAGAGAACGACCCCAACGTGTGGGACCAGATCGAATCCCTGATCGATGCGAGGGTGCTGGCCTATGTCTACCAATCGGCCAGGTTGACGCCGGCAACGAAAAGGTTATTTTTGCCCGCGGCCACCGAAAGCGCGGTTTGCTGCTCCGAAAGCATCGCGCGCACTCGCCCCTGAAAACCTCGCCAGGAATGGCACACCACCGCATTCGTCCGTTGTTAAGATGAAAGGCCAGCAGAACCCAGCCGACTTGAACTAAGCTGCTTTTGGCGACTGCACGAGACGACCCGATGCATGAACCGGTTCTTTCTTTGCGGCGGATTGACTTCGCCAGCCGACACGCAACATGCTTCGAATCCATGAAACCACCGAATTTCTGCTGACCCACGCGATAGTTCCAGTCGGGCCAATCCCCACCTGCTATGACCCTGACGGAATCTATCCGTACGAGAGTTTTTGTGAAACCAGCCGCCGGCCCGAGATACGTTCGTACCGCCTCGTCACAATGGAGAATGAGCAAATTCGCGTGAAGGTCTGCCCCGACCTTGGCGCGCGCGTGTGCTCACTCTTTCTGAAGGAGGGCGGGACCGAAGCTCTTTTCTTTCCCCAGGTGGTGCGCCCGGTGCGCATTTTACCGCGGCAGTCGTTTACCGGCGGGGGAATCGAACTGAGTTTTCCCATCTCGCATACTCCCGTGGAAATCGCTCCCGTCCTCTACGAGTCAACGCGGAAAGAAGATCGCGTCTATGTGTGTTGCGGAGAACGCGAGATCAAATTCGGAATGCACTGGACGGTGGAGTATTCGCTCGGGGAGGACGATGATTTCCTGACGCAACGAACCGTCTTCTTCAATCCCGGGCCGAAAGTGCATCCGTGGATGTCGTGGTCGAACGCGGGCGTGCCTGCCCGGCCTGACACGGTGTTTGATTTTCCGGGAGGGCCGGTGCTGGTTCACGACGCGCAGATTCGAACCATTGCTTGGGAAACGCAGGGCCCGCGTAGTCAATCAGATGTACGTCGAATGACCGGCTACTTCTGGCAGAAACCGGATTGCAGTGCGTTCGGTGCCTTTACCCCGAGCCTGGGGGTCGGACTCTACCATGTGGCCGATCCGACGCAGATGCCCGGAATAAAACTTTGGAGCGACGGCATTGGGCGTGACGAAGCCTGGGTGAGCCAGTACACAATGGACGGGGCGCAGTGTCTGGAGATCCAGGCCGGCCCGCTAGTGGATCAGTCACTCAAGGCAACGCTCCAGCCTGGGCGGCGGCATGAGCAGGTAGAGTTCTGGATCCCCTCCCAGCGCCAGCGGGAAATTCATTCGATTGTTCTGCCAACGCCCCGGCTCCGGCCGTTGGATGAGGTACCTCTTTTTTCGTGGGCACGGCAGGAGGAGTTTGCGCTCTGGCTGCAGATTGTGGACGCGTGGAAGGTCGGTGATGCATTGCGAATTCCGCTGGCTCCTGACATCGATAGCAACCGGTGGGCGCCGAGCGGAATGGCGGAACTGGGAGACGCTCTTGCGTGGGCGGCTTCTCACACGGCGTCCAACGAGCCCGACCGTTGGCTGTTTCAACACGGCGCGTGGCTGGCAGGTTGCGGCGCACCCGATGCTGCGCTGGACGTTCTATCGAAATCTCGCGACGACCGCGCGCTGGCCTTGGCGGGAAGGCTTTGGCGCGTTCTCAAGCACGCCCCCGAGGAGGCTGCGAAAGCATTTCGCGCGATCCAGTCGCCAACGATTTCACATCATCCACAAGTGATAATCGAACGCGACAAGGCACTTGCCGCGCTGGGTCCCGCAACTATAGACGAACGTCAATGCTGGCTCGATGCAGTTTCGGCGCTCGAGGATGAGTGGCTGGCGGAGCGCCGGGTTAGCCTGTTGTTGGATCAGGGCGACGCCCAGGCAGCTCATGATGTGCTCATTGGAACCCGGTTTCAGCGCGTGCATCAGCGATATGAGCGAACTCGCCTGTGGCGTCTGGTTGAATCGATGCTCGGCCTTGAACCGGTGGCGTACCCATCTTGGCTGGGAGAAGATGACTTGGCCGAGTTCGGAGCCTACCGCGAACATATTGAACCCGCATTCGGCTCTGACGAGGGATTACCCTGACACTGCGATTGACTCAACTGAGTGAACCTTTGGAGATATAGTCGTGCCAGATTTTCGACGGGCGAACCTCTCATGTTTCTGCGTGTTTGTTCTGATCGTCCTGGGGTTGCCGTGTTCGGCTTCAGAGCAAGGGCCGCAAACGCTGCCGATGATGCCGCTGCCGTCGCAGTCGACGCTTGGGCAGGGCGAGTTTCTTATTGATGGCTCATTCGGCATCGAGTTGACAGGCTACACCGAGCCCAGGCTGGAACGCGCGCGACAGAGATTTCTCGATCTGCTTTCGCGCCAAACCGGGATCCCATTGTGGCGTGAGGCCGTCGTCAACAAATCGAATTTCACCGTCCATACCGGAGCCGCAAGCCTGCCCGTGCAGTCGGTCGGTGAGGATGAATCCTATCGCCTCACAATCTCGACGAGCGATGTTCAGTTGACCGCGGCCAATCCGCTCGGTGTGTTGCGCGGGCTCCAGACATTTTTTCAACTGGTGAGAGTGACTCCGAAGGGATTCAGCGTTCCCGCTATCACCATCGAAGACAAGCCTCGCTTTCCGTGGCGCGGCCTCCTGATTGATTCGGGGCATCGCTTCGTGCACCTTGCTGTGATCAAGCGAAATCTCGACGCGATGGAGGCCGTCAAGCTGAATGTGCTTCATTGGCGTTTCGCCGACGATGCAGGATTCCACATTGAGAGCAAGCGATTCCCGCTTCTCGAGCAGAAGGCATCGGGAGGCTTCTACTACACGCAGGAAGAAGTAAAGGACGTCATTGCGTACGCGCGGGACCGCGGCATTCGGGTGATGCCCGAGTTCGACATGCCGTGCCACACCGCATCATGGTTCCATGCCTACCCCGAGTTGGGCAGCGGCCATATTCCTGGTGAGAGCTCGGCAATCGATCCCACAACTGAGAGCACCTACAGGTTTCTTGCTGTGTTCATTGAAGAAATGGCCGGGTTGTTTCCAGACGCCTACTTCCACACCGGGGGAGATGAATGCGACTTCCATGAGTGGGAGTCAAACCCGCGCATCCAGGCGTATATGCGGGTCCATCGTATTAAGGATGGCGCGGCCCTGCAGGCCCAATTCACGGCCAGAGTCCAGAAGATTGTCGCGCGGAACAAGAAGACCATGATGGGGTGGGACGAAGTGCTGCAGCCTGGGATACCCAAAGACGTAGTAATTCAATCGTGGCGCGGCCCGAAGTCCCTCGCGGATGCCGCGCGTAACGGGAATCGCGGCGTGCTCTCGTCGGGATACTACATCGACCTGAACCAGTCCGCCGCGGAGCATTATGCGGTCGATCCCTTGGGGGATCCGAGCGCCGCGACCCTTACACCGGAAGAGAAAGCGCGCGTGCTTGGGGGCGAAGCGACCATGTGGACCGACATCGTTTCTGACGAGAACCTGGATAATCGGGTTTGGCCGCGTACTGCTGCAATCGCTGAGCGGCTTTGGTCCCCTGAGAATGTGCGGGATGTTGACTCCATGTACCGCCGGCTCGACCCTGTTTCGCAAAAGCTCGGGTATTACGGAGTACGGCACCGGCTGATCACCGAAGAGATGCTGGAGCGGATGAGCGGTGATCCGGATCCGGTAGCTCTGCGGGTGCTGGCGGACGTGGTGCAGCCTCCCAAAGGATACGAGCGTCAGCAGCTGCGAAATTTCGGCGACTTCACGCCGTTGAATCGCCTGGATGACGCAGTGCCTCCGGAGAGTGAGACGGCGCGCATTTTTGACGGCATTACCCGGCGGATCGCAGAGGGAAAAGCCGCACCTGAAGATTGGCAGCAGGCGCAGCAATGGCTCGTTCTGTGGCGCGACAACGATGCCGGGCTGCAACCACTGCTCGCGCGATCGTTCCTCACGCAAGACCTGGCGCCAGTTTCCCGCAACTTATCCGAGGTGGCGGCGATTGGCCTCCAGGCCTTGGATGACCTGAAGCACGATCGACTCGTCAATGCCGACGTCCGGAACCGAAACATTGATTTTCTAAGGACGGCGGCGAAGCCGCAAGCAGTGCTTCTGCTAATGGTCGCGCCCTCGGTAGAGACCCTCGTGAAAGCCACGAGAACCAACTAACCTTCCACGCGGGGCGACTCTCAGGACCAGTACCCAGTTGCCCCGGATAGACTGAGGTCTCGTACCTAACTAACTGATTTTGAGGGGATATGGTAGGCACGACTGGATTCGAACCAGCGACCTCTTCCGTGTCAAGGAAGCGCTCTAACCAACTGAGCTACGCGCCTATTTGTGACAAACACCTTCGCGACAAGCATTAGTCTATCAGCATCAGCGCAGCGCTGAAAGAAGGGCTGTTACAGGAACTTGCGCATGCTGTACCATCTATGACTGACGAGCACTCTGCCTGCAAATCAAAGGCAGCTTTGGGCTTATCGCGCGAAGCGCGTGGGTTGCGTTCCATCTCCGCGCCAGTCCAGGATGATCAGATGCCTCAGACGCGCCAGAATCCACTACGCACTGCGCCAAACCTGCTCACCGTTCTGCGTATTTGTTTGGCTCCATTCCTGGTCGCAGCTATCCTCGAAAACCGCTTTGCACTCGGCTTCGGGCTCTTTATCGCCGCTGGCCTTTCTGATGCGTTGGACGGAGTCCTTGCTCGTGTCCTCCAACAACGCACAGTTCTCGGTCAATACCTTGACCCCATAGCAGATAAACTCCTTTTGAGCACCTTGTTTCTGGTCCTTTGGCACAAAGGATTGATGCCAACCACGGTTACCGTCCTGGTGTTCGGACGGGACGTAGGCATCCTTCTGGTGGCGGCCGTTATGTATGCCGTCGCCGGGCGGCGGGAGTTCGGTCCGAGCATCTTCGGCAAGGCCAACACCCTCGCTCAGGTAACGGCCGTCGCAGTGGTACTGTTGCACCAGCTCACGACAGCGCAATGGGTCGTAATTCTCCGCCTCGTTGCGCTTGACGCAACCATCGGCCTGACCATCGCTTCAGGGTTGCACTACGCGTGGATAGCTTCCCACCACCGCTCCAGCAATCAAAACACCGGATCTGAAGGGAATTGAGCGTCCCTTTTGATGAACGAGCCTTCTTTTGACGGGATTTGACCGAGTTAGGACTGTCTAGCCCGGGTCCAGATCTCGCCTCAGTTATCCGTCCTCGTTCTCTTCCACCTGCTTCTCGGCAGATTCCTCGATTGCCATGTCATTAAATTCTTCTGAATCAAAGACATCTCCGCACTCAAGGCACTCAACATATTCGGTGTCTTCGTGGCGGGAAACAATTCGAACCCTAGGGTGTTTGCAGGCGGTAACCATCGTCTTGGAGCGGAATTGGATTTAGAAGCTCTTGCCGCAGATTGTAGCGAGGTTTTCAACAATTTCAAACGGCATTTTGGTGAATCTTTCTGAACTTCTTGCTACAACCAAATGTGCCTTGGCAGACTGTTTCTTCACTTCAATTGAAATGCCGACTCAAACGGTCGTATACTGATGAGGACCTAACAAGTCGCATATTATGTTGAAGCTCACCAAGAAGGCCGACTACGGGTTGATGGCCCTGAAATACCTGGCCGAACGCACCGACACGGCCGCTTTGAGTGCCAAAGACATTGCGGACGCCTACGGCATCCCGGCCCAGTTGCTCGCCAAGATCCTGCAGCAACTCACCAAGAAGGGGTTGCTGAAGTCGCATGCCGGAATGAATGGTGGTTATGCGCTCTCGAAACCCGCCCGTTCCATCTCGGCTTACGAGGTGATTCTGGCTATCGACGGGCCGTTTTTCATCACCTCCTGCACCAAGGGCGCCAAGGGGTGTGAGTTGACACCGAGTTGCACCATCAAGGAACCGCTGGCCAGGGTCAATGAGACCATCGCCGGCGTTCTCAAGAGCATCAGCATTCAGGATCTCGCCGAGCACGAGCATCCGCCCGGGCACACGCTCGAGCCGAAACTGATATCGCTCACGATTTAGATAACATGCCGCATAAAAGCGGAGCGTTTCCGCCGCCGCGCGGATCCGTACAACTGAGGATGGAGAGTTGGATGAGCACAGTTACGAGCCAAGTTGAAGTGCCGGAAGGCGTCACCCTACCTATTTATATGGATAATCACGCTACCAGCCCGCTCGACCCGCGGGTTCTGGAAGCGATGATGCCGTACTTCACGGCAAAATTCGGCAACGCCGCCAGCCGCAACCACTCCTTCGGTTGGGAGGCCGAGCAGGCCGTCGAGACCGCGCGCGAACAAATCGCCAAACTGATCGGCGCCACTGCTAAGGAAATCATCTTCACTTCCGGCGCCACTGAGAGCGACAACCTCGCCATCAAGGGAATCGCTGAGATGTACCGCGAGCGCGGCAACCACATCATCACCCAGGTTACGGAGCACAAGGCCGTTCTCGACACCTGCAAGCGTCTTGAGAAGTACGGCTATCGCGTTACCTACCTGCCCGTGAAGGCTGATGGTCTCATCGACCTCGAAGACTTGAAGCGCGCTATCGACGACAAAACGATCCTCGTCACCATCATGGCCGCGAACAATGAAATCGGCGTGCTCCAGCCCATTCGCGAGATTGGCAAAATCTGCCACGAGAAGGGCATCATCTTCCATACCGATGCCGTGCAGATTGTCGGCAAGGCGCCATTCAACGTCATTACAGACAATGTCGATGTCGCGTCAATCTCCGCGCACAAGGTTTACGGTCCGAAAGGCGTCGGCGCCCTCTACGTCCGTCGTCGCCATCCGCGGGTGCAGATTGCCGCACAGATCGATGGTGGCGGCCACGAGCGCGGCATGCGTTCCGGCACACTCAATGTCCCCGGCATCGTCGGCCTCGGCAAGGCTTGCGAAATCGCACTCGCAGAGATGGACAGTGAAGCTGCTTATCTGCGTGGCCTGCGCGATCGCCTGCAGAAGAAGCTGGAGTCGGAGCTCGACTATATCCACGTCAACGGATCGATGGAGCACCGTCTCTCCGGCAACTTGAACGTGAGCTTCGTCTATGTCGAAGGCGAGTCGCTGCTGATGGGCATCAACGATGTCGCCGTCTCCAGCGGATCTGCCTGCACCTCGGCGACCCTGGAGCCCTCGTATGTGCTCAAGGCGTTGGGCCTGGGCGACGATGTTGCGCACAGTTCCATTCGTTTCGGACTGGGCCGCTTCAACACGCAGGCGGAAGTGGATTACGTAGCGGCAAAGGTGATTGACGTGGTGAAGAAGCTCCGTGAGCTCTCACCCCTATACGAGATGGTGAAGGAAGGGATCGACCTGACCAAGATCGAATGGCAGGCACACTAAGAACCAGTGATCAGTTGTCAGTGGTTAGTCTGTGCGCGCAGGCGCCGAACCGATACATCCAACCGCTGTTACTGATAACTGACAACTAAGAACTAGCATCGGTTTTTCCGCGGCTTCCGCAAAGGAGATAGAAAATGGCATACAGCGACAAGGTGGTTGACCACTATAACAACCCCCGCAATGTGGGAACGCTCGACAAGGGCTCGAGCGACGTAGGCACGGGGCTGGTGGGCGCCCCCGAGTGCGGCGACGTGATGCGTCTGCAGATCCGCGTAAACCCCGAAACCCAGGTCATTGAAGAAGCCAAGTTCAAGACCTTCGGCTGCGGCTCTGCCATCGCCAGTTCGTCTCTCGCGACCGAGTGGATCAAGGGACGCACCGTCGAAAATGCGCTCGAGATCAAGAACACTGACATTGTGAAGGAGCTCTCGCTGCCTCCCGTGAAGATTCACTGTTCCGTGCTCGCTGAGGACGCGATCCGCGCGGCCATTGGCGACTGGAAGAAGAAGAACGGCGTAGCCGAAAACGCGGCCGTCGCCGAGGCCAGGTAAGAAGGAACAAATGGCGAACTTTGTAAGTATCGGGTCGAAGCCGGCCGAGGGTGCAAGCGCTGCTCCGGTTCAACCGGGCACGCCCGCGGTCGCAGCTTCGTCCGGCAACGCGGCGGCAACCGGCAACTCTTCCGGCATCCAGATCACCGAACGGGCGGTCGAGAAAATTCGTTCCGCGATCGCCAAGGAAGGCATTTCTCCCCAACAGGGCGGATTGCGCCTTGGCGTCTTGGGCGGCGGTTGCTCCGGTCTCTCGTATTCGATCAAATTCGACACGCATCCGCGGGAACGCGATCGCATTTATGAATTCGATGGCGTCCGTATCTTTGTCGACCCCAAGTCGTTCATCTACCTGCATGGCATGACGCTCGACTACGAGGAAACACTGATGCGGCAGGGATTCAACTTCATCAATCCGAACTCCACGCGCTCCTGCGGCTGCGGTTCATCGTTCTCGTCGTAGGTTCGCCTGTGGGAGTCTTCTGATGTTGAAAGTCCTTGATTCGGCTGTACCCGTTGCCTGCTGGTCCTGCGCTGTGGCTCATAATGAGTCCATCCTTTTCTGCCCGCATTGCAGCAAGATTCAGCCTCCCCCGGGAGGCGATTATTTTTCCGTCTTCTCGCTCGTGCCCGCGCTCGATCTCGACCTCGGTATGCTCGAGCACCAGTTTCACAAGCTCAGCCGCAAGCTGCATCCCGATCGTTTCGCGCGAGCCGCTGAAAATGAAAAAGAATGGAGCCTTGCCGACACGGCACTCCTCAACGATGCCTATCGCACCCTGAGAGATCCGATCCGGCGCACAGAGTACCTGCTCAAGTTGCGCGGTGCCGAAATCGGCGAAGAGCACGCGGGCAGAAATCGTAAAGGGGTCCCCGAGGACGGGTCTTCGTCCTCGGAACTGCGCCGTGATCCATCGCGAGTTCCGGCCGACCTCCTCGAAGAAGCCTTCGACCTCAACATGCAGCTCGAAGAAATGCGCATGGCAAGAAAGATGGGCGAGACGGACCCCGAGCTGCAGTCGAGCCTTGAACAAGCAAAGAAGAAATTCGACGACATGCTCGACGACGTCGATCGCGACCTTCGCGCGCAGTGGGCCTTGTGGGATGCAGGCGATGAGCCTGCGCGCAAGGATTCCGAAAAGAAGATGGTGTCTCTTCTCGATCGCCGCCGCTACATCAATAATCTGGTACGCGATGTGACCGAGACATTGGGCGAATAACGAGTCTTGTAACAGGGCACGACTTCAGTCGTGCCGATGAAGCTCAAACAGAGTGCCGGGCTTTAGCCCCTGAGGAACTTGAACAACTCAATGTCAGAAGGACGCGTAGTTGGAATCGACCTGGGAACCACCAACTCCCTCGTCGCATTTATGGAAGGCGACAAGCCCGTAGTTATCCCTGGCGTCGACGGCTCGAACCTCGTGCCTTCGGTGGTCGCCCTTGACCCGATGCCGGAAGACGGTACTCGTCCAACCATCACCGTTGGCAACAGTGCCCGCCGGGTTCTGATCGAAACACCCGAGCGCGTCATCTACTCCGTCAAACGCCTCATGGGTCGCAGTGTCGAAGAAGTTCAAAGCGAACTCAAGTTCTTCCCATTCCGCCTCGCTGACGACGTTGAGACGGGCGAGGTACCGCGCATTCAACTCGGCGAGATGCGCTTTACGCCGCCTGAAATCTCTGCCTACATCCTGCGCCAACTCAAGCGCAATGCTGAGCGCTTCTTCGGCGCGCCCGTCACGCAGGTCGTCATCACCGTTCCCGCCTACTTCAATGACGCACAACGCCAGGCCACGAAAGACGCGGGTCGCATGGCCGGCCTCGAAGTTCTTCGTCTGGTCAACGAGCCGACTGCGGCCGCACTCGCCTACGGACTCGATCGCGCCAAGGAGGGTCTGATCGCCGTCTACGATCTCGGCGGTGGCACCTTCGACATCTCCATCCTCAAGCTGCGCTACGGCATCTTTGAGGTGCAGTCCACTAACGGCGACACGCACCTCGGCGGCGACGACATCGACAACCTGCTCCTCGCCATCGCCCTCGACGAAATCCACGCTGAGCATGGCGTCGATCTCCGCAGGGAGCCCGGCGCGGTCCAGGCGCTTCGCAAGGCTGCCATTGATGCAAAGATCAGTCTCTCCTCTGAGCAATCAGCCCAGTTCGATTTCGAACTGCCCAACGGCGATCGCTATCAGCGCGAGATTCCACGCGAAGTCTTCGAGCAGTTCCTTGAGCCGGTGCTGAATCGTACTGCCGGACCCTGCAAACAAGCCCTCGCCGACGCCGGCGTCACCCCCGAACAGATCGACGAAGTTGTCCTCGTAGGTGGATCCACGCGCATCCCCGCCGTCCGCAAGCTCGTCGACGATCTCTTCCACCTCGCTGCACGCGGTAAGCGCCCCCACATCGATCTCAACCCCGACGAAGTCGTCGCCCTCGGCGCTGCGGTGCAGGCCGACATTCTCGCCGGCGCTTCCAAAACGACCGAAGAGTTGCTCCTGCTCGACGTCACGCCGCTCTCGCTCGGTATCGAGGCCCTCGGCGGCACCGTCGCAAAAATCATTCAGCGCAACTCCACCATCCCGGCCTCGGCCACTGAGCACTTCACCACCGGCGTTGATGGCCAGACCAACGTCGCCATCCACGTCGTGCAGGGAGAGCGCGAACTTGCCTCCGACTGCCGGTCATTAGCTCGTTTTGACCTCAAGGGCATTCCCGCGATGAGTGCCGGACTGCCCCGCATCGAAGTCAAATTTCTCATCGACGCCGATGGCATCCTGCAGGTCTCCGCGCGCGAGCAGCGTTCGGGCAAGCAGGCGCAGATCGAGGTCAAGCCCACCTACGGCCTGACCGACGAAGAAGTCGAGAGCATGATCCTTGACTCGTTCGATCATGCCGAAGAAGATTTCGCCAGGCGTCTTGTGATCGAAGCGCGCAACGAGGCCGAGTCACTTCTTTCCAAGGTCGAACAAGCGCGCGCCAATCCTGCATGGGGCCAGTTGCGCGGCGAAG
>DASXLY010000152.1:0-3687 GCA_036495975.1 Occallatibacter sp. | reverse complement strand
CGAGCGGCGTCCCTGTTTTTTGCGTTTAGCGCTGATTACTTCAAGGCACTATTTCTCAGGTCCTCAACGAAGCATCGTATTTTTACGATCCTTCGTGGCCTGAGGCTCGCGACGTCTTTGTGAAAGTCCGTGTCTCTGCGTTCCCCAGGGCCACTCTGCGCTGGCACGGAAAATGTTTCTCAACTCGACAGATCAATGAACTGAGAAGAACGCGTATTGGAGAAAGGACTAACAAGGAGGCAAGAGACCATGGGTGCTATTTCAATTGGGATAGAGAACGTGCGAACCAAGATCGAGAGAGTCGTTGCCATCGATGAGGCAGGCAAGACGATAGTGCGCTGGGGACTGGTGATCGTGTTGGTGTGGATCGGTGGCATGAAGTTTACCGCGTACGAAGCAATGGGCATTCAGCCTTTGGTCGCGCACAGTCCCCTGGTGAGCTGGATGTACGATTTTCTCAGCGTTCGATCTTTCTCTGCCCTACTCGGATGTATCGAAATCACAACGGCGGTGCTGCTGGGCCTGCGTTACATTTCTCCTATCGCATCCGCCGCAGGCAGCCTGCTTGCGATCGGACTCTTCGCCACCACCCTCTCTTTTCTGCTCACGACTCCCGGGTGGGAACCCACCTTGGGTGGCTTTCCCGCGCTCTCAGCAATGCCAGGACAATTCCTGCTCAAGGACATCGTACTTTTCGGCGGCTCAGTGTGGTCCTTGGGCGAGTCTCTCAAGGCCATCGTGGCATGACTCCTTCAGTAACGCGGAGGAGCGAGTGATGAACTATCGATTCAAACTCAGTGACCGATATGGCCTTCTGCGGAATGATCTCGATTACCACGTCGTCCGCGCATCGATGGTGCTCATTTTCCTGATGTTCGATATCAGAAATGCTTCGAATACGAAGCCAAGCCTTGATCCCGTTCATCAGCAACGGCCCGCTTATCTTCTAGATATATCCAGTTTTTGGGGCGCGAGCTGGTTCCGGGGCGTTTCGGAATGGCTATTCGGCGCGCTCATCTTTGCAGGTTTCTGGAACAAAAAGGCTGGGGCACTTGGCGCCCTCGGTGGAATCGCATCGTTCGTCTCAACCATAACGACCATTCCTTTTATGCCGGACGTTTGGAACGCTTCCGCCGGTGGATTCCCCGCCATGCAGGGTAACGTCGCATTCCTGATGAAGGACTTTGTTCTCCTCGCAGTGTCCGTCTATCTGCTCAAGCAGGATCTGCTGAGACTGTCGATCGGCGAATGGGATAGCAGCGGTGTATCCGGTTCACACGAGTTCTCTGCTCCTGCAGGAACGCTGAGAAAATCCGCATAGAGAGAAATAAGAATAAGTACGACCCGTGTAATGAGGTTTAACAATGGCACCTCTGAATGTGCGGAGTCAGGAACGTCCGACGTTCATTTTTCATTGAGGCCGATCGATCGTCGTTCGGGTTCGCCATCGGGCCGACTCTAGCGCGGCGTGCATCGAAAGCGGGAGCGGCTTTAGAGGGTGGGAATCAGCAGTTTCCGGTAACTCCGCTGCCGTGCTAACTCGGAGCGGGTGAAGGTCCATCACTCAGGGAGATGATGGAGAACTAGATGAGCCCCATTCGGCGGGAAGTGATCAACGGACTCTTCGTGATCATACTGTCCACGTTGTTGAGCGCGGCTATCGCGGCATTTCAGGTTAAATTCAATCTTCCGGTCTGGACATTTATCGTGATGGGCGTAGCAATCGCGGTAAGCGGCTATGTCATGTTTGAAATTGGACGGGGATTCATGGCCTCAACCGAAGACCGCGAAAAAGAATGGCTCAAGCGGGTGGGAAATCCGGCACGGCTCGAATTGGGATTGGTTGAAGGCGGTGCCGCCGTGGATTTGCTGAACCAGACCACAAAGGCGATGCGACCCGGCAGCGATCTCACGGTCTTGACCTATGTTGGCCCTGAGGGAGACGCAGCAATGGGGGGACGAATGGGGGACGAGGCGCGCGTCCAATTTTACCGCTCGATTGTGGACCTGCTGAAACGCGGCACAGTCCGTGAGTTCAAGCGACTCCTTTGCTTTGACCACGACGTGCTTGCCAACGATCCCGAATTGAAGTCGGGCATTCTTCGCGTCGGTGAAGGACCGGGAACTATCACCAGGCTGATGGGAGAGCATTGTCGCCTGATGATGGAGACCAAAGGGTGTTCCCTGTACGTGGCTCCTGCCGTTTTGCGAAACACGGTCGGCTTGTATGAAACAGACAAGGTCGCAATGACCGTCGAGACGCGTGATCCGGATACCGGAGTCCGAACAGTTCCAGGGATTCTGCTCTTCGCTGATCCGCCGAACGGCGAGATAATCGAGCAGTTCCGACAATTGGAGCGCGCGACCGAAAGACGCATGGTCGCGGTGCACAAGATTGTCTTCCCCGAAGATGCGGTGGCCACAGCGGAGCGGGCAACTCGTTGACTACTTTGCGATGAACCTCCGCCACGCCGCCGCGCTGCTTGAGAAGGCGCGAGCGGCCGGGGTCAAAATCTTCGACTAGCAGCAACCGTATTCGGAAACCGCGCCCAGGAGGGGAGACAGGGGAGAGCTGAGCGCCGGTGTTTGCCAGTGAGTTTTGTTGTGAAGCATGGCATTGAGAATAACGAGTAACTTGCGCATGCAGGCGGTGAGCGCGGGCTGGGCATGCTTACCGTTGGTCCGCAGCCGGAAGTAGAAGGTTTTGATCGTCGGATTACTGCGAACTGCCGCCACGGTTGCCATATACAGGACGCGCCGGACCTGGGCGCGGCCACCCCAGATACAGCGGCTGCCGCGCATGTTTCCACTGTCGCGGTTAAATGGTGCGAGGCCAGCCAGGGCGGCGATCTGCTTGCGGTAAGCATTCCAAGTTCAGGCAGCTGCGCGAGCAGAGTACTGGAGAGTACCTTGCCGACTCCGGGCACCGAACGTAGCAACTCGTCGCGCTCGCGCCACAGTGGGGTGTTGCGAATCAACTCGCCGAGTTCATCGTCCAAACCCGAAAGGCGCTTTTCCAACCAGCGAATGTGCTCATCGATGCTGCGGTGCAAACCCTTGGGGGCTCTGGCCCGACGATTCTTCTCCGCTGTCAGCATCTCGACCAACTGGCGCCGCCGGGTAACCAGTGCTTCGAGCGCCTGGGCTTGTTCGTCGGCTAACGGCCGGGCCGCTGGTCGCACCGCTTCCCCGAACCGCGCCAGCACTTCGGCATCCAGGCGGTCAGTCTTGGCCAGTCTGCCGGTGGCACGGGCAAAGTCTCGCACTTGGCGTGGATTGACTATCGCCACTGCGATCCCCGCAGCCGCAAGCGCGCTGGCGACAGCTGTTTCTAAGCCGCCGGTCGCTTCAAGAATCACAAAGTCGGCCGGCGTAAGTTGCCTGAGTAACTGCTGGATTCCAACCTCATCATTAGCCACTGAAAAGCCCACGCCGGCGGACCCGATGAACAGGTCCAATGCCAACTTGGCAACGTCGATCCCCACAAACCGTTTCACCTCTTCCATCTCCCAACCTCCTCAGTGCGGCTTGCCCTGCCTTGCAATTCGGGATTTTCTTCCCCGACAACCGTTCGGGCTAAGCGCTGTCGGTGAAGCGACGACCTCCGCTGCTAGACGGGATTCTTCTCCCAAGGCTGCACCGGTCTGCCGCCTCACCAACTTTGATTCTTCTATCAGATCAGCAACA
>DASXLY010000151.1:0-10520 GCA_036495975.1 Occallatibacter sp. | reverse complement strand
TTTAGCAGGCTGCTGAAAAACTCCTGCCTGCGTGGTCACCAACTGTTTGGCGCCGTGTCTGGATCTACTGCTCTTTGGATTCAAGGCCTATGGCCTTAACAAATGTGACTATGTCGGGTGCTATCTCTTCTGCACTTTCCGGTCCGGCAATCGGGTCGATCATCACAATTGGCCATGGTGGTCCGGAGCGGAGGTCAAACGCGAGGAGTTCAAGTCCGCCATTACCGCCGAAAAACAGGAAAGTCGGAAACTGTTCAAGGAGTTGCTGATTTGTGTGGAACAGGTCGATGCAATCTTTCACCGAGTAAAGCTGAAAATAGAGAGGAGGTAAGGCGACCGGGCCTTCTCCGCCATTGCTCAGACGCAAGAGCTCAATATACTCAGTTGGCAGTTGGGCCTTAGCGTGGGAGACCAGCTGTGCAATCTCAGCTTCCGAACAGGGTGTCGTAGTGCGCCATTCCCGATCAGGTTGGGACAAAATCTCATGTACATTCATTCACTTCATCCTGCGAGGCTGCTGAGCAGCATTTTACGTGATGACTGATGGTGCACCTCCTCAAAATGACTTCGTGTCCGAAGCAAAGACTGTTAGAAAGAATGTATGCGTGGAGATGACGAGCAGCAGTTGGATGTCTTCAGTTACGTAAGTCCCGAGCAACGTATTCCTCGATGCCATCCCCTCCGTCCAGTTCGCGCCATGGCCGAGGAAGCCTTGCGCGAGTTGAAGCCACGCTTCACCAGGCTGTACGCCAAGACAGGGCGGCCTTCGATTGCGCCGGAGAAGTTGTTGCGTGCGCTGCTGCTGCAAGTGCTCTACTCGGTACGCAGCGAACGCCTGTTGATGGAACAACTCAACTACAACCTCCTCTTCCGCTGGTTTGTGGGCTTGAACATGGACGACGCCATCTGGGATCCGACCGTGTTCAGCAAGAACCGACAACGACTGCTGGTTGGCGACATTGCCGATGCCTTCTTCGATGCGGTTCTGAATCAAGCGCGACGGCGCGACTTGCTCTCTGATGAGCACTTCACCGTGGACGGAACCTTGTTGGAAGCCTGGGCGGGACAGAAGAGCTTTCGCCGTATCGATGACAACGAGCAGCCACCTACGGCTTCGACCGAAGAGGGCGGTTCGAATCCAACAGTAAATTTCCACGGCGAAAAACGCGCCAATGGCACCCATCGTTCTACTACCGACCCGGATGCAATGTTGGCTCGCAAGAGCCGCGGCAGCGCGGCGGTGCTGGCCTATCGTGGTCACCTGCTCACCGAGAACCGCAACGGGCTGGTTGTTTCCACACGCACTACGCAAGCCTATGGCGCAGCCGAACGCGATGCTGCTCTGCTGATGGTCGAGGACATTCCTGGCGACGGCCGAGTCACGCTCGGAGCGGACAAGGGCTATGACGTCCACGACTTCGTTAGCGAGTTGCGGCTCATGAACGTTACTCCGCATGTGGCGCAGAACGATGCGAACCGCCGGAGTGCCATCGATCAGCGCACTACCCATCACGAGGGCTACCAAGTGAGCCAGAGAAAGCGCAAAAGAATCGAAGAGGTGTTCGGCTGGATGAAGACGGTGGGGCTGTTGCGCAAACTGCGGCATCGTGGGCTGGAGCAGGTTGACTGGGTGTTCACCTTTACGGCTGCGGCTTACAACTTGGTGCGCATCCGTAATCTCATTGGCACCATCCCCCAGCCGAGGTGTGCATAAAAGTGCCCCTACGCCCCTCCAACCTCTCCTCCGAACTTGAAGATGGCGCGAAAGCACATCCTGAAAGCGCCGAGAAAAGTAGCTCGCGGGCGTGTTAGATCGTTTTTCAGCAGCCTGTTAGGTGTAAGCGGTGCACTATTCAACTCAACCGCTACTTCACCCGGCTTGAAAAGTGCAGCCACCGCGATTTCTGCGACATTGGCGTCTTTAGCGCCGCTTTAGGCGTCTTTTCGGCCGACCTTCTGGCGGAAGGAGATGCTCCTGTGGCCAAGGAAGCTGAACACCACCGTAACCACGGATAGCATGGCCGCCGCAAGGTAGGGAGCTTGTACAGGCTTCAGCAGCGTGCGACGCAGAATCGTAACCAGAATGGGGAGGCAAACCAAGCCGATGACCATACTGCTGCCATAAACTCCAAGGCATCGTAGCCATTCAATCAGGTAGTTCCCGCGTGTGCGGAAAACGAACCACTTGTAGCCGAGGAAAGCGACGGTGATCGCAACGAGGTTCGACAGCACTGCTGCATACATGTAGCTGAACGTGCCGAAACCAGTGAATGACCAGTTCAGGAGTGCGAAGAGCCCATACCCAAAAGCAGTGTTGAATCCGCCAACCAGCAAGTAGCGAATAAACTGAGAGGCCGATTTGTCGGAGGTCAGTTTCACAAGGGACGGAGACACTAGAAGCTGATGCGTTCTTTTTCGGTGACGAGGAGACGATTGAGGACGAGAGTGCGGAGGGAGCCGACGCACTCCCGCCCGATGCCTAGGGCGATGAGCTGAACGGACCCGAGGAAGAAGAGTCCTAGGACGACGGGAGCGATGCCAACCTTGAAATTGGCCAAGAAGACCAGTTTGTAAATCAGGTAGAACATGCCGGCGAGGAAGCTGATGAAGGCGCAGGCAAAACCGATGAAGATGACGAAGGGCAGGGGCACCTTGGAGAGGTTGGTGATCCCCGTCATGGCGAAGTCATAGAGGGGATAGAGGTTTTGGCTGATACCGCAGGCGCGGCGGTTCTGATTGTAATGAACGTGAGTAACGGGAAGGCCCAATTCGGTGATCATTCCCTGGAAGTAGGGGTAGGGGTCACGGAAATCGGAGCGAATTTTGTCGATGACTACACGGTCGTAGCGTCCGAACTCGGTGAAATGGGCGAGGATGCCGACGTTGGTGAGGCGTGCGACGAGCCTGTAGTAGGCGGCGCGGAGGCGATACATGAGCCAGCTTTCGTCGCTGGTGTTCTTGATGCCGACGACGATGGGGGCTCCGCTCTCCCATGTGCGGATCATGTCGACCAAGAACTCGGAGGGGTCATGTAGATCGGCGAAGCCGGGGGCGAGGACACGGCCTCTGCAGTTGCGCATGAGCGTGGTACGGGACTTTTCAGAGTGTTCGTGCATCATTCGGAGGGTTGCGCGCTGGAGCAGTTGGGCGGTGAGGCGCGGCTGAGCGGCGATCATGAGGGGGATTTGGGCGATGCGGCGGAGGATTCGTCTCCAGCTGAGGGCGTTTTCGCAGGGGGTTTCGAGGAAGACGAGGAGGCCGAGAGGGGCGGCGTGGAAGATCTGGGTGACGCGGGCGCGGGAGAATCCGATGTGCTCGACGACGTTGCTGTTGAGGGTGAGGTCGGGGCGGCAGGAGGCGACATCGGGGCCGGCGGTGACTCCGGGAGTGGGAGCGGCGCCGGAGATGCCGTAGAGGAAGAGCTGAGCATCGCCTACGAGGCCGAGCATGAGGTCGCCGTGGTCCAGGAAGCGCCGGAAGGTTCTGCCGCGGAGGGGCTGCTGGAATATAGGGGTGAGCTTGGCGCGGCGTAATTGGTAGTGGTCCGAGGAGGCGAGGTCGGCGTTGAATTTCGCGGTGTACCGCGGCCCGAAGGAACGCATTTGGAGGTGCTCGTCGGAGTGGTAGCCGACGTATTCGCAAGCCAGCTCATCGTCGGGGCGGGGTGTATCAAAGACGAAGCCGCAACACTGGCATTGGACGAGGTCCAGGGTGAAGGGGACGCGCTTACAGTTGCGGCAGGCGATGAAGGGAGCCACGAGCGCCGGCTTGAGCTTTCGGATCGAGCCGTTGCAAATCACGCAGGCTGAGACCTCAGTCATGCGGTCTCCGAGCACTGAGCAACGAGATGCGGGCGTGATCATGTTGAGCCCAGTATCAGGGGTGCATTGGCGAGTGGATACGCGGTGATGTTGACGGAATCGATACCTGAGCTCATTGGCAATCGAGGGCGCGGAAGTCTGGGTCGGAGACGGCTGGAGGGAGGGTCCAGACCCAGGAGGATTTGTCGGACCAGGCGGGGTCGTAGATTTTGGCGATCAGGTAATGGATACCGTACTGGCGGCAGACGGTGCGGGCGTGTTCGGCAGGGGCTCCTTGGAAGAGGGGGTCGATGGCGGCGAGCATGCCTGGGCATCCGCTGGGGTCTCCGCCGAGGGGGGCGCCACACCAGAGCTGATTGAAGCTGACGGCGATGGGGTGGTTGACGTTGATGAAGTCGAAGCTCTTCCAGACGTCCCAGGGGTCGTCGGGGTTGAACTGGACGATGGCGTCGGGAGGGGCGAGGCGGTTGAGCTTGGCGTATCCGATGTAGGAGATGTAGGCGTTGTGGGCGACGATGCCGGCCCGCGGGCTGTGTTTGGCGCGGAACCCGAACTCGAGGAGAGGGTCGTCGAAGCGAAGCAGGAGTGCTTGGGAGACGGTGCTGACGATTCCGATGACAAGGGCGAGGCGGGCAAGGCTACGGATGGATTTCTGTCGCGGGGTGGGAGTGGGTGTGAGGCCGGCGCCGGATGGGCTGGCGGGCTTCCAGCCCATGAGGAGATCGGAGGCAAGGAGGAGCAGCGGGAACTGCAAGAGAAGGGCCGCGCGCCATCCGAAGTCGTTGGAGGCGAGGACAGTGGATCGGATGAAGGTGATGAAGGGCAGGATAGCAAGAGCGAGAAAGACGAGGAGGCGCTCTGGGGCGGTGAGGCGGCGATTGCTGCGGAACGAAGGAACCAGGTAGATGAGGAAGACGACGGCGTAGAATCCGAGTTCGATGGCATATCCAGGCAGGAGCAGGATGAGCCTGGCGAGTGTGCGGGCGGCGTTGGGGTACGCGTGGGAAAAATGACTTACGCAGGAGAGACGCAGGAGGGCGTTGGCGGGAATCATCTCGCGGACTGCGAAGCCGAATAGCGAAGTAGTTTGGGTCGCGGAGGGAGCGCGGACGAGGTCTCCAACGCCGACTGCGGCGAGCGCTCCGCCGGAGGTCGCAGCTGAGTTGTGCATCAGCTCGGAGAGGTATGGGGCAAGCAGGATGAGTGAAAAGACTCCGCCGAGGGCCATTTGAATGACAGGGCGGGGTGCGCGTTCGATCGCGGTCTGCCAGACGGTCCAGACAATCATGACGAGGAAGAAGCCAAACGGGACGAAGACGGAAAGCCCAAAGGCGCTGGCGAGAGCTGCGCCGATGACGACTACTTCGGTGATGCGGACATGGAGCTTTTCGGGTTTCGAGAGCCACGCCAGCAGAAGCGCGAACATGCAGCAAACGAGGGCTGTCATGTGGTGCGGGACCCAGAGAAGCGAGCCGTACCAGCTGAAGATTTCGTCGTGCGACCACCACTCGAGGTCGAGTGGGAGGGAGCGGTGCATGAAGAAGATTTCGACGATGTTGACGACTATGTCGAGGCCGGTGACGCCGAGGAGCGCGATGGCAAGCAGGAACTGGCGACGCAGGCGCGCACCCGCGTTGAGGACGTACTTGAGGTAGAGACCGACGATCGAGGCCAAACCGAATCCGCCCCAGACGCAGCTTGCCGTGACGACGGCACGAGCTGGAAGGTGAAAGAGCTTGGCGATAGCGGCGCAAAGCACGTACCAGAAGTAGTAGTTCCGCATCGGAGCGATGTGCTGATAGAAGTAAAGCGAATTGGCGGGAGGAATTCCGGTGCGGAGGACGCTCTGGGTCCAGTTAATGCGCGAGGCGTGATCCCAGAGGAAGAGCGTGGAATAGAGGCGCTCGCCGCATTGGAAGTCGATAAGGGACATGATGGCGAGGATAATCCAGATGAGCGCGAAGAGAAGGCCGATGGCGCCGAGGGGTTTAAAGCCGATGCGCAAGGAGATATTGATGCGGCGGAAGGAGAGTGCTTCGGCGGCGATGGTGACGAGCCAGACGATTGCGGCAAGGATGTAAAAGACAGCGACTGCGGTGAGCGAGGTGAATTTGCCGATCAAGACAGAGGAGATTGTGGAGACCGCGAATGAAAGCGGGATGCTCCAGAAGATGCGCTCGATGAAGGATCTCTGTCGAAAGCCGTGGAGATCGGTGAACCAAGCCACAAGGTAGCCGGTGCAGACAGCGGCGGGAATGAACGCCGGCACCGAAATGAGGGCGGAGAGGAACTGATCGACGGTGATATTGGACTGGATCAGAATGTGCGTCTCCTAGCGTTTTTGGTTCATGCGGCTTTCTGTTCAGAGCTTCAATGTGTTGCGTGTTTTACGAGTTGGAATGTCCAGCCCTCCGGGTTTTCAGGAAATACGATCGTCGTCCCCGGTGGCGATGCTTCGAATGTTTTCGTGAGTTCGAGGAAATGCGTATCCGCGAAGGGCGGACGGCGCCAACACACTGCGACTCCAAAACACAGCAGGATGAGAACTGAGGCGCAGGCGATTTTGAGGGCCTGCGTGCCGCGTACAACACCCAGGACCAGCGACCACAGGAAGAGCAGCGAGGGAAAGAACCAGTAGCGGATGGCACTCGCGCGCGCGATCAGTTGCCACTTCGGCGTATTGAAGGCGTCGTAGGATGAAGGCGAGGCCAGTTCTGCAGCGAGAATGAAGGTAGCAAAGCCGGCGAAGGTCCTCATCGGCAATGGAGCGTGCCGGAAAGCGAAAACGATCAGGGCTGTGCCAGCAAGAGCGACGGCAAGCAGGATAAGGAAGTTGCGCGTGCCAGAGGCTAGAGCGGCATGGGTTGGGCCGACAAGGGCTCCGATGTAGATGTGCCCGGCGAGGATGCGGATGAAACCGGAGAGACTTGCGCCTAGATTGGCTGAGGATCGCTGTGTGGTGCCGAGGACGAGCAATCCATAGGCTTGGATGATACAGCAAAGGGAAAGGATGATGATGAGAACCTGAGGGCTGCGCCCACGCCGCTTCCATCGAAGGAAGACAGCGACGAGGATCAGGAAGAGGCAGAACGGGCCGGTGAGACCGCAAAGCAGGATGACCATCAGATCGAAGGTGCGGATGTAAATGCTGGATGCGGGAGCTGCGACGAGAATGAGGAGCGTTGAGAATGCAAGAGCCCATTGAGCGTTAGTGATGTTGGCGCTAATCTCGGGGCAGTTGGGAAGCGCGAGATAAATGAAAGCGAAGGCTGCCCGGGTACGCAGAGTGCCCCACTCGTGGGAGCGAGTCGCGAGGAGGAGATTGACGGGCAGAGCCTGGACGGCAAGGGCGATCAGATTCGTGACGAGCGGAGCGTAAGCCAGCGGCACAAGAAGCGCAAGAGCAGCACTAAGACGAGGAAGGGTCTGGAAGTATCCGACCTCAGTACGGAAGAGCGCATGCCACCAGCCGAGATTGTAGGCGTTGGCGAACCAGACGATGCCATCCTCAGCCCAGAATTGCGGATGAAAGAGAGCATCGGGACGGCGAGAGACGATGATGGCACATGCAAGAAGGAACACGACAGCATGCTGCCAGGGACGAAGACCATCCTTGGTCGAGATTGGCATAGTTGCCCCACTCATCGGCTTTGCACTTCCCCTTCCTGCGCAGTACGGGTGGACGCATTCCCGGTGAGGCTTTTGGCGGTATTGCCGACGGCGAGGGGCTGCTTAACCAGGATCCAGAGGTAGAAGATAGAAATGGCAACGAGGGCGAGCGGCGCCGGGCGAGTGAGCACGGCGGTTGCGAATTTGCTTGGGAAGTCGGGTTGCGGCACAAGAAAGCCTCGGGTGAGAAGAATGCGGATCGCGGTGAAAATGTCTCCGTTTACGACGATCGCGGCACCGGTGATCAGCAGAGAGCACCAGCCGATGACTCCGCGTTCGGCCCAGAGAATGCAGCAGGCCGGGATGGCGAGCAGCAGGAGCTTGGCATCGTGCTGGAAGTGGTACGTGGGCAGCATGGAGAGCGGCGCGGCGGCGGCGAGACCGACCCACGCAAAGGAATGCTTCGATGCCTTGCGCAGAAAAACCAGAAGCCATAGAAGCAACAACGGGACGCACACGATCCAGGTAATCAGGTTGTAGGTTTCGGGGCGCGGGAAAAATAGGCTGACCACAGTCTGGAGCTGAACGATGCAGTCCATGTTCTCGCCGGCCATGCCGGTCGCGGCGGGATCGACGATGCTGCCGACTCCGGAGAACGATGCCATGTTCGTCTTCAACTCCGCGTACCAATGCGGCGCGACATGAGTGATCCAGAGAAGCACGGGAATGCTCAGAGCCAGCAGCACGGCCACGCTCTGGAGGGCGCGCTTGCGCAGGGCGGCGGAGGAAAGCAGAAGGAAGAGCCAAACCAGGCCGGAGTCATTCGGCTTCAGGGCAAGGCTGATGGCGAGAAGAAACACACCAAGGAACTCGAATCGTTTTCGAACGAAGCACCAGACGGCGAGAACGCTAAAGCTGACGACAATTCCGGCCGAATTGCCGATCATGAAAAGCCAGAAGCTGTTGAGGAGGACGAGGCCGGCAAGGACGCCGGAAGCGATGGGAGCCACATCGGCGGCAAGGTCCCATACGGCAATCGCTGCCAGAATAAGACTGCCGGCGAGGAGGGTGGTCCAGACAAATGCTCCTGCGCTGAATCCAAGAACAGCGACCGGGAGAGTCAACAGAAAGGCGGTCGGCGGATAGAAGAAGCGTGTCTTCACTTCCCTGTCCAATACGGGCTCGGTGGCTCGCTCGCGGCCCTCGGCGGAATACAGGCGCAGGACATCCTGCTCGTTGTAGGGATCGCCATGAGCGAGCAGGCAGCGGGCGCTGTAGTAGACCACCTTGAAATCGCCCATCTCAATGGCGGAGACGTGACGCCAGGCGATGCCGATGAGGAGGAAGGCCACGGCGCCGAGCATCACGAAAATGAGTCCGTCTGATCGCCGCGCCGGCATGGTCATTGTCCTGCTCTTGACGGCAAACAAGCATCGGCTTCGCCGAATCGTCGCCAATAGACCCACAGATAGAAGATCGCCATCGCGAGAATAGCAAGCGGCGCTGGCCGAGCCAGAAGAATCGTGAGGACCTTACCGAAAATCGTCGTATCGGAAAAGGACATCGTTGATTCGAGGTTGGTCAGAATGGCTCGCGGCACGTCTGCATTCATTGTGATTGCCAGACCGGTCACAAGGAACGCCACCATTCCGGAAGCGCGATGCCTTGACCAGAGGAGGGCACACGCAGGGACTCCGAGGATCAGGAGTTTCGCGTCATGGTGCCGATGATAAATCGGAAGCATCGAGAGTGCCGAGATAAAGGCAAGCGACATCCACATGCGGAAGATAGACATGGGCGAGCGGATAGTGCGGATCAGCCAAAAGACAAAAAGCAATCCGCATAGAGCGTAACTGGCGAAGTTATAGAAGGCCGGTTTATCCCAAATGACAGCGAAGACGGTTTGCAGGTTAATCGCCGAGTTCACGATAAGACCTGTGGAGGAATGGGGTCCCGGATCATTGACTCCGCCACGGAGGGACAGCGCGGCGACATTCGAGGCGAGTTCGCGGGGCCAATGCGGCGAAACGAGCCGTACCCAGCCGACCGCGACGGCCGCCAGCACGGAAACGTACAGCAGGCTCTGCAGTGCGCGTTTGCGGTAAGCAGTTCCACATAGTAGAAAGCAAAGCCACACAAGAGCCGAATCATGCGGTTTCAATGCCAGGCTTATCGCAAGGCAAATCGACCCGAGAAGTACAACTCTTTCCTGAACGAAGCTCCAGACCGCAACTATGCACAGCGCCACGGCAACGCCAGCAGCATTGCCTTCGAACAGAACCGACTCGCTGTTGATCAGGACGAACCCGATGAGAACCGCGGAGATAAGTGGGGCCTGGTCCAGGGTAACGGTCCAGATAAGGATGGAACCGATGATCAACGAGGACACAATGAGTCCCATCCAGATGAAGTGAGCCGGGCCCCAGTGCAGCATTGCCAGTGGAGTGAGAAGAAGGAGAGATGTCGGCGGGTACACACATGGAACAATCGGTAAGCCATATACCGCGATGCTGTGAGAGTCGAGAAATCCTTCAGAGAGCAATCTGTCGTAGGTTGGGGCGCTTTCGATATAGGGATCCTGATGCTCGATCAACACGCGAGCATGATTGTAAATAGGGTAGAGATCGCTCATGGATTTTGGAGAATCCCGGGCTAGGACGAAACCCCACATTGAGAATGCAGCACCGCCTGCAAGGATCATGAATAATCCGAGCGGCCGCTTCCATCGCATTGAATCTCTCAGCAAACTAGTTTCCTTTAGTCCCGTCAGGCCATTCGCAAGCTCTCCGCCTCTGTCTCGAAGC
This sequence comes from Occallatibacter sp., assembly GCA_036495975.1. GTDB lineage: Bacteria > Acidobacteriota > Terriglobia > Terriglobales > Acidobacteriaceae > Telmatobacter. Next base: position 286 of record DASXLY010000151.1, on the reverse strand, counting down.
AAGAAGCAGTATCCGGTAGCAGAAGGACAATTGAGCCAAGACCCATACAGGCAGTGCCATGAACCGCGCGAGTCGTGAAGAGTTGTTCATCGGTGTCAAGTATTTTAACCTGCAACGACAAACCAAAGCGAGGGGCGACGCGCAGTACGTTCGGGTAATATCTAGAAAACATGCACAAACTCAGCAACGAGCCCGTCATTATTCTCGGCGGAGGACCGACCGGTTTAGGGGCGGCACATCGGCTGACCGAGATAGGCGAAACAGATTTCAGGGTATTCGACCAGAA
>DASXLY010000150.1:0-2172 GCA_036495975.1 Occallatibacter sp. | reverse complement strand
AAGACGCGGCAGGCGCCGCAGGGGCTTGCAGGGTCCTCATACTTGGGGGCGGTTTCGGCGGGATCTACGCAGCCCTGGAATTCGAGCGCATCCTCCGCGCAGGTTGCCACCTGGAGGTCACTCTCGTCACTCGCGACAACTATTTTCTATTCACACCGATGCTGCATGAGGTCGCGGCGAGCGACCTGGAACTGAGCGCGATAATCAGTCCGCTGCGCAAGCTGCTTCGAGGAGTAAAGACCTTCACTGGAAACATCGAGAAGATAGAGCTGGATAAGAGATGCGTGGTCGTCTCCCATGGATTCGATAGCCACGTCCACGCGCTACCGTATGACCATCTGATATTGGCGCTTGGATCGAGCACTAACTTCTACGGGCTGCCGGGGATCAAAGGTTGCGCGCTGACCATCAAGACTCTCGAAGATGCGATCGAATTGAGGAATCGGCTGATAAGGCATCTCGAGGAAGCGAACTCGGAATGCGCCGCCGACCAACGCCAGCCGCTGCTTACGTTTGTCGTGGCGGGAGCGGGATTCGCTGGAGTCGAGACGGTGGGCGGGATCAATGATTTCGTCCGCGAAGCGATCCGATTTTATCCAAACCTGAAAGCGGAATTCGTCAGGACGGTGCTCATATCGTCAGATGAGTTCATCCTTCCGGAGCTCGGCCATAAGCTCGGCGCGTACGCCCAACGCAAGCTGGCGGCTCGTGGTGTAGAGATAATAACTCGCGCCAGGGTCGCCGGTGTGTGCGATGGCCTGGTCGAGCTATCAGATGGACAGAAGATAGCCGCGACCACGCTGATCTGGGCGGCCGGGAATGCACCGAATCCGCTCATCGCCGATCTGCCGATTCCCGAAAGCGCGGGTCGGGTCGAGGTGAACGATTACCTGGAGGTTCAAGGTTTTCCTGGCCTCTGGGCGGTAGGTGATTGCGCGCTCGTACCCGACGGCAAAGCAGGCATTCATCCGCCTACCGCGCAGCACGCTCTTCGCGAAGGGCGATGCGCTGCACGCAATGTCGCGGCGGAGATCCTTGGAGGAAGAAAGAAGCCGCTTCGGTTCATGACCTTGGGCCGGCTAGCCGTAATCGGCAATCGAACGGGAGTGGCTAGCGTCTTCGGACTAAATTTTTCCGGCTTTCTGGCTTGGTGGCTTTGGCGAACCATATATCTGTTCAAGTTGCCCCGGCTCGAAAAGAAGGTGCGCGTGGCACTCGACTGGACGCTTGACCTGTGTTTCGCAAAGGACTTTGCATGCTTGACGGCAGGTGCGGCATTGGTCGGAGACATAGCCGTCAGGCAGGAAGTCAATTCGCGGGTGGCTGAAGCGCCCAATTGATCTTCTCTTGCGACACTCGACGGCCGCTCTTTATGGGTTCAATCAGCAAGTCAGTCTGCGCTTCCTACACTTTCAAATTGTAGCATGCTGTAACCGATCTCTTCGATCAGCAGCCGCCCCGAGCGCACAGCCGCCAGCAAGTTTTTATCTTTCGGCCTGTAACTTTTCAGCCGCGTGCTGGAAGTAACGCAGGAAGACTTCCGCCTGTTGTCTTCAAAATTGGTTTGTAGCGTGTCCCTGCATGCTGCTTTTACTATCGCCTCTCGATCGATCATCAGTCGTCGTTGAGGTCAAAACCAGAGGAGGACCGAACATGAGTTCCACTCTATATCTTCGTTCAATAGTAGTTGGACCGCAGAAAAATCGCACAGTTCGGTTACGTGCCGCAGCTTTCGCATTCGCAGTGGTCACCGCGATCGCCATCGCATCCGGGGCAGAATCGAGCGACTTTGGCCCATTGGGCGGCCAGAGAGGATTCCGCGGCCAGAGTGGATTTGTGTACACGGAAACCAACGGGGCGAACAACGCGGTTTTAGTGTTCAACAGAGCGGCCGATGGCGCGCTTTCCCTGGCTGCCACCGTGCCCACAGGCGGCTTGGGCGGTGGAGTGGTGTCGGTCGGCTCCCAGGGCACCCTGGCGCTCAGCCAGGATGTGCGATGGTTATTTGTAGCCAACGAAGGGGACGGTTCTATTTCGGTGATGGAGCGAACCCCGGCAGGCCTGCAGGCGAGCGGAAAGTTCTCCTCGGGCGGCACTCTCCCGGTCAGCATTACGGTCAGCCGGAACCTGGTCTATGTCCTCAATGACGGGGTAGATGGGTCGCCGGCAAAC
>DASXLY010000149.1:0-3544 GCA_036495975.1 Occallatibacter sp. | reverse complement strand
CACCTCATCGCGGAAGTTCCACGCAGGCAGGCAAAGTTTCAGTTTGTGAAATAAGAGGTGAGGTCCGCATAACGCGGGCATATCTTGTCAGAAATTGATGCGCAGCGACATCTGGATCAGTCTGGGGCTACCGATCGTCTGTTGCACCACACCGAGGTTGCTGGCCGAGCTCACGTTCGTACCGTTATTCTGAATGTGATAGACGTTCTGGCGATTGCCTACGATCGATTGTGTGGGGTTGTAGACGATCTGCGGATTGGCCGCATACGCAGTCGCGATGGTGTTATTGGGGATGTCGAAGCTGGGAGTGTTTGAGATGTTGAACATATCCAGCCGATACTGAGCGGCGATGCGGTCGTCGAGCTGGAAGAGCTTGACTACGGAGACATCCGCTCGCTTCTGGAAGGCTTGGCGGAAGATATTCCGCTGGCCAGCTCCGCCGAAGGTAGTCTCGTACACATCGCATACCGGGAATCCCGCAGTGCTGAAACCGCAGTCGGGAACGCCGTTCTGTCCGGGATTGACGAAGGGAATTGTGAACGCATTGGGATTCAGCGCTGGGATCGGCGTGCCAGTGGAATCCTGGAAGGCTCCAGAGTGCCCGGTGTAGGCCTGCGAGGGTTTGTAACCGGGAGCGAGCGGGATGATGGGATTGGTGATGCCATCGAATGAGCTGTAGTACTGGCTGGCGACGGCCCCTGAGTAGTCTTCGACGCTATACGCCTGGCCGCTCTGAAAGACCGTGATGCCCTCAAGTGCGAATCCATTCACGGCCCGGGCCAGGATGCTGTGCGAGTGGAGGAGTTCGGGAATCTGCCAGACATAGTTGAAGGTGGTCACGTTCGTGCGATCGAAATCCGAGTTGCCGTATCCACTGCGCAGGTCCAGCGGATTGCTGCCGTTGTAGAAAAGCCCGAGGCCGCTCTGCTCATCCAGAGAATGCGACCAAGTATAAGAGATGCCGAACTGCACGCCGTGGGCCATGCGCTTTTGCACCTGCGCCTGCAATGCGTCATACGCCGAGCTTCCCGCCGCGCGATAGGCAACGGAGTTGATGCCATAACCGATGTACGGCACGCGGAGGTCGGTGTTGCCGCCGTCGTAGGTGTTCTGCGGTTCAGTGGAGAGCGGGCTGCCGATGGTGTCTCCAGGATAGGTGGCGACTCCATCTGTTGCCTGATAGCCGTAGGAGTACATCTCTCCGTTGATCGGGTTGGATGGCGTTGCGATTCCGGGCTGGTTGAAGGGAACCGGAATCACACCTCGGCGTCCACGATTTCCGACATAGCCGATATCGACGGCCGCGGTGGTGGTTGGCTGCCATTGCAGATCCAGTGAGTAGTTCTCACTGTAGGGAAGCTTGTTGTGTATGTCGTAGCTACCGAAGGGAAAGGTTTGCGCGCCCTGCTCGATCGCGGCACGATTCGGCAGATAGGCATAGAAGCCTTGGGGGTTGCCGGTGGGAGGATTTGGCTCGGTTAGACCGAAGGGGTTCGACAGCGTTGCCCCTTGCGGCGCCGAGGTGGGAACGACAAACGGTGGTTCCTGCGTAACGCCAAAGGGACCGCTGACACCGCCACCTGCGCCGGGCGAAAAGTAGGTAAAGTATTCACCGCGGTTGTAATAGAGCCCGAAGCCGCCGCGAATGACAATGGTGCCGTTGTCCTTGCCGGGGCTGTAGGCGAATCCGAGGCGCGGCGAGAAGCCCTGCTGCAGGTTCAGCAGCGTGGAGTTGCTCACTCCAGGGGTGCCGAACTGCTTGTTGTTGCCGGCGATGATGAAGCCATCATTTTCGATCGTGTCGGCCGCGAAGTTGTAAGAGTAACGGGCAGGATCGAAGGCGAACAGGTTGCCGTATTTCTCGGAGAGCGGCCCGTCGTAGTCGTAGCGAAAACCCGCCGTGACGCTGAGGTTTCGTGAGACACGCCACTTATCCTGCACGAACGCTCCGGCATAGTTGGCGCGATAGTAGCGGCTAGATGCGCCTTGCAGGAACGTGGAGACCCCATTGCCGGTGGCGACGTTGCCTTGCACAAAGTCAGCGAAGCTCTTGAACTGGATGAGGCCTGTGTTCTGCCGGCGGTTGCGGATGTTGAGCTGAGTGTACGCATAGCTCGCGCCGTATGTGAGAGTGTGGGCGCCGAAGGTCTGGATCACTGTGCTTGCAGGCTGTAAGCGGTTCTGGAAGACGCCATCGCGGAAGAAGTCCCCCGTGGGACCAATCAGCAATGAATTGCCGCTGGAGCCGTTTGCGTTGTTGATATTGATGCCGGGGAAGGTACTGAAGCCGAATAGGTTGATCCCGACCTGCTGCGGCGTGAGGGCCTGATCATTGGTCGAGTACGCCTTCTCGCGGCCAAAGCCGATGCTTTGCTGCCAACTGAAATGCGATGACGGCGTGTAGGAATTCAGGATGGATGCAAGTTGCCCACCTGCATCCAATCGCTGCTGGAAGCCGCTGACGTTGCTGTCCGTGAATGGGTTGACCGATGGGTCGTGCTGGTAGAAGTACTTCAACGAGAGCACGTCGGCGCTGGTGAAGTTGTAATCCACGTTGGCCGTTGCCTGGTCGGCTCTGAAGGATGGTTGGCCAAACAGAGTGGCGTTAGGAGTACTCGGATCGGTGGATACTACCGGCGTGGGAATCAGGTATTGCCCATTCGGTAGCTTGAATTGCAGCAGGTTCAAGGCGGCGGGATCGATTTTGCCGGTGAAGGAGTTACCGGTCGTGGAGGCCACCGCGGCAGCAATGCCCGCGGGACTGCGGTCATCCGTGAGGCCGAGCGGAAGATATAGACGGCTGGTGCCGTTGAGCTGGTCGGTGACGCGAACCGCGTTGTAGGCAAGAAAGGCAAAGAGCTTGTCCTTCACGATCGGGCCGCCCACGGTTCCTCCCGCAACCACGCGATGGAGGTAAGGGTTCACCTGGTCCGGCGGAATGCTGCCGTTGATGAAGTCTGTGCTCTGCTGCTTGTAAAAGAATGGCGCAGCATTGAGGAAGTTGGTTGCGCGATAGATGTATGCCTGACCATGGTACTGATTGGTGCCGCCGAGCGTACTGACATCGACATGGGCACCGCTGCTCTGACCTTGTTGTGCATCGTATAGCGAGGTGTTGACGCGCAGCTCCTGAATGACTTCCGGATTGGGCGATGGGATCGCGTTGCCGATCGCGTCGTAGACCGATGTGTTGGTCTGAATGGTGCCGCCAGAGGTGAAGTTCTCGCCGGTATTCGGCGTAACCCTGCCGGAGGCAACCTGACTGGTGCTCTTGCCGTTGAAGAGATTGCTGACATCGACGCCGTTCACTTGGAAGACGTTATCAGTATCGCGCTGGCCATTGGCCCAGATCGGCTGATTGCCCAGTCCTTCATTCGTACCGTTGCCGTTGATGAGCTCCGCGCTGACCCCGGGGGAAAGGATAGCGAGCTGGGTGAAGCTGCCTGTGGCCAGAGGAATCTGCTGGATCTGCGCATGGCTGAGAATGTAGCCGTTGGTTGGATCCACAGCATTCAACAGCGGCGATCCTTCTACGGTTACCGAT
>DASXLY010000148.1:0-4803 GCA_036495975.1 Occallatibacter sp. | reverse complement strand
TCCGAGGTTATATTCAACCGAATATGGGATCTTGTTGTGCGGATTCGCACCGTAGCTTGCAAACGGCGTCGTTGTCGCATTTGTGAAAAACGATGCGGCGGTAGGCATCGTATTGATCGTGACCGTCGGAAGAGCGCGGTTCAGGGTTGAAACAATCGCATCGATTGACGTTGGCCATGACAATCTCTCGTCCTGATTCTCCTGCGCGACTGAGTTGTTATGGTCATCGAGTACTGCAAAAGCGCTCCGGATTACAGTGCGATTGGCTGCCTTAAAAGCAAGTCCAAACCTTGGCTGAAAGCCATTATATTGAGCATAAAAATATCCTGAAGGACATGTCGCCTGCTGAAAGGTCGGAGGCACGGCCGCATTCGCACAGAATTGACCATTGAGGGCATTCAGGGAGCCAATGACTCTTCCGTTATAGTTAGGAGGGCTCACGAAGTCGTAACGCAACGCAAAGGTCAATGCAAGCTTTCTGGTCGCTTGCCATTGATCCTGTGCGTATCCTCCGTACCAGTGCACCTCCTGATTGATGCCCGTGTTGCCTATCCATGCCGTATAGGTATCCATCAGGCCGAGGAGAAAACTGGCCGGCCCGATCCCCGTTGCTGGAGACGACAGGCCGTTCACAGATGTTGCATTCTGGGTGAAACCAAGAGTGTAATTCCAGCCGTCGGTAACGCTATGAAGGTGATAGTACAAAAAGCCGGCGCCGATTGTGTGGCTGCCCATCACCTTGCTGAAATCGGCATGGTACTCGTAGTTGTTCTGAGGGCCATTGATGGTGTCACTTTGGGAGACCCCCGAATAACCGTTTGTGAGGCTCATGGCGGGACCCAGGTAATCGCCATGTTTGGCCGGTTGAACCTGCAGCCAGTTGATAGAATTGACAAAGGTTTCTCCGGCCGGCGCATCGAAGTTAGCAATGTCTGTGTGTGTGTCGGCGAAGTGGACTTGCAGGACGGAGCTATTTCCGAATAAATGGGCGTATCCAAACACCAGTTGCTGAGCATAATTGATTACGGAGTGAAGATAACCTGGGAGCGACTCCGGCGTGGTCTGTGTCGCATTATCCCGGTTATAGCGTCCGAAGACGGTGTCGTTATTCCCAAAGCGGTGATCGAGGCGGATACCGTATACGTCACTGGCGATTGCAGTGACGCCGGTGAAAGACAAGTTCGGCAGCACGTTTGGCGCTACATGTAGATTTGGAGCGGGGAAATACTTCGACGCTATCAGAGCGGCCGCAGAGTTGATCCGTCCAGAGATGTTGTTGTTTGTGAATGGATCGCGGATGGTCAGGCTTGGGTTGGTTGGATCCGTCCTGCTTGTGGCCGGATCGTACAATTCGTTCTTATATTCTGGACGGCCAAGGTCGTCGATACCGACCTGGGCGCCCAGAAGTGCGGAGAAATCGCCTCCTGCCATCGCAGTTGTGAGCGTATTTGCGAGCTCGGCTTGAGACTTATCGTAACGATATCCTTCCCAGTATGCGGAGAACCAAGTGTTCTTTCGGCCATTGAAATACGGAAGGCGGACCGGTCCGCCAAAGTAGAAGCCATATTGATTTTGCCGGTATGGTAGGCGTGACGTTGCGGGGAAAGTCTGCGCATCGAGGTCGTCGTTGCGGATGAATTCCCAAAGATCTCCGTGAATTGTGTCAGTCCCGGACCGTGTCGCAATGTTGACGTTGGCGCCAGAGGTAGTGGCAAACTGCGCGTCGGTCATATGTACCTGGATATTGAACTCATCCAAGGCATCCGGAGGAGGACTGATCGCCCAAATATTCGTGTAAATGTTGTTGTTCATCACTCCGTCCATGGTGAAGTTGTTCTGCTGCGGACGCTGCCCGCTCACCGATGGACTAATTGCGCCGGCTCCTAAAGTAATGGTCTTGCTGCTTTGCTGCGGCCCCTCCTGCGGGGATGCGCCCGGTGAAAGAAGCGTCAGGGCCGTAAATTGACGCCCATTCAGGGGAAGATCGACGGTTGTTTCGTGATCGACAACATCGCCAATCGTTGCTGAGGTCGTGTTTAAAGGTGGCGCTGCCGCGGTCACTTCCACACGCTGCACGCTGCTTCCCACAGTCAACCTGAAGTCGATCGTGGCTTGCTCATTCACGTGGATTTGCAGGCTCGGCCGTTCCGACGCCTCAAATCCCTCTTTGGAGACGACAATTCGGTACATGGCCGGCGACAGCTGCGGAATGATGTAGTAGCCGCGATCATCGCTGACCGTACTGCGAACGAGATTCGTACCCAGATCAGTGACGGTGATTGTTGCCTTCGGCACGACCGCGCCAGTCGGATCGAGGACGGTGCCGGTAATGAGTCCGTTGATGGTTTGCGCCATTCCAGCAGGCGCAAGAACCGCGCTCAATGCGGCGACCACAAACGACGCGCTTGCGATCTTCTTCCACTGTCGTGCCATCTGCCTCCCAAAATCGCTCATCATCGCGCTGCTCCTTTTCAGTGCATCACCGCACTTTGACCGTCTTACCAAGCCGTCGCGTCGCGGTTACACGGGGCCCTGCAGTATGCTGCTCAAAGACGGACATTTTGGATTGGGATGAGCATAGTAAGCCCATTTGTGTGCTGGCAAGGGCCTTTTCCGTACGAAATAGACCTTTTTGCGCACCGGAGGTTTGCTCGTCAGATCGACCGTTTCAATCTTTCTGCGTGTATATTTGCATGTGAACGATTTCGACTCGGCACCTGAAGAGCATGAAGACAAAGACAAAACGAAAACGGGTGAAACATATTGCGTTGGCGCTGCCACTGGACGTTGTCTTCGTTGAGCGCCTGCTGCCGGGGATCCTGGACTTTGCCAGAAATCAGGGTGGATGGATTTTCACACAAATTCCCGAGCGCCTGACTCCCTCATTTGAATGGTTGCGGAATTGGGAGGGCGACGGAGCGTTTGTATTGATTGGCAGTCAGGCTGATGCCAAAGTGGCGCGATCGCTCGCGATCCCGATTGTGAATGTGGGTGGATATGTCCGGGAAGAGCGGATTCCAACCGTCACTTTGGACCAGCAGAAAGTCGGGCGTTTGGCGGCACAACATCTTTTGGAACGCCGGTTTCATCGTTTCGGCTACTACGGAGTGCGCGGCTTGTGGTACAGCGAGCAACGCAGGATTGGATTTGAATCTACAGTTCGAGAGGCTGGATATGTATGTAGCTCGATCGGAGGTACAACTTTGGCTCGGTCCGCTCGGGATTTGCGGCGCGTGGCCGGTGACCTGACAAAATGGCTTCGATCCCTTCAACCTCCGGTTGGAATCCTGGCAAGTTGGGATCTTCGCGCCCAGATGCTGAGCGAAGCGTGCAGAATGATCGGTCTTCGAGTGCCGGAGGACGTAGCAATCATCGGGGTCGACAACGATCCAATCGCGTGCGAGTTCTGTATACCTCAGCTATCAAGCGTGTCCCGCAATGATCGCGAGTTAGGCTGGCAGGCTGCAAATCTGCTTTCGCAGTTGCTTGAGGGCAAGCAGTCTTTAAGGCATCCGATCCTCATTTCCCCCGACCGCGTGGTGGCGCGCCAATCCACCGACATTCTGGCGATCGAAGACTCTGAGATTGCGGGCGTAGTTCAACGGGTTCGGGATCACTTGAACGAAGTGTTCGGCGTGGAGCGTATGTTGGAGCTAACTCCCCTATCTCGCCGCCAACTCGAGCAACGATTTCGCAGGAGCGTTGGAAGCTCACCGTATGCGTTTCTGAATGAGCTCCGGGTTGAAAGGGCGAAAGCGCTCCTTACTAATTCGCACAAACGAACGCTCACCCGAATCGCTTCGGAGTGCGGCTTCGCTGAACTGCGCCGTTTCCGCACAGTCTTTCGCCGCCTAACGAAGTCAAGCCCTGGAGAATATCGGCGTAACTATCTCAAACAACCTACAAATCCTGCAAGATAGTTTTTGCAATTCATGGAAATTGGAATCTACGATTACCGGCCGCCCTTACGACCGCACCTCGGAAAAGACGAAAACTGCAATACAAAGAATGGCCATTCCCGCGACTTGAAAGCGCATTGGCGCAGCTGACACCCGCCGCCACTCTCCAGCCAGGAATCCGTAGAGACCAGCCGAAATCACCAGGAATGACGTGTAGACCGGCCAACCCAGTGTGGTCCCCAAGGCTCCAAGAAAGGAGATTCCCATGCCATATAAGAAATGTCCGCCAAACCAGAGGATCCCCATCAGCAAAGAAAGCCACCAACAACGCATCGGAACGGCAGGGGAAGATTGCATGGTTGAACGACGCTTCCGAAGTAGATAAAGACAATAGACGATGTTGGGAATTGCCCCGGCCGTGAGGAGCGGAGGCCATATGACATTCGCACACCATAGTGGGCTGGCATCGTGATCGGCAGCAACCTTGAGCAGCGGTCCGCCAAATGAGATTCCCAGGTTCATCATGCTGGCGAGCACACCGCTCGCAAATGCGCATATCACTCCGAACTTGAAGGAACTCAGGCCCAAGTTCAATCCAGCAATCAGCTCCTGTTCTCTGCGTCTTCCGGCAAGTGCACAGAGGCCGACACCCACAATTGCGAGTGCGAGACCTAACATCATTAACAAGCCTGCCTCCTGAAACAGCATGGCCGAGTGCAAGCGAAAGAACGGAATCAAGGTGCCCAACGCCGCAGACATGCCCAGCACGATGGAAAAAGTCAACGCGACGCCAATTGGCTCTACGGCAAGGCCTAGAAATATCTGCGCCGTACCCCAACCCATTCCAAAAATGCAAACCTTGAGCAAACACGCCCGATCAACTTGCATGTAATCTCTGGCGAGG
>DASXLY010000147.1:0-3663 GCA_036495975.1 Occallatibacter sp. | reverse complement strand
GCCGACCAGCTCGCCGATGCAGCCCAGCTCTCATCGCTGCCCGACGAAACCCCGGAAGGCAGGTCCATCGTAGTGCTCGCAAAAGAGCGCTACGGATTGCGTGGACGCGAACTCGCGCAGTTTCAGGCCGAGTTCGTCCCGTTCAGTGCCACTACCCGTATGTCAGGCGTGAATTTGGACGGCCGCGTGATCCGTAAAGGGGCTGCTGACGCTATCGCGCGATTCTTGAATGAGGGGGGCAGCCAGCTTCCAAGTGAGGTGCGGCAAGCCGTCGAAACCATTGCTCGTAGCGGAGGTACGCCGCTCGTGGTCGCTGAGAATCGCAGGGCACTGGGCGTAATCCACCTAAAAGACATTGTCAAAGGCGGTATAAAAGAGCGCTTTGCGCAACTGCGTTCCATGGGCATCCGGACGGTGATGATCACCGGTGATAACCCGCTGACCGCTGCCGCAATCGCACGGGAAGCTGGCGTAGATGATTTTCTGGCGGAAGCGAAACCAAAAGACAAGATGGATCTGATTAAGCGCGAACAGGCACAGGGCAAACTGGTTGCGATGACCGGAGATGGTACCAACGATGCGCCTGCGCTTGCTCAAGCCGACGTCGGTGTCGCCATGAGCAGCGGAACGCAGGCGGCGAAGGAAGCCTGCAACATGGTGGACCTGGATTCGAATCCAACCAAGTTGATTGAGATCGTCGAGATCGGCAAACAGCTCTTGATGACGCGCGGCGCCCTCACCACATTCTCCATTGCGAACGATGTAGCAAAGTACTTTGCCATTATTCCCGCAATGTTTTCCGTCGCATTCCCGGTCATGAACGCTCTCAATATCATGCATCTGAAGACACCTCAGTCAGCAGTGCTTTCAGCAGTCATCTTCAACGCACTCATCATCATCACGTTGATTCCACTGGCTCTGCGCGGGGTTGGGTACAAAGCCATGAGCGCCGAAGCACTTCTTCGCCGCAACCTCGTGCTCTACGGACTTGGAGGCGTGATTGTCCCGTTTCTCGGCATCAAGCTTATCGATGTCGTCATCACTTCGCTTCACCTGGCATAGAAGGACACATCATGCGTCGAAGTATCACGACTGCAGTGCTCTACACCGTTCTAGGGACTATCCTGCTCGGGATCGTCTATCCCTACGCTGTGACTGGAATCGCACAATTGCTGTTCCGGAATAAGGCCAATGGCCAGTTGATCATCCGCGATGGCAAGCTGGTCGGATCAGGCATACTGGGACAGGCATTCACCGGACCCGCGTACTTTCACAGTCGTCCATCGGCGGCAGGCACCGGCTACGATGCCTCCTCGTCCTCCGGGTCAAACTACGCACCCACCAGCAAGAAACTCGTGAGCAGAGTAGCCGGCGACGTAGCCACTGCACAGACAGACCACCCAGGCGCCGAGGTCCCCATCGATCTGGTAACTGCGTCTGCCTCAGGGCTCGATCCGGACATCACGCCGGCCGCTGCGAACTTTCAAGTCGCTCGCGTTGCCAATCAGCGTCGCCTGAGTGAGGATGCTGTGCGCCAGATCGTGGTACGTCACACACTGAATCGTCAGCTGGGCGTTCTTGGAGAGCCACGAGTCAACGTGCTCCAGTTGAATTTGGAGCTGGACCGGACTGCGCCTCTCCCTAGTCACTGATTTTGTCGTGAGAGAGAGAAACCCATCTGCGGTCGGCTCAGAATGCCGACACCGTATTAATTCGCGGTTGGATCCGCGAACACATAGCCAATATAGGCTACCGTTTTTAGATAAGCCGGGTCAGATGGATCGTCTTCGAGTTTACGTCGCAGTTGCAAGATAAAGGTGCGGAGGTATTCGCGCTCTTCTCCGTACTCCGGACCCCAGACGGCATGCAGCAGCTTTGCATGTGGCATCGGGCGGCCCGCATGGGCCATCAGGACGTGCAGCAGGTCGAACTCGGTTGGAGTGAGCCGGATCTCCTGACCATTCTTCTTGACCAGACGCTTCCCCGGATTCAACTCGAAGGCACCAACGTGGATCGGTACCTCTGAAGGATTGGGCGGGGTGCGTCGACGACGCACAGCAGCACGGATCCGTGCCGCGAGTTCTCGCATCTGAAATGGTTTGGTGATGTAGTCATCTGCTCCGGCATCTAGCGCTTCAACCTTGTCCTCTTCGTTGTCGCGAACGGTCACGACGAGAATTGAAATTTGAGGGAACTCTCTCCGCGCCCGTCGGCACGCTTCGACTCCGCCGATTCCAGGCATATTCAGATCCATCAACACGGCGTCATAATCGACCATTCTCAGGCGCATCAACGCTTCCTCGCCGGTCGACGCTTCGCCAATCTCAAACTGCAGAGCGGTAAGAGTAGCGCGCAATCCACGCCGAATCGATGTGTCGTCCTCGACGAGTAGAACCGTCCCCTGGGTGTTATCCATTGCCAACTCCCTTATGGTTCGGCAATGCGAATACGAAGGATGTCTTGTCACCTTCGCATTCCACCCAGGTGCGGCCCTGGTGCGCTTCGGCAATCTTCTTGACGATTGAGAGGCCAAGTCCGGTGCCGGCGGGACCGCGAACAGCATCAGCACCGCGGTAGAAGCGCTCGAAGACTCGGTCGCGATCCTCGGCCCGAATCGCAGTACCCGAGTTCACGACACTGATCAGCGTCTCCACCTCTCCTTGGGTTACTGAAACCTGGATTTTGCTATCAACGCTTGAATACTTGACCGCGTTATCCACCAACTGCAACACCGCAAGGCGGATCAACTCAGCATCAGCCTCTACAAAGATCACGGGTGATGTCGCAATTACCTCGATGCGATCGCGAACACTCTGTTCCTGAGTCTGTATCAGACTTTCTAATAGCTCCACCGCGGAGAACCTCGAGCGGATCAACCGGACTTGTTTCGCTTCAAGCGCAGCAGTTTTCAGGAGCCGCGTGGCCAGCTTGCTCAGCATACCTGCTTCTCCATCAATAATAGAGACGAGTTCCGTCTGCGTGTCCGTCATCTGCCCGATGGCAAGCAGACCCGAGCTTGCTGTTTGGATTGCGGTGAGGGGTGTCTTGAAAGCATGTGCCAGACCATCGAGGACGGCGGTCCGCAACTGCTCGACATTCCGGCTTGCTTCGGCTCGCTTCTCATTTTCAAGTGAGCGCGCCCGCTCGAAGGCAATCGCAGCGAGAGAGGCAACCGCATCTGCCAGTAAGGGGTCTATCTCCCAACCGCGGAGAACCATCGCACCAATCGGTGTCGTACCCAAACGGAGGATGCGCCTGGAGGTACCGGCATCGATGTCGTCGCTGTCTCTTCCTTCGCAATAGGTCTGTTCGGCCGAGTCTTTCGACAAGAGATCCTCGTGCCCCGTAGAACTGTCCCCTGAACCGTAGATCACCCAAAGATCGACCGCTTTCACCCCCACCATCTCCCGGATCAGTGAATTAAGTTGACCGGAGGTAGAGCTCCGCCAGTCGAGCAGCAGGATCGCCCGGCTGAGCTCATAAAGCTTCGCTGTTCTCTGGCGTTGAAGGTCGGCTTGGGCCGCGTTGATACGCGCTCTTGACGAAAGCGCGCCAACCAACAGCGCAGTGGATTCGAATGTAAGAAGAGAAACCCAGTTCCCCGGATCAGCCACGCTGAGCTTGAAGATCGGCGGCATAAAGAGGTAGTTAAGGCAAAAGACG
>DASXLY010000146.1:0-2243 GCA_036495975.1 Occallatibacter sp. | reverse complement strand
ATACCGGAAACCTGTCTCCAACCGTAATCCCTTGGGCGTTGTTCTCGAATTCTCCTCGAGAGAGTACGCCCTCGATCTTAAAGCCTATATCCAGGAACACCGAATCTGACGAGATCGAGATAACGATGCCTTCTTTCTGTGTGGCCTCCGTCTTCGATTGACCCCCATGAGTCTTTTCAAACTGCGAAAGGAGTGAGCCGAACGATTCTGTGGAATCGTCAATGGCCTGGGGCGTATTGCGAGAGTTGGGAGCGGTATCCGGGGTGCCTTCGTTTGCCATAGCAATTGTCCAATATTGTATCCATGATCGGGGGAATGCCGATTTTAACGAGGGATGTAATGTCCTGCGCGAACTGCCGTAAGCGATGCGATGCGACTGAGCAGCTTTCAGAAAAACCTGATAAGCCTGGCGTTCGCTGCAACGGACTTGGCCCACGTAGCCGTATTGACGGCCCAGAAACGCTGTGTTTCGATCGATTCAGTGATTTGAAGGCCAGCACTACGGTGGATTCGATTCTGTAGGTTCTCGCAATCCTGCAGCACACGACCAGCTCGTCATGGAAGCACCGCCAGGAACCGGGAGGACCACCGGTGTTCCGCCAGCCATTCTCGGTCTCGTCCACGATGAGGTGTTGCGCTGGCTTCCCCATGGATATCGAAACGCGATGGACTCCAGTACCAGGTGGTACGTGGCCGGTATCATGGCGAGATCGCCAAGCAGAAAGGAAGTGCCACAATATTGCCACTATGGAATCGAACCGGCGCACGTTCTTGAAAGCTGGCCTTGCTGCGGCCATTCTTCCTCAGACGGGCGGAGTCACATCCTCTGTCCGGCGCAAGAGACGTATCCGGCAGTCTGTTTCCCGATGGTGTTATAACCAGATTCCGCTGGACCAGCTCTGTGTGGCTGCCGCACAGATGGGGCTCAAGGGTGTCGACCTGCTGGAAGTAGCAGAGTTCGACATTCCGCGCCTGGCCTCATCTGCACAATGGGGTATGCCGGAGGCGGGACGATTCCGGATGCGCTGAACCGTACCGAGCATCATGCCGCCATCGAAGAGGCATTCCGCAAGAACATCCCGATTGCTGCAAAGGCGGGCGTGCCGAGTGTCATCACCTTCTCTGGGAACCGCCGTGGTATGTCGGATGAAGAGGGAGCTCGCAATACGATCTTAGGACTGAATCGTCTGAAGAGATTGCAGAAGATCACGGCGTCAATATCTGTATTGAGTTACTCAACAGCAAGCGCGACCACAAGGACTACATGTGTGACCACACTGCTTGGGGCGCTCGTGTCGTTCGCGAAGTGAACTCGCCGCGTGTGAAGCTGCTCTATGACATCTACCACATGCAGATTATGGAAGGAGATCTGATTGCGACCATCCGTGAAAACATCGACGTCCTCGGCCACTTCCACACAGGGGGTGTTCCTGGACGACATGAGATCGATGGGACGCAGGAGATTCATTATCCGGCACTGATGGAAGCATTGGTAGATCTCAATTATCCCGGGTACATCGCGCACGAATTCGTGTAGAAAAGCGATCCTCTAACTTCATTGCGGCAGGCCGTGGACATTTGTGATGTGTAGCTACTTTTGGTAGATGAAACACTAGGCAGTGTGGACAACGCGGCACGGACCGCGCCCTCTCCCTTTTCAGAGCGCATGCCAGACGTTATTCTTGTTCCCAATCAGACCAAGCTTGTTGCAAAGAGGCAATTCCATGCGTCTTCACTGGAAATACGTTTGTTCTTTCCTGGTTGCGCCGATGTTTGGGGCGATCACTGTGGCCAATGCGCAGCCTGCACCGCCTAGCGCTAAGCAGGTGCATCTCAAGCACGTTCTCGTGATTTGCGAAACTAAGGGGTTTGAGCATGACTCCATCTCGGCCGCTATGGATGCTGTGTACACGATGGGCAAGGAAAGCGGCCTGTGGGACACGGAGATGCGCACCGATACGGAGTTGCTAACGAAGAAAAATCTCGGCCGCAACGCAAAGAACCTGGGGTATTTCGACGCGATTGTCTTTGCCAGTACAACCGGCGAGCTGGACATGGACGCAGGCCAGAAGCAGGACATGCTCTCCGCCATCAAGGAGGAAGGTAAGGGGTTTGTCGGGATTCACGCTGCTCTGGACACAAACTACACCTGGCCGGAATACGGCGAGATGATTGGCGGATGGTTCGATCAGCATCCGTGGATGACGTTTCAGGCGCCGATCGTGAATGAGGATCCCGACTTT
>DASXLY010000145.1:0-5879 GCA_036495975.1 Occallatibacter sp. | reverse complement strand
CGCCGGCCTTGGCGGTTCAGGATTTCCACGAGTTCCCGATCGCAATAATTATCGAGCAGTGCGTCGATCTCGGCGACGATGTCCGGCTTTGTCTTGCGAATCTGGGCGATCGGTAGCGGACTGGCCAATGATAGACTTCGTGTGGCGCCGCCGCGGAGACGCACATGAACCTGGATCGTTTCCCCGTTGATCAAGGTTACATCCTCAATGAGGAGCCGGAGAATGCGCTTTCGTTCCCGAGGTTCCACAGACGGATCATTCCATATTCGCGGGAAGTCGGTTGCGAGAGACAGCAGTTGTTCACGGGTCTGAGAATCGACTAGCAGTCGCTGCTTCTGTGTCTGTTGTTCGTACTGTTCCTGCGCCTCGGCCAAGGTACGGAGCTTGTTATTCCACTCGGCTTCCAAGCTATCGATGACGAGGCGATTTTCGGGATCGACCTTCATATAGCGACGGCGGGCGAGTTCTGCCTCGTATTCTGCCCGCTCGACGTGCTTTGTCCGCAACGCGTCGGTTTCGGCAACCCGCGCCTCAACTTCCTGCTGAACGGCGAGGGCGACCTGGAGGGTCATCGGCTGCATTAGTTCCAGCAAGAGAATACTGATCGCCTGATCAACGACACTACCTGGCACGCGCTGACAGACGTTCTCTGCCCTCCGGACGGAGGCTTCCTGGCAGACATACGTGGGGACCACATTCTGGTACGCCATGCTGTAATGGATGCTCATCCGCTCTCCGCAAACACCGCATATGACGCGGCCTTGCAGAAGCGCCGGGCCCTCGCGTGCCGGCCCGGCTTTCCGTGCTCCTCCGAAGCCGAGTGCGTTCTCGGCGAGACGTTTTTGATTCACCTCAAACTGATCCCAGGTGATATAGCCGACGTGAACAGCGGGAATCACGAACTGCCATTCCGACCGGGGAACCTTCATCGTGCTGTGCTTGCCGTCTGGCAGAATACGAGTGCGCCCCCGACCGTAGACGAATGCGCCGGCATAACGGGGGTTATGCAACACCTGGAGGATTCGGGGATGTGCCGCACGCACCCAATGCAACTCGCCCTTGTTTAATCCCTTGCGGATGCGCCGCGGGAACCGGAGACCTTGCTCGTGGAATAGCTTCGCGGTTTGCATTGCTGATCCGGTCCGGTCGAAGGTCTCGAAAACCAAACGCATCGCAGCTTGCACCTCGGCATCTGGATCGAGGATCAGGACGCCGTCGTCCCGGTAAACCAAGCCGACGGGTGGCCGCATCTCGAGTTCACCGCGTCGAGCTTTGTTGATCACTCCGCCTCTCATCCTCGCTTTGAGGAAGTGCAACTCCGCTTCCGACATGGTTCCTTTCAAGCCGAGCAGGAGTCTGTCATTAAAGTTTGCCGGGTCATAGATTCCATCTTCGTCGAGAATGAGCGCGCCGGCCAGCGAGCACAACTCGATCAGGCGGTGCCAGTCGGCGGAGTTTCGCGCCAAGCGCGAGACCTCCAACCCCATCACCAGGCCTGCCTTGCCGAGAGCGACCTCGCCGACGAGTTTCTGAAACCCATCCCGGCCGGCTGACTGTGAACCTGACTTGCCGAGATCGCAGTCGATTACGTGGATACGTTCGAGCGGCCAGCCCAGCGCCACACCCCTATCACGCAGGGCATACTGGCGTTGCGTGCTTTCCGTGTTCTCCACCACTTGGCGCGGTGTGGATTGTCGAATGTAGAGATAAGCATCTCGCTCAAGATGCCGCTGGGTAACTTTCAGTTCAGGCATGCAGAAGATCCTCCTGTCGAATACTGAGAATCAGACTCGCTACCAGACGGACGAGTTCGGCGCCAAGCGAATCGAGGAGTGGTGGGGCATCGGTCCCGGACAGAATACGAGACTCGGGCTGAAGTGCCGGTGCGGTCGTGACCCTGACCTGAGCCCAAGTTGCCAGGCCACAGCGCATGAGGACGCCGTGGCCTTCCTGGTGCTGCCCTCGTGCGTCCGGTTGGATTACTTGCCGGCGGAGCCCTTCGTAGGCCTCGACGGTTCCCACTGGAATGGGTGACCTTACGCCGGATTGCGCGGTTTTTTTTTGCTCACCAACGCCCGCTCCAGACTGCGGCGGTGGACCTTGATGCCGAACTTTTCCTGAACGGCTTGGACGCAGGCGACGGTGGTTAAGCTGGGCTCGGCGGCCCGCAAAGTCCGCACATGCTCGATGACCTCGGCGGATAGCTTGTGCCCTTCTTTGGGTCCACGGTGCTTTGGAAGCAGGCCGATCAGGCCGGCTTGCTGGAATGCAGCCTGGGCCTGATAGAAAGTGGGACGCGAAACGCCGAAGTTCGTAGCCACATCCACAATCGAGGCTCCCTCCACATTGTGTCGGCGCAACATCTCGTAGCGGACCTGAAGAAGATCCTTGGGATCGAAGAACGGCTGCTCTTTGAACAGAGCGTCGGAAACCGAGCCGGCGCGAGGGTTGAGGGTGCCCGTCTGTTTCAAAGCCACCGTTTTCTGGTCGGGCCTCTTCAGCTTCGCCATTAGATCGCTCGATGTACTCTGTGTAAATAATATTATGCCTCATAACTACTCTTAGTCAAGCAAAAAAACCAACTGGGCAGTGTGCCAATACTCGCGGTGCCGACACATTCGCGCCATATATATCGATGATGCAGGACGCAAATCTCTCAGGAGGATCCCGTGGCATGCGGCAAAGTTTTTCTTCCATATGCGGCGATATTTATATTACACATCCGTCGCTTCCTTCCTGGCCCGCTTGCGCCCTTCGAAAAGGCGCCACAGATCCAAAAGATCGTCCACACGGAAAGCCGACCGGCCAGCAGAGACGCGATCAAACGCGTCTGATGAGACCAGGTCCGTCACATTGGTGAACAAGGACTTGAGCTTTCCGTTGGCGTCGTAATAGAAGACCCGATCCTCACCCCAGGTGAGCTTCCGCGTCACCAGTTCGTACTCCGTGCCATGAAGCGGATGAAAGGGATGCGTGATGCGGAATCGGCCGGCGGTGGATCCCACACAACCTGCATTCGATGACTCTCGATAAAGCCAAGGCGGAAGCCGGGGTTCAAGTCGCACAACGCTGGATCGTGGCCGCGCTCCGGCATCGGAAGTTCTTCCAACTGGGAGACCTCAATGAAGCCATCGGCGAGTTGCTTGATCGGCTCAACAACCGCCCCTTCCGCAAGCGTCCCGACACCAGCCGCACTCTGCTGTTCGAACAACTGGACCGACCGGCGCTCAAACCGCTTCCGGCCGAGCGCTACGTCATCGCGGAATGGAAACCCGTCAAACCCAACATCGATTATCACGTCGAAGTCGAGCGGCACTATTACAGCGTGCCGTACCAACTGGTGGGTCAGCAGTTGGATGCCCGCTACACGGCCACCACGGTGGAGATCTTCCATCGCGGGGTGCGGGTGGCGTCACATGCCCGCAGCTTTGTCCCCTACACCGCCACCACCCTGCACCAGCACCGCCCCAAGAGTCATCAGGCGCATCTGGAGTGGACCCCGTCGCGCCTGATTAACTGGGCGGCGACGGTCGGGCCAGCGACCGCCAAGGTGGTGCAAGCTGTCCTGGAGAGCAAGCCGCACCCGGAAGCGGGGTATCGCGCTTGCCTGGGCATTATCAGTCTGGCGAAGACTTTCACGGCGGCACGTCTGGAAGCGGCCAGCCAGCGGGCTGTATTGCTTCGAATCTATTCCTACCACAGCTTGAAATCCATCCTCAAGCACTCTCTGGACCGGCAGCCGGTGCTCGAGTTGGAAAGCGACCGATCGGGGCCGAACCACGATAACGTCCGCGGCGGGGAGTACTACGACCAACCGCCCACCCTGTTGCTGCAATAGCCACGGATCCAAAAGGACAAATCATGCTGAATCAACCAACGATAGAAAAGCTGCAGACCATGAAGCTGCATGGCATGGCGGATGCATTCCGCGAACAAATCGAGATGGCCGACTCCAGCCAACTCAGTTTCGAGGAGCGTTTTGGTTTGCTGGTGGATCGCCAGTGGACCTGGAAAGAGGGGCGCGCGCTGACCCGGCGCCTGCAACTGGCCAAATTCAAAGAACGCGGTGTGGTGGAGGACATCGATTATCAACACCCGCGTGGGCTGGACCGCAAGCTCATGCGCACATTGGCCACCAGCGAGTGGGTCCGTGTGCATCATAATATCCTCCTTATCGGCAAGACCGGGTTGGGGAAGTCGTGGTTGGCATGCGCACTGGCGCACAAAGCCTGCCGCGATGGCTTCTTCGCCCTACACAAGAGAATCGCGGAGCTGTTTCGGGAACTGGCCGTAGCGCGCGCCGACGGCAGCTTCGGCCAGTATCTGTTGAAGCTTTCGCGCATCGACGTACTGGTGCTGGACGATTTCGCCATGGCCCCGTTGAAAGAACAGGAACGGCGCGACTTCCTGGAGATCTGTGATGACCGCTACCAACGCCGTTCGACCATTCTGACCAGCCAGGTGCCGGTGGCGCACTGGCACGAGCAGATCGGCGACCCCAGCATCGCCGACAGCATCATGGACCGGCTGGTTCACAACGCCCATCGCATCGAACTGGATGGCGAGTCCATTCGCAAGCTGCGTGGGAGGAAACCGCCACAGGAGTCGCCAGAATGAGCCCGACGCGCCTGGAACTCAAGTGCCCTTCCGGCTGGTTCGCCGCCGGCCGCGAGGTACGGCTCGCGGCGACCCGGTTATCCGATAGCGCCTTTAAGCTGTTCGTCTGGACTTGCCTGCATGCCGAACGGAACTCGGGCCGACTCAGGCTGGTGGTCGGTGTTCTGGCCCGATCCCTACAGAAGACCGAAGATGAGATCGACTTCTGCATCCAAGAGTTGGTCCGCGCCGGCGTGTACCGGGTGTATGCATCTGGATTCATCCAGATCCAGGAACAATTTTGGCCCTACCAACGGAACCCGCCTGAAAGCGAGATTGATGACGCTGAGGCATATGTGGCCGCCATCCGGCGGCTCTTTGTGCATCACGGCTGTGTCGCCAGCTCCTTTTCCCCAGCTGACGAGCGCCTGGCCGCCGACTGGTGCCATCGTGGTATTCCCCTGGAGCGTGCCGAGCGGGCGATCGACCTGGGAGTTGCCCGCAAATACGCCGCTTTGCTCAATAACGGAAAAGGGTCCCCGATCACGACCCTGTCCTACTTTGAGAACCTAATTGACGAGGTGGGCCGTGCGACTGTCTCGCCCGAGTACTGGCGCCACGTGAAGCACCGAACCGAGCAGTTCCAGCGTCGTTGGCGGACTCTGACAGCCAACACGCGCTCAATATCCACTCCAGCCCAGGAAACGAAATAATGTCGCCTTATCCCGAACCTCACAACCACTCTCCGCCACAGCCATTTTCTTGACTGATGTCGATCAATCGTTCAACATATAACT
Organism: Occallatibacter sp.; assembly: GCA_036495975.1. Classification (GTDB taxonomy): domain Bacteria; phylum Acidobacteriota; class Terriglobia; order Terriglobales; family Acidobacteriaceae; genus Telmatobacter. Next base: position 486 of record DASXLY010000145.1, on the reverse strand, counting down.
GCCGGCTTTGCTGAGCTCGATAAATTATCGGCATCAAATCGGAACAGCCTATTTCCTTCGCCGGAATCCGCAACTTGTCGAAGAGTTCCTCATCCATCGGGGCTATTTCGTGCGCCACAATGTCAAATTCCTCCCCAGAAAAGACCACGCGGACCTCAGCAGCAAACTAGATTCCAACCATAGCGATATCGACGTTCTCGCCTTCAATCCACTCCGGCACGGCGCGGATCGCATCTGGGCGGTGAGTTGTAAGAGCTGGCAGTCCGGCTTCGATCCTGAAGTGAAGATTACTGAGATTTCGCAGAACAAAATTGTCAGCGGACGGGAGGCGTGGAAGGGATTTCGGGAACTGGTCAGTCCGAAATGGTCGGAGGCATTTATTGCGGCGATTCAGAAGGCAACCGGGGAAGACAACTTTACCTATGTCACCGCTGTCACAAAGCTCGTGGGTGACGCTCAGGTGTGGGAGAGACATCCGCCATTGTG
>DASXLY010000144.1:0-37541 GCA_036495975.1 Occallatibacter sp. | reverse complement strand
GCCCCGGGGCCGAGCTGCGCAAAGTCGGCCGACAGGGACATATCTACATCGGAGACCGCTCTTGGAAGGTAAGCCAGGCTCTGGCCTCGCACACCGTCAAGCTCGAACGAATCGATCAGCGCGTGCTGGTCTACTTCTGCCAAACCCTCGTGCAGCAGATCGACCTCAGTGCTGAGCGTTCCACTGCAGTGGAACGCTCAGCACTGAACTCTTGCCTGTAAAGGATCTCCTGATAACAAGCTGTAAACCATGTCATGGAACTTGACAGCGAGGAGACCAACCAGCTAATGGCAGATGGACTTCAAGGGACAGAAGGGGTCCAGTGCCGCGATCGGCCCGTTGTCTGTGCTGGACGATCACAGTCGCTATCTGATCGCGCTGGAACAGACCGGCACGACGCGCAGCGAAGCCGTCCGCGAACGTCTGGAAGGAGCCTTCCGCAGCTGCGGGGTGCCGGACGCGCTGTTAATGGATCATGGCGTGCTGGTCTACTTCTGCCGAACCCTCGTGCAGCAGATCGACCTCAGTGCTGAGCGTTCCACTGCAGTGGAACGCTCAGCACTGAACTCTTGCCTGTAAAGGAACTCCTGATAACAAGCTGTAAACCATGTCATGGAACTTGACAATAAAACCGCGATGAGTGGGCGTCGAACGTTGTCGTCCACTCGGCCTCAATTTCGATGACTCCCCGATCTCCAGTCGCATGGCGAAATCTGCTCCATCGCTATTGCTCGGGTGAGAGGCTACCTGGGCTGCACTCCACCCTGTCGCCTCGAGGCGCACGAATGCGGCGCTTGTTCAGGTCTCGCGATGATGAAGAGCCTGCCTTGATCGAAGCCGAAGGGGTCGTGTCTCCCCATTCCTTAACCTTGCCCACCAGCGGTTCAAATCCGCTGTCAAGACCCCGCCTTCCAAAAACCAGCCCATCTTCCTCATTCCGTTCGCGATATTTTCTCTCGCAGTTTTGCAAGCTATTTCGCTGAATTCTCTACACTGGAATCAGCAGCAAAAGGGCCGGCGTCACGGCCCGAAGCTTGTGAGCGACCCCTTTGGGCCGTTCGCTTTTCCAAATCGAAAATCCAAATCTGGACCCCGGTTTGCCCCTGAAACGGTGCAACCCGTCAAAATCCCGGCACTAAGTCGTTATTTATGACGATGTTGAGTCCTAACTAACTTGTTTTCAACGGTTTACGGGACCCCCTTAAAACCCTAAATTCCATCGAATGAAGAATTTGGGTCTAAAACACGGAAAAAAAAACGCAATGCCCACCGTCTTGGAAATCTTGGGGAGATTTTGAGAGTCATCGACGACCCGCGGCAGGTGGCCCACTCAACCCGGGTCTGTGCCCCATTCATCGCAGCTGTGTTTTATCGCGATGAGTGGGTGGTAGTGACGACTCTCATAGCGGGCGGGTGGCCCACATCTGGATTTGGGTGCCCCCATATCTCGAAGAGATGTGGGAGTTAAGATGATCGCCGATGCCTCACTACTGCCGAAAAAACTGACTCGGAAGCACACCTCGGCGGGCAGAACACCATTTCTCGGTATCGTCTATAAGTTATTCATTGTAAATTAGTTAGCTGGTGCGCCCGGAGAGATTCGAACTCCCGACCTACTGATTCGTAGTCAGATTAGAGGCATTTTGCATCCAGATGCATTTGGTCGCGGAGCATTGCATAACATATTTAGATACAATACATATAGACATAATTACGACTGCACGTCGTTGCACTCAAATGCACGAACTCTCAAATTGAACATGCACCAAAACAGGCACCAAATTTCCGCGCATCTTGGGGCGTGGGAGGCGAATTGTCAGACCCACGGTCAATCCCGGGTAGCACTGTGCTACCATGAGGCTCATGAGCCAACCTGTCAAGCTTTCCGATGCTCTCGTCCTCGACGCCCGGCTCGCCGGGGAAGTGACGGAGCGTTCCATCGCCGGCCAGGTAGAGTTCTGGGCGCGTCTCGGCCGCTCGGTTGAAACGCTGCTCAGGGGCGAACAGATTCTGATGCTCTCGCGGAATGCTGCAGCCCGGCCGCTTTCTTCCTGTCTCACTTCGGTGGAATCGCTGGAGGGTCGGAAGCGGACTGCCGCATGGCTTAGCAGCCAGCCGTTTCCGCACTATGAGCCCCACCCTGCGAAACGCGGTCTACTTGTCCGTACGGATGAGAATGGACAGCGTACCGTAGGACGCTTCGTGAACCGGCAATTCAAGCCAGTCCGAGTGACCACCAGGTCCAGAGCCGTTAGCAAATGATGTCTTCGCCACTCGACCAGCGCCCCATCGTGGTCGCGCTCGCTGGACCGAATGGAGCCGGTAAGACCACGTTCTATTACGCGCATCTCCAGCCTGCTGGACTGCGCTTTGTGAATGCTGACTTGCTTGCGCGCGAATTGAACATTGATCCGTACGAAGCGGCATCGCTTGCGGCATCCATTCGCGAAGAGTTGATTCGCCAGCGCGAGAGCTTCGTTTTTGAAACGGTGTTTTCAGATCCGGTTGGCGACAAGCTTTCTTTCCTAACGGATGCTGCCGCAGCGGGGTATACCGTACTCCTCTGCTTTATTGGAACTTCGGGATCGGAGGTTTCCGAGGAACGCGTCGCCATGCGCGTGAGCCAGGGCGGCCATGACGTGCCGGCAGAAAAGTTGGTCACCCGTTACCCACGCATCCTGAAAAATCTCCGCGAAGCGCTTCGTATTCTGCCGCATGTCTGGGTTTTCGATAATGACGATTTGCGCTGCCCGTTTCGTCTCGTCGCAGTTTGCGAGAGCGGCACGCTCAGGAAGCTGCAGCGACCTGTCCCTGCATGGTTACGTCCGCTGCTTCCCTCCAGTATTGCGGAATGATGTGCGGTCCTGAATCTAACCAGCCATTCGCTCAGGATGGTCCGAGCGGGCAAACTTGCGTATGTCTTCGACGGGAATCAGCACACGAGTCCCTTTTCTACGCGTAGAGAGCCGTTTCGTGGCGATGTAATAATCGACTCCCCGAATGCTGATGGAGAGCATTTCCGCGGCTTGGTCGCGGCTGACGAGTATTTTCATCTCCGGAGGGATGCTCGCCTTGTTGGGCGGTTTCGGTTTTGCTGCTTTCCTCACTGGTCTTCGATCCGGCGCGTTGGTCTTCTTGGTAGCCTCGGCGGGTGGCGAAAAAGACTTACGACGCAGACGCCTGACGTCCGAACGAAGACCGTGATCGATTTCTGCTTTAATAGCCCGATCTAAGCCAGCTGTGGGCTCAGAAACCTCGCTCTCTGTCAGCAGCGGCAGTGAGAGTTGGCTGTCACCACTCAGGGGAAGCCGACGACGATGGGTAAAAGGGGAAGGACGCAAGGAGCACCTCGCCGGGTCTTGCACAGGTTGACAGTAGCGCAGGCCGAGACCTACAGTCAAGTTGTAAGTTTACACGCCAGGAAAGGGAATTGATGGCTGAGAAGTCAGCTTGGCCCCAACAGCCCGTGATCTCCATCCGCGTCTCGGAGGCGCTACGAGCGCGCCTGGAATCGCTCAAGGAGATCCTGACACGGAGAACCGGAGAGAGCGTTTCGACTTCCGAAGCCGCCAAACAACTTCTCGAATCGGCGCGAGAAGACCGGCTGGAGGTGGCAGAACTGCTGGCCGATGGAACGAACGCGCTCGCCGCAGCTCGACGCAAGGGCGAAGCCGGACAGAGCCTCTCCAGGGCCGAATGGATCGTTCTTGCCTACTACGTCCAGCTGGGCGTTGAGAGCCACGTCGGTGAACGCATTTCGCAGGAGACCATGAGAGGGATTCTGGAGGCCTTTCTTGCGGCATACAGAGTGAGGCGCGGAAAGAAGCCAAGCCGAGTTAACCACTACCTCTCGAACCTGCCCGTCCTGGACAAGCAGGGTAAGCCGGTCCACGGAGCCGAGGCGGAAGGGATCGATGTTCCGACCGCCATCGAACGACTGATTCGGGCCATGAAGTTGTCGGATGTGGACGAAGTATGGCCCCAGTTCGCGGCGCGGAATCTTTACGAGTTTCTGGAGGAGGAACCCTTCGGGATCGAGGTGATGAATCAGGCTCTCAAACCGCACTGGCCGATACTCTGGCGAGCGGCAGCGCGAGGGCATTATCTGGTTCGCGGTTACCCGGTCCGGGAACTCTCTCGTGCCACCGCTTCCGAGCACCCGTGGGGTCCGGCGATCTCGTCGGTGTTCGAGGGCGGCTTTGTTTTGTCTTTTGCCACGGGAAGCGAACGCGATTTATCCGTGCTGGTGAGCCTGCCTCAAGCCCGGCAAGCGATGTACGAGATCGCGCCCTGGCCGGTCATCACGGAGTTCCGATCGATGCTGGAGAACTGGGACACGAGCACGCCGAATTCGTTGTGGCAAGGCCGCTGGTTCTTCGGATACACGGCGATGGAAACAACGGTGCCGCCGGTGTGGGTTCGTTGTCAGGGATCGGTCTCGTTCGGGTTTACGGCTGAGGAATGGGCTTCGCTTCAGGAGGCATTTCATCGCGCCTGGGAGATGCCCCAGCTGCAGCGCATTTCAGGCGAGCTGATGCTGGAGTACGGCGAGATTTAAGAACGGCGCTGCTGTCGCAGCGGAAGTAAGGGGACACGTCACCCCCAACCGGGTAACTGCAAAGCGCTCCAGAGCGCTCCGGTGTTTACAAATGTCAACTTCCGCTGCGACAACGATTTGAGTTTTTCGGCGCTAGCAAATGCTAGCGCGCGTTTACGAGTGTTATCGAGAAAGCGCCCGCGGCGTAAACACGTTGAAGCGAGAGAGCTTCGCGTGAGCTGCACGAAATCGGCGCTGCACGGCCAAATCCACACTTCAGCAAGGGAGGTTCTCCAATGAACACCTTCCCGACGACGACTGAGCAAGGGAACAAGCCGTCAGCAGGCGACGGAAGCAAGCCAGCCTTTCGTACCAAAACCATCTCCATGCGGCTGACTCCCGACGAGGTTGCCGAGGTGGAATCGGCTGCGCAACGAGCCGACAAGCAGCCCTCGGAATGGCTGCGAGAGACGGCCTTGACTGCTGCCAGGGAGCGGCCTTCCGACCCGATTGAATTGCTTCTTGCCGAGGTTTGGGCGGTGCGTCATACGGTCTTAGGCCTCTTCCATACGGGTGCACAGGCGACCGTCGAGGGCAAGCCTATGTTGCCGGAATCCATCACGAGAATCCGTGACAAGGTAGACGCGAGGAAGTTTGATGAGGCGCGCAGAATGCTCGCCGAGTTCCTTGCTCGGCCAACGGAAAAGGATAGGGAAGGGCGATGAATTGGAGGCGGATTCTTGTCGTCATTGCCTGGCTGTCCGCCCTTGCAGTGGTGGTCGAGGCCGGGACGATCTGGGTCTGCATGCGCTCGACCTGGACGCCCATTCAACGCCATTACCTGCCCGCCTACATTTGGTGCTCGCTTCCGGTTTCGACGGTAGAGGTTCGGCTCCTTTGGAAGACTGGACCGCATCGGAAACGTGAGTTAGCTACGGAGGATGATGTCACAGATTCTGATGGTGGAACCGGCATCCTACTCTCCAAGTCGGCCCTCGACGCGGGCTGGAAGCAATTGTTGGAGGGACCGCCTCAGCCGGTTTGGGCAGAGAAGTTCGGACCGGCCTTGGCTGTCTTGGCCTTCGACGGCGAGGACCTTTGGGATTTCCTGCTTCTCCCGGAGATCAGCGCATTGGCGGTGTTCTGTTTTGCGCTCTTTGGTTGGTTCGTCCTCAGTAGGCTGATTCAGGCGTTGATCGCCGATTATGCGTGGCGACGCCATGTGTCCACCTGGCGGGAAGTCGCCCCGATACTCCTTGCGGACTGTGTCGCGCTGGCGCAGGCGTTGTTCTCTGAACTGGCGGCGTTGCGCAGTAGCGCAAGCCGACGCATAGCGCCGCACCGGCCTGCACCGCTTCACCGGCGCGCACCCAGAACAGAAATTATGCTAAGTGCAGGGCCTGTACGGCCGCGATCATTCGCCATTCCCATCTTTGGCGTCTACAACGGGAGCGGCGAGGGATATCTGTGGAGCGAAAAGGACGAGATCGAATGAACGTCAATCATGGCCGGTGACAAGCCGGCATACTGGAGCACTTCTTATGCTCACGATATCGAAGCCGTTGTCAGCCAGCCAGGCGCGGAACTACCACGCCAAAGAATTCGCATCGCAACAACAGAATTACTGGACCCGGAATCAACAGGGGCACAGCGAATGGCAGGGCAAGCTGGCCCAGCAGTGGAATCTTAACGGCCTAGTTCATGACGAGCATTTTGTGCGGCTAGCCGAGGGCCAGCATCCCCGAAACGGTGACCAACTCGTCCGGCACCAGGTTTCGAGGACATACGAGGGAAAGAACGGCCAGGAAGTCACCAGCGTGGAGCATCGCGCCGGATGGGACGCAACTTTCTCCGCGCCCAAGTCAGTCTCGATTACCGCGCTAGTCGGCGACGACGACCGGGTACGAATTGCTCACCGGGAGAGTGTGCGGGCGGCGCTGACCGAACTGGAGCGGTACACGCAGGCCCGCATCGGCAACGTCCACGCGCCGGAGACGACGGGCAAATTCGCTGCCGCCACCTTCGAGCACGACACCGCTCGGCCAGTGGACGGATACGCGGCCCCGCAGCTGCACACGCACGCTGTCATTTTCAACGTGACCGAGCGCGAGAACGGGCAGACGCGCTCCCTGCAGCCGCACGAAATCTTCGTTTCGCAGCGGTATGCGACAGCTTTGTATCGTTCAGAACTGGCGCTGCGTCTGGAAAAACTGGGCTATGAACTCGAACGTGGCAAGCACGGCCAGCCCGAAATTAAGGGATACACGAAGGAGTATCTGGAGGCGTCCAGCCCGCGCCGGGAACAGATCAAAGATCATCTCCGCGAGCAAGGAATCGACGGAGCCGCGGCGGCGCAGATTGCCGCGCATCACACGCGCGACCGCAAAGGATTGCTTTCACAAGGGGAGGTGTTGTGGCGGCACCGGGACCTAGCCGTGCAGTACGGGAACCAGGCGGATCGAGTCGTCGCTCAGGGGCGAGCACACGGTCAACAACAAACGCAAGAACCAGAGATCGGCGCGCAACGGGCGGTGACGTGGGCGCGAGACCATGTCTTCGAGAGATCGGCGGTGCACGACCGCCGCGCAATTCTCGAATCGGCCTTGGCGCGCGGCATGGGAGAGACGACTTATGCTGGCATCCGGCAGGAGTTCGAGCGCCGCGTTCGGACGGGCGAATTCCGCGAGGTTGCTCTTAACGGCGCAGGCCCTCACTTCACGACCACCGATATGATCCGCATGGAGCGCGAGATCATCGAGCTGATGCAGGAAGGTAACCGGCGCGGCTACGACGATCCCTTGCTGGTTTCGCCGCAGGTGCGCAACAGCATCAAAGACCGTCACCCGGAACTGAGCGCCGCGCAACGGACCGCCATGGAAGACCTTTTTCTCTCTCGTGAAAAGATCGTCGCCCTGGATGGCGTGGCTGGAGCAGGCAAGACGACAGTGCTGTCCGTGATCCGTGAAGCAGCAGTGGCCGAGGGATATCGCGTCGAGGGTTTCGCGCCCACATCGCGTGCTGCGCAGAAGCTCGGCGAGGCGGGCATGGAAACATCCACGCTACAGAAGCGTCTGACGCACGGCGAGCAGCCCGATACGGGCGAGAAACAGCTCTATGTGCTCGACGAATCTTCTTTGGCATCGACTCGGCAGTTGCATGAATTCGTGCATCGGCTTCATCCCAATGATCGAGTGTTGTTGGTTGGAGATCGACGGCAGCATGAAGCCGTGGAGGCCGGGCGACCGTTTGCGCAGCTCCAGGATGCGGGCATGGTAACGGTCCGGCTGGAAGAGATCGTGCGCCAGAAAGACCCGGAACTGAAGCGAGTAGTGGAGCAGCTTGCGCGGGGTCAGGTCCGCGAGGCAGTCGAAAACCTTGACCATCAGGGACGCGTGCATGAGATTCCCGATCACGACAAACGCATCTCGGCAATTGGGACGGAATACGCAAGCTCCCCGGAGCGGACTCTTGTGGTTTCCCCGGACAACCATTCGCGCATGGAGATCAATGAACGCATCCACGCGGAATTGCAGAGCAAAGGCCTCGTGCGTGACGCCGAACACCATGTCCGAACGCTGGTGCCTCGCCAGGATCTCACCGGCGCGGATCGCACGTGGGCCGAACGGTATGAAGTGGGAGATGTATTACGGTACTCGCGTGCATCGAAGGAAACCGGTATCGGCAGGGGCGAGTACGCACAGGTCAAATCAATCGATGCTGGAGCCAATCGGCTGACGGTCGAATTGCGGGACGGCACGGAGCGCACCTATGACCCACGCCGGCAGCAGGGTGTGACCGTGTACCGTGCAGAGTTTCGCGCGTTCTCCGAGGGTGATCGCATCCAGTTCACCGCTCCCGCCAATGATCTCAAGGTAGCGAACCGCGAACTGGGCATGATCGAACACATCGGCGACGATGGAAAATTGCAGGTGAAGATGGATGGCGGCCGTTCTGTGCAACTCAATGCAGACAGGTCACTGCATCTCGATTACGGTTACGTCGTAACGAGCCATTCCAGCCAGGGTCAGACAGCAGACCGCGTGCTGATCCACGTGGATACCGAACTGGGCGCAAAGGATCTGCTCAACAGCCGCATGGCCTACGTTGCCATCTCACGCGGCGCGCACGACGCGCAAATCTTCACAAACGATACGGCAGCACTCGGTCACGAACTCAGCCGCGATGTGTCCCACGCGCCGGCAATCCAGCAGGCTCCAATCTCACGCGCCATTGAAAGATCCGCAGAACAACCGCCCACCCACGAGCACGAGATCAGTCAGGGATTCGGTCTGGGGTTGTAATTGCAGAGCCAAGGTTACATTCCCCGGATAGCAGCAGTGTAGCCGAGGCCCGGCTGGAGTCAAGGCCGCGCTACGCGCGCCGCTTCGCGGTCAAGAGCCTTGACACCGGCCTCCCAGCCTCGACATATCATTCCAGCCATCCGGGGAATGTCAGAAGATCATCTCTCCTTCTCACGAATGCGTCCGCTTCATTTCATCGGTCCTGCGGTCGAACATCGCCACGTGCGAGGCGGCCGGCGGCTGTTTGAGAGGTGAAACACAAAAATAAAGTATTGGAAAAGATCCGCAACCCAATGGAAGTTCGAATCACTTTAGGTTCGGGAACGTTGAGGTCGCATCGTGCGAACCGAAAAAGGCCATGAAGTCAAAAGCTCGCGATGTTTCTCCACACAACCCTCAAAAACCTCTTATGCTGCCGCGCCTCAATGCAACGCGTTATCGAGGCATTGCCATTTTTTCACTTGATTTCAGCCAAGACATGTGAGACAAATTGGGCGCTTTCCAATTGTGCGATATGCTTCACTCAAACAATGGTCACAGCAAGCACGCGACCCTGCGATTCCTCGAAAAGCAGTAATTCTCCCACCTCTGCAGGCTAGTTTCACACAGTAGAGAGTCAAACGCTGACTTGCGAGACAAGCGGGATTCGTCTGTCTCGTTGGATCAGCTTGAGCGCTGAACCCTGTGACGATGAGGGCTCGCCGGAGTATGTTCACCGCTCAACTTGGTATGGTCTTTCAGCCCCCCTCATGAAACAAAAGGAAAGCCGATGAAGGTTCGTTCGTTTTCATTCTGCCCAATACTCGCTTGTCTATTTGCTTTTCTCCTCTTCGATCATTCTGGCTTTGCTCAGCAGTCTCCGCGGGGGTTGCACGTACATGTGCCTTCCGTTGTGGCGAGTGGCCAGGCGAAGTTCGTCGATAAGTTGCCGACCACGCAGCGAATCGAGATGACGATTGTGCTGCCTGTGCGCAACCAGGCCGAACTGACGAACCTGTTGCGCGATCTTTATGATCCGGCCAGTCCAGAATATCGCCGATTCTTAACCGTGCAGGAGTTCACAAATCAGTTCGGTCCAACCGAGCAAGACTATGACGGCGTGATTCGATGGGCGAAGAGCCAGGACTTGACTGTCAGGCGAGAGTCGAAGAATCGAATGGTTTTGGATGTGAGCGGCACGGTGGCTCAGGCGAACGCCGCACTTAACGTGTCGATGAATCTGTATCACGATGCTGACAGAAAACGAGATTTCTATTCGATTGATCGCGAGCCGACGCTCCCACTAACCGCCCGAATCGCGCATATCGAAGGGCTCAACAACTATTCCGTGCCACGTCCGATGATCAAACTGGCGAAAAAGGCCGGAACCGTAGCTAACGTGACAGGTTCCGGTCCGGGCGGATACTACCTGGGCAGCGACATGCGGGCAGCGTACTACGGAGGAACGCTGCTAACCGGTACTGGGCAATCAGTAGGCATCTTCGAATTCGGTGGCTACCGATTGAGCGATGTGAATCTGACGTTCAACAACGCGGGCCAGTCGTACAGTGTCCCGATCAATAACGTTTTGATCGACGGCGCGAGTACCGAAGCCGGCAGTGATGATTCCGAACAGGTGCTGGATATCGTTCAGGCAATCGGCATGGCTCCGGGTCTAAGCCAGGTGCGCGTTTACATCGGGAACAGCGGCTACGATGCCGATATCTTCAATTCCATGGCGACAGAGGACATCTGCAAGCAAATCAGTGTCTCGTGGGGTTGGTCTCCTGACGACCCATCAACCGACGACAGCATATTTCAGGAATTTGCCGCACAAGGCCAGAGCATCTTTGTTGCTTCAGGGGATGATGGTGCATACGATGCGACCATCAGTCCCTATTTCTATCCTGCGGAAGACGATTACGTGACCGCGGTTGGTGGCACGCACTTGACCACAAATTATGGAGGCGGGCCCTGGGTTGCGGAAAGTGCTTGGAACAATCCCCCGTCCGGAAGCGGAGGCGGGGTTAGCCCGGATAGCATTCTTATCCCAAGCTGGCAGCAGGGGGTAGCCACCTACAACAACGGAGGTTCGACCTATCTTCGCAATGTGCCCGACGTAGCAATGGAAGCAGATATCGATAATTACTACTGCTACATGGGAACCTGCAGCGGAGGTGCGGGTGGAACGAGCTTTGCGGCCCCACGGTGGGCCGGACTCATGGCATTGATCAATGAGCAAGCGACGGAGACGGGTAATGCGCCCACGGGTGGGCTGGGGAGCATCAACCCAACGATCTATTCGATCGGAGAGGGCTCGAATTACAATTCAGAGTTTCATGACGTTGCGACCGGAAACAACGATTCGGATAATCAGCCTGTCTGGTACAGCGCGGTTACTGGCTACGACCTCGTAACCGGATGGGGCAGTCCGAACGGGCAGAGTCTGATTGACGCACTGGCGGGTCCCGTTGTTTCGGGTTTCTGGCTCTCTAGCCTTCCGGGTGACGTCCCGGTTGCACAGAATTCCTCTGGCGCGACCAACGTCGCGGTGACCGATGCCGGAGGATTCTCGGGCAATGTTAGCCTCGCGGCGTCTGGACTTCCGTCGGGGGTAACGGCCTCATTCAACCCGACCTCAACTGCCAGTACCAGTGTCCTCACTGTTACTGCAGCAAGTTCGGCATCTGTGAGAACAACTCCGATCACGATTACAGGAACCTCGGGTAGCTTGACTTCGAAAACATCCCTCTTCGTTACCGTGAATCCGCCCTCACTCCAGCCACCACCGGCCGACCAATTTCCTGCAACGAATATCGGATCGACGGGCAGTCCCATGGTTCTCAACGTGACGTTTACCACTGCCGGCACCCTTGAGACCATCGGAGTTCTCACCCAGGGAGTCGCAAACCTTGACTTCGCGAACGCAGGAGGCGGCACCTGCACGGTCGGAACCGCGTATGCCAGCAACGCGATATGCACGGTGAACGTATCTTTCACGCCCAAATTGGCTGGCGCGCGTTACGGTGCAGTGGTGCTCTCAGACGCAAACGGAAACCCGCTTGGCAAAGTCTATCTCGACGGAACCGGAGTCGGCCCGCAAGCCACTTTTAACCCCGGAACACAATCCACCATCGGTAATGGATTCCTCTATCCGGTCGCAGTAGCGCCGATGGGAGACGACAGCGTCTACGTGAGCGACTACGGAAGTGGAAATGGAACCGGCGGCCTCTACTTTGAGAGATTCTCGAATGACACCTACATGCAGTCGAGAGTTAGCTGCACGTTGATCTCACCAGTCGGGGTGGCGGTCGATGGCGCGGGCACCCTCTATGTCGCCGATCCCGGTGTTCCAGCGGTATACAAAGTCACCATCCTTCCCAACGGGACCTGCAATCAGAGCGCGATCGGAAGCGGTTTTGGGACTCCATGGGGTGTTGCAGTGGACGGGAATGGAGACGTCTATGTGACCGATCTCGGAACCTCGACGCTAGTAGCCGCGGTATATAAGGAGACGCTCCAAGCCAACGGAAGCTATCAGCAGTCCACGGTAGGGGCCGGATGGATTGGTCCGGCTGCCATCGCAGTAGATAGCAAAGGGAATGTGGACGTCGCCGACGGTGGGATAGCTGGGGTGTTCAAGGAAACTCCTGCTGGTGGAGGTTACACACAATCGCCGATTGGAGACGGCTGGACTTCGCCGGCTGGCATTGCAGTCGATGGAAGCGGAAACATCTACGTTGCGGACGTGGGAAACAGCATCGTTTATGGGGGAACCGTGCCCGCAAGTCTTTTTAGAGAGGTGCCCTCGGGAGATTCCTATACTCGATCGGCAATCGGGACAGGGTGGGCGATTCCGGGTGCGATTGGAGTCGATGGAGGAGGAAACATCTATGTTTCCGATCAAACCAGAGGGGTTTTCAAAGAGGATCTCGCGGATCCTCCAGTCCTCACGTTTGCGAATACCGCCACCGGGACCGTCAGCAGCGACAGTCCCAAGACCGAAACCATTTCAAATCTCGGCTCAACGGCACTTCAGTTCTCGTCGCTGGGCTATCCAATCGACTTTCCCGAGGTCACGGGGACATCCACCGATTGCACGGCGAGCACCACTCTCGCAGTCGGAGCAAGCTGCACTCTCAGCATCGAGTTTCTTCCCACAACTTCGCTCGGTTTAAATACGTCCCTGACGTTGAACGAAAGCGTCGGTCTCACCACCAATACGCTGAACACTAACACGCAACAGGGAATCGCACTCGGTGCTACTGAGGTCCTGCCCGGGGGTTCGGTTGCACTCAGCGTCTCCGCCGATCCCGCATCGGTCGGAACTACGGTTACTTTGACCGCAACCGTGAAGGGCTCAAACGGAGGCCCCACACCCACTGGCAACGTCACGTTCCTGAGCGGCGCGAATCCGATCTCTGGGCCGTTAACGCTCAGCAACGGAGTTGCTAGTTTCTCCACGAGTTCGTTACCGATTGGCGCATACTCGATGATTGCCTCCTACTCAGGAGATCAAAACTATCTGGCGTCGAATTCCAACACGATTCTAGAAAGTATTCTTCCTGCAGCAGGCGTCTCCGGTTTCGGGAACACGAGCATCGGAAATCAAAATATTGGCAGCACCAGCAGTGTCATTCCGATGTCGATCCTATTCAGTTCCGCAGAGACTCTAGGAAGCATATCGGTGCTGACCGAAGGAGCCCCTAACCTCGATTTTGCCCTCGCCGCAGGAGGTACCTGCATGGTGGGTACGGCGTATGTCGCTAATTCGAGTTGCTCGGTCAACCTAACATTCTCACCCAAGTACCCCGGCGCGCGCTTTGGAGCGGTGGTGCTCGCCGACAACAATCAGAACGTGATTGGAACCGGCTATCTGGAAGGTATCGGGGTCGGACCCGAAACTTCATTCACGCCCGGTACACTCAACGCTACGGTCTCAGGATTTAGCTTCTCCGAGGGTGTCGCGGTCGATGGCAGTCAAAATCTTTATGTCACCGACGTGGGCAATGCCGCGGTATACAAAGAAACCTTCTCGAACGGGTCCTATAGCCAATCGAGTGTGGCTGGGGGATTCAACCAACCCTACAGTGTGGCAATTGACGGAGCCGGAAACATCTATGTGGCGGACGTCGGAAATCACGCGGTTTATAAGGAAACCCCGGCGAACGGCGCTTACCTCCAAACCCTGGTCGGATACGGGTTTGTCACTCCCAGGGGAGTTGCTGTTGACGCTCTTGGCAATGTTTATGTTGCTGATTTCGGAAATGCTGGCGCCGCCGGCGCAGTATACCTTGAAACACTATCCAATGGCAGTTATGCGCAATCGGCCATCGGAAGCGGATTGATTAGCCCGCAGAGTGTCGCAGTCGATGGCAGCGGGAATGTCTATGTGGCCGATTCCGCCAACGGAAATGGGATTCCGGCGCTCTACAAGCTCACACCCACGGCTGGAACCTATACCCAAACGACCATCGGAAGTAGTTGGATTACACCGAGCGGTGTTGCCATTGATGGGGTCGGGAACGTCTATATCACGGATGATGCCTACGACATCGGCGATGGGTTTGTGGTGAAGGAAACGCTCGAATCCGATGGCAGCTACGGCGAGAGTGTGCTACTCGGAAGCACGGAGACGCCTTATCCGGGTGGTGTCGCAGTGGATTGGATAGGGAATCTGTATGTTGCGGATAACCTCGATGGCACTGTCTATCGCGACGACATTGTCGACCCACCCGCTCTCAGCTTTGCGACGACGGTCTCGAAGTCAATGAGCAATGATAGCCCGCAGACAATCGTCGTCCAAAATGACGGCAATGCCAGCTTGAACTTCTCTGCACTCGTGTATCCAGCGGATTTTCCCGAATCACCCGGGGTGACAACAGATTGCACCTCGAGTACTTCGCTGGTCGCTGGGGCAGCATGCAGTCTTTCGATCGACTTCAATCCGGCATCTTTAAGCGGAACGGCGCAGTCGACTTTGTTAAGCGAAGATGTCACCCTTAAGACCAATTCGCTGAACCTTGCACCGAGTACTCTAGCAGTACCTGTGTCGGGCACCGAGATCGCGCCATTGGCGGCGGTGACCTTGAGCGCTCCAGCAAATGTTGCGACAGTTGGAACGGTGGTCACCTTGACCGCCAATGTCCATGGACAGACCGGGATCACGGCTCCTACTGGAACTGTCACCTTCTTCGCCAACGGAACGACACTTGGCACTGTGCCGTTGAACGGAGGTTTAGCGTCTTACTCGACGAGTTCTCTCGCCCTCGGCACAGCACTCATTGCTGCGAGTTATTCTGGGGATCAGAATTACCCGAGCGCCGCCTCGAACATCCTTTCGATCTCGGTTATCTCTTCCTCAACCTTCGGCACAGAGAACATCGGCACGAGCGCTACAGACACGATTACGGTTCAGTTTGCAGCCAAGGTCACACTGGGAAGCATTTCCGTGATAACCCAGGGTATTTCAAATCTTGACTTTACCAATGCCGGTAGTGGAACGTGCGCCGCTGGGAAAGCGTACGCGGCAAACGCGACCTGTACGGTGGTTGTGGCTTTCAGGCCACGCTTCGCTGGCCCGAGATTCGGAGCATTGGTCCTGATTGACAACAGGGGGAACCTAATCCAGACGATCTATCTTGAGGGAACGGGCGTGGGCCCACAACTTAGCTACCAACCGGCCGTTCCCTCAACCATCAACTCCAGTTTGACGGATGTAGGGGGAATTGCAGCAGACGAGAATGGAGATATCTACGTAATCTCCGGAACAAATCTATCCGGGAGCATTACCAAGTTTACTGTCTCCGGAAATTCCTATACGTCGACCACCATTCCCAGTTCGCTTCACTATGCGAGTGGAGCTATCGCCGTAGACGGCAGCGGTGCCGTCTACGCTTCCGATCTGTTCATCTCGAGTAAAATGTGGAATTGTCGAATGGTCAAAGAGACGCTTGTAGGGAGCACATACAAGGAATCTGTGATCGGACCGACGTTGCAGAACTGTACCCAGACGCTGCTCCCAGCAGTGGATGGGGCCGGAAATGTGTATATCGGCGAGGAAGGCACATCGACGCTTTGGAAGGAAACTCCTTCCCTTGCTGGAACCTACACTCAGACAACCCTGCAGATACCTGCCGGGGTGTATATTGACTCACTTGCTGTTGATGGAAGCGGCAATCTCTACATCTCGAGTTGGAACAACGGGAGCACCTTGGTCCAGGTGCTGGCCGGTGGGGGAACGACTGATACAGTGATCGCAACCACTCCTGACGTATTGTCCGGAATCGCTATCGGCGCGTTTGGGGACTTGTACACCGTGGATATAAATGCGCAATCTCCCGTTTACTCGCTTCTCAAGTTCACGCCATCCTCTGGGGGGTACGCCCAAAGCACCGTGATAGCTCCGATGGCGTTTCAGCAATCAAATCCGCTCGAACCCTTAGCTGTCGATGGAAGCGAAAACGTATATACCGCGATGCCGAATAGCTCCAACGGGATCACCGACAATTATTTATTAGACAAGACCGGCTTCGGTACCCCTCCAAGCTTGAGTTTTGCCGTCACCAATGTTGGCTCCACGAGTTCCGATAGTCCCAAGACTATTACGCTCAACAATATTGGAAATGCAGCGTTGACCCTGGCTGTTCCTGGGAGCGGGACCAACCCCACCATCTCTTCGAACTTCTCGTTTGACAATCGAAACACTAGCTGTCCTCAAGTCAACGCTGGGGGGCAAGCCGGCACCCTGATCCCCAACAACGCGTGCACTTACGCCGTTGATTTCACTCCCACGATCACCGGCACAATCAGTGGTTCAGTAGTTCTCACCGATAACGCCCTCAACGCTGTCGGCGGAACGCAGACCATCCCGTTGAGCGGCACGGGAAATTCTCAGACCCAGATGGCGATCCTCACCGTAGGTCCCTCCGGCGCGCAACAGATCCGATGGATCCCAGCCGGAGTGTCACCGTCGAACCCAACCATCGATGGAAGCTGGGTTGACACCTACAACCAAATTTTTATTGTTGGCCTCGCAGAATTTGAGACTGGGACCTGCAATGAGATTAATCCCGGGAACTTGTCGGTCCAGAAGGATGTTCTAGGAGGAAAGTGGTTGATCCCCACAGACCCGATGAGAACCTTTGTTCTTCCCCAATGCCCTGGGCACCTCTATCCGTTCTCGACGGCATACTACACCTGGAACTCCACCGACCAAGTCGATCTGCAGGATCCGTTCATCTTGCATTGGACGACGCCCGATGGACAATTCAATGAGACGGTCACTTCCAACGCCGAATTCGATCATGTGGGCGTGTCGCAGGCTGTTCCGAACAGTTCTGGACAAAACCCGCCGCTCACCGCGGAAGGCAGCCTGACAACCACACCTACGAATGCCTCAAACTACACTTGGATAATCACGGGTGGAGGCGGAGCCGTTGTGTTCGCAAACCGTGCGGAGACCATCCAATCAACCAACAATTCGATTCCCCTTATGGAACCAAATCCTTCCGCAAATGGCACCACCTTCAATCTTGAAACAGACGTCCAAACCTCGGCAGGAACGCTTCGGTACGGCCCAACTCCTGCTGTATTCAACGATAAGCTGACTCTTGAATCGAGCAAGCCCCTTTGGTGGTTCGGAAAAGATTTTGGTGGAAACATAATTGCTCCTGACCAGAATTCTTTTAAATCCGGCGACGTCAAGACAACGATCACTGCGCAGAACGCGAGCACTGGGAATTTCGTTTGGACAATCACCAATGGCACCTCTACGGTCAGTTTTTCCCAGGATAGTGCCCAGGCCACCACGACCACGACCTCAAACACTGTGACCTTATACAGCATTGGGAGAAGCAGTAAAGAAAATGACGTAACCGTGTCATTGGCTTACACGCCGCCGGGTGGGCAAATGCAGCAAGCCGCGTTGAAACTGACCGTCGATTGGCCATACCAGTTGGTTCCGAATAAGGATACAACCACGAATAAGCCGATCGACAAAACTGCTAGATGTTGGGCTGGTTCTACGGCCGGCTATAGGAGTACGGTTGGCTACTTTGTGGAGAGTAAATTTGGCGTAACAATGGTTGGAATCCCGGTCAACGAATTTTTCACCGGATCGGACTCTCCAACTGCTCCGTATACACAGGACACCGAGAATTGGGACCTCTATGCGCTGATACAGACTCAACAAGCGCACAATACCGACCAAGAAGGGTTTTTCGATGACATCTGTATTTCGAACTCCAACGGGAAACTCATGCCCGCGCCGCAACCGCCGCCCTCGCCGCCAAACGCTCTATCGACAACGGGGGTTGATTCTAGAGCACAAGAATGGCATGTAGGCTCGGATTCGAGCAAAGACGGTCCACTAGTGCAAACCGATACTTTGCAGCGCTACTTGGACCACGGGGCACACCTAGACATCAAGAGTCCACCAGCAAACAATTAAGAAGGAAAAGGGAGGATCGAAGATGAAACCATTGAAACGAGTTTTGCTAGCAGCCGTTGCCACGTGCGCGATGATTGGGTTGCCTCCAGACTTGATGTGTACTCCGTTTTCCTATTCGGGTTATCGCATTGACGATTTATTTACGAAGGCTGATCTCGTAGTGATTGGTTCGGCTGAGAAGACTCGAGTGCTCAGAGAATGGACGATTCGGGGGGCGGTCGGAATGCAGTCCGTATCGACTCTGGTACGGGTGGAGCGGGTCTACAAGGGAACCTGCGACGGTTACGTTCAAGTCCAGTTTGAGGTCCAATCGCCCGTTTCTACCGGCAATCCTGGGCCAAGCCTGTACAAAGGAGAGCATTCATTGCTGTTTTTAAAGTCCAGCGAGGACGGGCACTATCGTTTTGCAGATGCTTCATGGGGAAAGCTAGATGCTCAGGGGATCTTGGCGGGACCAAGTTCCTCAGGCGTTGCCGGACTGGAGTCGGATTTGAATCAGAGTCTGGGTATAGGCTCACCAGGTCAAACAAGCGCTCTAAAAATTCTGGAGGCGTTTTCGCATATTTCGTCGACGACGGAATCAACTCTCAACGAACTAGCTAGCCAAACGGATCCTGATGTAGCTGCACGGGCTTACTCGATCTTGATTGCAACCGGGAAGCCAAAGTATATCGACAATGTTTTGCCATTCTTGCGTAGCCACGGGAATGGCCTGGGGGGCGACGAATTGTGGATTCTCGGCGGTCGTATTCACGAATTTGGTTTGAAAGCCGACCCGCAGACGATTGCCGCAATCAGCAATGTACCCATATTCTCCATCCAGTACGTTGCCCTTGATGTTCTTGGACAAATCAAATCGCCGACGACTGCCGAAGCGGTGCTGCACCACTTAGACGATTCCAATCCGGCACTGCAGTTCAAGAGCCTATCGGTATTCAAGAGGATCGTGGATGACGGTGGTGAAATCGGAGGCCCGGAATATAGGCCTTCAAAGACTGATTTTGACAAGGACCCGTCCTATTACACCGGCCTCTGGAAAACATGGTGGAGAGCAGAGGGCGAAGCTAAATTTACGCACGACCGCTAGCTGATGTTGCCGCGTCGCTATAGCATCACTGCTCAGCCCAACGTAACGCCGTAGAGGATATTTTCCTTTCTCGTGAATAGATCGTCGGCCTGGATGGCGTGGCTGGAGCGGGCAAGACGGCCGTGTTGTCCGTGATCCACGAAGGTGCAGAGGTAGACGGTTATCGCGTTGAAGGATTTGCGCCCACTTCCCGGCGCGGCGCAGAAGCTTGCCGAGATGGAATGGAGACATCCACGCTGCAAAAGCATCTTACGCGCGGCGAGCAGTCCGACATCGGCGTGAGTCGACTCTATGTGCTCGACGAATCTTCGCATCGACTCGACAATTGCATGAATTCGTGCACCGGCTCCAACCGTCCGCTCCGGGTTCAAACCGTTGCGCCGGAGCGCAGCGCGTCGCATAGAAACGCACTCTGCTGCACCGAGCACCAAGATCACAGTGATCGCGCCGGAGGCGAAGCACGGATCATTCGCACTTCCGCTTTTCGGCGTCTACAACCGGACAGGCGAGGGCTATATGTGGACCGAAAGAGACGAGATCGAATGAACGGCAAGCCGTAAACGAGGTGCATTTCCGATGCTCACCATCTCAAAACCTCTTTCAGCCAGTCAGGCGCGCACGTATCACGCCAAGGAATTCGCATCGCAGCAACAGAATTATTGGACCTGGAACCAGCAGGGGCACAGCGAATGGCAAGGGAGGTTCGCGGGCCAATGGAATCTCAATGGCGCAGTTCATGACGAACATTTTGCCCGGCTCGCCGAGGGCCAGCATCCTCAGACCGGCGAACAACTCGTCCGGCACCGGGTTTCGAGAACCTACGAGGGCAAGAACGGCAAGGAAGTCACCAGCGTGGAGCACCGCGCCGGATGGGATGCCACGTTCTCTGCGCCGAAGTCGGTATCCATCACTGCTCTTGTCGGCGGCGACGACCGGGTTCGACTGGCACACCGGGAAAGTGTACGCGCGGCGCTCGCAGAGCTGGAGCGATACACGCAGGCGCGCATTGGAAACGTGCATACCCCGGAGACCACTAGAAAGCTGGTTGCAGCCACATTTGAGCACGACACCGCCCGGCCTGTTGACGGATACGCAGCCCCTCAGTTGCACACTCATGCAGTCATTTTCAATGTGACGGAGCGGGACAACGGGCAGACGCGCGCCCTCCAGCCGCACGAGATCTTCGTCTCGCAGCGGTACGTGACAGCCGTGTACCGTTCGGAACTGGCGCTGCGTCTCGAAAAACTGGGGTACGAACTGGAGCACGGTAAGCACGGCCAGCCCGAAATCAACGGATACACGAGGGAGTATTTGGACGCATCTAGCCCGCGCCGGGAGCAAATCAAAGACCATCTGCGCGAGCAAGGTATCGACGGGGCCGCGGCGGCGCAGATTGCCGCTCATCATACGCGCGACCGCAAAGAGCTGCTCTCACAGGACGAAGTGTTGCGACGGCACCGGGAGCTGGCTGCGCAGTATGGGAACCAGGCAGATCGACTGGTCACTGAGGCGCGAGCACACGGTCAACAACAAACGCGAGAACCAGAGATCGGCGCGCAACGGGCGGTGACATGGGCACGAGGTCATGTATTCGAGAGATCGGCAGTGCAGGACCGCCGTGCGATTCTCGAATCAGCCCTGGCGCGCGGTATGGGAGAGACGACATATGCCAGCATCCGGCGGGAGTTCGAGCGCTGAGTTCGGACGGGCGAGTTCCGCCAAGTTGCCCACAACGGCGCAGACCTGCACTTCACAACCACCGGCATGATTCGCATGGAGCGCGAGATTATTGTGCGGATGCAGGAAGGCAACCGGCGCGGCTCCAACGATCCCCTGCTAGTTTCGCCGCAGGTGCGGAACAGCATCAAAGACAGCCACCCAAGAACTGAGCGCCGCCCAACGCAGCGTAGCGGACCTATTCCTCTCTCGTGAAAAGATCGTCGGCCTGGATGGCGTGGCTGGAGCAGGCAAGACGACCGTGTTGTCCGTAATCCGCGAAGGTGCAGAGGCAGAGGGTTATCGCGTTGAAGGATTTGCGCCCACTTCCCGCGCGGCGCAGAAGCTCGCCGAGACGGGGATGGAAACATCCACTCTGCAAAAGCATCTTACGCGCGGCGAGCAATCCGACATCGGCGAGAGACGACTCTATGTGCTCGACGAATCTTCGCTGGCATCGACTCGGCAATTGCATGAATTCGTGCACCGACTCCACTCCAATGATCGTGTCCTGCTGGTCGGCGACCGGCGGCAGCATGAAGCAGTGGAGGCCGGGCGACCTTTCGCGCAGCTTCAGGATGCTGGAATGATGACGGTCAGGTTGGAGGAGATCGTGCGCCAGAAAGACCCGGAACTGAAGCATGTCGTCGAGCAGCTTGCGCGCGGCCAGGTGCATGAGGCGGTCGAGGACCTTGACCGGCAGGGTCGCGTCCACGAGATTCCCGACCATGACAGACGGATTCGGGCAATTGCAGAGGAGTACACAAAGGTGCCGGAGCGGACGCTCGTCGTCTCCCCGGACAATCGCTCCGGCATGGAGATTAACGACCGAATCCACACGGAATTGCAGGGCCGGGGCATCGTTGGCAACTTGGAGCACTCAATCCGAACACTCGTGCCGCGCCAGGACATGACGGGCGCGGACCGCACGTGGGCCGAGCGGTACGAAGTGGGCGATGTTCTCCGCTATTCACGCGCATCGAAGGAGACCGGCATCGGCAGAGGTGAGTACGCACAAGTGAAGAGCATCGACGCCGCAGCCAATCGGCTCGCCGTCGAATTGCTGGACGGGACCGAACGAACCTACGATCCGCGTCGGCAGCAGGGTGTGACCGTTTATCGCGAAGAGCTGCGCACCTTCTCCCAAGGCGACCGCATCCAGTTCACAGCACCCGCTAATGACCTCAAAGTAGCGAACCGCGAATTGGGAACCATCGAATCCATCGGCGGCGACGGACGATTGAAGTTGAAAATGGACGATGGCTGCTCCGTCGAACTCGGCCCGAACCGGCAATTGCATCTCGACTACGGCTATGCCGTGACCAGCCATTCGAGCCAGGGCCAGACAGCAGATCGTGTGCTGATCCACGTGGACACGGAATTGGGCGCAAAGGACCTGCTCAACAGCCGTATGGCCTACGTCGCAGTGTCGCGCGGCGCGCACGATGCGCGAATCTTCACGAACGACGCGTCAGGACTCGGTCACGAACTCAGCCGCGATGTGTCCCATGCGCCAGCGATCCAACTGACCCAGGCACCACAAAGCGCGGAGCAGAAGCCGACTCACGCGAACGAAATGTCTCAGGGATTCGGCATGGGCATATAGCGCCAGATCAAGGACGGCGTTGCAGGACAAACGGAATGATTCATGCATCGATCTGCACCACCCCTTTGACTTGAGAATCTACCTGCCCCGGATAAATGGCAGCATAGCGCGGACACCAACCCTGTCAAGGCCGACCCGAAGGTCGCCGCGATGCGGGCACGCGCCTTGACAGAGTTTGTTCGTCCGCGCCAGAGATCCTCCAGCCATTCCGGGGCAGATAGAAGTCTGTGAAACGATGGTCAGGCTTCCTTCACTATCAGCAAGAAATCTGAAAGAGGTCTCCTGTGTCAGAAGGGAAGAGCACCGACACGCATTGCTACGAGTGCGCATCGAAAACCAGCGGGATTCATCCGCGCGAACAGGCAGCGATCAGGTATAAGCTTCGCTTGCGATCAACTCTACAGTCCTCCGCACTTTTAATGACAAGACGTGTGTGCATTTTTCAGAAGAATCTCCTTGACTTATGTGGTGGACTCTTCTACATTGGCGAACCAAATAGTAACTCAACATTCTTCCGAAGCTTTAATTGACTAAGCTCTAGCCTCCTGCTGCTGTCCTTTCCTGTCTGCGTGTTCAAGGGGATCTCTTCATGTCGATCGGACTTGGGAGCTCTATGGAAGGCCGTGGGGAGTGCTTTTGGCCTCATTGCAAAATCATAGAGGTTTTATGTTGGGAGGATTGTCGCTATGAGATTGTCCGGTTCAGTTCTTGTTCCGTTTCTTTTGGTTCCGATCACTCCGGCGCAATCGGTTATGACTAGCCCGCCCCGCGATGCGTCCGCGATTGCTCTTGCCCAGAGTTCCTTAGCCGCAATGGGCGGAATGAATCTCTCGCCTGGACAATCGGTCGCCATGACCGGAGTTCTTAATCTGGCAGGAACATCTCTCACTTCCTTTCCAATTGTTATTAAGACGCATGGAACAGATCGGCTTCGATCAGAACTTACGATTGCGGATGGCGTCCGAGTGACGGTGATCAGTGGTGGTGCCGGGGCTATTCGTCAGCCGGATGGAAGAACCCGGCAATTGGCTTCAGAGAATGTGACGGGCTACCGCAATCAGTATCTGCCAGCGCTCTCATTGCTATCTGAATTCGGCTTACCTACCACATCGGTAGAGAATCTCGGCCCGACCAACGTTGACGGGTCGATTGCAGATGTCGTCGCGCTTGGTCTTTGGTCGGCATCCCCAGCCGGTTCAGCAGCGCAAACAGCGCAAACAACGCGAACCCTCTTTTACATCGACAGAACGACGAGGCTTGTGCTGCGGATGCAGCTATTGCACTACTCGGAGAACGTTGGGGGCACTGCGAAGAAAATGGAGATTCGTTTCTCTGATTATCGCCCGGTGCAAGGTATCCAGGTCCCGTTTCACCAACAGACCTACGTGGATGGTGCCCTCCTGATCAATCTGCAACTCAGCGCCGTTGATTTGAATGCCGCGACGACAGATGGCGATTTCATCATTGCACAGTGAAGAACAGTGAGGCACGACCAGCATGATGACATTTCAACTCCAACTCAGGTTGTTGATTGCGTTTCCACTGGTATTCACTTTTTCGTGCCTCACCGGGGGCGCCCAGGACGTGACCAATGGCACGAACACAGGATACCCCGAACACGCCATTTTCCACGGCACAGAGATCGAGAAAGTGCAACTAAATAACGGAGATCTGCACGTTCAGATACCTATCTACTCAGCGAAGGGCCGCCACGGACTGGATACGGCCGGGAACTATATTTATGACAACAAAGAGTGGTATTTGAGCAACCATTGCTACAGCAGCGGTATTTGCGTCGACACGGTGACGGCGGAGTTGAACAGCAACATGGTCCTAACGGCGCATGGGCCAATGGACTATGTAATCTCCTACAAGACGGCCTCGTTTGAATGCACTCCGACCCTATATTCTTATGGAACCTCCAACGTAGTACTTCGCGAACCGAATGGCACCAAACATCACTTCATCGCCGATCCCGCCTCAACAACGCCTCAGACTTGCGGTGGAATCACCACCACGAGCACTCTCTATGCGGATGACGGGTCCGGTTGGATGATCACTCTCGATGCCAATAGCAAACCGACCGCTGCCGTGGACAAGCATGGAACAAGCATGGGTGTGGAAGACTCTAATGGTAACCAGCTGGTACGCACGAGTACAACGACTGGAACAGATACTCTAGGGCGCACCTTCTATGACGGATCATCTTACACATATAGCAGCAGTTCAGCACAGTACGTGGACAGTTCAAATACACTCCGCTCCTTCGCTGTCACGTCGACCACTTCGGTGACAGTAGCTACTCAGGAATGCCCGTTTTCAGAGGCGGATCAGTGCACGGAGCATAACGACACTTGGACCGTCCCGTCAGTCATCACTCTGCCAAACAATCAGACCTATTCATTCACTTACGCTCAAAACCAAGGCGCTGAGATTACGTCGATTACACTGCCGACCGGGGGCCAAATATCCTATACATACGGCGTGTGGCAACCGGGAGGACGACGAGTTGCGACGCGAAGGGTCCTCTCAAGTGGCGTGAGCGGCACCTGGACGTATACCGTGAACGGAACTTCCACGACTACGCTAACCGACCCCTACGGCAATGATACGGTTTCCGATTGCAACGGGAGCTATACCGGTGGCGGAGGGCCCTGCTTTTCGCATTTCACCAAGTACTACAGCGGCTCGTCTGTCAGCGGAGGAACGCTTCTGAAGACCCTTACCAGGGACTACGAGAATCTAACTTATGGTCTTGGCAGCTCGGTAAATATCATGGTACTTCCGATTCGACACACAACAACGTGGAACCAGACAAACCAAGTGTCAAAGACGGAGACAGATTGGGATACAAAGACAACATCCGTCGGTACAGCCGCGTGGAGCAACCCGCTCGAAACGCGAGAATACGACTACGGATCAGGCTCGCCGGGCGCTCTGATTCGGCGAACACACTATAACTATCTCCACCTTCAGAACTCGACATATCTGTACGCCAACATTGCGGATCGAATAACCAGTAAAATTGTCTACGACGGAAGCGGTAACACCGTTGCCCAGATGACTTTGGCCTACGATGGGGTCGCGGTGACAGCTACAAGCGGCGTGCCGGGCCATGACTACACGCACTACAGCGCTTCAAACAACGTGCGTGGCAATCTCACGAGCACTTCCGTCTGGCGCAATATCGACGGAGCATGGCTGACCTCGAACAGCACTTACGACGATCTGGGAAACCGGCTCTCGGTCACCGACCCCCTGTCCCACACAACTCAGTTCAGCTTTACGGACAGCACAATCGGCGCCTGCCCACCTGGCCCGAATACGCACGCCTACCCTACGCAAGTCACGGATGCGCTCGGCTTCAGAACGCAGAACGCTTATTTTTATTGCAACGGACTTCCCGCGAGCACGAAGGACGAAAATGACATCAGAGCAGGCCGCGCGGGCACCCAATACCTTTCCTACGATTCACTCAACCGCATTCTCCAGATCTCATATCCCGACGGGGGAAATACCACGTATTCCTACGGCGGGAGTGTCCCGACGACCATCACGAAAACCGATACTATCAATTCTTCGACGAGCAAAACGACTGTCACAGAGTTGGATGGTATGGGACGGGAGCGAAAGAATACACTGACGACCGATCCCGATGGGATGACCTACGCGAGAACAAGCTATGACTCAGCCGGGCGTGTGTCTCAGGAATGGAACCCAACGCGCTGCGATCCTGATCTCTATTCCTCTTGCCCCGGTGAAACCACATTTGGTTACAAAACACACCAATACGATGCGCTAAACCGTGAGACGCTCCTGATTCCGCAAGATGGAACTGCAAGCGTAGATAATGTCAAGAACACCTATCTCGGCAGCGCGACAACCACAATTGATGAGGCTGGAGTCAGCCGGACCGTGACCAAGGATGCGCTGGGGCGCATCACAAAGGTGAGTGAGGACAATCCGGGATGGATTACACAGTACACTTATGATGTTTTGAATGACCTTACCTGCGTCGAGCAGCATGGAAACGCGTCAGGAACCGGCTGTTCTTCAAACCCTTCGAGTGATTCAACCAGCCCCTGGCGAATCCGACGATTCACCTATGATTCTATAGGTCATCTTCTCGCGGCGAAGAATCCAGAAACGGGTGTCTTAAATTCAAATTGCAACGGGAGCACCAATCCCTGGAGCATCTGCTATACCTACAATAACGACGGCGTTCTGACCAGTAAGACCGATGCTCGCGGAGTGATCGTAAACTACAGTCCCTCGGGGAGCCCGATCGACGCCTTGCATCGAATCACTCAGAAGACCTTTTCGAACGGCGACGCGACAATCTCTTACAGCTACGACAATACCTCGGTCAACGGCATCCACCATCGGACAGGGATGACGGACGGTTCCGGTTCAACATCATGGAGCTACGACAATGAGGGCCGTCTGTCGAGCGAAAGCCGAACCATTTCCGGAATCCACGAATCAACAAACACCCAATACAACTGGGACGGTTCGATGTGGAAAGTGACTTATCCGGACAACACAATCATGGAATACACGGTTGGCGGTGCGGGTCGCGCCACGGCGCTCAATGACGACACGCATTCGACACTGTACGCAAAAAGCGTGACGTATGCTCCCCAAGGAACCATCAAATCCGCCATCCTCGGGTACACCTCCTCCTTTGCCGGAATCAACCTCTCAGAGCAATACAACACACGTCTGCAGCCGAGCGCCATCACAGCAGCAGTCGGGGCTGCCACAAAGATGAGCCTCAGTTACAACTTTGGCATCGGTACAAACAATAACGGCAATCTCTACGGAATTACCAACGGCAAGGACAGCACGCGCAACGAGACCTTCACTTACGATTCAGCCAACCGAATTCTCACTGCTAAGGGAGGTACAGCCTGGGGAATCTACTTTTGGAATTCCGGCACCAATTCGCCCGGCATCGACCCGTGGGGCAATCTCGTTCAGACGAGCGCGCTCAGTGGTACTTCAACACTTGCGATGTCGGTTAACCAGGGCGCAGCGACTATGTCAAACCAATTCGCTTTGAATGGCTTTTCCTATGACTCCTCTGGGAACGTTCTGAATGACGGGATTAGCACGGGATGCGGAACCAACGGCTCAGCATCCTACTCCTGGAATGCGGAGGAACTGATGACCTGCGCTGCCGGCTCGACCTACGTTTACGATGGGGATGGAAGGCGAGTCAAGAAATCAGGAGGCACAGCAACCCCAACTCTCTATTGGATGGGAACCGAGGACACGGCTCTAGCTGAGAGCGATCTAAGTGGCAACATAAGCGCTGAGTACATTTTCTTAGGTAGCAGACGGCTTGCCAGACGTAATACGAGCGGAGCCATCGATTTTTATCTGTCGGACATACTGGGATCCTCGACCGTCGTTACGGATGCAACCGGCACAATCCAGAATGAGTCCGATTTCTATCCTTTTGGTGGTGAGAGAGTCGTTACGCAGAATCTCATAGATCATTACAAATTCAGTGGAGAGGAGCGAGACACTGAGTCGGGCGATGATTATTTCGGTGCCCGATACGCCCGAAACATTGTAGGCCGTTTCATGTCACCCGACTGGAGCGACACTCAGGAACCTGTCCCGTATGCAAAACTTGATGATCCGCAATCCCTAAACCTCTACTCATTTGTTGGGAACAACCCGGAGTCGATCATCGATCTCGACGGACATGCGTTCGAGGACGCTTACAACGTGGAATCAAAGGGTCCAGGGTGCTCGTACAATGAGTCATGCGAACAGCTTGCAGAACGGAATGAGCAAGGAAGCGCCTCATCGAACCCGTTTCAATACCAATTCGGTCAGAGTGATGGGAAAACATTCGGCGTAGAAATTCCGAGCGGTGTTTTTCACTGGCTTAAGAAGTTGTTCGAGACTGGGAAGGAGGGAGACGAAGACTACTCTGACGAGCAAGATCTGAGGTCCTGGTGGAGAGTCTACGATACGGCTGCAACTGCTCGCGCGCGAGATACCAATCCCAACTTTCACGGACCTCAAGGTGATCCGGAGGTGGACCAGGCGACAATGGACTGGGCCGAGGCGAACATCACAGTAGACCTTGTAAAAATGGGGGTTTCGATCGAAGGCCATTCGAGCTGTCCAATGTGCGGCAAAATCGGTGAAGCAGGGCTGCCAATATTGAAGAAGCAGGCTGAAAATGCGCGACAGCGCATGTACAGAAAAATTCGCGAAATGAACGCACGGCTGGAGTCGCAGGAACAATCAAAATGGCAGCTTCCACGAGATTAAAGATCTCGGTTGCAATTTTTCATCGGATCGGGGGTCTATGAATTGGTCAGCGCAAATCCGAAGGGCGAAACGGCCGATCATCTATCTTTGCGTTTTAGTATTCCTCGGCTTCATTGCAATCTGGTTTGGCGATTACGCGCGTACCCTGATCTGGCACTTTGAACATGGTGATTCGGCGCAACTCTGGCAGCAACACGCGGTGAAGTTGCCGATGAACTGGCGCATGGAGGAATCGAAGGAGCCAGGAATCTCGTCAATGATTTTGCCTGCCCGCATCGGTTTGCACTCGGTTTCAGCGATCGTTGTGCGTCCGGTTCTCCCGGGAGAAATTGCAGATAACGATCAGCAGGAGCTAGCTCTAACAAAGGCGGCTGTTGAGTCGCGCAATCACGACAGTTTTGCGAACTCAACGTCAAAAGTGCTGGTGCTCCGAAACAAGAACTACACCCTCTACTGTACGGAAGAAATGATGCTATCCGAGTCGGGAAAAGCGGCCTATGCCAACTTGGCTTGCCACTCGACTCGCCTTGGATTCAGCATTCTCTATCACGGTCTTGCGAATCGAGAAGGCGAAGCGATCTCAATCATGTCATCCTTGAACTGAGTTTGCCTTCGCCGAGGGTTCACTTCCGCCCTTCGGGCGAGGAACTTCCGCCGCCTAAGCCCCTCGGGGGTGTAGGGGTGTACTTCAGGAGGTGTCCCATGGAGATTCGGAGATTCACACGATCGGCATTGAACGAATGCCGATTCCATCACGTAACTGAATAATGCGATCTCTTGCGGCGTTCGACGTCGAGTGTTGTGGTTTTCGGTACCTACTCGGCTTCTTTCATCACCGGATGCGACTGTGCGACACGATGCATCTTCACTGCGAATTGCAGAAAACTTAATTTCGAGTCACGGCGGAGGTCCTCTGCTGTCGCCGTATCGCTTTCGTATCACTTAAGCATTCCACCGGATCCAAGGATCCAAACGGTGAAAGATAAGTTATTTATTTAGAATGGTGAGCCCGCTGGGACTCGAACACAGGGCCCACGCCTTAAAAGCCTCGGTTATCACCTTAAAACCGGCCATACGTTATCAGTTCAAAACCGGCCAACGGGATTGGCCGAAGACGTGATTGTTTTACCTTGCTTCAGTGCGTGATTGCAAGGCGCGGATTCGATGTTGAGATAGTGCTCGGTGTTTTATGCGTGTTAAGGTGGTACTCGCTTCGCCGGGGTCGCGCCTTGCGAAGTGATCCAGGGCCGATGACGCGGGGCTGGCTCCGAAGGAATCGGTAATCGAGACCCTCTGCGGTTTGCCCGATGGGCTGGCCTGCAGAGGGTTTCGTGTTTCTTCGAGTATTCCTATGGTGATGCTTCGTCGTAAGAGGCCTCTGGATCCCGAGTCGCGAAGTCGCCGGGCGTTCTTCGCCCGGTCTCCATATTTGTTTTGTTCTTGGTTTTCTCACTGGTTTTCTCCGGCACCGCCGGTCTTGGTACGCCAGCTGCGCGGTCCACACTTGAGCACATGTCCGTGGTGCAGCAGCCGGTCAAGCATTGCGGAGACGGCGGCGCTATCGCCGAGCAGTTTGCCCCAGTCGTCCACGGGCCTGTTCGATGTAATCAGCGTGCTGGTTCTTTCGTAGCGCCGCATGATGATTTCCAGCAGTTCTTCGGCGGCGGTCAGCGGCAGCTTGCGCATTCCCAGATCGTCGATGATCAGTAGCGGTACCGTCGTTAGCAGTTCCACCTGTTGCCTGCGGTTGCCGTCCAGTGTGGCGTCTGCTAACTCTTCGAGCAGGATGTGCGCTTCGCGATACAACACTCGGTAGCCTTGCTGGATCACCGCATGCCCGACGGCCTGGGCGATGTGACTTTTCCCGCTACCTGCCGGGCCAAGAAAAAGTGCGTCTTCGCGGCGTCCGATCCATGCGGCCGTGGCAAGGTCGAAGACCAGACTGCGGTTCATCTTTGGATTGAACTGGAAGTCGAAGTTATCGAGTTGCTTGTTTGGGTCACGGAACTGCGCCTGCTTGTGGCGCCGCTCCAGAAGCCGCTTACTGCGACAGGCAAGTTCGTCAGAGACCAGGATGGAGATCAAGTCGATGGGCGTCATGTTTTCCGTAAGCGTACTGCGATTCCCTCTTGACGCGAGGTAGAGTGTGTCAACAGGTGTCCGCTTATTTTGTGGTGGACACCTGATGAGAGTGTCTAAGCGGCTTGGGAAGCGTGGGTCTGAAGCGATGGTGCCAGGTTCCAGGGCAGCAGATCCTGGATGTTGCTGATGGGGTGATCAGCGATCCGCGCCAGCACAGTGCGGAGATAGAGTTCCGGGTCCAGCCCGTTGAGCTTGGCCGAACCGATCAGCGAGTACATGGCTGCGGCACGTTCACCGCCACTGTCAGATCCGCAGAAGAGGAAATTCTTGCGTCCCAGAGCGACGGCCCTGAGTGCCCGTTCGGCGGCGCTGTTATCGATCTCAAGCAGACCATCTTCGGTGTAACGAGTGAGAGCACGCCAGCGAGAGAGCGCGTACCGGATCGCACCGGCAGTCTCGCTCTTGGATGACAAGCTGCGGAGCGCCTTCTCCATCCAGGTTCTGAGCTCATCGAGCAGCGGCCTGGCTCGCGACTGGCGGATGCTCAACCTGAGATCGGCAGGCTTGCCGCGGATCTCATCTTCGATTGCATAGAGAGCTCCGATCCTGGCTAGCGCCCCTGTGGTAGTCGGTGAAGCGTGCACCACATGGATCTCGTGGAACTTGCGCCGTGCATGCGCCTTATGTGGAGAACCACATAAGGCACATTATCTGGAGAGCGTATTTATCTGGCCAGCTCGTTGTTTACTCGCTCGATTGGGGGTCTCACCGTTTGTTTCGAGGCTGCTCACTCAAGATAAAAACTCACAGAGTCTGCAGGAACGACAGGATCTTCGGAGTGGGTTTCCAAGAGCGAGCTGGACCTGTTGACAGCCCGGAGCGTTTCCAAAACGCTTCGAGAACACTGCGCTTCATCTGAAGATTGCTGCTGATGTAACGGCTTGTCGTCGCGATCGATGCGTGTCCGAGGTAGTCCCTTATCACCGTGACGTCCACGCCAGACTGCAAGAGCCCGACAGCACAACTGTGGCGCATAACGTGCGGCGTGACGCGGAAGGTGCGCAGGTGCGGAACGGAAGCGGCGGCTTTACGCACATACTTCTCGAGGATGTAGGCGGCACCATCTCGCGTAAGCGGTGTACCGCGCGCACTCCGGAAGACGTACCCTTCCACGGATTCAGATTTCATCAAGTGAAGAAGAGCCGTCGCTGTCTCGGGCCACAGTGGGCAGAGTCGCTCCTTTCGGCCTTTGCCGAAGAGGCGGACCTGCCTGGGAGAAGTGAGGTGCAGATGTTGCTGGTCAACGTTCAACGCTTCGCTAACGCGTGCGCCAGTGTTGTAGAGGAACAGCAGAAGTGCTCGGTCTCGCTCAGCCGTACTCGTACTCCCGTCAACCGCTGAGATGACAGCGCGTGCTTCTTCTGGTTCAAGGTATACCGCTGGTCGTGTTCTTGAACGCTTGAAGGGCAGCGCGAGGATCCTTCCATATTGCTGAGCACGAGTCGGATCGCTCCGCAGCAAGTGACGCGCGAAGCTGCGCAAGACGGCCAGCCGGTAGTTGCGAGTTGCAGCTGAGTTTCGTCGCTGTGATTCGACATGCTGCAGGAACGCGAGGACCTCATCGGGCCCGATATCGTCCAGGCTGAGATCCGCTGCCGTACGGTGTGGCCGTCCTGCGAGGAACATGAAGAACAGCTTGAGCGTGTCTCTATATGCCCGTACAGTGTGTGGACTTGCTCCCCGCACTCGCTCGAGATGCTCCTGGAAGAAGCTCTGCAGCAGGCACAGCAACTGGTTTCTTGGCTTGCGTTTCATAGCTTCCCGCCTTTGCTATCGAGCGTGAAGCACCGCTTTCGCAGCCGGTCGCCCGCAAGGTCGAGCAGTTCCGGAGTGGCTGTCAGATAGGTTTCAGTTCCGAGTATGTCCACATGGCCCATGTATGCCGAGAGCCATGGTAATCGGGCGTGGAGGTCCACGCCTTCGCGATACCAGGTGCTGAGACGTTGCACGGCGAAGCTATGCCGCAGATCGTACGGCCTGGGTCCCACGCGCCCGCTCGACGGCTTGAGACCAGCTTTTCGGAAGAGATTCTGAAGCGTGTGCCCGGCACTACTCACCGACAGTGATCTACGATTTGCTCCGACGAAGAAGCCTTCACTCGGTTCTGCGATACGCCCCATGAACGTCTTTCGCGCCGATAGATACTGCTGCATTTCCTCCGCGAGCGAACGATGAAACGGCACCCATCGCGCACGACCCTTGAACATGCGCACGAACAGCACGCCCGCATGGGTATCTACTTCGCTGCATCGGAGTTGGAGTGCTTCTCCGAAGCGGACGCCGGTGCAGTAGAGAACCAGTAAAAGCATCCGATACAACGAAGCCCTGAAGATGGGGCGTCTCAGATCTGCGGACAAGATCAGAAGACGCTTCACATCGGTCGGGGAGAGGACGTGAGGTGTGAAGACCGATTGCGTGGGCAACTGCGGCCAAGAGGGTTCATGGTTCAACGGACAGTGCGGCTGCCTGCGCAGATATGAGCAGAACTGGCGAAGTACTGCAGCATCCATCGAAACGCTTGTTGGCCTGCGATCAGGTTTGCTTGCAAGCCAAGCAAGCATCGCTTGGTCGAGACGCCACTTCCGTTCCTCAAGTTCATGCCGGCGCAAAAATCGGTCGAACTCCAGCAGCGTGAACTCTGACCTCGTATACCGATAGCCGAGGGTTCGCTTGAACTCTAAAAAGCCCCGCAATTGGCTCGCCAATCGACTTTGGAAGCACTTGCTCATCGTGGCACCGGAAGGCTCACTTGCCTCAAGCGGCGATGAGCGACCCGAACGTACACTGAAGTGGAAGACGGTCGCCTGTGGCCCAAGATGTCGCCAAGCACTTTCAGATTCGTCCCCGCATCCACTTGGCGGGTTGCATGAGTGTGTCGAAACACATGTGCCCCAAGGATCTTTGCAGCAACTCCAGATTGCTGAGCATACTCGCGTATTCGATGGCGGATGCCACCGCTTGTTAACGGCGCGTACGGTATGACGGCACTTAGAAAGACCCGCCGCGTTACAGCAAAACGGGGACGTTCCTGTGTGAGGTATCCGGTCAACGCTTTCGCCACAGGCGCTAGCAACGGCAGTTCGATACGCACTCCTGTCTTCGGCCGATGTAGCGTAATGACCTGTGACTGCCAGTTGATGTCGTCGAGCTTCAGCGACAGGATTTCTGCCGCACCGAGGCCGTATAGAACCATCATCAGAAGCATTGCAAAATCGCGCTTCCCCATTGCCTCCGATCGATCTACCGAACCAAGGATGCGCTTCACGTCGCTCCATGGAAGGGAGCGAACAGGCTGCTCCATCGGGCGAACTCGAGGCGCCACCACACAGGATCCAAGATCTCGGACGGAGCGACCGCTGCTGTGAAGGAACCGTAAGAACGACCTGAGGGATGCGCAGGCTGTCGAAACCGTCTTCCTTGCTCTGTGAGACGCTTGCTCCTCGACGAACACATCGAGATCCGAGACGGTGATCGTTGCGACCGTCTTCTTCCGCCGCTTCAGCAGCGACATAAACGTGGTGACGACATCTACGTCTCGCTTCACTGTCGCTTCAGAGATACCGCGATGACGTCGCCGAAAGTCACAGTATTCTTCCAGCAACGGCGGCAACCGTAGCGGTGGGACTTTCGGTTCCCATTCAGGCAAGACGGATCCGAGTGTCCTCAACGAAAACGCCCACGCATGAAGCGCATTCTTGGCTATCAGAGCACTGCTGGCGCGTACGCGCCCGCGCTTCCTCGGCCCTGAGTAGGATCGGCCGAATTGACGCGCTTCGCTAAGAGTGAGCCGTTCCGTGACATCCAGATGATGCTGAGCACAGAACGAGTAGAAGCGTCGAACCCACGACAGGTACAAGTGCACAGTGCCTGCGGATATTCCACCGGATAGCCAGAGCTGCGCAACCTGTTTTTCGTATCTCTCGAAGTCTTGTGAGCAGTTCTGCACCTATGACATGACGCCAGGAAGTACGTGCGCGCTTATTCATTTTTATCTTGAGCAGGTTACCATTTAGGTCCTTGTTTGCCCGCTGATCGATGGTTCACTCCAGATAAAACATCCATCCAGATAATGGGCCCAGCAGGCTGCCTCATATATATGGTTGCCGTAAAGATGATGGAAGCCGGCATAGGCGTCTGCCTGCAGGGCACCGTTGAAGTTCTTGAGGTGCTGGCGAGGGTGTTCGCCCTTGCGATCTTCCGAATATGCGAACCACACTGCCGGAGCGATGTCCTCGCCGGCAGGTCTGTCATCCCGCACATATGTCCAGAGACGTCCGGTCTTGGTCTTGCCACTTCCGGGAGAGAGCACTGGCATGGGTGTATCGTCGGCATGAAGCTTGCGGCCGGCAAGCACGTGCTTCTGAATCGCGTCCACAAGCGGGCTCAGCAGATCGCTCGCACCGCCTACCCAGCCGGCGAGTGTGGAGCGGGAGATCTCAACACCCTGACGGGCGTAAATCTCCGACTGCCGGTATAGCGGTAAATGATCACTGAACTTCGAGACGATGACGTGGGCCAGCAATCCCGGTCCGGCAAGGCCGCGTTCGATCGGCCGGGATGGCGCAGGCGCTTCAACCACGCGATCGCAGCCAATGCAGGAGAACTTGGGTCGCACATGGCGGATGACCTTGAAGCTGTCGGGGATGTACTCCAGTTGTTCTGATACATCGTCACCGAAGTGCCGTAACTGGCCGCCGCAATCGGGGCAGCAATCGCGTTCGGGAACGTGCTTCACTACTTCGCGATGGAGATGTTCCGGCAGCGGCTTGCGCTCCGGTCTTGCCTTCGGTTCCTTAGCCGGCGAAACGCGATCCAGAACAGATTCCATCTCGGCCTGGGTCGTCTCTTCCTCCTCGAGCCCAAACTCGAGTTGCTCGAGCTGGAGAACGATCTTCTCGCTCTTGGTTCCGAAGATCGTGTGCCGCAGCTTCTCAATCATGAGCTTCATGTGCTCGATGCGCTCCCTGCTCGAACGCAACTCATCGACCTTTTCAGAGAGTGTCTGTCGCTGCGACTCCAGTTCAGCTTCAAGGCGCCGGATCTCCTCGTCGCGATCAGCGATCAGTGATGCCAGTTCTTCTTGATGAGCGCGGATCAGCGCTACCAACGCCTCACGATCAAGTGTGTTCAGATCAGGAAGAGGAGCGCGATCCATGGACGCAGTATGCCATCGGTCGAACACGAATGCATCTGGAAAACCCGCATCAATACAGGGGAATCATGATGGTCATCACACCGCGACTTCCGGCGTCCACGTGCGCTCGACTCTGCGCCAGTCGATCCCTTCCAGAAGCATCGACAACTGGGCGGGACTTAGGCGCACAGTTCCTGTCTCAACCTTCGGCCAGATGAATCGACCGCGCTCCAGCCGCTTGGCAAACAGGCAGAGACCGTCCCCATCCCACCATAGCAGCTTCACGATGTCACCTCTCCGCCCGCGAAATACGAAGACGTGCCCGGAGAACGGCAGCTCGTGCAGTACGTTCTGCACCTGTGCACTCAGCCCATCAAAACCCCGGCGCAGGTCCGTCACTCCTGCTGCAATCCAGATCCTGGTCCCGACCGGAAGCTGGATCACTTGCGCAGACTCTCAAGGATCAACCGTACCAATAACGGATCAGCGCCGCTCTCTACACTGACCAGCCCTCGACCGGGAAGCTCAATGTGAATCGCGCCTTCGCTAGATGCTCGCGATACATCCTCCGCATCGTTCGGAGACTCACTCGCACTCGTGACCGTGACCGGAATCAGCGCGGTGGACGACTCAGTAAGTTCTCCTCGCTCGAAAGCTCGCCGCCACTTGAACACCTGGTTCGCGTTTACACCGTGCTCTCGTGCCACTTCGGCCACGCTGGAACCAGGCTTCAACGTCAACTGCACGATCTGTCGCTTCTCTGAAACCGAACGCCACCGGCGAACTCGACGCTCCGCACTCACTGCTGCCGCATCAACCATGCACCGATCTTCGGCCCGTCACCACTTCAGTTGCTAGAGGGGAAACTCTGGACGCTTACTGTTTTCCGACTGTGCTTGCAGCAGCCGCGTCTCCAGCACGGCGGCCATGCCGCTCAGGCGTAGTTGCACCAGCGAGCGATTCAGTTCGATCAGGTTCATGGTTGCGGTTCCTCGAAGTTAATGCGTTGTTGGATCAGATCGCGGTATTGAGTCAGTTCGCGGATGAGTGGATCGACCTGTCGCAGAGTGAGAGGAGCCTGCGGACTTCGCTCCAGATAGCGGCGTACGAAGCGATACTCGGGGACGCGCAGTTCCAGCGCCGCCGCGCAGGCATTGTCCGCTGCCACGCTGCCATATTGCTTGACCAGTTGGAGAACACCCTGGATGCGTCGCATCCCGAGTTCGCCCTGGCGAGCATGGATAGCATCCGAGACCGCGCCGATGTTGGCTCCTGCCTTGTGCGCACGAGCCAACAG
>DASXLY010000143.1:0-1659 GCA_036495975.1 Occallatibacter sp. | reverse complement strand
CGAGTTGGAAGGAACAAAGAGCAACCGTAGCGCAATTGGCGCACAAGTGACACTTGAGTGGAACGATCAGAAACAGATACAACAGGTCTCCGGCGGAAGCGGATTCGCTGCTCAAAACGATCGTCGTCTGCACTTTGGCTTGGGGAAGAACCCGCAGATCGAGGGCGCGGTTATTCGTTGGCCCTCCGGTCGAGTTCAGTCGCTGAAAGGGATCGTTGCCAATAAGCTATATAAGGTGAAGGAGCCCTCATGATCCGGCAGACGATGATGTCGCCCCTGCCTGCCGGCCAGTCTGACCGCGATTGGAGGCGCCTGTTCACTCTTGAAAACCGCTTCATTCCTCCTATCTTTATTACGCTTATTCTGCTGGTCGGTAATCTCTCCTTCGGCATCCTGGAAAGCTATACGAAGACTCTGCTGGCAATCGCTGTCAGCATTGTCGTCGAATTGATTCTTGGCCGACTCTTTGTCGGCAAATGGCCACATCTCGCCAGCGCCTATATCACCGGCATCAGCGTCGGCATTCTTCTCCGTTCCCCAGCATTTTGGCCTTACGCGTTGTGTTCTGCCATCGCCATTACCTCGAAGTACGTGGTTCGCGTAAAGCATCGTCATATCTTCAATCCATCTAACTTCGGTATATGCGTGATGCTTTTTCTGGCCACGGAATCCGTGGCGACATTGAGCATCCAGTGGGGCAACAACGTCTGGGCAATGCTGGTGATCTGGTTGCTAGGATCGGCGATCATATGGCGGCTGCGGCGCTTCCATATCTGTGCGGTTTACGTTGTGTCCTTTTTGGCATTCGCAGTGCTCCGTTCATGGATCGTTGGCGACCCATGGCAATCGGAGATATCCCCTATCACTGGTCCCGAGTATCAGCTCTTTATCTTCTTCATGATCACGGATCCTAAGACCACAGTTCGATCCAGAGGAGGACAGTGTCTGGTTGCCTTTTTAGTGGCTGCGGTGGAGATGGTCCTGCGTCTGGAGCAAAGTATCTACGCTCCACTGTACGCGTTGTTTATCGTCGGGCCGATCGCGATGCTTATCGAGATGTGGCTGAACTCGCGGGGCTCACGCGCCGCGAATGCCACTCCTGCTGCGATGCTGGCGAGTGGTTTAACCGGCCCCTAGCCGATATTCTTCGCTACTAAAGGAAACCTTGATGTCTCTGCGCATTTCGATTTTCTGCTGTACTTCTCTTTTTGTGCTCGTGACGATGATGGGTTGCAGGCAGACGATGCCGAGCTCCTCGCAGCCTGAGCATGTCTCGGAGCCGGCTTCACCTTCGCCCAATGCCGTTCTGCATGACGCGCCCGCTCCACCGGCTGTGACTCGCCCCGCAGGTCCGATTCGATTTGTGGATGTTACGCAGGCCGCTGGCATCCACTTCCGTCATAACAGCGGTGCCTTCGGGAAGAAGTATCTTCCGGAGACCATGGGCAGTGGGGTCTGCGTGATCGACTACGACGGCGACGGTTGGCAGGACATTCTGTTTGTAAATTCGATGGATTGGCCGGAACACAAAACTTCCGTTTCAATGCCCGCTCTCTATCACAACAATCACGACGGGACATTCACCGATGTCACACGTACTTCCGGGCTGGCGAAAGAGATGTATGGCCTGGGGTGTGCGGTCGGGGATTTCGATAACGA
>DASXLY010000142.1:0-1708 GCA_036495975.1 Occallatibacter sp. | reverse complement strand
CGAGCTTGGGTTTGAATTGGGCCGAACGGCTTTCAGCCGAATCTTTCTCGCGCGATCCTCAGAGCTTCCTTGGTATCGATGTCTAGTTCTCCACCAAGAAGTTCTATTGCGGCCGAGGTTCCTAGCAGGTCTCTCGCTCCCGTATCTCCGTGAAGCTTGATCAGCATGGGAAACATCGACTGTGGCAAATAGGCCGGGACGCCGAGACGTCCAGAGTAAGAACTAGCCGTCATTCCGCCTGACGCAGCAAGTGCGCGTATGTGGCTCGAGGTAACAGCTGGCATATCGCAGGTCATGATGATGATTCCTTCGACGTTCCGCATGACGGCCAGACCGATTCGGATCGAACTCGCCATTCCCTCAGTCCACCCATTATTCAAGACGATCTGAGCATTGCGTAAATCGGAGTGCTTTCGGATCAAGTCTGCCGAAGCGCCCAAGACAACGACTACGGGGGAGCAGGCTGCCTCGGTCGCCACCCGAACAGACAACTCCAGAATCACCGCAACAGAATTTCCTGAACACTGGCCGACTTTCGGGTAGTAATCGGCTTCGGTGAGTGACTCGGCGATTTATCGTCAACTGAAAAGCACAGCTCTCACCCAAACATCGGTCTGGGCTCTAAGTGGTTCATTGCCGATCCCACTCCCACGCGCTGAACTCTTCCCGCAGTTTTTTCTTCATCAACTTCCCCATCGGGGTATAGGGTAGCTCCTGCACGCGGACGAACGCATCGGGAACCTGCCAGCGCGCGAAACGCCGCTCCAGGAAGCTGCGCAGTTCGCAATCCTCAACCACACAGCCATCCTTCAGGATCACAAGGGCGAGCGGCCGCTCCTGCCACTTCGGATGGGGTACCGCGATCACGGCAACACCCCGAATAGCCTCGTGATCCATCAGCGCACTCTCCAGATCGACCGAACTGATCCATTCTCCGCCCGACTTGATCAGATCCTTCAGCCTGTCAGTCAGCTTCAGATACCCGCCAGTATCGATCGTCGCCACGTCGCCTGTTTGAAACCATCCGTCGACGGTCCACTTGTCCGGCTGCTCACCCCCGTAGTACCCGCCGGCAATCCACGGGCCCTGCACCTGCAACTCCCCAGCCGTCGCTCCGTCCCATGCAGCCTCACCGGAATCGCCAATCACCCGCACATCGATAAAGGGCAACGGAACACCTTGTCTCGCGCGCTTCTCATAGACTGCGTCGGAGGACCAGTCGCTCATACCTGGATTCGGCCTTGAAACCGCCGCTACGGGCGATGTCTCCGTCATTCCCCACGCGTGGATCAGCCGGACTCCCAGTTTGTCGAACCGGCGGAACATCGAATCTGGTGCCGCCGAACCACCCGCCAGGATCCGCAAACCATCCGCCAGCTTCCAACGTCCAGGATGCTCATCTGTTGCCTGTAGCATCGCCTGCAACACCGCCGGAACTGAGGCCGCAACCGTCACCTGTTCCCGTTCCATCAGGTCCAGCAGCGTTGCAGCCTGCAGGTTCGGACCGGGCAACACCAACCTACTTCCGTTCATCGCCGCAGAGTAGGGCAATCCCCACGCGTTCACGTGAAACATCGAAGCAATCGGGAGAACCGTATCAAACCGGCTGACGCCAAGCTGATCGGGCAATGAAATAGCCAGCGCGTGCAGCGCAATCGACCGATGCGAGTACACAACACCCTTGGGAGACCCCGTCGTTCCTGAGGTG
>DASXLY010000141.1:0-4744 GCA_036495975.1 Occallatibacter sp. | reverse complement strand
GCAGCGGTGCAAGCCATGGTCGGACAGGATCAGGCGCTCAACCTGAAATTTACACCGGAGATGGCGAAGCAGCTTCTGGCTGCCAGCGGCAAAGCGTCGATTGATCCGGCCGATGCTTCGCTGGCTGTGATTTATTCCTATGGCGGATTTACAGGCGCTACAACATTCCTGCGCTCGAATGACGCATCGGCAGCGCCGATCGATATTACGAGAGAGAGTAGCGTCCCCTCGAATAAGGTCGAGGCATTCTTTAAGAACCCCTTTGCCAGTGTTGCCGAGGCCCACAATGCCCCGCTCACGATCGAGCGGGCGCTGATCGGGCATGTGCCCAGCGAGAGTCACGGATGGTTGGTTGCGGTCTTCCTGTACATCTTTGTTGGTTTTTACGCTGCCGGCCCTGGGGTGTGTGTCTGGCTGGCGCTCTCTGAGCTTATGCCGACACGCATCCGTTCGAACGGAATGAGCATTGCGCTGGTGATCAATCAGATGGTTTCGACTACGCTCGCGGTAATTTTCCTGCCGATTGCCAGCAAATACGGATATTCGGCGATGTTTTTTCTCTTCGCAGGCTTCACCGTGGCTTACTTCCTCACAGCTGCCTTCTTCCTCCCTGAGACCAAAGGCAAGACTCTTGAAGAAATTGAAGCGCACTTTGCCGGGACTGGAGCCTGACAACACGTATAGCAGCGCTCCGGGTATCTCATCGCGCTCTAGTTCGGCTATCTCGATTGACGAGAACTGGCCGAGTCACTCATTGAGTGAGGACGAAAGTGAGCGCGGTGATATAGCCAACACCTTGCACCTTCAATAGTGCCTGTGTCTCGGGGTATTCCGTCTGCGTTAGCTGTTGTATCTGGCGATCATACTGCTTGATCATCAGAGTCATCTCTGCGATCTGCTGAAGCACTGCCTGTTGCAGTCCGGGTGCCATGACTGCGAGACTCTGTTTGTCCCTGCGTCAGCAGTGACCAGCCATCAGCAGCGCACCTTCGTCATTCGGGTTCTAAATCGGAAGGCTGAGTGGGTTACCGTTCAGACCGGTCAATCCATCGATGGCGATATCGAAGTGTTTGGAAACCTGGCATCAGGAGATCAGATCGTGAGAATTGCATCCGATGCCATCCACGCATGAGACTCGGTACGCGTACAAGCGCCGCCGAGCCCTGCATCCTCCAAATAATCCAGGGTCATGCCGGCAATTGGATCAGGCGAGTTGCTCTTCTTCAATCAACTGCTGGACCTGAGAAAGGATTGTCTCGCGAATAGCTCGCACTTCATCCATCGGGAGGCCCTTTGGATCTTGCAAGGGCCAGTCCGCTCGTCGAAGACCAGGAGCATACGGACATTCATCCCCGCATCCATCGTGACCAGCAATTTGTCTCCCTTGGCCAAGTCGGCCGTCAACTTTGCGGCTTCGCTCCGCTCAGGTCAATACCGACTTCCTTCATCACTCGAGTGTTCCTGCTTGATGATCTCCAAGGTCACACCGATCTGATGCAAGGCTTGCATGTGCTTACCTGTTGACCAGTGTGAGAGAGTGAGAAGCTTCGATCTTTTCTCCGGTCTCACGAGGCCAGGTAATCGACAGCAAAGCTCCTCCTTCTGGACGGTTCGACGCCGTTACACTTCCACCGTGAGCTCGCACCACTGCTTCAACGAATGCGAGCCCAAGCCCATGCCCCCTAGAGTCTCTTCCTTTCACCCTCTGCTCGAACATCCTGAGACCAATCTCCGAAGCAAATCCGGGGCCATCATCCTCCACAATCAGGGTTGCAGCGCTCTCACTTGCGCCGAGTTTTAAGGAAACGGTACATGATGCGGGTAGGTGGTTGAGCTCGTTATCGAGGAGGTTTGCGATCACCCGATGAAGCAGAGCCGCATCTGCCAGTACTGTGACGGGGCCAGCGCTGCATAGATTCACTCGAAGCCCTTTCTCCGACATGGAAGGCTCGTACAGGTCAGTCATGATTCGAACCAGTTCATCGAGATCGACGTCAGTACGTGAAAGTCTAAGCGCATCAGCCTTCGCTTCAGCAACATCGAGCGAGGTATTCAGGAACTCTGATAATCGATCCAGTTCATCGATGGCTGAGACGATCGGCTCACTCTGCTCGACTTTTAGATCTCCCGACAGGACAACTTCCAGCTTTCCTCTGATCGCTGTCAACGGGCTACGAAGATCATGCGCAAGGGACTCTGTAATAGTGTGCAATTGGTGCATCGCGCTTTCTATCCGATCCAGCATGCGGTTCAGCGTTAGCGCCAGGTGTCCTACCTCATCGTTCCGTTTGCTGGTTGGAACCCTGCTACTCAAATCAGATTGCCCAATCCGGGATGCAGCTTCGGTGATCTCACGAACATGGCCCAGCATGCGTCTGGTCACGAAGAAAACAATCGCGGAACCGAACAGCACGATGAGCAGCCAGAGGCAGAAAAAACGGAAGCGGAGGTTTTTCAGCACACGTAATTCATCTCGCTCCGATAGTCCGAGATAGATATGACTCCCATCCTCTAGTCGCACCGATGCCACCCGAAAGGGTTGATTGAATCCTTTGACATTCAAGTCGTAGGGAACGTCGGAAATAAATTTGCGCGCGCGAATCGCAGCTAAGTGTGGCATCCCGTCACCGGTGCCAACCCAAAGTTTCAGAGCCCCGTCGTCCCCAGCCTGAAGAAAGAAGACGGAGTCGTTCTCATTGCTGTTGGAGCGTAATTTATTCGGGACCTCTCTACTTGCAAGTTCTGCGACTTCTCCCACTACCCGACCGTAGAGTCGGTCCTTTGGCGTTCGCCCAGCCACATCGCCGAGGACTGCCACTTCTCCAGTGAGCCACGCGTCGCTCCGACGCTGAATGTCGTTCGCTACGAAGCGATGAAGCATGACAAAAACCAGCATTGTTCCAATGGCAAATGCAAGCGTTGCCCAGAGAGAGACACGCCATGCGGCGCTCCGCATGACCGGATTAACGGTCTTTGAGGACATAGC
Source organism: Occallatibacter sp. (assembly GCA_036495975.1). Taxonomy (GTDB): domain Bacteria; phylum Acidobacteriota; class Terriglobia; order Terriglobales; family Acidobacteriaceae; genus Telmatobacter. The sequence goes on along the minus strand of DASXLY010000141.1, from coordinate 1,758 downwards.
CAATACCTCGTAAGGTCCTAATCAGCGGCTCACGTCCTTCGGTATCCACCTTGCCGCGCAGTCGGTAGATATGCACATCAACAACATTGGTGTTCGGTTGAAATCGCATTCCCCATACTTCGGAAAGAAGCATCGATCGAGTAACAACACGCCCTGCGTGTCGACATAGATATGTCAAAAGCACGAATTCTTGCGGGCTTAGATTTAAAACCTCTCCACCGCGAGACGCTCTACGGTTGATGAAATCCAACTCCAGGTCCAGTACGCGGAGGCGGGTCGCTTCTTCACTTGTAGCAAGCTTACGTCGCAAGAGGTTGCGCAATCTTGCTAATAATTCTGCGAGTGCGAAGGGCTTTGTCAGGTAATCGTCACCGCCTTGTTCCAGACCTTTGACCCTATCGTCGACCGATCTTCTGGCTGAAAGTATCAATACGGGGCTGCTAATGCCAGAGCGTCGAAGCTGAAGAATCAGGTCAATGCCATCTTGGTCCGGAAGTCCAAGGTCGACGATCAGAACGTCATATTTCTTTCCAGACGCGAGTTGGATGGCGGATCGCCCATCCTTGGCGGCATCCACCTCGTAACCCGCAACGGCAAGGGGTTGCTTTAGGAAATCCTGAATCTCGGGTTCATCTTCGACCAGTAGAAGTCGCATAAATCATGGTAAGACAGTTTGATTCATGAGTTGCATACTCCAAAGGCTGCAAGATGACGATTGTGTCATCTGCGTTTCCCTCAGCAATGAACGAGTCGGGAAACGTTATACAAAGAAAAGGATAGCCGGAATAAGGACTCCTGCCGCAAGGGTGAGCAGGACGATCGATTTCCGGCGCGCATACTTCCAACCCATTATGAGGCCCGTACATGTCGATACGGCGAGTGCGAGTGCTGCGGCGGCAAAGAATATCTTCATGGGAAGCGAATTAGGTGGTGGCGTGGCCGGGGATGCTTGTGTTGGCTTTGTGGGCTCAGGCTTTGCCCCATCCGGCTTGGCCGAATTGGGTGGAGCAATCTTTCGTGGAGGAAGGTAAAGCGTCCCCTTCTTATGCAATTGTGAGAGATGCACGAGGATGTTGGGAGGTATGTAGGAACTGCCACGAGCGCTCTCGTGCAGCCCGAACATCTGTAGACCACCTGTGATGGCGAAAAAGAGAATCGTCGGCGAGAAAAACACTCCAATGTAACGGTGTATCAGGCGGAAAGATTTGAGTGATGAGGCAGATGTCATCTCGGAGTATTGACCTCGTGATTTTTTTTGGCATTGGCAAAGCGCTGAATGCTGGTTCCGAAGAACACTCGTGGCCGCGCATCTTGCTCTTCTGTTCCGTAACTTAGCATGTGGACGGACGAAATTCAGGGGCGCTTCAATGATTGCGCCCTCCATGAACAAATCGTCATCCTATTCCCGTGCTGCAAAGTGCTATCAATAGAAGACAAGGTCTCGTCTCAACGAGTAGCCGTTGTATTGAGAATACGGAGCTTGTTCTCTCAAGTAGTCGACTGTCGCCGGATCGTCGTCTCTTCGTAGTCCAGCTTCCCCAAGACACACGCGACATCTAATCCCTATATCCGGGCTGAAGGCTTATTGTGTATGACTACGGCTTACCTGAACCGCATCGCTACTGCTGTACCAGAGCACGATGTGCATGACGACTTCGTCATCTTCGCAGAGAAGATGCTTGTCGATCCGCAGCTGCGCATGATTTTCCGCCGCATGGTCGGCCGCGCCGATATCGCGCATCGCTACTCATTCCTCGA
>DASXLY010000140.1:0-2024 GCA_036495975.1 Occallatibacter sp. | reverse complement strand
ACCGGACCTCTTTTTGGCGCATCGCTGTTGGCGGCTGGCCGTAGTCCGTCACAGGTACTCATCGGTGTCCTACCGATTGTGGTGGTCTGCGGAATTTGCGTCGGCTTCCTCGGATGGAGGGAGCTTGGGAAGAACGTCGTGGCCGACGGGTGACGCGCTGCTGATCGGCCATGCCGAGTGTCTGCTTTAGAGAATCGTTGGAACTCGACTGCGAACGACCGCTGCTGGGCCGATAGCGGCTGATGTGTCATATCAACTGCGCATAATGCACGGTTCGTCGCGCGGAAAATGAAGCTGCAATTCACTGAAGCGTGATTGGCCGTGTAGACATCCACAAAGCCTCTTTGCTCGAGGTTCAGTTTGAACTTCGGCCAACCCATCCCAGTTGAAGAGATCATGTACCCCTTCTTTCGAGTTCGGGGGATGGCGAACAGCCTGGCATTCTGCAAAGATCTTGTGGCAAATGCCGGTGTCGGGATCGCACCGGGTTCGGCGTTCGCCAACGAAGCACCAGAATTCTTGCGTTGGTATGTCGCGGCGGATCCTGCGAAGCTCGAAGAGTGTCTCGATCGCTTCGTAACCTATCTGCGCCGTCAATGAGTAGGAGAAAACATGGGTCGCTGCATCGTATTACTTGCAATTTGTTTCCTCGCAACGGAGCTGGTCTCGGCTGCCGAGGCGCCATCGCCGCTGACCCGCCTTTTGGAAGGAGAGCTCGCACGCATCCAGGCAAAATCGGGTATCTATGTAAAGCATCTACGGAGCGGTGAAGAAGCGATGGTCCGCGCCGACGAGCCCTTCGAGAGCGCCTCAACGATCAAACTCGCCACATTGGTGCTTGCCTATCAGATGGCGGATGCCAATACGCTCAAATTGGACGAGCGGGTTGAAATCACACCGGCAGCCTTACGCGGCGGCTCCGGCATCTACCGCTTCAAGGATGTGGGCCTGCGACCCACGCTCCGCGACATCCTGACCGAAATGGTCATCACCAGCGATAACACTGCGACTGACATCATGATCGCGAAGGTGGGAGGCAAGGACAAGATCAACGCCTTTCTGCGCGGCGCAGGCTACAAAGTTCTAAAGCAGATCCATACGACCGGCGAGTACTTCCGGCTTGAATATGCGGCAATCAATCCGAAGTACGAAAAACTATCCGATGAGGATGTGTTCGCCCTGTGCTGCGCGGACACGACGATCCACCGACTAGCGGTGTTCTCCGACCAACGCAAGGCTTTGATCGATGAGGCAAAGGCCGATAGCGCCCACCCATCACCCGTCGATCGGAACGACACCAGCCGATGGTTCGGGTCGGCGAGCCCGCGTGAAATGGGTCGATTCGTTGAAGGCATCGAGAGCTGCACGGTCGCCAAACCCGCGAGCTGTGACGAAATGCGCCGGATGCTGCTGGCTCAACAGGCAGGCAACACGAAGATTCCGCACTATCTGACGGTACCGGTGGGGCACAAGACGGGAGAAACAACCGGTGTGACCAATGACGTAGGCGTTATTTACTCAGGCACAGGGCCCATCGTCATTGCCTTCTACAATATGAGCATGACCGGCACCCGCGCTGACACCGAGGATGCCATGGGTAGAGTGGCGCAGTCTGTGGTGGACTATTTCGACGGACACCACTAGGGCAGAGTTTCGAACTCGGGTCGCGTTAAGGCAATTGGTTCAACGATAGAGCGCCATCGCTGCGCGCTTGAACGCGGCAGCGCTGTCGTGCCGGCTGTAGAACATGTGACCGCCCGGGAAAAGCTCAAGATGGATGCGATCCGGCCGCCCGAAGTTCGGCATCGGTATGGCAAACTTTCATGCTATGCCCCTCGAACCTAGAATCGGACAGCCACTACACGAAATCAGCGAGCGTCAGATCGACGTTGTGAGTGTTGCCGTCTTGGCCCTTGATCACAAGACGCACCACCGTACCGGGAGCTGCCCGGAGGGAACTACGGACATCGCGCAGAGTCGGATTTTGCGAGCCGTTGAGCGAGACGATGACGTCGCCCTTTTTG
>DASXLY010000139.1:0-4444 GCA_036495975.1 Occallatibacter sp. | reverse complement strand
CGGGATGCGCAACGAACTGCTTGCCCAACGCGCGAATGACCTGCGCGATGTGGGGCTGCGCGTACTGTCGATACTCACCGGGGCCGAAGTCCCGCAGCCGAACTATTCCCCCAACACCGTACTCATCGCGGAAGATCTCACCCCATCCGACACTGCGGCGCTTGATCGCTCGCGCGTCATGGGGTTCTGCACTACGCGGGGCGGCGCCACCTCCCACGTCGCGATCATCGCCCGTTCCCTCGGGCTGCCCGCGTTGGCCGGGATTGAGCCTGCAGCGCTCGAAGTACCGAACGGGACGGCGGTCATTCTCGACGGGAACAAGGGTACGCTGCGCCTGCACGCTTCATCGGACCAGGTGCGCCGTGTGCGCCGCGCGCAGGAACTCGCAGAAGAACGCCGCAAAACGAATCTCGCTCATGCGCTCGAACCGGCCATAACGCTCGATGGCACGCGCATCGAAGTTCTTGCCAACATCGGCGGCCAGAAGGATGCCGGCCAGATCATCGGCCTCGGCGGCGAAGGCGTCGGCCTGCTGCGCTCGGAATTCCTCTTCATGGAACGCTCCGATGCGCCAACGGAAGAAGAACAATTTGAGATTTACCGCTCTGTCATCCAGGCCGTAGGCTCGGGTCATCTCGTCATCATCCGCACCCTCGATGTAGGTGGTGACAAGCCTCTTTCCTACCTTCCCATCCCCAAGGAAGACAATCCCTTTCTTGGAGAGCGCGGCGTGAGGGTCGGCCTCGATCGACCTGAAATTCTGCGCACACAGCTGCGAGCGATTCTGCGCGCCTCGGTTTCCGGTTCGGTGAGCGTGATGTTTCCGATGATCACGACGTTGAACGAAATACGCGACGTGAAAGCGATGCTCGCGGAAGAGGCCGCCAGTCTGGGCGTACCGCTTGTGCCCGCCGGCATCATGGTCGAGGTACCCGCGGCGGCCGTGATGGCCGTGCAGTTCGCCCGTGAGGCAGAGTTTTTCTCCATCGGCACCAATGACCTCACGCAATACACCCTCGCCATGGACCGCGGTCACCCCAAACTCGCTCCTCAGGTGGACGGGCTAAGTCCGGCGGTGCTCAAGCTGATTGCGCACACAGTGGACGGAGCCCGCTCCGCCGGACGTCGAGTTGGCGTGTGCGGCGGCATCGGAAGCGATCCCTGTGCCGTGCCAATCCTGCTCGGACTTGGCGTGGACGAACTCAGTGTCAGTCTGCCGGCGATTCCTGCCGTGAAAGCCCAGATCCGGACCCTTCGCATGGATGACTGCCGCAAACTTGCCCAGCGTGCCATGGCGGCGGACTCTGCGGAAGATGTACGTGCTCTCGTCCCCGATCCCGAAACCGAAGTAGTAACAACCAGCGCGAGTTCCTGACATGAAGATCTCATTCAAAGGCGCATTCCCCGTCCTCCAGCAAATCGGCAAGTGCATGATGCTGCCGATCTCAGTGCTGCCGGTTGCCGGCATTCTGCTGGGCGTTGGCAGCGCGAACTTCTCATGGCTGCCGGTATGGCTTTCGCAGATCATGGCAACGGCAGGCAGTGCGATCTTCGGAAATCTTCCTCTGCTCTTTGCCATCGGCGTCGCCATTGGGCTTGCAGACAATGATGGCGTGGCGGCGCTCGCCGGTACTGTGGGGTATGTCGTCTTTCTCGCCACGCTGGGCACGTGCGCAAAACTTCGTGGCATCGAAACCGATAGCATCATGGGAATTCCCTCCATCGATACCGGCGTCTTCGGCGGGATCATTGTTGGGCTGATTGCCGCAGCGGTGTTCAAACGCTACTACCGTATCAAACTGCCCAGCTATCTCGGCTTCTTCGCTGGAAAGCGCTCGGTTCCCATCATCACAGCGTTTGCAGTCATCGCGGCCGGCGCTGTGCTGAGTTTCGTATGGCCTCCGATTGACCGTGCGATTGATGCTTTTTCGCATTGGGCAGTGCACGAGCAGCCTGCCCTTGCCTTCACGATCTACGGCGTGGTCGAGCGCGCTCTCGTCCCCTTCGGCTTGCACCATGTCTGGAACGTGCCCTTCTTCTTCCAGGCTGGCGACTACACCGACCCTGCCACTGGAACCCTGGTGCACGGCGAAATTGCGCGCTTCATCCACGGCGACCCGACGGCAGGCAGAATGACCGGAGGCTACCTGTTCAAGATGTTCGGGTTGCCGGCGGCGGCCCTGGCGATCTGGCGTGCCGCGCGGCCCGAGCAGCGAGCGAAAGTCGGTGGGATCATGATTGCCGCAGCGCTCACCGCCTTCCTTACCGGCATTACAGAGCCGATCGAATTCTCGTTTCTTTTCGTTGCCCCGTTCCTTTACGTCATCCACGCCCTGCTTGCCGGACTCGCTTATTTTGTCTGCATTGAGCTGAACATCAGGCATGGCTTCACCTTTTCGCACGGCCTCATCGACTACATCGTCCTCTTCCCGAAGTCACACAATGCGCTCTGGCTCTGGGTCATCGGCCCACTCTGGGGATTGACGTATTACGGTATCTTCACGTTCGCTATCAAGCGCTTCAATCTGCTCACCCCGGGACGTGAGATCGAAGAAGAAGCAGTGACGGTCCCGCGCAGCGTCAGTGCCGGCAGTTTTGAGCTGCAGCTCGTGCGCGCCTTTGGCGGACGCAGCAATATCGCCAGCCTCGATGCATGTATTACGCGCTTGCGCGTGAAGCTCAACGACGTCACCAAGGCCAGCCCGGAAAAACTCAAGGCTCTCGGCGCAGCCGGCGTGGTCGTCGTTGGCGACGGCGTGCAGGCCATCTTCGGCACGCAAAGCGAAAACCTGAAGACAGAGGTGCAGGAATATCTCAAGACCGCCGGCCCCGAAGCCGACCAGATTGAAGAATCCTCGCCGGTAAAAACGGTCCCGCCCGCTGGCATTCAGCCGCCCTTGCGCGATCCCGATGCGGCACGCAAAGCGCACGCGTACATTGCCGCGCTTGGCGGCAAGGCAAACATTGCGCGTGTCGATGCATGCGCCGAAACCCGGTTGCGCCTCATAGTGCATGATGAAAGCCGGATCCAGGAAGCGGAGTTGAGGAACGAGGGCATCGCTGCTGTCGTCAGACTGGACGGGCAGACCCTGCACCTCCTTGCAGGTCTCAACGCTGACCAGTATGCGGCCGAAATGCGAGCGCAACTCGCCGCATAGTTCAGCGACAGCTATCCGGATTCAGACCTGATCTCAGACGGACGGCTGCCGAACAGTGCTGGGCAAATGGGCCTGAACGTGAGTGCAAGACAGCCGGTGCAGTACGGTCCGTGCGCCAAATGCCACCACTCTAGAACCAGTCGTGTGCGTGAGTGCATTGGATTTGGGAGCCAAAATGGTCGTAGCCAGGACAAAGAGAATCTGCAGCCTCCCAATGTTGCTAGGGCTGGCGACGCTCGTTTTGATATCGGTTCCGCTCAAGGCACAAGACCAGACTGGCGACACATCAACCACGAAGAAGACTGGTGCGGTCGACAAAGGCATCGATTATCTACTTAACTACCTGAACATGGCGGGCGCGAAGAAGAGCAACGAATTCCAGCCTCTGACGCAGCGGGAAAGAAACAAGCTCTACCTGAAAACCATGACCAATCCATTGGGTTTTGCGAAAGCGGGGCTGTCGGCGGGGCTTGATCAGTGGAACGATAAACCCGAGGAGTGGGAACAGGGCGCATCTGGATACGGCAAGCGATTCGCGAATATTCTTGGACAATACTCGATCCAGCGGACGGTAACGTTCGGCCTGGGTAGCGCTTTGCATGAGGATAATCGTTACTTTAACTCCGGCAAGCACGGCTTCTGGCCACGTACGGGATATGCGCTCACGAGTAGCTTTCTGGCGCGTCACGATGATGGGAGCCGGAGCCCCTCGTTCTCGCAGGTAGGTGGAGTGGCCGCCGGAGCCTTTTTGTCAAGGCTCTGGCAGCCAGCGAGTCAGGGTTCGGCAGGAGACGGGGCAGTCAGTTTTGGGATCACCATGGGGTACAACGCAGGCTTCAGCATAGTAAAGGAATTCCTTCCGGATCTTGGACGAGCACTCGCGAAGAAGCGCAAGAAACCTTCGGTACCATCGATTCAAGCGATAGATTGGACACCACCGTAGGGTTGACAGAGTCGTCCTTTTGACCATCGCCCGAGAGGCGATGAGAACTTCTTACTTAGCTCCCACAAAATGAAATGGCGGACAAATTCCGGCAACGAGACAGGACCGATTGACAAGGCTTGAATGCATCAGGAAGCTGCACTTATCCGGCGGAGTCTGAGGACACCGCGTGCCGCCGGCATCAGCTTCTCGCTGTTGCTGATTGCCAGTCAGGTGCTGATCCGGCTCTCAATTCCATCTGATCCCCTGGTGTACCGCTGGAGATTGTCCAGAAGAGGGTTATCTTATTGATTTGAGATGGTAGGCACGAGGAGACTCGAACTCCTGACCTCTACCGTGTCAA
>DASXLY010000138.1:0-1511 GCA_036495975.1 Occallatibacter sp. | reverse complement strand
TCAAGACAGATATTGACGCCGTGATCTTCTGCAATCTTCTTCAGACGATTCAGTCCTAGGATCGTATTGCGAGCGCCCTCTTCATCCGACATACCACGGCGGTTCCCAGAGAAGGTGATGACACTCGGCACGCCCGCCTTTTGCAGCAATCGGGATGTTCTTGCGGAATGCCTCTTCAATGGCGGCATGATGTTCGGTACGGTTCAGCGCATCCGGAATCGTCCCGCCTCCGGCATAGCCCATTGTGCAGATGAGGCCGTAGCGCCGCGGAATGTCGAACTCTGGTACTTCCAGCAGGTCGACACCCTTGAGCCCCATCTGTGCGGCAGCCACACAGAGCTGGTCCAGCGGAATCTGGTTATAACACCATCGGGAAACAGACTGCCGGATACGTCTTTTGCGCGGGACAGAGGATGTGACTCCGCCCGTCTGAGGAAGAATGGCCGCAGCAAGGCCAGCTTTCATGAACGTGCGCCGGTTCGATTCCATAGTGGCAATATTGTGGCACTTCCATTCTGCTTGGCGATCTCGCCATGATACCGGCCACGTACCACCTGGTACTGGAGTCCGTCGCGTCTCGATATCCATGGGGAAGCCAGCGCAACCCCTCATCGCGGACGAGACCGAGAATGGCTGGCGGAACACGAGTGGTCTTCCCGGTTCCTGGCGGTGCTTCCATGACGAGCTGGTCGTGTGCTGCAGGATTGCGAGAACCTCCTGCAGAATCGAATCCACCGGAGTACTGGCTTTCAAATCACTGAATCGATCGAAACACAGCGTTTATGGGCCGTCAATACGGCTACGTGGGCCAAGTCCGTTGCAGCGAACGCAAGCTTATCAGGTTTTTCTGAAAGCCGCTCAGTCGCATCGCGTCGCTTACGGCAGTTCGCGCAGGACATTACATCTCTCGCTAAAATCGGCATTCCCCGATCATGGATACAATATTGGACAATTGCTATGGCAAACGAAGGCACCCCAGATACCGCTCCCAACTCTCGCAATACGCCCCAGGCCATTGACGATTCCACAGAATCGTTCGGCTCACTCCTTTCGCAGTTTGAAAAGATTCATGGTGGTCAATCGAAGACGGAGGCCTCACAGAAAGAAGGCATCGTTATTTCGATCTCGTCAGATTCAGTGTTCCTGGATATAGGTTTTAAGATCGAGGGCGTACTCTCTCGAGGAGAGTTTGAGAACAACGCCCAAGGGATTACGGTCGGAGACAGGTTTCCAGTATCGGTGAAGGGGCGAAATGAAGAGGGATACTATGCTCTCTCACGTTTGAAGATTGTTCAGCCGACCGACTGGTCATCGCTCGAAGAAGCCTATGCGCAAAAGGCGGCCGTGGCCGGAACCGTGACTAGCATCGTCAAGGGTGGTCTTACAGTCGACGTTGGCGTACGAGCCTTTATGCCTGCATCTCGTAGTGGCACTCGCGACGCTGCTGATTTGGAGAAGCTTGTTGGCCAGGAGATCACCTGCCGCATCGTAAAGCTGGACGCCGTCGAAGA
>DASXLY010000137.1:0-1594 GCA_036495975.1 Occallatibacter sp. | reverse complement strand
TTGCGAAGCGTGACGTCGCGGAGGATGCAGCGTACGGCCCGCGGCCGTCCCGCCTCGCGCAGGCCGAAGAGGCTGGCCTCCATCTCCCGCGTGCGTCCCGCGGAGTCCTCCATGCGCAGATGCACCTGCTCGATATGTTCGCCTGCCAGGGCGCGCTCAAAGATCGCGAGAGCCTGTGACTGGATGGCAAACGGGAAGGCGGACGCGAAGCCCTCCAATGCTCGGGCAGATTCAGCATCGCGCCCGAAATACCGCTGCCATGCGGAGTTTACATAGAGGTACTTACCCTCCCCGGAGAGCATCGCAATCATCTCGGTGAGGTTTTCGAAGTAGTCCTGGTAGCGAACCTCCGCCGAGTTCTCGGCTGCCTTCGTCGCCGCTTCCTCAGCACTTCCGTTATCCTCCAATGCGGAGCGCAGATGGCGTTCGTGGCGTAACTTAAGCAGACAGACCACCGCGAAGCAGGTCTGCGTCGCACCCCACGCCACAAAGACGACAATCGGCTTTGCCGGACTCCACACTAGCCCACTGCCCGAATACATCAGGACGACCACCGTGTAGCCGGTCGATAACAAGGTGAGCGCGAACATGGCGAGCCACACCGGTCGGCCGCTCAGCCAATGGGTGAAGAGACGTTCGTGCTGACTCATCGGAGAATGCAAAGGTCAAACCTTATTCGGCAAAATGGGGAAGCATCTCTCGAAACGAAATTTGTGTCGCGGGAGACCACGCATGACCCCAAAATTCCAACAACTTACATCTACCGCGTACATCCTTTTATTCGTGAACACCGGCCCAGAGAAAACATTGCCTGCCATGCAGTCAGCCCGATCGGCGAGAAGCCGAGTTTTGTTTCCTAGCGGCCCCGACACGGTGCAACAACGTTCAGGGACGCTATTTTGGCGATAACGCTTGGTGAGTATAGTAGGTAACTCTTACCGATAGTCAAAAGAATTGTCCTAAGTAATCAAAAAACGTGGGTTACTGCACTAGAAATGGTGCATACCTTATACAGGAATTGAGTAATCGTTTGAATGCTCGGTCCCACGGTGAGCCGGAAAGGTCAACGGTCCGCCTTGGATGGCGGACCGTTTTGGGAATCATGCCCTAATGAGCCAGAGAATCAGGCTGTCACGGGCTCCAGCAGGCGTGCCCAGCGACGCTCCCGGCGCGCGGCGTGCGCTTGCTTGTGCCAGGCGTACCCGGTGACCAGTGGTAGGGCGATGGTGGATTCGCTATAAACCATCTGCTCGAAGGTGGTGTCTACCTTGCCCCAGGAGCTGGCTTCCTTGAGCGTGCTCGAGGACAGCGCGCCGTCGCGCACATCGGCAATCGTGATCTGGATCGCGTACTTATGCATGGGCGCCTCGGTGCCCAGGATATCCGCGGCAACGACAATGTCCTGCGCGAAGTTCTTGGGTACGCCACCGCCGATCATCAACAGACCTGTAGTGGGGTTAGCGATCTTGAGCTGCGTCAGCTCATAGAAGTCCTTGGCGGAATCGAGCGATACCTTCGGCTTGTCGCCGCGTTCGTGCTGGTGCGCCACCAGACCGAAGCCAGCGGAGCAGTCACTGAAGGCTGGGCAGAAGAT
>DASXLY010000136.1:0-4674 GCA_036495975.1 Occallatibacter sp. | reverse complement strand
GCCGAATTTCGGGATGAAACGCCACGGTGCGGAACGCCGTTTAGGGGCAGGGTGCGTTTGCGGTTGGGACGGACCCGTGACTACCGAGATGCTACCCGGGATTTTCGGCGTGGAAGAAGCGGAACGGGATTGTACGTGTTGTACCTTGGTCTTTGGAACAGGCAACTTTTGTCGTTGTAACGCGCGCTTTGGCTCAGCGTACGAGACGGGTGGAGGCTGGGGTGGAGTTTCCGATCTCACGGCTGCCGAGTATGACGGTACTTCCGTTGCGGACGAAGTAAGAGTAAACATCGCGTCCGGTACCAGCCTTATCGCAAGGACGATGGAGACCGCGGCAACGCATGCGTATGCGGCCTCTTTGCTGGCGGGATATTGCAGTTTGGGTGGCGATACCATCGCGCGAACCCTTGTGGCGAGTAAAGATGGCGAGGATAGAAAATCTATCGGGCCGGCGAACCCTTCTCCGGAAAGCCGCCAGCTAGCCAAGGTCGTCAGGCAGGCCGCGTACTCGAGGCGACATGCATCCGAGCGATCCACTGAGCCATCATCGCAGACCAGTTCGCGATCCCAACGTAAGTGACGTCGAACAAGCCACGCCGCAGGATGAAAAAAAACAAGATAACATCCAAGAGTCGCCAGTCTGTCCCAGAGATAATCCCGCCGCCGAACATGTATCAATTCGTGCCCAAGAATGCCCATGAGTTGTGGAGTCTCCAGTCGAGAAAGGAACTCGTCAGGCAGCAGGATTTTGGGATGCCTCCACCCGGCAGTGGCAGGCGAGCGGAGGCGCGGGACCAGTCGTAATTCACACTGAGGTGCTTGAATACCTGTACGGACTGATTCGAAAAGTGAAGAAAGTGAATCGGAGGCAGCTTGTGAAGTCCGCAAGAGAGTCCTTAATTGCCAGAACCGGGCGCAAAATCTCAGCAAGAACCCAGCGAGGAAGGCCACATACGTCCAACACAAGCCGGAGAGGATCGTTGAAAAGTGGGGTGTCAAAGCAAAATTGAGCGTCCACGACCAGTGTGTCTCAGAGACGCCTAGAAAGGCCGAGTTAACCGAGGTAACTGGGGCTGACAAACAGAACAGCAGGAGCAAACCTAACCATGCTGCCACCATCCCTCCGAGAAAGACTCCGCATAGCCGAAATCGGAATTTAGGATCCCGGACGAGCCGGCACAGGAGCCACAAGAGCATGTATCCAGCCGCAGCCTGAAGCACATAGGTGAACCACAGACTCGAAAGCGCCGATGCAGTCTCACTGCTCATATGGCTCCTGGGCTCGGGCGTGAATCCAACTCCAATGTCAGCCTACGACAACTCCTTACGTCGATTGCGGACTAATCCCTCGAGCTTGAGCAATTCTTCCCGACTGATGCGCTCATCGCTCAAGAGCTCCACGAGCAGTTCGGATCGAGAGCCCGTAAAGTACTTGGTCAGCAAATGACGAATGGAGAGCCTGTGGACATCACCGCGGCTGATCAGGGGCTGGAAGACAAACGCCCGGCCCTCTTGTCTGTGATCCACTTGTCCCTTGCGCTCCATGATCCGCAGCCAGGCTTGAACAGTTTTGTAATTTGGCGGTGGATCCCCGCCAGTTGCCAGCACAACGTCCTCAATGGTCCCTTCGCGAATTCGCCACAGAACTTGCAACAAGCGAAGCTCCCCCGGCGTAGGGAGTTCTACCCTCTGACTTTGCTGTTTCTTTCCCATCGCTAGAGAGATTGTGCAACTAAGCTCCACTAAGATCAACAGCTTTTGAAAATCACGTGCACGCGATTATCCGGCCAGATCCCCTATTTGTTCGGCGCACACTACTTTTTTGCGATTGGACAATACCAGGTCTTAGCGAGTTAGGCGTTCAGACACTGAGATGCCGGATCGGCCGGCTAAATGGTTCTTTCCTGTGCAAGTGGCCTGTTATCACTGCGAAATGAAGGAGCGCTACAGCAATCCCCATTCATCTTCTCATTGCAGCAGCATGTTACTATCGTCCCCGCAGCGCCGAAAAATGATGGGCGGTCTGATGCGATGGCGCTTCCGCTGGGGACGAATAGAGAATTATGCGTCAGACCTTCAACTGAGCAATTAATCGAGAGGTTTGATGTCTGTCAGGTTGCGGCTTTCTTCGTTCAGAGTGTGTGCGTTTTTGTTTGTTCTGTCATCCTCAGTCGGAATAGTTTCTGGCCAAGCGTCGGCCCCCTCTTCAATAAAGGAACATCCGCTCGGTGAGGAGGCAAAGAGGCTCCCCAAACATTTCGCTGATGGATCGGACCTGCCGAATGGCTGGCGTATTACGCCAGCCGGCAAGGCAATCGGCGAGATGGGAGATCTGGTGTTGAATCTCGTCCCCTCTCCAGATGGGAAAGTTGTCATTTCCGTCAATTCAGGCTTTCTGCCTCACGCTATCGATGTCTTCGATGTGACGACGCAGAAGAAGATCCAGCATATCGGTCTAACATCGACGGGGCTGGGCATGGCCTGGTCCTCCGATGGCCACACTCTCTATGTTTCCGGTGGCAATGCATCGGGCTCGGAGAGTAAAGCTGATCCTCGCTCACCAATTTATGAATTCGCCTATGAAAATGGCCGGTTGAGCGAACAGCCGACCGGCAAATTGGTGGAGACCATTGACCCGAAGCTGGTGTGGTGGTCGGGAGTCGCCTACCTGCCCGGCAAGCACTTGGTGTATGCCGCAAATCGCGGCACGGGGTCAGGTCCTAGCAACGTTGTCGTCTTCGATGCGAAGACCCGCGAGATTGTTACGCGCATCCCAGTCGAGACGACTCCTTATCAAACCCTGCTCACGCCTGACGGAAAGCTCCTCTTCGTTTCCAACTGGTCGAGCGAGTCGGTTAGCGTGATTGATACGGCCACCAACAAGGTCATCAGTACGCTGCGTGTCGGTATGAATCCGAACGATATGAAACTCTCTTCGGACGGCCGTCTGTTCGTTGCCTGCTCGAATGACAACACAGTGTACGTGATCGATGCACATAAACTTGAGGTGATCGAGCGGCTATCGACGACGCTGACAACGCTGGCTCCGGAAGGATCGACACCAGATGCGCTGGCGATCGACAACACGCACAAGCTGCTCTACATCGCGAATGCCGACAATAACTCGATCGCCGTGGCGCACATCGAAAACCGTACACACAGCACAGTCGTCGGTTTCATCCCGACGGGTTGGTATCCTTCGGCGCTGTTGCTCACCGATCAGAACCGCACGCTCTACATCGGCAACACCAAAGGCGAAGAAGGTCACCCGGATCCGAATGGTCCGCACTTCGGACACGATAGCGACAAGACGCTGCAGACGAGCAGCCTTGAAGTGCTGCCAGTCACGGACTTGAAGGAAAAACTTCCGCAGTGGACTCGTCAGGTCACAGAGAACACTCCGTATCATGATTCACTGCTCTCTGAAGCTCGAACGCCCCAGGAACCAAGCATCATTCCGCGGCGCGTTGGAGAAGCCAGCGAGATCAAGCACGTCATCTACATCATCAAGGAGAACCGGACCTACGATCAGGAGTTCGGCGACCTTCCAAACGCTAACGGCGATCCCAATCTGGTCCTCTTCGGCGAGAATGTCACGCCGAACCAGCATGCACTGGCTAAGGAATATGTCGTCCTCGACAATCTTTACTGCGATGGAGAGGTCAGTGTTGACGGCCACTCCTGGTCGAACTCTGCTTACGCCACCGACTTCAACGAGAAGCAGTGGCCGCCGGAGTATGGCGGACACAGCGCCGCTTCGTACAGTGTTCATGCCATGGTGCCCTCTGCCGGCCATCTGTGGGACCTTGCGCGCCGCAAGGGATTGACGTATCGCTCCTATGGTGAGAATGCCGCGCGGGCCAGCACTGGCACCATGATGGAAGCAGCACCCGGCGCCGATGGCCTGGTCGGCCACGTTTCGAAGGATTATGGGCTTGGACTTGAGGTGCGCGATACAGACAGGGTCGGAGTCTTCCTGAAAGACTTCAAGGAATTCGAAGCAAACTATGACAGCTCTGATCATGCGAAGCGCTTGCCCAACTACATCGTGATGAGTATGCCGGAGGATCACACACGCGGCACTACACCGGGAGCGTTTACGCCGCAGGCCATGGTCGCCAATAATGACTACGCTATCGGGCAGCTCGTCGATGCTGTCAGCCACAGCCGATATTGGCCCAATACAGCGATCTTCATCATTGAAGACGACGCACAGGACGGCGCTGATCACGTTGACGGACGCCGGACGGCAGGCCTCGTCATCAGCCCATACGTCAGGCGCGGCATCGTCGATAGCACGCTGTACTCGACGAGTTCCATGTTGCGATCGATGGAACTGCTACTAGGGTTGCCGCCGATGAGCCAGTACGATGCCGCAGCCATGCCAATGTACGCCTCCTTCGGAACTGAGCCCGTCGTTACGCCATTTAATGTAATGAAGCCGCTCATTGACGTGAATGCGAAGAACACGAAGGACTCCTATGGCGCAGGACAGAGCAGCAGGATGAACTTCAAGGAATTGGATCGTGCTCCGATGTATGCCTTGAATGAGATCATCTGGAAGAGCATCAAGGGCGACGACTCGGCCATGCCTCCGCCAGTCCATCGTTTTCGCCCGCTGGTAGATGCCAGTGAAGACGACAAAGACTAGCATGATCGATATGCTTCTCGCTT
>DASXLY010000135.1:0-7313 GCA_036495975.1 Occallatibacter sp. | reverse complement strand
CAGGAACAGCATCCATACAATGCCCGCGAACGCTCCTGGAAGCGCCATCAGAATGATGAAGGGTATGGTCCATGATTGGAAGTTCGTCGCCATCAGCAGGTACACAAACACCACCGCCGCGGCGATCCCGACCTCCAGGTTCGAGAAGGATGTGTTCATCGTGAGCACTTGGCCGCTCAAAATGATCTCCACCCCAGGCGGCAGGTGTTGCGAATTCTCCCTGACAATTTTCTGCACATCACTGGCCACCGCGCCCAGATCGCGCTGCGCCACGTTCGCGAACACGTCCATGATGGGCAGCGCGTTGTAGTGCGAGACAGTCTGCGGAGAAACCTGCCGCTCAGTGGTCGAAACATTGCGCAACAGTTGCTCGCTTGCACCGGACACAGGCGCCGTAACGGTGGTGCGCTCCAGCGCATCGATGTTGCGCATGCGGTACTGTGGCACCTGTACGATCACCGGGTATTCGACCCCAGTCTGCGGATCAAGCCAGAAGTTGGGCGCAACCTGTCCGCTGCCCGAGAGCGACAACAGCACGTTATCGGAGACGTCTCGTGCCGTGAGAGCAAGTTGCTGCGCCTTGAGCCGATCCACGTTGATGTTCAGTTTGGGCGCATTGACCTGCTGCTGCATGAACACGTCCACTGCACCCGGAACATCCCTGATCTGCTCCTGAAGCAGTTCGGCGATTTGCGCTGTGGACGCTGCGTCTTTTCCGCGCACCTGCACGTCGATGGGCGCCGGCAACCCAAAGTTCAGCGTTTGATTCGTGATGTCGGCAGGTTCAAAGAAAAACGTCTCCTCGGGAAACTTCTCTCCGAAGTCCTGCCGGAGAACCTGCATCCATTCCTGCGTAGGCCGGTGCTTAGCCGCGAGCAGCACCAGCACATCACCGTCTCCATTACTCGTCGTATCGCTCGCCGAATAGGCCAGGTTTACGCCACCCGGCGGCAGCCCGATGTTGTTTACCACCATCTGCAGCTGCTCCGCTGGGATCACACGCCGGATCTCCTCGTTGACCCGTTTGAATACCTCCCGTGCTGTTTCAATCCGCGTGCCAACTGGCGGCCGAACATGGAACTCCATCTGTCCCGAATCGACATAGGGGAAGAAGTCCTGCCCAACCACTGGAATCAGGGCCAGCGAACCCAGGGCGACGACTGCGAATACAACCAGCGTCATCGCGGCATGGCCCAGCGCCCACTCCAGTCCGCGTTTGTACTTCTCTGCAAATCGATCGAATCCACGCTCAAACCTCTGGTGAAACCGCCAGATGAAGCTTCGGCTCAGCGGCGACTCCTTCTCCTGCCCCTGATAGAGCGGCACCTCCTTGGGCAGAAGGAAGTGCATCATGGTGGGCACCAATGTGCGCGACAGCCCGTATGAGGCGATCAGCGCCAGCACGACATTCACCGCCAGCGGTGTGAAGATGTACTTCGCCGAACCAGACAGCAGCGTCACCGGCACGAACACGATGCAGATCGACATGGTTGAGATCAGCGCCGGCATCGCTACCTGCTCCGCACTGTCCAGGATCGCCCTGACCAGAGGCTTCTTCTCCCCGACTCCGAGATTGCGGTGCGTGTTCTCGATCTCCACAGTTGCATCGTCGACCAGCATGCCCACCGCCAGGGCCAGTCCCCCCAGCGACATGACATTGATGGTCTCGCCGAGAGCCGAAGACACCGCAATCGCGAACAATACCGCCAGTGGAATGGATACGCTCACAATCAGAGTGCTTCGCCAGCTGCCCAGAAACACCAGCACCATCATGGCGGTGAGAAACGCGGCCGTCACCGCTTCCTGCACCACATCCCGGATCGAAGCCCGCACCAGCACCGACTGATCGAAGATCGGCGTCAGCGTCAGCGCGCTTGGGAGCCCCGCCTTGATTCGCGGAAGCGCCGCCTTTACGTCATCCACTATGGTCAGTGTCGAAGAAGCGCCGCTCTTGATGACAGTCAACAGCGCTGACGCCTGCCCGTTCTCGCTCACATAGCTTGTCTGCGGCTGGTATCCGTTATGGATCCAGGCGACATCTTTCATCTGAACCACCGCGCCATTGAAGGTTCGGATAGGCAGATCATTCAGCTCAGCGACCGTCGCCGCGCTGCTGTTGGTTCCCACCAGGTATTCCCGGTCGCCCATCTTCGCCGTGCCCGAGGGCGTGACCACGTTCTGGCTATTCAGCGCGGCTGAAATATCCGAGGCGGTCAGGTGATTGGCTGCCAACTGCAACGGCTCCAGATCCACCATGATGGATCGCTGCTCGCCGCCATAGGGCAGCGGCACTGCGGCGCCCTTGATGGTCGCCAGCTGCCCACGAATGAAGTTCTGTCCCAGGTCATAGAGCTCGGTTTGCGAAAGCCCCTTTCCGCCCATGCTGACCTGCACGATGGGAACGCTGGAAGCGTCGTACTTGAGCACATATGGCGGCAGTATTCCCGCTGGCATCAGGCGCAACAGGGACTGCGCCAGCGCCGTGACCTGCGCAATCGCAAGATCCACCTGCACGCCCGGTTGAAAATGGACCTTGATGACTCCGACGCCGCTGTACGACTGCGACTCCGTGTATTGAATGTTATTCACTGTGGTTGGCAGCGCCCGCTCACATACCGAAACGATCCGCTTTGACATGTCATCCGCATCCATCCCACCGTAGGTCCAGATAACGCTCACGATGGGAATATCGATGTCCGGCAAAATATCGGTTGGTGTCTTCAGGATGGCGGAGATGCCGAAGATCGCGATTAATAGCGCGGCAATGACGAACGTATATGGCCTTTGCAGAGCAAAGCGAACAATCCACATAAGCGCTCTCTCCTCGTTCGCCGTCCCGAAGCAAGGCTATCGCTGCCCACTTGCTCCAGAACAGGAACCTGCGCCTGTCGGTTCACATCATTTCGTGAGAGCCCTCACGCGAGCGACTATCGCATAAAAGACCGTCTTGCCGTCCGGTATCCCATCGATCTGCTAGTTTATTGGATTTTGCACTGCAATTGCTGACATAGATGCATCCTCACATTGCCGCGGTTTACGACGTCGGCGAGCAGGACGGTATCGACTACAGCGTCATGGAGTGTGTTGCTGGAGAGTCACTGGCGGCCAAAGTGAAACGTGGTCGGCTGGTGGTCGAAGAGGCGACGTCGATTGCGCTCGATCGAGAGGTTTTCGATCCATTGAAAGTCGCTTTCTTCGGTTGCGGGAGGATCACCGGCTACTCGGAAGGAACTCGATTTTGGCCAATTTGGGGTTACTTCCCAATTGCCGACTATCCAGAACTTGGACAGCTAGATGTGCACTCTTCAATACAATCCTCACTAGGCAAGTTCACTCGAGCGCAACCTATGAAGCTGTTGGAACGGCTGGATTGTAGCTTTGGAAGCCTGCCTTCGCCATTCCGCGTTGCGCCTCGGGGTTCTTCATGAAGGTCTCCCATACGAAGGCAGTGCGTGCATTTTCCGACATGAGCATGGTAATACCGGCGTCGATGCCGACGATGTCATTGTCATACCATTTTTTCAACGGATTGAAGGCATCGACGAATCCATAGCGGCTCCAGGCCTGCGGGTAACGAGTTCTGATGTTCTTCAGGACACGTATGGTGGCGTCCGGCAGAAACGGCAGTGAGCCTCCAGAGGCTGCGGGGACCAGGGTCCCATCAATAGGGCCCATGGCCGGCGGACCGCCCCAGATCACGTAGCCCTTGTCGGAGTCGGAGGCCGTGATACCCCAGAGGTCGTCGCTGTAATCGGGAAAGTGCTTGCCCATCTCCACGCAGAAGCGGCGGTGTACATCGGTTGCGATGGCCGAGTTCTGGAAGTAGTCCGCATATTTGTCGCGTTTGCCCCGAAAATCGAACCACGCTTGCGAGTACTGATGTACAAAGAGCGGCGCAAACGAGCCAATGTAGCGCTGTCCGTCATACTCGAAAATGGTCCGTTTCCATGCCGACCAGGCGTCGGGCCGCAGGGGGTAGGTAGAAGAGCCCATTCCCAGGAGATAGATCATCATCAGCTCGCTGTAGTAGTCCCACTTGTAAGGCAGGAAACCGAACTCGGGGGTCCACCCTTGGGGCAGCAGCGCGACATCTTCCGAGAGCCAGGTCCAGTCCACGCGGTCGAAAATCGCATGTGCAAGTTTGCTGATGTCGCGATCCTGAAAGTGCTGGCGGCAGGTAAGAATCCCGCAGAGCAAGATTGCCGTATCGACAGAAGAGACTTCGGAGTCCCATATTCTTTCGCCCGTATTGATGTTGGCAAAGTGGTAGAAGAATCCACGATGCGTCGGAAGCCTTTTCCAGAGAAAATCGAGCGTCGCAATCACGCGCAGGCGTGCGTCGTGATGGGAGATGAAACCGCGCTTTTCCGCTATCGAGATTGCGGTCAGGCCAAAACCCGTGGACGCAATGCTTGCAACCACGCTGGTGTCTACTGCCCGCACGTTGCACCTGTCTTTAATCAATCCGGTCTGCGCATCGGCCTGCTCCCAGAAGTACAGGAAAGTGCTGCGTTCAAGATCGTCAAGAAACGACTCATCTTCAGGGGAAAAGGCGGTCAGCGCAGGGAGACCGGATGGGTTGGTAGGCCGCTGGCCGGGCGGCTGTGGCGCGGGTACCTGTGCCAACATAGGAAGAACCTTCCATTGGGCGAGCGGCAGACCTAGGGAGACACCGGTCATCTGGCGCAGCAATTGGCGCCGGGAACTCCGATTCTCAAGTAGATCGGCTCTTTTGCAAAGTTGTGCTTCGTTACTCCCCTCGATCTCATCCGCACTTTCATCCATGCTCATTCAGGCCATCCACGTCCGCCAAGGAAACTCATTGCGGACGGCATTTTATTGAATAATAGATCCAGGGATGCTCTAGTAGGGGTGGATCCATGGGCAGCGAGTGCTCCAAGTTACTGCTCCAACTGCCTGTCGGTGTCGAATGACGAGAAAAAAAGTTGCCTGGACGATCTTCGCAGTTTCGGCAGCCGTGGTCATCGTGCTGCTGATGCGCGCGCGCCACTTGAGATCGATCGCCGAGCGGCAATCGATACCCATTGAAGGCGCAGTGATTCAGCGCGATGCCGAGACGACGAAGGCACTGCCGATAGCAGGTGTTGAGATAACGGCGTCGGATGGCGTGAGGAGTGCCACAACTCGGTCGGATGCCTCGGGATATTTCAAGCTCGCCCTGCAGAAGAGGGTGCTGTCGGAGCGGCCAATTGTGGTAAGTTTTCGGCATCCGTCTTACGAGCCGCTTGAGTTGAATGTGCAAACGGGAAGATTTAAGACCCCGAGCGAGCTATATGTCGCAGCAATGGTTCCGATTCCTCGGAAGACCGTCGCTCGATCCAGGCGTCCAGAAGCGGTGGTGTCCCATATCCGAGTGAGATATACGCTCAATTCGAGGACAGAGACGAATGTGGATAGTGAGGCCAAGACCTTTCAGGTCGTCAATCAGGGAAATGTGCCCTGCAATCATCATTCTCCGTGTTCGCCGGATGGAGAATGGAAGGCGTCCTCGGGGTCTGTGACGCTGGATGCGGGAGCAGACAATGCGTTTCGCAATATAAGAGCCTCCTGCATCGCAGGGCCGTGCCCGTTTACGCGGATTGACACAAGTGGATTCATTCACGGCGGGCGCAACATCCGCGTCTCAGCCCTGAACTGGTCGGATACGGCTACTTTCCTAGTGGAGGCTGAGGTCTATCACACGGAAATCAGTTCGAACGTCCGCGAATTGTACCCGGTCATCTTTGTCCAGGCACTCAACTTCACGTTGCCCCCAACCCAGGAAGGCGTGAGTTTTGAGGCTGACATGGATGGCTCGCCCATGGTATTCCCTCTGAATCTGGACCCCGATGTGAGCTGGGCCAGCTGCTCTGTCCGTACGGCTGAGGAACAAGAGAACGCCACGGTCTACCGCTGTGAACTTAAGCCGGGATACCGGTTCGGATCTGCGACAGGCAAAGGTTCCACCTCGAGAAAGTGACTGTGAGCCGGACTTTGAGTGCTATCCGTCCAGGACCATTCTTTCCCGAAAGTTGACTACCATGGCGGCGTTATTGGATTGGGTAAGGTTAGGCGACGATCCATCCACGTGAGGGACGGTTGTGCGGTCGTGAGTACTATAGCGATTTCTCAACAGCCATTCGTATTATTGGGAGGCACGGTACATTGCGCTTACAACTCCACTGAGCAAGGGCCATGAAGCCGAAGCTATCAAATACGCTCCCATGTTTCGCCATTGCGCACGCCCTGCTCGTCATTGCCGTAATCGTTTTGATTAAGGTCAGTCATGACCCGCAAGCCGGGCTCTTCTTCATCATTGTGTTTGTAGCGAATTATCCCGCCTCTATTGGAATCAAATACCTATCCGACATACCCACTGCAAGCGGGAATATGGGAGATTGGCTCACCTTTGGCATCTTCCTCCTTCTCGGCTCGGCATGGTGGTTCCTGCTTGGATGGGTTATCTCAAAGCTGGTATCGAGGGGGGAGGCGACTGACCACATCGCCACGAGGCCGAGTTCTTAACGACGGGGTTGCACTCTATTGAGTCCTCTTACAGGTGGATGCGCTTCACCGATGATGTGTCAATTGGTGGCAGGCGATAGCTGCTCAAAACCACGTTTCGAACACCGTTCTTGCCGTATCACCGGCAACCCGGAAACTAACCGGTTTTTCGATTGGGGAAGTGTAGGCGACAAACCAACCGGAACTCGGCCAATGAGCGATTTGCCCTCTTGGCGACAGTTCACAATTTGCGAGAGTGGTCAAACCGTTACTATTCTTCCGGAGTACTGACGTCTCCGCACCCACATGCCAGGGTCTTCTTCCTGGACGCTGGGTGGCTCGCCCATCCCATGATCACGGTCTGGATGAAATTCAGCTCGATCACGTCACCGCGCACGGTGCCCATCTTGGTCCGATCTCCGACGCTGAACGTGTTGCCGCGGCGGATCACAAAATACCCCGCGAGGTTCGTCACGACCTTCTGCAGCGCGAAGGCCAGTGCAGCGCCAATTAAGCCGGCCCCGGTCGCCAGCCGGGCGGGATTGTCAAACCAGATCGAGACAAACCCGGCCACACCAACAACAAATGTCGTCAGGCTCACGCCCTGCCGAGTCCAGAACGCCGTCCGCTGGCGCGCACCGCCAATGGCCCGAGCGATCGCCCGCAGCAACTTACTCAGCAGATACAGCGCACCCAGCAAGACGACCGTGAGCAGCAGCTTGTGTACATTAATGGCGTTGAAGCCGAACAGCTTCACGCCCCCGATTTCCAGGCCATGATCCGGGCCGACGAGTTGCACCCAGGGGCCA
>DASXLY010000134.1:0-4068 GCA_036495975.1 Occallatibacter sp. | reverse complement strand
TCTCCACGCGGAAGCCCTGATCCTCCGACAAGTGCCAGTGGAAGACGTTGAGTTTGACAGCCTCCATGCCATCCAACGTCTGGCGCACTGTATCCAGCGGCATGAAGTGCCGACCGGCATCCAGCATCAGGCCTCGCCACGAGAAGCGCGGCTGATCGTCGATGACAACCGCCGGCACGACGAAGCCTTGCGGCGAACTCTTCACCAGTTGCAGAAATGTCTGCAGACCGTGCAGGATGCCCAACGGATTGGGCGCGGTAAGCGAGACGCTCTGCGGCGACACGGTCAGGTGATAGGACTCGTCTTCGCCCAACTGTTGGACGGGAGCGCTGGCCATGGTCGTGCGAATGGTGAATGCCGGCTGCGCGGGTGACGACTCGGGAAAGTGGAGGATGCCGGTCTTCCGTGTCAGGTTGATGCGAAAGCGCTCGACCGCCCGCTCCATGCGCGGCTCTGTATAGCCCTCAAACACGACGCGAAATCCCCCGTCGATGGAGAACTGTCCGGTCCCCGGAGTGAGATGGGCCGGTAGCGGCATGAGCGAAGGCTGCGCTGCGGGAGTCTGCGCGGCAATGAGACCCGGGCCGGCTATCGCGGATGAGAGGAGCGCGATGGCTGACATCCACAAACGTGCTGACCAGAGTTTTGGCATTTCTTCTCCTGGGCCGGATATGCAGAGTTGTAAAGATTGCTTTGAAGCAGACGAGTCGCGCGCGGATATCAAGTAAAACAACTTGGCAAATAGTTTGGGCGAGAACATATGTTCTCGCCCAAATCCAGATGATTTTCAGCTAGAAGTACAACTTGCCTCCAAACTGGATCTGGCGCGGATCATGTGCCGTAGTGACCTGCCCATAATTGGCGCTGTCGACATTGGTTCCGATCCCACCCCCGCTCGGAGAGGGTGCTCCGAAATTTGTGTGGTTGAAGGCGTTGAAGAACTCGGCGCGGAACTGGAAGCTGAAGCGTTCGCTGATCTTATTGTTTTTGATGGCAGAGAGGTTCCAAAGCTCAAGACCCGGGCTAAGGAGAATGCCATTGCTCGCGTTGCCAAAGTGACCGACTGCATCTGCAAAAGAATTTGTGCTGAACCATTGCAACTGCTTCTTCGTCATGTGTACCGGGGCAACTAGATCCGGACGTGCAGAAATGGGGCTGGCGCTGGCCGCGTCGATATTGATGCCGCCGAAGTAGGTGCCCGGAGGGCTGCCGGCAGCGCAGCCGGTGAGAGGTGGTGCGGCTAACGGACAATCGAAGTTATCTTTCGATTGTGTAATGCTGAGTGACTGCCCGGAGTAGAATTGTGTAATTCCGGAAAGCTCCCAGCCGCCCAGGGTATGCCCGACGAGTCCTTGCTGTTCCTTATAAAAAGGAAGCTGATAGACATAGTTGGCGACAAAGGTCTGCGGTTGATTGAGCGATGATGGGCCGTAATCCAGATTTGGATTGTAGGTGTCATACGTTCCCGTACCACGGTCATTCGACTGGTTGGTCAGGGTCTTGCTCCATGTGTACGCAACTCCCAGCGTCAAACCATAGTGCATGCGATGTTGCAGCGATACCTGCAGCGAGTGGTAATTGCTGGTATAGCCTGGAAGTCTTGCGGCGAACCAGGAGTATCCCAGATATGGGAGGACTGCGTTGACATAGGCATTGGGGTTTGCCGCTCGATTCGCGAGCGTGGGCTGATTGATGTCCCTTTCGCCCAGAAGATGCCGCCCGAGAGAGGAGACGTAGGCGACCTCCACCACGGTGCCGGATCTCACTTGCTGTTGAATGCCCAAGTTGTAGTCCATGTAGGACGGGTTCAAAAAGGTGGGATCGCCGGTGGAAACAATGTGGTTGGGGCCGAGGGAAACAGCGGACGAGCCGGCCAGCGGATGATCGAATTGCGTGTTGTTGATGGTGGCCGTTTGGACCAATGGCGGATCCTGGAAGGCGTTCTGCTCCCAGATGCCGTTCAGCGTGCGGTCATAGAAGATACCGTAGCCGCCGCGGATGGCTGTCTTGCCATTTCCGAAAACGTCGTAAGCGAAGCCTAGCCGGGGAGCGAAATTCCTCTTGGGGTCCGGATTGACATGGGCCCCGTAGGGAGAAGGGGACACGCCCGGAGCAATGGCATGCGCTTGCGCGTAAGCCGAGCCGGTTGGGAAGATCAACCCGTTGACATAGGTCGCCGGGATCTGGCCGCCCATAAAATTGCCGGTGACCGGGTCGATTCCCGGCGCTAGGTTCGGATTAAAGAGCAAAGGGTCGAAGTTATTCAACGTGTCTAAGGCGTCGGCGGGAGACGGGAAGTAGCTGTAACGCAATCCCAGGTTGAGCGTCAGTTGATTTGTGAGCTTCCAGTCGTCCTGTACGTACGTCTCAAAGTTCCAATAACGCAAATCGGGAACGGTGTCGCGGCTATTCTGGGTATAGATGGCGACATTGCCGAGCAGGAAACTTTGAAAGTCAGCAAATTGAAAATTTGCAAAGCCGGTGGAGGCATTCTCCGTTTTCAACAGCTGTGAGATAGTTGCGCCGACGCGCAGCGTGTGCTTGCCGAGGGTCACGGAGTAGTTGTCGTAGAGCGTTCTGTCCAGATTGCGCTCGAAGTAAGGAGTGCTTCCATAAGTGAAGCCCTGAATCGCGCCACCAGTAAACGAGATACCCGGGATACGGCCATAGGGATCGTTGTAGGCAGTGTTGTTGGTGAGCTGTTGGGCGATCGCCGGGTTGTTGGCGATGGAGCCAGCCGTGAAGGCGGAGGAGATTGTTCCCTGGGTGTAAGCGAACTCCGCTTCGTTCACCATGCGCGGCGAAATCGTCCAGGTCAGGTTGCCGACCACATTTTGTCCAGGGGCGTTCACCACAGAACCTGCCACGCCGGGAAAATTATTTCCAGCGAACAGACCTTCCGGAAAATTCTGCGGTGTTTCGTCCTGAATGGCGCGCCCGAAGAAATGCAGTTTGTCGGTGAAACTGTGGTCGAGGCGAACCAGGTCTTCTCGGGTGTTATTCAACTGGGAATAGCTTGCAATGTATTGGCCGCTGCTGCTGTTCGGAGCAAACTTATCGAACAGATTCGTCAGATACACCTTTGCGTTCTGGCTGTAACAAGATGGATTGATGGTGCTGGTGTTGCTGGTCGGGTTAAAGGCGACGCAGCCGGCGGGCGCATTGGTGATGGGACCGGTAAAGGTGCCGTTCAAGTCCGCCTGGGTCGGCGGCGTGAGGCTGGAGGTTACCGGAGAACTAACCTTGCGCCACTCCTCGGACCAGAAGAAGAATGTTTTGTTTTTCGCTGTGTTGTAGACCTTGGGGATGTAGAGCGGACCGCCGATGGTAAATCCGTAGTTGTTGTACCGCTCGATCGCTCGCGGGATGACCGGTGTTGCATTCTTGTTGAAGTAGCTGTTGGCGTTGAAGATGTCGTTGCGATTGAACTCATATACGTCGCCATGGAAGGTGCTGGTCCCGGATTTGGTGGCGACCAGAACTTGTCCGCCAGCGCTGCGGCCGAATCCGGCGTCATAAGTGCTTCTCTCAAGCGTAAATTCCTGAATCGCGTCCACGCTTGGCACATTGAGGATCGTGGCGTTTGAGCCGCTATCGTTGACATCGGCTCCATCGACTGTCCAGTTGTTAGCAGTGCCACGAACACCGTTCACGCCGATGGTTGAGTTGCTATTCAGGCCGAAACCGACTTCGTCGGGCAGGGCGCTGACAACGCCGGGCTGCAAAGTGACGAGCTGTTCGAAGTTGCGATTGTTCAACTGCAGCTCGCGGACCTGAGTTCCTGAAATCGTGCCCGCGAGTGCGCTCGTCTCGGTGTCGATATTCACTGAGCTCTGCTGCACAGTTACCGTCTGGCTGGCGCCTCCAACCTTCAACGGCGCGTCCACGGAGAGGGTCTGCGCAACGTTCACAATCACGTTCTGCGCGGTGTAGGTCTGAAAGCCGGGTGCTGTCACCGTAATCGTGTAATTGCCGGCAGCCATGTTGGTTGCCGTGTAACTGCCATGTGCGTCCGTCTGAAGTGTTCGGGAGGCGCCGTTCACGCCGTTCTGGACAATCGTGACCGTA
>DASXLY010000133.1:0-2156 GCA_036495975.1 Occallatibacter sp. | reverse complement strand
AGATCGCTGCAGTTATATTGACGATATGGCCGGAGCCGGCCTGCAGCATCCATGATGCTACCTTCTGCGAGATGCGGAAGAAGCCCGTCAGATTTACGGCAACCATCGCTGCAAAGTCGGCTTCGGAATAGTCGACGAAAGATTTGGCGATGAAGATTCCGGCGTTGTTGACCAGCGTGTCTATGCGCCCGAAGCGCTCGATGGCTACGCTGAAGATGCGCTCGGCGGTATCCGGGCCGGCAATGTCACCGTCGACGACAACAACAGCCGGGTCGCCGGCGAAATCGTCGTGGCTGATTGAGCGAGAATTGGCAACCACGCCATAGCCGATCTCGCGAAAGCCTTTCGTCAAGCCGGCACCGATGCCCCGCGAGGCACCGGTAATGATGGCAACCTTTTGTTCAGAATTCATGATTGTTCCTTTTTTGGCCGGGCGTGCATCCGACCGAATTGATGAACCCGTGGGCCGACCGCGGCTTTGCGCCGGTTGCTGCGGTTTTGTCATTTATTGCTGAGGTCGGAGATGTACCGGGTCGGCTGCGATCAGCTGAACGCCCGTTCACACATTCTCACTTCCGTTTGAAATGTTGTCGTCACCGGACGGCAACCCATATTTACGGGCAACAGCCCGGTGCGTCTGCAGTTGGAGAAAGTGCGTCGTGAGAATCTCGAAGGAGAAATCGATGGTGGCGCGCGGATACGGTGTCGAGAAATATGGCCCCGACGGGTTACTGGTTTCTTCGGCCGATCGCGGCTGGGCCGCCCTGTCTGCAGAGCTTTGGAGTCACGGTGACGGCGTCATCGCCTGGAAAAGCACGCAACGCGATACCGAAATTTGCGTCGATATCTACGGCAACGGATCGGTCATCACGCGGCGAGGCGGCGGCATCTTTGACCGGACCGTCGCCGAGCGGGGAACGGCCTGGCTTTCTCCCGGCGGTCTTGCGGGAGACTACATCGATATCTCTGATCCCTTGCCTCAAGTCCTGCACGTCTATCTGCCGCCAAATCTTTTCTCGTCGACCAGCCTCGGTATCGACCTCAACGAATCGGTGATCGCTTCGCTGCGCTACGAAAGCAGCTTCCAGGACCCTCTGCTGGCCGAGATCGCCTATGCAATTGCGTCGGAGCTGGAGTCACCGACATCCTCGGGACGGTTGCTTGCCGAAACATTGGCTTGCAGCCTGGCGGCGAGACTGGTTCAAAACCATGTCAGTTCGCCACCTGCTCAGGCTTTGCCGACGCAGGAAGGACTCGACCGGCGCCGGTTGTCACGTGTGCTGGATTACATAGAGGCTAATCTGGAAGGCGATCTTTCGGTCGACCATCTGGCATCGATTGCATGCCTGAGCCGCTTCCATTTCGCACGAGCATTCAAGGCCGCCGTCGGCCGACCCCCTCATAGTTACGTCAGCGCCAGACGGCTCGAGCACGCCAAGAAGCTGTTGATACGGGGGAATGAGTCACTGGTCGACATTGCTCTCATGCTCGACTTTTCCTGTCAGGCTAATTTCACGCGATCATTTCGCCAGATGACAGGTCAGACACCGGGACAGTACCGGCGGCGCTTCTCGAGATGAATTCCACGCGGCAAACGACCAACATTCCAGCCGCGCGACGCGCTTCAACCCAAGACGTCCGCCAAAAACTGAGCTCGCGCATGCTGATCCGCTCTAGCGTTGTCCACCCGCGCGCCATGCACGGGCCTTGGCGGTCGTCTCGTCGACGAAAATACCTTTGCCGGTTCGATAGGCCGCTATGTCGTCCTTTGACGAGGCGGCGAGACCCCGCTTGATATTGGCGTAGGCGCTGGCTGCCTCAGGATGGGCGCGAAGATAATCGCGGAACACCAGAAGTGCTTCCCAACGAGCATGAGACGGCTCCATCAGATGCACATGGTGGGTCCATGGCCCCGGAGGCCCCTTGCGGAAGAACAACTCACCGGGAATCCATGACGCGTATTCCGGTATGTAAATGTAGCCAAGTGCCTCCATCGGCGCGATGCATCGTTGCCCTGCCTCTTCAAGGCTGGGTACGCCGACTAACAGGTCGATGATGGGTTTCGATGGCAGACCTGGGACCGCTGTGCTGCCGACATGCTCAATGCCTAAAGCGAACGAGCCGAGTGCACGCTTGATCACGGTGCTTTCCTGCTC
>DASXLY010000132.1:0-20297 GCA_036495975.1 Occallatibacter sp. | reverse complement strand
CAGGAGAAGATTCTGGTAAGCACGGATGAGTTCTTTGCGCTTTACCGAGGTATTGCGGGAGCCACCGACGAACCGGGCTTTGGCCTGAAGCTGGGGACCGAGGATCGCGTCGAGCGCTACGACCCGATTAGAATCGCTGCGCTCACCGCCCGGTCGTTTCGGGACGCGCTGCAACGCGTCGCGCCCTACAAACAACTCACTTGCCCAGAGGAGATCCGCGTAGTCGAACGGGGGAATGAATGCACCGTCCAGTTCGTCTGGCGAATGGCTCATGAGAAAGAGCCCGCCTTATTGGTGGACATGTGTTTCGCGTGGATCGTCGCCATTGCGCGACGGGGTGTTGGACGAGCCCTGAGTCCCAAGCGGATGGAGTTGCAACGGACTCCAGAACACCGAGAAATGTACGAAGCGCATTTAAGTCGGTGGATGAGCGATTTGGCCTGTTGGCGTCAGTTGATATTTAGATGGTGCAGTGGAGTTGGTGGGCTGAGGCTTGCGGCTACCAATCCTTCGAAAAAAAGGGCGGTGCGGCTTGGCAGATCACCGAGACAAACATCGCCGATGAG
The DNA here is from genome assembly GCA_036495975.1 of Occallatibacter sp. Classification (GTDB taxonomy): domain Bacteria; phylum Acidobacteriota; class Terriglobia; order Terriglobales; family Acidobacteriaceae; genus Telmatobacter. The sequence goes on along the minus strand of DASXLY010000132.1, from coordinate 19,731 downwards.
GGGAGCGCATGGCGGAGATATACATTGCCGCGCTCCCTTCTCGCATATGGATTGCCTCGTCATTGAGGCTTCTTCCGCTCACGGCAAAACGGTCACTTTACCGATCATCCCCAGCACGTCGTGCAGCGCGCACTTGTATTGGAAGACACCCGGTTGCGTGAATGTCACGCGGAAGCGGGTTACGCCCGGCGGCGTTTGCGGTGACCCGATCTGGTCCTGCGGAGCCGCAGCAATGAAGCCAGAATGTACATTGTCTGCTGGTGAACTGATGGTAGCGTGCAGCGCTCCATCTGGATCCGTGCTAATGGTTACGCTCCCAGAAGGTGGCATGGGATTATCCGGCTCTACTCCGAACGTGATCGTATGTGGCGTTATCGGATCGTCGTTTGTCCACTCCACCGTCTCTCCCACGTGGATGACCTTGTCCGGGTGCATGAAGCGCATCACTGACAACGTATCGGAACCGCCACCCGTCGCCGTGATCGCGCCTGTTCCGGCTGTCACCTCATCGCGTGAACTGTCCATGTCGTGATCCATCATGTGGCCGGCTGATGAAAGCATGTCCTTTTCCATGTCCGCGGCTTCAGCCCTGTAGAACTCCCGATCATGCGGTAGATCCGCGGATAGATCGAGAACGTGAATCATCGCCGTGTGATTCTGGTGGTACAGGCAAACGAGTTTGTAATCTCCAGCCGTCGGAAACGTCACCCAGTATCCCTGCCCCTTGGTCAGCGTTCCGCTATTCACGCAGCTCGATCCATCTTCCGCGCTGCCGCTCGGCGTTGTGCCTGGCGGTGTGGGTGGACAGCCAACCGGAAAAGGCGGTCGCACTTGGCCAGGGGTCAAAAACGTCACTGTGTGGGGTTCGTCTGTCGCGACCGTAAAGGCAACGGAGTCGCCGGCATGAATCCACAGTTCATTCGGAAGGAAGGCAATCACCTGCCGTCCCAGGTCCTTGCTCTGGGCGCCCACCTGGACTTGCCAATCCTGTGCCTGAACCAGTGCGGGCATCAGTAAGAGCGGGGCGCAGATAAATCCCAGCGTGGAGAGCCTCGTTCTCAGTTGATGGTTAAGCACCGGCATCAATTTCAGATTTCCTAATCTCATCACTTCCTCCATTGCCGGGGAATTTGCCGGCTCGAATCAGATAAAACGCGAGTCCGGCTTCGGGAACAATGGAGGAAGGTAAATTCGGAGGTGAAGAAAGGTGAAGACTTAGGTACTTCAATCTAAATGAGTACCGTTCCCCGAGGATTTGCGTGAATGTTATACTTCAACCACCCTCGGGAGGGAACTGGTGCCTTTTACCGTTTATCAGTTCGGCGAATTCCGCCTTCATCGCGGCAGATTTGAACTGAGCCGAAAAGGTCGCAGGCTAAAACTCGAGCGAAAACCTCTCGAACTCCTGGTCCTCCTGGTCACCAAGCATGGCCAGATCGTCACCCGTGATGAGATCGCCAGGTGCCTGTGGGAGCAGGAAGTCTTCGTCGATATCGAACACGGAATCAACACGGCCATCCGTAAAATCCGCCAGACCCTTGGAGACAGCCCCGACCTGCAGCAGTTTGTGCAGACAATCTCCGGATCTGGTTACCGGTTCGTCGCAACTGTTACGACGGTTGAGCCAGAGGCCACAGAGCCGGCTCAAAGTGATGTTGCGGTTGAGCTTGCTGCTGTGCCGGAGATCGCTGCGCTGCCGCAGATCACCGTTACGGCGGATGTCTCTGCGGCGCCCGTTAAGCCGACGCAGATTAAACGCCGGCACAGACTTTGGTCGGTCGGCGCGCTTTGCACATCCGTGCTCGTTGCGATCTCGATACTCACCCTCGGCCAGCATCCGCTGGCTGCCCGCTTCTTTGGTCGATACACCCACGCTGCGATCGGCTCGATCGCGGTGCTGCCTCTGCAAAACCTCTCCGGCGACCCAGGCCATGAGTACTTTGCCGAAGGCATGACCGACGAGCTCATCACTTAGCTCGCCCGTATCCCTAACTTACGTGTAGTCTCTCGGACCTCAGTCTTTGCGCAAAAAGACGGCCACCGCTCCCTCCCCGAAATTGCCCGTCAGCTAGGTGTGGACGCCATCGTCGAAGGCTCTATTGTCCGCTCCGGCGATCGCATCCGCATCACAGCTCAACTGATTGACGCTCGCACCGATCATCATCTTTGGGCACAGTCGTTTGAAGGGCCCGGTAGAGATGTTCTATCTCTTCAGGACAGTGTCGCCCAGCAGATCGCCTCGCAGGCGAGTCTGATCATTGCTCCTCCATTGCCGCGCCGGCAAATTAACCCGGCAGCGCACGATGCCTACCTCCGTGGCCGCTACTTCTTCAATAAGCAGGATCTTCGTCACAGCCTGGAATCCTACGAGCAGGCCATCGCACTTGATCCCAACTATGCCGCAGCGTATGCCGGTTATGCCTCGGCTCTGGATGCTGCCAGTACATTTAATATCGGATCGCCCGAACAGCTCATGCCGAAAGCGCTCGCCGCAGCGCAGCGCGCCATCCAACTCGACCCTGAGGACGGCGAAGCCTACACCGAGCTTGGTAGCATACAAACCATCTACGGGTGGGACTGGGCTGCAGCCGAGCAGAATCTCACGCGTGGCATCTCGCTCAATCCCAGTGACCCCATCGCCGAGTTTAAATATGCGATTTACCTCGATGCAGTCGGTCGTCCGCAGGATGCGGTCACGCATATGCGCCGCGCACTTCAGCTCGATCCAGTCTCTTTCCTCCTTAACCGCCGGATGGGCGCTTCGCTGTATCTTGCCCGCGACTATGATGGCGCGCTTGCTCAATTGCAGCGGACCAGAGTGATGGAAGACCAGCCCGGCGCAATCGACAATTATGTGAGTCTCATTTACGAACAAAAGGGCGAGCACGACGAAACAGTGCGGCATGATTTGGCCGCGCTTCACGCGCAAGAGCCACGGCTCAACTCCGCGGCTCTGTTTGATTTGTATAAGCGGCGCGGATGGCAAGCGTATTGGCGCGCACGAAGCCGGGCTCTCCTAACGACCACTGTCATCCCATGCACCGCATATGAGGTCGGCGTCGATGATCTTCGCGTCAACGATCTCCACGATGCCTTCAACTCGTTCCAACGCGCTCTCGATAGCCACTGTTTCTATATGGCGCTGATTCGCGTTGACCCGCTCTTCGATTCTGTACGCCAAGATTCCCGCTACACCGCTCTCTTGAACCGTATGAACCAGTAGATCAGTTGATGCCACAGGATTACTGAGGTCGAATGGGCGTTTTTCCTTTGGTCTCGTGCGGCTCTGTCGACAAGTGCAAAATCTCCAATGCACGTTTCCAAAGTCGCCAGGTCTGGAAACGTGGATTGGCCTGAAGTCAACAGTTGAGGTTCAAGTCGCCTGAATGGCTAGAAATCGACCAAGTTGCCGTGAGCCACGAACCCCGGCCACCCAGGAATCGGGATCGCCGCTGATTGATTAGCGTCCCGGACGGTCAGTTATCTTCGGGCCCAAGGCCACGTCGTTGTACCTCAGGGTAATATTGCGGGGCCTCTCGGCGATCAAACATGCTGTAGTCGCGGACGATTCGGATGGAACGCATCCTCGCTCCGGCCGGAAGCGCCACGGAACCCATGAACCCATCTGACGCTGCCTTGTCCTTCAACGTGATCATCAAAATGATGTCTCCCGGCGTGAGCACCGCGTCAAAAATATCCCAACTCACCAAGTCGTGTACGGATTGGAGCCCAAGCCAGGCGGCGCAATCGGCGGGACTGGCCGTCTCCTTCCACTCCGCAGGGCGTTTCGCGTCGATCAGCACGACCATGGTCCCTTCACCCACCTCTGTTTCATCGAGGCGCTGCTCCTTCAGTTCAAAGCCTTCCGGGAGCATCGTGTCTTCAGTGATCTGCCCCACGCGCAGGTGATAGTCGCGCAAAACCTCGCCTCTGCCCAGCTCCTGAATTTCGTGGTGCTTCATCTTCGTGCGCCAGCGAACCACCGCCTTTTCGTCATGCCAATTTGACAACGAGAGGATCCAGCCTTGGCGGTTCAGGCTCCGGTACCGTATGTTGTCGACGAAGCCTTCAACCTGCTCAAGCTCAGGGCGAAGCATCTTGGCATAGCCTAAATAGGCGTCCCACTGGTCCGATTTCGGGTAAACCTCAAATAGCACGGAAAACATCAGAACTCCTTTCCTTTAGTGGCAACTGCCGCCGCTAGATTGCGGCCACACAGTCGATCTCAATGTCGAAAGGACCAGGCCATGCGGGCACGGCAACAAAGATCCGCGCAGGAGGGTCCTTGGGAAAAAAACGTTTATAGATTTCATTGACGGCGGCGAATTTGTCCACTGAGGTGCAGTAGACATTGCACTTCAACACGTTCTCAAGAGACGAACCGGCCGTCTCGACGCAGAGCTTCAATTGGGTAAGTACGAGTTCCGCCTGCCGTTCGATCGGTGCGTCGACGATCTCTCCCGTCTCGGGATCGAAGGGAGGGAATCCAGACACGTAAATGGTCTCGCCGTAACGGACAACGGCAGAAGTGGGCGCCTTCCAGTTTTCGAGATAGGTAGACAATGGCTCGACGCGTATGATCTCACGCTTCATGTTTCAACTCCATGGGCGGTTGCTCAGCATCCGAGCAACCCAGCACACATTCACTTTAGCCTACTGTTTGAGCACGCGATAAGTATCGACAAACGTGTCAGTGATCCTGTCAAAATGCCGCCTTCGGCGAGTGACTTGGCCTGAATGCGCGAATTGAGAAAGCGATCTCTCAATCCCTCAATTTCGGACATTTTCTGTCGAGGCATGGGCTCCCGAGTCTTGCGTGAGCAGCCGGCGTCGATGTAACCTCCGGGAGCAACCACACCCAGTCTGCGAGGCTTGTATGCAAACTTTTAGCAGCGGGCCAAAGGGCTGATCCGTGTGGGATCAGCCCAAACTCTTCCACGACCTCTCCGGTACTTATGCAATAGCTTGTTGCACGATTACCGATGCGACACTTTCACGAAGGAAACGCGTCGCAATTGTCGCGACACTGTCGGCGACAATTGACGGGCCCCTTTAGCACGGGACATCAGAGTTCGCCGTTGTCATACCCTTGAGAAGACGATGACCAAAACGCTTCAAACACCGCCCGGCTATGCTGCCCTGCTCAAAGATATTAAGGAGCGCGTCCGCACCGCCCAGGTGCGCGCCGCACTTGCCGTCAATCGGGAGCTCATCGTCCTGTATTGGTCAATTGGGCGCGACATTCTGGACCGGCAAAAGATTGAAGGCTGGGGTACGAAGGTCATCGAACGGCTCGCCAAGGACCTTGGCACGGAGTTTCCCGGCATCGAAGGCTTTAGCCCACGCAACCTCAAATACATGAGGGCTTTCGCTGAGGCGTGGCCGGAAAAAGAATTTGTGCAACAGGCTATTGCACAATTGCCGTGGGGCCATCAGACCCGCCTCTTGGACCGCATCAAGGATCGTCCCACGCGGGAGTGGTACCTGAATGCAGCGGTCGAACATGGCTGGAGCCAAAATGTCCTAGTCCACCAGATTCCAAGCCAACTTCATGAGCGCCAGGGAAAGGCACTCACAAACTTCTCCCAGGCGCTTCCGCCTGAAGGCTCCGATCTGGCAGAGCAGATTCTGAAAGACCCCTACAACTTTGATTTTTTGACCCTGACAGAGAGCGCCAAAGAGCGCGAACTGGAACGCGGTTTGCTAATCCATCTGCGCGACCTTCTTCTCGAGCTTGGTCGAGGTTTTGCTTTCGTTGGCAGCCAAGTCCCGCTCGAAGTGGACGGGCAGACCTTTTATCTCGATCTGCTCTTCTATCATGTTCGACTGGCACTGTTATTTTGTGATCGAACTCTTATGTGGCCGACCACATAACAGGTCTTCTGTGGCGGATGGGATTATGTGGCGTTTGTCACGCATGGCAGGCAGATACATGCATCCGGCGTGATTAAGCTCCACATAATCGGACTACAGGGTTTGAAGGAACCGCAGAAGCCCAGTGTCCTTTCTCCAGTGGATTTGCCTCTTGTCGGATTTGACCTCGCATGTCGCGAGCGCTTTGGGCCTTCATCTCCATATCGACCTCGGCATAAATATTCGTCGTGTTGAGTGAAACGTGGCCGAGCCAAGCGCGGATCGTGTTGATGTCAACGCCGGCACGAAGAAGATGTGTCGCCGTTGTGTGACGGATCGTATGTGGGCTAACGCGCTTATTCTTCAGCGATGGAACACGAGGAGCTATTTTCTGGACATATCTCTCAACCAAAGTATGTATGCCGAATCGCGTTATTGGCTGGCCGCAGCGGTTGAGGAAAACGTGTTCGGTGGCATCCCGGTCTCCGACGAGCGACCCGAGTTCCAAGGCCGTCTGAGACCATAGCGGACAGAGCCGTAGTTTATCGCCCTTTCCGTGAACCTGAACCAGAGAGTGCTCCCTGCTGCCCGCGCTCGCTAGCGTCATGATCACGGCGACCTTGTACAGTGGACTTGTCTGGTGCATCCAACAGAGCGTCCATCTCCGTTTTTTCCAGGTAGGGTAATGCAAGACCGGGGAGCGCGCTTCGGTGGGACAGCGCGAATGTGACCATACCAAACCACATGTTCCGGGCTGTGCAGCCCAATATAGCGGGCCAAGGAATGAATTGCGGCCAAGCGTTGATTGCGTGTCGCTGTACCGCACTTGCGGACCTCTTCCAGGTCGTGAAGAAACATTCGCACCATATCGGCAGACACATCGATCACGGCCAGTTGGTCGACCTCTTTTCGCATTTTGCTTGCAACGAACGGGAGTAGTAAACAAAGCGTGTCGCGGGAACTGAGCTGTGTGCTGCGGGCCAGATTGCGCTCGCTTACCAGATACAGAAGGAGAAAACGGCGAATCCAAGGGCCGAGGATGGAGGTGTCAGTCATGACAGACCTCCATACCCGCGTAGTGTCCGAAACGCAGGCTTGCCTGATGCAGTAGTTCTGGCGTCATAAAGAGATACACCTGAGTTGCTGCCAGATGCGCGTGACCCATGTAGACCGATAATTGCGGTAGCAGAACCTGCACATTTTTACCCTCGCGGTACCAGGCTGTGAGCCGGTGAACTGCGGACGTGTGACGCAGGTCATGGAGGCGAGGGTGATGACGCGGGCCGCCCGCTCGATGTAAACCAGCGAACGCGCGTAATTGCTGAAACGCGCCTTCGAGTGTGTTGAGGTTTATCTTCTTGCCGGTTCTCCCCACAAAGAAAGGATCTTCTGCTTCACGGGAACCGCCCCACCCACTGCATCTTTCCGCGTACTCGGTCAGAGTCTGATTTGTCTTTGGACCAAGCGGCACGAGGCGGCTCTTAAAGAACTTCGAGTCGCGAACGGTAAGAACGGCGCTGGCCAAAACGACAGCGTCTCCGACGCACGGAGCGCCGCGGCGTACATGAGGAGAAGGAGAGTTCTCACGGTGAACGGATCCAACCGGCCACGGTGACGTTGATACGAAGCGGTGGCGTCCATCAGATGTCGAAGCTCTGCCTGGGAGTAGATGTATGGCTGGAACGCTGGCGGTCTCTTCGGAATCACCAGCGGCAACGGAGAGTTGGTGATAAATCCGCGGCTAATGGCATACCGGTAAAAGCCAAGCAGAGCATTGTGCTTAACCTGCCATGAAGCGGTGAGCGGCCCGACGCCCATAAGAAACGTGCTTACATGCTCTGGATCAATGTCCGTGAGGGCTGATCCTGTCCCCCATGGCCTTACAGAACGCCTTGAGCACGGCCCCGTTGACAGCAAACTTCTCCCCAAGGATCCTTCGAAAGGTGACATAGTCTTCGACAACACGCCCGAGTGTCATAGCAGCCCTCCTAGGTCGAAGCTGGCGACTTCGCGGAGTCGAGTGAGATCCACCTTCGCGTAGATCCTCGTGGTCTCAAGGCTGCGATGTCCAAGATGATCGCCGATTTCCTTCAGGGACAGCCCTTCGTTGATCAGATGTGTAGCGCAAGCATGACGCAGAGCGTGGGGCCCGTGATGCTTCAGTGATATGTTCAGAGCTCGCAATCGCCTGCTAACGATTGGCCATAGCGTGCCAGCCGTCAAAGGACAAAATGGAGCTCTTACGGTGAGAAAAACTTCACGGTGAGGAGAGGCTGGCCTCGCTGCTCTGAGATATCGGATAATCGCCTGTCCCACACCTTGGACGAGTGGAAAGCAATAACTCCCGAGGCGCTTTGAGCGTATAAAGACAATCAAGTCCTTCACCCAATCGATGTCCTCAAGTTGCAGATGGGCAACCTCTCCCGCTCGCACGCCATAGACTGCAAGCAGCATCAGAATTGCGCGGTCGCGAATCGCAGAAGGGCCGTCACCGTCTGGCCTGGCGAGCAGTTGTTGGACATCGGACCACGATGGAGCGAATGGCAAGGATTCCTGCCGGAAGACACGTGGCGCCATGATCGATGCCGCTACGCCCGTATTGCACCACTCTCGCGCTTCAGCAAATCGAAGGAACGAGCGAAGACTTGATTCATACGTCTGAACTGTGGCCCGCGCGGATTTGCCCTTAATAACTTGGCTGGCAAGGATGTTGTCAATGTGCGAAACAGTGACGCTGGCAAGCGAGCAGTCTTGGTTGCAGAGTTGTTCCAGAAACTGCCGCACCGAATAGCAGCGTTGTCCTATTGTTGTCTCTGACAGACCTCGTTCCTGACGCATGAAATCGGCGAACGCAACGATCTTGTCATCGTACGGCTTTGCGGCCTTTCTGTTGATCGGGAGGCGATTCATGAAGGCAAGCCACCGAAGCGCCTCTCGAATGAACCGTTGTTTCGACAGTTCGGGACGGAGCCGAATGGGTGGTACAGCTTTACGCGCGGCCCAGAGCGATCCAGCATCCTCGACTTTCTGTCGGCTGATAAGCGATGGGCTGATTGCTCAGTCCGAGGCGGCTTTCAATGGCTAATCAAGAGTTCGACGGTAAGGCGCAGCGTCCTCCTGGACATTCCTTGGTCAGCACAATGGGTTATATAGCGACGGCGTTCATCTGCTAGAGGTGCTCTGCGCTGGCGGCTCAATGCATGTGGACGCTCAAAGAGTCGATCAAACATAGTCGATGCTCCGTTCTCCAAAGAGGTGAATAGAATGGCCCGACTATAGTTGAAGTGACCGCACAACGGATTCGTCCGGATTCCCCGGGATCGTCTGCCATACCATGCAGTAGCGTTCAGCCACCTCGAAATGTTGACCGAAGAGTTATCGGAGGTGTGCGACACTCGGCTCTGGGACAGTGGTCTCACCAACTCGCAATCTTCACCCCGCCCCGTTATCAGCCATCGTCGCGAGCAAGAGCGCCAAAATGTTAGCGGCTACTCTGCGCCGACTCCGAAGGGGCGGCGCGTCAGTGCAGGGCTTGCGGACAATTGCCACCTATGGTACAAACAGAGCAGCGATGACAAGCCGCATCCAATTTGCTTATTCGATCGTGGCAAGCAGGCTCTCCGCCTGTTGTTGTCGATAGGCGTCTCGCTTCGCCATTCGGCGCGCATTTCCATTCTCAATTGAATTCACCCATACAAGGAGCATTCCTGTATGTCCCAGACATCTCGTGAGTCGAGATTTCGCTTATCAATTGATTCCTGGGCCGTGCTGCTGGCTATCGCACTGACCATTCTGGTTCGCTCCGGAGTCCTCAAAACGGTGTCCTGGTAATTCGCTCAGGAAGGAGTCCTTCTTATGGCTGATTCCGTCGCATTGCCGCAGCCGCGCGTCGTGTCTCTTCCGGGACGGATTCTCGGGCTGATTCCGGGCATCCTTTTGCTCGGCGCCGTGGGATTTGCCGGCAAGTTCATCGAGCAGTTCATCGCGCGATATGGGAAGGCCCATCACCTCGTGCTGCCCAATATCGAGTACGTTCTCTGGGCGATTCTCATCGGGCTTCTGATCTCCAACACCATCGGTATCCCCGCGCTCTTTCGCGCGGGAGTCGCCACCTACGAGTTCTGGCTCAAAGTGGGCATCGTGCTTCTCGGCGCGCGCTTTCTCATTGGCGATGTCCTTCGCCTTGGTGGCGTCTCTCTCGCTCTTGTCTTCATCGAGATCGCGCTTTCACTGACGTTTATGACTCTTCTCGGCCGGGCTTTCGGACTTCGTCCCAAGCTCACCACGCTGCTCGCCGTCGGCTCCTCCATCTGCGGCGTCTCGGCCATTATTGCCACCCAGGGCGCGATTGATGCGGATGAGGAGGATTCGTCCTACGCGATCGCAGCAATATTGGCGCTTGGTGCAATATCTCTTTTCCTGTTTCCACTGGTTGGACATGGGCTTCACCTGACCGATCGTGGTTACGGATTGTGGGCAGGCCTTGCGGTCGACAATACGGCTGAAGCCTCGGCAGCCGGTGCACTTTACTCTGATGCTGCCGGCAAGATCGCTGTCCTGGCCAAAACCTGCCGGAACGCCATGATCGGCTTCGTCGTGCTTGGATATGCTCTCTACTGGGCTTCCAAGGGGCAAGCGGGAAAGGTGGGCAACAAGTTTGCATTCCTCTGGGCCAAGTTTCCCAAATTCGTTCTCGGATTCTTGCTGATCTCGCTGCTTGCCTCGGTTGCCTTTTTCACGAAACCGCAGTTGACGGCGATCGGCAACCTATCGCGTTGGGCCTTCCTGCTCACATTCTCGGGGGTCGGACTGCGGACAAATCTGCGCGATCTGGGTAAGCAGGGAGCAAGACCCTTCTTTGTAGGAGCGATTGGCGAAGTTGCCATCGCGATCTTGACGCTCGGACTTGTGTTCGGAGCAACGAGGTTTTTCCAACTTTAACCCGGGTTCGCATTATCCGACCCCCATGAGCGCCGGTGGCGAAGTGGCTAACGCGCTGGTCTGCAAAACCGGTATTCGCGGGTTCGATTCCCGCTCGGCGCTCCAAAGGATTGTAATCTCCGCGTCGCAACATTGAGGGTATGTAACTGCTCGGCGCTTGCTGACGCGGCTTCCGCGCTTTCTTTCACAGGCTAGAGAGACAACGAAAGATCTAGGATTGCTATTCGAGATGATTCTTCTTCCCCATCTTCGCTTCTCGCGTTCGGCCTCCCGGCGGCGTTGCTGTTGTTGTAGCTGTTGACCAATCTCTTATCCCAATTCCAAAACGCACAAGTGAATGCTCGCGATTTTCCTAATGCACCCGCAACTTCTAAGACGGACTGCGGAGCGTCGAATACCAAATTTCAGGAGGTTTTTGTGATTTCCAACAGGGTTTCATATCTCGTTCTTTTTGCATTCCTGTTTGCAGTGTTCGCTCCCGCCTACGGCCAGATTGTGGGAGGCACCATCAGCGGCGTCGTGCACGATACCAACGGTGCTCCGCTATCCGGCGCCATTGTTACCGTGCATCAAAACGAAACCGGCGCATCGCGCACGCTTACCACCGGCGGCGACGGGCGATTTTACGCACCTTCCGTCCCCGTGGGCAACTACGTCGTTTCGGTAAAGCACGACGGCTTTGAGACCGATCAGCGCAGTGGCATCTCATTGACGATTGGCCAGAGCCTGCAATTGAACTTCGCGCTGGGCATCAAAAAGGTGCAGCAGGAGATCGTGGTCGATGCCCTACCGGACAGCGTAAACACGACCACCCAACAGACGTCGGGCCTCATCGATGAGCGGCAGGTGAAGGAGCTTCCGCTGAACGGCCGCAGCTATGACGAATTGCTCACGTTGAATCCCGCGACAGTGAACTACACCGGTGAGCGCTCCGGCGGCATCGGCACTTCAAACTCTTCGGTGGGCAACATGTTCAGCGTGGGTGGGCGCCGCCCGCAGGACAATCTCTTCCTTCTGAATGGCATTGAATACACCGGGGCTTCGCTGATCAACGTCACGCCCGGTGGAACCAGCGGTGAGCTTCTGGGCGTTGATGCAGTGCGCGAATTCAATGTAGCCTCGGACACATACGGTGCAAGTTACGGCAAGCGCGACGGCGCGCAGGTAAGTATCGTCACCTCGTCGGGTACGAATCAACTCCACGGCACAGCGTTTGAGTTCCTGCGCAACAGCGCGCTCGATGCCCGCAATTACTTTGACCAAGCAGCAATTCCCGAGTTCCAGCGCAATCAGTTCGGTGGAACCTTAGGCGGCCCGATAAGGAAAGACAAGCTGTTTCTGTTCGGCAACTACGAAGGCTTCCGCCAGAACTGGGGCCTGAGCGACGTCACGCTGGTGCCCGACAACGAGACGCGCGAGGGTTATGTGCCGAACTCTTCCGGCGTCGAGAAGTACGTCGGTGTTAGCCCCTCGGTCGCTCCGCTCCTGAATTTGTGGCCGGTCCAGAATGGGCCGGAACTCTTATCGAATGGCAATCCCAGCGGCATTGCCGAAGCGTTTAGCCATCCCATGCAGCACATTCAGGAGGATTTCGGTACCACGCGCTTCGACGACAATCTCAGCGGAAAGGATTTGCTCTTCGCGGTCTACACGGTGGATTCGAGTTCCGCCGACACGCCCTCGGCCAATCCCTTGAGCCTAATCAACGAGACCCTGCGCGAACAGGTATCCAGCGTCCAGGAGCAGCACGTGTTTTCGCCGAGACTCCTGAATACAGCTCGATTCGGCTACTCTCGCGCCAGCTACTTCTTTACCGGTATCGTGCCGGTCAATGTACCGGGATGGGTAGGCGGCGATCCGGTGGGTGCCATCGTCATCAGCGGCAGCACGGCTTCCAATGGCGCATCGGCCATTACGGGTGCCGGCGCAAATACCGGCAGCAACAATCGGACAGCGCGGAATCTGTTCACCGGAGACGATCACGTCTACTGGTCTCACGGGCGCCATCAGATTGAAGCTGGCGTGTGGTTGCAACGCGTGCAGGCCAACGACTTGTTAGCCCAGAACCAGTATGGACAGGCCTCGTTCAGCACCCTCACCAGTTTCTTGCAGGGAACTGTAGCCACGTTTACTCTTGTGCCTGCTCCCACAGAATTGGGTTGGCGATCGCTCGAAGGCGCGGCATTCTTTGAAGACACGATCAAGGTAACGCCGCGGCTTGAAGTGCGCGCAGGCTTCCGCTCGGAATCCACCAACGGATGGAATGAATCGCAGCGGCGTGCGTCGAACTACGCCATTGTCGGCGGCGTTCTACAGACGACGCCCATCGTGGGCAACTCGGCGCTCGCGATCAACCGCGCGAAGTTTCTTCCCAATCCGCGCCTGGGCTTCGCCTGGGACGTGAGGGGCAACGGAAAGACCGCCGTGCGCGGAGGCATCGGACTCTACCACGGCCTACTCGATACTCTCGACTACCGGCTTGATCAGACCGCGCCATACAACACGGCCGAGTCCATCAAGAGCATCGCGGTCTCGAACCTGAACTTCACGCCTGGTGTACCGCCTCCATCCACCGCCAAGGTATCGCCGAGCAACGTGCAAGCCGATATTGCCACGCCAGCCGTTATCAGCTGGAGCCTGCGCATCGAGCAGGAGATCGCCCCGCAAACTTCGTTCACTGTGGGCTATGTTGGGTCGCATAGCTATCACCAGATCCAGTCCGAGGACATGAACGAGCCTGTGCCGGCTTACACATCCACCGGGCAAGCCTACTACCCAAGCACCGCGCTTGCGAATCCGAATCTCGCCAACAGCACTTCGTGGGTCTCCGGTGGCACGGGCCTTTACAACGCGCTGGAGGCCGACGTCCGCCGCAGCTATGCCAACGGTGTGCAGCTCCGCGGCAACTACACATGGTCGAAGAATCTGGACGACGGCTCGGCGTGGAACACGAGCGTGAGCGGAAATACGCCGGCGTACGTTGAGTTTCCTCTGCAGCCAAAGCTGGACTGGGGCCCGGCCGCCACTGACGTCCGGCAGTCTGCTTCCATCAACGGCAGCTACGACCTGCCATTCGGCGCGAAGAGGCGCCTCCTCAATCACTCTCCCGCGCCTGTCGGGTTTCTCGTGAGCGGCTGGACTGCGAGCGGCATTCTCACCGTACAGACCGGCTTCCCCTTCTCGCCGCAGCTTGGCTACAACCCGCCCGGCAACGGAGATTCGCGCAATCCTATTCGACCGAGTTGGAATCCTAGCTTCAACGGACATCTCTACCCGCGGACGCAGGGTGAGTACTTCAATCCCAACGCCTTTATCCAACCCACAGTCAGCGTTCCGAACGGTAACGGTGGCAGCACCATCTACGGAACCTATGGCGACGTTAAGCGCGACTCGCTCAACGGGCCAGAGCTCACGGAGCTGGATTTCTCAGCAGTCAAGAATTCGCGACTCACGGAAAAGCTGGACCTGCAGTTCCGCGCCGAGTTCTTCAATATTCTCAATCACACGAACTTCCTGACGCCGAATGAGGTGGTGTACTCATCGGCACCCACCATCACAACCTCAGGCGGAACGCAAACCGTGACTTCCTCGGCGATTTCGCCAACGGCCGGCGTGATCACAGCTACGTCGACCACTTCGCGGCAGATCCAGTTTGGCGCGAAACTGCAGTTCTAAACGGGCGTCGGGCAGATTTTTCGGACAGGGAAATACCACTACCCAATTCTCGGGTTCTAGGTGGCACGGTACGGATATAATCAACCGTGTTCGAGATTCTGAACGTCAGCGGAAGAAGCTAAATCACGGCAACATTTAAATTGTTGATTCTAAAGGGCGGGAATAGCTCAGAGGTAGAGCAACAGCTTCCCAAAATGGATAATCTTAGTATTTTCAATAATTTACAAGAACGTTAAATAGCCGAACCGAATCCTAGAGAGTCAAAAACAATATTTACAATGGCGTCGGAGTGGTGTTTCCCCTTTATTCATGCGGGTTCCAGCGTTACACCATTATCGACACCACGGCAGTTTCCCACACCATGAAGCAGGCTGATGCGCGTTAGTGTGACGTTCTCCCACTGCTTTGCTTTGGGATTGCATAGCCGAATCGTGAACGTCAGCGGCAATACTCTTCAGCGAGCATTGCACGCAGGCCCGTATAGCATCCCGGCGTTCGACCAGACCTCGGATAGCTGAAGGTACCCGGCACAAAGGCAGGGTTGCTCGTAAAGTGGCTATTAAAATCTGGCCCAAATTTGACGAAGATTGGTAGGAGCATCCGTCGTTCGACCACTGAAGAATCTCAGTAATATCGTTGCCATGACTCGATGCGCTGCAGTTCACAGATAGTGCAGCCATTGGTCTTTTGCCGCTTTGGCTTGCTCTGCGAAAAAATCGAACGCAAGGTTGCGGACGGTGCAGGCCCAGTTGGCTACTCTGCGCATGCAACCCAGGAAATTTATCGCATTCTCTGACAGCGATTCCATCGAATGAAACGCGTCGCCAGATTTACAAAACTTTACACGGCTTAACCAATCTTGATCGCACTGTCGCCGCCGCGATGCTCGAATCAGAATGTAGCGAGGTGCTTCGATGAAAAAACGAATAACCATTTGGATAACACTATGTGCGGCATTGCTTGTCGCAGGAATCACTGTCGCATGGACACAGACACAAACGTGGCGCGGACCTCAGGGCCCCATGTGGTTCCATCACGGAGGACCCATGGGTTACGTCGCCCGCCGACTCGACCTGAGCGACAACCAGAAGTCGCAGATCAAAACGATCTGGGAAGGCGAACGGCCTAACATTGCGGAACTCGTCCACGAGTTGGCTTCCGAGCAGAAAGAGATGGACGTGCTCACATTCCACGACGGCACGCCCGATGATGCCAGGGTCCAGGACATCACCGCCCGCCAGGGGGCGACGCTCGCGAAGCTGTTAGGCGAAAAGGAAAAGATTACCGGCAGAATCTACTCCCAGGTTCTCACTCCCGCTCAGCGACCGAAAGCGGATGAACTTCTCAAAGGCTGGAGTTCACATCTCGATCACATTGCAAACAGGATCGGCAACGGGACCACAAACAAGTAATGACGTCGTATCCAGCCCAGGAGGAAGAAGCGCGCCTATGAAAATGAATTTGTCGAACCTGACGTTTGCAACAAAGCTGGCTGTCGCCGGCCTGGTCGGATGTGCGTTGTCAATCTGGATCGAGTGGCTATCCGGTGATCCCTCATATCCAAAGTTTCCTCCGGGCCCGGTCTTCTTCATCGCCGTTGCCGCGATCGTCATGTTTGCGGCGCGCTGGTGGTGGACCCCGCTGATGGGTTCACTGCTTGCACTCCTTGTCACGTCAGGATGGTTCGCGCGTCTCCCGCGAAATATGCAGCATCTCAGTCATCCAGGGAGTACAGGGCACTTCGCTCCGGGAATATTCCTTGGCGCTCTGCTGCAGATTACGTCCTTGGCTCTCACGGATGTGGCGGGTCTGGTGGCCACAGTTCAGAATTATCGACGCAGAAAGCACGGCGCCGAACGTTCAAAGATGGTGTTGCGCTTCTTCGGCGCCATCTTCGTGCTGATGGGCGTGGTGGTCATCGTCAGCGGTCTCCATTCTGACCGTTATCACAACTTGATGCACATCGCTTGGGGTGCGCTTGCGCTCGCGGCAAGCTTCCTGTCTGTGAGAGTAGCGAAGCTATTCTGCATCGGTTCAGGAATCTTTTATCTCGCGCTGGCTGTTCTCGGGCTCACAATGGGCGATCCCGCCATGGGAAGGGCGTGGCAAGCTGGACCGATGCTGCTGCACACCGGAGATCACATTTTTCATCTCGTTCTGGGTGCCATCTTTCTGGGTTTTGGTCTTGTGCCTCGGCGAGAGCGTCAATATCAACAAGAACCTGCGTGAATGTCGATCAGCCATTTAGGCAATCGGCACTGAGGTGGTCGATTATCGAACGAGATAGCTCAATGTGACCACTCCATTTTTGAATGTATGAGTTGCGAAAAGCTGGAGATTCACGAGGGACGGGTCGACACCAGCGAAAGCTCGCTTTCCCGCACCAATGGATAAAGGCATGATCCACAAGTGGTATTCATCGACCAGCCTGCTCGCGAGCAATGTCTGGTCAAGCTGAGTTATTCCGTATTTCATAATGTCGCCACCGCTCTGATGTTTGATCGTGCGAAGCTCCGTGGATACATCGCCGGCAATCATAGTGGCATTCCAAGAGCAATCCTTTATGGTCTTCGAAGCAACGAGCTTCTTAAGTTCGTTAACGCGGTCCATGTAGGGATTGCCTTTTACGTGGTAGGGATTGCCTTTTACGTGGGGCCACACGGGAGAAAAGGTCTCGTATGCAACGCGACCCAGCAAGAAGTATTCGACATTCTCCAGTTTCTGCAGCGCATACTGCCTGCATTCGTCGTCAAAATACCGCGATGCCCAAGTCATCGGAGACTCAACGACGCCATCTAACGAAACTGGACACTACCAACTTCCTCATAAGCGTTTTCTCCTCAGGGCCACGTAGCGGTCGAAGAACGGCTCACAATTCAGCTCAGTGCGGCTGCAGGTGGGAACAGATCTCGCCCACCGTAGAGATAACGACCTCGCCAGTCTCATTCAGGGTCGAGATCGATCTGTTTTTCAGGGCATCAGTTCTTGACCGCACGCGTCCACGGCGGTAATTGGGATGAAGTTCAGGTCTGTGCCGTGTCGGACCGTTGGTTCAATCCCGACCTCGGTCGCGATTCCAGCGATGATAAACGCCTTCAATTGAGCGTCCCTCAAGGCAAGGTTGAGGAACGTGCTTTCGAAGGCGGACATGGTGATCTTGTCGATAACGACATCATCCACATGCGGGGCAAGCTCGGGCACAATCTGCCACGACGGGCTTTCTCGAAGCATGAGCGGCGATGTTTGGGCAGGATCATCCTTCCTCTGCCAAATCATTGCTCGGCGTAGCTGGCCAGTGCCTGCAGCGTGATTGGGCAGGAACGTATGCCGCGTGTAAAACACGCGCATATTTGCGTGCCTCGCCGCCAGCAAACGCACGCAACTTGCCAAGACCTCGCAGCGTTCTCAACAAGAGCAAGCCACGCGCGAAGTGGTTCCAGCTCATGCGCGGATCGGAATCCATCGAGATTTGACTCTGGGATGCGAAACAATGATTGGGAGCATAACCGCCGGAATGCTCGGACGCACCGTTGATAACCATCACACGTCCCATCCGCCCAACGGGTGTCGGATCCGACTCCCTTCGCTAACACAGGGCGTTTCTTCTGAGTAACAAAGTGATCAGAGCACGATCTCTGTCGATGGTCGATGCTTTTCTCCGTTTATGACGACCGCCTCCAACTGGCCTAAGGGCGGGCAATGAAGAACGGTTCGCGACGGTCTCATTCTCCAGTCCGCGGAGTATTTGACATTGAGCGTCTTGCCTCGATCAGAAAGACCAAATTCCAGGTTCGCAGTGCCGAAATATGTGGGCATCTTTTCAAACACAGAAGTCCCATCGTCAGGAATCCAGGCGAGAGGACAAAGGCGAAGCAGGTGAAGCTCATCGGCGACAATCCGGTCATCGATTACCGCTTGTCGAATCGCCCAGGTCGCAAGTGGGATCACGAAGAGAGTGCCATACATTGCGTTGCGGTGCTCGCAGTTGATGTAGGTCTGCGGCGATAATCCACCGGCGAGAAGGGAATACATCCCTTCCAGGAACAGCTCGCGATCCCCGCGAATCCAGCTGTTTACGATGTTCCAGCTATAGCAGACCTCACAGCTTGAGACTTCGTGCTGGAGGACTGCGCGTGTGATTGGGCCAGTTTGCGGGCCTCGCAGACGGTTGTTCGGACCAGAACGGAAGAACTTCTCGAATTCAATCATCTCCGGTGAACCCGGATCAAATGGCCCGGCCCACGGGAGCACCAGGGGGCCAGTGTCAAGGAGGAACGCATCGTCAAAGTCGTGTCGCTTCGGTGGAGGAATCAGGTCAGTGGGCAGAATGTGAACCTGCTCGCCTTCTGGGTTCGTCCATGTCGGTTGGGAAGGGATACGTGCAACAAAGGCATGGCGAAACGCCTCCTTAAATCTGCTGGCCAGGGCTTCGAACTCTGATGCGCGAGGGTGCTTCCTTTGCTGCAGCAGTGAAACGGCCGTGCATAAGCCTCGGTACGCCCAAGCCTCGGACCACACTGCTTGCAAAGGAACACCGGTGTCTGTTGCAACAGCCGGTGGCATTATGCCTTCGATGCCGCCTGTGCCCATGTATTCGCACGACCGTTCTACAAACTCGCATCCTCGAACGATCGCATCGATCCACTGCTCACAGAAGGATTCACTGCCAGCGAGCAGACCATGCATTCCGAGCAGTTCGAGCACGGCCCCGTGATCGCTGAGCCAATCGATCGCAGTCAACGTTCTTGGAGTGCTGTACCCGAGCGCGGCAAAGCGGTCAGCGACCGAGCGGATGTGATGATTAACGCTGAAGATTTCCTGAATGACGACGATTCCACCCTTTGGCGTCCCCACTGGATCGACGCGATAGGCGTCGAACTTGTGGCCGTCACTGGCAGTCAATGTGAGGTGCGTTCCCATAGATGGAATCCTTTTGTGTCGAAGAACATTCAGTGCGCCGGGAGCTTGCATCATGTGCGCACTATTTTCTGGCATTACATCGCGGCGATGAATTTGGAAATGCCAGGCCGTAGCACGCAACTATCCGCGCGTGGTTTCCGGCGCGACCCGCAGAGATCTGTGAAGCAGGTACACGACAATGAATTGAAGGACGGCGATAAAGAGCGGCCCACCGCTCTTCCCAAGATCACGCTCGAACAGGCCGATACCGGCATCAAGCAGTTGCATGGTGCCTGCGAGCGCGCCCAGAATCAGCAACGCATGCGCCGCCCGCTTGTAGATCGCCCCAAATGCGAACAACGC
>DASXLY010000131.1:0-6522 GCA_036495975.1 Occallatibacter sp. | reverse complement strand
ACCGATGCAAGCGGTGCCGCGATCCCTAATGCGACAGTTGTCTTCATACAAACGCAGACAAACTTCACACGCACGACTACGACCAATGGCCAGGGCGAATACCACGCGGAGTTTCTGCCCGTTGGACCGTACACCACCAAGGTGGAGGCGACGGGATTTAAGGAAGTAATACAGAGCGGCATTGTGCTCTCCGTGACACAGCAGGCAGCGCTAAATTTTTCGCTTCAGCCCGGCGCGGCGCGCAAAATACCATCGTCAACGTCACCAGCCAGGTTCCCTTGATCAACCTCGGAAATTCCGTGCTGGGCCGTACGGTGGACAATCGCGAAATTGAAAACCTTCCTTTAGTCGGCCGCGATGTCTACCAATTGTTGAATCTCACGCCGGGTGTGCAGAATGTTCAAAACGAGAACTCGATCGGTCTCCCCATGGAGCACGTGATTATTAACGGATCCAGCGACAACATGGTCGGACAGGTGACCTACTATCTCGACGGCGGCATTAACATGACCGGCGTTCGTGCTACCGGCAATGTCATTCCGAACCCGGATGCCGTCGATCAGTTCAATGTGCAGACGAATAACTTCAGCGCGCAGTACGGTCGCACGGGCGCTGGCGTTGTATCCGTCCTGACGAAGTCCGGCACTAACCAGGTGCACGGTTCGGTCTTCGAGTTTCATCAGGAGACGAACTTCAATGCCAACAGGTATCTTCAGACAACAAGGACGCCGGAACACATCAACCGTTTCGGCGCGACGGTCGGCGGTCCTGTCATGAAGAACAAGGTATTTCTTTTTGGCAGCTATGGTGGTCTGCGGCAAGTCTCCCCGCAAGACTTCAACACAGTCGTTCCGGATGCACTGCAGCGCGTCGGCAATTTTTCCGAGAACCTGCCGGCAACTGCCCCAGCCGCGGGCCTGGGAGGATGTGCCACGAAGCTGTCTCCCGCTGATAGTGCGAATACGAACTACGGAGGAATGTTCTTCGTCTGCGACCCAGTGACACATCAGCCGGTACCGGGAAACCGTCTCGACATGGATCCAAACTTCGTTCCGGACCCGGTTGCCGCTGCTGTGCTGGCCAAGAGCGTACCGCTGCCTTCGCCCAACCGTCCTACGCCGGATAACCGCTTCATTGGGAATGAGGGCCTGCCGAACACATCGAACGAGTACCTGATCAAGGGCGATTTTCAATTGCTCCCGAATCATCGCCAGTCAGTGGAGTACTTCCAATCGCTTGGCTCCCAGATTCTGCTGCCATCCGGAGGGACCCTGCCCGGATGGGCGCTTTCGGATTATGCCTACCGGCAGCAGAATGCCAATGTGAGCGATGTCTGGACAGTCTCCCCGGAGTCCGTGAACCAGATATGGCTGAGCTACTCGCGCATGATGGCTGGACGCATCAGCAATCCGCCTGAGTCGCTCTCGGCTTTCGGTTCCGATATCAACGTGCAGGGGACGCCGTCGCTGCCGAATATCAGCGTAGCCAACTTCTTCACTCTCGCGAATGCGATCAGCGGTCCGATCGCTGGCGACAATATCTACGGCCTGCGGGATGTCTTCAGCACGACCAAGGGACGGCACACAATCAACGCCGGCGGCGAAATTTATCTAGAGAAGGACCGTCTGGAAACGCTGCTGAATAACTATGGCACCTTCAGCTTTACCAGCGCAGCGGTGCCCACGACGGCATCGGGTCAGGCGAGTTACACGAGGACAGGCGTCGCGATGGCGGATTTTCTTATTGGTCATCCCAATACGATGGGTCAGGACTCACCGGATGACGCCAATGAGAATTATTGGAATTACGGGTTGTTCGTGCAGGACGACTGGCGCGTCATGCCACGATTGACTCTCAATCTTGGTCTGCGCTACGACGTGCAAACCGCGCCGACAGATACCCAGCGCCGCATTGCCGTGTTTGAGCCCGGTGTGCAGTCGACAGTCTCGCCAAACGCGATGCTGGGGCAACTCTTTCCCGGAGATCCGGGAGTTCCGGACGGCGGTGTCGACACCAACTACAATCACTTTTCACCGCGTGTCGGCTTTGCCTACGATGCAGCCGGAAATGGCCGCACCGTCTTCCACGGAGGAGCTGGACTATTCTTCGACACCATCTCTGGCAACGAGTGGATACTGTCGCAGAACTTTCAGCCGTTCGCCGTTCGCGAGACCAACGCGTTCACGCACGTTGTCAGCCTGCAGCATATTTACTCGACAGATTGCCAGGACTTTGCCGGCTGCGTCTCACCTTTCCCCTATCTCTACGACAAAGCCAATCCAAAATACGTCTCTCCTGCATCGCTGGTCTTCATGCAGAAGGGAATGCGCTGGCCCTATAACTACCAGTATAACTTCGGTATGCAGCATCAGTTCACGAATGACCTCGCGCTCAGCGTGAACTATGTCGGCGCGTTCAGCCGTAAGCTGCCGCTCTACATTGATAACAACGCGCCTATCTACAACACGCTAGATCCCGCGATGAATACGACCGCCAACATCAACTGCCGGCGTCCTTTTGACGCACTCCCGTTCGCGAAAGGGACGAGTTGTGCGAATCCTGCGCCGGGATCGAAGTACATGAGCAATGCCTATGTGATCACGGATGGGCAGACGACAAATTACAACGGCCTGCAGGTTACGGTGGAGAAACGGCTGAGTCATGGGCTGAGCTTCAACGGCTTCTATGTCTGGAGCAAAGGGCTAGCCAGCGCCTCCCTGCAGACGACCGGCAACATTGGCAACAGCGCCGCCACCGAACCGGAGGACTACTACGACTTGAGCCTGGAACGCCAGCGCGAGGACAATGATATGCGCAATCAGGTTGTCGTCTCCGCGGTGTGGAAGCCGAATTACTTTGAGAGCTTCAACCCGGTTGTGCGCAACGTTCTGGATGGCTGGTCGATCGCTGCGACCATTTCGTTGCATAGCGGCAAGCCGTTCGCCATTACCAGCGGTAACGACGACAGCCTGGATGGGAACAACAATGACCGTCCCGATGTGCTTCCTGGGAAAGCTGAACGCGTACTGGACACGCATCGGTCGCGTCTGGCTGACCGTTCCGAGTGGTTTGACACCACCGCGTATTGCAGGGTTGCTACGGCCGGTTGTCCTGCAGGCGGTGGTCCTTCGGGTCTCGACGGTTTAGTCCGGGTAAACTCTCTATCTAGATGGGCCCGGATACAAAGACGTCGATGCATCTGTCTTCCGCGACTTCAACATCTACGAGCGTGTGAAGTTCCAATTCCGCGGAGAGGCAACGAACGTCTTCAACTTTGTGAACCTGGGCAATCCCGGAGGTACACTCGGTAGCACGAGTTCTTTTGGCGTTATCTCGAGCGCCGCGAATACCAGCGCATTTGGCAGTATGCGTGTGCTTCAGGTCGGCGGACGATTGTTGTTCTAGCTCGACGGGCGATAACGAAGCGCTTGATTGGCGGATTCGAAGTAGTCCGGGACAGAAGATGAATCAGAGGTTTTCGCGCCGCGCTGTGTTGAAAGGGACTGGGGCTTCGCTGGCGATGCTGGGTTTTTCGAATGCGCAGGCGCAGAGCGGCGCAGCAGCGGCGTCACCCACGCCTGCCAATGGTCTTCAAGACCAGACGCGTCCGCAGCGAATGCAGTGGTGGCACGCGGCGCGCTTCGGTATGTTCGTACACTTCGGCGTTTACAGCACCATCGGACGTCAAGAGTGGGTGATGGAGAACGAGGCGATCCCGATCGGCCAGTACACGGCGCATGCCGCGACCTTCCGACCCGCGGCGGATTGTCCACGCGCGTGGGCGAAACTGGCGAAGACCGCAGGCATGAAATACATGGTGATGACGACCAAGCACCATGAAGGCTTCTGCAACTTCGATACGAAGCTGACGGACTATTGCGCACTTAAGCGGGGACCGGGTCGCGATCTAGTGCGCGAGTATGTGGATGCTGCGCGGGCCGAGGGGCTGCGGGTGGGCTTCTACTATTCCCTGATGGACTGGCACCATCCGGACGGTGCGCGCTGTGCGCAGGATGAGGCGGCGCGCCGGCGCTTTGTGGATTACACCCACGGTCTGATCCGAGAGATACTGACCAACTACGGCAAGGTGGACGTGCTGTGGTACGACGTGGCGTGGCCGCTCGATGCGCAGGGATGGAGTCGGAGCGCATGAACGCGATGGTCTTCCAGCTGCAGCCCGAAATCATTGTGAACAATCGCAACAAGCTGCAGGGAGATTTCTCCACGCCCGAGCAGAAGATTGTCGCCGAGACGAACGGGCGCGCATGGGAGTCCTGCATGACGCTGAACGATAGCTGGGGCTATCAGCGCGCGGACGATAACTGGAAGTCCTCGCGCACGGTCATCCGCAACCTGATCCAATGCGCGGGCGGCGGCGGCAATTATCTGTTGAACATCGGGCCGAAGGGAGATGGATCGATTCCGGAAGAGTCGACGCGGATCTTGACCGAGGTGGGCGGCTGGATGAACGCTAACGGCCATACAATCTACGAATCCGAGTTATGTCAGGTGCGGCGGTCGACGTATGCAGGTTTCACGCGGGCCCGCAATACGCTCTATATGCACGTCCATTTCTGGCCGGGAGACTATGTTGCGCTGAGCGGGTTGCGCACACGCGTGAAATCTGCGCACCTGGTAAGCGGGGGCGCCGAGGTGAAATTCACACAGGACGACTTTCAGACCAAGCTGCTCGGACTACCAGAAAAGACGCCGGATTCACCCGTAACGACGATCGCGATTGAATGTGAGTCTGAGCCTGTGCAGGACACGGATTACGTTCGGATCAACAAGCCTCGCGCCTCTGTTTGAGGCATAGGGAAAACTGGCCACAGCGCCAGGTCACTGCATCGAGTCACCACAACCTGCGACTGCTGCAGTTGCTGTTCTCGGAACATGTAGTGTGATGGCCCACACGGCAATCGGGACAGCTTGGCCATAGACCATTTGCGGTACCATCGTCTCGGGGAATACCAGCGAAAATGCCAGGCGCTTCCTATCCCCGGAGGTAGTCCGTACTAACGACGGGGTCCGGGGGAAACGTATGGCAAAGAAGAAGACGGTCGGGTTCTCCGTCACCAAGGCGGTGAAGCGAAATGCACGCGAATATGTGGGCCAGCCGAACCGGAGAAGATCATTGCGAGCGAGCCCCAACAGGCGCGGCGCGAACGTCGCCACAAAGAGACGCTGGCGGATTATTTGAAGCGGGAAGAATAACGAATTTAGTCGCGGGCGATTGCTCGGGCAGCTTGGGTTGCGTCCCGGACAAGGTCCGGCAGACCAACTCCTTGAAGAGCGTTGCCTACGATCACCAGCCCGTGCAGATTCGACAAGCAGCCATTGAACTGCGCGATGCGTGTAACGTGGCCGACTTCGTATTGTGGAAGTGAACGTGGCCAGCGACGCACGATGGTGACATCCGCATGCTGCGGAAGTGGACCTAAAAGCCCTATGAGCTGATCGCGGGCGACGCCTGCGATTTCTTCGTCGGAACAATGCGAGAGCTCGTCGGCCCCAGAGCTGGCGAAGAAGGCCCGCAGCAGTGTCGCGCCCTCAGGAGCACGATCAGGAAACTTCTGGTGTAGAAATGTGCAGGCAAGAAGGGAATGACGCGTCGTCGGACTCGCTGTTACCAGAAGCCCGAAGCCCTTCGGAATGGCGGGGGCGGGCGTGGCCTGCGCTCCATAGCCAAGCGCAACAACCAGGCCGGAGGTTGCGTCGGTTGGCAGCAGTGCCGCTGCCTGCCGTGACTCAGCCAACGGAATGGAATCGAGCAACTTGCGTGTGATGTCGAGCGGTGTCGCGATCAGGACGCAATCGAAACTCTCCCAGCCATTTGCGGTTTCCACCGTCCATCCTTCGGACCGCGAATCGAGTGCCAGCACCGGATTGGAGAGTCGCAGTGAGCCTAGTGGAAGAGTCTGCGAAAGGCGATCCACCCACGTGCCGAGACCACCCGCCAAAGTGGTGAATACGGGCGCTGTGGCGGTGTGCTGGCGCTGCTGAAGGCCGGAGATAAGCGATCCGTGCTGCGCTTCGAGGGCGAGGAAGGGAGCCAGGAGAGCCCGCGTGCTCAGCTTGTCAATATCGCCACCGAAGACTCCGGCAAGCAACGGGCGAGCGACGGTCTCGACGACCTCATCGCCGAAGTGGCGGCGCAGGAATGCTGCGACACTTTCGTCCGCGTCGGTTCCGCGATGCAGCAATGCGGACTTGCGGAGCTCTGCGGCGCGTGAAGGCTCGGTAACATAGGCGCGTTTGGCTGCTTCGGTGAAGAGCGGCGAGGCCAACACGGTGTTCAGGTCGGCAGGCACCATCATGCGCATGGAGTCAGGCAGCGGAATGAGGTCTGCGTCGCGCGCAATGTAGGTGCGGCGCTCATGATCGTTCGAAGGCAATAACTCGTGGGCGAGCCCCAGTTCGCGCGCCAATTGCTCTGCCCAGGGTTTCTCGGTCACCCACGAATCTGGACCACACTCGATGGTGAAGCCGTTCGCGTGGATGGTTTCGATGATGCCGCCGAGG
>DASXLY010000130.1:0-1629 GCA_036495975.1 Occallatibacter sp. | reverse complement strand
ATCGCGAGCGCGAACGCAAACGATTACCTGATTCCTGTATAAGATGTGCACCACAATTAGTGCAGTAACCGGCATTTTTTGATTACTTAGGACAATTCTTTTGACTATTAGTAAGAGTTACCCACTATACTCACCAAGCGTTACACCGAAATGTCGCTCTGGAGTGCTGCTTTACCGGGAAGAACCGCAGAAATGACGTCGGCCACCTGGCGATTGTGCTGACTCGGCGGCAGGGCAATGTCGTCATGGGCCCGTGAATAGAAAGTCTGTTGCGTAGTAGATGTAAGTTGTTGGAATTTCGGGGTCATGCGTGCTCTCCCGCGATACAAATTTCGTTCCGAGAGACGCTTTCCCATTTTGCCGAACAGGGTTTGACCTTTGCACCCTTCAATGAGTCAGCACGAACGTCTCTTCACGCATTGGCTGAGCGGCCGACCGGTATGGCTCGCCATGTTCGCGCTTACCTTGCTATCAACCGCATACACCATTGTCATCCTGATGTATTCAGGAAGTGGCGTTGTGTGGCGGCCGGCGAATCCGGTCGTCATATTTGTAGCGTGGGGTGCGATACAGAGCTGTTTCGCAGCGATCTGCCTGCTGAAGTTGCGCCACGAACGCCGGTTACGCTCCGGACTGGAGGACAACGAGACCGATGAGGACGGAGCGGCAAAGAGCCTTGAGGCCTCGATGGAGATCCGGTATCAGGACTACTTCGAAAATCTCACCGAAATGATCGCGATGCTCTCGGCGGAGGGCAAATATCTCTATGTCAACTCTGCCTGGCAGCGATATTTCGGGCGCGATGCGGCATCGGCCCGGGCACTGGAGGGCTTCGCCTCTGCCTTCCCGTTTGCGGTCCAGTCGCAAGCCCTCGCAATCTTTGAACGCGCTCTGGCCGGCGAGCATATCGAGCAGGTGCATCTTCGCATGGAAGACTCCGCGGGCCGCACCCGGGAGATGGAGGCCAGCCTCTTCGGCCTGCGCGAGGCGGGACGGCCCCGCGCAGTACGCTGCATCCTGCGCGATGTGACGCTCCGCAACCAGCGCGAGCGCCGGCTGGCGATGCAACTTGGCGTAGGCCAGGTGGTGCAGGAGGCATCCACGGAGGACTCGCTGCCCCGCATTCTTTCCGCGCTGGGCAGTCATCTGGGATTCGATCTGGTTGAGCTGTGGCGGTCCGATACGGGTCATCAGGTGCTGCGCTATGGCAGCATGTGGATGGCCGCCGATTGCGTTTTCCCCAACATCCTGGCGAAGAGCTCGATTACGGAGTTCGCGCCGGGAGAAGGTTTACCCGGCCAGGTATGGATACAAGGCGCATCCATCTGGGTCGAGGACATTCACAGCGACCTCCGCTTCAACACGCGCGACGGAGCGAAATCGGACGGCCTGGTCACCTGCTGGGGCGTGCCGGTTCGCGTGGGTAATCAGGTCATCGCCGTCATTGAGTTCTTCAGCCGCAAACGCATGGCGGCCGAAGTCGAAATCATGGCGACCGTTGAAACCGTCTGCGCCTCGATCGGCCAGTTCCTCGGCCGCTCGGTTCAGGAAAAGCGCGTCACCGAGCTCAACCGCCAAAAAGAATCCATCCTGAATACCGTGGCGGACGGCATCCTGGGCACCGATCAG
>DASXLY010000129.1:0-2678 GCA_036495975.1 Occallatibacter sp. | reverse complement strand
ATTTGGCGGAGCGAGGTGTTCATGCCCCTGCTCACGGCAATATCTAACAGGGTTAGCGTGGCACAGAAGGCCGGCGAGGTAGCGGCAGGGCCGCCGCAAGTTTACGCAATCACTGTCACATCCCCGGTGATCCTGGTCTTGCTCGCCCGGGAGGTCTTCGGCGTTGGCTTTCCCCCAATATCCATGTTGACTGACTTAGCAGAGATTCATGGACGGACACTCTCTCAGGGCATGCTGCTCCAGAAGCCCTCAGCTCCACTGAGTTCAGTGAAGAAGGGGACCTCTAGAAAGGTGTAACGACCTCCTGGTGCCCTGCGGCTTAGAAGCTATGCTGACTGACTCTGGATCAACTATCGATAACAGGGCAATGCGCGTTTCCAGCGTGATCGGTGCTGGATTTGATACTCGGCGATTATGCATCCATTGACAGGTCTTCGACGGCATTGGGCTCGTATGATCGCTTCATGGGAATCAGCTTGCCATTGCCGGCTCTCCTTTCGCAGGCGCTTGTGGCCTTCACCATAGAGTTCGATAACGAGTTCGAGCATCAGGTGCCTCATCGCACCACAAATCACGGCTCGTCCCCCGGGTTGCCCCGGTCTCCATGGCTCGTATCGATGGCCATGTGGATCAGGTACATGCGATACGTCCCGACGGAGGGAATTTCGGTTGCCGAGTTACAACCACTTACCGGTATTTCAAACAAAGGTCTGAACACCTGGCTCACCCGGCTGGGGAAATGGTGGGGATATCTCGAGATCGAGGGCCAGGCTTCCAGAGGCCCATCGAAGCGAATAGCACCGCAGGCAATCATTCGACCGACGATTGGCGGCCAGAGGGCCATCGAAGTGTGGCGTACTTTGATCCCCTTAGTGGAAACCCGGTGGCGGGAACGCTTTGGCAGTCAAACCGTCGAGACCCTCGAAAAGGCGCTCAGGGAACTGGCTTGTCAGCTCGATCCCGCATTGCCTGCATTCTTCTCTGTACTGGAGTATGAAGACCAGAAGTCGCGAGCGGCTCGTTTGCGGCTTTCCGCTCGCGGGCTCACGCTTCCGGAGCTGCTTGCCAAAGTTCTGCTCGCGGTTGCTTCGGAATTCGATTCGCAGTCCGTGGCACCTCTGGCGCTGTGTGCCAACGTTCTGCGTGTCACCGCGAACCAGGGAACACGCGTGCGCGATCTGCCGCACCGTACATTTCTGTCTGCGGACGGGACTACCGCCGCTATCAGGCAGCTTGTGCGGGGGCGCCTTGCCGTCGTTCAAACAGACGCATCCAGCGGCCGTGCGAAAATTCTCATGCTCACACCCAAAGCACGACTGGCGCGTGATGCTTATTTGGATCTAATCGGGAACATCGAGAAGGATTGGCAGAAAAGGTTCGGTGCGGAAACTATGGGCCGGCTCAAGACTTCCCTCGAACAATTGGTAGTAAGTCCGAACGCATCGGTGTGTCCACTCCTCCGTGGGCTTGTGCCATACCCCGACGGATGGCGAGCATCGCTACCACCACTTGAAGGGCTGCCGCATTTTCCGATGGTGTCGCACCGCGGTGGATTCCCCGATGGCAGCTGACCTATTGTCGACTGACGATTACAGGGCGATGATGCGACAACTGAGGTCGGAATTTTGCCAGCGCTTGATGGTCGAGGTTCGTAGTATACCCACCCCTGCGCAGAAAGATGCGCAAGGATGGAGCATCCGGCGGCATAGCGCCACGCGTCTACAGCATCTTGATTCTGATGTTCCGAAACCAGAGCTTCTCGCCTGGTTCACCTTTCGGCTCGGTACCCTGCAGGGAGATGTGCCCGGTGTGGTACTTGCTGTATCCCGGCATGTGGGCGAACTTGGTTCCGGCTATTAACCGCTGCCAGTTGTCGTCCCAGAGCTGGGTGTCGATAACCTGGTGGCCATTCTGGAACAGTTGCAGGTGACCGTTGTCCGCGATGATCTCAAACTGGTTCCACTCCCCGGCGGGTTTTACCCACTCCACCTTGTCCGAGATCATGTCGAAGATATCGCCGGAACGCTCCATCAGGATGCGGCTGTCCGGAACGGTGCAGGCCAGATCCGCGATCTGCATCTCGATGCCCGTATCGTAGGTGTTGTGGTACTCGGGTGATTCATGCACGTAGAACATCACACCGCTGTCGATGCAGGGTCGTGCCTTCCACTCGAGCTTGAGATCAAAGTTCGTGTATTCTCCGTCCGTCACGATGTCCGCAAAGTCGGCCGGCGGATCCTGGTTGGTTTTCTTCAATTGGATTGAACCATCGACGACCGACCAGTCCCTGCCCGTTCCCTTCTGCAGGTACGAGTGCCATCCCTTCAGGTCTTGACCGTCAAACAGCAACTGCCATCCGTCCTGCTTCTCTTGCGGTGACAAAGTGTTCGGCGCCTGGGCCAGTGCCATACCTGAGAACAAGATGCAGCCGAGCGCTGCCATCGATAACCTCTTGCGGTTCATCTTTACCCTCCTGTATTGAAGTATGCCTGCGCGGGAACCGAAGCGAAAGCGTAGAGGCACATCGACCAGGATTACCGGAATTCTCAACCGGCGATATCAGGCCTTAGCGCTCATTGACCCAGCGCCGATGAGTGCCTTGACGATTTAAGCTAGTCCTGATTCGCGACGGCGGGAGGCGACGAGTTACCTCGTCATCCTCCAGTAAGTCCCGAATG
>DASXLY010000128.1:0-30645 GCA_036495975.1 Occallatibacter sp. | reverse complement strand
TAGGTTCTATGCTCGGAATCTTCCGAGCACGCTGTGGTGTTGTCTTTCCTTGAGCTTTCACAGCGGCCTGTCTCTTATATAGGAAATACAGTCTCGGGAACAATGGTTGAGAACGAATCAGATGACGTCCGTGGGAAAACTCCCACTTCAACGACGGAACGAAGCTGAACTGAAACACGTTCCGCTTCGTTCCCTGATCGAGTGTTGAGAGGTGTTGAACACTGTCAAGGGTCAAGATGAACGTCCTGATGGGACGCCCTTGACAGTGTCCAACACCTCTCCCGGAGGATTCTCTGTTCAGACTAGAACGGCCGCCACGTCGGCCTTGACTTTTATGACCTTCTCATAGAAGGCGGTCAACCACTAACGACGCCACTTGGGCGGAAAGATTGCCTACTCCTATGTGCGGGAATAAAAGAGAAATGCCGCGAGTTCATGCCAAGTCCGTCCGAACTTAGAGTCTGGATCTTCTTCTTCACAGTCTTGGATCAATGCAGCGAGGGCTTCGAGATATTCGCTTAGCATCAGGTTCTCGGTCTTGTCTTCCCTGATGGCGAAATCCTTGCGGAGCAGAGAGACAAACTTGATCAGATCTTCTCTGGTACGAACGGCATCCATGTGGTCCCAAAATTTCCATTTGTCGTCTCTCGATGTCAGGGGCAATGACGTTTGAAAGCCTCGCCCGATCCGGTCCACGCAAAAAAACTTGCGCCCGCCTGTCGTCTTTTCCTTCCCGGCTTCGATTTAACAGTTGAGAGCAATGGTGGACGGGCCCCCTGCAAGACCTCACTAGATGCAGGCGGCCAACGTCGATCTCGCCTCGAAGTCAGAAAAGGAGCTTTACATGAAACGCACCCTTGTAACTGTTACTCTTGCCGCGCTGATGGGCCTTGGATTCGTATCCCATGCTTCAGCACAGGCAAACCAAATCGTCGTCACCGTCCCCTTCGATTTCGCAGTCGGCAGCCGGACACTCCCCCAGGGAACCTATCGCATCGGGCGCGATGGTGACTTCCTCGCCTTCCGCAACGCCGAGCAGAAAACCGCGCTTTTCACCAGCGGCCTTCCTGGTGAATCATCGAAGGACGGCACATCGAAGTTGATCTTCGACAATCTGGATGGAAGTTATTTCCTCAGGAAGATCGTCACCTTGTCGCAAACAAGCAGCGTGGACTTTCCCCAGTCGGGCTCGGAAAGCAAGGCGAGAGAGTCTCGAAGCGTCTATGCGAGTTCCGGTCGCTGAACGCCGCTAGGCGAGCGCGGCTGCAAGACAGGGCCGCTTCAACGTCAACGTTCAGGGAGTTGAGCAAGACAGTGTGGTCCATCACCGCGCTTTACGCAGTCGGATCCGGTGACGGCGCAGAGTTACCACACCCATAACACCGGCGCCTCTGCTCCGTGGCCCACGTCGTGTGTTGCGCAAACCAGCGCAACAACACGACACAAATCAACACCACCCTTTGCAATACCTGCAGATTGGAAACATTCACCGCCAGGTTCTCTCCTGTTCGCATAACGAAGGCCTAAGTCTTCGTCACGCCGCAGTAACTCGTTCGCGCCAGGTTATCCGCAGTAACGATCTGGCGCCGTTCAGTTGCACCTTTGCGGATTACATCCAAATTACAAGCCTGTGACAAATCCCCATCCGATCGACTCTAAAGTCAAAATAGAGCACGCCCGCCGTCAGTCGCATCGTTGTCCTGCGTAGATGGTCGCCTGGGCATGGCGCACGGCCTGATTGGACTCTGAAGTTCAACGGACGCACGAATAATTCGAGCCCTTCCTTGGCCGGGAACATCCAGAACTAAGGAGATTAATTGTGGATCTAGCATCTTCCCCAGTCACGAGCGGGACACATGGTCCGCAGGACGCAGCTACGGTTTCTCTATTCAGCACGCTCTACTCCGAATTGC
The DNA here is from genome assembly GCA_036495975.1 of Occallatibacter sp. Taxonomy (GTDB): domain Bacteria; phylum Acidobacteriota; class Terriglobia; order Terriglobales; family Acidobacteriaceae; genus Telmatobacter. The sequence continues at coordinate 28,732 of DASXLY010000128.1, read as the reverse complement.
ATCGCCTGGCAAAGCGGCAGCTCGCACGTCAATGGTCGCCCGTGGGTATCGGTGTTACGACGCTGTTGCACGAGGCGTATTTGAACATCGTCGACCGGAAGCTGGCGATCTTCCCCGATGAAGCCCGGTTCATGGGTTACGCCGCGCGAGTCATGCGAGGCCTCATTATTGATTTCGCTCGCACCCGCAACGCTGTAAAAAGAGGTGGCCAATTTGAAATCACCTCGATCACTCTCGATACTCCCGAAAACGTGGTTGACGCGCAGAATCTGTCTTCCGTGAGCGATGCGCTGGAAGAACTGGCAAAGGTCGAGCCCGACCTCGCCACGCTGGTTGACCTCAGATTCTTCTGCGGCTTCTCATTTGGCGAAATCGCCGCCATGCAGACACTCTCAGAGCGCACCGTTCAGAGACGTTGGGAGAAGGCGAGGATCTTTCTCCATCGCAGCCTCAGCGGGGGTCTGGCAGCTTGAAAGATCAAGAGTCCACGCCCACGCTCGATCAGTGGCGTTCGCTCAGTCCCCTTCTCGATGAGGCGCTCGAGCTGGATGGCGACGACCGCACCAAATGGATCCGTTCCCTGGAGCCCGATGTTGCGCTCCAGCTGGTGATGCTGCTTCGCGAGCATCAGTGTCTGGCAGAAGAAGGATTCCTGGAAAATGGTGCCGTTGAGCTGCCTCCCGCTCACGCGACATTGGCAGGTCAAACTCTCGGCGTCTATACCCTGATCTCCCAAATCGGACAGGGAGGCATGGGAAGCGTCTGGCTTGCGGAACGTAATGATGGACGCTTCGATCGCCGGGTCGCAATAAAGTTCCTCAACCTCGCACTGATGGGCAAAGCAGGCGAGGAAAGATTCAGACGAGAGGGAAAGATACTTGCACTTCTCGCTCACGAGAATATCGCCGATCTTATCGACGCCGGAGTTACCAGCGCCGGTCAGCCTTATCTCGTTCTCGAATATGTCGACGGTGATCAGATCGATCGCTATTGCAACCAGAATCACCTCAGTGTCCGCGAACGCATCCACCTTTTCCTCGCGGTGTTGACGGCCGTGGCCAAAGCGCATTCGAACCTGATTGTGCACCGCGACCTCAAGCCGTCCAATATCCTGATCCGCAAAGACAATCAGGTAAAGCTGCTCGACTTCGGCATTGCCAAGCTGATCGAAGGAGAAGGCGACTCCGAGACTAGGCACGTTTTCACCATTGGAGGCAATGCCCTTACCCCTGAATACGCTGCTCCTGAGCAGCTTCAGGGCGAACAGATCACGACCGCAACAGACGTTTACGCACTCGGAGTGCTCCTCTATCTCCTGCTCACCGGGCAGCATCCCACGGCGTCCGTCGGCCGGAACACGCCGGTCGAACTAGTAAGGTCAATAGTCGATTTCGAGCCCAGGCGCGCGTCTGACATCGTGGCTCCTTCGAGTGTGAATCTCATCCAGGCTGCAGACCACGCAACCAGCATTGGTGTCTCCCCTGAAAGACTTCGTCGAATTCTGCGCGGCGACCTCGATACCATTCTGGGCAAGGCCCTGAAAAAAGATCCCGCCGAGCGATATCCGTCCGTGACCGCGTTTGCAGAGGATCTGCGCCGGCACCTTAAAAATCAGCCAATCGGGGCTCGTCCCGATACCCTCGCCTATCGCGGCATCAAGTTTGTTCGACGTAATCGGGTCGCGGTCTCGCTTTCTCTGCTCGCATTCGTCGCCGCAACCTCCGGGCTCGTCGGAACTCTGGTACAGTCGCGCACCGCCAGCATCCAACGCGATTTGGCATTGCGTCAATTGGTGCGTGCGGAGCGGACTGCTGACTTGAATGAGCTTCTGCTCAGCGATGTCGCGCCCATGGGCAAGCCGCTTCGTGCAGATCAGTTGTTGCGGCGAGAAGAAAGCGTAATTGAACACGAGAACAATTTCGACGCTGCAAACCACATTGAACTCCTGCTCTCCCTTGGCGATCAGTATTCAGGAGAGGACGACAACAAGAGTGCGCTGCGCGTTCTCGACCAGGCGTACCAACTTTCGCGCCACTCAAGCGACCGCTCTATTCGAGGTAAAGCATCCTGTGTTCTTGCCGCCGCTTTGGTGCCGGTTGCAGAACTCGCGCGGGCCGAGACCCTCTTCCAGGAGGGCATGCACGAACTGGGAGACAGCAAACAGTTTCCTTCCCAGCATTCCACCTGCCTCTTGAGCGGCAGTGAAATAGCGTATCGGAATGGCAACTCCACTGAAGCCATTGCACGAGCGCGAGCCTCCGAACAGGCGCTGCAACACTCTCCTGCCCACTGGAACCTGCAGGAACTCAATGTGTTGATAAACCTCGCCGGCGTCCTTGGTGACGCGGGCAAATTTCGTGAAGCCGATCAAACATTCAAGCGGGCATCTGCGCTGATGACGGATCTTGGTTACGACGATACGCAGAAGGCCGTAAAACTCTTTAACGACTGGGCTCTGACCCTGACCTACGATGGGCGTCAGATTGAGGCGGAGAAGATTTATCGACGCGCTATCGGCATCAGTCGCACTGACGAGACTCAGAGCACCATTCCCGGCACCCTTCTCTATAACTATGCAAGCGTACTGCGTGAACTAGGCCGTCGGAACGAGGCATTGTCCTATCTCGCATCGGCCGCCACCAAGGCGCAAGAGGCTAACGACCAAATTCTCATCGATCAGGTAGATCTCCTCAGGGCTCGAATGTACACCGACAATCACGAGTTTGGCCGCGCCACGGAACTGATGATTCAGGTCGAGCCGAGGATGCGAAAGAAATTTCCGCCCAATCACTTCGCATTCGCAGCGTTGGCATCCGATCGGTCCCAGTTGGCGCTTGCCGCCGGTGATATCGCCTCGTCTCTGCGTCTCGCAGACATGGCGCTCGATTTGGACGAAGCATCCATCAAGAACATTGGCGAGTGCGCTGCTTTCGTTCCAATTCTTCTCATCCGCAGGTCTGAAGTCGAACTGGCTGCTGGATCGGCGAAGCAGGCCGAGGCAGATGCGCTTCACGCACTGCAGCTGTTGAATGCACAATCGGAATCCGGTATGCACTCCAGCAACATCGGACGTGCTTACCTCGTTCTCGCACAATCGCTGAAAGCCGAAAGCAAGTGGAACGAATCGAAGAATGCGTTCCAAAGCGCCTTCGAAAATTTGCAGGATACGCTGGGCCCGGAACATCCCCAAAGCAGGGCTGCGCGCGGTAATCCTGAATCAGTTATGTCTGGCGATTGAGTATTCCTCACAGACGAAGACATCTGAAAGAACCATCCTCGAATCCGCTGGCTATTTCCCCTTCAATATGGTGTGTTCCAGCCGCTCCGATACTTCCGGGTAGACCTTGATCTTGTGCGCACGCAACAGCGCATGAAGCGTGCCTCCACCTGAAGCCGACGTAATCTTCGCCGATTCCACCAGCGGCATGTGGCAGTCCACGCAGCGCGTCCGGATTGCCTGGCCCAGGGTTCGGTACCGCCCGCAGGCCTGCACCTGGTGGCATGTCAGGCAGTGGCGCGAAAACGAGTCCGCTTCCTCCTGTTTCTCGTGCACGTTGTGACAGGTGGAACAGGTCATATTGCTCGACGTGAAACATTTGCTCTGTTCCAGCGCACCCACCTGGTTGCCATGCACGTCCACTGGAGCATCCGGTACTGGGGGAATGGCCAGGTAATCACGGACATTGGCGCCCACCATGAACGTCATGGGCGGTCGAAGCGGGTCAACGGCGCCCGCGTGGCACAACGCGCAAAGATCAAGTTGTCGTTCACGGACGAGATGCGCGGGATTCACAATGCCGGGGTCGCCCACTCCGGAGTGTGTGGCCGTCGAACGCTCGCGAGCCACGTGCTCGGCCCCCGGTCCATGGCAGCGCTCGCAATGGATTCCCAGGACCAGGCTGTCTTTCGCGAAACGATTCAGGGGAGGGGGTTGCGAAGTGAAGTAGCTCGCGTGACACTCCAGGCAACGCGGCGCAACCGGGCGATCAAAGTGCACCTGCCCCGCCGGGAACCCCGGACTGGTGACCCACTCGTGATTCCAAGTCCAATAAGATGCCGGCAACTCAAAGAGCTGATCGCCATCCCAGAAAAGGTACGTCTGCCCGTGGCGTCCCGAGCCGATCACGATGTCGAAACGTTCCGACAATTGACTGCTCGGGTTCGCAAGATTGACGGCCGTCTGGTAGAAGCCATCCGGCGCAGAAACCATCTTCACAATGAGGTTGGGATTCGAAGTAGGCAGCACATTATGGCCCGCGGTGAAGGGGCCGATGATATGCTGCGCCGTCGCCGCCGAGGAATCACGCGCATGTGGCGTCTGGCCATAATATTCCGATTCTTTGCGATGACATTGGGCACATGCAGCCTCGCCCGCGTATGCACTCGGCGGCGGAACCCCCGGCTGGTCGGCAGCAGGAGCAGTTGACATCTGCGGGACAATGACCGGCCCGGCCAGTGCCCACGTCAACAAGAGCAGAACGCCCCTGCCGCGGGCGCCTAGCCTCGACCCTTTCCTCATTGGCAGATTTCCAGTCTCTTGGGGACCCGACCCATGGTTGATCGCTTCGATCCTCAAATCATAAAGCAATCTTGTCGAAAGATCTTCGTCATCCTGCCAGCATCTTTCGCAATGTGGCGTACTCTACCTTGGCATTGTGACGCTTGTCCATGGGGATGGAGTGCAACCTGCGGACCTCGTCGATTTGAGCCCGGGGGAACGCTTGTCGAGCCGCATCCATCGCGGCTGCCCCATCTGCTTCGATGGCCAGAATGCGCCGCCCTTCAATGGCCAGGATTGCAGCCCGTCGAACTCCGGCGACCTGGCGCGCCGCGCATTCCACCGCAAAAGGATACAGGACACCACGCTCATCGAGGATCGCAGCCGAAGCACGCCCCAAAAGCCAGAGCCGGCCCTTCTCGTCCATCCTTCCCAGGTCACCGGTCCTGTGCCAGACCATTCCAGCCACGCGAAACTTGGTCTCCGCAACGCCTGTCCCATTCAGATAGCTGCTCAGGACATGCTCTCCGGAGACGACAATCTCGCCAACCGCACCGGCGCCGAGACATAGGTCCCCAAAAACCCCTGCGCTCATCGGCTCGATCGGGGTTCCCCATTGATTGCGAATCACACGCAGCGAGAGAGATGGGACCGGGCGCCCGGCCAACAATCCGCGACCCTGCTGCATTGCGGTAAAGTCCCGCTCGCCAATAGCCGAGAGCGCTATCTCGGCCATCGGTTCCGCCTCGGTAGATCCGTAGACAGCCGTAATTTCTGCGTTCGGAAAAATCTCGCGCGCAAGCCGCAAATCCTCAGGAAACACGGGAGCGCCACCCATGTAGACCCTCTGCATGCAGTCGAGTCGGATGTGCGAGCCGCGACACCCTTCAACCAACCGGGATACGAACGCCGGCGAGGCCGCCATGGTTTCGATCGGAAGCCGTTGCAACTGTTTCAGCACCTTGTACGGTTGAATGTGCCCGGGGCGCCGCATGTCTGCGTCCGGCAAAACGCTTGCAACACCCGAAGCCAGGTTGCCGAGCACGAACACCGGCAACGTGGTCAGGTCATACACCCCGGGTCGATGCTGAAGACTAGTTTGCAACACCCGGTGCTGCGCCAGTAGAAATCCGTGCGTGCGGAGGGCAGCCTTGGGCTCGCCGGTGCTTCCGCTCGTAAATGTGATCAAGGCGGCATCCGATGCTTCTCGAGTCGCAATGCGGAACCGTTCAGGCCCCTTGGTCTGCAAAGTGCACCGGCATGCACCCGGAAAGGGACGACTGCAGAGCGAAATTTCTACTCTGCGCAGCGCTGGGATCCATAAACGCAGCACCTGCGCCTTTCGGCTGCCGAAGAATGCTTTCGGCGAATGAATCCTGAGACAGCGTTCAACATGATCCCGACCCGCGGAAGGATCGAGAAACATCCCCGTTGCCCCGATCTGGAAGACCGCTATCAGGAATGCATATAGCTCCGCGCTCGCCGGGTGCAAAATCAGCACTGAGTCACCGCTGTCGATTCCCCATTGCCTCAGTTGCTCCCCAATGCCGCACGCTGCCGCCTGAAGTTCGCGGAAGGTTATGATCCGGTCCTTGCCGTGATGCGTTTCGATCAGCGCCGGCGCGTCGCCTCGTTCTTCAGCTCGGGTTCTGAGCACCTCCGCAATGTTCACGACCCGATCTCCATGCCATACAGCGCGTAGCGGCGAATCGTTTCAGCATAGTGCCTGCTGATGTTCCTTGACCCATTGCTCTCATGCATCAGGGCATGAATACAGCGGCGAAATCCAAGTTGGTGACCTGCCTGGTGCGCCAACCCCACGAGCAATCCTCCCAGCCCTCGAAGCGATGGTTCAGGCAGTATGGCAACCGTCTTGATGAGAAACGTGTCAATAACCTGTCCTCGTGCCGTCTGCGCGAAGTCTGGCAAACCAAAAAGGTAGCCGACCAGTTCCGTACCCCGTTCCGCCAGCAGGATCAGTTCCGGGCGGATGCGCTGAAGAAGCGGCGTATATTGCCCGACAAAATCGGACTCGGCCAACTCCGTATAGAGAAAATTTCCGGCGAATGCAATCCGGCTGACCTCGTAAATGCGCCGTAGTTCTTCCGCCAGGTCTGTCTCAGCCGCCGATCGAATCTGAACGCCCGCAGCTTCGATGCGTACCTTGATCACATCGAGGCGCAGATCAGTCTGCGCGAGATCCCGATTCATTGCGGAGTAGTATTCGGCAATCGGCGCGAATCCCGCCCGCTCAAAAAATCGGGGCCACTCAGGCGGGTTCACAGGTTCGAGGAAGAAAGATGGTTCGGACGGTTCCACCAAACCGTTCCCCACCGAAAGCCGATACCGCCGCCATGTGTTTCCGTCCATCGGCCCAACGGCCAGCGTGCAGCCGTTTTCCTGCAGGCGTGCGACCGCACGATCCAGCAGCGCTGCTGCCGCCTCTTCATCCGTCGTAGCAAAATGCCCGATCACCCCAACCGTGTGCCCCGAAAGCTCCGCCGTCCGCTTCCACCAGAGCGAACAGTGCGCTTGCGCTTCGCCGCCCGCCCCGAGCACACACAGGTGAACATCGGCTGCATGGCTACGCAATTGCGCAGCATCGAATGGTGCCAACATGCCTGACTGGGAAATAGCTTCCCTCTGCTCCGCCGTCGTGCACTCCACAATCCTCATCGGGGACCCCATTGAAAAACCAGCGGCGCAGTGAATAACGTAACCAGTCCGGCCTGTCGCAGCCATCGCCATCCGTCATCCGCATAGAGCCCGTGATGTCTTTTTTCGATCATGCAAAACACCGTAAACGTCACGCAGCAGAAAAGAAGAGCTGCCAGCGCATGCTCAACCGCGACAATGGTTGCTCCCTCGATCCAGATGTACGGAACAAAGATCAGCAGCCACGACTTGATCAGTACCAGCGGCCCTCGATGCCAGGCTTTCTGAGATGGATCGCGAAGCACGCCAAGTGTCCAGCCGAGAATCGCAAGATGCGCGGTATATGCAACCGTGTACGGAAAGATCAGGTAGGCAAGGTTGTTCACCTTGGCAAGGAACAACCAGAACAGTCCTGCCGCTGCAACGCTGGCCACTGCGTAAACACTGTCCCTGCGCACGCTCTGCAGCGCATCCTCGGGACCGAACAACGAGTAGCACGCGAAAAGAATAGCCGGCGCCACGAACCACCGCCATCCGCCTGCGCCCCAGGAGGCATAGAGCGCGAGAGCCGATGCAATCAGCGCACTCGCCTGCAATGTGGTTCGCGAGCGGTACAGCAGAACGCCTGTCACCAGCACCGTGGCTGCAATGAACCGGTAAATCAGCTCACGCACGCTTATCGCCGTGTAGATGTGCAACAACAGAAAGCCGCCAAGCGGAATGAAAATGTTATCCAGGCCGCGCCACGCCACTGCTTCCAACAAAGTGACAACCAGGGCAATATCAAGCGCCACCAGCAGCGTCTGCCCCCTGCCCAGGTGACTGAAAAGCAACAGCGGCACATGAACCGCAAAAAAAGCAACCGTGAAAAAGGCCACTGAACCTTCCACGCTCTTTTTTCCGCCGACTCCTTCATACGAAACCCTGCCGTAGATCGTGCCGAGAATCGCGGCAACCGCATCGGCAAACGTGAGAATCAGAATCGGAATCATGTAGAGCAGCCTGTCTCCGCCCGAAAGCCAATAGAGCAAAGCGACCGAAATCGGAAAGTAAAACTCCCCGCGCGAACTCCGATCCACGGAGTAGAGGCTGCTGCCCAGCCGCGATCGAACCGATGGCACCGCGGACACCATTACCAGGACCGCGACGGAAAGGCCGCACACCACCAGCACCGGCTCCAGAGAAGAAAACACCCATGGAAACGACAAGGCAAGAACCCCGGTGCCAAGGTGTGCGACCTTCCGCATCCCTTCGGCATCCGGAAGCTTGCGGCCCCACAGTCCCAGGATGGCCAGCATGGCCAATGCAATTCCCAGAACGACAGCGATGCCAAGTAGATCGGTACGCGTCATCTCACTTGCTCCACGATGAACGCTGAATAGAAGAAAGCCTTGTCTTGTGCAAAGAGGCGATTGCTTAACTCAGTCAACGGTTCCAGCCTCTCCGCAAATTGCTCCGGCCGGCTACGCGGAACCAGCATGTTCCAATAGGCCAGCCGCGCCCCAGGCCGCGCGATGGCCAGAATCCGGTCCAGCTCACGCGCATAGTTTTCCTCCGACATGTATTCGAAGATGTCGCTGAGATTCAAACAATCGAAAGCGCCCTGATCGGGAGTGAGATCTTCGATTGCGCCCAGCCGCAGCTCCAGTCTGTCCAGGTTGCGCCGAATCGCTTCAAAATTTTCCTCGCGCAGCGCGAAAGGAAGTACACCCTCATGACGCCCAGTCAGAATCCAATGCAAATAAGGATTCCCCGCGGGCTCCAGCTCCGTCACCGCATGATAGGTGCGCTCAAGGATCCGTTCCGCAACCGATCCCTGCACATACCGGAAGAACGCTGGATCGCGCCCAAGCGCTGCCATCATGCGCCGCGAAAAGAAAGTCCGAAAGAGCAGACGCCAGCGCGAATTGTCCCACTCACTGCGGTAGAACGTGAGCCGCTCGTCACGCGATTTGGGCTGTAGTAATTCACGAACACACCGCTTCGAGTGAACAAGGGGAAGCACAAGCTCTCGAAACAGCGCGAAATAGCGTTCGAATTTTCCGCAGGACCCGACCCCATTGGCGATCATGCCCCTGCGCTCATCCCAGAACTCCACGGTCGATCTCGAAAGATACTCACCGCATTTCCGGTAGAGCCGCAGCCGATCGTCTGACTGCCTCGATCCCATCAGCGCCAGCAATTCGTCATGTTGAAGCGCGCGATATGCCGCCATCCTCAACTCCAGGCACGCGAGTTGAGCCGGACTCAGATCGATGGCGAGAACGTGATCCGGCGAGCGAGCCAGAAGCGCAAGCGTGTTGTCTCCCGCACTGCAGATTGAAAGGCATCGTTTCCCAGGACCGGGTGCAAGCGCCTCAACCAGGACATCCGCGTCTTCCCAGCATTGCGCATAACGAATCCGCGAGAAGTCTGCATGTTGCTCCGCCTCACTGTTCATGAACCTCTCCTCTCGCAATCCGACGCACCGTTCCGCGAGCACCGTCCAGTTCCACGATGTCTCCGTCACGCAACCATCGCGTGAGCCCGCGAATCGACACAACTGCCGGAATTCCGAGCTCGCGCGCCACAATCGCCGAGTGCGACAACAGGCTCCCTCGTTCGACCAGCAAGCCAGTGGCCGATGGAAACAGCATGATCCACCCCGGATCGGTGTGTTCCGCGACCAGAATGCGTCCGGCCGGCAACTGAGCATTGCGAGGGTCCAGTACGACGCAGACCTCGCCGCGCACAACCCCGGGACAGCAGCCGATCCCCGCCCGCTGTTCAGACGCTTCCGAAGGTTCGGCTTTGTGATTGGACCTGGTGTACTTCTGAGTGCAATACACGGCGCCGCGAGTTTCAAAGCGATCCGGCGGTGCGTTCGCCGCCTTGTAGCGTTCAAATTCTGACCTGCGCAATGTGGCCAGCGCACCGAGATCCGCAGTAACTGCCTTCCCGTTTACAAACGCAAGAATCTCCTCCACCTCGAGATAGAAAACATCCTCGGTCCTCTGCAAAATGCCGCAGGCGTAAAGGCGCTTTCCGCACTCCCTGAAAATACGGCGCACTCGGCCAAAGAGCCTGGTGCGCTCAAAACGAAGGTTCTCCCGCTGCCGAACCCTCCTTCGCGCATTGCGCAAGATCCAGAACAGCAGTGTCCGTTTCAAGGGATCATGTCTGAGCCGAGATTCTATCGCCGCCTCGGCGTCTTCGCACGCAGTTCTTGTCGGCGAGTTGTGGCCCTTCTCCACGTGATCCGCAGCTGCCAGCGCACCTACGCTGCGCAACAATACCAGCGGATTCTCATCGAGCGACTCGCTCTCAAGCTTCAACTCCTCAAGGCACCGATCGCCAAATTCATTCAGATACTCCTGATACAAGAGTTGAAAATCCGGATGAGCAGCAATTGCCGCCAACGCCTCCTCAACCGAACCCTCACAAAGTGTCCGGACGAATCCCTTATCACCGGATGCGATTGCCGACAGTGCACGGACACGCGCCGCCGGTTCCGCGCTGATCATCCCGCCCTCACCACGAATAGCATCGTTGGCAAGTGTTCCGTCCGCGTCATTCAGCCACTTCATCGTGGCCTTCCGCAGAGCACCGTGGAAGATCATCGCGAAGAAGTCATTGATGAGCGGCGCATCCCAGTGGGTCAGCAGCGTGTCGCGCAATTGCCCGTAGTGCGCCGTCAACTCGTCCAGACGCATCTGGCTCAGGGGTGGCGAAGGTTCACTTAGCGCCTGATTGAGTCGAACCCGGAAGACCGCTATCTTGTTCTCCAGCAGAATCAGATTCCGGACCAGTGCCACGATCATCCCTACTAGGTGAAATGCATCGGTGATGCGCTCTTTGCGCGAAGCCGATGCCAGGCCGGTGGCAACCTCGTCCGGCAGATTCTCACGCACTCCCATCATCTGTTCCATAAACCGGCGATTGAACGTGAATCCCGGCAACAGCGCGAGCACACGATACCAATTCAACAAGTTGTAGTAAACCCGCCCCTGGATCAATCCCAGCATCCCGGCAAAGGTCTGTTCATTGGCGGCGATCTTTCGTTCCGGCACGCGTAGAATCCGGCAGAACTCGCGATAGACTCCCTCGTAAATGTAGCGGGCGAATGAAAACGTCAGCGGAGTGGTCACGCCGCTGTAACTCTCGATGATGTTGCTGTTGTCCCAGATATTCAGAACGCCATCGGGATCAGGCATGTTTTCGAGTGTGGTAATGGGCCGCGACTGAAGCAGGAAGAGCTTGTCGCGTTTGAACGCCCACTCGATATCCTGCGGTCGTCCGAACACCAAAGCTGACCGGCGGGCCAAATCCGCGACCGCGACCGCCTGCTCATCGCTCAATACCGGCGCATCGCGCAGACTCTCCTCCACCTCAACGGCCTCGACACCGCCATCAGCCCGCGCGGAAAAACTGTGCCCCACCTCCTTGTGCGCGACCATTCGTTTCTTCAGCACCCCGCTTCGATTCACCGCAAACAAGTCCGCGTCAGCCTCCCCGCCAACCAGCGCCGTGCCCAACCCGAAAACCGCCGACACGATCGCCAAGCCGGCGCGGCCGCTGACCGGATCGGCACTGAAGGCCACCCCCGCGCTGTCCGCGTCCACCATCTCCTGCACCAGGACCGCAGGCGCGCTCGATGGGCACGGAGCTAATCCGCGTTGCCTCCGATATTCGACAATCTGCTCGCTGAAGCCGGATCGCCACACATCCGCTACCCGGCGACCAACATCCCAGGATTCGACAAAGAGATAACTCGCCAATTGCCCCGCAAACGAATCCCGGGCGCAGTCTTCATCCACTGCCGACGAGCGCACCGCGAATCGCGTTCCCTTGAGCGTAGCGATCGCACCGCAAATCTCCTTCGCAACGTCAACACTGGCCTCCAGCCCCGCAATCGCATCTCGCAGTCCACGCCCGTCACCCGATAACCAAAGCGCCTCCTGCTCGGTCGACAAACTACCTACAAACGCCGCAGGCGAAACCACAAACCAGGCAGGAACCGGCAATCCGGCTAGCTCCAGACGCGAGAGCGCAGAAGCTTTCCCGCCCATTTCCTCCCTCGAGCCTCTGCGAACAATGCACGTCACACCAGCCTCCACCAACGCAGCGCCAGCGGCGCCACACCGAGACTGAGATAGAGCACAAGGCTCCAGATACCCGCCATGATTTCCAAATGCTTCCCCTGCCCCGGGCCAAATGCGCGAAGAAATCTGTAGCTGAGCACTGCAGCAATCGCAATCGCGGCAGAAAGGATGATCAGCACCGGCATAACGAATCCGATCGAGACCGCGGCAACACATGCCAGAACCGCGGTCGCAATCATGATGCCCAACCAGGCCAGCACCGCCGTTTTGCGTCCCCACAGAAAGCTGTAGGTCTCAACCCCCTGCTCTTCGTCCTGCGGCGAACGAATCTTCCGCCCAATCTCCACCACCATGCCATTCAGAAAACTGACCAGCAGGAACCACATCAGCCCCGCTGGCGGCCGGACATGGCCAACAGGCGCCCAGTCGCAACCAGTCGCATAGAAGTCGACCAGCGGCATGATTCCCATGTGCGAAATCATGTAAACCATCGGTCGGGCCTTCAGCCACCGCCGCGCATAAAACTCCTTGGTCATAAGACCGAGATAGGCCCACGTGATCGCGAGCAGCACCAGCAACCGCGGCGCGAGCAAGATACACAGCACAAACTGCGCGAGAATACACCCGCACCACAGCCATCCCAATTCGCGCAGCGTAATCAGCCCGCGCGGCACCGGCCGATAAGGCCGATACCTCGAGTCCTCCTCGAAATCCTTGAATTCGTCGGCCAACCTGAGTTGCAGAAACGACAGCACCGAGCTGAGGAACGCGACCAGACATGGCTTCCATCCCGGCAGGCCATGCGCGCCTCGCAAAAGAGCCGAGTACGAAACAGCAGACAAGCTGAATGCCAGGATCACCGGCGCATGCGCCAGAAGAGGAAAGCGCTCTCGCTGATAAATCCACCAGCGATTCCCTCGAGCCTCACGAAATACCCGCACTGCCTCAAATAGCCCTGCGCCAGAGCGCGTTTGCCTTTCATCGAGGAAGGCGGCTTTTGAAACACACTCTAGTGGGGTTCGCCTCGCTTCGAGACGCCGCTGCCGCGAGGCAGAGTTAAGCCCAAAGAATCCTTGCGAGACCCGGCTCATGGTCAATAGATAAACCAGGCCCAGGGCGCGCAAATGGCGTCTTGTGACGCTATCGTGAGTGTCACAAACTGTGCTGCAATGGTCGCCTAAACGTCGTGTGTGACGTCCGCGTTGTCGAATCGCGTGAACTTCGCGACGAAGTTCAAAACCGCCGTATCCGTCGGACCATTACGCTGCTTCGCAATGATGATCTCGGATTTGGCGCGATCCGACTCACTCATCTCTTCCGTGCGGTTGTAGTAGGCCTCGCGATGAATGAACATCACCACGTCGGCATCCTGTTCGATGGAACCCGACTCGCGCAGATCGCTCAGCATCGGGCGCTTATCGTCGCCGCGCCGTTCACTGGCGCGCGAAAGCTGTGACAGCGCCACTACCGGCACCTCCATCTCCTTGGCCAGTGCCTTCAACCCCCTCGAGATTGCTGACACTTCCTGGGTCCGGTTCTCGTATCGCTTGCCACCAGCCGACGGCAGTGTCGCCGACATCAGCTGAAGATAGTCCACCACGATCAGATCCAGACCTCCGACCGTTTGCTTTAACCGTCGCGCCTTGGCACGCATCTCGGCCAGCGAAATGCCCGCGCTGTCGTCGATAAACAGGCGGGATTCAATCAGCTGTTCCAGCGCGCTCTGCAGCTTCTGCTGGTCTTCGCGTCCCAGAAAACCGGTTTGCAACTTGCGCTGGTCCACCCACGCCTGCGAGGCCAGCATGCGTCGCAGCAGCGACTCCTTGCTCATTTCCAGGCTGAATACCGCCACCACCGCCTTGCTCTGAATTGCCGCATTCTCGGCGATGTTGATAGCAAATGCAGTCTTCCCCATCGAGGGACGTGCCGCGATGATGACCAATTCGCCCTTCTGCAGACCGCTCGTCAGCTGGTCCAATTTCGTGAATCCGGTTGCCAGCCCCGTCACCTCGCGGCTCTGCTTGTAAAGATTGTCGATCGACCCAAACGAGTTCTGGACGATCATGTCCAGTGGTTCGAGCCCGCGAACAATCCCCTTCTCGCTGACTTCGAGCAGCTGCGACTCGGCAGAATCCAGCACCTCGAGAGCCGTCTCGCTCTGGTCCGCCGCCCGCGCGATTGCCGCGGAACAGATCAGCATCAGCTTGCGGAGCAGGCTCTTGTCCTTAACGATGCGGATGTAGTCTTCAATCACCGGCCGCATCGGCAGGCCCTCGGTGAGTGACGCCAGGTAGGCCACCCCGCCCACCGATTCAATCTCCTTGTAGCGCGACAGCTCGTTCGAGAGAGTGACGATGTCGACCGCCCGCTGCTCGTTCATCAGCTCGGTCATGCGCAGGAAGATTCGTCGGTGTGAGTCGAGCGAGAAGTCGTCGGACTCCAGCCGCTCCGCCGCCTCGGCATGGGCGGCGTTGTCGAGCAGAATGGCGCCGAGAATGGTCTTCTCGGCATCGATATTCGCGGGAAGTCCCGCATCAAGGGAACTTACATCAGGCAGGGTGGCCATACCCTAGAGTGTAGGGCGAAGCTCCTCGGAGGATCCCTTGTGAATCGCAGCGCAGGTATGTGGAGAATCAAGGCAGCGCTCGAATTTCGGTCCCCCAAAAACGCGATGGCCCCAACTCAACGAGAAGGGGCCAACCTCAGCAGTATAAAGAATGACGCCGCAAAAGCTGAACACTCAGTCATTCGCAGGCGATCGGGCTGAGACCTGGGAAACCAGCAACATCACTACTCTGAAATCATGAGTTGCGAGGTACTGGTAACCGGTACTGTCATTCGCTTCCAAAACGGCACGTTCAGAGGGAATTGGTACGTCACCTTCACGTGGATCATGTTACCGACGTTGTTGCAGGCGTTCCCGTTGGAATCCGAATCTGAAGTGCTTGAGCAACTGGAATCGGTTGCCCAGGTCGTCAGTCCGCCTGAGGTCTTCGTAGCCACAAGAAAATTCACATCCATTGACGTGTTGCTCGCGGAGAGACCGGGGTACCCCATCAATTCCACATAGTTCAGAAGCGGATTCTTTGTGGGATCTGTCGTCGACGTGAACTTCGTCGGACTCAGCCCACAATCTGGAAATGGGGTATTCGTCGCATCAGTACAGGAATTCGGGCCGCGAAGCATCGCGTACCGCGTAGCATCCCGGGCAGCGTTAGATACGTAGTTATAGGAATAAAGTAGATGGCAAATCTCGATTATGCCGAATAGCACCATCAGCAGCGACGCCGCTGCAATCCCGGTTTCTACAAGCATGGCGCCATCTTCGCGTGCAATTCGCCTGACAGTGCTTGCTCGCCGATTGGCGGCCTCGGCGTCAGATCGCCCCGAATCATCGCTTCCAAATCTTTCCATCTTCATTTCCTTCACTGCAGCAGCCCTTGCGACGCAGAGCCGTAAACCGTGTAGCTCGTCGGTAGTCCCGGAACGCGAAACATTGGGGTCACGGCGTATTTCACCTGAACATTCACGGTAACCATCAACTGCGACGTGGTACAACCCGATGGATCTGCGCCCGCCGCGCAACTTGCTGTCCCCGTTCCGCTGCAAGAGCAGGAAACATTGGGGTAACCCGAAGCCCACTGCACACTGCCACCCAGGTTGCCGGCGTCCCCATTCGCGGCGGCGAGCATCCCCGATGAATCCAGAAACCCGCCTCCGTTCATCGCTCCGTACTGGGCCGCGGCACGGGCTGCATTTGTAACCTCGGTTGCAATGTAAGCCGTGCGTGCCAGTTCGAATGCGCCTAGCAGCATCACAAGCAGAAGTGGAAGCGAAAAAGCGGTCTCCGCCAGCGCCTGCCCGCTGTTGCCACGCAATCCCTTCGACCATCTCCGGAGTTTAGCCATTCCAAAAGTCATCGTCGTTCTCCTGTCACTCAACCAGCGTCACTTTCGACAGCGGCGTGGTCGCTGGATGTGCGTCGTTATAGCTGTTGTCGATGGTCAGTTTGCTGTTTATGTACATGTCGTATGAAACAACGCCGGCTGCGGTTACGCCGCCCCCCTGGTCTTGGAGGTAAGTAACCGCTGTTGGCGCGTAAATATAGCCGTTGAGATCTTCGTTGGCTGAGCCGAACTGGACCTGAAGGCAGGGCGGATGGGGGGAAAAACCGTTTACGTAATTATTCAGACTGCCGTCCTGGCAACCCCCGGTCGTATTGGTGCTCGGCTGCACAAGGGCGAGCCCGTTATAGGTCAGAGACTTGCTGGCCGGAGCCGTGATCGTGAGATTCCCGTTCTGGTTGCTGAACGAGCCTTGGTAGTTGTCGATCGTTCCGTTAACGGTCACCTGTCCGTTAATCGTGACACCATTTTCGAACAGGAAAATCTGCCCTTGTCCCGCCGTGCCCAGGGTTAACGGGGTAGTTGACCCATCGAGGACTACGGGACTGCCGCCGCTCGAGGTGTTGTTGAAGCACGTCAGCTGGTAGGTGGTGCCGTCGCCTGCGGTATAGGATTTAGAGGGCAATGTTGTCGAACTTGTGATAGCTGTCGAGCCGCTGACAGTAACCAGATCGCCATTGGCTGAAGAGCAAGCGCTCGACGGCGGCCAGGGCTTATTGATAAATGGATCGTTAGAAGAAGCATATCCGCTAAACACGGTAGACCCCGGCGCCTTGTTGCATCCACCCCCGGTGTCCTGCCCACCTGCCAGACGCACATATGTCGCGGCGATTGATGCGCTGCCACCGTCACAAAATGCTGACCCGCTGGTTGAGTTCACTTGGATGCCGCAGTTCGTTGCCGTGACCGTTGCGTTGCCCTTGATCTTGAACGTGTCGGCATCCCTGGGATTCGTAATGTACATGCAGGACGAAGCAGGCGTGACACCCGCTACCGCTCGGGCGGCAACTGTGAACGACGGATATCCAAGGACTTTAGCAAAAAACGTAGCCTGCGGTTTAGCGACGACTACTTCAAAAAAGCCAATGCCTTGATGGTAACCAGTTGTCGGGTTTGAATTGACGGTCACGTACGAGCTCGAGATCCCGTTCTTCGCCGCAGCCGTCTGGGCCGCGGTTGTCGGATCTCCGCTTACCACGTACTGATAGTTCAGCGCTGCTGCAATCGCAGCATCATCTGCGGCAGTTTGCAGGTTTCTCTTGGCGTGGTAGGCCAGCGCCACATCCAACGCCAACCCCATAAAGCCAAGGAGCACTGACATACAAAGGGCTGTTAATACAAAGGTTTGCCCGTTTTCGTCGCGAAGAATTTTCATGGACTTCCTTCAGAGCAACGGAATTTAACTCAAGCCAGAATCAGAATCTCAACGCAAACAAAACGACCGCGCATCGCGGAAACTTCTGCGGTAGCCCGAAAGAGCAGGTGACGTGAGTTGAATTCTAGGAAGTCCGTTCTGTTCAGAACAAGAGGATTTAATTACTTTACGATTACTTAAGTGCCGCAATATTGCACGGATGCAACAGCCATTGGTAATGACTGGTAACCGCTGCGCGGTCTCCGTTCCGGATTTTCTAACGACGATTTGGACGGGTTTGGTGGTCCGGGGCATTCCCTAAGCCCCTGGTCCCTAAGTCCTTGGTCCCTGTCCTACTGCAAAATCGTCATGCTGGAGACGCTGCTGACATTCAGCGTGTTCGTCTTAACGAATGGAATAACAAGCGGGTACGCGTACGAAACCGTCACCTGTACCTGGTTCCCGAGTTCATTGTCCTGGTTCGTGGAGCACGAGCTCCACGTTGCGGGAGTGCTCGCGCTAGCGACGCACCATTTCGTCGTTGTAGTCAGAGCTCCGGAGTAGGGGTATCCCAGTCCTCTTACGTACTGTGCTATGTCGTTTCCGGTTGCGCCGGCTGCCTTGGCGTCCGTCGGAGAACAATACGCTGTACCAAAATTGGTGTTGCAGCTTGCCCCGCGGACGATTGCCCACCGCGTGGCCTCCCGCGCCGCGTCAGCAGCGTAATGAAAGCAGTAAAGCCCAATCGACAGCTGAACAATCCCGAACAGAATCGGGATCAGGATCAGGCACGAAAGCGCCATCTCCACCAGCGATCCGCCTTCTTCTCCCATCGCCGCGGAGAATCGCCGCTTGTCTGCAAGCTTCTTAACCAGATGTGACGGTGTCTTGCTCATTGGGCTGATACCACCTGTGAGGATTGCCCTTGCAACGTGAATTTCAGCGCTCCTCCGGGAATACGGATAAGCGGCGAATACGTAGCCTGCGTCGTGACCGTCACCGTCGTGATCATCGCCGAGTTGTTATCGGAGCAGGTTGAATTGTCTGAGCAGCTTGTGGGCGTGAACGCGGTGTTCGAGCAGACGCAGGACGTGGTAACAGACGTTACCGAAACCGCGTCTGCGCCGCCCATATTTCCCGAATCGGCGGTCGCGGCATTGCCGATGCCGGGAGTATCGGTCGACGCGCCTACAGTACTCGCTGCATAGACGGCGCCCGCGTGGGCCGCATTGGATACTTCAATCGACGCGTAAGCAATCTTGGCAAACTCGGCCGCGCCCAGCAGCATGAGGCAAAGCATCGGCAGCGAAAGTGCCAGTTCCACCAGCGCCGACCCTTCTTCCCCTCGCACTGCCTTCGATTGCTCGTTGTGTCTGAACCATTGCATCATCATGGTCCTCCTCCTATTCAACCAACGAGATGTGCTTGAGAGGTGTCGTAATCGGGTTGTAGGTACTGTAGTTGGTCAGGTTTACCTTGCCATTGATGTAAGCTTGACCCACCACCAGGACCGTGGCGTTTACTGCGCCCCCTTGATCATGAAGATCCACGGCTGCTCCCGGGGCAACCACGGCTCCGCTAAAGATCGAACTGCCGCTCCCGAACTGCAGCGTCAACTGCTGAGTGTCCCCTGAAGGCTGGTAGATCGCAATTCCGTTATAGGTGCCGCTCTGAGGGGCATAATCGTAAAAAGTCGTCGCTGTCCCGCTGTCGTAGACTCCGCCATCCAGGTTGCCGGTGCTACTGTTGCCGGCAACAATAACGGTCGCGCCAGCGGTGGCGCCGGGGCCCCCAATCGTAGTGGCGCCGGTGATCTTTACCCCGGTCTCGAAGACATAGATTCCTGCGCCCAGCGTCGCACTGCTGACCGTTACCGGGTTGCAGCTGACCGTCGTCGTCGTCACGCCCTTCTTCGTTGTCGTGGTCGCGGTGCAGGTGCCGTTGGCATAGCATTGATAGTTGCCATACCCAGGCCCAGCGACCGTCCCAGTGAGACTCGCTGTGTCGGTGACGCTGGGGCAATTGGCTCTCGGGTCAGAAGGGATGCCCTGCCACGCGGCAGGAAGGCTCTCGACCCCGCCGTTCAGATAGACGGGTGGCCCCGGATCCCCTTTGCAATTGCCGCTGCCCTGACCTCCGTGGACGTCAACCTGCGAAAAGGTTGACTTTCCCGCGTTGCCCGTCACGCAAAGTGCGCCGGGATCGTCCGAGTTGACATAAACGCCGCAATTCGGCGCATTGATGGAGCCCGCACCATGGATCCAGAGTGAACTCGAGGCGTGCGGATCCATCACAAACATGCAATTCTGCTGAGCGCCCGGCGCTCCGGCCACCGCCATTGCCGACACATTGATCGAACTGTAATTGCTGCTCTGGTGAAACATTACCCTTCCCAGCATCTGCATGAATATCGTCGGGTTCGGCTTGGCCAGCTGCACCTCAACACAGGATGCGCATGCAAAACCGCCGGGAAGCGTCGGAGAGGGCGTCACCATCACGGTGTTTGCCGCGACCGTATTGTCGACTCCGTTGGCCTTGGCTGCGGCGTACGCCTTGGCGTTCACGTTGGTCACGCCGTTGTAGTACAGTTCCGTCGCGGCAGCCATCGCGGCAGCATCCGCCGCCGTCTGCATATTGCGCCTGGCATGAAACAGCAAGCCCACATCGATCGCCAGGCCCAGGGCGCCCAACAGCACACCCATGCAGACCAGCGTCATCACCAGGACCTGTCCACTTTCGTCGCGAAGAAATCTCATCCACTACCTCCATCGGGGTTCCCCGGCGACGGGTCGCGCTCGCAGGGGTGATCCAGTGCAATCGATCAAGTTCGTGCGCTTACATTCGCACCGTCGGGTCCCGTCGGCAGGGTGAGCTCAGGAGGGTTCCTGTCGGTCAGGCGAATCGGCGAGGTTTTCGACCCCTTTAACCTCGGCGTACCGTTACCGGGTCATTGGACCGTGGGCGCCCGCAACCACGCCTGACAATGACACTTTCTCCCTGTTTCTTGAGAGGAACAATGCCACTAACGGGTTAATTACTTAAGGGGTTACGACGGTCCCGCAGAATCAATAAGATACGAATTACCGAGGGCACATTACCCCACAATCGGGCAACAGGGACATTACCCCGGGGTAACGTACGGACTACGATGGGATTTTAATTAGCGATGACAACTTGCCGGATGCTCGACATTGTGGACCTGCGCCTGGGCAGCACAGGCATACTGGGAATCAGGATCAATAAGATACGGACACTTCGGTGAACATTCCATCGGGAAACACGTCACCTCACTGCGGGGTTAGGTGCGACCACGATGGGTTTAATTGGCGATGACCATCTGCGAAGTGCTCGCCATATTGATTGTGCGCAGGGGAACCCCAGGGATACTGAGCTTGAATGGGTAGTTGACTGTGACTTGTACGATGTCTCCCGGACGATTGTTCGTGTTTGTCGTGGACGCAGTGCATGCCGACGTTGCGCTTCCCGGCGTAGCGGTCAGATATTGCACACAAACGTTCGCTGCGACGATATTGACCCCGGGGAAGTTCCGGCTGGCAACATAGTTCGCTACGTCTGTCGTGCTTGCAATGCAACCCGAGGAGGCGTATCCAGTGCAAGCGGAACCCCAGCCTCCTCCGCGGACGATTGCATACCGGGTGCCCTCATGTGCGGCGTTGGCCAAAAAATGGTAAGAATACACCGCCAGAGAACCCTCAATCACACCGAACATGAGCAGCAGCATGAGCAAAAAGGAAAGTGCGGTCTCGACAAGGGAGCCGCCGCGTTCGTCGCGTAATAGACGTCTCAATAGAAGCGCGTTTTGCTGCAGTCGAATTGTGCCTTGAGTTTTCAATTTGGAAGCACCCTCATCGCAGAATATCCGTGCAGTGTGTAGGAACCTGGAAGACCCGACACATTGAATATAGGATTGATGGTTGCCTGGGTGGTGACTGTGTCGTAACTCACTATGCGATAGGTGACTGTGCTGCTCGACCCTGAGCAGGCCGTGATGGTCGGATCACTGCAACTCACGGTTCCGCTGCTTGGGGAGTACGTCGGATCACTGCCGGTCGTGAGTGTCTCGCAAACGCAGGCGTTGCCGGGCGTCGCCGTCAGACCGGCAATGTCCGGTGCGTCATTTTGTGCCGCTTGCGTTACCGCACTCTGACTCGCCGTTCCAGCGGCGCCAGAGTTCTGGCTCCCATAGGTCGCTCCGGCGTGCGCCGCGTTCTGCACTTCAACGGCGAAATGTGCAACTCGTCCCAATTCAAAGGCACCCAGTACCATGAGCAGGAAAAGCGGCGACGCCAAGGCTATCTCAACCAGGGCTGACCCGCTATTGTCATTGAATCGATGCTTCATCGTACTCACTCCTCCAACCAACAATCACGAATAGTTTGATCAATACACCAGCCCGATTTTTGTAAGGGGCGAAAGGGATGGGCTCAACCCGTTTATTCTGATAGTCGCGGCTTGCGAGCAGAAATTGCCGATAATCACGTCGTCATTCAGGGTCGTACTTGCACCTTGGTCCTGAACAAAAAGCTGCATATAGGGCGCGTAGATGACTCCGGTCATGGTCGTGGTGCTGCTTCCGAAATCGAAATACAATTCCCCGGGGTTGCCGTTGTTGTTCCCCCTTCCTGTCGAACAGGTATATGTGCCCCCGACGCTGCCGTCCGTAGGCGCGTCGATCAGGACTCCACAAAGCGGGTTCGCGCTTAGCGCGCATGTTGAGCCACTTGGCGGGGCAGGCGCGGTAAGGGACAAGGTTCCGTTTTGATCGAAGTCGAATTCAAGGTTGTTTTGCAAGTACAGCGTTACATTCGTCCCCGTTACCGTACCGCTGACGCTGACGCACGGGCTAGTTTGCCTTCCGTTGCCGCACGTATTGGTGACGTTGTTGTCGAAAACATAAACCGTATTCGAATTCAGGTTGACGGTGCCGCTGAGATTCCCGTTGAGGTAGTTATAAACGCAGCTCATCCCACTACCGGAAGGCGCGGTGCAAGTTCCGTTGGCAGTGTTGACCGTAGGTTGATCCGCGGTCTGCTGAAGCTGCGGTAAGGGGTCGTTCGTAGGAGGAGCCCCCTGGGTCTCTGTGCCGGTAACGCTGGAACTGCCTTGGTTCGAAATAGTGCCCGAGGCGGCGACGTATTTGGCGTCTATATTGGAGTTTCCTCCCATGTCCACGTTGCCGTTGATCGTTACACCGCAAGTTAGCCCGAAAACTTCGGAACTTCCACCCATTGATCCCGCAGGATCGGCATGGTTGCCGCTATTCTGAATATCGAAGCAGCCCGAAGCCTGGAGCACATTCGATGCAATTCCCGTCGCGGTGACATTGATGGTGTGGAATCCGAACACATTCATGAAGAACGTGTTCGTATTCATCGCCACCGTCGCCTGCACATAACCGGCGGCGTTGAAGGGTGCGACCCCGATATTCGGACTTATCGCAAGGCTCAGGCTAACCCCGTTCGTCGAGTTGACTACCCCGTTCGATCCCCCTGGTGTGAAGCCGTTCAACGTGGCGTCATGGGAGGCCGCATTCCATATTCCATTCGTTATGGTCGTAGGGCTGCCTTCATACAATGCTTCAAATGCACCGGCAATTGCTGCGCTGTCGGCGACCGACTGCGCGATTCTTCTCTGGTGCAGCATGAGTCCCGCATCGGTTGCGAAAGCTACAAAGCCGAGCAATATGGACATGCTCAGAACCGTGAGGACCAGAGTTTGCCCGCCTTCGTTCCGTGTAAATTGGATGCTCTTCTTCCTGATCGTCTGAAAGAAAGCCCTCATCGGGACCTGCCCTCGCTGATTATGGAACCATTTCACTGGAGACCTCCATTGCACAATCGATCCGCAGATGGCAGTGCATCTCAGTACGGATGCTATTCTGCAGAATTTCAGGCCCGAACGGAAACAACTCTGGATGACCGATTATCCGGTTTCATCCAATTCAAAAGCAACGGAAATGTGCAGAAAAGATAGGGCTTTGGGGCCTCTCGCGGTAACTTCGCACAGAGAGAAAGTCACATCGCGAAAGTTACCTTCACGAGTCACCCGGCCTCTATTCTCGCCCGCTTCACATGCGAACACAGGAACTTACGCATCAAACACCGATCTGCAGATCTGCGATGCGCCGTCGCCGACGACGACCGAACTTGTCACCGATAGCCGGTCAACCGGGACACGCGCTCGGTGCTATTGCCCCGGCCGCCAGCGCAAGATGGGCTTGCGCGCTGCCTGAACCTCATCCAGACGCGAGACCCGCGTGGAGTGCGGCGCCGATTTCACCAGATCCGGCGTCTCCTCAACCTCCTGCGCAATGGAGCGCATTGCCTGGATGAAAAGATCCAGTTCCTCCAGCGACTCGCTCTCCGTCGGCTCAATCATCAGCGCGCCATGCACAATCAGCGGAAAACTCACCGTGTATGGATGGAATCCGTAGTCAATCAGCCGCTTGGCAATGTCGCCCGTCGTGGTCCCCTTTGCCCTTTGCCGCTTGTCGCTGAATACCACCTCGTGCATCGACGGCGTCTTGTAGGGCAACTCGTAAAGGTCTTCGAGATTCTTGCGAATATAGTTGGCGTTCAGCACCGCGTCTTCAGTCGTCTGCCTCAGCCCATCCGGACCATTGGCCAGAATGTACGCCAGCGCGCGGATGAACATGCCCGTGTTGCCATAAAATGCCCGCACCCGCCCCACCGACTGCGGCCGCTCATACTCCCAATACAGCGAACCCGTTGCTTCAGTCCCTGAGTCCCTGGTCCCTGGTCCCTTAGTCCCTTCTTTTCGCGCCAACACCGGCGTCGGCAAAAACGGCTCCAGAAACTTCTTGCACGCCACCGGACCCGACCCGGGCCCACCACCCCCATGTGGCGTCGAGAACGTCTTGTGCAGATTCAGGTGCATTACATCCACACCAAAATCTCCCGGCCGCACCTTCCCCACCAGCGCGTTCATATTCGCGCCATCCATGTAGAGCAGCGCGCCCTTGGCATGCAGAATATCGGCAATCTTGTGGATCTCGTTTTCGAAAACACCCAGCGTCGAAGGATTGGTCAGCATCAGCGCTGCCGTATCTTCATCCACCTGCCGCGCCAGCGCTTCCAGATCGATCCCACCCTGCGCGTTCGACTTGAGGTTTTCCACCTGGTATCCGCAGATCGCCGCCGTCGCGGGATTCGTTCCATGCGCGGAATCGGGAATGAGGACCTTGCGACGCGGATTGCCCTTCGACTCATGCCACGCCCGTACCAGCAGGATCCCGGTGAACTCCCCATGCGCGCCCGCCGCCGGCTGCAGAGTGATGGTGTCCATCCCGGTGATCTCGATCAGGCACTTCTGCAGCAGATCGATGATTTCGAGGACCCCCTGCGCCAGCGACTCCGGACGATACGGATGCGCTTCCGCCAGCCCCTCGATGCGCGCAACGTATTCATTCACGCGCGGGTTGTACTTCATCGTGCACGAACCCAGCGGATACATCCCTAGATCGATGGCGTAGTTCCACGTCGACAGCCGCGTGAAGTGGCGAATGATCTCGATCTCGCTCAACTCGGGCAGCAGCCCTGGAGTCTTCCGATGCGCGTCGCCCAGCACCTCGGCGGCATTCACCTCTGGCACATCCAGCGGCGGCATCTTGTAACCGCGCTTCCCCGGCGCCGATTTCTCAAAAACTAGCCCCTCGTTCTGCGTCTGATGTGGCCGAACCTTGCCTAAACCTGTCATCGATAAACCCCTTTGAATTTTGCGTCAAGCCAAGAACCTTCCCCTCGAAGGGTACGGCCTTCAGCCTGAAGGGTACCGTCTTCAGCATGAAGGGTACCGGCTTCAGCATAAGGGTACGGGCTTCAGCATGAAGGGTACGGGCTTCAGCCCGTACATCCTGCTCTTCAACCAATCTGCGGGGCTTTAGCCCCTGAGGGAAATTCGGACTTGGAAAACCAACATATGGATAGCCGACAGCCAACCTTGCCCTGATCGGATTCGTGCGAATGTACTCAATGTGCCGATTCCAATCCTCATCATCGCGAATCCGATGATCCGTAAAACCCGGCTGCCAGATGTCAGCCTTCCAAGCGAACTCTTTTCTTGCGCGGAAGGAAAAACCGCCCTTGAAATGCTGCACGGCCTTTTCCAGGGAATCCGCAGGTGTGACCAGCAGATGGACATGATCCGGCATGATCACGTAGGCATGCAGGCAATATCCAATGTTGTCGTAATGAACGATGGTCTCACTCAGAAGATTCGCCCACCTCTCGTGGCGGAAGAAAGGCTGACGCCGCGCGGTCTGCGTTGAGACAAAATAGGAAGTGTCTCGATTCTGGCCCTGTTCGCGGCTTGGACGCATCCCATACCCTCAGGGGGCTAAAGCCCCAAAACTGAAACCATCAAGCAACGTACGGGCTGAAGCCCGTAACCCTCAAAAAGCGAGGCTCTCCACTATTCCCGCGTCAAAGACTTACCGCCATAGTGAAGGGTCGCGCCCGTTCGACTGAATGTCACTCGCCCAATCCTTGCACTTCCATGCAGACCATCGCCCTTGTACTCGATGTACATGATGCGCGGCGGAAATTTCTGTTTCGTCATCCGAGCACCTCAAAGCGCTTTACGCCTCCACCGGCGCCGCAGCCAGCACCCTTGCCGCGTGGTCAATCGTCTCCCGCGCCATCAATTCCGTCGCGCACCACAGGGTCGCGTTCTTCAGTTCCGGATACCAGCGACTCAAATCAATCCCGCCCACAATCTTCTCGTCCAGCAACCGCTGGCTCCACTGCGCCGGCGACTCCTGCGTCTGCAGCACAAACTCATGAAATCGAGGAGCATCTTTGAACAGCAGCTTCGTACCCGGCTGCGCACTCAACGCCTTCGCGGCGTAATGCGCCTTGGCCAGGTTGTGTTCCGCCAGTTCGCGAATCCCTTCCTTGCCATAAACCGTCAGGAAGATCGTCGCCATCAGCGCCACCAGCGCCTGGTTGGTGCAGATGTTCGATGTCGCCTTCTCACGCCGGATATGCTGTTCGCGCGTCGACAGCGTCAGCACAAATCCGCGATTCCCATTGCTGTCGACCGTCTGCCCGGCAAGCCGCCCCGGCATCTGCCGCAGGTACTGCTCCTTGGCTGCAATTACGCCGCAGAACGGCCCGCCGTAGCTGAGCGCAACGCCGAACGACTGCGCCTCCATGCTGACGATATCGGCCTCCACCGGTGGCCTCACAACTCCGAGCGAAATGGCCTCCGAAATCGAGACGATCAACAGCGCGCCCTTCTTGTGCGCGATCTCCGCAATCGCCGGGATATCTTCAATCACGCCGAAAAAGTTCGGGCTCTGCACCAGCACCGCCGCCGTCTCCTCGGTCACCGCGGTCGCCAGCGCATCCAGATCAACGCGCCCGGTCTCTGCGAGATAGGCAACCTCCGTAGTGGGCAGATCGCGGAATTGCAGATACGTATGCAGAACCTCGCGGTACTCGGGATGCACCGTCGACGCCACCACGGCTTTATGTCGCCCCGTAACCCGCATTGCCATCAGCACGGCTTCGGCCGCGCCAGTCGATCCGTCGTACATGCTGGCGTTGGCCACATCCATCCCGGTCAGCTCGGCGATCATCGTCTGAAATTCGAAAATCGCCTGCAGCGTGCCCTGCGTAATCTCCGGCTGGTAAGGCGTGTATGAAGTCAGAAACTCGCCGCGTTGCACCAGGGAATCGATAATGACCGGCCGGTAATGCCGATAGCAGCCCGCGCCCAGAAAGCTGGCGTAGTCCGTTGCGTTCTTCTCGCCGGCAGCCTTGAAATAGGCAACAATCTCGCTCTCGCCCAGTTGGCGCGGCACATCGAGATCGCGCGCGAGCCGGTACTCTGCCGGGATGATGGCAAACAGATCGTCGATAGCCTTGGCGCCGATAGCCTTGAGCATCTGCTCGCGTTCGGCGGGAGATTTTGGTAAATAACGCATAATGGTCCCTCCGGGACCGAGTCATCAGTTTTCAGTGATCAGTTCTCAGTTGTGCAGGAATTCCGCCAGCCTCTAGCCAAAACTGACGACTGTGAACTGAGGACTGTGAACTGGGGCTACGCCCCCGTCTCTTCCGAAACAAACTTCTCGTACGCCGCCGCATCCAGCAACTTCTCAAACTCCGACGGATCCGCGAGTTCGACCTTGATGATCCAGGTCTCATGCGGAGCCTCGTTGAGCTTGTCGGGCGAGTTCTTCAACTCCTCGTTCACCGCCGTAACCGTGCCGCTGACCGGCGAGTACAGGTCGCTAACCGCCTTCACGCTCTCCACCGACCCAAACGAATTGTTGGCCGTCACACTGTCACCCACCTTGGGCACATCGACATAAACAATGTCGCCCAGGGAGTTCTGCGCGTAATCAGTAATTCCAATCGTCCCAATTTTGCCGTCGAGCCCAATCCACTCATGCTCGCGTGTATAGCGGAAATTCGCGGGATAAGCCATAGAAGAACATGCTCCTTGATCCGAACAATGAAGCTACAGTGTACGACCTGTTGACGTTAAACGGGGAGTGAGGAAAAGCCGCCGCTTCGCGCTCATTTGGCCGGTCCAAAACCTGCGTACGGTTCCAGCGGTACCAGGGCGACCAGTTCCAGCATTCCGGCCTTGAAAATCGGCAAACTGGCCACCGCATCTCGCACCACGGCCTCGCTTGCCGCCTCCCACACAATCACGGCACCCGGCGTGTCACCCCGCTTCCAAACCTGCCGAAGCATACCCTCGGCGTACAACTCCTTCACTCGCTGAGCCTCTCCTGCGACCAGTTCGGCGGTGAAAGCTTCTGCCGGAAACGCATCCGTCCGGCGCCGCGAAAGCGTAAGAAACTGCATTCCTCAATTCTAAAAGACACTGGCTCCGCACCAGAGAACCTGAAGGCTACGGGCTTTAGCATGACAGCCCTGAAGGGTACGGGCTTTAGCATGACAGGCATGAAGGGTACGGGCTTTGGCCGTGAAGGGTACGGGCTTTAGCCCGTACATTGAGTTCGACAATCCAGTTCCCGGCCTTTAGCCGTGAAGGGTACGGCCTTTAGCCGTGAAGGGTACGGCCTTTAGCCGTGAAGGGTACGGGCTTTAGCCGTGAAGGGTACGGGCTTTAGCCCGTACATTGAGTTCGACAATCCAGTTCCCGGCCTTTAGCCGTGAAGGGTACGGGCTTTAGCCCGTACATTGAGTTCGCCAATCCAGTTCCCGGCCTTTAGCCCTGAAGG
>DASXLY010000127.1:0-62214 GCA_036495975.1 Occallatibacter sp. | reverse complement strand
CGATGCGTTTCGCGGCGGCTGCGCTCGGTTGGAAACTCCACCTCCTTGATCGCGTGGGTGACGCCGCCGTCTCACAACTTTTCGGACTCGATCGCGAGGTCGACTACGCAGACGCAGAGCGAGAGCACCCCGAACTCGTGGCAGTTGTGGTCCGGGACAAATCGGCCAGCCACCGGGACCTCCACCTGCCCCAAGAGCTGGTGGCCCAAGTTGCGAATTCTCGATGGTACGGCACGGCTAACGTGCTGAGTCCCGACCACGGCGTCGAATGGCCAGTGATCGACGAAATAGCTGCTGCAACCACCCATCCGAGGACGGGGATCGACGAAGAGTTCTCCGGGTTCCCTTCGGAGGAGGAGCTCTTCGGGGTGCTGGTTCGGTCAGGTGTGTTCCCTGCAGAAAAAGTCATTCTGGGGCGCAGAAGCGCGGTGAGTATGGACGCTTTCACCGCAATTCCCGCGGCGACCTTTTTCAAGATGTTGGCACGACTCGTGCCCACCCGAGACGGCCAATCCATGCCGTGGGACGCGCTACTCTGGCGCCCACGCATTCACCTGGGCCTCTTCGTACACCGCGTGAAGGGCCTGCCTCCTGGTCTCTATACGCTCGCTCGCGATCCGGAAAAGGTGGAGAAACTCCGCCAAGCGATGCGGCCTGAGTTCCTGTGGCTACGCCCCCCGTCGTGTCCGGAGGGTCTTCCGTTGTACCTTCTCAAAGAAGGGGACTGCCGCACTCTGGCCGCGAGCGTCTCCTGCGGGCAAGACATCGCGGGGGACGGGGCGTTCAGCCTTGCAATGCTGGCCGACTACATGGACAGCCTTGTCGCCTATGGGGCCAGCTTCTACCGAAATCTCTTCTGGGAGGCCGGTCTCGTGGGCCAGGTGCTGTACCTTGAGGCGGAAGAGGCTGGAATTCGTGCAACTGGGATCGGCTGCTACTTCGATGATCCCGTTCATGAGGTGTTCGGAATCTCATCGCGTGATTGGCAGAGCTTTTACCATTTCACAGTGGGTGGCCCAGTCGAAGACGGCCGCCTTACCACGTTGCCACCGTACAATCTGGAGCAAACACCATGAGTACCCCGACATTGCTGGCCAGATGCGATCCCACGGGAGACGGCGGAGTTCTCGCGGGACTGGGAGACCAGAGAGAAATCGAATTGCTCGTCGATGCGGGTTTCTCTCCATCCGAAGCGATCCAGATTGCAACCCAGCATGGGGCCAACTTTCTAGGGATTGGTGATCGGACCGGCACAATCGCCGAAGGTAAACGGGCGGACCTTGTAGTTGTGCGCGGAGACCCATCCGCACGTATAAGCGACATCGACAATGTCGAGATCGTGTTTCGCCGGGGAGTCGGATACAACGCACCCAAGATCATGAATGCGATCTCGGGAATTGTGAGCCTTCCATGATTGATTGAGACGAATTTCATTGTATGGCCGACTGAGAGCAGAGTCTCGTCAACAAGTGCATTGAGCTTATTTGTCCACTTGCAAATCGTTCATTGCGTCGGCTTGTTCGCCCCAATATCCTGATCGCTAAAAATCAGCTCTGTCTTCCGAGGCGTGTCCGATCAAGGCGAGCGACAATACAGGAGTCTTGAGATGCAGGGCTGATCAATTAGGCAAATTAAGCTGGTCCTGCAGCGCCAAATAAATGCAGGTCGTGGCGGAAGGTCCAGTCGCGGGTTGGCCGCCAGCTCCGTGACAAAGACGCAGTGCTCATCCGCTTCGTGCTGAAACCAGCGGAAAGCCTCCGGAACCTATCCCAGGCGCGTTTCGTCTAGCGGTGCATGCGTGCCAGGAGAGCAGCGTAGCGGGGGTCGTGGCGGACGGAGTCGAAGAGCGGGTCCACCCGCAAGAGTGCCATGTAGACGCAGTGGCTGTCGAGCGCGCGCTGGAGGGACTCGAAAGCCTGGTCAAAGTCGTTGACGCGAAGATCGTCGACGCCGATCTCATAGGCGGTGCAGGGGTGGGCTGAGGTGGTGAGGAGGGTCTGGTTGCGCGCGCGCCAATAGGACTGCCATCCGTGCTGCTGAAACACGCGAAGAAGAGGGGCGGTGTCGAGCCGCGGCTCGTCCGCGTGCAGCGCGATCAGATCGTGCTGCACGGCCTCGTCGTGCTCGCCCTTCTGCTCATAGATGAGACTCATGTAGTTGTCGATGGAGCCGGGACTATCTTCCATCTCGGCGGCGCGCCGTAATTGAGCGAGGGCGGCATCGTATTGGCGGGCAAGGTAGAGAGTAGCGCCTAGCCGGCGGTTGATGAGGAAGGATAGTGGATCGAGCTGAAGTGCGCGGCGCATGTGAGTGACGGCATCCTGCGGGCGCCCCACGGCGTCGAGATAAGCGGCGTACTTGAACTCTGCAATCGAGTCGTTGGGACTGAGGGCAATGCCGCGGGTGAGGTTCTGTTCGGCTGCATTCCAGTCCCACTCGTAGATGGTTTGAACGCTGCCGAGCTCGGTGTAGGCTTCGCCGTTCTGGGGGTCGAGCTGGATGGCGCGCTGGGCGGCGGCGAGGGCTTTGGGCATGATCTGTTCGGGTGGACCGAGCTCGAAGGCGGCGACAGCATCGAGCGTATCGGCGTAGCCAGCATAGGCGGAAGCGTAGTTGGGGTCGAGGGCGATGGCCTGCTGGAAGGATTCGAGGCTGTGCGGGAAGTCCTGCTTATTAAAAAAGTAGCGGCCACGGAGATAGGCGTCGTGCGCGGCGGGGTCGACCGGCGGCCGCGACAAAGGAGGCTCTAGAACGAGGCTAGCCTGGGTCGCGATCTGCCGGGCAACGCTGTCCTGGAGCGAGAGAACGTCAGACGCGGGTCCTTCGAAGGACTGGGCCCATAGGTGGCGGTCCGTGGGGGCGTCAATGAGTTGGGCGGTGATTCGGATCTTATCGCCCGAGCGCAGCACAGAACCCTCGACAACGGCGTCAACTTTGAGGGCATTCGCGATCTGCGGTATGGAGTTTTGGGAGCGGCCTGCCAGCACCGCCGAGGTTCGGGAAACGACGCGCAGCCCGTGGATGCGCGCCAGTTCTGTGGTGAGTTCGTCGGTCATGCCGGCTGCGAAGTAATCCTGACCGGGGTCGCCAGAGAGGTTTTGCATCGGCAGCACAACAAGGGAGGTGATATCCGCATGCGCGCGGTTCCACCGCAGGAGACCCCAAATGGAAAAAGCAACGGCGAGGGAGAAGGCCACGAGAAGAGACATCCAGACAATGGCGCGGCGGCGGTTTTTGGGGGCCTCATTCGACACGGGTTTTGCTGCGTTCGCAGGGTCCGGTTGGCTGCCGAGTGCAGCGCCCAGTCCGTTTCGTTCGGCTGTGGGCGGTGTGCACGTGTTGGCTATGCGCCCGGCCGTGAGCGCAACTGGATCTTCTCGATTTCCAACTGGCTCGTGGCCAGACTGCGTGAAGACAGCCGAATAGCCGCCCTTAGGTATGTCGATGCTGATCGGGTCGTGCTTCCCCTGCGTGTCGTAGTACTCGCGTAGACGGTTGCGGAGCCTGCTTGCTTCCACACGCACCGTGGAGTCGACTGCGGGATCATAATTGGCGCTCCGCTCAAAGACATCTACCGCGATCTCATATTCCTTGGGGATGGAGCCAAGAATGGACTTCTCAACTACATAGCGGAGAAAAGCCTGGCTGCGTTGCGCGGGAAAAAAGACCTTTGAGGCAAGAATGCGTTCAAGCTGCGGTCTTATCGCTCCAGCATCCACAGCTGATCCGTCGCGATCCATTTTGCACCTCGGCGCAAACCCTGCATTCCATTACGTTACATCGTAACTCACGGCAAGAAACTACCGCTCTGGGCGGCCTCTGACTAAAGGTAATGAGCAGCCAGAAAATTCTCTCCAAAAGAGGGTCACAACCTTGAGACACACACGGTTCGCGGCGGCTCTCACGATTTGTTCGTGCCGCTTTTTCGCGCTCCTGACCCTCTGCGCATTTCACCGGGAACGCCTTGAGCCGTGTGGGTTCCAGCATCCTCAACAGCGCCGGCGCTGAGCCGGATGGCTGAGCGTTTGGAAACAGGAGAAGAAGATCATGAAGACAATCCGAAGCTGCAGCTTGTTCCGTGCGGCGCTGCTGTTGGCGGCGACCGCGATCCTGGGTGTTTCGGCGGCTCTCGCGCAAAGCGGCGGGGTCACACTGGGAAACTCGATTATCGAACCGGCATTCGACGATATGACGGGGACTCCCGTGTTTATTCACGAAACGCAGAAGAGCCCCTTCCCGGTCAAGTCGAATCCGCGGGCCGCAGCGCCAATATATGCGGTGGAGTATCCGGTTCAATCTAGTATTCCGGCCGCTGAAATGGATTGCCAGCCCACCAATTGCGACCACGACAACGTGATTCCGTTTCCAGATATGAATTATGGGCTGGCATCAGACGATGCGTGCCGTGTTTTCAATGGCGGCAATCCTTGTTCTCAGTTGAAGGGCGTCGAAATCCTCCTCGGCCTCGCCCCCACCGGCGGTGACTTCAATGTCGCATGGCATGCTGAACTTGTGTTCTTCACGGCTCAAGGCTTTCGAGATGGCGCGATCGATACGAAGATCACGACACTGAGTCAATTGAATTCAGCGCTGACTAAAGGTGACGCTTATCTCCTAGACACGCCCATCACGTTCGAGTGTTCGCCGGCTCCGAAACAGACTTATGACCGTGGAGTGCCAGAGGTGATCCCGTATCCGTGAAGACGTAGACGCCCGCCTGGCTTGGCAATGGACGGCATGAGCCAAGCGGGTGTCCATGCCTTGGTCTGCCTGCGTGACCGGCAACGCGTCCCGTCCAGAGGTCGGTGGATGAGCGCTTTGAATCTTACGCAACGGCTGAGATGCAGTAGACGGCCGGAAAAGCATCCGAGGAGGTACCGTTGTGTCGACGAGTGTTGAGGAGTTCTTCAGTATCGTCGGATTCCTACAGTGATGATTTCCTGCCTGAGACCTCTTCCGCACATCCTCGCCGTCGCTACATACATTGGTGGGCCCGTGCAGACTCGAACTGCAGACCTCCTGCGTGTCAAGCAGGTAAGGATTGCGCTTTTGCGATGCAGGCGTCGACTTTGGGGTGGACGGTCGAAGTGCTCATTTCCGAATGTCTCTTCCTTTTGAGAATTGCAGCTTATCAGCCGGAATGCCGAGATCTGTTTACGTAACGGTCTAACGGTCGATCGGCTACGCCGGCTCGACGGCTGACAGCATCTCGGTATTTTGGAACAGGGTTGGGGGATGGCTGCCCCGTTGAGTCCAGCTCGTGCATGGGCACATCATCGCTGAGGCACTCATCGAGGGCGACTTCAGGTTCTAAGCGGACTCACCCTACCCGCTCTACGCCGGGAATGCGCTGGTCACGATCAGCAAAAAGAATTGACCTAGAGCCCTGCGGCGAGGAATTTCGACGCAGATGGCGCCGAAAGGGGAAAAACTGCCTTCATCCGCATAAATAAAAGGAGGCAGCAATGCAACAAGGAAGCATCATCCAAACCAGCCGCAAACAGGGTCCGAACGTTTGGTTGTTCCGCTGGTCCGGGAAGAATCGGAATGGACGGCGAGTGTATCGGAAGAGAGTAATCGGAACTGTTGAGCAATATCCCGATGGGGGAGCAGCGCGCGCGGCAGCAACCGCGCTGCTGACTTACTTCAATAGGGAGTCCAGTCACGACAGGGGATGCAAGACCACCATCGAACAGATTTGCGAACACTTTGAACAGAAGGAATTGCGGTGTTTCATACCGTCCTCCGTTTTGTGCGATGCAAGGTTATTACCGCCTTTTTGACTTCAGATTGTGCGATTGTCAGCTGTGATGCGTCCGACACTGGAACCCTGCGAGCATCCGCAGTGTGAGCAGAATGCTTCACCCCCTCGAATAGGCTTGCCACAGGAACTGCAAGGCCCAAGGAGAGGCCCTCGGAACACACAATAGAGGATGAATCCAATCATATTGGGTATGAGGAAAGCGGCAATCACCCAGGCCCAAGCAGGCATTTGACGCCTTTTTGCGTCCCCATAGATATATCCGAGGGCAAGCAAAAAAGCCGCGGTGAAGACGCCAAACGTCAAGCCAAACCAAAGCCCGTCCGGCATCGTACTGAGAAATCCTTTGGAAGCAAGTAAGGAACGGCCCTGGCTAGAAGCAAAGTAGGCTACCCAAATCGGGATTGCCAGTGCTGCGACGGCCATTGCAGACCGGGGTAGAACATTCCGTCTTGCGGTTCCCAACAAGACAGCCGCAACTACAAGCCCGGCCAAGAACGCTATCAAAAGCACCGCCGATTGCTGTGTCATGCGATGCCTCTATTCTCACGAGGAGCGGCGAGCAGACATAAGGCCGAGCAAAAAGATGGCAACAGCCAAAAGACGAGCACGCCTGCCTGGACTTGAGCAGTGCCGAAATACATTGGGACCGTCAGGAGCTTGGCCACCTGGTAGACAAGTGCCGATCCGACAATTGACATCGAGAGCGCTACAGTAAATGCAGCCCAGCCCTTGAATTGCACGTTATGCTGGCGCATTAATCGCCGACGGCCTGGCTGTGCCGCCCGGACCTGTTGTGCCTGCAGCTTGAGGGCTACCAGAACCCTGGCACTGAGGGTTGGATTCACCTCGAAGGAAAAACCGCTTAGGCCCGCGATAACCCGATTGCTGGCGCTGAGATACTCCAGGCATGGAGCGCAAGTGGCAAGATGCTCGCGGAGAGATTGTTCCTTCTCCGCTGAGATGGCGCCCGCCAGACTCTCGTCGATCATGCGTTGGAAACTTTCGTTGTGATCAATAATCATTCTGTTTCTCCCTTTAACTGCGGCCGCAGCGTTGCCAGTCCTCGATAGATTCTGGAAGCTACGGTAGAGACGGGCGCTCCCACAATCACGGATATCTCTTGTAGAGATAAATCTTCTTGAAAACGCAGTACGAGGACTTCGCGATAGACGGGCTCCAGAGTTTGCAGCGAGTGGGCAAGCCGCTTGGCATCTTGTGTCCGCGCCGCAAGCGTGTATGGCGAAGGCTCACCGGAAGCAGGCGATGAGCGAACACCATCCTCCTCATTTGAGTCCAGACTGAACATCGGTCGCTTACGCATGGTGTCGAGAGCAATATTGCGTGCCACCCTGAAGAGCCAGGGTTCAAAGCGGGAATGCCGGTCGTAGGACCCACCTCGCTCCAAGACTCGGAGCCACGTCTCCTGCACCAAATCGTCAACTCCATCGCGTCTGCCCAACAGGGAGACGAGATAACGAACAAGCCGGTATTGGTATTGCTCGACCAGCGTCTCGAGGACAGCGACATCTCTCTGGCGCAACCCAAGCGCGATTCGTTGCGTATCGCTTTCCATTGACGCCCTCAAAGTCAGCTCATAATCGAACATACGACGGGTATACGGACCATGGACCCGAAATTACGAAAAGTAAAACCAGTGCCTATTGGAAACCGGAAATTTGCTTCTGGAGCTTCGATAACATCTTCTGGAAAAAGGAGCGGCAATCTGGAAGTTGGCCTGATTGGACCGCCATCTTCAATGAGTGGATTGCGCGGTTATCACCAGTTGAGACCATGTCCGCGAAAGCTTGCGCCTGCGAGGCCCGCCGCACACCAACACTTTTATCGCATCCTCGCCCCTGGTCAAACATCAGAAACTCGATCCCCAAAGAGGATGAGGTCCGCATGAATGAGCTTTTTGTCACCACTGCAGTCGCTTCGTGGAAGCAGATTATCAATCGTCTCGACGAGCGCCTTGCTCCCCTCAACGACGAACAACTGCAAAAGCAAGTCGCGCCGAATAAGAATCGCCTTTTTTATTTGCTAGGCCATCTTACCGCAGTGCACGATCGCATGCTGCCGCTCCTCGGCATCGGTGATCGCCTCCATCCTGAGCTTGATGACGCATACATCACCAATCCCGACCAGACAATCTCCGATCCGCTCTCGGCTACCGATCTCAAAATGGCATGGAGCCAGGTGAATGCTGCTGTCACTTCTGCAGTAGAGAAATTTTCTGCCGACGACTGGTTGAAGAAACATACGGCGGTTTCTGACGAGGACTTCGCCCAAAATCCAACTCGAAACCGCCTTGCCGTCTTCCTCAGCCGTACCAATCACGCATCGTTTCACACGGGACAGGTGGCACTCACCAAGTGATTGAGTGCCGTCGCCGGCATATTTCGACTGTTCAGTCAAATGCCCCTGCAGAGGTGATTTGGACAAGATGGATGTAGCGTCGGGGCGGTGACGGGAATCAACAGCGATGCGTCTCAATGTGGTATTCAAGGGCCAATCTTTCTACTCCTGTATGAGCAGATGAATGATCGGGCATGGTTCATCGGCGGACGCGGCATCGCACGCGGAAGAGTGAGATCACCGCGCACCACCTCAACCTGCCGCGGAAATCGAGCCGCTTCGGGATTGCGCACCAGTGCGCGGACTTGTGCGCCCGGGGCTATGAGTTGAGAGAGAACCTGACCGCCCACGTTGCCGGTTGCGCCAGTGATCAAAATGCGATCCATCCATCAATCTTTCTCGGAGGTTGTTTGTATCGATTCCGTGCCGTCGGCGATTCGGAAGCTATCTGCACCGAAGACTAGCAATGAGTGCATCATCGCCAACTCGCGTTTCCAGGAAGGTTCAGTCTGGAAACGCGCATCGGCCCGTGCGCACCACTTGGGCGCGCACAGTGACGCAAATCAGCACGCCAGCCGACGTTTCGTACCTTCTCTCCGGCTAGCATGCAGATTCGGACCAATGAGAAGGCAAACATCGGACAGTTTCTATTGGGCGACTCCTGGGACGATAAACATGCGGCCTTTCGCAGCACCGAGCCGGAGCGGTCTTATCGATGCGTAGGCCGGCGAGTCATACCAGGAGTGTGCCTGTGCGGCGCTATCGAATGTGATTACCACAATTCCTTTGGGCGGCGCGTCGCCATCGAGGCTCTCGGTTTTACCACCCCGCACCACAAAATGGCCATTGAAAGGCCTCAGGGTTTCGGGTGCCTTTGCTGCATACTCCTGCAAGGCCGTCGGGGCGGTGATTGTGTCAACCTCCGAAATTACGTACGCAGGAGGCGTTTTTCCCTGCTGGCCACCAATTGCCCTCTGGGCAGCGGCCCCGACGAAAAGGCCAGTGACAACACCAATTGCAAGTTTAGAGTTCGATTTCACGTTTGTTCCCTCCCATTTTCAATGCGCTCGACTGGTTTGTAGCTTCTCAGAGAGCCTGCGGGTGTTGTCTTGTAGAAATGGGAACCGTGCAAGATTGAATCGATCGATGAAAGAACGAGCCGCTGGGCAACGGGCTCGCCCGGTAGGCGCTGGGCGAGAGGCCCGAGAAATCATGGAATTCGTGAGCCAAATGGGCCTGATCGCAATAGCCCGAGGCCAGAGCCAGTTGCGCCCAATCGAGCGAACCGGAAGACGCAATCAGCTTCAACGTATTCTGAAAGCGCTGAAGCCGGCAATAGAGTTTCGGGGTGAGCCCTACCTGCTCGTGGAACAACTGGGCAAATCGACGGCGGCTCAGGCCAGCCTCATGGGCCAGTTCGCTTACTTTGGAGAGCTCGGGCCTGAGCGCAAACTCTTTCAAGGCATACCGTACCGCAGCGTTTGACTGAAGGCGTTCGTTTCGGCGTTCCAAAAGTGCGGACTCGAGCACTCGGAATTTCTCTCCTGGGTAACTCGCGGTGCGCAACCGGTCGCGCAAGCTTTAGGCCATTGATCCCCAAATCAAATCCAGGGATACGGTCTTGTTATGAAATCCATCCGTA
Source organism: Occallatibacter sp. (assembly GCA_036495975.1). Classification (GTDB taxonomy): domain Bacteria; phylum Acidobacteriota; class Terriglobia; order Terriglobales; family Acidobacteriaceae; genus Telmatobacter. The sequence continues at coordinate 52,453 of DASXLY010000127.1, read as the reverse complement.
AGCGCGCCCAGGAAGGCGTGAGCGCCCTCAGGCCGAAACACCACTCCCATTGCGGAACGGAGTTCGGCGGTATCAAGGATGTTGAAGCGCGATCGGATTCCAATCAGCAGGGATGGCGCGATCCGTCCGTCATCGTCCATCGGATCGATCAGCGCATTGATGGGGCTCTCCGCCAGACTAATGACCAGCTGAAATCGTCCATCCGGTAGCAGCACCCGCTGCGCACCATTTGCCACTCTGCTCCCGCCGCAGTACCAGAGCTTCTCCACGTACATGTCGAGAGGGGCGGAAGGGCGGGCGACAAGCATGCGCCCATCACACCATGCGGGGCGCAACGGGTCAAGCGCAGGCCGCAACGATCCTGTCTAAATTGCAGTGCTGAGTTGCAAGTGGATAGTGACTAGCGAGAGATACGACGCCCGGACATCCGTGACTCTCGCCACTTGTCACTCGTCCCTGCACTTGTTTTGATTCACTTGCCACCAGTCACTCGTCCCTGGCCACTGCCTTGACCCACTGTTCCCTGCCCTTGCTCTCCTCACTCGCCTCCGGCCACTCGTCACTCGCCACTTCCCTTGGGCTTTGCTCTTTGCCGTTCCTTGTTGATAGACAACGGCGGAGTTCCTTGCTTCGTCGCGCTCGCTATCGTCTGCACCCTTGACAGTTCCATACTAGTTTCGACATAGTAGTTGCGAACTACTATTTCCGCACCAATGACAAAGAAACCTGAATATCGTGATCTCTTCCCCGGCGCGCTGGAGCTGATGATCCTCAAAACACTGAGTTGGAAGCCGATGCATGGTTATGCCATCGCGCAACGGCTTCAGGATATTTCAGAAGACTATCTCCAGATCGAAGAAGGCTCCTTGTATCCTGCCCTGCAGCGATTGTTGAAGGCCGGCTGGCTGAAAACGGAGATGGGTCTTTCGGCTCGGAACCGTCCGGTACGAATCTTTAAAGTGACCCCAGCAGGCAGGAAACATCTTGAACAGGAGCTTCGAAGCGTTGAGAAGATGTTTGCCGGATTCACCCGCGTACTTCGAAGCGCTGACTCTTAGGAGCCTCTCTATGCACTGGCTGAAACAGCTGTTCCCGCGCCGTCGCCGTTACCACGAACTCTCCGCATCGATACAAGAACATCTCGACGAGAAGATTGAAGACCTCATGGATCGCGGCTTGACCCGGGAACAGGCAGAGCGATCTGCCCGGTGCACATTCGGAAATCCAACGGTAATTGAAGAGCGCAGTCGGGAGGTCTGGCAGTGGTCGACCCTCGAATCGATCCTCGCCGATCTTCGTTACACTTTCCGCCAGCTCCGTAGGTATCCAGGTTTCGCGGTGACCGCGATTCTCGTTCTTGCACTTGGTATCGGCGCCAGCGTAGCCATCTTCGCCTTTGTCGACGCTGCGCTTCTCGAGCCATTGCCCTACGCCGACCCGAACCGGTTGATGGCTGCGAATGAGAGCAGCGCGGAATCGCCGGGGCTGTGGCCGCTCGCGTATCCGGACTTCGTGGACTGGCAAGGCATGAACAAATCGCTGAGCTCGCTCGACGTGTTCGCAGGAACAGGGTTCCTTGTGCACACGCGCGAGGGAGCGGAACCCGTGAGAGCCGGGCGCGTAAGCGGTGGATTCTTCAGGACCCTGGGAGTGCGGCCGATCCTGGGGCGCGATTTTGCCGGGGGCGAAGATCGACTGGGCGGACCGAACGTGACGCTCATCAGTTATAGCGCGTGGCTCCGCCGCTTTGGCCGGCGCAAGGATGTTGTCGGGCAGGCGGTGTCGCTGGACAACACCTCGTACACGATTCTCGGTGTCCTGCCGCGCAGCTTCTCCTTTGCGCTGGCCGGGAACGCGGAGTTCTGGGTGCCGATCAACACATTGAGTCGTCACGAGCAGACGCGCAACTTCTTCAACTTTTTCGGCGTAGGCAGGCTTCGAGACGGGGTGAGCCGGCAGACGGCCGAAGCCGAGCTGACGGCGATTGAGAAGCAGCTACAGAATCAGTATCCGAATCAGGGAAGGAACCTGACAGCGCAGGTGGTACCCCTGGCGGAAGTTTTTGTCGGCAACGTACGGCCGATATTGCTGACGCTGCTGGGCGGAGCGGGATTGCTATTGCTGATTGCGTGCGTCAATGTCGCGAGTCTGGTGCTGGTGAGGTCAGAGAGCCGCAGGCGCGAGGTTGCGGTGCGCGGCGCACTGGGCGCGACGCGAGGACGACTGGTGCGGCAATTTACGGTGGAAGGGCTTTTGCTGGCCGCGGCCGGCGAACTCTCAGGAGTGGTGGTTGCCGCAGCCTTGATGCGGCTGCTGGGCGAGCTGGTGCCAAAGGACATGGCGGCGAACATGCCGTTTCTCGATGGCGTAAATCTCAACGCGCACACCGCAGTCTTTGCCTGCCTTCTGGCACTCGGGGCCGCACTGCTTCTTGCCGGGACCGCGACGGTGCGGCTCCCGTTTGAGAAAGTTCGCGACGGGTTGGTGGCGGGAGATCGAGGAGCGGCGAGCAGGCTGTGGCAGAGGCTGGGAGCAAATCTTGCCGTGATGGAGTTGGCCATCGCCGTGGTGCTGCTGGCAGGAGCCGGACTGCTGGGGAAGAGCTTCTATCGCTTGCTGCATGTGCCTTTGGGCTTCGATGCGAATCAAGTGGCGACCTTGCGCGTGACGGCTCCTGACTCAATCTACAAGGGTGAGACACGGATGGCGGAACTCTCGCGGCAGATTGTCGAGCGAGTGAAGAGCCTTCCCGGCATGGACAGCGCCGGAATGACAAGCCAGATTCCGGCGGAATGCGATTGCGCGACCGACCGGATCCATTTTCCACCCCGGCCCTATCACGGAGAACACAACGAGGTGGACGAACGGCACGTGAACCCCGGTTATCTGCCGGCTCTGAAGGCGGCGTTGGTGCGCGGAAGGTTCTTCACTGAGGACGATGACAGTGCGAAGCCGGGCGTGGCGGTGATCAACGAAGCGCTGGCGCGGGAGTTCTTTCCTGGCGAGGATCCACTGGGACAGAAGATCGCGGACGATGAAGGCGGGCGCGACACGGAGTGGGAGATTGTGGGTGTGGTGAGCGACCTACACGAGAGTCCACTGGATGCGCCAGATGCACCGACGGAGTATTTTCCGCTGAGTCAGACAGGAGATGACTCCTTCACGCTGGTCGCGCGCACGCGGCAGGACGCTGCGAGCCTGCTGCCGGAACTCGTTCGGGTGCTGCATCAGATCGACCCCAACCTCGGCGTGTACGACGAAGGAACCATGCGCGCCAAGATCGAGGGGACGCAGGCGGCCCTGCTGCATCGCTTCGCCGCCTGGCTGATCGGAGGATTTGCGGGAGTCGCCTTGGTGCTGAGCGTGGTGGGACTCTACGGCGTGATTGCGTACTCGGTAAGCCAGCGAACTCGGGAGATCGGCGTACGCATGGCGCTGGGAGCCCAGCGCAGCGCGGTCTATGGGCTGGTGATGGGGCAAGCGGTGTGGCTCATCGGGACCGGGCTGTTGCTGGGTCTGGCCAGTGCGGTGGGCGTAGCGTCGTTGATCCGGAAAATGCTCTTCGGTGTGGCGGCGTGGGATACGGCCACGCTCCTGGCTGTAGCTTCCGTGCTGGGTGCGGCGGCACTGGCAGCAAGCTTTATCCCGGCGCAGCGAGCTGCTTCTGTCAATCCCGTAGAAGCTCTTCGAAGCGAATGACGCGATCGGCTTCGGCAAGATGACACGGGCATGAGGTGGCATCGCGGAACGATGCGATGCAGGCTGCCATCGGAATAGGAGATCCCCATGAACTGGCTCAAAGGGGAGTTCACACGCCGCCATCGCTACGACGAACCCTCTGAGACGATCCGCGAGCGCTTCGATGAAAAGATCGCGGACCTGATGGCGCCAACACTCCGCATGGGAAGCGCGCCGTTCACGAGGCCTGAAGCGTTTGTGCTTTCCTGAGTCTCCGAATGACGGATTCCCTGCCTCGCCGCTTCTATCGTGCTGGCCGGGTTCTCCATTTGAACTGCAAGGCCGCCGTGCGGAAGGCGAATCCGGCAGCCAGGCCCAATGAGGTGGCTAGAGTCGCATTTCCCGTCAGCCGATCGCATATCAGGAAGACGATCGACGCGAAGGCCCCGACCACGGCGTAGGGCTCCCCTTTCTCGAAGACCTTGGGCGTCCGGCCGCTGAAGACATCCCGCAATGAGCCGCCACCGACCGCAGTGACGACACCCAGAATCAGCGCCGGCAAAAAGGTCAGGTCCGCGGCCAGAGCGCGCGTAGACCCGGCGACCGCGAACAGGCCCAGTGCCGCCGCATCTATCCAGACGAGTAGCCTGCTGCGCCGGGTGCCGAGCGTGGACCCGCTGATTAGCCCGAGGATCGCGCCCGCGATTGCGATGATCAGATAGCGAACATCGATGAATGCCAGCGGTGGCCCATGTTGGAGCAAGATATCCCGCGTGATGCCCCCGCCCAAGGCGGAGATCATCCCCAAGCGATTACACCAACAAAATCGTATTCATAGGTGCGGTTCTGTTTGGCTGCGAGAGCGCCACCGATGGCGCCAGCCAGGACTCCGGCGAAGTCCAAGATCGAAAAGAGCGAGGATGGGTGAATGGGTGGCATAGGTTCAGTGCCAAGTGGCAAGTTGAAAGTGGCGAGTGGCCAGTTCCCCAAAACCGCGTAAAGTATGCCAGGGCATCGGAAACCTAGAGTACGTAACATGTCGAGATCATTGGCACCCAGAATTTGCACGAGGCTCCCAATGCAGTCGCGCTATCTCAAAACTTCATCAGAGGCTTTTGAATGGCCATGAAGCGTGTGATCGAAGACGTCTATCTCATCCCAATGGGTCGGCGAACGCTTACCTGATCGACGGGGAGGGCGGGCTGACGCTGATCGACGCCGGCTATCCGGATCAAGAGGCAGCCGTCTTCGCAGCGCTCCGGGAACTCGGCCGCTCGCCAAATCAGCTCAAGCATCTCATTCTTACGCATGGTCACCCTGATCACATCGGAAGTGCGGCCGCCATTGTGCGGGAAACCGGCGCGCGGACATATCTGCATCCGATCGACATTCGCCTCGCTCTGACTTGCGGTCCGTTCCGGCCCCTGATCTCTGCTCCGGGTTTGCTGCGGCAGATCCTGTGCAAGGTGATCTACAGACCTAGACAGCGCTTAGCGCCAGTCGCCATCGACCCGCCTCTGAGCGACGGGGAAACCCTGAACATCGCCGGAGGCATCGATGTCGTCCATGCTCCGGGACATTGCGCGGGACAGGTCGCGCTCCTTTGGCGCCCCGGTCGCATGCTATTCGCAGCCGATGTCTTCATGAACATTCGGGGACTGGGCGATCCTCTCGGTTTCGAAGACATTGATATGGGTCGAGCCAGTCAGCGCAAACTCGCCGGTCTCGCCTTCGACGCTGTCGGGTTCGGCCACCGAAAGCCTGTCGTCCGCGATGCGACGCGATACATTCGAAAGTGGAAGAGAAGTCGACCTTCCGAAGATCCCCGTGGATGAACAAACCTTGGCGGGGTGGAGGTTCTCTAAGATGATCATCAGGAGACTGACCTCTGAAGATCGAGAGCTGGCTCGAAGACTGTTCCTCATGATGGCCAATGTCTTCGGCGAACGGAGTGGACTCCTGGGCGACAACTATCTCGATCGTGTACTTGAGAATGATGCGTTTTGGGTATTTGCAGCCATCGATAAGGGTGATCCAGTTGGTGGTATTACAGCGCATGCTCTTCCCATGACGACCAGCGAATCTTCGGAATTGTTTATCTATGACGTCAGTGTCAAGCAAAGCCATCAGCGGCAAGGGATCGGAAGTCGGTTAATCGGAGCAATGTGCGAGGCAGCTGCTGAGGCCGGGATCCGGCCGGTTTTTGTCCTCGCCGACAACACGGACAGCGACGCTTTAGGGTTCTATCTTGCGATGAAAGGGAATGCTTCGCAAGTGACCCTTTTCACTTTGCACACTAGCCGACGTTAGCGCAGAACTCAACCTAGATCTCTCTCGAGACGGTTAGGTCAACCTGGCAACTTTCTCTCGGGCATCTGGCACCGAAAGCTTTGCAGGGTCAATCCTACTAATTGGCGCGAGATAGAGGTAGTTGGAATGTTGGGCTGAATCTCCAGTGTCGACGAAATAGCTATGGATGCAGAAATCGCGGCTTAACTGGTGTCAGGCCGGTCGTCTTCCCCCGGATCAGATCGATTGTCCTCGACCCACAAGAGTGCCAAAGACGCCGAGAAGAATCGCAAGCGTGAGTTGGAACAGGGTTTCAACAACGTCACCGACCAGCGCCAGGAGCGAATTCGCACCTTCCGGGACATGGCGGATGATTGCTTCAGCGGCTATAAAATTCGCCTGCCCGATTCCGCAAGCTACGCAGAGTATGCCGTCGACCACCTGAAGCGCCTGCTTGGAAGCAAGATGCTAGTGGACTTCAGCGAAGCGGTCGTTACGAAATACCAGAATGACCGCCTCGAGGAAGGGGCCGCTCCAAAAACCGTCAATGAAGAGGTCGGATTTCTCCTGCGCATCCTGGAAGAGCCGGGCGATGTCATCCGCGTGCGGCTTCGCAAAATGAAGATGCTTCAAACTGAAGGTCCGCAAGACCATCGGCAAGGCGTACAGCGAAGAAGAGAAAAAGCGGATTCTGGAAGCGGCTGCGAATGCCCGGTCTCCACACATCTATCTAGCGCTAACGCTGACACTGAATGCCGGTAAGATTTCGGGAGACTGATGTGACACTACAGGTAGCACCGCGATAATCCGCCCAGACAAATGGCTGTAAACACTCCTGTTGGAGACACTAGACCTGACTCGAAATCAGGCATAGGGGTAACTCGATCGGGGGTTCGAATCCCTCCCTCTCCGCCATTAACTATTCATCCGGCTTTGCTGATTTGATATTAGGAACCAGCTGCTGAATCATTTCCAGCACCTCCTCGGTCGCCTGAAGCGGGCGCTCCGGCTTGGGAATTTCCGCTCCGCCAGAGAGCAGCGCGCGAGTGACGGCGGGATAATCACCCTTATCGCGCTCCCAGCTGTGGAGAGAGCCATGGAGTGCCCAGGCGAGCGGACTGCCGCCGTGTTCGGTCTCCAATACGTTGATCGGAGCGTTGTGTTGGAGCAGAGCGTGAACCATCGCAAGGTTGCCGTGCCAGGCAGCAAAGTGCAGGGCGGTCTGGTTGTTGTCGAGAGTCGCATCCGCTGGCCAGCCTTGCTCGACCAGCATTTCAACCGCGAGCGTATTGTTGCGCAATGCGGATCCGATGATCCGACGGGCAGCGTTGGCGGAGAGCTTTTGGAACAGTTGTGGATGTCCCTCCAGAATGTTTCTGAATAGGGCTTCGTCTCCGACTTCGGCCGCATTCACCAGCCGGAGCCATCCAGGACTGCGCTGCATCAGCAGCTCAAAGACGGCGGTATGCCCGAATTGATGTGCAATGACATGTGGGGATTTCGTAAAGCCGAAGCCGAAAATGTAAATGCAGCCACCGGACTTTGGATCCCGCTTAGGGAAATAGCGATCGCTGACCGTGGTGCGAATGAGTTCAGGATCGTGGTTGAGAATGCGTTCCACGAGCGCAAGATCGCCTACTGCAGAAGCCATCATAATGTCGGTCTGTGCACCGCGAGCGATGAGGAAGCGAGCCACATCGTGCCGATACGACTCCTGCCAGTTCATGAACTGCCGGGAACATGCCATGTATTGGGCGGCGGTCGATTCATGGTCGATGTCGCGCGCGTCGATGTCGGCGCCGCTATCCAGCAGCAGAGCCGCGATTTCGACGGTCGCCGCCAAATGCAGCGGCAGCTGGCCGTCCCCGCCGCGGGCATGCACAAGTTGCTGATCAGCTGCCAGGAGCGCGCGAACATGGTCGATCATGCCGAGCCGGGCCGCTGCGTGAATATCTACGTTGGCTCCCCGGGAGATCAGGTACTCCGCGAGTGTGGGGCCGGCGCAATCGAGCACACCAAAACTGCCGGCCCACCAACGGCTGCGCTCGTTGATGTTTGCGCCTGCGTCGAGGAGCGCGTCGATCATCTCGCGGTTCCCTCTTTGAACGGCGCCAAGAATGGCCGGTGAGTCGAAACTGTAGTTGGGCAACGGCTCATTGACGCGTGATTTGAGAGACGGATGACGATTCAGGACCTCGCGAACCAGTCGTCCATTGTCGGCTTTGATCGCCGCGGTCAGTGCCTCGACGGGATCCTCGGATGAGACATCAATGTGCAGCTTGAGTGCGGGCCATGTATCGAAGCCGTATTCACAGGCAATCACGTGCAGGGCGTCGGCGAGCTTCGGCTTGTCCGAGGTCACGCCCACTGCAACAAAGCGCGCAGACGCGGATGCCTCCGATGCGCGGCTCTCTAGCAGCAGCATGCGAGCCTGGTTCTTGAGATGTTCGAGATTGGGGCGCGCGGGTAATTCGCGTTGCGGCATAACTCACTCCTTCTTTTAAGGCCTGCGATCCGCTTCGCCGGGCGAGAAGAGAGTGGGTTGAGATGAAGCAAAGAAGCAAAGGTGGGATAATCCCTTTCCGCGGACGGGGTGCACCCTTGGTATGCGCTATGAAGATTACCAGTCGGGACCTGTGCAGGTCCAGACGACGATTTCGAGTGGCGATGGAAGTGAAGGCAAGTGATGCGCATTGCACCAGGATTCAAAGTGGCGCCAATCATTTCGATAAGGTCTTGAGAGTGGACGGTGCGAACCTTTCCGCCTTCCGAATGAGTGCCTCGATGCTGAACACGTGAGGAGCAAGGGAGGAGCTCAATCAAGACTGAGCAGTATCTTCCTTTGTGGCTGAGACGGTGTCCTAATCGAAAGCACGATGCTCCGTACATATCTCATAAAGGACAGAGCCAAACGAATAAGGATCAGACCGTTCATCGTGGCTCTTGCCAAGGTCCTGCTCTGGCGAAAGATAAGAAGGTATGCCAGTGGACGGCACGGTCTGGGTAACCACGAAATCCGCGTCTTGTCAGCTTGAACAGCGCTTCCAATCCCGGAGGACCCCGGGAACGATTGTCTTCGTTTTTCTCCTATTCAGTGAATCTGTTTGAAACGAACGATGGGTTGTAATCACTATCTGCTCATCAGCGATTCGGCGAGGCGGCTATAACCACGAAAGTGCTCAGCTTCAATTCCACTCCCCTAAGCGGGCCAATCACGAAATCATTCTGCGACCACGGACTGCCGGTGAACTCCGCGTCCCTGGGCCAGAAGATAAATTCTCGAGATTCGGCATTGACACTCCATCCAGTTATCGTTATGCTGCGGCACCACAGGCTTTCTCTCAATCCGACGCACCCGGCGTCGACCTCCGCGCTCGTTGTGTTCCGTATCCCCCCACGGAGTTCCCCCGATGAATCAAGCAGATGTCGCCCAGGTTCTGTTGCAAACTACTGGCTCGCTGACGCCCGTGAGTTTCACGAGCGCCTCCGATCTCGAAGAGGCTCGCACCGTTCTCGCTCAAACGCTCCTGAACGGGATCACGCCGGAACAACTCACCTCGAAGGCCGCTGGCGGGATAGCCAAACCGACAGCCAGTCATGCGACGATCATCGATGACTCGGTACACGCGCAAATCCAGAAGCTTGCCACCTCGGTTTTCGCCGCACATTCTCCAACTGCGACTCCGAAACAACTCGCATACCTGAGCTCGCTCTCCTCGCCTGGCGCTTCTGCTCCGGAGTGGGCCGCCGGTATGGCAGTGGCCAAAGCCCTGGGACCTTTCGAAGATAGTTCCGGGATACCGTACTGGGTTCACCTTTTTAACCTGACATTCTCTCTACGGTTCGCGTTTGGCAGTGCGGCCAATGTGTTTGGTGTCTTTCCGGTAAAGATCGACGCCGGTGATTCCCTTGTACATCTGGATCTGGGGAGTGGCAGCATCTGGTTTCCGGCACCCTGGTTCGCCGCGGGCTCGCCCACGGGTAGCTTTACCGGATTTAAGATTCAAGGTGGGACTCTCGATTTCAGTGCTCCCGTCACCCTCATCTCCGGCGTCGTCGTGCTTTCCCCTGGGACGACCTTCACTCTCTTCGCGCAGCCCGCTGCGAATCCCTCGCCAGCACCCGCCAACGGTCCCGGTGCCGATGCGAATCACGCGAAGGTCACAACCCCAGTCAACATCCAAATCGAATTCAGTGAAAATTCCGCAAAACTGATTTCGCTCGACGACAGCTCCCTGGATGCTTATGGCACGACAGTAAAATTCCATTGGAATCACCAGGCGCCGGCTTTCACATCGGGACAGGTAGCAATTGCCTGCGACACTGACGTTTCATCCTTCTCCTTCAGCAAGGTGCTATCGACGGTCTTCATTCCCTCGGGCTTTGCTGCGATTGCTGCCGGAGGATGGGGGCTGGCTGCGCCGGACACTACCGTCGCCAATCTCGGCGAAGCTGATGGCGCAGGCTATCTCTACCTGGGACTGGGGCCCGGTATCTCTGCCTATTGGGAAACCCAGGCTCAACCTTACGCCTTCGATGGACTGATTCTGGAAGCGTCCCCTGGAGAATTGTCTGTTACCGCCTCGTCCTCAATCATCCAAGCTTCCACTTCGACGATCGAGCTCTGGGATGAGAAGCCGGCGTCGCTGAACCGCCAATCGACAATCGAGTTCCTTTATTCCAAGCCGTCGGTGGTCTATCTGGCTTCGGCGAGCACTGAGTTGCTGTATGTAAGCGGAATGCTGAACGCATTCCTCGATCGGCCACTCGAAGCCAATGGCTCCCGCTTCCCGTTTCTCAAGATGAACGCGCTGGCCATCTTCTTTGCGGAGGCTATGCAGAATCGGATCCTTCTGATTGCGGTTCCGAGTACCAAGCCATCCGTTTTCTCAAAGGAACTCTCTATCGCATTCAAGAACGCGCTTCTGGGAGTGGATCCTCCTTCGCTGCTCGTCTTAATCGGCACACTGCAGTCTCAGACTGCGACACTTCAACAATGCCGCCTGGCGCTTTACTTCCGTGCGTTCTGGCTGTTGCCGTCTCTGCCCGATCCCTACGCCGCCAGCTTTGACACCGTGGAGACCGTTCGCTCACAAGCCAGCGGTCAGAACACTGAAACTCTGGTGATCCAAATCCAATGGAGCGGGGCACCGAGTCAGCCAATGATGAATCTCGCGCTGTCGCCATCTTCGCAATCCGGAGCAGGATTTGGTTTCCTCGACGAGATTGTACTGCGCCGGAGATTTGGCGGACTGGTGCTTCTCGATCTCTCAAGCCGAGCCGATCTTTTCGGCGTTCAGGTTGGCGCCGACTACGATGCGGGTGACCGGGAGCAGGAGAACAATCAGGAAAACGCTCCAGCGTACGGCTTCACAGAGCTTTCCCTGGCTTTCAATCAGAGTTTGCTGGCCACGTTCGCGCTTCCCCAGACCTCCTGGGAGCCGATGGTTTCAGAGGAAGTGCCTCAAGGCCTGATCACCGCTGGAATCGACGCTGGAGATGGTGGGCCGCTGGTGGTTCATTCTGTTAATTTCCAGCAACTTGTTCCGCTGGCGCCGATCCCCGTACTTACGTCGCAGGTAAAAAACGTTGCAGCCGGAAAGCCCTTTCACGCCAGCTTCAGCCTGCCGTTTGGGCTCACTGCGAGCATTCAGCAGCCCAATGCGTTGGTGATGACACAGCGTGGGTTGATTCCGAACTTGTTCGCCAACCTCGGGGCCTTCAGGCTCAATCGTCCCGAGTTCACGCACCTGAATCTTCGCGGCGGACATCAACTCACCGTGATTGCGCCATCGAACCAGGCGCCTCCCATCCCCGATCAGCCCAATGCAAGCTTTGGTGGATTCACGCACGTCTTCCCTTCTCCACCGAACCCTGGTCCTTCCGGATACGGTTACTCGGTGCTCGGCCAGGACGTTGGCCAGATCTTCGAAGGGGAATTTGGCGGCGGAGGCGGGGTCCCGTTGCGGCGTATCGATTTTTCAGGCTACGGCGCGAGCATCTTCAGCGATTGGAGGGATGACCGACAACCACCCGCGATCATCAAAGTGCAGTTCAACACCATCACTGGCCGAACCGGATACGAAGTCATCAAGGCCGAGACCATCCTCTATCCCTACTGCGTGCGCCTGGTCCGGACCGTTACTATCCAGCGCAAGCTGGCAGGATGGGTGGATCGAAAGGACTCTGGATGGCAGGCCGCAACTCCCGGCGAGTTTGCGTTTCTGACGCCTGAGTTCATCGGGCACGTACACAAGGGCGCGGTGCTGGGCGTCTATAACGTTCGCAACATTCGCGATCTCGACGGCCCGAGCAACGTTATCACTGCGACACCGCATCCCCCTCTCCCATTTACAGATCCCTTCCAGTTCCGCAAGGTTCTCTTCGATGCAGAAATCGGGATAGACAACCGCGTCAGCGTCGTCGCCGGTGGTACTGTCGGCAATATCCTCGACGCATCCGGAAAGCCCATTATGCTCGTGCCTTCGCGCGATCTGGTTGGCTATGTTCAGTTGTCGCCGGTATTCGACCCTGCGGATCCGGGCAACTTGGGATATTTGCCCGGGCTTGCTCAAATTTCCTCACTGATGTCTCAGAGCGGCTCCCTTACGCCCGATCTGCCGTGCGTCATGGAAGTTGCGAGCCTTGGGGCGCAGCCAGGAGTCGGACTTCGCTGCACAACTGTTGAAGTGAACCTGGCCCTCAACGGGGCGAACGCGCCTGCAGTGGCTGCTGCCGTACGCGGAGCGCCGCAACTCCCCCGCGACGGTGCCTGGAGCGTAGGCAAGCGCGCATCCACTGAACCCGCCCCGCATCCGCTTCCGCCAAATGCTTCGATTCCACTGGTGCAAAACGCGACCGACACCTCGGCCTGGCATTTTGCCGACATCACGGATGTGTTACAACTCGGCTCCCCAGACAGCATCTACAGTTTTCTGCAATCCACGGGTACCCAGAAAGTTCTGTTCGAACAGCCTAACGTCCCGCAAGCCGGTATAACCACCGGGGGCGGACAAGCACCAGGACTTCAACTTCCAGCGGCTCCCAGCTTCGGCGATATGGGTGCGTTGCTCAATGCCACCGGACTTTTCCCCGACATTGCCAATGCTCTTTCGCTGGTCACGGGCGCGGCGGAGCAGATCGAAAACCTGGCCAGTGGGCTTAAATACACAAAGGAATATACCTACCCGCTTCATTCCTCGACCGCGACGGGAGCCAAGCAGAGCACTCTGGCTGATCTTGCCAATGTCTTCAAACTTGAACTGGCCTATGCCGATACCAGCAAGGGAACATCGAAACCCACCAAAATCACGCTGGTGATCGATCCAACCACGTCACCGCGATGGTCCATCTCCATCACGCCGCTCAGCCTGCTGGTCACCATTCCAACCCTTTCTACCGCCCCGCTGCTGACGATCATCGCCGGATTCGACGTTGATCCGGCTGTGTACGTTGGCGGGTTCGTTGGAGACGAGAACACCAAGCCACACGTCACCAACCTCAATGTCCAGTTCAATGACGCGCTCGCTGCGATTCAAACCGTCTTCAGCCGAATCGAGGCAATCGCGTCTTTTCTTCCCGGAGGCAAAGCCGCCGGCCTCAAGATTGGGCTCTCAGACGGAAAGCTTACGGTCCAGGACAGCTTCGCGCTTCCCACTTTGCCACTGGGTCTCGGTGAACTGAGCGGCATCAGCCTGGATCTCGGGCTTGCCATTCAACTGTCGCCGCTCACCGCCGGATTCACTGTGGGGATCGGCAGTCCCGACAACCCATTCAATTGGATCGTATCGCCATTGTCGGGAAACGGGCTGGTCGATATCGGGCTCAAGAACAACGCTCCCAACATCGATCTGCAGGCTGGCATCGGCCTGGCATTGGCCATCGACCTCGGCATCGCATCTGGTTCAGCATCCATTGTCATCGCGCTCAACGTCGATGTGAATCCACCCTCCGTCACGCTGATGGTGATACTGACAGGACAGGCCTCCGTCGATGTGCTCGATGGGCTGGCCAGCGCGTCCCTTACGCTTACGGCTGGGATTGGCGTCACCATCGATCCGCCGCCCATTCCCACGATCAGTCTCTCTCCGCCCGAGATCGACTTCCCATCTGAGAGCATCACCATGATCGCTACGGTGTCGGTGGGCATTCATCTCTCGGTCGCGTGGGTCGTCAGCGTGGATTGGGATGGCTCGTGGCAATTCAGTCAGGGTTTCACCACCCCAGCAATCGACGTCAGCCTGTAGTAACCGGAGCACCCTATGGCACTCAACGATCTTCGCCTCAGCTTGATGACCTTTCCCCAGCGCGTGACCCCCTCGACCACGTTCTCTACACTCGACCTGCGCCTCCTGTTGTTACCACTGGGAGATCCCACCGCCGCACTCGATGCAGGCTGGCCAGCATTTGCCGGGACCACTTTCAAGCTCAACGCGTGCATTATCGACAGCCTGGCATCGCTCCCGACCAATAGCGCGCCCATCGCACTCCAGGTGCCCTTCACCGCCGCTCCGCCCGTCAACGCGGCTGCTCTCTTCACGCTGCTCAAGAATAATCTCACCGCTAAAGGCGTAACGGTGAATACCAATGCGCCAGCTTCCCCGGATGGTGTTCGAATTAAGAAGTCGCTTCCGGCCAGCTACACCAGCGCGTTTCCCTTCTCTCAGCCCCGCACCAATGATCTGCTGGTTGGAGACGGATTTGGTTGCGCCATTCGTGGACAAAAGCCGAATACCGATCCGACTCCGCCGAAGCCGGTGATTGGGTGGGGGCAGATTCTGTCATTCGCGCTACGCCAGCCCGTGCTTGCGGAAGCACTCGGACTCATCTACCCGTTCTCGGTCAATGTCACTGCTCCGCTGCTGAAGAGCGGCGGGTGGATTTATGTCACGCTCGACACTACGCCGGGCGCCAATTCCTACACTGCGGAATGGCAGGCTGCGGGCAACTTCGATTTCCTTCGCCGCTACGCTGCCCGCATCCCCGCCATCGCCCCCACGGACGAGCGCACGCTTTTCGCCGCGCAACTGTTCCCCGTGGTGGATGTGCCAGCCGGCAACTACGATGACGTCCAGGCTGAAGCTGAAGAGTACGACGACGGATTCGCCAAGATCATCCACTGCAACCAGCCCGCCAGCATCGACGCGGCGACCGCCCAGGCTGATCAGATCGCTCCCGGCGCCGAAGCGGGAATACAAATCGGCTGGGACGACGAACAATTGACCGTCTGGTGCAACCGGCAGCTTGAATTGCTCCGATTCCGGCTAGGCGCCCCGTTCGACGCCAACAATCCTGAAGCCGCGCTCGGCGTGCAAGGCTATCGTGTGGACGTGCGTCACACGGTAGCGGATGCCTGGCAGTCCCTGTGCCTTGTCACGGGCGCTCTCCAATTCAACGGCGGCACTGTGGACGCTACAGGCACGACACCTTTACCCGCGCCGAGCGAACTATGGATCGAGCCAACGCCCTTGCGCCCCACGCCAACGGCCGGACCCAACACCGCTGAAGCCTGGCTCCCCCTGTACTTCGCTCAATGGCGGGGCAACTCACTCGTGGTGCACGACGACACAACGTCGAAGCTCACCCCCGGAACAAAGCCAATGCCGGGCAACTTCCTCCAGGCATTCCTCTCCAGCGTGCCTGTGCTTCGTTATGGTCTCGACTACGAGTTCCGGGTGCGGCTCGCTGACTTGACCGGAGGCGGACCTAAATCCAGCGACCCTTCAACGAACCCGGCGCTTGCTCCGATTGGCAAATGCCATTTTGTGCGGCACATTCCCCCAAAGTCCCTCGTCACCTCGCAAACTCCCGTGCCTGCAGCCATCACCCGCGGAACCTTTCTTCCTGCTGTCCCCTCGCAGGTTCCTGTGCCCGATCCCACCCTGGCCATCCAGACCATCACCGTGCAACGCCCTCGGCTCGGATATCCGGAGGCAATCTTCGCCGGAGTCAGTCCCGCCACATTCGCAGGTGCCTCGCTCGATGCGCTCATCGCGGATGCTATTGCGAATCACACCCCGCTGAACGTGCCCGATCCTGATGTAGACCGCTTCGCCATTACCGTGGAAGCCCGCATGCCCGCTCACGACTCCGGCACAGCTGGCATCCTTCCCGACACGACGGATGGTCTGTACCGCGTTGTCTACCGCGTTGAGATGTCATTCAATGCCACAGCCGCTGATCCAGATCCAACCGTCACCATCAACCTCGACTACGAGGACATTCACCAGATCTCGGATCTCGCCACGTTCACGCCCGCAGGAACAACGATCACGATTCCCACCGCGCGCGATATCCGCATCCGCTTGCAAGCCCTGTGCCAACCGCGGCTGAATTACTACGCCGATGCTGAACCTCCGCTTGGACTGATGACCGATTTTATCGTTCGCAAGGAAGCTTCAGCAGAGTCGACGCTCTTCCCAGTCGACGCCGTATCGCAGGTTAAGGCCCTCTATCTGCAGCCGTCCGACAATATGGTCCAGCTTCTCGCGCAGACTCTCGATCTGAAAGTCGACAACGTGGTGTTTACGGGAATGCCCGGCACCCGCACCGTCTTTGCGTGCTCTCAGGCACTGCGCCACACCCTCGCCTCTGACTACTCGTCAATCACTTTTGCTAACCAACCGGAATTCTTGAACCATTGGATCGTCGCGCTCGAATTCAATCTCGATCGGGACTGGACCTGGGATGGTTTCGCGGAACCCGCGTTCATGATCGCTCCCACGGGAACCACAGGATCCCCTGGCACCGTCAGCTACCCGCACGCGATTTCCCAACTGGCTCTGGGGGACCTTACGAATCCGCCCGATCGCTCCACCGTGCGCATCATTTTCTTCGACGCCGTGGAGCCAAAACCGGCCTTAGGAGATCCTCCGGCAGAACTCAATCCGCAGTGGAATGTAACCTGCAACTTCCCTTCCGCGCCGCAATTCGTCCAGCTCTACACAACGCGGCTACCGATCACGGTTCCGCCGGCGCAGACCCCCAGGATCGCCGCCACCGGAATCGCCCTCTCTGCCTTCCAGCACGACAGCACATATAGCTCTACGGATCCTCGCCAGCGCTTCCTCTGGATCGAATTCGACGAGCCCATTGCCGATCCCGGCGATGCCTATTTTGCACGCGTCCTCGCGTCCGGCCCAGACCCGCTTCTCTCTGTCGATCTGATCCCAAGCCCGATCCCCGAACCCGTCCCGCCGCCGTTGCCCATCGACCCGGAACTCATTCGCGTTATCTCCCCTGGCGAAAGCGATGATGCTGCCGGTCTGGATGCGATGACCCAACTGATACCCGCCGATTCGCACGTCAAGGGACTTCATTACCTGTTGCCATTGCCCCCCGGCATCTCGTCCGAGGCCCTCGAACTCTTTTCCTTCTGGACCTACGAGTTCCGAGCCGGGCACAAATATGACCTAGGTAAGGATTCAGGAGGGACTGAGCACTATCGCTGGTCGACGGCCCAGGGCCGCTTCGGTGCTCCACTGATTGTGGCCGGTATCCAGCACCCGGCACCCAATCTCGTTTGCGCAGTCCAGCACACGCCCAAGGCAATCTTCGTCAGCGCACCCTATGCTACGACTGTCAATAATGGCACGCGATTCATCGACACCTATTTCGGAGATCCTCGCACTGAGATTGTGGTCATGCTCTACGCTCAGGTGATGCAGATTGATGGCGAGTCCTGGCGCAATATCCTTCTCACCCATCGCGTCCTGGTACCGCAGATTCCGGAGTCAATCCCGGGTGAGTTCTTTATCAGGCCAACACCGCGGACCCGCGATCTGATCGGAACGACCGTCTTCTCTGAGAAACAGGTTGAATCGATTCTCGCCCAATTGCGCCTTTCCAAACTGACGCCGCTGAGTGTTCTCGCCGTAGAACTGCTCCCCGGTGACGATCTCGGAAAGTCCGATTCTCGGAATCGAGGCAATTTGAAATCTTCGGAACTCCAAGCCGAATACGCACCCACGGCCGTGGCCGACTTCACCGGCAATGACGCCCTCGGTTCGGACCTGGGAAATCGGCGAATTCTACGCACATCACCCCTTACGCCTGTTCCTGCCATCTGCTGAATACCTCAGTCCTGCGGCAATGCGTTGTGGCGTTAGAGGAAAAGTTGAAAGTGGGCCACCGAACGGTCTGCAGGAATTTGCGGCATGGGGCAAGCGATTAGGCGAATTCCCCCAAACGTGCTCCCGGCTTGTACAACTGCGAGGTGTTCAGCGCGACTCATTCAAGTCTCTTTCGCGAAACGCGACGTCAAAGCAGGCGGTCAAGTATTCGAGCTCAAGTCCGGCGGACGATTCCGTTCCCGTTGCATCCAGTAAAAGGCTGTAACTCCCAATAGGAAGAGAATGAAACTCGGAATCGAGTATTTGAGGCCGTCCACATAAAACGTGCCGATCACGATGCCTGCAAGGGCGATCAGCGCCGCGATCTGCGAGAAGGGCGCGAACCGCAGGCGGATCGGAAGCCGTGCGACGCGTGTTGGTCCGATTGAGCGGCGAAATGACAGGTGGGCAATCAGGATAATGCTCCAGACGAAGAACATTCCGGCTACCGCGACGCCGTAGAGCAACAGGAATGCTCTGTCTGGAGCAAAGATGGCCAGCAGAATGGCCGCGGCCATGCCGGTGCTCGACACCGCTACAGCCAGGTACGGTACGCCGTTCCTCCCCAGGCTTCCGATTCTCCTGGTGACATAACCATCTCGCGAGAGAGAAAACAGGATCCGGCTGGTGAGGTAGAGATTGGTGTTCGCGCTCGAAAGGGCCGCTGTGATCACGACCAGGTTCATGATCTCCGCGGCATAGGGAACGCCAGCTTTCGCGAAGGCCAGCACAAACGGGCTACCAGTGATGCCGCTCCCCATCGTGTTCCACGGAGTCATCGTGAGCATCACGGTGATAGAGAGTACATAGAAGAGGATGAGCCGGAGAGTGACACTACGTATGGCCCGAGGAATGGTCCGGGCGGGTTCGAGCGCTTCGCCCGCGGTGATGCCGACGATTTCCACTCCCATGTAACTGGTGAGTGTGAGGCTCATGGCGAGCCACACGCCTTTCGGGCCGTTGGGAAGCAATCCTCCATGTGCGGTGAGATTTGCGAATCCGATCGCTCGTGCAGGGCCGATGCCGAAGATCAGTCCGAGGCCGACAAGTATGAAAGCCACGATGGTCACTACCTTGATGATGGCGAACCAATATTCAAATTCACCAAAGCTGCCCACCTTCATGGCGTTGACGGCTACCAGGGCGACCGAGACTCCAACCACCCAACCCCATTGCGGAGCCGCTGGAAACCAGACAGAAAAGTAGATGGCAACCGCCGTTACCTCCGCGCCGATGGCGAGAATTTGAACAAAGGCATACGTAACCCGAACTGCGAAGCCTGACCACTCATTCAGGTAGGTCTGCGCATAGACGCCAAACGAGCCGGCGACAGGATGAGTAACCGCCATCTCCGCGATCGAATAAGCGACGATCAGGGCGACCAAGGCGCCGAAAAGATAGGAGAGGATCACGCCCGGCCCGGCCAGCCTGATAGTGACCGAACTGCCGAGAAAGAGACCGACTCCGATTGCACCCCCAATGGTCATCATGGTGAGCTGGCGCTGCGTGAGAGCGCGCTTGAGTTCGGGAGAACTCCCCTGCGAGTCCACGGGTTTGGAGGCCTTTGGCGCTCGGACGGCAGCCGCTTGTTTATCCAACCCGCACCACTTCGCGCAGTACCTTTCCGAATTCCTGAATTTCCTCGACGGTGTTGTAGTGGACAAGCGAAGCGCGATTGACACCGGTCTCGAGGCTGACCGCCAGGCGCTTCATCAAGCGCGGCGCGTACATGTGACCATCACGAATTCCGATCCCGCGTGCCGACATGGTCTCGGTTACTAGCGCAGGTGAGACATGGGGAAGGCGAAAGCAGAATGTGGGAACGCGTTCGGCCAGGCGCGCCGGGTTATCAACGCCGTAAAGGATGGCGCCCGCTAATCGCAGGCTTTCAAGCATCTCGAACGAAAGCGCTGTTTCGTATTCGCGAATAGAATTCATGCCCCGAACAAGAGCCGCTCGCCGCGAAGCAGGTGCCGCGTTTTCGTCTTCTCCACTGTGGCTCGTGCCCAGGCTTTCCAAATAATTGATGGCCGCCGCCATGCCCGCAACGTTTTCAAAAATGAACGTACCGGCCTCAATCTTGCCCGGCGGAGAGTCAGGTATAAAGTCTTCTCGGAACGTGGGAAGTGCTTTCAAGAGCTCGAACCGGCCCCAGAGAAATCCCATATGGGGACCGAATATCTTGTACCCGGAGCAGACCAGGTAATCGCAATCAAATGCCTGCACATCGATGAGAGCGTGTGGAGCGTAGTGAACGCAATCCAGAACGACCTCGGCGCCGGCGGCGTGCGCTACCCTGGCAACTCCGGTGACGTCAACGATGGAACCGAGTGCATGGGAGGCGACGGTGCAGGACACCAGGCGAGTCTTCGCAGTAAGAAGCGGCACGAGATCCTCCAGGTGGAGATTGTGATCTTCACGCATCTTCCACCAGACAATCCTGGCTCCTTCGCGCTCAAGCTGCAGCCAGGTAGCGATATTGGCTTCATGATCAAGGTCCGTGACGATGATTTCGTTGCGGGTCTCGAGGGTGCGGCCGATCGCCAGGCTGAGCAGGCGGAGAAATGATGTGGCATTCATGCCGAAAGCGATCTCATCCGGCGTACGTGCGTTGATCAGGATGGCGACGCTCTCTCGGGCGCGCGCGATGACTGCGTCGACTTCGACGCTGCGGTTGTAGCGACCGCCGCGTTGCACGTTGTGGTGCAAAAGATGATCATGGATCGCGTCGAAAACGCCGTCGGGAATCTGTGCGCCGGCCCCATTGTCAAAGAAGATGAGCTGTGGCTCCTCGTGGAGTGCGGGAAAAAACGAGCGGATCCGATCAATTGGGAAATGAACTGCTTGGGCAGGTATTAGATCTTGTTTGACCACTTGGCTCCTGTTTCTGGCGGATCCCGCAATGCCCGACCGGCAGCCACCGACAATTTGACTCGGCCTCGCCGTCGACGATGTCGCCAGTATACAAAGCAACAATAAGACTCATTCGAAAATCGAACGGCTCACATCAGGGTATCGACGGATTCAAGAGCTTTTCGGCGGTTTCCGCTCCGAAGACCGGCAACGATGCGTCCGTGAGCAGCCCGATTTGCTTGAGGACCGACGCCTGGTCCCAGTAGATACGTTCATGCGCCAGCTTGCCCTCGCGAAAGCCTACAACCACCACGAGAGGAATGTCGACATGGCGATGAGTTGGTGGAACTCCGGGGAGCATCCACGGCATCGCTTCAGTGTGGGTGAACGAAAAAATCATCTCGTCAACCAGTTGATCCTGGCCGAGGGTTCGGGACACGAGTTTGATAGAGGTATCGGCCGGCATC
The DNA here is from genome assembly GCA_036495975.1 of Occallatibacter sp. Classification (GTDB taxonomy): domain Bacteria; phylum Acidobacteriota; class Terriglobia; order Terriglobales; family Acidobacteriaceae; genus Telmatobacter. Next base: position 31,056 of record DASXLY010000127.1, on the reverse strand, counting down.
AGCGAGATGAAGTCTTCCGCATAAAACCTGCGCAGGGCATCATGGCCATAGCCGCCGGTCATTACTGGAACATGGTTGACGTATGCGTCCTCGACCATGGTTGCAATGGTCGAGGAGACGTCGCGTGACGAAAACTCATAGCTGATGTGCTCATCCCATTTGGCGATCATCTCTTCTTGGTTCATGGCTGGCAGCTTCCTCTGGAGAGATCTTAATCGACGGATGCAGGTGTACTGGGCATTGCGTCAAGAAGTGCGCGAGGACGGTGCACGCGTAGATGCCGGAAGGCTCGAACAGAAAACCGCGGGTTATCACACGTTCCGCGGTACACAACACCGGTTACCGAACATTTGCCCTGGTTGAGCGACAAAGCGACGGCGTTCATCCACTAATTTGCGCCGTTGTTAACCACTCTCCTGGGGTTGGTTTCCCTAAGGCATCGACCGTTGGACTTCCTCCAGGCGCCGCTCCAGGTATCGACGTTCCGCATCGTTCTTAACCAGAGCGAGCGCGCGTCGATAGCTGCTTGCCGCACCAAAGGAATCTCCGATGCGCCGCAACAGGTCAGCGCGGGTTGAGTGAAGCAAATGAAAGTTCTCGAGGTCCTGGCCTTCTACAAGTGGCTCAATGGCTTTGAGTGCTTCTGTTGCGCCCTCAACCATTGCGACAGCGACGGCTCGATTCAATGACACGATCGGACTCGGCTGCACCCCTTCAAGAACGTCGTAGAGTTGGAGAATCTCGCGCCAATCCGTGTTCTCGGCGCGATCCGCCCGACAGTGCACCGCGGCGACCGCCGCCTGCAGCGCAAACGGTCCGGGCGCCCCATTCATGGCATGCTCAACGAGCGACAAGCCTTCATCGATTTGCAGGCGGTTCCAGAGTTCGCGGTGCTGTGACTCGAGCAAGACAAGATCGCCGGCGGCATCGTGACGCGCATCTCGCCGCGCATCGTGGAGGAGCATTAGAGCAAGCAGTCCCGTCACCTCCCGAGGAGGCTGCGGCTGCATAAGATTGCGGATCAACCGCGCAATGCGGATTGCTTCGGCGCAGAAGTCTATTCTCACCAGAGCATCGCCCCGAGTGGCAGCATAGCCTTCGTTGAAGACCAGATAGGCCACCGTCAGCACCGATGCCAAGCGGGCAGACATGTCCTTCAGATCCGGAACGATATAGGGAATGCGCGCCACACGGATCTTACGCTTTGCTCGCACCAGGCGTTGCGCCATGGTCGTAGGAGGCACAAGAAATGCTCGCGCTATTTCGTCGGCCTGAAACCCGCATAGGGTGTGAAGGGTCAGCGTCACTTGTGCTTCCAGCGCCAGAGCCGGGTGGCAACAGGTGAACATCAGCCGAAGCCTTTCGTCCGGGATGTCGTCAGTGTTGTAATCTGGCGTCTCAATGGTTCGAAACAAACCGGAGGTAACGTAGGATTCGAGCTTCTCAGAATAGCGCTCTTGCCGGCGAATGTGATCGATGGCTTTATGCCGGGCAGTTTGCATCAGCCAGGCCAAGGGACTATCGGGAATACCGGAGGCACCCCATTGATCGAGTGCGGCCGTGAAGGCCTCCTGGGTGCACTCTTCGGCCACGTCAAAGTCGCTGACGAGCCTTATCAGCGTCGCCACAATTCTGCCCCAATGGGAGCGGTATGCGGCTTCGACTGCACCGGAAACATCCAGAGGCATGGCCAATCATAAGATTTTCGTTTCACGTTGTCGATTTGGACGGCTGTCGTTCGACTCAACTTAGTGAGGACTTCAGATGCAATACATGTTCCTGATCTATCTCGATGAGAAGTCGCTCAGCGAGGCACAGTTGGCGGAGTGCTACGCAGAGTCTGCCGAATATGCCAGGGAACTCCATGCAAGCGGGAGGCGAGTACTGGCGGCGCCATTGCATCCGACCCAGACCGCTACCAGCCTTCGAACCCGTGAGGGCAAGCGTCTCGTAACTGATGGCCCATTCGCAGAAACAAGAGAACAATTGGGTGGCTTATTCCTGCTGGACGCAAAGAACCTCGACGAAGCTATAGAAATCGCGGAAAAGATTCCGGCGGGTCGTTGGGGCACGGTTGAGATTCGACCGGTTCTCGAAGTTCCCGGCCTTCCGCAAGATTAATTGAACTTGGATTGTCGATTTGCTGGTGCGCCATTCGACTTAATAACAGAACGGGAAAGAGAGCGACGTTTTCCCGCGCCTGAAGACATATTTGTTGGCACGATGAGAGCGGTTGCTCGCACCAAGCCAACTGTGTCCCTAACAGTTTGATATCAACAACATAGCTGTCACTCCGATTCCCTTCCCAGGATTGACCACTATGAATTCAGTTCACTTCAGGCCAGCAAACTGCGGAGGTTTCTTCCATGCGACGCAAATCTCATTACCCAGCCCTTCTCCACGCATTCTCTTTCGCTTTGGCGATACTGATGCTCCTGTTTTCCCCTCAAGCAAATCGCGCATTCGCGCAAGGCATCATCACCGGTGGCATCACCGGTACTGTAACGGACCCGACTGGCGCGGTCATCCCAGACGCCACGGCGACCGCGGTGAGCGACAGTACCGGCATCAGTCTCGTAGCAAAGACGAATGCCGAGGGCGTATTTCTAATTTCGAATGCGCCGGTCGGAGCATACACCGTGACAATTACCGTGTCGGGATTTGGGAACGACCGGGTGACGCACGTACCTGTTGTCGCGGGCAACACGTCGTCGATCGGCAAACGTGCTCTCGGTCTCGGAGCCACCGCGCAGACGATTGAAGTTGAGGGCGGCGCGGCGGAGTTATTGAATACAGAGACCTCGCAAGGCGAGGTGGTTCTTGATTCGCAACAGCTTGCATCGATGCCGGTGGACGGCGCGTTCGACAGCGTAACGCTGGTGGTGCCGGGGGTAGTATCCACACACGCGGCTGGCTTTTCCAACACCAACGGAGTGAACTTCTCGGTGAACGGAGAGCGCGGCCGTTCCAACAATTTCGAAATCGACGGTCAATCGAACAACGACAACTCGATAGCGGGCCCGCAGGTGTTCTTCTCCAACCAGGACGCAATTCAGGAGATGCAGGTCATCACCAACAATTTCAGCGCGCAGTACGGGCGGAACATGGGCTCAGTGGTGAATTACATCACCAAGAATGGCACTAACACGTTTCACGGTTCGGCGTTCGAATATTACACAGGATCCTGGGGTTCGTCGCTGACGGCGGGACAGAAGGATGCGCAGTTTGGCTTTTGCCCGTCCGGCTCCAACGCCGCCTATGCCTCCGCCAACCAATGCAGCCTGATCAAGGTTCCACGGTTTGTGCAGAACAATTACGGCGGCACGCTTGGCGGACCTATTCTGAAGGACAAACTCTTCGCCTTCGGGAGCACTTATTTCGACCACACATATCAGGGCGCTTTGACCTTTACCTCCGGGGGAGAACTTTTTCCGGACTCCAACGGACTTGCGACGTTGCAATCGGCCTTTCCAAACAACCCCGGAGTGCAAGCGCTGGTTCTGAATGGCCCCTATGCCTATCCCACTGGTCATCCGTCCGCTTTCGGCGCCACATCCACAATTCCAGTAACGGATGGGAACACGATTGCGAATGTCGAAGTGTCGCAATTTTCGCGCGGCGTACCCGACTACACGCTGGATCAGGAAGATCTGGGCCGGTTGGACTACCAGATGGATCCGAAGGATCGCTTCTATGTGCGGTACCTTTACCAGCACAACCCGACCGTGCCGGGGGGCGGCAACTTTGCTGCCGGGGGATACTTCAACATCCTGGCCGCAACCCACTCAGTTGGGGGGGACTGGTCTCGCACCTTCACTCAAAGCCTAGTAAACCAGCTGCGCTACGCCTTTCAGCAATCTACCCTTGCCTTTGAAGGTGGCGGTGTGCCGAGTTGCACCATTACCAGCTTTGACTCGTGCCCCTCGTCGGTGGGTCTTGGCGCCGGTCTGGCAGGATTCGGCTATCCTTCCGCCGTTCCCCAGGGGCGGGTAGTCAAGGTCACCCAAGTGCAGGATAACGCCACCTGGGGCCACGGACGCCATACCCTCTTGTTCGGCGGAGAATTCGACTATCAGAACTCACCGAACGTTTTTCTTCCCAATGCTGCTGGTGCATTCGACTTCGGACCTGGCGCAACCAACACCCCGTTCCGCAACACTTCATCCAATCCCGCTCTCAACAACGGCCTTACCGGGATTGCAGAAGGGATCTCCGAAACGCTGATGGCCACCGGAAACGTGACCAGTCACTTTACCGAGCCAGACTTTGCATTCTACGTGCAGGACGACTGGAAGGCGCTGCATAACCTCACACTCAATCTAGGCTTGCGCTACGAGTTCTTCGGTCAGAGCGTGAACCTGCTGCACAACGAGACGGTTGCCCAGCAGACCGGTGCCAATCCATTCTGGAGCACGAGCCTTCCCTTGTCGGCCACGACATTTCCCAGGGTCGCCTCCTACTACAAGAACATTGAGCCGCGCATCGGCCTTGTCTACAGCCCCGACTTCGCCAGGAAGCTGGTGGTGCATGCGGGGTTCGCCATCAATGTGGATCCCGCATTCAGCAATGTCTTCGTGGACATCGCCTCAGGACCGCCGGTAGTGAATTTCGGCGCATTTGCATGCGACGGGGTCACCGTGCAATGCGTTCCCGGGAATGGCCTCACACTCAGCACGGTGCAGGTTATGGATACCGGATTCCTGCCAACGGGCGGCGATCCACGCTCCAATCCCATCTTTACCGTTCCCACAACCTTCCGCAATCCGATGTCGGAAAGCTTCACCCTGGGCGCCCAATACCAGGTGGGCGACGCGGGCGTGGCAGAAGTACGCTACGTCGGCAACCATACCTTCCGCCAATTCCAGGCGCTGAACACGAATCCCGATATTGCCTCCGTTCAGGCCAGCTTCCCTGCCTATGCCGGTGGGCAGACTCCCTGCACGGATAGCACGGCGAACGGCTACGGCAGGGTGAATTGCGGCTACTCTCTGCTGGATACGGTGGCCAACACAGCCTTCTCGAATTATGACGGGCTGCAGACCTCGTTTACGGCGCGGAACTTCCATCACTGGGTGGGAACGGTTTCCTACACGTACAGCCGCACCATCGACAACACCAGCGAGATATTTGCCACTGGCTCCGGCGGCAACACCAGCAACTTTGCCCAGGATCCGCTCAACTCGGACGGCGGCGAACGCGGGGTCAGCGGCAATTCGTATCCCAGCGTCATCGGCCTGCAAATGTCCTATACCGAGCCATGGTTTCACGATCAACATGGAATCCTCGGGAGGGTTCTCGGCGGATACTCGTTTAATGCGTTCTACAACTACAACGGAGGACAGCCCTACAACCCGATCCAGAACACGTTATCCGTGCAGTCCGCCAACGTGTTGAGCGACGTTACGGCGAACACGTCCATCAACCCCACGCTCGCCGAAACCAGTTTCTGCGACTTCAACTTCGGCCAGATCTTTGGCTCTTCGTGCCGGCCCATCCTTTCCAACAAGTCGGCTCCGCTCGGCTCCGTGGGGATCAACCTGGGCCCCGGCGGTTATGTTGACTACGTGACCGGCGCATCCACTACTCCTTCAGCAGAACATTGGCTGTGGAACAACCAATATGAAGCGATTGCGCGCGGGAATCCATTCCCGGGTGTGGGACGCAACATACTGCGCGGAGACAGCTTCAACGACTTGGACCTGACTGTGGGCAAGACCCTCAAGTTGACCGAGAGGCTGACGACGATTCTGCAGATCAGCGCATTCAACGCTATGAACCGGGGATACTACGGCACCCCCGATGTGAACATTGAGGACACCTTGATCAATAACTTCCTCAGCACTTTTCAAAACGGTGGCGGCGGCGAAAGCCCAGCGGGCGGCGGCGCTTTTACTCAGGGTCCCGGAAACCGCAACGTGCAGCTGAGCGCGAAGATCGTCTTCTAGTGCGTTATGACATTCGTTGTATGATCGGCGTGATATGCGCTACACACATTTCTGCGATGCCTGCATGCTTGCAGGCAACTCCCGGGTGTCGCGCCACACGTTAAACGACGCCACACATCACAAGGAAGCGAACGCACGACCGCTGTTGAGACGTTCGGAGCTATCTATGAGAACCCTTCATCAGTACAACGCGGTAGCGCGCTCGCAGGAGCATCGGCTTCAAAGCCGGCAATTGCCTCTAACGGAGAATCAAATGGGAAAGAAGAAAATCAGGATCATCGCTTTCGCTCTTGCTGTTCTGGTTGTTTTAGCCTACCCAATCCGACTACGAGCGCAAGATGAAAAGGCGCCCTATCCGGCCATGGCTCCTCTCGATCAGTATTGAGTACATAGTCATTGCCCCCGGTACTCATTTTTTCTCGTTTGAAAGCGAACCGGCGCGCCGCCGGTTTCACTCTGGCGTCAGCTGGTCGTTTGCGCGCAGGTCGGTGCCAGCTGTGTGCTGCTCATCCTGGCTGGACTGCTGGTGCGTGCGACGCTACACACGCTCTATTCCAATATGATGAGGATATTGCCTGTCGGTTGAGAAGCGATCAATGTCTCCCATCGGAACGGTACAACTGGGGCGAAGTCAGGACCCTGAGACGCATCTGAGCGAAGACCCTTGTTCCAATTGAGAAGGTCTAAATCAATAGAGATTGCCGACTACCTGTTCGGCAACACGCTCCAGGATGGGCGCACGATCGGGATCGCCGTGACCCACCGTCCCCGGGGAATCCGCAGAAGTCCCGCGAGGATTCCTGATAGCTACTACAAAGTAAGCATCTCGAACTCGTCCCGCAATGAGATTCAGTACCAGGTTTCCTGCACTTGTCAGATCGCACTCGACGGCTTCGTTGCCGAGTCCAATCATCTTGTTGCTGCCTGCACGGCAAGCGTGTGTATCGACTTTGCCGATAGTGATTTCGATAGATTTCTGCTCAGTCCCCGATCCATGAATGAAGCGGCACATTCCCTGGGAACTGCTCTCGATGTGCACATCCAGTTCGACTACCCCGCCAAGAGCTTCGGCTGCGCTCCCGGTTGAGAGCCAGGGGCACACCACTGGATTCTGCGCGAAGCAACTGATAGAGGAAAGCAGCAGGATCAGCCCAAGGGACCACACGTGGATTCCATTCATAGCTTTGACTTGGCGGGAACGAGTTGCTCCGATTTCACGATTTTTCCGCCTTCTTCGAGGACGTAGAGCCGATTTACCTCCAGATCGCGAAAGTGATCAACCTGGCCGCTCAACCAGCGCACTTCCACGCTGTCGACCTGCTTCGCCTGATCGAGCCCAAAATGCATGCGTAAATCATTTTGCGAGAAGTAACTTCCGCCGCTGCGCAATTCCTCGATCTGCACCAGCGGCTTTTGCGCTTCTGGAGCCGTGGTCGCCGTAACAATCACCCGAGTCCCGATGCCCGAGCGGTTCGACTTGATGCCGACTAATTTGATCTTGATCCAGTTACGGTTGAGGGTCGAGTCGCATCGCAGTAGTTGCGGTGGCGCGTTGATACAGTTCACCGCGATATCGATGTCGCCGTCGTTGTCGTAGTCGCCGAATGCGCATCCGCGCGCCGGCGCATTCTCCAGGATTCCTGGTCCACCTTTGTCTGTCACTTCTTCGAAACGGCCATTGCGAAGGTTTCTATAAAGATACTTATGTTCCGCGTACTTCAGATCGGTCTTCGAATTGTCCACTTCTGGGTAAACATGCCCATTCGACATCAACAGATCCAGCCATCCGTCGTTGTCCATGTCGAAGAACCCTACGCCCCATCCCAGGAGCCGCGTGTTCACTCCCAGCCCACCAGGATAGGTGCGGTCTTCGAAGTTTCCGTCCCCCAGATTCGTGTAGAGGGAATCGGTGTCTCCGGCGAAATTGGTCTTTACCACGTCCAATTTGCCATCGCGGTCGTAGTCGCCGATGGACACTCCCATTCCGGCTTGCGGCTTAGCCTCCGCCGAAAGCGCTGCGCCAGCCTCGATCGCGATGTCACGGAAAGTTCCGTCTTTCTGATTCAGATAAAGCGTCGCAGGCGCGGAGTCGTTCGCGACATAGATGTCGGGCCAGCCATCATTATCCAGATCTGAAGCGGCAACGCTCAATCCGTAGGTCCCAACTGCGGTCCACATGCCGCTCTTCTCACTGACATCTTCGAACGTGCCATCGCCCTTATTGTGGTAGAGAATATTCTTTCCGCCCGGCAACCCCGGGGGTCCGCATGCTACGAGGATTCCCTTGTACGTGCACGGTCCATCCTGCGGCAGCGGCGCGGTTTTCAAATCGAAATCAACGTAATTGGCGACAAAGAGATCAAGGTGCCCGTCCTTGTCGTAGTCAACGAATGTGCAACCGGTGTTCCAGCGAGTCTTAGGTCCCGGCTGAATCAGGCCCGCCTCTTTTGTGGCGTCGGTGAACGTGCCATTACCATTATTGCGGTATAACGCGTTCTGCCCGTAGTAGGTCACAAACAGGTCGTCGAACCCATCATTGTTGTAGTCTCCGATGCAGCACGCCTGGCCCCAACCGCTTTTATGCTCGAGGCCAGAACCAATCGACACGTCGGTGAACGTGCCGTCGCGGTTGTTCTTGAAGAGACGGCAATGTGGCTCCTGACCTGCCGGAAATCCTTCCAGACGCCAGCCATTCACCAGGAAGAGATCCGGCCATCCATCATGATCGTAATCGTAGAAGGCGAGCCCACACCCCGTTGTCTCAAGAAGATACTTGTTATGAAATTTGCCGCCGTAAATTGTTTCGCCGATGAGCCCAGCCTGCGGCGCCACCTCTGCAAAGCTCACGCCAAGCGAGGTACCTTCGATCGGCGACTTCGGTCCTGGAGGCGGAGGCGCGGGTTTCGCATCGTAGCTGCGCTCCTGCGGACCGATTTTAGTTGCCTGTCCGGCAGGAATCTGCTGCGACGGGAGCGCGTGAGCAACGATATCAGCGAGCGGCAAAACCAGCGCCGTGCGGCTTAAAGAGCGAAGAAACGTGCGTCGATTGATGTTTTCTTGAACCACCGGACTCCTCTCCCTAAGGAGTTCCCTCCCCCGCGGACTCCAAGGGCGGGTTTTGAAAATTCGTGTGGACATGCCAGGGAACACTCTCGGTTGAGATTTCCGGATGTTTGCGCAGGTATTCGAGGGAATACGTCGGGGCCGCCGGATCAATGCGCTTCATCGCATACTGCGTGGCTTCCATCTCGGCCTGATGCTTCATCCCTTTGCGGCGATAAAGAATCGCAAGATTGTAGTGCGCTGCCAGGTCGTCGGGGTCGATCCCCTGCAAGGCCTTGAACTGTTCGATGGCATCGTCTGGGCGATGTTGCTGATAGTAGGAAATCCCCAATTCTCGGCGAGCATCGCGAGACTCAGGGCACTGCGCGACGACCTTCTCTAGATCTCCAATCTCGGCATCGGAATGGCGTGCTCTGCGTTCGACGAGCGCCAGGTAATAGAGTGCCCGCGCGTCGTTTGGCTTCAAATCAAGTGCCTTCTCGAGCGACGCCCGCGCTTCGTCGTATTTCTCCCACTCAATATACGTAAGACCCACATTGACATATCCATCCTTGTACTCAGGGCGAAGCCGGGTAACCTGCTCAAATGCATTGATGGCATCCGAGTACTGCAGTTCGTCCAGCAACCCGATTCCCAAATTGTTCCACCGCATCCAGTCTTCGTTGTCGTTCGGTAACGGCGATGTTGGCAGGTTTTCACCGATATTGACGACACGGCTGCGGGACGCGAGCTCCACAAGGGGGTATGCCGGATGGTCGATGCCGAAGATGTTATTGAGATAGGTCTGGCGGAGGTGGCGGTAATTCACGCGCGCCTGCAGTGTGATTGGCCCTTTCACATTCGCGGGCAGAGCAAAGCGGTAGCGCACCAGTGCGGATCGGCCGGATTGAATAGTATTGTCGTAGGCTACCGAATGAATTGCGGAGACAACGTGATTGTCTACAAATTCACCGACGACATTGACCGGCCTGTTGGTAAAACTGTGGGCGCCGGGGTCGAGCATCCCGTCTGGTTTTAGGAATCCACTCTCATAGATCTTGCTGCCGCTCGAATCGAATGCTGAAAACTGCACCCACGCCTCATAGAGATCGCGCACCTCAGGAATAAGCGAGTGGCCGATGTTCTTGTTCTGAATCACAATCCATACTTCAAGGTCGTCACCGGCGTGTACCGGAAAGGGGACGGTCCCCAATGGAGCAACCAGTTTGTCGTTGGATCCGATCTTCAATCCGAAAATATCGACGTTCAGATAATTGCCGGAGCGGAGAAATTCAATAGTCTTGTCGAGCTGCTCGCTGAATCCGTAGTAGAACGGAACTGCGGTATTGCCGGCGAGCCATCGATGCGAAGCGAATGTACCTTTCTTGCTTCCAGGCTCGGGAAGGAGGTTCGGCGAGCGCTTCATATGGCAGCCCTGGCAGGTGGTGAAATCAGCGCTGTAAAAGGTAAGCGGATTGCGATTCGAGAACTTTGAATTCTGCCACTCGTCGTAGGCCGTGAAAGCACGAATCCACTTGTAATCGTTCAGCATCGGAGGGAGGTTGGCTTTGTGACAGGCAGCGCAAAACTCCGGCGAGTGATAAATGTCCTGCATCTCGGCCTTGGAGTGACGATCGAGGTGCGCAAGGATCTCCGCATCAGGGATCATGCCCGAGATACGATTTCCATTTTCATCCACCAGCACGGAGGGCACAGACATCACGAATCCGCCGTTGCCCAGCTTTGATTTCACACTGCGGATGGAGTGACAGGTGGTGCAGGTCAAACCGTCGCGATCGAACAGCCGACTCGCCGTCGAGTTGGAATTCAGCGATCCGCTCAAAACCGCAATTGGATTGTGGCAACTGTCACAGTGGCGGGCATATTCAATACCTTTCGTTCGGATCAGGATGTTCACACTCTGGCGATAGAATGGCGTGCGAAACGAATTCGAGTGAAGCGCCTGGCGCCATTGGTGATACGCCTCCTGATGACAATGTCCGCAGTACTCCGCGCTCATAAAGGCGCTCGGATTCAGGAAATCGTCACCTTCCGTCGCAGCATTGCCCGGGGCCGACAGCTTGTCTTTGCCGAATGGGAAATTATAGGTTTGCCTGATTTTGCCGGCGTATGTTTGGCGTTGCATTGCCCTCTTAGTTTCCGCATCGTCCTGGAAACCATGAGCGTCGCGGAGAAAACCTATCGGCGCCAAACACGCCAGCAGAAGGAGCGCCGTCATTTTCAGAGGACTACTCAACATTGCAAAGGGTCACCGGCGGCTCGCGCTCCATCTGAACCGGAAACGTGTTCAGGCAAAGATCAGCGCAAACGTGCCGGCGCCGGCGATGCAGATAGGAGAGTGGGGAATACGCCGTGAATGCCAAGGGAAGTATAGTCAGTTTAGTGAGAGGTGTACACGGCCTGTGCTGCGCGGCCTCTTTTGGCTCTCATTTGGCCCGACTTCCGAGCGCTTCGGCTTTGGCACGTTCTTCTGCCGCCTCAGCTTTCCTGCCCTCCTTTTGCAGCGCCTCTGCCAGCCTCTGATGTGCCTCGACATACGCAGGGTCGAAGGTCAGAGCGTCGCGAAACTGAGCGATTGCGTCGTCCAGCTTTCCGTTGTCCAGCAGCGACTTGCCTGAATTCGTCGCGACTTCGGCGCGTTGCAGATTCATATGCTGGCGCATCAGGTCGGCCGCCACCTTACGCTCCTGCGCGGCGCCGGCCGTGTCATGCTGTTTCACCAACACGGAAGCCAGAATCAGATGGGAATCGGCCTGATCCGGCATCTCCGTTATTGCCTCCCGCAAGGCCGTAACCGCTTCTGGTAAGCGGTCCAGCTTGCTGTAGACGCTTCCCAATGTCGCCCAGCCCTCGCCGTTTTGAGGATGCAGCTTGAGGGAAATCTCAAGTTGTTTCGCAGCCTCGGTGTAACGCGCCACCTGCATATAGAGCAGCCCAAGCACGTAGGACGGCTCATACCCGTTTGGATTCAGTTTCTCCGCGCTCTCCAATTCCGGGATCGCGTCTGCTGCGTCGTCCTGAAGCTTATATGCCGCACCGAGGTCGTAGTGCAATTCCGCCGAATCCGGCAGCAGCTTGATAGCCGTCTTCAATTCTCCAACAGCATCGTCGATCCGGTTGACCTGGATATATGCGGCGGCCAGGTCCTGATGAGCGGTTGCGTCCTGCGCATTCAGCCCAATTGCACGTTTCAGGAACGGAATGCCCTCGGTGGCGTTATGGGCCTGAGCCAGCGCCATACCTAGATTGGTCAGCGCATCGGCATTCTTGGGTTCAACTACAACAACGTGCCTCAGTAATTCAACCGCTTCCGGCACCCGATTCACACGCTGTAGAACCAGCGCAAGCTGATAGCGGGCCGTTATTGACCTGGGTGTGAGTTCAACCGCGTGCTGCAGGATGGGCACGGCCTGCGCATCATTACCGGCATCACCCATTGCCTTGCCCATGGCCATCACGACTTCGGCATCACCGGGAGCCAGACGGTAGGCTTTATTGAATTGTTCCATCGCTCCAGGCTTTTGTTCCGCTCCCAATGCGAATCCCAAATGCATATGCGCTCGGGCAAATCCGTCCTTGAGCTCGACGGCCCTGGCAAACTCCTGCTCTGCCGACTCCCAATCGGGCTCTTGCGCATAAAGCGTGCCGAGTTCGTCGTGCCATTCAGGACTTCCACTCTCCTGAGCTACTGCATCTTTCATCTCCACGATAGCGGCGTTCGTTTGGCCGTTTGCTGCGAGAGACCGGGCGTATGCCGCCAGCACCGTCGCGCCGAGGGGCTGCCGAGTTCCTGCTTCAGTTTTCAATTTGGCAAAGAGCGGAACAGCCTTCGCAGCGGCTCCCGTTTCTGAATACACCATAGCCAGGTTCAGCTGTGCAGCGTTATCGTTCGGCTTGATTGCCAAAGCCTTTTCGAGTTCACGGGTTCCAACCGCCCACAGTCCCTCGCGCACCAGCACCGCACCCAGCGCACTGTGCCCCTGCGCCACCGCAGGCGCCAGCCGCACGACTGCCTCAAACTTCAATTGAGCCGTTTTCAAATCATTTCGATTCAGCGCAGCAACGCCTTCGCGATAATCGGCGTCTGCCTGTCGCAGTGTTGCAGAGGGCTGCTCCTGCGCATAGGCAGCGCCACCGAAGCACAGAACAAGAGCCAGTACGCCGAGGGGAAGGAGGCAGCGCATAGGAGCAATCCTAATGAACTCGATCCTACTTTGTCAGCAGCGTCCATACTGCACTTGGCCCTTCGGAGATTCTGGAAGCTCTCGAGGCTGATGGGGCTATGCTGAGGTGCGGCTTGCCGTCACGTCACTTGGATTCCGTCCGCTGGCATGTATCGCCATGGCTTGACGCCTGGCGTTTTTATTCGAGTACATATCAGCATCGGCAAAACTAAGGAGAGTGTCTTTCGTGGAACCGTTCTCGGGGTAGAGAGCGATACCTATGCTTGCCGAGCCGCGAATGGAAATTCCATCGATTGAGAACAGCTCGTCGAAGCTGCGTTCGATCCGGAGCGCGATCTCCTCGACCACGGTGCGGTTGCGGACGACAGGAACCAGAACCGCAAATTCATCTCCACCGAGGCGGGCAAGGGTATCCATGCCGCGGAGTTGACCTTTCATGCGGAGGGCGACAGCCTGCAGATATGCGTCCCCTGCCTGATGACCGTGGCTATCGTTAATCTCCTTGAAATCATTAAGATCAATGTAGATGAGGCCAAAAATGCCGGCCTTTGCTCGTGCGTCATCGATGAGGGTGTCGAGTCCCTTTTCAAGCGAGAATCGGTTGTGGATGTCGGTGAGCAAATCAAATTCGGAACGTCGAAGCATCTCGGAGTAAAGCCGACGAGTTTCGATTGCCAGCGCCGCGAGGCCGGCCGCTGTTGAGAAAGCCTCGCGCTCCTCCGAGCGGGGTTTGACGAGTGGATCAAATGCGGCATAGAGTGTGCCGAGTCCAGAACCGGCACGTGCCGGAATCTCATACTCGACCACGCGCATTACATCCAACCTGTCTGGACAATTTCCCAGCTTCGCTCCATCGACAATCTGGCACCAGCACGCCGCGCCCTTCAGTTTGAAGGAGACCAGTTCCGTAATCTGTTCGAGAATCTCGGCAAGTGGCCGGGAACCGTTGATGTCTTCGAGGATCCGTCCACGGAGGCGCTCGACATAGGCCGAAGACGCGTTCTGCTGGCGAACGCGGCGTTCCATGGCCCATTCTCTGGCGCCAACGGCGACAATCACCAAGAGCAACAACCCGACCAGGGAGCTGAGATTTCGCACATTCAGCCAGGAGGGCTGGGCTACAACCACGATGTCATCGAACGTGCGCATCAAAACATCGAAGGCCACCGGACCCTGGAAGGGATCAGATCCGTAATAGAGCATACAGATTCCGGTAATTCGAACCTTGGAACCAACCGGGATCTTTCGCATTGGAGGAAGTATGGAAACTAGGTTTGAATCCGGGTGGCGGTAGATGGCTGAAAAGAGGTGGCCGCCTGAGGTCAGCATGTACTCGTCCTGAGCCGATTCTCGTTCTGCCATTACAACTGTTCCCTCGACGGAGACCAGATCAAATGCACTGGTGCCCGAGGCAAGTTCATCCGAGGTCACGGGACGAGGATTAACCGGTGACTGTATCGAGTTGTCGCGGATTTCCCCCCGGGTGAGTGACAAAGCGAAGTCACGAACCTCGGGAAATCCCGTGGCATCTGCCAGATCACCGACGCGCAGGGGCTTTTCATATTGGGTAGTGATCGACAGGCTCTTTGCACCGTCCTGGAGAATGATCGTAGAGCCCGGCTGGTAGTACGTAATGGTTCCTCGAACGTGGGTCCTCTGCGACATATCACTCACATAAGAACCTTTAAGAATTTCATCCATGGGCGTGACGGGCAGTGAATCTAGACCGATTTCGGCACGTTTGAGAATCTTCACGTCAGAAAGGGCCGGAACCTCGAGCAGAATTCCGGTCAGTTGGTTCTTGCTGTCAAATTTTCCCGCCACTACCCCGGTTATATCTACCTCAGAGTCAAGGAGTTCCTTGAGTACGCCCGCGTCGCTGCTATTTATCGTGGCGTCAATGTACCCACCGTCGATAAGCAGCTGCAGGTAAATACTTGTCAGGTTTTCGTCGGTGACGATGTCGGCGCTTCGGACGACCCCTCGCACCGCCACTCTCTTACAGTCGAGCTCAGCGCGGATCATGTGCTTGAAATCGGCTGGCACCGGCGGGGGTGCGATGCCATGGTGCAGAAGGGTCACATTATCTGCGAGCAGATCAGGTCGAAAGCTTGCCCGGGTCTTTCCTCGAACCAGAACGCGATCACCAGGAAACAGGTTCAGATCGAGTCGAACTTCGGCATATACTGCCAAATCGCCATCTTGTAAAAAGAGGTCCTTATTGCCTCGCATGTAGTAGGTTACAGTCGCCTCGAAAGCGACCGGAAGGGACTTCGCGGCCTCGGCATTGGAGAGAGCGTGGACGGCAGCCAACGAAGTGAGCACAGCAAGAGGCGCAGCACGAGTCACGGCGTTGAATCCGACCAGGAGAGCGAGAAAGAGTATCCCTCGCTTCACCGGGCAACATCCAGGCAAGCGGGAGCTGCAAAGGTCATATTCGTGAGTCTCTACCCGGAGGATACGCCAAAAGATACCGCTCGACGCACGATGAAGGTTACCTTTGAGTTATCGCTACGGTCCGCCGCAGAGCAACGGCACATTACCAAATGAGTTCGAGGCGTAGTAACTAAGTACAGGGCAACGGGGTACATAAACGAGCAGCTATTGCTCGTTCAGGCGGAAAACGTAGTCGATTGAAGGATCTCGAAGAGAACAAAAATAGCGCGCTTAGCCTGTGGTCCGAGTGATCTGTACTTTAGCTCGACAATGAAATAGCCCCAAATCCGAGAATGTCTGAATTGCGGTCATTCGCCGGAAGTTGGCGCGATGCCAACTTTCAGCTACTACATGCTTAGCACGGGGCGGAGGAATCACTGGTGATACACCTTGGTGCACGACACCAAGCCCTATCGCGGGTCAACCAGGTTCATCGCCATCATTCCCAGGGCCGTGATGCTGGGTAGGAAGAAATAATCTCCTCCGCGAAGCTCGACAAAATCAGGAAGATTGCTGCACACATACGGAGGATTGGCGGGGCTTTTATCTCCCTGCACCACGAATCTGCCATGTCCTCCGTGCTGCCCCAGGAGTAAGTCCTTATCATTTCCAAGACGCGCGTCGTTGCCATACTGAATCCATTGCTGCTGCACGAACTCAAACTGGCGCGAGAGGCTGGCGTTGAACACCATAAAAATCACGCCTCGATCCTCGCTGTCCAAGACGGATTCGCTCTCGGCCGCGAAGCGACCGTAGGGCAGGCCACGGCGGGTAATCCGCCGGCGATTGATGAGCCGCCCATTGAATCCGAAGGCATCACGCGGGTGAACGCGACGCACGTGTGCTCCGAGAGGGCAGCGTGTACCCTCAGGATCGGCAGCATAGGTGAAGTTAGTGCTTCGATTGGGATCTTGCACGATGGATGGATCCTGACGATCGGGAGATGACTCAAGAGGCGTTCCATCTCGCCATCGCCCGACAAACTTGGCCGCGAGCTTTTCTTTTCCGCCTGCGTAGAGAGCTGCCTGCTTTTCTAGGTAAGCGCGGAACGTAGCAAGATTCTGGTGCAATTTGCGGTACACCATAAAGGTGCCGTTGCTAGCCAGAAGGTGCGGGACCGGGGCTACGGGTAGTTCCCCTGCTTCGTCTGCGTAGCCCAGCAGCAATTCTCCTGTAGCGAGCGGCGCCCATGTTCCGTCGGCGAGCAATTTCCCCTGCCCGGGCTGGGAATTGCGTTCGACGCCAAGGTAGTCGGGATTGCCGAAGCCATCGGTAAATCCGAAGTGTTCACCCGTGGTCGGCTTGCCGTTAACGACGTTTGCAGCGGCATCCTGAGTGTAGAGAACGGTCGCACCACGTGATTCCTCGATCAGGGACGTGATGTGAGTGCAGCAGGAGTCGAGCGCTTCCGGAGTGAGCCCATGGATGCCGATCCAGGCGTCAACGCGGTCCTCTCGCCAGACCTCATCCCAGCGCTCCGGAGAGTTTACCCCGCAGTCTCCCAAAATCCCCGCTCGTCGTTTCATGCCTTGCTGAAACTCAACCGGAAAGGTCAGCAGCGTTGCAGTTGGCAATCCTAACCGCGCCAGCCCGCGATGCGTGAACGCGATGTTGACGGTACTCTGCGGCTTGCCTCCATCCCACTTCTGGCCCGTCGTGATTTCGCCGAGCAGGCTGCCAATCAGATTTCTCGCGCGTGTCGCATCCTCAAAGTGTACGAACAGGTAACAAGCTGATGGCAGATTGTACCCGCGGAGCACCAACCCTTGAATATCGGTCGCATTCAGCTTACTCATTCCGGCCGCCAGTCTTCAGATCGCGGTGCGGCCCGATGGAGCCCGGCCGGGGAACGGGCAGGGATTTCATGTGTGCTTCAAACTGGATGAACTCCCGTTGTAAGGTAGCCGGATCGACGCCCTGGTGGCTCGCAATGAAATCAGCCACCGCCGCCTTGGTCTGCAGGGCTCGAAGTGTCTCGGCGACCGTCTTATCGTTGACCGCGGCAAAGAAGAACGTGGTATCGAGTTGGCAAGCCTTCATGTAATCCAAAAAGGCCTTCCGGTTCCCTGTACCCGGATAGCCGACACAGTGCGACCAGATGGCATCGAGATGCTCGGGAATGTGATCGGCGAGCCCCACCAGATAGGTATCGAGATCGCCGTCGATATTGGATTCAAAGATGAGGTACTTCGACTTGAGGTGTTCCTCGCAGGAAGGCATGCCCACATAGATCACGTCATCCATCACAACCAGGCGGGCTAGATGTGTTCCTGGAGCGACAGCAAACGGACTGTCTTCCCGCGTAGAGAGGTGGGCGAGGTAGTTGCGAATCTGGAGATCATGGGAGGGCGTGGCCGCATCATCTTCGATGATGGGCGAAAGAATCGTCAATCCGTAGACACTCCCGTTCTGGTTGGGCATCTTAAATTCGCTCTATCCAGCGATTGGAGCTTCACCGGTCCCGCCTAAATGAGCTTGGACCTGCAGAACAAACTCAAGGTAAGCAGCGGCGAACTGTTGAGGGTTGTAATCACTGGCGCGAACAGCGAGGCTGTCGAGCGAGGATTGGACGATGTGCGCCGACTTCACGTCGTTCGCCGTGACATGCGGGTACGAGGTGTAGTAGTAGTCCGTGTCGAACTGGACGCGCGCAATGTACTCCTTGAACAGAGTGACAGGAACTGAGCCGGGGAATTTCTCGCTCCAGCGCCATATCAGATTGAGGCCCTTGCTCAAAACTGCAGAGAAGGCATCGATGTACTGATTCCATGTGCCGTTGAAATTGCTGAAAAACAGCAGGTAGTCGTACTGAAGCTCCTCCTTGAACTGGCCCTTACCGAGAAATGGGAAGCGGTCGCGGGGCACGATAACCCATCGTGCGAATTCAATGAACGACAAGTCGATCAGGTCCTTCTGTAACGGCTTTACATGCCATAGAACGAAGAATGCTGCGCGCAGAATACCCGTCTTCCAGGGCTTCATGGGCGTGATGGCATTCATCGCGTAGACTTTCCCGTTGATATTGCTCATTTGTATCCTGACTCAGGCTGGTAAACACACCGGGACCGGTTGGCTAGAATCCACGGTCTTTTGCACTCTAGGCCAAATGCACCGATGGCAGAAGCGAATCTGCGGATTATGCCACAACTCGGCGGCTATTGACACACCGAAACACCCCGATCGGTGCAGATTGAACGGTACAAGCTTCCGACCCACTGGTTGATCAGAGTCTTGGAGGGGTGAGTTTATATCGGTACCAGTTTAACTGGAAGTGACCGTCCGGTTCAGAACCGGCAAAGCGCGCAGCGGCGGATACAGCTGACGCGCGATTCTCTCGCAACAGCGGGGGGCCTGGTTCTTGAGATGTTTGAGGTTGGGGCGCAGGCTCCGGGATCGGACCGGATAACTTACATAAAGTCCTCCTTTCGAGTCGCAAGTGTTGGGCTCTCCCCGTATGCCGGCACCTTCTCGGAAAACATATCGTCTCGAAGCCTTGCAGCTTCAGGCTGCTTTTTCAGAACAAACACCGGACATTGTGCTCCCGCAATAACCCTGTAGCTCACACTCTCTCTCCAGCACTGCCCAACACCAAGGTTGCCCGGCGAGCACAGAATGATCAGGTCCGGATTGGTCGAAAGGCTGTGCTTCAGAATCTCGTCCGCTGCGTCGCCTTCACGGATTGTGATTTCAGTCGGGCAAAGTAGTTCGGCCTCCCGCCAGGCAGGGACCGGAAGTCTCGAAGCTATTTCGAGAGGCGTACGAGCCCAACTATTTTCGTCCCCACTTCCGCGGCCAAACACATGAACCACCGTCAACTTTGCCCGCTGTTCCTGGGCCAGCCTGCACGCGAAGCTCAACGGTACGTCACAATCCGACGCAAGCGACGCCGCGAGCGTTATGCGCTTCGTGAGGAAGCTGTTCCCGGACGCCAGGCTCACGTGGCTCCCAATTACGCAGGCTGGTGGGTCCAGCTCCGGCAAAAGTTGCGCAAGCGCTGTTGGATTGCCCGCTCCAGCCCGATTCGGGTCGTGCTCGAACCCTACGATCACCCTGTCTACACCACAGGAACGCGCGATTGATGGGATCTCGATCTCCGGCAGACCCGTCAGCACGAGAGGTTCGCAAACGAATCCAAGCCAACGGAGATGCCGTGCCATTCTCTCGAGGACCGTTCGAGCCTCTTCGACGCCGGATGCTGGCCTTCGGGTCCGACATATCGCATTGCCCGACCTGGCTATCGGCGTAACCATATGAGTGAGAATGATTCTTCCGCGGCTTGGTTTCGCCTGCATGATGACGTGTGGCAAGATCACCAACTCATCCGTGAGGTTGGTGACAACCAAAATCACCTCCGGCGCACACCATTGGCGAAGAGTTTTTGCAGAAACCGGACGAAGTGTGGGCTCAGGAACGATAGCGACAGATTGGAAGACTTGCATGGAAAGCAGCTCCTCGCTGTGGAGACTTTTCGGAGAGACCACGAGAATGCCCAAGTTGAAAACCTGTCCGCTGACCACCCGGACGGCTCTCGCCCCGATTCTCCACGGTCTGGCAAGTTTGCACGTCAGAGGCCACTGTTCGAGCTGACAAGGCGCCGATTTCGGAGGCTTGGGCACCGCGAAACGCGCCGGCACCCAGGGCCGCCCAAAGCTTGTTACACGTGCCAGAATCTTAGTCCAGCCCGCCTCTTTCCCAGGTTTTACCCGCCCGATGAACCGAGCGGATTCCACAGAAACCGCGTAAGGCGCAAATTGACAGCGTCGGAATCTTTTGACGAAATTGTCAAAAAAGCTAGCGTGAATCAGAAGTCTCGGCGCACGGTTGCGCCTGCGCTGCGAATTCAGTCAGAAAACGGGGACCCACATTGGCTTTTCACGTGCTGTACCGATGTCAACGTGCAGCCGCCACACGCTACAGCGTTGAAGAGAGACGACAATATGTTCAGAGTTCAATCGATTGCATCGGTGGTATCGAGGTTGTTGCCGGCCCTCGTCATAGTTACCTGCGGCTCGGCGTGGGCGGCAACGCTCGAAAACGTGCGAGCAGCCTATAACGAAGAGAGCACCCCATCCTGGAACTACCTACATCTGCTCATCATCCATTTTCCGATTGCGTTACTGCTGTTGAGTCCTCTCTTCATCCTGATCAGCACGGTGCCTGTTCCGCCCAGGAACAAGCCGTATATGATTGCTGCGATCGTGATCCTGCTTCTGGGGACCAGCGGCCTTTTCCTTGCCGGGTTGACCGGCCACGCCGCCGCCGAAGGCGCCGAACACGGAAGAGCGGTGAATACGGTTCTCCAGGCGCACCAGGGTCTCGCCTCAGAGACACAGATCGTTTTCGCAGGACTGAGCGTGATTTTGTTGGGAATATATGTGATCCCCAAGGCTCTTCATTGCGAGGAAAACCGCCTTTTCGCAACCTTTCTGCCTCTCGCGTTCCTGGCCTTGTACGCGGCCGGAATTCTCTTTCTCGCTAATACTGCTCACGCCGGCGTACAGCTCGTACATGAGTTTGACGTGCACGCGCCTGCGCCTGCCTCCAGCCATGGCTCAAATCACTTGCGCGTTCCAGGAGACTCAACAGGAACTGCAGCAAACCATTCGATTGGCGCTTATTCACAGAGGATTGAGGTCGGGGCGTACCATTTCCCTAAGGTTTTAGACATACACACCACATGATGAGAAGCACTCCGTCACTCGAAGGGCTCGAAGCCCAGGCATTCAGAAGGCAGCAGACCGCCTTTTGCACGCTCACTTTGTTTGTGCTTGCCGTACTTCTTGTGCTGCACACGCTGTTTGCATCGCTTCTCGGCGAGCCATCCCTTGCGGTTGTGTTCTTATTGGGCCTCGCCTTTTCGCTCAAATTCCTTGAAATTATCTGGCTCGAGGGCAAGAGGGATGGGCTGACCGAGCGAGAGGCTCAACGGGAAACGATTCTCTCGGGCGTTGGCCTGTTTGCTCTTACGTTTCTGTTAGCGTTCTTTACAAACCGGGATGATTCACCTTACTTCGTGTTGCTGGCTATTCCGATCTTGCAGTGCGCCTACCATCTCGGGTTGCTCCCCACTCTTCTGACGATCGCGGCAGCGATCGGAATGATGTTTGCGTGGATTCAGCATTACTTCGCGGTGCATCCGCCTCCCCGGCCTACGGAGTACCTTGAGTCGGGGATGGTCGCCGTTATCTACAGCCTGATGGGACCCCTCGTCTGGTACCTGGTCAATCAGCTTAAGGAGAAGGAAGCGCGGCTTTACGAAAAGATGGAGGAGCTCGAGTCGACTCGGGAAAAGCTCGTCGTAGAGGAGAAACTGGCCGCCGTAGGCCGGTTCGCCAGTGGGATCGCACACGAAATTCGCAACCCCGTAGCCATGATTGCAAGCGCTCTCGCAACTGCAAATCACTTTTCCGCTGAACCCGGCGAAAAGGAAGAAATGTTCGCGATAGCTGCGCGCGAGGCAAAGCGATTGGAACACCTCACAGGTGATTTCTTGTCTTATGCCCGTCCCGTCAAGCCACAACTGTCCACGGTGTCCGTCGGCGACATTCTGGATCACATTGCCGAGGTCACGAAGATGCGCTCCACGAGTCGCAACATCGAGGTTATTTCCAGCGTGACTGGCGACCAGACAGCGGCTATGGATCAGGCCAAGATTGAAGCATCACTCCTCAACCTCTCGTTGAATGCCGTCGATGCGACTCCCGATCGCGGCAGAATCGAATTGCGTTCCCTAAGTGAAGAGGACAAGTTACGGATTGAAGTTGAGAACTCCGGCCCCAAAATTCGGGATGAAAATATAAAACGAATATTCGAGCCCTTCTTCACAACCAAAGCCGGCGGTACAGGTTTGGGTTTGGCGACTGCAAGAGCAGTGGCAATTGCGCACGGTGGCGACCTGTATGTAAGCAGGAACGACGATGGGGCCGTCGTTTTTACAATGACGCTACTAAGAGAGCCTGCAAATCTGAATATGGAAGAGATACCCGATGGCAAAGATATTAGTTGTCGATGATGAACCAGGGATGCGACGCATACTGAACGTCAACCTTCGCCGGGATTCCCATGTGGTTGTCGAGGCAGCAGGAGCATCGGAAGCCCTGGCACTGATCAAGCGCGAAGATTTCGATGTTGTGCTCACCGATCAGAAAATGCCTGACGGGGACGGCCTCGACGTTGTCCAGGCTGTGCACGAAGATGATCCCACAACCTCGGTGATTTTCCTGACCGCCGTAGGCACGCTTGAACTGGCTGTCGAGAGCATGCGGCGCGGCGCATTCGACTTTCTCACCAAGCCATTTGATCCCGATGTCGTGAAGGCCGCCGTTCACCGTGCATCAGAGCGTACTGCTCTTTTGCGAGAAAATGCTGTCCTGAAGACGACCGTACGCAAGCTGGAGGGAGCCGACCAAATTCGCGGCCACGGCCCTGCGATCAACTCGGTCCGCAACTTCATCTCCCGGGTCGCGCCCACCGGCACGACGGTTCTGATAACAGGCGAAACTGGCACGGGAAAGGAACTTGTCGCCCGGGCAATTCATCGCAATAGCGCGCGATCATCCAAGCCTTTCATTGCCATCAATTGCGCTGCCGTTACCGAGAGCTTGCTCGAAAGTGAGCTGTTTGGTCATGAGCGAGGAGCTTTCACTGGAGCTGACCGTTCCAGTCCCGGCCTCTTCGAAGCAGCGCATGAGGGCACCGTATTCCTGGACGAAGTGGCCGAGATGTCCCCCACCGCCCAGGCGAAGCTCCTGCGCGTTCTCGCCGATGGCGAGATTCAGCGAGTGGGATCCACTGTAATGCGGCGCGTTGATGTGCGGGTTTTGGCTGCAACAAATCGCGATTTAGAGGAGCGCGTTAAGGACGGGACATTTCGTCAGGATCTCTTTTACCGTCTTGCGGTGGTTCCCGTGCATCTTCCCCCACTGAGAGATCGTGCCGAGGATATCGGTGAGCTCTGCGAGAACCTCAGTCAAAGGATCGCGGAAGAGATGAAAATTCCGACAAAAAGACTGACCCCCGCAGCCCTCGAAAAAATGGCAACCTACCCATTCCCTGGAAACATCCGAGAGCTGAGGAATCTACTCGAGCGGGCTCTCATCCTGGGCCAGTCTGCCGATCTCCAGCCAGAGGACTTTTATCTGCCGTCTTCATCTTCAGTCATTCAAAACGAGCACGGTGAGGCTTCCATTGAGGTGTTGGCCGAACAACTTCCTACTCAGCTTGATCTGCGCGACACCATGACGCGCCTCGAGCGAGCTCTGATCGTTCGTTCGCTCGACCTATCGAAGGGAGTCCAAGCGGAGGCCGCAAGAAAGCTCGGATTATCGCGAAGCGACTTAGGTTACAAGGTCGGACGCCATGGTCTCGCCGGGGCCCCGGTCAAGGGAGGAAACAATACCTTACCAGGTTGATGATTGCCGGCTGCGGAATGAAAATCTCGTTCCTTGGAACCCGCTGGAATTCTGCCGACGGTACGATCAAGCTCTTCCCTGCTGCTGCCTCGTGAACACCGTTTGGAAGCTCGCTCACGTGACGAAGCGATGCCGGCCAACCCAATTGGCTGACCGGCATAGAATGTGCACCGGGCGGAGATGCACCTTCACCAAGTTAACGACGCGCTTCGTTCTCCTGGCCGGCCACCTGCAGGTAGTTGTTGACGCCGAAAACGCCCGCAACGCCGTTGGCGCGGATATTAGCCGTGTCCTTGTCCGCCTGTGAATTGACCATGCCATACAACGACACATTGCCGTTCTGCACTGAGATGCGGATTGGCTTGGCGGGGTCGATGGCGTACTTGCTCAGCGATGTATATCCGTACACGGCACGGGCTACTCGCACGCGGATTCGGTCGTCCATCAGCGAGACCGGATCCACCTCGATCTCCCCCACCACGTCTTTCACGCCCGGAGTAGTAGCGACCAGGGCAATTGCGGAGTCCCGGTCCATGTAGGTGCGGGCATGACCGCCAAGGGTTACCACGCCGTTCTCCACGCTTGCAGAGACGGCGTTGAATACGTTGCCGAAGCCCACGCGGTCATACGACAACTTGTCAACGAGATCGCTCAGCAACTCCCTGTCGGGAGGCGTTGCCCCTCCGACTGCAATCAGGTTACGAACCGCAACGATGCCCTTGGCTTTGCCGGCACGCTTCTCCGCATCGGTTTTGTATTCATACAAGCCGACAGTTCCGGTGAGAGTTGCAATGCCTTGGTCAACGCTGACCTTCACGTTGTTGAACTGCGATTTATTCAGTCTTGCCTCTGCATCGCGAATGGAAAGACGATCCTGCTGGGGCTCGACGATTGCGGTTGACTTCTTTTCCGAAGCCGCCACGGCATGCGGAACGCCGAAGAACGCTCCAGCAAGGAGGGCCGCGGCAAGGGTAGTTGAGATCATGCGAAAATTTCCGGTCATTTTAGTTCTCCTGTGGTTGAATTTGTTGTGGGAAATTGGCGAGCCTTACTTCTCCGCAATTTCCAGTTTCTGTTCAAGTGAATCCGCGGCCGATTTGGCTTCGTCGTAGGCAACAAAGTCCCGGATCATCTGGGAAGTCCGTTCAGCCAACTGATAGTTGCGATCCACATACTCCCTGAACGGCGGCATGTTCACCTGCGACTGATGCTCATTCATGTAATTGATGGTCCGTCCGAGGTGGTCAGCCATGTCTCGCAAAAGTGGATCGATCTGATTGATAGCCTGTTGCTGCCATGGAGACGCTTCCGAGTTAAGGTCACTGAGCTGCTTGGCGACCTTCCCCAGGTTGTTGACGTGATCCTTCATCGATGCGAGCTTCCAGGCATGCGACTTCCATGGGAGAGTCGAACGCGAATAAGTGTCGAGGGTTTCGGCATCGTGTTCGGCCTGGATGGCATGGCTTCTGGCGTCAACCAGGAGTTGCGATATCTGTTCCGAATCCTCCTTTTGCGCCGACGCAAAAGGTGAACCCATCATTAGGGCCAACGCGAATGCGCCTAAGGGTGCTGTTTTCTGAAAGAGCGACCGTGTTTTCATCTTTTCCTCCGGGATCGTGGTGTTTGATACATCCACACGCTCATGGAAAAGCACTCCGGGTGCCATTTGCGCACTCCTGTAAATGGCTGAAACACACGGTTTGTACCGAGCCGTTCGAAGTCATCTCCAAATGGTTTGACAGCATTGTCTTAATTCTTTGACTGGCCCAGGCCTTGACAACACCTCCAAACGGCCGTCGAGTTCGACAGATTCGGGACTTTAGACAAACCCAACGCGACTCTGAAATCTTAGGGGTATGCGGACCCGACGCAATTTCCTGAAGGTTGCAGCACTGGTGTCCGGCGCTACGGGAATATCCGATCTGATTCCCGGAGCGATCGAGCGTGCCTATGCAATCGAGCCCGCCCCAGGCTCAACCTTCCTCGACGCCGAACACATCGTGATCCTGATGCAGGAGAACCGGTCGTTCGATCACGCGTTCGGCACTCTTGGGGGAGTGCGCGGGTTCAACGATCCGCGCGCAATGCGGCTCGGGAACGGCAACACCGTGTTCGTGCAGACCGATGCGGCAGGTAAATCCTACGCTCCGTGGAGGCTCGACATTCACGACACGCGCATCACGTGGATGGGATCACTCCCGCATTCGCGTCACAGCCAGGTCGATGCCTGGAATGAAGGCCGCCATGATGGCTGGCTTGAGGCCAAGCGCTCTGACGCGGAGCAATATTCGGCTCTACCCCTCACGATGGGCTACTACACGCGAGAGGATCTTCCCTTCTATTACGCAATGGCCGATGCATTCACCATCTGCGATCAGAATTACTGCTCCGTAATGACCAGCACGTCACCAAATCGCAGCTACTTCTGGACCGGAACCATTCGGGAGCAACAGCGTGCGGATTCGAAGGTCCATATCCGCAATGAACAAATCGATGACGGTGGAATGAACTGGAAGACATTTCCAGAACGGCTCCAGGAGGCAGGAATCAGCTGGAAGTCCTATCAAAATGAGCTGACTCGTTCCGCCCTCGCGGACGAAGAGGGTGCATGGCTGTCCAACTTCGGAGATAACGTCCTCGAATGCTTTTCTGCCTACAATGTCGAAGCGAATCCAGGTTTCGTTCCGTCCATGCAGCAATCGATCGCCGATCTGCAGGCCCAGGCGGCCCGCCTTGAATCGGACCTCGCTACTGGACAAGACCAGCCCGCGGGTGACAAGCTTCGCACCCGGCTTAACGAGATTCACAACCAGATCGCAAATCTAAAGACTGCTGCTGCCAACGGCGGCGAAGCGCGGTACAAGCAGCTTTCCAAGCAGCAACGGGCGCTGCATCATGCGGCATTCGTCACAAATCAGAACGATCCTGACTATCATTCGCTCGACACTCTTTCCTTCGAGTCCGACGACGCACGACAGAGCATGAAGGTGCCCAAAGGCGACGTGCTCTATCAATTCCGCAAGGATGTAAACGAAGGGAGGTTGCCCACGATCTCCTGGTTAACGGCTCCCGAAAACTTCTCGGATCATCCTAGTTCCCCATGGTACGGAGCCTGGTACGTCTCCGAGGTGATGGACATCTTGACGAAAAATCCCGAGGTGTGGAAGAAGACAATTTTCATCCTCACTTACGACGAGAACGACGGCTACTTCGATCATGCACCATCCTTCGTTGCAGCCGACCCCAGGCGTCCTGAGACGGGTGGAGCATCGGCAGGCATCGATACCGCTCTCGAATACACCAGCAAGCAGGATGAACTGCGGATGGGTGTAGCAGAAAAGGACGCACGATCTGGCCCAATTGGGATGGGGTTTCGCGTGCCTCTGATCATCGCTTCTCCGTGGAGCCGCGGCGGATGGGTGAACTCTCAACTCTTCGATCACACTTCCACGCTCATGTTTCTGGAAACATTCCTTCAGAGGAAGTACGGCAAGAAGGTCCGTGAAGAGAACATCAGCGACTGGCGCCGGGCAATTTCCGGGAATCTCACTTCGGTATTTCGGCCTTACGATCCAGAAGAACCTTCCATCGGTTTTCTTAGCCGCGATAACTATGTCGTCAGTATCGAACGAGCTCGTTATAAACAGATTCCATCGAACTACAAAATACTCACCTCCGAACAAATCGAGCAGATCAATCGCTCCCCCCACAGTTCTGATCAAATGCCCCATCAGGAACAAGGCATCAGGCCGGCATGCGCACTTCCCTACGAACTATATGCGGATGGAGTTCTTGGCGAAGGCGGCGAACAGTTTGAGGTCCGCCTCAGTGCCGCCAATCCGGTGCATGGTGAAGCAGCTGCCGGTGCGCCATTCAACGTATATCTTCGCAATACGAAGGAGACGAGCAGCAAGGGGCACAGAATGATCGCGGCTACTTTCGCAGTCAAGCCGGGAGACACCCTGACGCGCCAATATCCCCTTAGCATGTTTCTGGACTCACGTTATGCCATTGAAGTGCATGGCCCGAATGGCTTCTTCCGATCCTTCACCGGCCGCGTGGATTCACGGCCAATCGAGGTCCGCGTCTCCTATGAAGGAGGTGGGAAAGATCTGACCGGAAACTTGCTTTTGCGGCTGCGTTCCGGCGTCAGCGAGCCTGTTGACATTGAGATTAGAGATAACGCCTACATGACGGACCCAGTGACCAAACGAATCGAACCGAACTTGGAAACATCGGTCGTTCTGAATCTCGAACAACAGCACGGCTGGTATGACTGCACGATCAAGGCAACTGACGCAGAGGCGGAAGTCCGCCTTGCCGGGAGAGTGGAAACTGGACGAGGCAGCTTCAGCGATCCCCTGATGGGTAGCGTCGTTTGAATATGGACACTATCGCCTTGATTGCGGAATTCGCCCAAGGCGTGGATCGCGCTGAAGCAGTAGATCGCATGCATGGAGCGCTTCCACCTCAAAGCCCGGACTGTCACTGGGAATGAGAAGCCAATGGCGAATCTTATCGCCCAGGAGCTCGATGGAGCGGATCGAAGGAAACTCCCGGCGAAGCTTCGGATCTGCGGGATCCGTACCATCCGAAAGAACAAGCCAGACACCGTTATCCCTTGGCGATTTCTTGTGTTCTCGCAGCATACAAACGATGCGGTTACCCCAGATAGACGGCAAAACCCGAGAACATTCGGCGAACCTCGGGGTTCAAGGGCGCCAGCGCTTCCAGTACAAATGCGTGCGGCGGCTTCGTTTTTGATTTGGCAGGTCGAGGCATGGTCTATTCAGAACCCACAATCACCATTCGGCTTTGTCGATCAACTTTAACCGAAGCAAGGTTGACATGGTGTCAGTCATGTTGATATCAACGACAAGGTCGGTTGGACGTAGATTGCTATTTGCGTCCTCGAACCAGGAGAACACCCACGATGTTTACCCCCAAAGGAAAATTCGGCTGGTACGAACTCATGACCAGCGACACCAAAGCCGCTGGCAAATTCTACTCTGACGTTGTCGGCTGGAGCACCCGGGAAATGCCCAGTGCAGACGGCGTCCAGTACACCACCTTCAACCTCGGCAACGTCGGCATCGCTGGCATGTTGAACATCCCCGGCCACACCGCCTGGGTAGGCTATATCGCCGTCGATGACGTTGATGCTCACATCGAAAAGATTGTCGAAGCCGGCGGTAAGCTCTGGAAACCCGCAACCGACGTTCCCGGCATACTTCGGTTCGCCGTCCTGTCCGACCCCCAGGGCGCTGCAATTGTGGTCTTTACTCCCAACCCCGCCATGGCTTCGCCGGAGCGCCCGGCGCCACCCACCCCCGGTACTATCGGTTGGAACGAACTCTACACAACCGACCTCGAAGGCGGCTTTGACTTCTACAACAAGCTCTTTGGCTGGACCAAGGTTAGCGATATGGACATGGGGCCTATGGGCGCCTATCGCATCTTCGATGAGGGCGAACACAATCAAATGGGCGACGGCGGCATGATGACCAAACCTCCCCATATTCCCGTCTCATGCTGGAATTTCTACTTCAACGTCGACTCCATCGGCGCAGCCATCGAACATGTTAAGACCGGAGGCGGCAAGATCTTGAATGGTCCAATGCAGGTACCGGGCGGTAGCTGGATCATCAACGGCCAGGATCCTCAGGGAGCCATGTTCTCACTTGTTAGTAACAAGGAATAAGAGGCGGGTGGCCCAGGTCTCCCTTGCCGCAAAACCGAAGGGCGTCCCACGTACGCTGGTGCGAACGTGGGTCACCCGGCCTGTTATGACTCTGCAAAAACTGGGAACTCTGGTGAAAACGATCACGTCGTTGATGCTACTGCTGCTCCCTGAGGTGTTTCTGGCCGGGGCGTTGTCGCGAGGCCGAGAGGTAATATCGAGATGAGATGACAGGTGATAAACAGAACCAACACCGCAGTGACGGGATGCTGGTAGACGTTCTCCTCTTCGGGGCGCATCCTGATGATGTCGAATGGGGTACCGGCGGAACCGTACTGACGTTAAAGGCAACGGGCACTTCATTCGGTGTTGTGGATCTCACCCGAGGTGAAATGGGATCTCGCGGCACGAGCAAGGAGCGCCAGAAAGAGGCGCAGGACGCCGCATCGTGGATGGGTGCCCGGTTTCGTGAAAGCCTCGGCCTGCCTGATTGCGGAGTCATGGATTCGGTAGAGAATCGGAAGCAGATTGCGAGCGTTATCCGGCGATACCGTCCCAAGCTGGTACTGGCGCCCTATTGGAAAGACCGCCACCCCGATCATGCAGCGACGGGGCGCCTCATTCGGAATGCCGCCGTCCATTGCACATTGAGAAAGTCGAACGACCCGAATCCACCACACAAGCCTTCGGCTTACCTGTACTACCTGTTGCACCACTTCACGCATCCCAGCATGGTCGTCGACATTTCCGACGTCTATCAGAGCAAACTCGAGCTGCTTCGAATGCACACTTCGCAGTTTGCAAAAACCGCTGAGGGCTTCGGGGTGTTGCCGCTTGGAATGAACGACTACCTCTTCGGGCTTGAATCTCGCGACCGATTTTTTGGTTCGCTGATTAGCGTCCATCACGGGGAAGCGTTTATCAGTGAGGTTCCGTTGAAACTTGGCAGTCTCAGCGATCTTCTATCGTTTCGCTAGTAAACGTAGCGACATAAATAATTGCGCATGCGCGATCTGGCTTTGTATCAGGTCGGTAATTCGTCACACAATTTGTCATCTCGACCGGAGTGTTTCATGGGCCTGTGGCCCACCCAAGGAAATGAAAATGGGAGGCGCCAAGCTGGATTTGGCATGGGACTGCGAAGGCTTGATCTGCAATTGCACCTGATTTGTCATCTCGACCGGAGCGAAGCGGAGTGGAGAGATCTGCGGTTTCAGCGATCTACGCTGCATGCCCGGTTTTTGAACTATGCTGCGAATTCCTGACTCACCACACTAGTCTCCTGTCCCAGTGATTCGTGCAATAAGTCACGATGACTGCTGGACGGTTGATCGGGT
>DASXLY010000126.1:0-6358 GCA_036495975.1 Occallatibacter sp. | reverse complement strand
ATCTGTGGCGGACAGAGCCTCCAAGAGCAACACGAAACAACAGCTTCCAATATGATGTCCGCAACAAATTCAATCGAAATAAGTTAGAAATCACAAATTTCAATAAATTTCAATAATTGTCAGAATCCGGTTCGGGACCAGGTGCTCCCCCTATAGAACTTTGTGGTTGTCTGTGGGGGTCTGTTGTGGCCGATTGGACGGTGAGGCTCTCTCAGGTTCAATTTCGACTACAGTTCGCGATCGCGAATCGAATCCGCGAGCGTAAAAGACTGAATCAATTTCCAGTTCGGCACAGAGGAACCAACGGAGAGCCCCTGGTGTTGGACCAGGGGACCGTCAATTGACGACGTGCCGACCTAGCGGTCGATTTGCATTGGTGAGTGCCTCCGCGATGACGCGCTACTGAGAGAGCCTGATCAGTCAATCAATGGTCGGAGTCGCTCACTCTGTCTCGCCGCAAGTTCCGGGTCTAGATCAAGGCGAGCTCTGCTGAATGACGGCAACTGGCGGAGGCCCGCCAAACCATTAGGGACGCACCTGCTCCTTCAGTCCGTCAGTCAGCGATCCCGGCCGGAGACTTCCGGCTGAGATCATCGATACTCGCATCCAGTCGCTGAACCTGCAGCGCGCACTGACGCGCAACCGCGCATCCGGACGTTGAATTCGCTGCTCCTCGCCGGAAGCTCCTCCTGGAAGTGATCGCAATCGCGCATCGCCTTGGCCATTTTGGCATTGAGTGCGACAGCCGAGCGGCCGTAGCTGAGCTGGCGCTCCGCGCAAATCCTGCATCCGCCTCCTCTCGGCTCGCCAAGGACGCACGCGAAGCATCGCAGCACGGCATGAGCCTCGTTACTCTCAAAGCCACTACGCTCGCAGCCTCTGCAGCCGCGCCATCGAACCGTTTGATTTCTGAGCTCCGATGACTCAAGACGGCCGACTGATGCTCGGACTTGGCTTAGCAACAGTGAAGCGTCTCTTGCTGCGATTATTCACAAAGTCGTCATGACACGTTACGGCAGCGAGGCGCAGTTTCTGAAACTGCGGATCTGTTCTTAATCGCTTGAAGAATGGGTCAATATCCATAGCCGGGTACGAACAGTAGTTGTGCTCGATAGCAACTTTCAGCATCTGCAAAGCAGCGTTATCTTGTCCGCAATAGGCAAGATGTCCAGCGAAGAAGTAGTCCACTTCCGGATCGTCATCAACTTCCACCTGGGAAGCCAGCAGCCGAATCTGATCGCTCGATTCATGAAGCGCACAGGCCAGTAACATCTTGTAGCTATCCCAATGCGGAATCTGTGGCGCCGGAATGCGTATTGCTTCGTCCGTTTTGCCTTCGCGCAGCAGTACTTCAATCGCGTGAGCTTTTGACCACTCGGAGCTCAGGTCCTTGCGGAGGAAATCCTTGGCGCGCTGGTAATTGCCAAGCTCCATAAATGTAGTCGAGCACGAGCCCCACACAACTTTTGCCGCAAGCAAAACGACGAGTTCGCATTGGCGTCCCGCTTCGTCGAGCGACCCCCCGTAACGGAGCACATAGCTCAAAACATGATGCAGATTAGGATCATCCGGTTTTCGCCGCAGCAACTCCAGAGCAATCTGATGCGCGTTAACCAGGTCCCCGCGCTCTGTACGATGAATCGTCATCTCGGCTATCGGATCCAGCGAATCCGGATTCAATGCGAGTTCCTTCTCCGCGGCCGCATCTGAAAACGCCATCATCTCCGGACCACCGCCCCCAAATCGCGCAAGCCCGTAGTACCGGAGCGAGAGCATTCTCCATGCTGGCGCATAATTCGGATCCAGCAACACGGCGCGGCGAAGAAGTTCGACGGCCTGCGCGTCCGGCTTGGGATCCCAGTCCAGAGCAATACTCTTCAGATAAAGTTCATAGGCTTCTTCATTGGTCGCCCGCGGTGGCGCCTCCGAGATGAACTCCCTCACGCCTAGTGCATTGGCCATTTGGCGCCGTGAGATTACAGCTATCTGTTCCTGCATGCCCAGCAGGTTGTTTGAAGCAATTTCAAAGCTGTCATGCCAAATGATCCGGTCTTCTACGGTATCTACGGCTTCCATCGTAATGTGAAGCCGGTCTCCTACCGTCAGGAAATGACCTGTGATGGCTCGATTCACATCCAGATCGTGACCGATCCGCCGGAAGTCAACGCCAGGGTCGGAGAATCGAGCGGATGCCGACAAAGGGCGCACCGTAAGCGCATGGGCCGTTGAAAGGGTATGCGCAACCTGGTCGGGAATCGCCGACCGCAAATAGTCGAGCGACTCGCCGGCTGAGACATTCTGGAACGGAAGAATCGCTACCGTAATTGGCTCTGTTGGCATAGGCTTTCGGCCCCGGCTCCCTACAAAGCCAATCGATACTGCCGAGAGCAGAACAATGCAGGTGCCTGCCCCTACCAACCGCCTGCCTGCTGGCCGGCGACCTCGTATGGGGTTCTCATCCTCAGGTGCTCCCGGCTGACGTAGCTCCGCTTCGTTATCAACCCGCTCACTGGATGGAGCAGGCCGGGCAATCCGCGTTGCCGGCACGGCAATCCGGTAGCCGACTCGCGACACCGTTTGTACAACCTGCTGCTCGCCCAGAACCTTTCTGAGTTTCGATACAGCCGTGGCGAGGGAAGCATCCACCACCAGCACGCCCGGCCACACTGCTTCGAGCAGTTCTTCCTTCCTGAACACCTCGCCGGACCTGGAAAGCAGATGTCGAAGTAATTCGAGCGGCTTCCGTTCCAACTCCACGACCTGCCCGTTCACCTTGAGTTCATAACGCAGGTCGTCGAACTCGCAGTTCGCGAATTGCCACACGCCTGGTTGCGAATCCTGCAGGTGAATTTCCGGGGAAGCGGCCATCGAATGCGATTCCTTTAGAAAACTTCAGAGTTTCGTTAGGACATTTTCCGGTGGTGACCTACATGATAAGCCGAAGTTGCTTGCTGTGTTTCCCCAAATTCAACCACTCGGAGAAGTTACGATGAAAACTTTGGTGTCGCTGTGTTTGGTTCCTCTGGTCACCCTATCTGCATTCGCGTTCGGTCAAGCGAGTTCCTATCAGGGCCCGCAGATCAC
The DNA here is from genome assembly GCA_036495975.1 of Occallatibacter sp. Lineage (GTDB taxonomy): Bacteria > Acidobacteriota > Terriglobia > Terriglobales > Acidobacteriaceae > Telmatobacter. The sequence continues at coordinate 3,274 of DASXLY010000126.1, read as the reverse complement.
GAGCCAGGTTTCGGTTTCGGATTGCTGCGCAACCGTCGCCAACAGCGTCATGAGCGGTCCCAGTGTGTCCGTCAGCAGTCCCTTTGCGACTCTCTCCGATTATGTCAATGCGAATATTGGCACCGGAAGGGCCAGCACCTCTGGAACTACAAACAGCTCTTCCAGTTCCGGTGCATCATTCACGGCTACAGCGACGGCAAGTACGACACCTCCCGAGGATCCTCACGTTGGAGCGTTGCGTGCGGGCGCCGGCCAAAGCGGCACCTATTACCAGTTCGTCCTCGACCAGCCAAGCTACGTGGAGATGGACGCCACAATCACGCCTTCGTACACCGGCAGCTACACCGATATTTACGGGAGCTTTGGAGCAACTGCCTCGCTGCGCGGAGGCAGCCCCGGGGGCGGCGTAATTCAGGGAGTGAACACCAACGGCGTCAATGTCGGTTTCGGTGTCAGTGCGACCTCAGGATCCGCTTCAAATGCCGAAGTGACTCTGCATACCGGGGTGGTTCTCTTGCCCGCGGGCACCTATGCACTGATCGGCGCCGTCACCGCAAGCGCCGACACCGGACAGACCGCATCCGCCAACCTGACTGTCACGATTTCGATCACCCCCACACCTCCGGGGCCCATAGGCTCCATCACATGCCTGCAGGGCAGCGGCACCATCACCTCCCCGGGAGGCATGCCGCAGCCCATCGTCGAGGGAATGCCGGTCTACCTCGGTGACGTAATCGAATCCACTTCCGGTTCGCATGTTTGTGTGTTGCTGAATGACGACACCACATTTACGTTGAGCTCGAACACCAGGCTCACAGTGGACGACTACGTCTACGATCCGAACAACGTACAAAGCAAGGCGCGCTACAACTTTTTTTCCGGGGCGTTCAGGTACGTCTCGGGGCTGGTAGGCAAACAGGCGAATCCCGACATTCAGATCCACACCCCAACTTCGGGAATTGGAGTGCGCGGGACGGAACTGATCGCCGATGTGACTGACCAGAGCACCACGGTCTATCTTGACGAAGGCGAAGTAACGGCCACACCTCTGAATGGAACACTCACCGACTACCTGGCTCAGACCGTTATTAACCTCGATGACAACACCGCAACTACTTCGCCGTTTTCACAAAGTGACTACGACAACCTCAAGCAACAGATCGAAGGCACCCCAACCGACACGCAGCCTCCGGTGATTTCCTGCGGGTCCGCTCCGACCGCCTGGCAGTCAGCCAATGTCTCGATCGCCTGCTCAGCCAGCGATGCCGGCTCTGGTCTGGCCAATCCGACGGATGCCAGCTTTATCCTCAGCACCTCGATCGCGAGCGGGATGGAGACCCCAAACGCCTCCACCGCTTCGCACCAGGTATGCGACAAGGCCTCCAACTGCGCTACCGCCGGGCCGATATCAGGAATCATGATCGATATGAAGCCACCGGCGATTGCAATCAGCGCGCCGGCATCCAACACAACGTATCTCGTGAATGCTTCCGTCGCTGCCAATTACCAATGTCAGGATGGCGGCTCGGGCGTGCAAACCTGCGCCGGACCCGTGGCAAATAGCTCCAAGATCGATACGACGTCATCGGGCGCTCACACCTTCGTGGTCAACGCCACTGATAACGTGGGCAATGCGACATCGGCTTCAACCTCATATTCCGTCACCTACGGCGTTTGCCTGCTCTTTGACAATACGCGCTCGGTGAAGAGCGGCAGTACGGTCCCGATCCGGATCAGTCTGTGTGATGCCAGCGGAAATGATGTGTCCACCGCCATCGTGGTTGTCCACGCGCTTTCGCTCAGCCAAGTCTCCACAAGCGCATCATCGACCCTCGAAAACTCCGGCTCGTCGAACCCTGACAACAATTTCCGTTTCGATTCGACGGTTGGCACCTCGGGTAGCTACGTGTTCAACCTGCAAACCACGGGGCTGACCACAGGCACCTATGCCTTGGCATTCGCGGCCGGCTCCGACCCTGCGATACATACGATAACGTTCCAGGTTCGGTGAGCCCAGTGCTAGCGCGTCTGTCGACAATACCCGATTCTTCGGAGCCTGTTCGATGGAGCGCCTGTCTCTATCTCAACTACAAGAATGGAGGTGAGGAAACCGATTGCACGATGCTCTCGAAAGGACACGAATATGAGAAGAACAAGCTTGTGCGCGACAGTAGCACTCGGGTGCACTTTTCTCAACTCCTGTGGAAGGACCGTCAGTGGGCATACTTATCACAACAACGGCGGAGCGGTGGAAGTGGAATTCTTGTCCGGCGGTAGAGCGCGCATCTCCGCCGGAATTGCTCGCCGCACATGCGTCTATTCCGAATCAGGCAATAAGGTGAATCTTGTTTGTGGTGGTGTAGCCACAATCCTTTCCGTGCAAGATGATGGTGCGCTTGTCGGTCCGCCGGATGGTCTCATGGCGAGGCTAACTCCTGTGCAGCACAATTAGGGTTTGCAATTTTCAGCCTACGAACGAGTTGTCGACCAAACCGATAACGATCGCGGTGTTCATCTCCGGCACCTTGGCGGTTTCCTTGGAGGGGCTTTCAGGGGTTGCGCGCATCTGATTTACCCGGTGCCGGCGACGACATCAGGCAAACCCAGAGTGTTTTTCGCTTCGAATATGGGTGGTCAATGGTGAACGACGGTCGAGGATCCACTTTGACGTAAGTCGCCTATAGTGAGAAGCGGTCAAATTCTCAATTGGAGGACCAAGAGCATCGACTGGAATGCCCAATTGGAGTTTGATCGCTGCAGTCGAATCTGTAGCTATGAAAGCATCCGAGAGCATTACGAAACCACAACTTTCAACATCTGAGCTGCAAGTCGTTCAATACAAATTAATTAATGATTGGCCGGTTTCAACAAACTTCAACAACCGATCGAATCAGGTTCGGGACCAGGTTCCCTACCCAAAGCTCCTCCCTTAGAATCAATAGGTTACGGCGATGGACTTGTTGATCGCTGTAGTTCTCTGGGGATTTCGCAGCTACAAACTGGGGATTTCGCAGCTACAAAATTGACCACAGCGCGGAAATCCAAAGTTGCGCTGAGCGGATATCCACTTGAATCTCTATTGGGATTTGCATTGGCGATTTGCACTAACCCGCTAGCGCGGGAGGGGATGCATTCTGTGGCATTTGGATAGAGTGTTGGACACCCGAGGAGGTGTCCATGACTCATCTACGCCAGCGCATGCAGGAAGATCTCCGGCTGCGCAACTTCTCTGAACGTACGGTTCGCCATTACACCCACACCGTCGCCGAGTTCG
>DASXLY010000125.1:0-1604 GCA_036495975.1 Occallatibacter sp. | reverse complement strand
GCATTGTCCAAAGTGTCAGGGTGCGGCTTCACGCCGATGGCTGGCAGAACGCGAGGCGGAGCTGCTGCCGGTGCCGTATTTCCACGTCGTCTACACGCTGCCGAGCGAGCTGCGTGACATCGCCTACCAGAATAAGCGCGTACTCTACAACCTGCTGATGAAGGCGGCCGCCGAGACGACGCTTACCATCGCACGCGATCCCAAGCGCCTCGGCGCCCGGATCGGTATCACCGCCGTGCTCCACACCTGGGGCTCAACGATGATCCAGAACCCTCACTCAAGATACCGGGCATTATCATCTCCCTTTATTTTCAGTGAACAACGCAAGTTGGTCTTCCGCGCAACCCCCCTGCAGAATTAGCTTGCCGGTGCGGCGGAGGCGCTCAATAACGCTGCGAATGGGTTCGGCATCCAAATCACGGCGGCTGACTTCCCAAGGTGCACGAGGAGTTATTTGTTCGCGCTTCAACAGGCCGGCTTCAACCAGCCTTTGGATGGTGTGGTGGCTGACGCCGCATATTCGCGCAGCTTCGCTCAAACTCACTCTCTCCGGATTGTGCAGAGTTCGTTTTTGACCGGCAATCGAATGGTTACGCCGGGCTGTCGCTACACGGGTCTGATTCCACCGCTTCCCTTTGCCCGTGGAATAGCCGCGTCGGTTCAACACAGAGGCAATCTGGTCGTCGCCGTATCGAACAGCCATGCGACGAATGATCTCCAGCGCCTCCATGGGCGTGGCCATTTCCGTTACGGAACGTGGTCGTTCCATCGCGAGTTGCGTATGCGCACCTCCCTTCCAGTGAATCAGCAACTCAATGTTTTTTTTATCCTGGTCAGTGCGAACAATGATCTCTTCGATGGCGGTGCGGAAGATCATCTTCTTAAGTGTCGGGGGACATTGGTTGCTCTGCCAGACTCCAGCAAAATGATCACCCATCGAACGTATTCTGATTTCCTCTTCAGGCGATAACGAGTAGCGCTCGGTTTCGAGACTGGAAAGCCGCTGCTTGACTGCCTCGATCTCTTCCAGCTTTCCGTTCCACCGCCGTTCCAACTCGCTGGCTGCAAGTCGATTCCGGGCATCCACCGCGTCGTACTGTTCGAAGGCCTTCCTCGCCTCATACGCCAGTTGCTCGAGCTTGCGGGACAGCGCGGTACATTGAGCGGTGCCGCCGGCACTCAGTTCTTCGAGAGCTCGCAGACTGGCTTCCACCCCCAATGGCGCGATCGCCTTTAATAGTTCTTGTCCTACGCACCGGTCTACCGAGCTGCCGCCGAAGCCGATGCAATACTGCCCGCCATCATCGTAGTCGCCCTTGCAAAGGTAGCGCGGATGGGTGCCACGGCCGCCCCAATACCGTACATGCAGCTTGCGCCCACAATGTCCGCAGCGCAGGAGTCCGACCAGAAGACCCTGGCCAGCGCGAATCGCCGCCATCGATTCGTCCCCCTCCCAGTTCACCGAATTGCGCCGTATCATTCGCTGATTCTCTTCGTAGGTTGCCCAGTCAATATAACCTACATGATGATCGCGGATGAAGACGCGGCACTCTTCGGCGGGGCGCATCGCGCTCTGACGTTTCTCGAGCCGGCCTCCTACCAGC
>DASXLY010000124.1:0-10001 GCA_036495975.1 Occallatibacter sp. | reverse complement strand
CAAGACTTCTAAGCGCGGGATCGCTAGTCGATGCTGCACGCCGCGAGTGTGTCGTTCAGGGCCGCTTGCGGCGGATGTATGCGTTTCTGAAATTCCTGCGCAAGCCTGGTGACATGGGGAAGATCCAGAATTTTCTGATGTGTCCCGGGAATTTCTAGCATTTCCAGCCGTCCGAGCACACTCCGTGCCCAGCCCGCGCCGAAACGCGGTTGCATCTCCAGGGATTCTTCTGCGATAAACAGGACCATGTCGCCGCCATACGGTTGAGGCACATACTCTTTCGCGGAAAGGGCAAGGTACGCTTCCATCCCGAAAATACGCGGGTGAAAACTGCTGGTATGCGGCGAAAGCCTGAGAAGGCGATACCTCAGTTTGATTTTCTCGTGGTGAAATTTTCGTTTCAACACCACGCTCATCCCCTCTTCCAAGCACCGCCGCAGGAGGTGTCTGGCGCCACGCAGCCCAGTATCCAGCCGCCCAGCAGATGGACTTCGTACCGATGGTTCTGCCGGATAGTCGCAATCGAGCAGGGCCAGGAGCTTCACTTCTCTTCCCGAATTTCGAAGCTGGCCGGCCATTTCGAAAGCGATGATGCCGCCCGACGAATGCCCGGCCAGATTATAGGGCCCTACCGGGTCGATGGCTTGAATCTCCTCGATGTACTTCGCAGCGAGAGCGCGGATGGTTGGGCGATTCTTCCCTGCCGCAATTCTAGGTGGGCGCTGCAGCCCATACACGGGCTGGTCTGGTCCAAGTTCAGCAGCCAGTGCCCTGAACGAGAACAGGCTGCCACCCAACCCGTGCACGACGAACAATGGAGCGAGAGACGACACTCCAGGTTGAATCGTAACCAAACCCGGCCAGTCACCATCCCGCACGCTGTGACGAATGCGGGCTGCCAACTCCCGGATAGTTGGATTACCAACCAATTCGGACAGGGGAATGTTTCTGTGGAACTTTCGTTCTATCTCGGCAAACATGCGCGCCGCCAACAGGGAATGTCCACCAAGCTCAAAGAAGTTATCAGAAATGCTTATGGGACTGACTTTAAGCAATGCTTCCCAAATGGCCTTCAACGTGACCTCGACTTCATCTGAAGGTTGCTCGACCGACTGCTGGTCCACTACGGCCGGCTTTATGTGGAGATCCTTTAGCGCCCTTCGATCAATCTTGCCATTCGGAGACAATGGAAGCGCTTCGACGGTGATGAATTCCGAAGGAACCATGTACCAGGGCAGACGCTTTCGCAAGAACTCCTTCAGTCCGATCAGTGGCTTCTCTGTCCTGCTGACCACAAACGCAATTAGTCGATAGTCGTCCGCTCCTCGCTCGACCGCTTGTACAGCAGCAGACTGGATGTCATCGTATTGCTGGATGATTTCCTCGATCTCTTCCAACTCGATGCGGAAGCCCCGGATTTTCACCTGTCCATCAATCCGCCCCAGAAATTCCAATCGTCCATCGCGCAGTACCCGTCCCAGATCGCCTGTTTTGTACATGCGCGCACCGGGCATTGGGTCAAAAGGATCGAGCAGGAAACACGCCTCGCTCAGCGTAGGACGATTGAGATAGCCCCTGCCAACACCAGCCCCGCCAATGTACATTTCTCCAATCTCGCCAGAATGCACTTGTTGATGATCCTGGTCCAGCACATATACGCGGACGTTGGCGAGGGGGCGTCCAATGGTCACTTTCCCCTCATCTGCACGGACCAACTCCGTAGTCGCACAGATCGTCGCTTCCGTCGGACCGTAATGATTCCAGATAGCTTTCGACATACCCGAGAGTGTCCTGACCAGCGAGGCAGGAAGAACCTCTCCGCCAGAGATGATTTGGAGTCCTGGACTCCCCTGCCACCCAGCTTCCAGCAGCAGACGCCAGGACGTCGGCGTACCGAGGATGACCGTTGCCCCTGACGTGCGCAGCGCTTCGATCAAGCGCGCACCGTCTGCCGCACATAAGCGATCGACGATGTGAAGTCTAGCGCCCGTAATGAGCGGAAGGAACATCTCCAGAAAAGAAATGTCAAAGGAGATCGACGCCGATGCGAGCACAACATCAGAGACTCCCAGTCCGAGTTCCTCGCTGATCGCCCGGATGACGTTCAAAAGGCCGCCATGACAGATTGCCGCACCCTTTGGCTTGCCGGACGAACCAGATGTGTAGATGACGTAGGCTAGCTGATCGGCTGCAGGACCGATGGGTAACGAGCGATGACCTGGTGTCTGCCCAGGGAGGTCTTCCGCGCAAATGATCTGTGCCGATGTAGAGGGCATAGATCCGGCGAGGCTGTGCTCGGTCAAAACAAACCCGACGTTCGAGTCCTCAAGCATGAAGGCGAGTCGATCCGGCGGATAGCCAGGATCCAGAGGCAGATAAGCTGCTCCTGCCTTCCAAATGCCAAGTAACGCGGCAACTAGATTGACCGAACGATCGAGAAACACTCCTACGAGCGTTTCAGATCTAACTCCCGCGTCGACTAGCGCATGTGCGACTCGCGTCGCTTGTTCACTCAGCTCCCTATAGGTAACACTCTCGTCCACGCAAACAACGGCCACAGAGTCCGGAGTAGACCATGCCTTCTGTTCAAACTGTCCAAGGATAGTGATAATGCTCGCACTCATGATTTCTTCGAAATCATCTCCAATTCGTTGCAGTCATTTCCCGGCGCGTTTTAATGGCTCGTGATTTTCGCAGAGGCTCTCATTCCGAGGGAATGTGCTTCTGTCCTCACGCAACCGTTGGACTCTCGGGGAGCGATTCGCGACGATGATTTGTTGTTTATGACCGTGACATGTGCCGCTAATCAAGGCTATGGCCTGCGGGCATTGGAGTGGCAGCCTAATTGAAGGCAAAGATGCGTTCAACTGGCTTGCGCCTTTCTCAATCTAGGCAAGAAGCACTTTCGGGAGATTTTCGGAGAGTGAATATTTGATCCATAAACGTGGCCTTCAATGCCGCCATTACTGTATATACGCAGCCTCACTCCACCCTGAAGCATTAGGTTATGTCATCCAGCTGGCTTAAAGAACAGATGACCAATCCTATCGTCCAGTCTGTCTCAGCGTGTCACCGAGCAGTCATGGGTGTGTCATTAGATTGTCATGAATGGAGTCGGCTGGGGATCGCGACACTTCTCCTTTGCATCGTTTGCCTCTCATCATGCGTAAACCCCTCCTAGGAGGTACACCTACGACAATCGGGATTGCCCAAGCTCTGGCCCACGACCAAATTTTTGCAAATAAGCCTAGACCTGGTCCGCCCGGCGATCTTTGTACCAGTGAGGAGCGGGACTGGAACAAGGAGAGGATATGTCCCGAGGCTGGAAATACAGTCCGGAGCAGGCAGCGAACTAGCTGCGGGCAGGTTGAGGTATTGGTGGTGAACGGTAAGACGACCGAGCATGCGTGTCGTGAAGCGGGAATCGTGGAGCAGACGTATTATCACTGGCGCAAGGAGTATGGCGGTTTGCAGGTAGACCAGGCGAAGCGACTGAAGGAACTCGAGCAGGAGAACGCGAAGCTGAAGCGTCTGGTGCGGCTACGCTTTCGTTGTCACGCGTGGCCGTCAGCAGTCTAACTTCTCACCCGGTCGCCACTTTGACGAACCACACGGCCGAAAATAGAGCCTCAGGCGGGTTGTTGCTCAAGTGTCAGCATATCGAACCTCGGGACACGGAGATAGGAGTTGGGAGCACGAGAACAGACCTGGCAGTTCCTTCGTTTCCCCACGGCCGGTTGAGATGTCAACAACTTCACGGCCTGTGGCGGTGATCTGCCCGTTCCACGTATCCGACTGCATTGAGCAGTTGTCCGAGCCCACCTTATCTGTCGAATAATTGGGGAAAGGATATTTGATGAAGGCAGCATATTGGATTTCATTGCTTTTTCTGTTTTCCCTGGCTCACACGGAAATTCAGAGCGCTCCATCCCTGTTGACCGATATCGATCTTAAATCGTATGGATGGCAGGTTTGGGGAGATGGGCCCAGCGCAGAGCCATTACTGCCGCGCTCGGTGGATTTTGCAGCGGACGGTAGTCTTTGGGTGGGATATCCCTCGGAGCCGACAAAGGGCCTGATTGAACGCAGCACAACCAGGCCTCATCACCTGCATCTTCTCCATCTCTCGCCTGAAGGCAGCATCTTGGCCTCCTGCTCCCTGGACATTCCAAGCTGGTACTCTGTTATGCTGTCGACGAATGCGCTCGACGGAGTGACGATCGCTTCCATTGGTGACAACGACGGAGCACTGGACACCCTCTTCACCGTGTTGGCTCCGAATTGCAAGGTAAAGTCCGAATGGAGTCCTCCCAAGGCAATCAAAATCTCAAGATTGTGGTCTACCCCGGACCATAGCAAGTTATATATTGAGCTACGGAACCATGAGATTTCGATGATGAGCAGCGAGGACCTCTCCATCGGGAGGAGCATGCATATTGCCGAGACTTCAAGGATCATCGGCTTCGGAAACGAGATGGCTGCGCTATCCCAACAAGCACCTTCGGGCCGCTGCTGGATGGACACAGTCTCGCGTGTATCCATCGTACATGGTGAAACAACCGCATGGACTTCAGCACTCTGTAGCGAATTCTCCCTCTTGGATGATACCCACCTTTTGATCATGAATCGCCCATGGGAGAAACGGCGAACCCTGCAACTGCTGGATTCAACGGGTTCGCGAATAGGCGGCTATATATTCCCAAAAGAGACTGAAGTAAGTCTCGTCATGCCCGCTGGTCCACAAAGCGCGCCTCGTGTTGTGGTCGAGGTTCAGGGGTCCAAATCGCATGCACACATAGACGTGATCGACTTGTTGGGTCAATGTAGGTTGCTGAATGTACCCATGGCCCTCGGCTCTCCGATCAATTCCTTTGCATTGAGGCAAGATGGGATGCGTTTGGCGCTTTTATACGAAGACCATTTGAAAATTTATGGGCTTCCGAAGCAAACGGAAGTTTCCCACTAATAAATCATGATCTTCGTTCCAAGTGAAAGCGATGCAGTGAGCACATAGCGGCACCAGTCGAGACGATGCCAAGCTCGTGGATTATTCATACGTGTCCTCTATGCGGGGAACGTCGCCGTTACCTGCCAGCGGAGATATTCATAGGCGATAGCATCACTTTAGCCAGGACAATTCCTGGGGCGTGACAGGGGGCCGTCTCCGGCTGCTGATGGGTCAGGGGTTTCCGTGAATTTCATCCGAACTCGCGACTCGGCCTGTTGGCTCAGTTGAGACGTGCCGATTTGAAGGGCGCAGCCGTGGCGGGAACTGCAGTCGTCCTTATGGTGCAAAGGCCAGAAAAGCGCCGTGTGCGCCGCGGCACACATTAGGCAGTATCGACCCCGCATTGCCTTCGTCATATTCCATTCCCTCTCGCAATTAAAGCTGATTGCTAAGGGATACGTTTTGCCCGGTCAAGGTCAAAAGTGGCATAGCGGAACGCCGATCGCGCGCTCTCGGTCGTTGGCAAATTGGCTTGGCGAAACTCTGCGAAATTCTCCGAGGTCGAGCCTAAATTTGCGTTACTTAGAAGAACAGCTCTGTCTTATTAACTAAGCTCTAACATGCCGACAATATTGGACCTATTTCTACCAGTTACGAGGATCACGACGGACATACTACACACCTGCACAATTCATGGGTTCCGGCAACTCTCTTTGGTAACAAACAACAAAACTATTTACCAAGGTTTATATTGACTGCCCTACAATTTATTGGTTACCCTGCGATAACTAACCTGGTCTTTATCCACCTATATGACATATAACACTGCTCAAAAACGTGCGCACACGCGTGCGCTTTCTTGGAAGACTGCTGTACTTCTGCTTTGGGTCGTCTGTGTGGCGGCAATGACCTCATCCGGGACTGCCGCCATTGGACAGACGATCCAGTTGACCGCTTATAACAGCGACGGCACAAATACTGGAACTGCCCGTCTGGGGCGCAGTGTCTCCATCGTACCGGCTGTGCAGGGCTCGAATAACTCGACGCTGACCTGGACCGTGACAGGTGCGGGTACTGTCTCCAGCAGCGGCGTGTATTCGGCTCCACCGAGCATGCCTTCGAACGCCAGCGTGGCCGTGACCGCGGCACTCGTCTCAAATCCGGCAGTGACAGCCTCCTACACGATGACACTGATCAATCCTGTACCGACCATTTATGGCATTCAGCCCTCGCAGTTGCTCACTGCCGGGACTAATGCGGTCTCGGTTTCTGGATCGGGTTTTGTGGCCGGCACAACCATCTTGCAGGGAAGCACACCGCTGGCGACCACATATCAATCTCCCACGGCAGTCGTCGTGCAGATTCCAGTTAGCAACACGACAACGGGATCTGTGCCACTGACGGCTCTGAACCCTACGCCCGGTGGCGGCCCCAGTAACCTCTTCCAGGCTCCCATCGCAACTGGCTCGATCCAGTTGACCGCTTATAACAGCGACGGCACGAATACTGGAACTGCCCGCCTGGGGCGCAGTGTCTCCATCGTACCGGCTGTGCAGGGCTCGAATAACTCGACGCTGACCTGGACCGTGACGGGTGCGGGTACTGTCTCCAGCAACGGCGTGTATTCGGCTCCACCGAGCATGCCTTCGAACGCCAGCGTGGTCGTGACCGCGGCGCTCGTCTCAAATCCGGCAGTGACAGCCTCCTACACGATGACACTGATCAATCCCTTACCGATCCTGAATGCGCTGAGTCCGTGGGAATTGACGACCGCCACCACGAATTCGATCACGATCACCGGAAGCGGCTTTATGCCAGGCACGGTTGTATTCGCAAATGGCATGGCAGTCACAACAACCTATCAATCTCCGACCTCCGTAGTGACACAGATCCCGGTGGGCAACGCGGTGCAGGGTTCGATACCGCTGACAGCCCAGAACCCGGCGCCGGGTGGCGGCACCAGCGTCGCGTATCTTGCGCCAATCGAGCCTCTCACAATTCAACTGACTGCCAACAGCCAAAGTGGCGCGAACCCCACGACCGATCCCTTGGGACTCTCGGTTCAGTTCTTTGCCACCGTACATGGCTCAGGAGATTCCACAAGCAACCCGACTGTGAACTGGAGCGTGCAAGGTGCCGGAACGATTTCGAGCAGCGGCGTCTATCTGGCGCCATCAACCATGCCTTCGAATTCGACTGTTACGGTAGTGTCGACCCTGGCCGCGAACACCACAGTTTCGACTAGCTACACGCTTTCCCTTGTCAATCCTATTCCGGTGCTAAATGCGTCGTCGCCGACACAGGTGCAGGCTGGAATCACCAATTCTGTCACGTTTTCGGGAATCGGATTCACACCGAACACCATCCTTCTGGTGGACGGAGGTGCAGTCGCGGCGACTTACCAGAGCGGTACTTCAATTGTGGCGCAGATCCCGGTGAGTTCCGATGCTACGGGGCCGCTTCAGGTGACGGCTCAAAACCCGGCGCCAGGCGGAGGTATGGGCAGCGCATTCTCGTTGTTTCTCGCGAATACGTCGGCTGCCGCGGCCACGATAGGCACGACACCCGGAGTTTCCATTCCGCTGAACTTCCTGGGGCTTTCCCACGAATGGGGTGACGCAGAATGGTTTATGGGTTCTTCACAGTATGGAGTGAATGCTATCTATTACCAACTGGTGCAGAACCTCATAAACCCAGGCTCTTCGCTCCTGATTCGCATTGGCGGAGCCACGTCCGACGCCACCGATGAGCCAACGACAGTGATGACTGAGCCGTTTGTCGAACTAACGAAGGCTCTCTCGGTGCACTTCACGCTCGGCGTAAATCTAGGCTCCAACAATGTTCAGCTGGCGATGGACCAGGCGCAGTTCTACGCGAACCAAATGCCTTCTGGCACCGTCGAAGCCTTGGAAATTGGGAACGAACCCGACAACTATGCGGCGAATGGACTGAGGCCAAGCACATACACGATGACGGACTACATGTCGGAGTTCGCGACGTGGAGCAGCTCCATTGCTCCGCTTGTTCCCAGCACGCTCAAGTTCATGGACGCCTCCTGGGGCTCCATGATCACGTTGCACCAATATCTCTCCGCCTTCGAGCAGTTGCAGAGCGCCAACCTCTACATCGTTAGCCAGCACTTCTATGCGGGATACCAGCAGAATGGGACGCAATATACCTCCGACTATCTGCTGGCTCCTGTTGCTTCGACTCAAGGACCATCGGCTGTGGCATCTTCAGTGAGCATGGCTCATGGACTGGGGCAACAGTTCCGGATCGGAGAAATGAATTCGATCGACGGCGGGGGAATCCCGGGGATCAGCGATGCCTTCGGCTCAGCACTGTGGGTCATCGACACAATGTTCGAGTATGCCAACGTCGGTGTGGACGGCGTGAATGTGCATGGTACCAGTGGATGCAACTACTGCGCCTTCACCTTTGGTGTTCAGAATGCTGGAGGCAAACTTAGCTACACTCTTCAGCGTGTCAACCCGCTCTATTACGGCCTTCTATTCTTCCACGCGGCCACCGCAAACCACGCAGCGCTGCTCCCAGTAACGCTCCAAACCCAAGCCAATCTCAAGATATGGGCTACGATCGATCAAAGCGGCACAGAGCACGTTGTCATCATCAACAAGGACAAATCCTTCGCAGGGACTATTGCGGTTACGCTCTCAGGCTATGAACAGGCTCAGGTGCAAAGGCTCGTGGCACCCAGCTACGAATCTACCGCAGGCGTTTCCTTCGGTGGGCAGACCTTCGACGGCAGCATTGACGGAACCCTTCTCGGAACTCAGACCAGCGAAGTCATTGCACCGTCCAACGGAGTCTACAACGTCTCTGTGCAACCCACGAGCGCAGTCCTACTCACACTCACGAAGCCAGCGCCATAGTCCAGTTATTGTGGCTCGCCAAAATTGAATCTGGACTTCTGTAGAAAACATTTCGCCGCCACAAACGCACGGCGGGCAAGACTTGGCGTACGGATGAGACCTATATCAAGGTCAAAGGACAATGGAAGTATCTGTATCGCGCTGTAGACTAGGACGGCAACACCGTTGACTTCCTGCGACGCGACAGGCTCGCAGCGCAGCGTTATTTCCAAAGATCGATGGCCACAACGGCGTGCCGAGACGGTGACCATCGATCAGAGCGGAGCCAATCTGGCTGCCCTGAAAGCTATCAATGTCGAGCGTGAATCACCCATAAGGATTCGACAGAAGAAGTATCTGAATAACATCGTCGAGCGGGATCATCGGGCGATCAAGCGCAGGATTCGCCCGATGCTGGGATTCGAGAAGTTCACCTGCGCCCGCATCCGATTAACCGGTATCGAACTCATGCACAGGATCAACAAGGGACAGATGAAAAACTACTTCGGCCTCCGGCCCACTCCCGCCGAGCAGTTTCACTCCTTAGCTGCATAACCAACTCTCACATCAGACCTCTCTTCGCCCTGACACCCTTATCGCAACAGAACCGTTATTAGAGATCTGATCCGGACCGTCTGAACGTTGTGTTTTCCCTCGCTTGCTTCGCATCATTGGCAGTGATGTTTTGAGCATGCCTCTAAAATTATTTGCATTGTCGCGCAACCAAATTTGAACATGATGTAGTATGTTCCCAGAGAAAATTAAAAATAGATATAGTCATCAAATTCTAAGAAATTCGCCTCTTGGGCAGCCTGCCGGAAATTTGAACTTCCTAAAATTTATGTTTTTTTGATTTGCGACGCTAAGGGTCGCTTTCTCGGAGTCTGTTTTTTGCTAACCCCAGCCTGGAGAGAACAGCTTAATGTTTTTTTTGCGATCAATGAGGGAATTTCCCCGCCTGCTTGCCAAGTGGATCGGAATCACAGCAGCACTCATGCTACTGAGCTTTACCGCCGCCGGCACCTATGCGTTGGGAGCGACAGTGACGGTGCAGTTAAACGCTTATAACAACGACGGAACGAACACCGGCACCGGGCGCCTCGGATTCAACCTATCGATCGTCCCGACCGTTAGCGGCACAACCAACACAGCAGTGACCTGGAGCCTCTCCGGGGCCGGCA
>DASXLY010000123.1:0-1718 GCA_036495975.1 Occallatibacter sp. | reverse complement strand
TTTATGGGCAGAAGGAGAGGTGTCATCTCGGTTCACACTCCATTCCAGTCGATTTCACACCTCATTCTGAAGGAGCGGCCCGAACGCTAGAAGCAATAGCAGAGCGCCGCTCATGATAAGCAATATCCTCGGCCAACTTCTATCGAACAGGACGAGGATAATTCTGAGCGACGCTGTGCTGAATGCCACTTTCCATACCAAGTCAAGCCATTCGATTGAGTAGCCAACGTCAGCTAATACGAACTAGGGCGTGTTCACACTAATCGGAGAGCCTCGACAATGAGGGCGAACTGAAGAAAGGCGAGGAAGACGAGGTCGAGCTTTTCGAAGCGAGAGAAGATGCGGCGGAAACCTTTGAGCCTGCGGAAGAGTCGTTCGATCTCGTTGCGTTTCTTGTAAAGGGCACGATCATACTCCCACGGTTCGATGCGGTTTGACTTGGGAGGAACCACCGGAACCATGCCTAAATCGAGGACCAGTTGTCTGGTCAAGTTGTCTTCGTAGGCTTTGTCCATCAGCAGTGGAAGACCTTCCGGCATCGGCCCAAGTTCCTCCAGTAATGCCCGTCCCTGGGGTGCGTCGTGGGCATTGCCCGGCGAGAGAGCGAAGGTTATGGCCGTTCGAGCATTCGCGGCAACCAGATGAATCTTGGTGGTCCATCCGCCGCGAGATTTGCCGACGGCTTGCGGTCCGTTTTTTTTAACGCCCCGGTACCATCCGGGTGCACCTTCACCGAAGTTGAGTCCAGCGCGAAGGCTTCGATCCGGATACGTACAATCTGCTCCGATTGCAGCTTCTCAAACACCCGATCCAACACACCATTCTTTGCCCAACGATTCATCCGCATGTAGATCGTATGCCAGTTTCCAAAACGCTTGGGAAGTCCGCGCCACTTGCATCCTTGCTCAGTCACATACAGGATCGCGTTCAAGATTTGCAAGTTCGTCAACCGCACATTCCCACGCTGTAATGGCAAACTATCCTTGATTCTCTCGTACTGGTCAGGAGTAATTTCCATCTATCTCCAACCTACGCGAGATAGATCACATTAGTGTGAACACGCCCTAATACGAACCAGATAAAAGGGCAAGCGGGCAAGTTGACGGGCCGAGCCTGGAAGCAAATGCGTTACGCCACAGCAGGGGGTCCGAACCAGGTGGTTAACGCGTCAGCGAGTTCCGGTTGGGTTCGGTCTCCCACCCAGGCCACATATCCGTCGGGCCGAACTAGGACGGCGGCGGGAGCAGGGACCGCCCCGATCGCCGGAAGGTCCCAGGTACCTGCGTATTCGGCGTCGATCAACTGAACGCGATCAGCCCATGGAGTGATGCCGAAGCTGCCGGGCTCACCTAGATTGAGCAACACTGGCCGGGCACTGTGCAGCAGGCTGTAAACCCGCAGCGGGCCGTTGGCCGTGACTAGGTCGAGATCGGGCATGCGCCGTCCCAACAGCTGGTGTCCCTCGCCGAGGTGATAGTGAATGTCCAGACCGGACTTCTCGGCCCCTACCTGTCTGCGAACTTCTTCCAATGTGAGGAGCTCGGCGAGGATGTCTCCCAGGGCCTTCGTGCGAGCATCTGGCCGCTGCAGCGCGACATGCGCCATCGTGTTGCGAAGCACGCGCGCGGCAATCGGGTGGCGCTCGGCGTGGTAGGTATCCAGCAGGCTTTCCGGCGATATCCGCTTGACCACCTGCGCCAGCTTCCACCCGAGATTCA
>DASXLY010000122.1:0-334499 GCA_036495975.1 Occallatibacter sp. | reverse complement strand
CGAAGGTGGACGCACCGTAGGCGCAGGCGCGATTTCGGAAATTATCAAGTAGACGCTGGCCGCGTCAGGCGTACCGCCCTCGGGCGCATCGGCGACGCGGCAAGCGAAAATCTGATCACTGTTCACTGAACACTGATCACTTGGAAAGAAGAGCCAATGGTAGGTCAGAGAATTCGAATCCGGTTGAAGGCTTACGACTATCGTGTGCTGGATACCTCGACCGGCGAGATTGTGGAGACGGCCAAGCGCACCGGTGCAACGGTGGCAGGTCCGATTCCATTGCCGACGATCAAGAACAAATACTGCGTGCTGCGTTCGCCGCACGTGGACAAGAAATCGCGCGAGGCGTTCGAGATTCGCACCCACAAGCGGCTGATCGACATTCTCGAGCCGACACAGCAGACGGTGGACGCACTGATGAAATTGGATCTGCCCGCCGGCGTGGACGTCGAGATCAAGGCGTTCGAAAAATAGCTATCAGTCCTCAGTAACTGAAGACTGATGACTTACAACTGGTCTTAATTCCGGCAGTGCGAAGTCAAGCGCTTTGCATGATGAGGTGAGGGGAACATGGCAGTCACAGGGATTCTGGGAAAAAAGATCGGCATGACGCAGGTCTTCGACGACAAGGGCGATGTGTGCCCGATTACGGTGCTGCAGGCTGGCCCGTGCGTGATTACGCAGTTGAAGACGCTGGCGAATGACGGGTACGACGCGGCACAGATCGGGCTGGTCGAGTTCATCAAGACCAAGAACGTGACCAAGCCGCAGGCTGGGCACTTCGCCAAGACCGAAGCGCCTCCGGTGAGGTTCATCAAGGAAGTGGACGTCGAAGCGGCTGAAGCTGGACAGGCCGAGACCAAAGCCGGCGATCGCGTGCTGGTGGATATCTTTACCGATGCGAAGTTTGTGGATGTGATCGGGACCTCGAAGGGCCGCGGGTTTGCGGGAGTTGTTCGCCGGCACGGGTTCGGTGGCGGTCCCAAGTCGCATGGCCACATGTTCCAGGTGCAGGGTTCAATCGGTGCATCGAGCTTCCCGTCGCGTGTGTTCCCGGGGCAGAGAATGCCGGGGCATATGGGCGCCGCACAGATTACGGTTCGCAATCTGCGGATTCGGGGAATCGATCTGGAAGAGAACCTTCTGATGGTCGAAGGTGCGGTTCCGGGTTCGCGGGATGGGTACGTGATGATCTCGAAGGCCAAAAATCCGCCGCGTGAGCGTCGTGGATTTGCTGGTTCGACCACGGTCGATCCGCTGAAGGCTTCGAAGAAGGCGCAAGGAAAGCGCAAATAAGCTAGGAGCTGGCAGCCGGAAGGCCGGAAGCTCTCAGGAAGAAGACGATGGCAAACGTTGATGTTGTAAATCTGAACGGCGAAAAGGTGGGCTCGCTCGAACTGGCCGATTCGGTGTTCGGCCAGGTGAATGAAGCCCTGCTTTGGGAAGCGGTGAAGCACTATCGGGCTTCCCTGCGCCAGGGCACGCACAAGACCAAGAGCCGCAGCGAAGTCGCCGGCTCCGGCAAGAAGCTGTGGAAGCAGAAGGGCACTGGCCGCGCTCGGATCGGTTCGGTTCGTTCGGCCTTGTGGCGCCATGGACACACCGTGCACGGACCCAAGCCGCGCAGCTATGACTACGCCTTTCCGCGCAAGAAGCTGCTGGGCGCGCTGCGTTCGGCACTGGCGTCGAAACTGGCCGACGGCAAGTTGACGGTGGTCGATTCGCTGGAGCTGAAGGAAGGCAAGACCAAGCTCTATCGCCAGGCGTTGGACAAACTGGATGCCACGCGCACCGCGCTGCTGGTCGAGAACGGCAAGACCCTCTCGCAGGCGTTGATGCTGGGCGCGCGCAATCTGAAGGGTGTTGAACTGGTGCTCAACAACGAAGTCCACCCCTACGATTTGCTGCGGTATGACCGGGCCATCTTCTCGAAGGCCGCGATTGAGCAGTTGACCGACTCGTTGACGAAGAGTATCTCGAAGCGCAATGCACAGACGGAGGCCGCGTAATGTCGACTCTCTATACAGTGATTCGCCGGCCGCTGATTACCGAAAAGGGTCTGAGCGTAAAGGAAACTGAGGGCACGTTGGTGTTCGATGTGGCTCCGGAGGCTTCGAAAACCCAGGTGAAGCAGGCGGTCGAGACGCTTTTCAAGGTGAAGGTGGCTGCGGTTCGGACAGCGAACGTGGCAGGCAAGGAACGCCGCCGCGGCAAGTATGCAGGGTTTCGCCCTGACTGGAAGAAGGCTTATGTCCGGCTGAAGGCCGGCGAAAAGCTGCCGGAGTACGTGAGCAACCTTTAGTGACAGTGAACAGTTGTCAGTGATCAGTGAAGTTCACGGTTGCGAAGAAGGAATATCGGGGCCGGTGAAACAAAGAGGCTCCGGAGAAACGGGGAGAGCGGCGAGTCTTCAGGGCGCTGGATCTCCAGGACAAAAGACGATGGCTATCAAGACATACAGACCGATAACCCCGACGTTGCGCTTTCAGACCTCGCTGGTCAATGACGACCTGACGACGGACAAGCCGCACAAGCCGCTGGTTGAGGTACGCAAGCGGACGGGCGGGCGTCGCAACTCGGGCGACATGACGATCCGGCATCAGGGTGGCGGGCACAAGCAGAAGATTCGGCTGATCGATTTCAAGCGGGACAAGTTCGGAGTTCCGGGGAAAGTGGCGACCATCGAGTATGATCCGAACCGCTCGGCCCGCATTGCGCTGGTGCATTACGCCGACGGAGAGAAGCGCTACATCCTTCAACCGGTGGGATTGAAAGTGGGAGCCACCGTTTCGTCGGGTCCCGAGGCCGACATCCTGGTTGGCAATGCGCTGCCGCTCAAGAACATTCCTGCCGGCACCACGGTGCATGCGATCGAATTGCGGCCGGGCAAAGGCGCGCAGATGGCGCGTTCGGCTGGTGCGCAGGCGCAACTGGTAGCCAAGGAAGGCGATTACGCGCTGCTGAAGCTGCCTTCTGGCGAGACCCGCAAAGTTCTGGTGGAGTGCCTGGCAACGGTAGGCCAGGTGGGCAACACCGATCACGAAAACATTTCGATCGGCAAGGCAGGCCGCAAGCGCTGGATGGGTATCCGCCCAACCAACCGCGGTGTTGCGATGAACCCTGTCGATCACCCGCATGGCGGTGGTGAAGGCAAGACCTCCGGCGGACGTCACCCTGTGACTCCGTGGGGCCAGCCGACGCGTGGATACAAGACTCGCAACAACAAGCGGACCGATGCATTCATCGTCAGCCGCCGAGCGAAATAGAGGAGCTGGGTTTTTATGGCACGTTCGACGAAGAAGGGACCGTTTGTAGATGCGCACCTGACAGCAAAGATCGAGGTGCTGAACACGGCCAACGATAAGAAGGTCGTGAAGACCTGGTCGCGGCGCTCGACGATCTTTCCGGAGTTTGTAGGGCACACAATCGCGGTGCACAACGGCAAGAAGTTCGTTCCGGTGTACGTGACCGAGAACATGGTGGGACACAAGCTGGGTGAGTTCGCTCCGACGCGCACGTTCAAGGGGCACACCGGCGGCTCGAAGGCGACCACGGAAGCTGCGGCGAAGCCGGCGCCAGCGAAGTAAGGCAGCTCCTAGCTGAGATTTGAGGACGAGACCAATGGCAGTCGAGACAAAAGAATACCGGGCCGAAGCGAGATTTCAGCGGGTGTCACCGCAGAAGGCTCGGCTGGTGCTGGACCTGATCAAGGGCCGGGGCATTCAGGATGCGCTGGAGACGGCACAGTTCACCAAGAAGCGCATTGCTCCGGTGATTCATAAGCTGCTGACTTCAGCGGTGGACAACGCGAAGTATGTGTCGGGCGAGCAGGGCACCGATCTCGATGTCGACAGCCTGTATGTAAAGCAAGCCCTCGCCAACGACGGTCCCCGCATGAAGCGGATTCGTCCGGCGCCGATGGGGCGGGCGTACCGCTACCAGCGCAGGCTGACGCACATCGTGGTGTCGCTCGCAGAGCGCAATGGCGATGGCGCACACCTGGTGACCAACGCGGACGAGGCGGAGACTGCGGCGAAGCCGGCAAAGAAAACGGCTGGGAAAAAGCCAGCCACCAAGACAGCGAAGAAGGCTTCGGCAAAAAAGCCGGTGGCCAAGAAAAAGGCCGGCAAGTAGGCCGGAGTTTGAGGAAAAAAGCATGGGACAGAAAGTCCACCCTTATGGATTCCGGCTGGGAGTGAACAAACCGTGGCGTTCGCGCTGGTTCAGCGAGCGCGACTACGACAAGCTCCTGGTTGAAGACGTGAAGCTCAAGGCTGAGCTGCGCGAAAAGCTGAAGGCTGCCGGTGTGAGCTCGGTGGAAATCGAGCGTCCGGGCAACAAGCTGCGGTTCCTGATCCGCACCGCTCGTCCCGGCATCGTGATCGGGCGCAAGGGCGCGGAGATCGAAAAGCTCAAGACCGAGCTCGGCAAGCGAACCAGCCGCGAGGTATTCATCGACATTATCGAGGTGAACAAGCCCGAGCTTGACGCCCAGCTGGTGTCGGAGAATATCGCGCTGCAGTTGGAAAAGCGCGTAAGCTTCCGCCGTGCAATGCGCAAGAGTGTGGACTCAGCACTGCGCTTCGGTTGTAAGGGAATCAAGGTTCGTGTCTCCGGGCGGTTGAACGGCAATGAAATCGCGCGCTCCGAGTGGTATCTGCAAGGGCGGCTGCCGCTGCACACGCTTCGCGCTGACATCGACTACGGCTTCAGTGAAGCGCACACCACCTATGGCGTTATCGGCGTCAAAACGTGGATCTATCGCGGCGACATTTATGAACAGAAGCGCCGCCAGCCGTCCGCACCATCGGGCACGGGTGTGTTTTAAGGGCTAGTTGTCAGTGATCAGTTGTCAATGGTCGGTGATGCATGCCGGATTGAGTTTGTGATTTGTCCAGGGTTAGTTGCCGGACGTGGAGATCGAAAGTCAGTTCAAGCAAGAAGGAACTCGCGACTGCTCCCTGACAACTGACCACTGGTTTTAGAGGGTTTCGTTATGTTGATGCCAAAGAAGGTGAAGTTTCGCAAGCAGCAGAAGGGCAAGCGTCGGGGCAAGGCGTGGCGCGGCTCGTCGCTGTCGTTCGGTGAGTACGGTTTGAAGGTCCTGGAGTGCGGATACATCACTGACCGGCAGATCGAAGCCAGCCGTATCGCCATGACCCGCTTCATCAAGCGCGGCGGCAAGATCTGGCTGCGGCTGTTCCCGGATAAGCCGATCACCAAGAAGCCGGCCGAAGTCCGAATGGGATCGGGCAAAGGCGCGTTGGATCACTGGGTGGCCGTGGTGCGCCCGGGCAAGATCCTGTTCGAGATGGAAGGCGTGACTCCCGAGATCGCGCAGGAAGCCATGCGCCTGGCCTCGCACAAGCTGCCGTTGAAGACGAAGTTCGTACAGCGTCCGGGGATTGAAAAGACCGCGGTGGCTGAAAAAGCAGCCGAGTAAAAAGCAGCTTCTAGCAATAACCCCTGGTTTCCAGCCAATTGGCGCCGGAACAGAGGCTGAGATAGAAGCGAGACAGAGTTAAGAGCTAGCGGCTAGAAGCTAGGAGCTGACAAGAGATGGAATTGGCAAAGATTCGTAGTTTGAGCGACGACGAACTGCTGCACCAGGAGAAGACCTCCGCCGAGCAGCTGTTCCGGCTTCGCTTTCAGGTTTCGATGGGGCAGACTGACGGGGTAAAGAAGCTTCGCGAACTGCGCAAGGAGATTGCCCAGATCAAGACGGTTGGGCGGGAGCGCGAACTAGGCGTTCGTGGAGCCAGGCACGAGTTGGTTTCAACCCTGCCCGTACCCGAAGAGAAAGCCCCGAAGAAGACCGCAAAGGCGGCCACGGCAAAGAAGTCGACCGCAAAGGCAAAGACCAGCGTGAAGAAGACCGCAAA
This sequence comes from Occallatibacter sp., assembly GCA_036495975.1. GTDB lineage: Bacteria > Acidobacteriota > Terriglobia > Terriglobales > Acidobacteriaceae > Telmatobacter. Next base: position 328,617 of record DASXLY010000122.1, on the reverse strand, counting down.
GAAGGGAGCCGGTAAATGACGGCGGCAACAGAGAAGCAGGCGCCGACATCCCGGCGCAACGAGAAGGTGGGCAACGTGGTTTCGACCAAGATGCAGAAGACCATCGTGGTCGAGGTCGAAATGCGCAAGGCTCATCCGAAGTACAAGAGGATCGTGAAGAGCTCGAAGAAGTTCTACGCGCACGACGAACAGAATTCGGCACGCCTGGGCGACGTGGTGCGCATTCGCGAGACGCGGCCGTTGAGCAAGCTGAAGCGCTGGTCGCTCGAGGAAATTGTGCGGCGTTCGTCGCTGGCACAGATTGAAGACACGGCTGGAACAGCCGCTGAGGCTGAGGCCGCCAAGTAAGGCGGAGCAGTACAGGAGAAGAATCCATGGCTGTGCAAATGAGAACCATGCTCGCAGTGGCCGACAACTCCGGCGCGCGCAAGCTGCAGGTAATCCTGCCACTGGGCGGCGGACTGGGTGCGAAGGCCGGTCTCGGGGATATTGTGACCGCCGCGGTAAAGGAAGCCTCGCCCGATGGCACGGTAAAGAAGGGCAAGGTGGTGAAGGCGGTTATCGTCCGCACCCGCAAGGAACATCGGCGCCGGGATGGAACTTACATCCGCTTCGACGAAAATGCGGCGGTGGTGATTGACGATGCGCACGAGCCGGTCGGAACCCGCGTATTCGGTCCCGTGGCCCGCGAATTGCGCGAGAAGAAGTTTTTGAAGATTGTGTCGCTGGCGCCTGAAGTTGTGTAGCGAGTTACAAGTTCATAGTTAGCAGTTCATGGTGACTGCACGGAGAACTGAGAGCTTTGAACCAAGAACTGAGAACTGTTTCGGAGTAACAGATGCCGAGTTTGAATATTCGTCGTAACGATGTGGTGAAGGTCCTCACGGGCTCCGATCGTGGCAAGACCGGACGCGTACTGCGCGTGTTTCCCGACAATGGAACCGTCCTGGTCGAGCATGTTCGGGTGGTGAAGAAGACTGTCTCGAGCAAGCGCGGGCAGCGCACCAAGGGCGGAATCGCGGAGCACGAGTCGCCGATCAACGTGTCGAACGTAGCGCTGGTGTGCTCGAACTGCGATACCGCGAACATCGGTTACAAGGTTGAAGGCACCACCAAGCAGAGGATCTGCAAGACGTGTGGGTCAGAGTTGCCCACGAAGAAGTAAGCAAAGACAGTCGTCAGTCAACAGTGGTCAGTGATCGGCAGTCCATGACCACCAGAGTTTGAAGCCCGAACGGAAATGCGCGACGCGCGATTGCCTGGACGGCAAGTCCTTCCGAAACGGTACACGGCCTGAACGGCCACTCCGAGAGCGGAAGAAAGAGAGTAAAGGAATGGCAGCAAGGCTGAAAGAGAAGTACAACAAGGAAATCAAGCCGGCTCTGAAGAAAGAGCTTGGCATCGAAAATCACATGGCGGTTCCCCGCCTGGAAAAGATCGTCGTAAACATGGGCCTGGGCGAAGCCACGCAGAATACCAAGCTGCTCGATCCGCTGGTGAACGACCTGACGCAGATTGCCGGACAAAAACCGGTGACGACCAAGGCGAAGAAGTCGATCGCCGCGTTCAAGGTGCGCGCCGGCATGTCCATTGGAGCGATGGTTACGTTGCGGAATGACAAGGCCTACGAGTTTCTCGATCGGTTGATTTCGACGGCGCTGCCCCGGGTGCGTGACTTCCGTGGCGTTTCGACAAAGAGTTTTGACGGGCGCGGCAATTACACGCTCGGATTGCGCGACCAGCTGATCTTCCCGGAGATTGATTACGCCAAGGTGGAAAAGCTGAAGGGCATGAACATCACCATCGTGACCACGGCGAAGGACGACAACTCGGCGCGCGCGCTGTTGAAGGCCTTCGGCATGCCGTTCCGGCAGGGAGCGTAGAGACAGTTCGTAGTTCAAAGTTCGTAGTTCGCAGCATTAGTGCTGAGGAGCGAGAAGAACTAAGAGCTCAGAACTTTTGAGGGATTATGGCAACCACTGCAAAAAGAGTGAAGGACGCGCGGAAGCCGAAGTTCAGCTCCCGCAAACACAACCGGTGCAAGCTCTGCGGACGGCCGCGGGGATACCTGCGGAAGTTCGGCATCTGCCGCTTGTGTTTCCGGGCGCTGGCGCTCAAGGGAGAAATCCCCGGCGTCGTGAAGTCCAGCTGGTAGTAGGGCAGTTCGCAGTTCCAGAGTTCATAGTTCCGAGCTTGTCTGGAACTGCGAACTTCGAACCGTGAACTTAGAACTGGGGCGCGAGCCCCGCACATTTCCGCTGGTTCTCCTGATCGAATGTGAGGCTGGGAGCGAACGGGGAATGAAGGAGAAGGAATGAGTCTGACCGACCCAGTAGCAGATTTTCTGGCGCGGATCCGGAATGCGATCCGGGCGCGTCATCAGAAGCTGGATGTGCCGGCTTCAAAGCTGAAGACCGAGATTGCCCGCATTCTCAAGGAAGAGGGCTACATTTCGAACTACAAGACGCAGGAAGAGGATGGCAAGCTGATTCTTCGCGTGTACCTGAAGTACGGCGGAAGCGAAGCGGCCATTCGGGACCTTGCGCGTATCTCGCGTCCCGGCTGCCGCGTGTACATCGGCCGCGATGAGATCAAGCGCGTCCAGGGCGGACTTGGTATCTCGATCATGACCACGCCCAAGGGTGTGATGACGGGTCGCCAGGCGCGCCGCGAAGGCGTAGGCGGCGAACTGCTCTGCGAGGTCTGGTAGGACCAGGCCGGTTCAAAGTTCTAGGTTCAAAGTTCACGTTCCGCAACTTTGAATTACGAACTCTGAAATACGAACTGTCGGGCAAAGCCCGGCCGGCTGCAGTGGAACGATGAGCCATCTCATCGGGACTCGCAAGCCAACAAAGGATTGAATTCGATGTCGCGTATTGGAAAGAAGCCGATCGCACTCCCCTCGGGCGTGAAGTACAAGGTGGAGGGCAACACGGTCCTGGTGGAAGGGCCGAAGGGCAAGGTGTCGACGCTGGTCGCCGAAGGTATCTCGCTGGAGACGAAGGATGGCATATTGCACCTTAATCGCTCGAGTGAGGATAAGGCCGCTGTCCATGGGCTGACCCGTGCGCTGGTCTTCAATGCTGTTCAGGGCGTGACCAAGGGCTGGACGCGGGAGCTGGACATCGTTGGCATCGGCTATCGCGCCGAGCTGAAGGGCAAGGGCACAGTGGTGTTTACGCTGGGCTACTCGCACCCGATTGAGTTTCCCCTGCCCACGGGCATTGATGTTGCGATTGATCCGAAGCAGACGCACCTGACCATTTCCGGCATCGACCGGCAGAAGGTCGGGCAGGTGGCTGCCGACATGCGCTCGCTGCGCAAGCCGGATCCATACAAGAACAAGGGCGTCCGCTATACCAATGAGCGCCTGAAGAAGAAGGCCGGCAAGACGGGTGCAAAGTAAAGCAGTGATCAGTTGTCAGTGTTCGTGCTGAACACTGACAACTGTTCACTGACCACTGATCCAACCGAACGGAGCCGTCAGGCGGCTCCGCTGATAGGAAAGAGACGAAGATGATTACGCAGACCAAGAGAAACGAAATCCGCAAGCGGATCCACGCGCGCATTCGCGCGAAGCTGTCGGGTACCGGCGAGCGCCCCCGTTTGAATGTGTACCGCTCGCTGAACCACCTTTACGCCCAGGTCGTTGACGACCAGAAGGGCGAGACCCTGGCATCCGTCTCGAGTCTTCAAATGAAGCTCAAGACCGGTGGCAATGTGGCGGCGGCCAAGGAGATAGGCAAAGCCATCGCGGAGAAAGCCAAAGAGAAGGGTATCAAGCAGGTGGTCTTCGATCGCGGCGGGTTCCTCTATCACGGTCGCATCAAGGCCCTGGCCGATGCAGCCCGCGAAGCGGGGCTTGAGTTCTAAAAGGCAGTTGTCAGTCCTCAGGGATCAGTGGTCAGTTTGTTCGTGCCAGGTTTACTTGAGTTCTGAAAACTGATAGCTGATAACAGTTAACTGTACGGACGAGAGAGCGATGATGAATTTGACGAAGAAACTCGATGCCAACCAGTACAACCTGAAGGATCAGGTGGTTTCGATTAACCGCGTGACCAAGGTTGTGAAGGGCGGCAAGAACATGTCGTTTGCCGCGCTGGTTGTGGTGGGCGATTCCGCCTCGGGTGTGGTCGGTTACGGATCGGGCAAGGCCAAGGAAGTTCCCCAGGCAATTCGCAAGGGAATCGAATCGGCCAAGAAGAACCTGGTCAAGGTGAACCTGACCGACACCACGATCCCGCACCAGGTTCTGGGCCGCTACGGCTCGGGACAGGTCCTGCTGAAGCCGGCTCCGGAAGGAACGGGCGTGATTGCCGGCGGCGCTGTGCGCGCGGTGATGACCTCTGCCGGTGTGCAGAATGTCCTGACCAAGAGCCTGGGAACGGCGAACCCGCACAACGTCATCAAGGCGACATTTGATGCACTGGTGCAGCTGCGCGCCAAGGGTGATGTGGCGACCGCGCGCGGCAAACAGGTTGAGGAGCTTTAATCATGGCCGAACCGAAAAAGATTCGCATTCAGTATTACCGCTCGGCCATTTCCACACCCACCAAGCACAAGCTGGTGATCAAGGGGCTGGGCTTTACGCGCCTCAACCAAATCGTTGAGCGCGTGGACAACGAGTCAGTGCGGGGCATGGTAAAAACAGTGCCGCACCTAGTGCGTATTCTGGAGAACTAATTCGCAGTTCTGAGTTCAAGGTCAAACGCCTTCTCCTTGTGATCCGCTTAGAACTAGGAACTCTGAACTGAGAACTCTTACACAACGCGAGTCGTCTGGATCCAGTCCGGCCGGCGTTATGGAGCGAGGAAATCATGGCAAAGAATCTTTCAAATCTGCGCGCGCCCAAGAATGCGAACACCGGGCGCAAGCGCGTGGGCCGGGGCATGGGATCCGGCATGGGCAAGACCTCAACCCGCGGCCACAAGGGCCAGGGATCGCGTGCGGGCTTCAGCCTGATGCGTGGTTTTGAAGGCGGCCAGATGCCGCTCCATCGCCGTTTGCCCAAGCGCGGCTTCAATAACATCTTCCGCACCGAGTACACGGTCGTGAATCTCGACCGGCTCGCCGATCTGTCCGTGAAGGAGATCGGGCTGGACGATTACACCAAGCTTGGCCTGGTCTCGAGCAAGAAGGCGCTGATCAAGGTCCTCGGCTCGGGCGAACTGAAGTCTGCCATTACCGTCCATGCACACAAGTTTTCGAAGTCGGCTGTCGAGAAGATTGAGAAGGCCGGCGGCAAGGCTGTGGTAGCGGGCGCTCCGGCGGCGGCGTAGGTCGTTTCCTGATCTTGCGGCAACTTTGCAGGGATCGGGCATCCAATGTGTCCGGGAACACCGCCAATCCTGATCCGCGGCTGACATGATCGATTTTTGAAGCTTCCGTCAGGATTCGAGGACACCCGGCCATTGTCGCGCATACACTGAATGGGTACGTCACGCGGGCAAGCTTGCCTGAAGCGGAAAACCAAACATGCTTGAGAAGTTTCTGAATATCTTCCGGATTCCTGACCTGCGCAAGCGGGTCTTGTTCACACTTGGCATCCTGGCCGTCTACCGTCTGGGTGCGTTTATCCCCACCCCTGGTGTGAACACTAAGCAGCTCGAACTCCTCTTCAACGCCCAAAGCGGTTCGGCGCTCGGCCTGATGGATCTCTTCGGCGGCGGCAACCTGCGCAGAATGACCATCTTCGCCCTGGGCATCATGCCGTACATCACGGCGTCGATCATCTTCCAGCTGCTGACAGTGGTCTATGAGCCGCTGGCGCGGATCCAGAAGGAAGGCGAGCTCGGCCGCCGCAAGATCACCCAGTGGACCCGCTACATGACCGTAGTCCTGGCCGCTCTGCAGTCCATCGGAATTGCCGCCATTCTGACCAAGCAGGGACTGGTGCTGCATCCGGGCGGATGGTTTGTCTTCATGACCGTGCTGACGCTCACCACGGGTTCCGGCTTCATCATGTGGCTGGGCGAGCAGATCACCGATCGCGGCATCGGCAATGGCATGAGCCTGCTGATTTTTGCTGGTATCATCGCCGGTCTTCCCCGTGGCGTCGGCGAACTGGTTGCCAAGGTGCAGACCAGCGCCTGGGGATCGCTCACCATTTTTGCCATCCTGTTCATCGTGATTGGAATGATCGCGGTGGTCGCGTTCATCGTCTACGTGGAGCGGTCGGAACGGCGCATACCCATTCAAAGCGCACGGCGCATTGTGGGCAGACGTATGATGGGTGGTGCCTCGAGCCATCTGCCATTGAAAGTAAATTCGGGCGGCGTGATGCCCATCATCTTCGCCAGTTCCATCCTCTCCGCCCCGCTGCTGTTCGGGCAGGTGGAGTGGGTTCAGAACAACCGCTTCTTCCAGCCCATCATTCAGGCCCTGGCGCCGGGGTATCCCTGGTATGTGCTGTTGAATGCTCTGGCGATTGTGTTTTTCGCGTACTTTTACGTGTCGATCGTGATGAAGCCGGACGATATTGCGGACAACTTCCGCAAATCAGGCTCATTCATTCCCGGAATCCGGCCTGGAAAGCGCACTTCGGACTTCATCAACGACATTCTCACGCGTATCACGCTGGTCGGTGCAGTGTACCTGATCCTCATCCAGATGGTGCCTACCTTCATGATTTCGGGCATCCGATTCGACAAGATCTGGCTGATTGGAAGGTTTTTTGAGAGTTTGCCGGCTTGGGCCACACACGGTTTGGGGGTCAATTTCTACTTTGGCGGCACCTCGCTGCTTATCGTAGTGGGTGTCGCTATGGACACTGTCAACCAGATCGAATCGCAGCTGATCATGCGCCATTATGACGGCTTTTCCCCGCGTTCCGGTCGTGTACGCGGAAGGAAAACCTGGTAATGTCGTCGTCTGCAAGTATTGAAGGTGCAAGTGCAAGTGCAATAGAAAGTGATCGAGGGTCGGCAAGGATGATCGCTCCCGGACCGATTCTCCTGCTGGGTGCACCGGGCGTGGGAAAGGGTACCCAAGCCAAAGAATTGGTGCAACTTTGGGGGATTCCCCAGATTTCGACCGGCGACCTGCTTCGCGCTAATGTCGCGCACGGTACGCCCCTCGGCAAGACCGCCAAGGAGATCATGCATCGCGGGGAACTGGTTCCGGATAGCCTGGTGAACGAGATGGTGGCAATCCGGCTGCAGCAGCCGGATACCGCCAATGGCTACATTCTGGACGGGTTCCCTCGAACCTTGGCCCAGGCGCACTGGCTGGATGGACGGCTGTCGGCCGGGGTTGCCGGAGACGTGCCCTCTCCGGCAGGTTGCGTCGTGCAGCAAACGCAATGTCTTCCACTGGTTGCGGTCAGCATCCAAGTGGATTATAATCAACTACTGCGCCGCATTACCGGGCGCAGGAACTGCCCAGTCTGCCAGACCATCTACAACATCTACACGAAGCCGCCCCAGCGGGCTGGCTTTTGCGATGTTGAAGGCGCTGCACTGACCCAGCGAGGCGACGACACGGAGAAGGTATTTGCGGAGCGCATGCGCGCATACGCAGCCCTGACCGCGCCCGTCATTGAACATTACCGCGAGCTGGGGCGATTCGCAGAAGTGAATGGAGACGGGCCGATTGCCGCAATTGCGGCTGGAATTGTTGCCGCCGTTGAGCGGCTGCGCCAATAGCGCAGCACGCGAACGGGTTTTTGTGCATTAGAGAAGCAAGTTGTCAGCCAGCAGTTGTCAGTCGCGTCGGTTGCAATTGATCACTACGGGAACTGATGACTGGGAATTGAAAGCTGGTTTTGTGGCGGTCGTACTGAAGTCGGCCTCAGAGATCGAGAAAATGGAACGCGCGGGCAAGGTGGTTCGCGAGGTTCTCGAACTCGTACGCAATCACGTGAAGCCGGGTGCAACGACACTGGATCTCGAGAGGGTCGCCGAGGCTCGGATCAGGGAATTGAGCGCTAAGCCGGCTTTTAAGGGATATCACGGTTTTCCGTGCTGTTTGTGTACCTCGATCAACAATGAGGTGGTGCACGGCATTCCTTCCAAGAAGCGAGTCCTCAAAGAGGGGGACATCGTTTCGGTGGACTGCGGTGCGATTGTCGACGGCTACTACGGCGATGCGGCAATCACGGTCCCGGTAGGCGCAAAGATTGCGCCGGATACGGCGAGATTGCTGGCGGCAACCGAGAAGTCGCTCTATGCCGGGATCTCGGTGGTGAAGCCGGGTGCGACGCTGGGCGATATCGGCGCAGCGGTGCAGAAGGTGGTAGAAGCCGAGGGGTTCTCGGTGGTACGCGATTTTGTGGGTCATGGGATCGGCAGCCATATGCATGAAGATCCGCAGGTGCCGAACTACGGCGAAGCAGGTTCAGGCATGAAGTTGAAAGCAGGCATGGTGATTGCGATCGAGCCCATGGTCAATGCCGGCAAGCCGGATGTGCGCGTGTTGCGCGATGGCTGGACGGCTGTGACCGATGACGGAAGCATGAGTGCTCACTTCGAGCACACGGTGGCGGTAACCGACACCGGGGCAAAGGTTCTGACCGAATAAAGGTACGCATTCGGTCCAAAAACGCAAGGACGCGGAAGCGTCCAGAAGTGGATACAGTTTGTCGAAGGAAGACGCGATTGAGGTCATGGCAACGGTGGTTGAGACGTTGCCCAACGCCATGTTCAAGGTGAAGCTCGAGACCAACCATGAAGTACTGGCTCATGTCTCGGGGAGAATGCGCAAAAACTTCATCCGCATTTTGCCGGGTGACCGCGTAGCCGTTGAGCTGAGTCCATACGACCTGAACCGCGGGCGAATTGTGTACAGATACAAATAAGTTCTCAGTTCATAGTTCTTAGCTCACAGTCTGCAGCGCTATTGAGGCAACGTTGACCTACGAATTTAGAACTATGAATCTGATTTCCACCCGCGTCGTCGGTAGATGCGCGGAGAAGGGCAGCAAAGAGCAATGAAGGTCCGTGCATCAGTAAAGAAGATTTGCGTGAAGTGCAAGGTCATCAACCGCCGCGGGGTGGTTCGTGTGATCTGCGAAAACGCAAAGCACAAGCAGCGCCAGGGCTAGTTGGGCTTGGCAAGAGAAGCGGAAACTGCCAAGGGCAGTTCAAAGTTCGCAGTTCAAAGTCTTAAAACCTGCATCAGCAGTTGTTGACTGTGAACCAAGAACTTAGAACTCACCCAGGGGCTAGTTAGCTTGAGTCAAGGCTTGCGATGAACCCCCGGAGTTCAACCGCAGTAACCCGTGCCAGCCAGCCCAAGGCTGGAGGCACACAACCGAGAGCAGCAAAGGATTCAGAATGGCACGTATTGCTGGCGTCGATCTGCCCCGCAACAAGCAGGCCCGGATCGCGCTCACATACATCTTCGGCATCGGTAATCCTCGTGCGCGAAAGATTCTGGAGAAGGCAAATGTTGACGCCTTCAAGAAGATCCAGGACCTTGGCGAAGAAGAGGTAAACCGCATCCGCCAGGTGATCGAGGACGAGGGTGACGTCGAGGGCGATCTCCGCAAGGACACCCAGATGCACATCAAGCGCCTGATCGATATTCAGAGCTATCGCGGCAGCCGGCATCGCCGCGCTTTGCCGGTCCGCGGACAGCGCACTCACACCAACGCTCGTACTCGCAAGGGTCCCCGTAAGGGCACCATTGCCGGTAAGAAGAAAGCGACGGCGAAGACCTAATGGCGAAACCAGAGCAGAAGGCCGGCGCCGCCAAGGCTGGCAAAACGAAGAAGTTCAAGAAGCGCGAACGCAAGAATGTGCCGTATGGTGTTTGCCACATTCAGGCTTCGTTCAACAACACCATCGTGACGATCACCGACCAGGTGGGCAATACCATCAGCTGGAAGAGCTCGGGTTCGCTCGGCTTCCGCGGTTCGCGCAAAGGCACGCCGTTCGCGGCGCAGCAGGCTGCGTCGAACGCGGCGCAGATGGCACGCGACCACGGCCTGCGGGCAGTGGATGTGCGAGTTGCCGGTCCAGGATCCGGGCGAGAGTCGGCTATCCGCGCGCTGGCAGCAGCGGGCATCGACGTTCGCTCCATTCGCGACGTTACGCCCGTGCCGCACAACGGTTGCAGGCCCCCGAAGAGACGCCGCGTGTAAGAAACAGTTCTTCGTTCAAAGTTCCGCGAAATCAGTGGCGCGGAAAACTAAGAACTCTGAACTTAGAACTCAAACTGAAACATCGGGCCGGGAGGAAGTCTCCTCCGGAGATGTAAACCGGCCGACATCCGAACTCAGGAGAAGAAATGGCTCGTTATACCGGAGCAGTATGCCGCCTTTGCCGTCGCGAAGGCACCAAGCTCTTCTTGAAGGGCACCAAATGTACATCGGACCGTTGCCCGATTGAGAAGCGCAATTTCCCGCCGGGACAGCACGGCAAAGATCGTAAGGCCAAGATTGTGGGCTACGGCCTGCAGCTGCACGAAAAGCAGAAGGCCAAGCGTATGTACTTCACCCTCGAAGGCCAGTTCCGCGAGTACTATGAGAAGGCCAATCGTGCGCCAGGCGTCACCGGCGAATTGCTGATCCAGCAGCTCGAGCGGCGTCTGGATAACGTGGCTTTCCGGCTGGGCTTTGCCATTTCGCGCCGCCAGGCACGCCAGGTTGTGCGACACGGTCATGTCACCGTAAACGGGAGGAAGGTGAATATTCCTTCGTTCCAGGTGAATGTGGGTGACGAGATCGCAATTCGCGAATCCGCCAAGAAGATGATCATCATCGAGCAGGGCACGCAGTACGCTGCGCAGAACCCGGTGCCGGTGTGGCTCGAGGCGAATTTCGAAAACATGTCTGGGCGCGTGCTGAGCCTGCCCAAGCGCAAGGATGTCAACCTGCCGATCAACGAACAGCTGATCGTGGAACTTTACAGCAAGTAGTCCTCAGTTGTCAGTTATCAGTCGTCAGTTGCGCCTACGGCCTCTGGTTACTGAGAACTGACAACTGAAAACCGACAACTCAATTCAAAGGAGAACTTGCGCGGCCGCCGCAAAATGCATCGCGACGTACTTGCCGCGCGGGAAAAGAGATCAACATATGCTTTGGAGAGGATTTCAGAAACCGAAGCGCCTGGCGGTGGATGCCGAGACGCTTAGCGAAACCTACGGCAAGTTCAGCGCCCAGCCCTTTGAGCGCGGATTTGGCACAACCATCGGCAACGCCCTGCGCCGTACGCTGTTGAGCTCGATTGAAGGAGCCGCGGTCACTGCGGTTCGTATCGAGGGCGTGTTGCACGAATTCCAATCGATCGCGGGAGTTGTGGAAGATGCGACCGACATCATCCTCAATCTCAAACAGATTCCATTCAAGCTTGCCGGCGACGGTCCCAAGGCGCTGTACTTGCGCGCCGATCAGCCCGGCGTGGTCACCAGCGGCATGATCGAAGCCGATGGCGATGTGGAGATTCTAGACAAGAACGTGTATATCGCCACCGTGTCTGAGGGTGGCCGGCTCGAGATGGAGATGCGCCTGAAGCGCGGTCGTGGATACGTCTCTGCCGATAAGAACTTCGATGCCGACCTTGGACTGGGTTTCATCCCAGTGGATTCGGTTCACTCACCTGTACGCCGTGTGAACTACATCGTCGAAGCTGCCCGTCTGGGTCAGATCACCGACTATGACAAGCTCACGCTCGAAGTGTGGACGAACGGTGCGGTTCTACCCGCCGATGCAGTTGGCCTGGCCGCCAAGCTGCTGAAAGACCACATGAACATCTTCATCAACTTCGAGGAAGAGATCGAAACCGAATCTCGCTCGGAAGAAGGCCGCGTGATGCTGCGCAACGACAACCTGAACCGCTCGGTCGAAGAGCTGGAACTGTCGGTCCGCAGCTATAACTGCCTGAAGAACGCGAATATTCAGACCATCGGCGAACTGGTGCAGAAGACCGAAGCTGAGATGCTGAAGACCAAGAATTTTGGCCGCAAGAGCCTGAACGAGATCAAGGAAATTCTCGCGCAGATGGGCCTCTCGCTGGGCATGAAGATCGACGAGAGCGGAAACGCCGTTCCCGGACCGACCAGCGTTCCTCCAGCGACCACTTTGGCATCAAGCTACAGCCACTTCGACGAAGAGGACGAGCCGCTGGATTCGGTTGATCTCCAGCTGCCCACTGAGACAGAGAATTTTTAAGTTCTCAGTTGTCGGTCGTCAGTTCTCTGTCGTATCGGGAACTGACAACTGAAAACTGGCAACGGATGACTATTTCCGAAAGAGAGTTTCACCATGCGCCATCGCAATGCAGGATTCAAACTCGGACGCAACACCAGCCATCGGAACGCGTTGCTCCGCAACCTGACCACGTCCGTCATCATTGAGGACCGCGTGGAGACCACCGTGGCCAAAGCCAAGGCGGTACGTCCTCACGTGGAGAAGATGATTACGCTGGGCAAGAAGGGCGACGTGCATGCACGCCGCCAGGCACTCAGCTTTCTTAGAACCGACGACGCAGTGAAGCGCCTGTTTGATACCGTGGCTCCTCGCTACGGCGATCGCCAGGGTGGCTATCTGCGCATCGTCCGCACCGGCTTCCAGAAGGGCGACGGCGCCGAGAAGGCGTTCATCGAACTGCTGGGCGCCGAAAAGCAGCTCGACGAAAAACGCCAGAAGCGCGCCGACGTCAAGGCCAAGAAGCGCGCAGATCTTGAAAAGCAGCTCGAAGAGCAGAAGAAAGAACAGGAAAAGGGCGGCGAAGAGGCCGCTTAAGGCTCAGCTTTCGCAATCAGGTTTATTCCTGCAGCAAGATCATCGGGCGCATTCCTCTCCGGGATGCGCCCCTAATTTTTGCCCCGCACACGATCTCCAAACCTGCACTGGTGCGGCCCAAAAAATCCCAAAGTGACAATTTGCGGCTGCTCAGGGGATCTTGGGAGTTTTAATTTGGCTCCGCAGGCTGTTCGCTGTCCTGGTCCCTTCGTATTAGCGTGCCGCTTGCCCAATGTCTCTGAACCAGCCTGCATGGTCAGTGGAAGAGCTCACTCTCGAACTGCATCAGATGCTCCGCGAAGGCAACATCGCTCCGCCTTATGTATTAGTGGCACTCGCTTGGCGGAGCGATCATTCAGCTCTTCGCCTACAAATATCCCGATGAAGGCGCCGGGCTGGTCCTGGTGGACCCGGAAGATGGAAGAATCCTGCAACGCCTTCACGCTGCTCTCAGCGCCCAGGAATGGGCCAGCCGAAGGAGAAACTCGGTGCGGTGATGACATCCGCGACTCCGACGCAAAGAGCCGAGCTCAATTCGGCCGCAGAGAGCGGAGATGCCCTCGCCAAGGCGTTTCCGCTGCCCAACGTTCCGATCGTGCAGTTGACCGTAACTCTGAAGGATCCGGGCTTTCCCGGCAATCCCGTCGAGCAGGACATCAAGCACATCAAGCTTCAGTTACACAACGAATTTCTGGCTAAGGTTCCACAGGCGCGACACGTTCTCGTTCCGAACTCGCGGCATTACATTCAAGAAGATGCTCCTCAACTTGTGATCGGGGCCGTGCGGATCGTCGTTGAAACGGCTCATAAGGCGGATGCGCATGGATCAAAACACTGATCCTGTGTGTCTGAGCTCTGAGCCTTTTTCTCAAGCATGCAACCACCTTTTTTGTCCGGCTCAAGAAAATGTGGCAAGCTTGGGATCAAGAGATGAGCCATGAATGAACGAATCGTTCCCATGATCCACGTTCCGGACGTGATGGCGACGGTGCAGTGGTACGAATCCCTCGGCTTCACCATTCGCAACACAGCGAGAGAATGCAATGAGGGAGAGGCGAACTGGGCCCTACTGCGGCTCGGTGAGAGCACCATCATGCTCAGTGCCGGTGGTAAATCGAGCGACGCGCCAAGACGCGAGTTTGACCTCTACATCCATGTCGATGACGTTGATGCAATATGCAGCAGGCTGGATGGGAAAATAACCGTAGTCGAAAACCTGCACGAAACCTTCTACGGCATGCGCGAGTTCATCATCCGCGACTGCAACGGATTCTGGATCACATTCGGTCAGCCCGTGGGCCATTGACCCAGGGAGAAACTGAGCACCATCAGGTCCTCATCCTTTGATGAGCCTCCCCCCAACGACGGTATTTTGTTAAGGTCGTCGAGACTTTCGAAGACGGCGTGCAGGGCCTCGGCCAGCAGCCTCCAATCCCCTAATTCTCATGATTTATCCGCTACCTCCTGGTCCTTTCGCCACTGGACAAATTGCGTGAATCTGAGAGAATCCGAACAACGCCATCCGATTTTTCTCTTTTGAGGTTCGGCCGAGGAGCCAGGTGACTATCCCCCCATGGAAGGCCAAGGTCCCGTTTCTTTGTAACGGCGCGATCTATCTTCTGTTGAGTGCGTGGTTCCTGATCGCTGCACTGGATCAGACGCATGGCACCCAGATCTTTCTTACGGATGATGCCTATATTCATGCTGCTCTCGCGAAGAATCTGGTTTTACACGGAACGTTTTCCGTGTCTCCGCCTGACTATTCCTCCTGCTCGTCTTCGATTATCTGGCCGCTGCTGCTCGCGGGTTGTTTCGCGATTTTCGGAATTCATCTTTGGATCATTCTCGCGCTGAACGCGATCTCTGCTCTGGCGTCTCTCTGGATCGCAGATAGCCTGATGGAGGAACTAGCAGGCGAAGGATTTCTAAGGACCCGGGGGTTCGTTCTATTCCTACTGGTTATTGCAGCTTCGCTGGTTGTTCAGACTTTTGTGGGGCTCGAGCACAATCTCCAGATCCTTACCGTCCTGCTCCTCCTGCGCACTGCGGTCCGGGTGCTGGCCGGTGAAAGCGGAGGCCGGAGAGCTCTCTGCGTCTACGGAGTGTTGGCCGTAATGTGCCGTTATGAAGCGGTGTTTGCCATCATGCTGATCTTCGTCTTTTTGTGCTGGCAGCGGCGGTTTGTTCTCGGCATTGTGCTCTCTGCAGTTTCCGCCGTGCCGGTTTTTGCTGCCAGCGCATACGGACTATCCAAAGGTGCCTTACTGCTTCCGAATTCGCTGCTCTTGAAATCTACGGATGCGAATCGCTGGCGCCTGTTTCCGTCCATTGCGTGGCCAGCTGACTATCCGCTATTTCTGCTCGTCTCGGGTGGAGCGCTACTGGTGGTGTGTCTGCTCATTGTCCTGACTCAGTTTCTCGGAAACAAGTCATTGCGGCTCCCGGACAAACCCAGAATGTTTCTTTACCTGGTTACAGCGCTCATGCTGATGCACTTCCAGTTCGCCAGAACTGGTTGGGTCCTGAGCTATGAAGCCTACCTCATAGCACTGGCGCTCATCGGTTGTGCATGTTTCTTTATCGTTTATGCGCGTAACCAGGAATCTCCGGCAGAGCGCAGGAACATTGTGTTGGTTTACGTGGCGATGGCGGTAGTGGTGGTCGGTATACGGGTTTACCAGTGCGATCTGGATTTGCGAAAGGGATTTAGCCAGATCTATCTGCAGCAATTTCAGATGGCGCGATTCCTTGCGCAGTACTACCCTAACGCGCCGGTTGCTATCAATGACATTGGCTTGATCGCTTATTACCAGCCGCGCAAGATCATGGACGTATACGGATTGGCGTCGACTGAAATTACGAATCTCAAACTGCACGGTGGGTTCGATGCTGATGCGCTCTTGCGCATTGCTGATGCAACCGGGGTTCATGTCGCGCTGGTCTATCGCCAGACATTGGGAGGCGCACTGCCTCCGCAGTGGAGGCCGGCAGGATCATGGAAGCTCCCTGAGCCCTACATCGTTGGCGGCGATACGGTGAGTTTCTATGCGGTAAACGACGCAGATCTTGAACCTTTACAGCAAGCCCTGAGCGGTTACGCGCCGTGTCTGCCGCGGATAATTGCGCAGAACGGATATCCGATACAGTCGGACCGCCCGTGCAAAGATCAACCGCTCCCGGCCGGATGGATCTGGTAAACACAAACCGACCACATCAGGTCCGACTCGACGAATCACTCGCTGGAAAGCGCTGCAATTCTTTTACTCAGGCTCTGTGCATCGAATGGTGCGCGGATCTTGTTATCGTCGTCGAAGTATACGAATACATCGCGAGCCGATTGCTGCGGACCAGGCTCGGGATGAATCCTGGTTCCGTCAGTCACTTCCTCCCCTCGCGACCACGCAATCATCCTTCGCGCCCAGATATCGATTGCGTCGGCCGTGTATCCATCGGGGTAGATCTTGTCGCTGCCGTGCAGACGGCAATAGATAAAGTCCGCGGTGATGTCCATCATCACAGGCCATTTCACGGAATCGGCGACAACGAGCGCGACATCGTATTTGCGCAAGAGCGAGATGTATTCCGGCTTGGCGAAGCTTTTGTGTCGAATCTCCACCGCATGGCGAAGAGGACGGTCCTCCTCGACGTCCAGCCACGATCGGGCTGCCATCCATTCATCGCGTTGGCGGGCGTAGGCAGCGGCCTGCTTGTGCGTGTGCGGCAGCAACCTCAAGAACGACTCGAGCCGGTCTGCATCATAAGAGAACTGTGGAGGAAGCTGCCAGAGAATCGGACCGAGCTTTCTACCCAGGCACAACATTCCTTGCGCAAGGAAGTTGGCCAGGGCCGTTTCGACATTCTCCAGTTTGCGAATGTGCGTGATGAATTGCGATCCCTTGATGGAGAAGACGAAGTCGTCGGGAGTTTCCTTGTTCCACTGCTGGAAATTATTGGGCCGCTGGGTCGAGTAGAAGGTCCCGTTCAACTCGATGGAGTTGAGCCGATGCGAGGCGAACTCCAGCTCCCGGCGCTGGGGAAGATCTTCGGGGTAGAACGTTCCGCGCCAGTCATCGAAACGCCATCCGGACATCCCGATGCGAACTTGTCCCCGTTGGTTCATCGCGGCGTCGTCTCCCCTCGGCATCGATCGTGTGGTGTTTCAAGAAAACAGCAAGATGCACACATTCTATTGTTTCTTTCCGGCGTCTGCCGCTTGGGCGGCCGTCATTGGACGCAGAAACTCACTCCGGCGGCGCGCCACCCCAACTTGTGAACCGCACCCATGGCGCTTTTGCGATCAGATCCGACAGCGCCGCATTCGGAAACCGTTTCACGTAGGGGACCGCCCAGCCGATATCCAAACCGGAGTAGGGAAGCGTCACGACCTGTTTAACTCCGGTACGTTTCTCAAGGATGTTTGGATCCTGAAGGCCCGCAAGGCAAAAGTTGACGAGGCGATGGATTGCTCCACCGTTGTATGCGTAAGCGTCGATGTCGTTGGCTTCGGCAAGCTCGGCAAAGATGACGAGCGGCCCCAGCGCGTAAAGGTGATAATGCAGTGCCATCTGCCCGCGCCGGAGTTCGGTCCGCAGCGAACCGTCCGGCTGGATCGCGTCAATTCCGGTCTTGTAGGCCATGAAAGCCCATCTGCCCGCGTCGTGATCATTGTCGGCGATGGCTTCAGCCGCGACCGCCAGGCCTGCCCAATAGAGATGATTGTTCTCCTCGTCGAGGCCTGAGCGTTCAATCTCGCTATCGAAGTACTCGCGGACGCGCATGGCGAGATGATTGAACCATTGCTGGATGTCCGCGTCCTGTTCCGCAGTTCCTGCACCGCTCTGGCGAACTTTCAGATATGCGATCCCGACGGCGCTGAGCAGCCAGTTCTGCAGATAAACGCCCTGAAAGCCGGGCATCTGTCCTGCCCAGGCGTCGGCTTTTGCCGACGCCTCCAGCAACGTATACGCGCAGGTTGCTGCCGGCTTGCTGCCCTTCGCAAGGTAGTCGTCAGCAGCGAGCGTCACATATTGGCTCAGGTGGGTTGATGGCTCTGAAACCTTCTGAAACGCATCAAGCTTCTTTGGGTCGATTACGGAAGCATGAGAGTCAACATAGTAGGAATCGACATCCACGGTGACGGCGAATGACGGTGGAGCAGGGCAGTTGTACGGCGCGTCAGTTTGAACGATCTTGATGTTGTCCCATGGTGAGCGCAGCTTTTCATCCTGCCCATGAGCCGCGTTCGTCAGCAGCACGAAGAGGCTGGTTCCCATAGCGAGCAGTCCTGGTGGGAGATGCCTTCTCACACGCGAAGTGTACAACACTTATATTTGGTAGGATCAGGTGGCAGTTTCTGACCATTGTTTACTGATCCCTGATCACTGTCCTTATGCGGCTCGCGCCAGCCGCTTGGGCGAACTGATGCGCACAATGAGGTAGACGATCAACAGAAGCACAATTGCGCCACAGCAATCGAGCAGTACATCTGAGGGGATGCCGGTCCGGTTCGGCAGGAAAGATTGATGAAACTCGTCGGAGCTGGCCACAATGGCTGTTCCGAGCAAGGCAAGGGTGGCGTCCAGAAGGAAGCCGGCTCGCGGCAGAGTCATCCACCACGCGCGCAGCCACAGCAGGCCCATGGTGCCATACCCGAAGAAGTGTCCGGTCTTGCGAATGTAGTGATGGAGCACCATCCACCGCGCATCGCTGACGTTTCCAAAGATGTGCTCCCACACCGTGCGTAGCGGTCCGCTGGTGTTATCGGCGCCGAACCACGCTGTCGATTCCAGGACGATGACACAGATACCCACCGCGACCGGCCACCAGGCCCGAATCCAATAGGCGGGCGATCTGCGCTTGACTGAGGATGAAGTTTTACTCAACGTGGTAATTGGGTGCCTCGCGGGTGATGATCACGTCGTGCACATGGCTTTCGCGCAGACCGGCATTTGAGATTCGCACGAACTGTGCTTTCTCCTGCAACTCGGCAATGGTCGAGCAGCCCACGTAGCCCATCCCGGAACGAAGTCCGCCCACCAGCTGATACACCATCGCTTCCAGCGGTCCACGATAAGGCACGCGACCCTCAATTCCCTCCGGGACAAACTTGGCCAGGCGATTCTGATTCGATCGCTCGCGCTGCACCACGCCCTCGGTGCCGGTGACATCATCGACAGGGTCGGCGCCGGATTGGAAGTATCGTTCACTGGAGCCCAAGCTCATGGCAGTCAGAGATCCCATTCCGCGATAAGTCTTGAAGCTGCGTCCCTGGTAGAGAACGATCTCCCCAGGGCTCTCATCGACGCCCGCGAACAGCGAGCCGATCATTACCGAGCTTGCGCCGGCCGCAATCGCCTTCGTCACTTCCCCCGAATACTTGATGCCGCCATCGGCAATCACCGGGATGCCACGTTCGGCGGCTGCGCGGGCTGCCTCGGCAACTGCCGTGACTTGCGGCATGCCTGCTCCGGTCACCACGCGGGTGGTGCAAATGGACCCAGGGCCGAAGCCTACCTTGACCGCATCGGCGCCGGCGTCAATCAGAGCGAGAGCACCTTCATAGGTGGCGACGTTGCCTGCGAGCAGTCCGACGCTCGGAAAGCGCTTTTTCACTTCGCGTACTGCATCGAGCACGCGCGACGAGTGACCGTGGGCAGAATCAATGGCGAGAACGTCTGCGCGAGCCTTCACTAGTTCTGCGGCGCGTTCCATGAAGTCGCCAGTCGCGCCAATCGCTCCGCCTACGCGCAGCCGGCCTTTTTCATCTTTGCTGGCGTTGGGATACTTCAGTTTCTTCTGGATATCTTTGACAGTGATCAGACCCTTCAGCTCGTACTGGCCGTTGACCACGAGGAGTTTTTCAACGCGATGCTTGTGCAGGATGAGCTCGGCCTCTTCGAGGGTGGTGCCCACGGGAACCGTGATGAGATTTTCCTTGGTCATCACGTCGCCAATGGGAACATCGGTTCGTGTCTCGAAGCGCAGGTCGCGATTGGTCAGGATACCCACCAGCCGCTTGCCCTCTGTGACTGGCACGCCGGAGATCTTGTAGCGCCGCATCACCTCCAAAGCATCGGAGATCAAGTGGTCCGGTCCGATGGTGACGGGATCGACAATCATGCCGCTTTCAGAGCGTTTGACCTTGTCGATTTCGCTGGCTTGGTCGCCGATGGTGAGATTCCGATGGATGATGCCGATTCCGCCCTGCTGCGCCATGGCGATGGCCATGCGCGATTCCGTCACGGTATCCATTGCCGACGAGATCAGCGGGGTATTCAGCGTGATGTCGCGCGTTAACTGCGTCTGCGTGCTCACTTCGGTAGGAACCACTTCGCTGTAAGCAGGCACAAGCAGAACGTCATCAAACGTAAGGGCTTCCGGCAGATTTTTGGCTAGCATAATACTCTGATGCGCCTGGCGAGCGCAGGATGCGGGTCGGCTGAAAACCCGTTCCAGAGCTGGCAGGCGCTAACGAATATTGTAATGGACCCGGCGCGGACCGCCATTTGGGGGTTCTTATACGCCCACCGGGAACGGCTTCGGGCTGGACTCGTCGGTGTCTGCCTCGGTACCCGTTCGCCAGCGCTCAAAGCGTCCCTGCAGCAGACTCATCAGGCCGGTGTACCAGTATCCGACTACAAACAGAATCAGGAATGGCGCGGTGAAGTAGTTGTGGTTCGAGAAGGTGTAGAGAATTGCCAGCAGGAAGTAGCAGCCGATCATCAATTCGATCCATGGAGCAAGCTTCAGGCGTTTGCGATACTTCGCCGCCTGCGACTTCTCGCCCTTCTGGGCCACGCGATATTTGGGTGTCCGTACGAACGCGCTCTTGATGCCGAGCAGCGCTTCCATCACTGCCTTGGTGTTGGTCACAGTGAGGCCGATGCCCAGAGCCATCAGGAGCGGCAAGTACAGAATGGTCTTCATCCACGTCTTCGGATAAAGCTCGCGCTGGCTGGCCAGGTAGAAGATAGCGATCGATGCCGATGACGCCGTGAACAGTGGGAAGTCAATGAGCAACATCTGGAACCAGCCCTGGTAGAAACGGACGATCATCGCCGGAATCAGCAGCGCCGTCATCACGATCATCAGCGGATAGCTCAGGTTCGCAGTGAGGTGATAGACGGCCTCGATCTTGATCTTGCGCGGGATGTTGGAGCGGAAGATGCGTGGCAGCATCTTGATCGACGTCTGAATCAGCCCTTTCGCCCAGCGCGCCTGCTGCGTCTTGAAGGCCGTCATCTCGATCGGCAACTCGGAGGGGCATTCGACGTTGGGCAGGTACTTAAAGCGCCAGCCGGCCATCTGCGAGCGATAGCTCAGGTCGGTATCTTCGGTCAGCGTATCGTGCTGCCATCCGCCGCCGTCGGAGATAGCCTTTTGCCTCCACATGCCCGCCGTGCCGTTGAAGTTGAAGAAGTCGCCCGTCCGTGCCCGGGCGCCGTGCTCCAGCACAAAGTGCCCGTCCAGCAGGATGGCTTCAACCCGCGTCAGTAGGCTGTACTCGCGGTTCAGATGTGTCCAGCGCGTCTGAACCATCCCCACGTCGGGCTCCGCAAAGTGGTGGATGACCTTCATCAGCCAATCGGGAGGAGGAACAAAGTCGGCGTCAAAGATCGCTACAAACTCACCTTTCGCGACGTTCAACCCTGCATCCAGCGCTCCGGCCTTGAATCCATGCCTGTTGGTTCGATGGAGATAGACGATGGGGTGGCCCAGTGCCGCGTATCGCGCCACGATTCCGGCCGCGACTTCCTGCGTTTCGTCCGTCGAATCGTCGAGGACCTGGATCTCCAGCTTGTCCTTCGGATACTCAAGGTTGCATACGGCCTCGATCAGCCGGTCGATTACAAATTGCTCGTTGAAGATAGGCAGCTGGATCGTGACCCGTGGCAACTCGTCAAAGTGTCCGAGCGGGTTAGGGTTGTAGTTCTTACGGTATTTGAAGTAGAGATAGCAGAGCGTATAGCGATGCACTCCGTAGATCGCCAGCACAATCATCACGAGGAAGTAAGGAATCAGAAGCGCCGCGTCAAACCAGTTCCAGTAGTGGCGTACCGTCGAGAACGGGTCGCTAAGCAACACTTTCACCTGATGGCGAAAGGAGTTCTGTTGGCTGCCGGCGAGAAAAAGGGCGACTTGCACAGGCACCCCGGAAACCAGGCTGGGGATCATTTTGAGCTCAACGAGCAGTGCGGTTCCTCCACCAACAGGATCAACGTCATTGTAAGCGATGGCAGAGATTGAGGCTGCACCACTTAGCACGCCAGATCCGGAGCCGGTTGCGGGCCATAAAGAACCAACTGATTAGTTGACTTGAGGAACGCGTACCGTCTAATCCGGCAGAATTGATTCTCCGCCGCTTTTAAATGTACGCCGGTTGCTGCTCGCTCCGGTTTGGCGTAATGTTTTCATACAGTTGGAGAAAGCCTCATGTCCACAACCCCCGTCTCAGCCATTGCCGCCGCCCGGGGCGGCAGTTTCCTGATCGAATCCCGCACGCCTCCCGAAGTCTTCGCTCCTGAAGACATGAACGAAGAGCAGCGCCAGATGGCGGCCACGGTGGCCCAGTTCGCGCGGGACGAGATTCTGCCTGCCGCCGCGGAGATCGAGGCCAAAAAGCCCGGTGTGCTGGAGGGGCTGCTCCGCAAAGCCGCCGAACTTGGATTTACTTCAGTCGACATCCCCGAGGAATACGGCGGGTTGGGAATGGACAAGATCACTTCAGCGATCATTACCGATCACCTCTCGGTTCTTGCCAGTTTCTCCACCGCCTTCGGGGCGCAGACCGGGATTGGCACGCTGCCACTGGTTTGGTACGGGACGGAAGAACAAAAGAAGAGGTTTCTGCCGAAGATTGCATCCGGAGAGTTCATTACGGCTTATGCGCTCTCTGAGGCCACCTCCGGTTCCGACGCCATGAACGTTCGCACCCGCGCCACGCTCTCGCCGGATGGAACCACCTACACGCTTAACGGCGAAAAGATGTGGATCACCAACTGCGGTATTGCTGGACTCTACACCATCTTTGCCAAAATCGATGGCGAGAAGTTCTCCGCTTTTCTGATCGAACGAGGCACTCCCGGCCTTGCTGTCGGAGCGGAGGAGCACAAACTGGGCATCCGCGGATCGTCGACGTGCCCGCTGGTCCTGCAGGACTGCAAGATCCCGGCGGCCAACCTGCTGGGCGAGCCGGGCAAGGGGCACCACATCGCCTTCAACGTTCTTAACGTGGGCCGGTTCAAGCTGGGAGTGGCATGCGTTGGTGGCGCGCGCCATGCACTGGGACACATGGTTCGTTATGCCAAGGAGCGCAGGGCCTTCGGCAAGGCGATCGCGGAATTTGGGCTCATCCGCCGAAAGATTTCAGAATGCGCCACGCAGCTATATGCCGCAGAAAGCATGGCGTATCGAACTGTGGGCATGATCGACGCCGGCCTCGAACAACTCGGCGACGAGAAGAGCCGTTCGGCACGCGAGGTGCAGCGCCGCATCGAAGAATACGCCGTCGAGTGCTCCATCCTGAAAGTGTATGGATCAGAGATGCTCACACTGGTCGCGGACGAACTAGTCGCGACCATGGGGGGCTATGGCTACGTCGAGGAGTATCCAGCCGAGCGCTTCTATCGCGATGCCCGTATCAACCGCATCTTCGAAGGCACAAACGAAATCAATCGCATGATCATCACCGGCTGGTTGTTGAAACGGGCGCAGAGTGGCGATCTGCCCCTGATGCCCGCAATCAAATCGTTAATGGACGAGGTAATGCAGCCACCGTCGTTCGAGTCGGCTGACGAAACCGGCGATCCTCTGGCGCGCGAAGCGGATATCCTTGTCGCGGTCCGAAAGATGGGGCTCTTTGCAGCAGGCGTTGCCAGCCAGCGTTTTATGACGAGCCTGCAAGATCAGCAGGAGATCATGGCCGATCTGGCTGACATCATTTCTCAGACTTACGCGCTCGAGTCTTCTCTGCTGCGGGCCAGAAAGCTGGCGGCGAGCAAGAACTCGGCCGATGTTGCGGCTGCCATGACCAGACTATTGGCAGATGAAAGCATTGCGTTGGCGGAGCAAGCGGTGCGACACGTTCTGGCCGCGTGTGGAGAGGGCGACATGCTGCGAACCCAGTTGGCGATTCTTCGCCGGTTAGCACGCTTTACGCCCGCCAATTCGGTGCAGCTGAGCCACACCATTGCACGCCAGTGCATTCAGTTGGAACGTTATCCGCTGTAGTTGGGCAGGGACATCTTCTCGCTGTCGGCCGAGTTGGCCGCAGCACGAACCTACGACGGGTAAGCCCCAGCGATATAGCCTTCGAGCGCCTGGATGGTCTGTTCCTGACCGGAAATCACCCACTTAACCAGGTCGCCAATCGAGATCACGCCAACCACGTTGTCATTCTGCACCACGGGCAGGTGCCGGAAATCGTGCTGGGTCATCAGCGTCATGCACTCGTCAACCGTGTGCTTCGGCGAGATCGAGATGACCGGGCTGGTCATCAGTTGGCTGACCTTGGTTTCGCGTGAGGCGTGACCCACCAGGATGCCTTTGCGGGCGTAATCGCGCTCCGAGAAGATCCCCACCAGCCTGCTGTCTTTGCAAACCAGCAGAACGCCGACGTCGTACTTGGCCAGCATCTCTAGAGCTTCATAAACCGACTGCTCAGGCTCAATCGAGATCACCGAGCTTTGGGATCTACACCCAAGCAGGATTCCGATGGTGTCGTTAATCTTCATTATTGTGGCCTCCTCCCGAGGCCTTAGGTTGACGGTCACTATAGCCCATCAAGACAACGACGGAAAAGCAGGAAATTCACGAAATCTTCGTTCGGCGGGAACTCCAAGCCGGGCACGGGTTTCCGGACTGCTTCCTGCCCTTGGAATCCGATATCGGCGGACCGGTTGTCCTGCCGATTAAAATAGAAGCAGGCACAGCGGCTTCCGCGTCTAAATAGTGGAGATTGCAGCCTTTGTAGTGGAGGAATAACTTCATGCCCCTTTTCAAGACTTCAAATCCTGCCTTGGGTTCCAAGACGTTTCAAGATGTTGCCAACCGATCAGAGTACGGGGGCGCGATCGACGCCGCTAACCGGATGACCCTGAACGGGACCGTGAACCGGACCGGCATTCTCCTGATTTGCGCCTTCGCTTCCGCGGCCTTTACCTGGCGCACGTTCATGGAGACGCACGATCCGTCGGACGTGGCCGGATGGCTCATGCTTGGGGTATTCGGCGGATTCATCACCGCCCTCGTCACCATCTTCAAGAAGGAGTGGGCGCCCGTTACTGCACCAATCTACGCCCTGATGGAAGGGCTGTTCCTCGGCGGAATATCGGCCTTCCTGGAAATGCGTTATCCAGGCATCGCTATCCAGGCCGTCGGACTCACGTTCGGTGTGCTGCTGACAATGCTCGTTCTCTACAGCTCTCGATTGATCCGAGTGAGTGACAAACTGCGCATCGGCATCATTGCCGCGACCGGTGGAATCGCGCTGTTTTACTTCTTAGAGATCATCCTGAGCTTCTTTCACTTTAACTTCGTTACCGTGAATGGCTCGGGACCCATCGGAATCGCATTCAGCTTGTTCGTTTGCGCGATAGCCGCATTAAACCTGGTTCTCGACTTCGACTTTATCGAGCAGGGCGTCAATCACGGCGCGCCGAAGTACATGGAATGGTATGGCGCCTTCGGCATCATGGTCACGCTGGTGTGGTTGTATCTCGAGATTCTCCGCCTGCTTTCAAAAATGCGCAGCCGGAACTAACT
This sequence comes from Occallatibacter sp., assembly GCA_036495975.1. GTDB lineage: Bacteria > Acidobacteriota > Terriglobia > Terriglobales > Acidobacteriaceae > Telmatobacter. The sequence goes on along the minus strand of DASXLY010000122.1, from coordinate 303,173 downwards.
GGAAGATCGCAAATTGAAGCGGCAATTCCCACCGGGGATTGCCGCTTCTGCTTTTCGAGGCTCTGGTTAGTGTCTCTACCGAACGGCCTGATCCTGTGTGCCCAGCATCTTCTGCGCATGCGCAACTTCGGGCAGGTTCGTATCGGCCTTCGACCACGTCTTTAAGAAGGCAGCGTAGGCTTCCCGCGCTCCCGCCGTGTCTCCTGACGACTCTTTCACCAGCGCCAGTCCGTACAATCCAAAGCCGGAGTTTGGCCGCTCCACGAGAGCTTTCTCGTAGGCCACGCGTGCGTCCGCATAATCTTTCGCTTTCAGCAACTCGTCGGCCTCTGTCTCAGACACAGGCCGAATGTAGAAGGGCGGCTCGTGATACCCGAGCTTCCTCTCCTGCTCCTCAGCCTTCGCGTAGAGTTTCTTTGCCTGCCCCAGTTTCCTCTGTGCCACCAGCACGCTGGCCTGCAGTTCTAAAGATTGAATATTGAGGCACTTCATAATGGGCTCAGGCAGGGCGTCAGGCGAGATCTGCATCATCGGAGCATCTCCATCAACCTTCTTCGCCGGTTCGCTCTTCTTCTTCTTCGAGTGCTGGCGCGCCTCGAGGCCGGTCTGCATTTCTTTCATCTGTTTCAGACCCGCATCCATGCTGGTTGAGTCCTCGAGTGCCGCGACACTGTCGCCCGCATCCAGCGCCTTCATCCCCTTTGCATAATCCGTAAGTTCCGCAGCAAGAAAGCGAAGGTTTGCACTCTTATCGCCCTTGGGCAGATTGGCCCCGTTCAGCATCGTGAGTACGGCATCCCAGTCTCCAACGCGCAGCGCAACCGGCAGCCTGCGGCTGATGCGCGACATCTGATCGCGGGCAGACCATATGTAGAGAGAAGCGGAAAGCTCGCCGCGCGCTGCCGCCAAATGATCCGACAATGCATTGGCGTCTGCCATCCGGCCCTGCTCCATCAGGTTGGCAATGGCATACATCATGTTGTGGGCGTAGTTCCAGTCGTCGTCGGGTCCTACATGCTGCTCCTGCATGTAGTGCTCGTCAGCAGCCATGGATGCCGCAAACCAGCGTTCCGCCTCGATGTAGTTGCCCACGCGGTAATAGATGTGCCCGGGCATATGCACCATGTGACCTGAAGTCGGCGCAAGGCTCGCCAGCAGCGCTGCGTTGGGAATGGCGCGTTCTGGATGATTGCCGGGCTCGATTGCATGGATCCAGTAATGATTTGTTGCGGAATCGTTCGGCGCATCGTGGAGAATGTTATCGAGCATCGCGATGGCCTGCTGTTCGCTCTTCTTCGGCTCGCCGGTTTTGTCGTAACCGTCTTCCAGTGCAAGCGCGAGAAACAGCCGCGCCTCAATGTCGCGGGGCTCCTTGGTGACGAGTTCCCGCAGAATCGCAATCTCAGGCTTGTTGTTGCGGCGCTTTGAATCCTTGGCGTTCCCTTCAGCCTGTGCCGCCTCGATATAGAGCTTCTCCGACCCGGTCGCCCGGTCCTCCAGTGCAACGGCTTTTTCGAGCGCCTGCTTGCCATATACATGGCGATCGCCGTTCCGGAAGCCCTCGGCCTCTGCCAACCCCCACCAGCACATCGCACAGTTTGGATCGACGCGAACGCTCTGTTCGAATGCCTTCACCGATTCATAATCCCAAAAATCGTGCATCAGGTTCAGGCCCTGGTCAAACCACGCTTGCGCTTCGGGCGTGGCCGTAATGGTGATATGCGCGTTGCCGATCCCACTCATGCGGGTCGGGGCGGGAAGCTGTTCCGGCGGCGGCACTGGTCGCATATTTGCCATGTTGTGACCGGAATTCATGCTCGCCTGTTGTGCCGATGCGAACGCGGTGATCGTCGCCAGGGAAAAGGCTCCAGCGAGCCCGCGGACAAGACCGGGCCACGCAGTTCGCAATGCGCAGGCAGTGGAGTGCATGACCAGAAATATACATCCCGGCCGATTCCGCAGGCTACCGAGAATGCAAGTCACACAATCGACGTCTAGTTCCCAAGCGAAATCGCCGGTTTGCCAGCCAGCCTCTCGCTGATGTGCTCCCCGATCCGGTCGGCATAGCTGCCACTCTCACTCAAGGTGGCATTCAGGAGCACGACCGCGCCGTAATCGCCATTGGGATTGAAGAACGCGAATGCGCTGTAGCCGCCGGTCGCACCATTGTGCCAGTAGTTGCCCGCTGCCGGATCATAGAGCCACGCCAGGGCAATCTTCTGTCCGCCAAAGGAATCGGCACGGAGCTCATGATCCTGAGTCAGGGCCGCCACGATGGTTTTTGCTGCATCGGACGCGCCCACAGGTTTCAACTGATCGGGATGCAGATTGGCCTCGACGTAAATCAGCATGTCTCGCGCCGTGGAGCGGATCGCTCCCGCCCCCGCAAATGCGTCCAGGTCCCAGGCATGTGCAGGTTTGTGATCGCCTGTGTGTCCGGCGATGAAGCGCGCCTGCTGATCCGGCGAAAGCGCGATTGCGGTGTCGTGCATTCCGAGTGGATCGAGCACCTCATGTTTCAGTAACTGCGGATAAGGCTCGCCGGCTCGGACTGATAACGCCTGACCCAACAATCCGAAACCAAGATTGCTATAGAGGAAAGCGGGCTTATTCGGCTTCGCAACGCCGTGTTTCGAAATAAACTCATACATGTTCGCCGCGCGATAATCCGCGTACGGATTGGCTTCATCGCCCGGTTTGAAGTTATCAGGCATTCGGGGCAGACCGGAGTGCTGCGTCGCCAGATCGAAGAGGGTGATCTCGGCGCCGGCCGGCTTCTGCACAGTCCCCGGCGGCAGTAGTTCGCGCACCGGATCGTCGAACTTCACCTGGCCTTGTTCGACCATCTGAGAAAGGATCAACCCGGTGAACGTCTTGCTAATCGACCCGACCTCGAAGATCGAGTCCGGCTTTGCCACGCCGTAGCTAAACACGCGGCTTACGCCGTGATCGATGACGGCGATCGAAACACCTGCGCCTGTCGATGGCGCCAGTTCACCAGACGCGAGCGCGCCTGCAAAGTCCTTGTCCAGCACGTCTTTCAATTCGGCAGCATGAACCGGCGCAATTGCGGGGTCGTATTTCGGCGGAGGAGCCGGCTGGGCAGCAATCTCCGTTGCCTGTCGCGTGAACGCGAGTGGCAGCGAATTACTGTTCTGGCTCCAGGTGCCGGTTATGGCGTTTCTATTCGCAGAGAGCTTCCCGGCGTAATGGCCCCCAACGACCGGAACATCAAACGAAAAATCATCCCCGGTCAACGTGGCCCTGGCGCACTCCAGTCCCATCGAGTGCTGATCCAGGCTATCGAGCGAACAGAATTCCTCGCCCTTCTCGTCGCTCTTTACGTGCAGTTGAAGGCGAAGCGATGAGCCGCCGGCCTGCAGCGTACCCAGCCATACGCCATCCACGCGCGAGGGCTTTGCTGCAGTCACGAAAGTGTCGCGCGTGAAGACCAGCGGCATCGGGCTGCCCTGGTCCCAAGTCCCCGTCAGTGTCTTCCCGTCGCTCGAGACGGTTCCTTTCCACGATCCCTTGACGACCGGAACGGAAAAACTGAGAGCATCGCCATCGAGATGAAAGTCCGCGCAGCCCAGACCATTGGCGCCTTGGTCGGGGCTGTCGAGGGTGCCGCTCCACGTTCCTCCATTGGCCTTGAGGTGCAAGCGGAGATGCAATGAGCCAAGAGTGCCTGTGTAGTCGCCCGCGATACTCGGCTTGGCCTGCGCCCGCAAAACGGGAGGAATGCAAATCGCCAATGCGAAGACCGGCAGAATGAATGCCAGGTAGGTTCGAAGACACCAACTCCTGAACGGCAACGCCATCTTCCCGCCTTTCGCCAGCCGAGGCCATGAAGAATGCCTAAACCGAAACACGGAAAGTGTAACGCGTCCTTCTGGCGAAAAGGGCGAATGCAGAATGGGCGATCAGCCCGCGCCGCGCATTTGCGACGCGGGCGTTGCCACATTTCCTTATTGCACCGGCGTCGCCGTGACCGCTAGCTGCATGCTCCCCTTTGAGTCCAGGGCATCGGAGGTGAACACCACGGTGGGCTTTCCAACCAGGATAAGCACGACGGCTTGCCATTTGTTCTGTCGAAGGACCGGCAGATGAAGCCTGCTGTCAGAAGAGTCGGCGACATTTGTGATATCGGCCGATAGGTCGAGTGAAAGCTGATGGCCAATCTCATGCGCCCGTTGTGCATCGATTTTGACACCCACATCCTGGTACTGGTATTGCACATTGTTCTCAAGGCTTGAAGTGGAGCCCGTGACAAATGGGATCTTGGAGCCTGTGCGAATGGATGCACTTCCCCGATTGTCGGTGCTGACTGTCGTCGTATAGGTCCGGCTGTTGGTCGGCTTGCCGTCCGTGCCGAGTTCCTGCACAACTAATTCGAGGTGATAATAGTGCACTGGCTCCGCAGCCTTGGCAGCGTCGACGGGTTTGGGTTCGTCCTGGGCCACAGCACGCGACGTGAATGCAAATGCGAAAAGCAGCAAACAAGATACGAAGATCGTTTTGCGCATAGGTTCTCCTTAGTGCTGGTTCCCTTCAGGTAACTGAAGCGGCGGTATACGAATGGCGGAAATGTTCAAGGGCTCATCCACCCGTTTTTGATCTTCAATGAGCGCCTTGCGATCGTCCTCCGAGGCTTGTGCGACGAAGCTGACCAGAGCCTGCTCTCCAGTGCTAAGCGGCTGGGGCGCGGGAAAGACATCCAGCTTGGGCCGGGGGATGGCGTTGCTCAAGACTCGATCGGAAGCCTGAACTCTGGGCCGGATCCGGCGTGGGGGCGTAGGAACTCGGACGGCATGTGGCGCAAGCACGGTGACGTGAGGGGCGACCGACGAAACTTTAGGCGTGTAAGCCATCTGTCCCGGTTGCCGACGCAGAGACCACGGAATCAGGTAGCTCAGGAGAAGCAGCACCGCAATCGCCGGTACAGCGATAGCTGCCACCAATACCCATCGACGCCGCGGAGACTGGACAACTTGCAGGGAGATTCGCGCCAGCATGCGCTGCTCGAGACCGGCGCGCGGCTCAGCATAGTTGGCCAAAGCCAAATCAATCAGCTGGTCGAGTTCGTCCCGTTCAGACATAACGAGTCTCCTTCAGCGATGCCAGCTTCTGGCGTAAGATCTGCCGGGCGCGCTGCAGCCGGGTGCGTACCGTGCCTTCTGGGATTCCAAGAATCTCACCGATTTCGCGCGAATTGAGCTCCTCAGTTGCAGACAGAACCAGCGGCACGCGCAAATCGTCTGCCAGCGAATCAATCAACGCATGAACCGAGGCGTACTCATTTCGAAAGGCCAATGCTTCTTCAGGGCTGGGCCCCGACGAAGGCAGTTCCTCGAGAAGCAGAGATGCGCTTGATTCAGAGGACGACTGCGACAAACGTCGTCTCAGGTCCATCGCTGTACGCCAGGCGACGCGCGCAAGAAATGCAGGCTGATTTTCTACCTCTCGCCATCCGCGATTGCGATGCAGCTTCAAGAACGTCTCCTGCACTGCGTCCTCTGCATCGCTGGAGTTGAGCAAAACCGCATATGCGACTCGAAAAACCAAACGCGACTGGCGCTCAACCAGCGCCGTGAACTCCGCGTCTGGGTCGATGGTCAACCTGCGTGCTCCCTTGCCTCAAGTTCGTCACGCGATGGGTCGACACCTGCTGGCTCACTCCGATCCATGTCATGGGCCGGAACATCTCACCATTCTCCTGACTGGTGACGAACTTCGGCTATCCGGCAACCAGAAATCTTACCTCCAGATGCAAGGTCTGCGTGTATATACCCTAAGACGAAGGCCTGCAGCACAGTGTTCACTTATTTTTGTGAAGGACCTTCCCCAAAAGGAAATGGCCCGGATCTTTGGGTAAGAAGCGGGCCATTCAGAGTACTGAATCAGGATTGGATGATTGTTATGCTTTCGCCGAGGTCAACGCGCCCAGATCTGCCGCCATCTTCTCGACCGAGAAGGCTTCGATCAGGTCGCCTTCCTTCATGTCGCCGAAGTTGGCAATGCCGATGCCGCACTCCATGCCGTTCGTTACTTCGCGCGCGTCATCCTTGAAGCGTTTCAGCGAACCTATCTTTCCCTTGAAGACCTGTTCGCCGTCGCGCATCACCTTTACTTCGGAATCGCGGCGGATGGAGCCATCGGTTATTCGGCAGCCAGCAATGGTGCCCACCTTCGGAATCTTGAAGATGTTCAGCACCTCGGCACGGCCCATGTAGTTCTCCTTGAACGTGGGCTCCAACAGACCCAGCATGGCCAGGCGCATCTCGTCCTGCAACTCGTAGATGATCGAATGCAGGCGAATCTCTACGCCTTCCTGCTGTGCCAACTCCGCTGCCTTGCGCTCGGGGCGGACATTGAAGCCGATGATGATGGCATTGGATGCCGTCGCCAGCAGCACGTCGCTCTCGGTGATCGAACCCACGCCGGAGTGGATGACCTTCACCCTCACCTTCTCGGTCGACATGCGCACCAGCGAATCGGCCATCACCTCTACCGATCCCGTCACGTCGCCCTTGATGATCAGCGCCAGGTCCTTCACCCCTGCCTGCCGAATCTGCTCCGCCAATCCTTCCAGCGAAACGCGCGAGCTCTTGGCCAGTTGAGCCTCGCGTTCCTTCATCTTGCGGTACTGCGCAATGCCCTTGGCCTTGTCACGATCCGCAACCACGAGGAACGTATCGCCGGATTCCGGCATGGCTTCCAGACCGAGCACTTCGACCGGCGTTGACGGATCCGCCTCTTCGAGTGGACGTCCACGATCGTCGAACATCGCGCGCACTTTTCCGTACGTGTTGCCGACGATGTAGCTGTCGTTCAGGTGCAGTGTTCCATCCTGTACCAGCACCGTGGCCACCGCGCCGCGTCCGCGATCGAGCTTTGCTTCGAGCACCGAGCCCACAGCCTTGCGCCCTGGAGTCGCTTTGGGGGCCTTGATGTCGGAGACAAGGCAGATCATTTCGAGGAGGCCGTCGAGGTTCTTGCGCTGTTTCGCCGAGACCTCGACAAACACCGTCGAACCTTCGCCGCCGCCGGCCCATTCCTCAGGGATCAGACCGCGATCGGCCAGTTGCTTCTTGACCCTTTCGGGGTTGGCTTCGGGCTTGTCGATCTTGTTCACGGCCACGATGATCGGCACATTCGCAGCTTTGGCGTGATCGATGGCCTCCAGCGTCTGCGGCATTACGCCGTCATCCGCTGCCACAACGATGACGACGATATCCGTGACTTTGGCGCCTCGGGCACGCATGCGGGTAAAGGCTTCGTGGCCCGGGGTGTCGAGGAAGACAATCTCGCGACCCGAAACCGGTGAGCCTTCTTTGGTGAATCGCACCTTGTACGCGCCGATATGCTGGGTAATACCACCAGCTTCGCCAGCAGCCACGTCGGTTTCGCGAATCGCATCGAGCAGTGAAGTCTTGCCGTGGTCTACGTGACCCATGACCGTGACCACCGGTGCACGAGGCACCTCGACCATATCGATTTTCTCGGTGTCGAGAACTTCTTCAATGGCTTCGTTCTCCAGCTCTTCTTCGTAGCTGATGACGTTCGCTGCCGCTCCGAATTTGCCTGCGACATCCTTGACCATCGCGGCGTCCAGAGACTGGTTTACTGTAACGAACACACCCCGCATCAGCAGGACAGCGATCAAATCCTTGGCGCGAATTTCCAGCTTCTCCGCCAGGTCCTTCACGCTGATCCCCTCGGTTACGGTGATCTCCCGCGTAATTGGCAGCGGCTCGTCGCTGAACTGCGTGGCACCGCCAAAGCGCGGCGGTGGCACGAAGCCCTTCATCGGGCCTTCCTTGGTCTTTGGATACTGCTGCTGACCGCGGCGTGGGCGTCCTGGCGCACGCTGCGGACGCGGTGCCTCGCCTGCAGGCGGAGCAGTACCGCCACCTGGACGTGGACCGCCAAACCCTCCGGGTCGCTGACCACCAAAGCCCGGCCGGGCACCAAATCCCGGACGTCCTCCGGGACCTGCGGGCCCACCAGACCCTGCAAAACCAGTGCGTGTCGGATGCTTGGGCCGCGGGCCGCCTGCAAACTGACCTGGAGCGCTGGCACCGGGCGTACGTTGCTGGAACCCACCGGGCGCTCCGGGAGGCCTGCGATCGAAGATCGGTTTGCCTCGCTGGATGCCGCCGCCCGCTGCGGGTGTTGGTGCTGTGCTCGCCGCCGCCACAGGCGGGGCCTTGTACACCGGACGCGGCCCTGTCTGCGGCATCACCACGCGACGCGGGACAGGCACGGGATGGGCTGGGGGCACAGGCTTGTGTTCGGGAACCTGGGCTGCCGGCGCCTGCGATTCCGCAACCGTTGCGGCCGTTGCGATGGGTGTTTCCTTGGCGCGCGCGGCAATCTCCGCGGGCTGTGCTGCAGGCGCTTCGACAACAGGGGGCGCCGGAGCCGCGACGGGGGCCGGTGCCTCGGGCTTCTCTGCGACAGCCGGTGCGGTAGCCACAGGCGCAGCAACCTTGGGAGCCGCGTGCTTTACGACCATCGGCGCCTGCTCGGCTGGCTTGGGTTGTGTCGCAGCGCCAGCGGCTGTTGCCGGCGGCTTTACCACCACTGGCGGGACCACGGTGACCGCCGGACGTGCCGGAGTCTTGGCGACCACGGTCCCTGCGGGGGGCTTTGACGCGATGGCTGGCTGCGAAGGCGGAACAATAGCCGGCGCGGGCCGCGGCTGAGGCACAATCTTGCGCGGTTCCGGCTTTGGCGAGGCGGCTGGCGGCGCCGCAACCGACACAATCGGAGGAGCAGGCTTGGACGGCGGCTGCGGAGCGGGCGTGACCGCCTTGCTCGGCGGCACATGGCTCCTGCGTGCTTCCGCCTCTTCTTCCTTCTTCTTGGCCAGAATGGCCTTCATCACGTCTCCCGGCTTGGAGACATGGGAAAGATCAATCTTGGGAGTAAATGCCTGGGATCCTCGCGAAGACGCAGCACCGCCCGCGTGATCCGCGTGCCCGTGCTGGAAGCTCGCGCGAACCTTGTCCGCTTCGTGCTCTTCAATCGAACTCGAGTGAGTCTTGCCCTCTCCCAAACCCAGCTCCCCAAGTACATCGAGGATCTGTCGGCTCTTGACTTCCAACTCGCGCGCGAGATCGTTAATTCGAACCTTGCTCATCCGCCTCTTTTCAGAATGTGCTGCCCAAAGCCCGTTAGTCGCTCATAGCTACCTCTTGGCATTGGCTGGTTGCGTTATCACCATTATTACTGTCCGCCGGGGCCCCCAACGACTTGAAATTGCCGTTGGGGTGGTCCGGATTTCCTGACCACCGGCCGTTCGTGCTGGGACCGTAATGGTGTTGAAAAGCATGGCGCATATTAAGCGCCGCCCTCTTCGGTTTCCTCTATTTCCGGAACGTGGTCCACCGCCAGCTCTTCCGCGGTCACACCGCCGTCTTCCGCCTCTTCCAGAACTTCCTGCGAGTTTTCGAGCTCAGCCTCAGCGGTATCGGCGACAGCCTCGGCAGTCTCTATCTCCGACTCACCCTCCGAGATTGTTCCCGTATCCGCTGCCGCGGTCAGCGCGGCAGGTTCGTCGCTTCCTTCCACTTCCGGAGCGCCCGCCACTCCCACGCCCTCTTCCGCAGCGCCTTCTTCGCCTTCCTCGAAATGTCCAAAATAGTGCCGGACCGCAACACTGATGCGCTCCAGAGTCTTCTCGCCAATGCCGGGGATCTCTTCGAGCTGCTCGGGCGTCATATCCGCCAAAGACTCTACCGTCGTGATTCCGGCAGCAATCAGCTTCTGGATGATGCCATCCCCAAGCTCTGTAACCTGCTCGATGGGTGTCGAAGGGCCGCCCGTAAGCGCCTGCATCTGCTGCTCCACTTCCTGGCGCTTCTCTTCTTCGCTCTTAATGTCGATCTTCCAACCCAGCAGCTTGGCCGCGAGCCGGACGTTCTGTCCCTTTTTGCCGATCGCCAGCGAGAGTTGCGTGTCATCGACAATCACCTCAAGCTGCTTGTCGCTCAGATCAGTGATCGAGACACGGCTCACCTTCGCCGGCTGCAAAGCCTTCTCGGCGAAAGTCGTGATCTCCTCGCTGAACTCGATGATGTCAATCTTCTCGCCGCGCAACTCGCGAATGATCGATTGCACGCGCATACCCTTCATTCCCACGCAAGCGCCCACTGGGTCGACATCCTTGTCGCGGCTCTGCACGGCAATCTTGGTGCGTTCACCTGCCTCGCGTGCAATCGCGCGAATCGCGACCGTGTTGTCGTAAATTTCCGGTACCTCAGACTGAAAGAGGTTCTGCACCAGCTCCGGAGCGGCACGCGAAACGATCACCTGTGGCCCCTTGGCTGCGCGATCCACTTTCAGCAGAACCACGCGTAGGCGCTCGCCCACGGTGAACTGTTCCAGCCGCGACTGCTCGCGTTTGGGGCAGCGCGCCTCGGCTTTGCCCAGGTCGAAGATGATGTCCTGGCCCTCGATCCGCTTTACGGTAGCGTTCAGTACTTCCTTTTCGCGGTGCGCGTATTCATTGAAGACCGTGTCGCGTTCCGCTTCACGCACTTTCTGGAAAATCACCTGTTTGGCAAGCTGCGCGGCAATGCGGCCCAAGGGCGTGGTATCGCGGTACATGCGGATTTCGCTGCCGATCTCAACGCCGGGAGCAAGCTCATTCGCCTCTTCCAGCGTGATCTGGTTTACGGGATCCTCAAGCTCGTCGTCACCGGCGACAACCGTCTTGTAGATATAGGCGGTGATCTCACCCGTATCCTTGTTCAACTCTCCGCGCATGTTCTCCTGGGTCTTGTAGTACTTGCGCGTGGCAAGGGCGATTGCCTCTTCCACCGCGCCGACCACGATCTCCGGCTCGATGCCTTTTTCCCGGCTCAGAAGTTCGATACTTTGATACAAAGCGCTGGCCATACTCTTCTTACTCTCTCGGTTCGTTTTCGGCGACCGTCCGAAACCCGGGTGGTCGCATTGTTGAAGGCTTGGTTATGGAGAGCGCCCGCTTGCGCTGCCCCGCTGCCGCTCGCGCCGGCGGGCTAACCGGTTTCGCTGTTACTGTGTTCCGAAGCCGAGGGAGTCAAGTGGCTCTCTTCTGCAAAAGAAAACCACCCCACACCTCATCCAAAATGCCTCCAACAACTGCGAAAACGGTCTAAAACTCTGGAATCAGCTCTGCTCTTTCAATGTTTTTCAGAGCGATCTCTACTGTGCTAACCCCTGCTTTTCGGCTCTTACTGTTCTGATGCATGGCCTCCAAATCAAGGGTGATGCTTTCTCCTGAACCGGCCTGCAATCGCCCTCTCCAGTGCCGATTGTTCCGAATCGGCTCAAACGTCTGTACCTTCACCAGGCATCCGGCAAACCGGCGAAATTCCTCAGACCTGGTCAACTTCCGATCCAGCCCGGGAGAACTTGCCTCCAGCGTGTAGTCGCTGCCCGGTACCAGCTCTTCCACATCCAGCAGAGTGCCGAAATCCCGGCTGAACGCCTCGCAATCTTCGTGGGTTACCCCGGAAAGCTGTTCTACGCTCAGTCTGCCTTCCAGTAGCTTCTCAGGAAGCCCTTCGCCACCCGCCGCAATCTCCGCCTTGAGCCGCTGCCGTCCTTCCGCGTTCTTTTCGAGATAAACCCTCAATACCCGTTCTTTGGCCGGACCGGAGAGTTCCATGTCCACCACGTCAAGACCGTGGGATGCGGCCACCCGCTCCGCCGCCAACCGAATTTCATCCAGCCTAGCCGACATGCATCGCAAACCGCTCGTTGCCCCCTCACTCTTAAGGGGTTCCCGGTCAAAATCAGCGGCCGTTTTCCGGGAGAAGAATTTTGCACCAAATAAAAAGTGGGCTGAAAGCCCACTCATCTCTCCGCCAGCCTGCTCCGGGGTGATCACCAACCACGGCGACTAATGCGGACAAATTCGCATGCGTCTCTAGCATACGGCGTTTTGTGGGGAAATTCAATCTGGCCCACGCCCACAAGCATTGAGATATGTGGGTTTTGTCGGGGCATCAGCGTTGGAAGGGTTCCCGTTGAGACATTGCTCCCACTCAATCGATTGAATCCGCTCCTTCCCCTTTCGTTGTAATCCATGTCGCCGACATTCGACCATCCATCTATACAGACGAAAGTAACCAGATCCTGTATCTTTAGAATCAGCTACTTGGTCCCATAGTACCCCAGTGCCAGCGCATTACCACGAATGGGGAGGAGCTTTTGGCCCTATCTGAAGGAATAATGGGTGAGCCTAACCATGCGCACTCTCTTCCAGCGCGTTTTAGTGACGTTTGTCTCGGCAGTTGTTCTGGCCGCGGCAGGGGCGCTTGGTGGATATCTTCTGGGGCACGCATACTCGCTTAGGCAAGCTGAGTCGCGGCTCGATCAATATGCAAACAATGTGCTGCTGGAGACGGTGACCTCCACGGCCGAATCTCGGGCGGTGCTCGCTACCTTGAACAGTTCGACGTATGCGTTCTGTTCTGATGCGGAAATCGAATACTTCCGCCTGCTCATCTTTCAGTCGCAATATCTCAAAGCTGCCGGCCGCATGCGCAACGGAAAAATTCTGTGTTCGACGACCTCGGGCAACAGCTACTCAGCATCGACCTATCTGCCGGCGATTACGAGGCAGGACGGGACCAGGGTCTACAAGAATCTGCCACCGTTCCGAGTCGACGATCAGGACGTAATCTCCGTTCAGCGCGGTGATTCATTCATCGTCTACAACCCGTATACCCTGATGTCGATGGCAGCTCCGCCCATGCATTTCGCGGCAACTGCTATCGATACGTCCACGCGGCAAGCCGGACAAATGGTCGGTGAAGCTCCGCACGTCAGCGGGGAAGTCCTTACGCATACTGGCAAAGTTCAGGCGGGCGACACCCTCTATGCCACCCGCTGCTCCAGCGATTTCGCCACGTGCATGACGACCTACATCTCAATTCCCGATGCCTTGAGGATTACGCGTGGCTACTCTACTTCATTCTTCGTTCTCGGCGGGATCTCCGGCGCCCTGATCGGCCTGCTTTTGCCCATGCTCTACAGCCGCAACAAGAGCGTGGAGCAACAACTGCTTCGCGCGTTGCGAGCTGATGCACTGACCGTGGTTTACCAACCCATCGTCGATGTCGCGACGCGGCGCATCATAGAAGCCGAAGCTCTGGTCCGCTGGACCGACGAGTACAAGAACGCTGTCAGCCCCGACATCTTCGTGAAGATCGCGGAAGAGCGCGGCTTTGTTGGCGAAATTACAAGATTAGTTTTGCGTCACGCGCTCCGCGACTTCGGCTCCACCATGCGGGCGCGCTCAACCTTCCGCGTTAACGTCAACATCGCGGCAGCCGACCTCGCCGACAGTGATTTCATCCCCATGGTGGAGCGCGCTCTCGGGGAGGCGGAAGTCTCACCTCGCAATCTGGGCGTCGAGATCACGGAAAGCTATACCGCGCGCCAGCAGGTTGCACGCAACACGATTCTTCGCCTTCGCCAAAGAGGACATTACGTCGCCATCGACGACTTCGGGACGGGCTATTCGAGCCTTGCCTATCTGCATGACTTGTCGGTCGACGCCATCAAAATCGACAAGGCATTCACAAAGGCCATCGGCACCGACGCTGTCACAGTCTCAATCCTTCCGCAAATTCTCACCATGGCAGAGACGCTCAAGCTGCGCGTGGTGGTGGAAGGAATCGAAACCCAGGTCCAGGCCGATTATTTCGCGTCCAGCAGCCAGAAAATCCACGCGCAGGGCTGGCTCTACGGACGCCCTGTACCCGCCCGTCTGTTCCTGCAGTTGCTCGACGAAGAAGACGCCCGGCTCGCAAAACAACAGGCAGAGGAATTCCCCAGCGGCGCGACCGTAGCCGCGTTTTGATTTTGAATCGCCCGCCACGGCGAGTAAGAATAGCGGGATGAATCCTGTCCGGCACCTTTCCCCGATTCTGCTTGTATGCCTCGCACTCCAAACCTCCTTCGCCCTCGAAAAGCAGCCGGCCAGCGACTACCATGCGCGTCGTGTTGCACTCGGCAACGAGCTGCGCGGAGGTGTTGCGATTTTCTTCGCCGCGGAAGAGCCTGTCCTCGATTTCGATCCCTACCGCCAGGATTCTGACTTCTATTACTTGACCGGATGGAATGAGCCCGGAGCCGCGCTGCTGATCACCGGACCCTCCAACGAACCGGAACGAACCGGCGAAGCCGCGCATCAGCGAGCCTACAAGGAGATTCTGTTTCTGCCCACGCGGTTCCCTCGAAGGGAACAGTACACGGGCGCGAAGATGGACGCCTCAACTCCCGGTGTGACGGGGGCCACCGGTGTCGAAAACGTGGAACCGATGGCCAATCTTGCCGCTGATCTGAACCGCGTCATTGCCGACGATCGTCGCGTCAACGCCAACATATGGATCCAGCCGGGAAACAAGGCTGCCGAGTCGGTCCTGGCGTTTACCGGTGCAACTCTCGGCGTCAACACGCCAGCCGGAAAGGATGTAACCACTCTTACCATGCCTCTTCGCGAAGTGAAGGACGCGCGCGAGATCGACTTGCTCCGGAAAGCGTCGGATGCGTCGATTGCCGCACAACGGGAGATGATGCGATCCGTTCGTCCCGGCGTTAGCGAACGGACGATCGCCGGAAAGATGACGGCTGCCTGGTACGAGCACGGCTGCGAACGTCCCTCCTACGCGCCAATCGTTGGTACAGGTATCAACTCGACGATTCTCCACTACTCTGAGAATGCGCGCACCATCGAGGACGGCGATGTCGTCGTGGTCGACGCAGCCTGCGAGTATTCGATGTACGCCTCCGACATCACCCGTACGGTTCCCGCCAACGGCCACTTCACCCCGCGCCAGCGGGAAATCTATAACGTGCTCCTCGGGGCACAGCAGGCCGCTATCGACGCATTCATCGCTGGCAAATCGAAGATCAACGATTTCCAGCATCGCGATCCCGACTCCCTCGATACCGTTGCTTACAACTACATCAACACCCATGGCAAAGATATCCAAGGCAAGCCACTCGGTAAGTATTGGCTGCACGGACTCGGTCACATGGTTGGCATCGACGTGCACGATCCCGCGCAGTATCCCGCGGTGCTCAAGCCGGGAATGGTCTTCACCATCGAACCAGGAGTCTATATTCCCGGGGAGAAGCTCGGCGTTCGCATCGAATGTGATTTCCTCGTCGGCCCGGATGGCAAGCTGATCGACCTCAATGCTGATCTGCCGCACACCGCGGAAGAGGTGGAAGCCGCGATGAAAGGAAAGTGATCAGTGAACAGTGCACGGTAGGTCCGGTTCCAGGAAGATTTTTGTAACAGGGCGTGACTTTAGTCGTGCCGAAGACGCACGCAAAGGAATCGGGCTTTAGCCCCTGAGCCATACACGGAAGGAATCGGAGCGCTCTCCAGCATGGACCCTCGTGACCAGCTACCTCCCGATCAACTCCAGCTTCTGAGCAAAGCGTTCTCCGATCAGCTTGCGGCATGCCTCGAAGAGTGCGCGCATGGCCGGCGCGGCCTCTTCTCCGACGTTGAACTTGCCGGCGACGAAGAGAATCAGCTCGCCTGGCCCGAAGCCGCCCGCCTGCGCGAACTCGCGCTCGCGCTCCAGAACGTGTTTGCACAGCAAGAGCAGCGCAACGCGCTCTGCGATGAATTCCTCGACCTCTGCTCCATCCATGGCGAAGGGCACCCGGGCGAACCGCGACTGGCGCGCATGTTCCTCGCACGCATTGAGCGGGGCGAAGTTGGAACACCAACCGAGGAACCGAGGAAACCATGGTAGTTCTGCACGCGTTTCTGGCGCTCGTAGCGGGCTTTGCAACCATCGCTGTTCTGGTCACCATCGTTACCGTGTTGCTTCAGAAGCTGACGCCTTCATGGGTGGGCACTCCGGGACATCCCGGTGCCGGATATATCTTCGTCAATCTTGGCTATTCGTGTCTGGCCGCGGCTGCGGGAGGCTATGTGACAGCATGGCTCGCGCACGCCAATCCGCTGTTTCACGTTCTCGCGCTTGCCATCACAGTGCTGCTGCTCTCAGCGCTCAGTGCCCTGCAGCAACGGGGCCAGCAGCCTGTCTGGTACATGCTCACCCTGGTGGCGCTGACGCCGTTAGGCGTTCTCGCAGGAGGCCTCGTCCGAATGCGAGTGCTCGGCGTTCTCTAGTCCGCGGAAAGCAAAAAGCCGCCCTGACGCGATTTTCACGGCAGGGCGGCCTTCAAGAACAGGAATCTGCTTAGAATTTCACTCCAACGGTTACAGGAACAATCTTCGTGTCGGAGCCGACGGTGGTGGTGCCGAGCCCATTGGCCTGGGTCGTCACTGACGGTGTCAACACATCCAGATAACGCGCTTCCGCAAAGATCTTCATCTTGCCATCGCCGTTCCATCCGGCAAAACGATGAGAAATACCGCCGCCGACACTCCATCCGCCCTGGTTGCTGGAATAGTGACCGACCACCACGTTCTGCGTTACCACGCCGCAGTAGAAGTAGGTGCAATACTGCTGCTGCATAGGATCGGTAAAGCTGGTCACGGAGCGATAGAATCCGCCGCCGCCCACCGCGTAGAAATCGAGGGCGCTCTTCGGTGTGAAGTCAACCACTGGATCAACCGTGAGCGACCAGATGTGATTGTGCCCACCGGTCGCACCAGCTTCGGCGATAATTGCGCCCGGCAACTTATCGTCAATGAACTGATATTCCAGCATAAGGCTGAGCATCCGGTTGAATCGATAGCCGGCGCCCGCGGTGATATTGCCGCCCCACGTAATGGAAGACGACGAGTCGCCGGTCGGTGCGTTGAATCCGCCACCGACCTCGTACGTTATGTGGCTCAGAATTCCACCGCCACCGCCGCCGCGATGGGAGCGATTGTCGTACTGGCCGGCTCCGCCCTTCGGATCCGGTGCTGCCGGCAGAGCATTCATTCCCGTCGTAGCGGCAACCGGCGCACCCGCATCGTCTAGCTGGAGCGCGTTCGAACTCGACTCCGACGTCGAAACCGCCGTCGAACTCGAAGAATCGGAAGCGGGCGTATTCTGGGCGCTCGCAGTACACACGGAAAACGCAAGCGCAGCACAAAGCAGGGTCGCATGTCCAAGCAGCGACATAGAGCGAACTGAAGTCATTTCCATACCTCGCGAAAGATAAAAATGTCTTCTAAATTGGGGAGACAAGATAATCCCTGTTATGGGCTTAGACTCCATTTCGGGACCAAAGTTGCTCGGAGTCCCATATAACGAAAGGCCGGAGTCTCCCCCGGCCGATCGCTGCTGTTACTGATCATTGACCCCAGTCCTTGGGGCCAATGTTTTACCCCTGGATATCGAATTGCTCCGGGTGCAGGGTTGGATCGCTCTTGATCAGGATGTTTTTCCCGATCAATTCCTCAAACTCCGTGATCCAGTTGCCCCCATTCGCTTTCAGCACCTTTACCGTGTCGGGATTGACCCGCAGCATCACGTCCGCTCCCTCGAAGTGCCGTTTCATCTTGCGCAACTCGCTGTAAATCTCGTTGCACACCGTAGCCGGGCTCTTCACCATGCCGGTGGCCTGGCAGATAGGGCAGGGAACAGAGAGGGTCCGCTCCAGCGACTGCTTCACCCGCTTGCGGGTGATTGCCACCAATCCGAAGTCATTGAATTGCAGCACTTTGGTTGGCGCCCGATCGTTTTTGAGAGCCTCTTCGAGCGCAGCCATCACCTTGAAACGGTTCTTGCGCTCATCCATATCGATGAAGTCAATCACGATGATGCCGCCCAGGTCACGCAACCGAATCTGTCGCACGATCTCTGGAATCGCATCCAGGTTGGTCTTCAGAATCGTGTCTTCGAGCCGCGCCGTCTTGCCCACGTACTTGCCGGTGTTGATGTCGATCGCAACCAGCGCTTCCGTCTGGTTGATCACGATCGATCCACCGCTCTTCAGCCACACCTTCGACCGCAGCGCCTTCGAAATCTCATCCTGGATTCCAAAATGCTCGAACAGTGGAGTCTCTTTGGTGTAGAGCTTCACTCTCCGCACCAGGGTGGGCGAGAAGCGATTCAGGAACCGCACAATGCGTTCGTAATCGGCTTCGGAGTCAACCCAGATCGATGAGAAATTCGAACTCACCTGGTCGCGCAAAATGCGTTCGATCAGCGACAGGTCATGGTAGATCAGTGCCGGAGACTTCGAACTGTCAGACCGCTGCTTGATCTCATTCCACAAATGAATGAGGAAGCGAAGATCGGCGCGCAGTTCTTCTTCCGAAGCGCCTTCCGCCGCGGTCCGAACGATGAATCCGCCCGAAGCGTCGCCCCGTTCATGAGTCAGGATTCTCTTCAGCCGCTGGCGCTCTTCGTCCGATGCAATCTTGCGGCTCACTCCTACATGCGACACCGTCGGCATGAAGACCAGAAAACGTCCCGGCAGCGCGATATGGCTGGTGATGCGGGCGCCCTTTTTCGCAATCGGCTCCTTCGCAATCTGAACCAGGATCTCCTGCCCGGGCTTCAGCAGATCGGAGATGATCGGCAGATCCGAAGTTTGCGCCGAACGGCGTGACTGCCGTCCACGGTCTCCGGGCCGATGTCCGCGATCTCCGCCGCGATCCCCGCGTCCCCGCCGTCCACGTCCACCGCGCTCGCGGCGCTGGGTTGCTTGACCGTCACCCGAAGGCTGGCTTCCAGTCGTAGGCGCTTCCTCTTCTTCCTCCTCGTCGGATTCGTCAGCAGCCTCTTCGCCCTCTTCGCCGTTCTTGTCCTCAAATTTCATCTGGATGCGATGATCGAGGTGAGCCTCCTGCAGCATCTCGCCCAGTTCGCCCGAGCGGATCTGCGTCTGCAGCTTCTCCTCTTCTTCGTAGTCATCCAGGTCGTGATCCTCGGCTTTGTGCTGGTGATGATGCGCCAGGTCGTACTCTTCCCCTTCGATCACTTCTTCTTCAACCAGGCCGCCGCCGCCCGGCGAGAATTTAGAAATCACCGGATTGGACGAGGGCTTTGCCGGTTCGGAAACCCTTGCCGGAGTTTCAGCGGATTCCGGATGCCCCTCATCCGGCTTTTTCTTCTTGCCTCCGAGTCCGAACAGACGGAATCCAGCCGGAGGAAACGGATCGGCATGGTGCGATGCATCGCGATCGCCTTCGAATTCGGTGCTCTCGTTCTGGGCGCTCTCTGAGGGCCCGATCTCCGCTTCGCCACCCTCCCCGCTGAATCCAACCTGCTGCTCCTCGGCAGCTCCGAGGGTGGGCTGAACCGGCTCGCCGACAAATTCGGTTGGTTCATCCGACGTTGCTTCGAACGTCTCTTCCATCAGGTCGTCTTCGGCCGGAACCGAAGCCACATCGTCCTCGACTGACTGGGCGACCGCGGGCTCGACCTCGTGCTCCGGCGCACCGATTTCCTCGACAAACTCCTCCTCCTCGACTTCGTCAGGAGAACCGCCTTCGATCGCGCCAGGTTCCGAAACCCGGGTCCTGCTCGATGCCTCGTCTCGGTTGCGATGGCGTGAGAGCGATTCGCCAGGAAGCAGACCGCTGCCATCCCACACAATCGGCGACTGGACCAGGCTGGCAGGCTTGAAACTGGAAGCCGGCCTTGCCGGTGTTTCAGCGGCCGGCCTCTGAGTCTCCGCCGGAGTACCGCCATACCTGGACAGCGATTCCCCTGGCAACACAAACGGCTGGGGTGCACGCTCGCTGCGAGAGTTCCGCGGTGCCTCCGCTGCAGCGTGGATCTCCCTCGCCGGTTCCGGTTCAGATTCCCCATTTGCGGCCGCTTCGGTCTCAATGAACTCCGAGCTCTCGGCAGGTGCCGCAGCAACATTACTGCCCCCGCGTCCGCCACGACGACGCCGGCGTCCGCGCCACCGTTTTGCACCCGGATCTTCTGACTCAGTTAGCTCGGCCTGGCCTGAAACTTCGCTGGAGGTCGCCGCGAAGTGCGCGTCGACAGATTCCTGTGGGGCTTCGTCGCTCGGCCGGCTCTCGCGCTCCGGCCTTTCATTGCGCGGTGCACTTCGCTGGCCGCGGTCCTGCCCGTTTCCGTGCCGGACCTCCCGGGGAGGCTGGTTCCCGCCGCTGGCTGCTGCCTTCTCCAGTTCGTCTGATTCTTCCTGATCTTCGAGTTCGAGGAAGTCGGTGACGTAGAGGAAGGCGTCGCGCTCCAGACCTATGTCGACAAATGCCGACTGCATGCCGGGGAGCACGCGTGTGACGCGTCCGTTATAAATCGAACCCGCCAGGGTGTACTCGTTTTCGCGTTCGTAATAAATTTCCGCGAGTTGATCGTCTTCTAGAATTGCAAGCCGCGTCTCATGCGGCGTGCTGGAAATACAAATCTCTTTTGCCATCGTGCCTTTCCGCCCAGCGGACTTCGCCAGCTGGGGCAATCGGCAAGGTGGGGCGGAGATACGTGCGGACGGGAAGGAGGGAAACGTGCGTGAGGGATGACCTGTGCGTGCCTCGCTGCATCGACGGCCCACGAGCGCCTGTCCCGCACCGGGTTTGCCGGCGAGAGACGGATGCCAGGTACCAGGCACCCTTTGGCTGGGGCGGACTGATCGCTGGGATGGCGCCAGGCGGCGCCGAACCCAAGCGGCTGTCGTGCCATGCGAGTATGTCGTTGTGGCAATCCGAAAGCAGAGAGTTTGTGGCCACCCGATCAACTGCCTCCACCGACCATTCGTCGAAGGAAAGCAGCCATGCCCATGCCAACCAGATGATCGACATAAGCGGGGCCGTTATTCGCCGAATTCCCGTGCGATCAATCTCGGTCGCTGGGGTTTTCCGGCTTGCCCGTCTCTGCGTGCTCATTTTGAACCCGATCCTGCCCGGCGCCCGGTCCACCGGGACCTCGCCGGATGATGCATCTTCGGCAATCCTGAAACGTTGCGCCTTCTGGTTGGTCTCACCGGACCCCCGGAATCCTCCGGAACCGACTCGACCATCCAACGGCATACCATTCAGCCTGTGCCGTCGATGCTGTAAGTACTTACAATCTTTGCTCTTGTGGCCCCCAAAAGCTCAGGAATCCTCAAGAGGGTGAAACTCTTGCAATCTTGCCTCCGGACATCCGGCCGGAGCTCGGCAAAACCTTCTCAAGTCCTGCCGTTAGTTCACGAACCGGCGCATACGGATGTTCATCACCACACCCAGCGCCAGGAAGGTAAACAACACCGACGATCCGCCGTAACTCATTAAAGGTAGGGGGATTCCGGTGACTGGCATAAAGCCGATGACCATGCCTACGTTGACCGCGATCTGGAAGGCCAACACAGCCACGATGCCCATGATAATCAGGGACCCAGGCAGGTCTGCGGCTGTTTGAGCGTTTTGAATCAAACGCATCAATATCACGAAGTATAGCAGCAGTACGAATATAGCGCCGACAAACCCATGTTCCTCGCTGAAAGCCGCGAAGATGAAGTCCGCGTGTGGAATGGGGATGAACGCACCCTGGGTCTGGGTACCCTTCTCGGCCCCTTTGCCCCAGATTCCGCCCGCGCCCACCGCGATCTTTGCCTGAAGCACCTGGTATCCCGCGCCGCGCGGATCGTTATCTGGGTTGATAAATCCCGTAAGCCGAGCCTTCTGATACGGCTTCAGAAGCTTCCCACTGTTCCAGCCGCCCACCAGAAGCACCACCGCCGCCGCAACCAGAATCGACGCCTGCTTCAAATTGATTCCGCCAAGGAACATACCGATGATCAGCACCGGCACATAGGTCAGGGAGGTTCCCAAATCCGGCTGCTTCAGAATCAGCAGCATCGGAATCCCTACCAGCGCGAAGGCTTTGAAGATCTCCTTCCAGGTCAGGTTGCGCGCGCCGAGGTTCGCAAAATAGCGGGCAACCACCAGGATCATCACCAGCTTCATCCACTCCGAAGGTTGAAACAGGATCGGTCCAAGCTTGATCCAGCGCCGTGCGCCCAGCGCCTTGTGGCCGATCCCGGGCACCAGCACCGCGACTAACGCGAACAGGAAGAATCCGTAGAACCACGGAACGAAGTCGATCAGCTTGTGATAGTCGATCCTCGAGAAGATCAACATGGCGAATACGCCGCCGCCAATCCAGTAAATCTGCTTGGTGTGGAACCCGACGTACTTAGTGTGCAACGTAGCCGAGTAGATTTCCAGCACCGAGATCGTGCACAACAGGGCCACGGTTCCAAACAGTGTCCAGTCGAAGTCGCGAAAGCTCAAGAATCGGCGAACCTGGCTCATTGCCGCTTCACCTGCGCAGGCTTTCCAGGCAAAGCAGGCTCCGCGTTCAACTTTGCAGTTTCAGGAGCCGGCTTGGGGGGCTTCGGACCGCTGGTCAACTGTGCCATACCCGTCTGCGCGCTTTTACCCGGCTTCGCGCCCGGCTGAGTTTGGGTCACCGCTCCGTTCGGTCCCACATAGAACTTGCCCGCGTGCAGCTTGGCTGTTTGCTCGCCGTTCGCGTTCTTCTGGCCGTCCAGCGTCGTCCACACCGCACTCACGTCCACGGGATGTGGCGCAGAGACCTTTTGCGGCTGCAGGTTGTTTGCGAGGCGGCGCTGCTTTTCGACGTAGGACGAGACCAGCCGGGCGCCGATTCGCGCGGCAAACCAGCTCTTATTGCCGTTCTGCCAGAGCACGGCAACCACGAGTTCAGGATTCCTTGTCGGCGTTACACCCACGAACCAGACGTTGGGATTCGTATTCCGTCCTTTGGATGTCTTGTCCAGAGCTTCATGGCTCATGACCTGCGCGGTGCCGGTCTTGCCACCAAAGTCGATGCCTTCCAGATGTTCGCCGCCTGCGGTGTGGAACGCACCCGGCTGGGTCACCGCGGCCATGCCATCGGTGATCGTCTCCCAGTTCTCCGGATTTATGGGAATATTTACGTCGCCGCCCCCCCCCAGATTCTCATAGAGGTCTCGCCGGAATTCCCCGGGCAATTGATCGGGAGCGACGACATGTGGCCGAACCATGTGCCCCTCCGACGCAATGCCACCGATGATCCGGGCCAGTTGAAGCGGTGTTGCCTCCACCGCGCCCTGGCCGATCGAGACGTCCAGCGTCTCATCCGGATACCACTTGCGGTGGTAGTTCTTCATAAGCCAGTGCGCGCTTGGCATCAGCCCGGCCTGTTCACTCGGCAGATCGATGCCGGTCTTCTGCCCATATCCGAACTCAGTGGCATACTTAGCGATACGATCAATCCCAAGCCTGTCGCCGAGTTGGTAGTAGTACGTGTCGCATGAGTAGGGAATCGCGTTGTGAATGTCCACCGCGCCGTGTTTCTCATCGCAGTGGTGGAAGAATCCGTATGGTCCCCAACCGCCTGCGCAGTTCACCTTCAGATCCTGTGCAATGTTTTCCTGTAATCCCGCCACCGACATCAGGATCTTGAAGGTCGACCCTGGCGCAAGCTGCGCCTGGATCGCCTTGTTCATCAGCGGATGATCTTCGTCGGTAATCAGCTTGTTCCATTCGGCCCGCTCAATCTTCACCGCAAACGCGTTGGGATCGAAGCTCGGCCGCGAGACCATTGCCAGGATTTCGCCGTTGCGCGGATCCATGGCCACAATCGCGCCGTTGCGGTCGCCCAACGCCAGCTCCGCCGCCTTCTGCAAATCGTTATCGATGGTCAGCTTCAGATCCTGTCCCGGGATCGCATGCTGGATTCCCAGGAAGCCCACCTCGCGGCCGTGGCTGTCCACGATCACGTCGCGTGAGCCGTTCTGCCCGCGAAGCAGCTGATCGTATTCCTCTTCCACGCCTGCCTTGCCGACCACATCGCCCGGCTCATAAGCGGCATAGCGAGTCTGGTTCAGGTCTTCTTCACTCACCTCGCCGACATATCCGATCAGATGTGCGGCAAATCCATCGCGGGGATAAAGCCGCCGCTCGCCTTCAATTGTCTCCAGCTCCGGTAGCTCGTTGCGATGCGCTTCAATGAACGCCTGCTCATCCGCGGATACGTCTTCCTTGATGGGGATCGGCTGGTATCCGGGTACAAGGCGATATCTCTTTAGCGTCGTCCGCAACTGGTCCAAATCGAGATGCAATCCTTTGGCGATCAGCGGCAAATCTCCTTCGACGTTACGGTTCTGCTCGCGCACCAGGAAGCACGACACGGAAGGATAGTTGTCGACGATCAGCCGGTTCTCCCGGTCGAACAACTTACCCCGCGGCGCCAGGATCGGCACCTTGCGGACACGGTTCTGCTCGGCCAGCATCCTGAAGTTCTGCGCGCCGAGGACTTGCAGACGCCATAGGCCGGCGGCCAGCGCCAGCATCAATGCCAGCACGGCATACTGCACCACCGCCAATTTAATGGTGTTGAGCTTTTCGCCGCGTGTGACTTTGTCCCAAATCATCTGAAGCTGCTACTAGGATATCCCTGTTCTGAATTCTGCATTTGTTGCGATTCCAGTCGCCAGAGGCGCATTTCGTTTCGCGAACCAACGTACTCAATCGCGAATTTTGGCCCGGTCGAGCAGGGGAAACACTACCAGTGCAATCACTGAGTTCCCGATGGCCTTGTACAACTCAGTCAGCCAGTTGGTGTCGATGGAGAGACCAAGCAGAAATCGCACCACGAAGATGTATGTCGCACTTCCCACCAGCGACAGCAAAAACGTGAGAATCAGCCGGACTGCGAAATTCTCCACATTCACCAGAATGCCGATAGTCGCCGCAAGATAGCCCACCAGCGTCTTGGCTATCCCGTTGATGCCGATTCGGTTGCCGGTCAGCGCATCCTCAAAAATGCCGAGGATTCCGCCCAACACCGAGCCCTGGATGGGGTTGCGCCGGTTCAAGGCGAAGAAAACCGTGATCACCAGCGGCAGGTCGAACAACGTGAACCGCCCCAGCAGTCGCGGCAGCCATGCCTGGAGCACAACGGCCAACACCGGAACCAGTGCATAGACCAGCGCCGGATAGCGGTGAATCTCGAAATCGCGGTTTCTCTCTGCCGAAAGCACCGACATGGCTAGCGACTTTCCCCCTGCGGCGCGGCGGGCGGGCTGGGCGGCTTCGGATTTGGCGGATTCGGCGTGGTTGCATTTCCAGGCGTAAACCGGTCAGGATGAATCGCCACGGGCGGTCGTGATACCGGATTCGGATTGGAGGTGTCATTCCGCAACTGCTGATCTGCGGGCAGATTGGGATCAATCAGCCCAGGCAGTTTTTCCGCCATGCCTTCCGATGTTTTCTGCTGTTCTGCCTCCGCACCTTTCAGCGCCTCGCTGGTCGCCATGTCCTGCTGCTGATCAGGCGGGAAGCGCGGCTGCGTCGAGATGATCACCAGCACTTCATCCAGTTGATCGAGATGCGCGGCAGGCTTCAAAACCACTTCCACAAATCCATCCCGCTCCGGATCGTTCACGACCTTATCCACCAGGCCCACCGGCAGGCCGCGCGGAAATATCTCATCACCTCCGGCGGTCAGCACTCGATCGCCGGACTTGATCCGCTGATCGCGAATTACATCCTCAATCTGCGGCTGCCCGGAGGCATTGCCGCGCAGGATGCCCCGGATCCGGGTCGACTCCATGATCACGCCCGCGCCGCTCGACTGATCGTTAATCGCCAGCACCTGCGCCGAGTGCGGAAACACATCGCGAATCTTGCCCACGATTCCGTCCGGAGTAATTACCGCCATATCGCGGTCGATGCCCTCGTCCTTGCCCTTGTCGATGTAGAACACCCGCGACTGGTCCGAGCCGCTCGACCCGATCACCTGCGCAGGCAGCGTCTTGTAGAGATATTTCTGCTGGAAATTGAGGAGTGCCTGCAGCCGCTGCCCCTGCTTTGCATCTTCCAGCAGCGCGGCTTGCTCCAATCGCAGCCTATCCACCGTTTTCTGTAGATCCGCGTTCTGTTGCCGCACGTGGCGCAGGTCAAAGTAGTTGTTCCAGAGCCATGAAATGCCCGAACCGGAGTTATGCAGCAGCCGCTCCGGCGGCGTCACGATGGAATCGGCCCAATAGCGAATCAGCCTCACGCTGCGTCCGTCGCCCGCCTGCCCGGTACCTGTCCGGCGCACCTGCATGGCAAGACCCAGAATCTGGGCTACCAGCAAGACCAGCAGCACCAGCAGATTCCGATAACGAACGACAAAAGATTCCATAAATAGACAGGGACTAGGGACGTAGGGACATAGGGACTAGGAAAAGCCCTCTGGCTGCGACGGTTTGAAGTGGATCAGAAAAGGCTCTTGGACAACAGGGAGATTCGTGATTACTGCACGGCATCGTCTGTTCCGGGTCTCCAGTCCCTATGTCCCTCAGTCCTTAGTCAATTTTGATCTTCCTCAGCAGGCGGAAGTCCGAGAGCATCTTGCCGGTACCCAGCACAACCGAGGCCAGCGGATCGTCAGCTACCGAAACCGGCAATCCAGTCTCTTCGCGGATGCGCTTGTCGAGGTTCTTGATCAGCGCGCCTCCGCCGGTAAGCACAATGCCGCGGTCCGAAATATCGGCAGAAAGCTCCGGCGGCGTTCGCTCCAGGGCCACGCGAATCGCGTTCATGATCACCGCGATGCACTCACCCAGCGACTCGCGGATCTCACTGTCGTCGATGGTGATGGTCTTTGGCACTCCCTCGATCAGGTTGCGTCCCTTGATTTCCATGGTCAGCGGCTTGTCCAGCGGATAGGCGGAGCCGATCTCGATCTTGATCTGTTCCGCGGTGCGCTCGCCGATCAGCAGGTTGTACTTGCGCTTCAGGTAATTGGTGATCGACTCATCCATCTGGTTGCCGGCCATCCGCACCGAGCGCGAATAAACGATGCCCGACAGCGAAATCACGGCAATATCCGTCGTGCCGCCGCCGATATCGACAACCATGTTGCCGCCCGGCTCGGTAATCGGCAGTCCAGCGCCGATCGCCGCCACCATGGCTTGCTCAACGAGATACACTTCGCTGGCCTTGGCCCGGTACGCCGAGTCCTCGACCGCCCGCTTTTCGACCTGCGTGATCTCCGACGGCACGCCAATCACGATCCGCGGGTGCACCAGCATCTTGCGGTTGTGGGCCTTCTGAATGAAGTAGTTCAGCATCTTCTCGGTGACTTTGAAGTCGGCGATGACGCCGTCTTTCATGGGCTTGATGGCCACGATGTTCCCGGGCGTGCGGCCCAGCATGTCCTTGGCTTCCTTCCCGACAGCCTCCACCTCGCCGGTGTTTTTGTTAATGGCCACGATGGAGGGCTCATTGACCACAATGCCCTTGCCGGCGGCGTAAACCAGTGTGTTGGCGGTGCCAAGATCAATGGCCAGATCGCTCGAAAACATGCTGAAAAGTGAGCGCAAACCATGCGACCGCGAAGTACGCGAAGGATAACCGTTCTGAGACATGTAAAGGGTACTCTACCTCAAAAACATTGTACGGCCAGTCGGGCCTTCAACTACAAACACCGCTGGTAATGTGCAGACCGGGGGAGCATTTGTAAATACCCCGTTCGCGCAATCGGTCGAGAGCGGGAAGAGCGCGAACCCGATAGTGCGATTTTAGGGGTGGTCCGCCTTCGCTTCAGTGACGCATGAACACCGCCAGTTCGGCAACCTCAATTACGCGTCTCCATAGCCTCGTACGCTAAAATCAGTTGGTTTCCACGGAGAAGGGAAGCGTCTCCGATCACCTGTTCAGGCAGTCTTCCAGACTCCAACTGATCACTGACCTCTGATCACTGACCACTAAGAACTCTGAACTTCGAACTAAGAATTAAGAACTGAGACCCGACCCCCATGACCTACCCCACGTATCACAATCTGATTGGCGGCGAGTGGATGCCCGCCGTGAGCGGCAAAACCACCCTGAACGTAAACCCCGCAAACCACGACGACATCGTTGGCTCCTTTCCGTCGTCTGGCCCCGAAGACGTAGCCAAGGCGGTGGCCGCCGCAAAGAAGGCCTTTGCCACCTGGCGCCTCGTTCCCGCGCCCAAGCGTGCCGAAATCCTGGTTCGAGCCGGATCTCTCCTGCAGCAGCGCAAAGAGCAGTTCGCCCGCGACATGACCCGCGAAATGGGCAAGGTGCTGGCCGAAGCCCGCGGCGATGTGCAGGAGGCCATCGATGAGGCGTTTTATGTGGCCGGCGAAGGACGCCGCCTCTTCGGCCAGACCACGCCCTCGGAACTCCAGAACAAGTTCGCCATGTCCATCCGTATGCCCGTCGGCGTCGTTGGACTGATCACGCCGTGGAACTTCCCCATGGCCATCCCCAGCTGGAAGCTCTTCCCGGCGCTCGTGGGTGGCAACACCTGCGTTATCAAGCCGGCGACCGACACTCCACTCTCCGTCTACAACCTGGTGCAGACGCTCGTCGACGCCGGGCTCCCCGACGGCGTGGTCAACATTGTCAGCGGCAGCGGCGGAGCCACGGGCAATGCGCTTGTGGAACACCCCGATGTTCGCGCTATCAGCTTTACCGGTTCCAGCGAGGTGGGTTCGCACGTTGCCCAGCGCGCCGCGGCCACCTTCAAACCAGTCTCCCTCGAGATGGGCGGCAAGAACGCGCAGATCGTTCTCGACGACGCCAATCTCGAACTGGCCCTTGACGGCGCGCTCTGGGGAGCCTTCGGCACCACCGGCCAGCGTTGCACTGCGACCAGCCGCATCCTTCTGCAAAAGGGCATCGCGAAGAAATTCACCGATGAGTTCGTCGACCGCGTGAAGAAGCTGAAAATCGGCAATGGCCTGGATGAGTCCGTACAGGTCGGTCCGCAGGTCAATAAGAGCCAGGTCGAGACTTCGGCCAAATACGTCGAGATCGCAAAGAAGGACGGCGGCAAGCTTCTGTGCGGCGGCAACGCTCTCATCAGCGGAGATTATGCGAAGGGCACCTTCTTCCAGCCGACGGTCTTTGCCGGAGTCAGCCCCACGATGCACCTGGCCTGCGAAGAGGTTTTCGGTCCCGTGGTCGCGCTGATTGAATTCGACACCTTCGAGCAGGGCATCGAAATCGCCAACTCCATCGACTATGGCCTGTCGAGCGCGCTTTACACCAAGGACCTGAACCGCGCCTTCACCGCGATTCGCGACCTGGAGGCCGGCATCACCTACATCAACGCGCCCACTATCGGCGCCGAGGTGCATCTGCCCTTCGGAGGTGTGAAGCACACCGGCAACGGCCACCGCGAGGGCAACGGTGCCATCGACTTCTTCACCACCTGGAAGGCGGTCTACGTCGATTACAGCGACAAACTCCAGCGTGCCCAGATCGACAACGCAGAGTAACGCCACATGTTCGAGAAGTTGCGGACGGTTTTCTCAAACCAAAAGAAGAAAGACGTGGATGAGGATTGGCCGAGCATCGTGATGCTCCTCCGCGACCCTCAATTGCCGACGGCGGAAGAGGCCGTGGATATGGCGCGCGGTGCTTGGGGTGCTGCGGGACCGGTGGAACTCGTCGGTACCGTCGGACCCCATAACTTCGCGATTCGCGTCAGCCCTCTCACCTTCGCATTGCACGCAGTTGCCGATCGCTATTCCGTTTGTGGACCACCCCTTCCGCTTGCTCAGCAAAAGCCTTGGGACGAGCATCGAGCCTGGTTTGCCGTCGACCTGCCGGGTAGGCGATGTGCGGGTCTGCGCGAGACGGGGCAACTGGGGGCTGCCTATCAATCACTCCTCCATTTCGTAGCTAGGCATTGGTCTGCGAATTGTCTCGCCGTTTATTTTCCGGGCGAGCGAGTCTCCGTCCCAAATCAAGGAGATTTGATCCAGAGCATTCGCTGGGCCCGACAGAATGGAACCAATCTGGATTTTCTGAAAGTGAGCAAGGCTCAATAGCCGCAATCTCCACCCACGCGAAACTCGTCTCAGTTGTAGACGGCGAGCGCTCTTGATACGCTCGCAGAATCACGCGAGGTTTCCCCCACCTTATGCGCCTGTTTTCGCATTATTCCGCCGCCTTCATTCTCATGATTGGCCCGATGTTTGCTTGCACTCAATCGCCGCCGGATCCGCAGAATCCGACCCATCCGAGCCTGGCGCTCAAGAGCCTGCTCACCGCGCCCGTGTTCAAGCTCTCTGAAGTCTTCACCCGCAACAACGCTCTCCATCCCAACGCGCGGCTGAACCAGAGCTACATCTCCGGGCCCGCTGCTCCGCTGGCGTGGACGAGCCCCGTCTTCAATCAATCCATCGTCGATGCGGCGACGCACGTGCAAACCTCCACGGCGCAGGGAGATCCCTACGTCACGCCTGTCACCCGCATCGTGTCCTCTGACTACGGAGTGAACGACACGGCGCCCCTTTACGCCTACCACAACTGCAACTACACGGCTGCATCCTCGGCAGCACCGTGCGTGGGCGCGTTCATGGTTTCGCAGAACAACCCCGGCGATCGGCACAACGGCGTCTGGGGCATCAATCCCATTGCCATCCAGCGCCACGGCAGCATCAACTCCCTCACCTACGGAGTGGAAGCGAACGTCTTCAACGAAACCGGACTCGATCCCGGCCCTCCCGGCCGCCCATCCCTCGCCATGAGCCAGATCTTCGGCATTGCCGCAACCATCAACGGCAACCGCTCCGGAACCACTCACGGGACCTCGGCCTTTCTGGTCACCGATGAAAACAGCGGCTCCTACTGGTACGACGGCCTGTGGGTCGAACGAGCCATGTACGCCGCGCTCGAAGCCGGGCCTCTCGGCGGAGGCTCCGATCTGCAGTGGTCCATCGTCTCCAATCCTGCTGGACGCGCTGGGCCGCAGAGCAACTTCGCCAGCATTCCCCAGGCCGACATCGAATCGTGGTGGAACGGCAACGCGTCGGTCCTCGAAGTTCTCAGGCGCCAGTTCAAGCCCAGCGTGGGACCGCATCCCATCGGCTGTTACGACTACACATTCTCGTCAGCTCTTCGCCAGCAGTTCTGTGACGACGGAAGCAACGTCTTCCTGCCTGCGTCCAGTGCTGCGGCCATCCGCATCACTCCCGATGCCAACGGCGAAGACGCTGCCGCGGTGTCCGTCACTAACGCGGCCAACAACGCCTACACCTTCCTCGTGCAGAAGAACGGCGCCACCACTATCCACAACGCCCTCACGGTGACCAGTCCTGTGCGGGCCGAGTCCTTTCAGGTGGGAGGGAATACGGTCCTCTCGTCCGGCCTCAACGGTTATCATGGCTCCGGCGCCAAGGTGCAGATCAGCGACGGCAGCGGCACCACCGGAGACCTGACCAAATATGACTCAGCCGGGAACGTCACCGACAGTGGAGTCTCCTCTGCGCAAGTCCCCGTCGCGTCGCCAAAAGCGAGGGCAGGACATGTCGCGTGCATCAAGGCCATCGGTCCCCCGGTCCAGATCGGCTCGTGCACAACACAACCCGACGCCACCGGCGCGTGCTCCTGCAACTGAATGGTTGCGCAGGGGCGTCTGGATTTCTGAGAATTGAAACGGAAGTGCGCATGAAGAATAGCCATCGATTGGTTTCCCATGTTCTGACCTTTGCGGTATTGCTTGTTGGTTCGTCACTCATCATTGCCCAGTCGGGCGAAAACGAAAGCAACAGAGTGACAAAGGAAATCACCCGTCTTGAAGACCGCTGGCTCAATGCAATTCAAACCGCCGACGTTGCAGCGCTCGACCAAATCATTGCCGACGACTTCGTCCGCCCAGCGCCAGCAGCCGGAGAGTTCATCACCAAAGCCCAGTTCCTCGCCTACTACCGCGCTCAAAAGCCGGCGCCTTCCACCGCCAGCACACGCATCGAGAATCTCTCCGTGAAGGATTACGGCAACACCGCCATCGCGAGAGGAATTGTCGTCAACAGGGATGCGAACGGTCACATCCTCTCGAGGAATCTCTTCACCGATGTCTTTGTGATCCGAGACGGCCGCTGGCATGCCGTTTCAGCACAGGAGAATGCACTGACAAACGCGCACTCGGATTGATCCCTGATCCCGTCTCGCGAAGCTCTCCCAGGTCCCTGAGTGGGAGGAACCTGGGGAACTAGCTGCATGGCTTCCTTTGGTTCGGCATGCATTCAATGCGTCTTTCGTGTTACGACGCTTGCATGCACGATGAGACGCGCCGACAATTCCAGAACCGCTCGCGATCTTCCCGAAGCCTGCGCGACGTTGTCTGCTTAAGTGCCTTCAGACTGCGCCACCAGAATCGCTGGGGGTTCGGAACCGCTTCAAACCGTACGGCATGGTCCTTATCGTAATAGCGCTTCGATCGCCGGCCGATCCCGCCCATCGCGCAGATTTCCCTAACGCTGCATCGCTACTTCAAAAATCGACGAACGGGCCACCCGCCTGATCCTGAACCCGGAGCCATCTGCGATTTTTTTCTGCGTTTTTGAGGCAAGTTCTTCATTCCGTGCAACTTAGCTTCCAATGGGGTACTTGTATGTCATTGAAAACAAGGGAGTTAAGATCTAAAATCGTCAAAACTAAAGACTTAGCGAGAAGTGTGGCCCGGATCTGCGGCTTTATGGTTTTCTCCACGCTCAACATGTCGCTTTTGCTACTGAAACAAGTTTACGGAATCGGGAGTAATAACACGCAAAGTTTAGAGGAAAAATATCTTGAATGGAATGAGGTGGATGGCCTGGATTTGGGGAGGGTTGGGTATTGACAACTGACTGAGGTTCCGGGGACCCCAAGGTTTTTCATTTGAGGAATCAGAACCGCGGAGGTTCGTGCTATCCCAGGCCCCAAATGCGAGGGACCTGGGGCACCCAGGTCTCTCGCAGGAATCCCAATGGCGGAGGTTCGTGCTATCCCAGGTCCCGAAATGCGAGGGACCTTTCGACTTTGCTCAGGGCAAGGCTCTGGGGCACCCACGTTCTCCCAGCTATTCGTTCAGGCGGGCGTGGAGCACGGCGGCTTCGCCTGCGGCGCTCAGCGCGCAATTCGCATATTGATCGCAGCGGTAGTGGATCAGCGCGTAGTTACTCGCCCACGCACTCGCAGTGACCTGGCCGAAGCGCTTGTCGATCTGGAAAGTTTTGCCCTCCGCCCACAAAGTGCCGTGCGCCGAATCATATCCCGTAACCCGATCATCGCCCTGGATCACGAATCCCTCGGAAGGCAGCCGCGACAGGGTGCGTCTGCCGGGATGCGGCGGCGGCGCGAATTCGCCCCTGGCCAGCGCTCCCCTGGGGTCGAGAAGCATGGCCTGTTGTTCCAACGTTGGGAAATTGGTATTGAAATCCCAGTAGTCGGCGCGACGATATTGGTCGGGAGAGCAAGGCAGCGTTCCCTGCACATTCACTGCGTTCACCTGATTGTCAGTAGAGGTCTGGCTCTGGAAGATGTCCTTTCCGCGCTCACGGGTCGCTTCTGCCGCTTGCATCTGCATCATCGCGCTCTGGCGCGCGGCTTCCAGCGCAACAGTCCGCTCGGCCTTCGACATCTTCTTGTCGTCCGCCAGGGTGGGAGTTGGGACCGCTGTCCTCTGCGGATCGAAATGGAAATCCACTTCCTTTCCGCACAGCGCGAAGCCGGTCGAGTCCAGAAGCCGAACATTTACCGATAGCGGCATGGGAGGAGTGAGAACCACGTGCGAGAATCCTGCCTGCCACCGGTCTTCCATTGGCTCGATGCGCAGCTGATAGGCCAGCCTGCCGGTCTTTGCGTCGCCTTCCCATTTGGTCTGGAGGTGGCCCCGAAGCCCGTCTGCAGCCACAATGCCGGGTCCCAGATCGCCGGCCTGCGGCGTGTTGTCTTTGGGGCGGGCAACATAGAAGGCCGCAACGGCAAAGATCGCGAGAGCCGCGAACCCAGCAAGCAGCAGCACGTTGGGTTTCTTTTTTTGCGGAGGAGCTCCTTCCGCAGGATCGACGAACTCTTCGTTCTCATTCTGGTCGAATTGCTGCGCCTGAGGATCTTCTTCCTCGGCTGCTTCCTGGGCATGCTCCTGGTGAGTTTCCTTGGCGACGGGTTCCTGAACCGCGACAGCTGTTGGGGTCGGTGCTGGTTGCGATTGTGCGGGGCTCGTCGCGGACGGCGGAGGAGACGGTGGCGCCGGATGCCGATAGCCTTCGTACTCCTCATCAATCTCGTGCTGGTCTGACTCAAACATAACTACGGCCTTCCAGAAGGCCTGTGGGATTCTCCCACGGCAGTAATACCCGAATCAAAGTACCGCCGTAACCATAAATCGAACTCCGTGTCATCGAAAGGCATCCGGAGTCGAAGTAACAAGCTAGGTTCGCGCCGATGTTCTAAAGGCGGCTTCCATCAAGAACATCTCTCAGGGCAAAGCTCGTCTCCAGCCGCGTAACTCCAGGCAACCGCGACAGTTCGTTCTGGTGCAGCCGGCCGTAATCGTCGATTCCAGCCACGCGCGCCACCAGCATGTAGTCGTACTGACCGGCCATCAGGTGGCAGCTTACGATCTCCTTGCAATGCCGCACCGCCGATTCAAAGGCGCTTAGCACCGGAGCCGACTGCCGTTCAAGGGTCACCCGGATATAGACCGTCATCCGCTTGCCGAGAAGCCGATCATCGACCTGTGCCCGATAACCACGGATGGCTCCCATGGCTTCCAGCGCCTGGATCCGGCGAGAAGCCGCCGAAGCGGAAAGACCGACTGCCTCTCCAACTTCAAAATTGGTGGCGCGGCCGTGCCGTTCGAGGTAACGAAGGATCGCGAGATCCAAATCGTCCATGTCGGGCGATTGCGCGCCGCCCGGCTCCTTTATGATGGTTTCTTGCATTGCGAGGCCTTCCCATTCACAATTCATTCCCAATGGGATGTTTTAACACGAACTTTGCACACATTGAAACCCCCGAGAGTCTTAGGATGATTCTCACTGGAAGCCGCAATGAGTCGCAGTGCCGGATCAAGCCCTGCCCCAAGGAACCCGGTTATCCGGCGCGCTGCCTTCCAGTGAGCCCTCCCCAACTCAAATTCCGAGCACCCGAAACTGGAAGGAGCCAGCACTCATGATCATCGGCGTTCCCAAAGAGATAAAGGACAACGAAGCCCGTGTAGGCGTCACGCCTGCCGCCGTCGGCGCATTAACCGAGGCCGGTCACAAAGTATTGGTGGAAACTCACGCGGGCGAACTGTCTGGATTTGACGACGACGCGTATCAGGCCGCGGGTGCCGAGATCGTTGGCGATGCCGGACATGTATGGGGCAAGTCCGAAACGGTCGTCAAGGTGAAGGAGCCGATCGAGTCAGAGTATCCATATTTCCGCGAGGGCCTGGTTCTCTTCACGTATCTGCATCTTGCTCCTGTTCCCAACCTCACCAACAAACTTCTCGAGGCCAAGGTGACGGGGATCGCCTACGAGACGGTTCGCGATCGCAATGGTGCATTGCCGCTGCTTACCCCGATGAGCGAAGTTGCCGGGCGCATGAGCGTTCAGGTCGGCGCTGCCTATCTCGAAAAGGAGCACGGCGGGCGTGGCATTCTTCTCGGCGGCGTCCCAGGTGTTCCGCCAGCGTACGTCACCATCATCGGGGGCGGAATCGTGGGCACGAACGCTGCAAAGATCGCGCTTGGCTTCGGCGCCAAAGTGACCCTCGTCGATGTCAATCTCAACCGCCTTCGCGAACTCGACGATCTTTTCGGTGGACGTCTCTACACCCTGGCGTCCAACAGCTACAACGTCGCGCAGGCTACCCGCGAAGCCGACCTGGTTGTCGGCGGAGTTCTGATCCCCGGAGCTACGGCGCCCAAACTTGTGACCCGCGCCATGGTTTCGCAGATGAAGAAGGGCTCGGTGATCGTCGATGTTGCCATCGACCAGGGCGGATGCGTGGAAACCGCGAGACCCACCTCGCACTCGAATCCCAGCTTCACCGTTGATGGAGTGGTGCACTACTGCGTAACCAACATGCCCGGTGCGGTGCCGCATACCTCAACCCTGGCCCTCACCAACTCGACCTTCCCATACCTGATGCGGATCGCCAACCTGGGCGCGCGCGAGGCACTGAAGAAGGACGCCGGCTTTGCAGAAGGGCTGAACACTTACGCGGGCAAGATCACCTATCGCGGAGTTGCCGAAAGCCAGCAGCGCGAGTGGACGGCGACAGACATCGTGCTCGGATAGTTTCGCGGGCGGTCGAGCACCGTCTACCTTTCCGTAGTAGGGCAACCTTGTGCGGGCGGACTCGACTTTATTCTGACTCGCCCATTACTTGGAAATCGCAAGTCGTACCGTCTGCAAACAGGAATTCATAACTTCGCTGATACTCATAGGTTCGTGACAAGTCCTCTTTGAGGACTTTGGCCTTGTAGTCGCCCAAGCGAAGCACATACACACCTTTGGTTCGGCGGTTTCCGACCAGTTCATTTTTCTTGCCATCGATCGTCACGTTCAGATGCTGATTGAAGAAGCAGACACTGTTTCCGCTGGTGACATCGCTGCAATCGAGTGCAATGCGCGATGACTGCACATGCACGGTGATGGGATAATCTGCCGGACTCGGCGCCGGCTTCTCAGACAGGGCAAACGAAGGCACAACCAGAAACAGGACTAACAATACTTTCTTCACGGCAACTTTCCTCTTCCTAATGGACGAAGTGGGAAAGCATAAGGATGCGGTGCCCCTCGTTGCAGCCCACTTCCCAGGTGGCTGTGCAATGGCAGCCTGGTTTTGCGTGCGCCTATAATCGCCGCATGCAGCTCGAAGGCGACTCGCGGCGCAGAACCGTGCTCTTTCTGGGAGCCGGTGTGTTGCTCATCTTTGCGTTTCTCGGCGTCCTGCAGGCCTTCAATACCTCCAACATCCGGTTCCTGAATCCTGAAACTTCGGGCGAGACTCTGGCCTTTACCGGTCTTACTGTGGTTGTCTTTCTGTCCCTCCTCGTATTCCTGCTGTTGCTGCTTCGGGCAATTCTGAAGCTCTATGCAGATCAGAGCAGCAGCGCGCTGGGATCGCGTCTGAGGACGCGGATGGTGGTCGGCGCCATGCTCATTGCGCTGACGCCCGCGGTTTTCATGTTTCTTTTCAGCTTTCAGCTGATGAACCGCTCCATCGATCGCTGGTTTTCTCCGAATACTTCGCAACTGCACGAGGATTCAACGCGAGTGGTGCTTGAACTGGCACAGTATGTGACCAGCAACGCCCGCAGCGAAGCCGAATCCATTGCCGCCACCGGCGCGGCGGACGAGGATGCTTCGGCACTCGAGAAAGTTCTCGAGTCGCACCGGATCAGTCTCCAGGGCGGCTTTGTCGTGGTTTACGGAAGCGGTCGCCAGGTGGTCGCGAGTTTCCAGGCTCCGGCTGAGAACAGCCAGGCCAGCCTGATCCCCTGGTTGCCGGAAAAAGCGGGCGCCACCAAATTGCAGTCTGACATTCCATTGCACGGGCCGCTCTCCGCAAGCATTCTCGAGTCGGCGCAGCACAACGACGAACCCGTGATCCGCATCGCGGGCGCCGACTACGCACTGGGCAAATCGGCCGCTGCTTCGGGCAAAACAATCATTGCCGCTTTGCCCATGCCCCAGGGGTTGACCCAGACCACGGCGCGCATCCGCGAAGGTGCGGCCGAGTATTGGGATCTGTTCCGTTCGCGCAACAGCATCCGCGCCACTTTTTTCCTGATGCTGTTGCTGATCACGGTGGTGGTTTTCTTTTCCAGCGTGTGGCTGGCATTGTTTCTTTCGAAGCAGATTACCCGCCCGGTGGAAGCTCTCGCCGATGCCATGGATGAAATCGCTGCGGGGAAATATGAGCATCGCGTAGGGTCGGTTTCGACTGGAGAAATGGCGGAGCTTGTCCGCTCGTTCAATCACATGGCAGAGGATCTCGATGCCAGCCGAAAGCTGGCTGAGACTTCTTCCGCGCAACTTACCGCGGCAAACCAGGCGATTGAAGAGCGCCGCCGCGAGCTTGAAATCATTTTGGAAACCATTCCCTCCGGGCTAGTCACACTTGACGCGGCCGGAACCGTGCTCCAGGCCAATCGGGCCTTTGCCGTATTGATGGGGCAGGACGAAAACTCCCGGCTGCGCGATCAGAAGCTCGATGCCTTCCTGCCGCCCGAGTGCATTGACGAATTGGCGGGCGTCATCCGCCGCGGTCAGCGCATGGGAGCGGCGTCTACTGAAATTGATTTCGTTCTCCGCGGCCGCAACATGCACCTCGCCGTCACCAGTGCTCGCCTTGAACTCGCGCATGGCCGGCCAGGGACTGTACTGGTCGTCGAAGATACTTCAGAACTTCTTCGCGCGCAGCGTCAGCTCGCATGGAAAGAGGTGGCGCAGCGCGTGGCTCACGAAATCAAGAATCCGCTTACGCCTATCGCGCTTTCGGCCGAGCGGATTGGCCGTCATCTCGACCGCAGCCAGGCGGATTCACCTTCGATCATTCGCAAGTGCAGTGAAGTCATCCTCGCCTGCGTGGGAACACTACGTACGCTGGTCGATCAGTTTTCCGCCCTCGCGCAGTTTCCGGCGCCGCAGCCGCGACCGTGTGACATGAACCAGATTGCAGACGAGGCGCTCGCACTTTTTGCCGGTCGACTAGAGGGCATCACGGTCAGGCGCGATCTCGAACCCGGATTGCCACTGGTTCTTGCTGATCAAGGATCTCTCCGGCGGGCATTTGCCAACCTGATTGACAACGCTGCAGAGGCCATGCAGGGCAGTCTTTTGCGCGTATTGTGCCTGCGAACTTCGCTCAGTGAAGACAGTTCCGCGGTCGAAATCGAAGTCTCCGACACTGGCCACGGTCTTACCGAGGAGATGCGCGAACGGCTGTTCTTGCCGTTTTATTCGACCAAGCATCGCGGCACCGGGCTGGGCCTCTCGATTGCTGCAAAGATTGTTCAGGAGACCGGCGGCTCCATTCGTGCGGAAAGCAACTCCCCCAAGGGCGCGCGGTTTCTCATTCGACTTCCGCTGCTGGATCAGCCTGAAGCGCCTGTCCGCGAGCCGGGTGCCGCGCCGGCAACCACTGCCAGTGAGGCGCACTCATGAATCATGTGCTGGTGGTGGATGATGAAGCGGAGATCCGAACATCGCTGGAAGAGATCCTCTCCGAAGAAGGGTATGCGGTATCTTCGGCTGCCACCGCCGCTGAAGGACTGGTGCTGATCGAAGACGCGCCCTACGATGTAGTTCTCCTCGATATCTGGCTACCCGATCGGGACGGCCTCGATGTCCTTTCCGACATCCACGCGCTCGATGCTGAAAAGCGGCCCGAAGTCGTGATCATCTCCGGACACGGCACGATTGAGGCAGCTGTGAAGGCCACGAAACTCGGTGCCTACGACTTCCTCGAGAAACCGCTGTCGCTGGACCGCACGTTGATCGTGATCAAGAACGCGGTGGAAGCTCGCCGCCTGCGTCATGAGAACCTTGAATTCAAGCGCCAGTTCAGCCTCGGCGCGGCGCTCACCGGGGAAAGCGTTCCCGTGAAGGCCTTGCGCCAGCAAATACGCCTGATGGCCCCGACGAATGGTCGCGTCCTCATCTACGGCGAGTCTGGAACAGGTAAGGAACTCATCGCCCGGGCGATTCACGCTGAGAGCCTGCGGCGCGATCGCGTTTTTGTCGAGCTCAACTGCGCCGCGATTCCCGAAGACCATATTGAGTCTGAGCTGTTTGGATATCGTCACGGCGCGCAGTCCGGTGGTCCGTCTGAGCAGCGCGGCACCCTCGAGCGTGCCGACAGCGGATCGCTCTTCCTCGACGAAGTGGGAGATATGAGCCTCAAGACGCAGGCCAAAATGCTGAGTGCCCTCGATGACCAGATGTTTACGCCGGTCGGTGGATCCCTGCCGATCCGAGTCGATGTCCGGCTTATCGCATCCACGAACAAGGATCTCGAAGAAGAGATTGCCAAGGGCAACTTCCGGGAGGACCTCTTCTATCGCCTGAATGTTGTCCCATTTTTCGTGCCGCCACTGCGGGAGCGCAAGCAGGATATCCCGCTCCTCGTCCGCGAATTCCTGGCGGATTTCGGCCGCCAGTACGGACGCCCGCGCATGGAGATCAGCGATGAGGCGCTCGAGGTCTTGCAGCAATATCACTGGCCCGGCAACGTGCGAGAGTTGAAGAACGTCATCGAGCGTGTACTGATCCTGAATCCGCGAACCCTTCGCATCGAGCGCAAGCAGTTGCCGCCGCTGACGCATAAATCAGCATCGCGGGCAACCGAGGATTTCTCCACCCTCCAGCAGGCGCGCGATGCCTATGAGCGCGACTACATTCTTAAAAAGATTGAGGAAGCGCGTAATAATGTGAGCCGCGCAGCCGAACTCCTCGGGCTGGAACGGAGTCATCTCTATCGCAAGATGAAGACCCTGGGCATCAGCGTGCGCGAGTAAGGGCCGGCGCGTTTCGACCAATTAGGAGTGGTGAGTGGATACTCCAAAGCGAATGAGCCTGGCGAAAACACAAGAGGAGATCTCGAACTATCTCACTCTCCGCTGCCGACGCGACGGCCGGGATGTCACGTGTGCTCATTGCGGGGGAGAAATCCGCCGGGTTCGTGCTTTCATGTCTCTTCATGATGAGCGGTTCGGTGAGTCCTGCTTCGGACCCGGCCGGGCCAGGCCGTTCGGGAATCCCGAAATATGCCCACAGCCATCTTCACCGCAAAATGAAGATCCTGCGAATCACTGAATGCGAATTGAAGGCGGAGTGCCATCTGTGGTGACGATCGCGTACGAGCGGCGGTCTCCCTTTTTCTTTCGTCGATCACCGATGTTTACTCGCCGATCATTCGAACCCATGCGCCGGTCGAATCCAAGCGCACGAAGATCCTCCAGCCTTTGACGCCGATCGCCATCTCCCTGGCGCCGCTCCACCCACACCGCATCCGAAGAAGGAAGGATGATCGCCTTTTTCCCGGATCCGGCATGTGTTGCTTGCTTTTTTCGCGCGACGGAGGCAGCGACGGACTGCCCACTGCCATCGGTTAGCAACTTGTTCAGCATGGGCAGGTTCGCGCGCTGCGTTTCGATGAAGTCGACACCCTCAGCGGTGAGCGTGAAATCTGAATTATCTGCCCGGACGATGTATTTCTTGCTGGCCAGATACCAGGTTGTGAAATCCAGATAGTCCCGCGGAAATCCCATTCGCCGTTCAAGCTCCGCCAATGGAACCTCGGGAAGCCGAGGATTGGTGCGACGCTTGAAGTAGAGAACCGCCAATACGGCTAACCTGCGGTTCAACTCCCCCTCGACCGTGTCCATAAAATCAATGTTCCTGGACAGCGGTTTATCCTCCTGGGGTTCCTGTCTGCACGTCGCATCGTACTCAGCCCGCTTTGATGGGTTTGAAAGCGTGTCGTAAGCTGCCTTGAGCAAACGGAACATCTCCGTGTCTCCCGAATCCGGGTTATCGGGATGCAGGCGCCCAGCGAGGTACCGGTACACGCGATGAATCGTTTCGTTGTCGGCTTTGGGGCTGATTTGCAGGAACTCGTAATAGTCGATCATTTCGGTTGGTTTCTTCCAGTCGCACGAGGGTTCCAGCGGAGCCTCGGTGCATGCGGTTTTTCTCGGGGAGATGAGGAATTGTATCAGTCTTTTTCTTCCAGGCAACAGGTGTTTCAGAGGCAGTTCAGGCTCGATCCATGGCAATTTCTTGGTTGTTCATTCCCGAACAGGAATTTTCGAAACCGGCCAATCGGATACTTGCGGATCTTATTATCCAATACACTAACCCTTTCCCATCCAATGCAATGTAGGCCGCCACGCGGTGTGGCCGGTGGCGATTCAATTGCTCTTTGCAATTGCATTGCAGTGTGTTCCGGAGGCTCCAATGGCCTATTTCGAGCGCATTCGTGACGTGGTGTCTGAACCCTTCAGTTCGGACGTGATCCGAGGCCGCACGGCTGCGGGATGGCAGATGGTCTCAATTGAGTGGCGGCGCGAGTTGCCCGATTCGGAAACCCCACCCGAAGGGGGCGTTTTCAACGAGGACATTCCGTTCGGTCTTCGCATCTCCCAGGACTGCAAGCGTCTCGAAGTGGATCCGCACGAGAACAAGGTCCTTCTGCTCATGATGGATCTTCTGGCCCAGGACTTCTCCTACGCGGCCATCGTGAGCGATCTGAACGAGAAAGGCTTTCGGACTCGGGACGGCCGCCCGTGGTCGAGGGTAGCGGTCTTCAACATGATGCCGCGGCTCATCGAAGTTGGCCCGCGCATCTTTTCGAGTGAGGAGTGGGAGCAGCGCCGGCTCAAGCTGGCACGCCGTTCCGCTCCATAGCAGGTTCCGGCAGTTTATTTGAGGATGGGTCCCAGAGCGGAGGGGTTGTCCCCCGTGCGGGGATCTACGCGAAAATCCCACACCGACTCGCTGACATCCGATGGCGACAGAATCTCGACCAGCGCGTATTCCCCCATGATGAGGGGCGTCTCCGGCGTCAGTTTCAGCCAGTGTTTGCCCGGCATCAACTCCACCTTGGCCGGAATCACATCCTCGCTTTGCGTCACATTTCCCGTCGGGCTCACGTGGACAGCACCGATAATTCTTACCTCTTTGCGCTCATCCACCTTAACAATCGCGAATCCC
The DNA here is from genome assembly GCA_036495975.1 of Occallatibacter sp. Lineage (GTDB taxonomy): Bacteria > Acidobacteriota > Terriglobia > Terriglobales > Acidobacteriaceae > Telmatobacter. Next base: position 260,779 of record DASXLY010000122.1, on the reverse strand, counting down.
GACTGCGGCGATTGCGCTCCGTGCTTGTGCGTCGCAGCGACCTGCTGACCGCCGTGCGTCTGCACTGTCATTGCGTGCGACAGGACCTGGTCTACCTGGTCCTTGCTTTCCAGAGAAATATAAATCGCCGGATCGTCTACGTGCAGGTGAATCCTGGCGTGGGTTCCCTGCAACTCGAGCGTGGCCCTTGATCCAGCCATCGGATTCAAGGTGGCAAGTCCTTTCCGGCTCTTCTGGTTCATACCCAGGTCAGAGGCCGCCAGTTCCACCAGTTCCGGTGTCCCCTGGTAGTAGTCGAGCACGAACACGCCGTCTTCATCGGGCAGTTCCAGGCCCTTGGCCACTTCCGGAGTCCGGGCCTTCTGCTCACTTCGTTCCGCGGACTCTTCTTTGTCGAGTTCCTCAGCCTCTTTCATGCCGGGCGAGGCTTCCCCGGGGCCCTCAAACGGACCGGTATGATTCTGCTCCCACTTCCTTGTAGCTGGCCAGTCGACCAGGCCGTAGGGTAGTTCCTCCCAGTCGCCGCCACGCTCCAACGACATATACCGGACACGGTCGCCCACGATTTCATATTTTCTGACAACCTGGTAGTTTCCGTCCTTGAGGATGAGCCGATGGTTATGGGCCAGTCCGGGGGAGTCGGGTGTCAGGACCTTTCTATTCTGCTGCTGGTCCGACTCCTGGGAGCGGGCGGGGAGTCCCGCCAGCAGCGCACCTGCAATGGCTACCGAGAGAACCGGAGTTAGTTGGGAGAAATGCTTCATTGCCCAACAGTTTAGACGTTTGCCAGTCTCTCTCGTTTGCGCTGCATTACTTCAGCTGCCTTTTACACGGTGACATCTGGGTCTGACACGCATCCAATGCTGTGTATTCTTGAAGTAGTCGTATCTCCGAAGGAAGCTTGAGTTTGACCGGACTTCACATGTGGATGGGTAGTGATCGGCAGGCGAGGCCCAGGGCCTACGTCGTCGTCGTGCTGGTTTGCCTGGCACTGCTGGCGCTGCTCACTGTCATCCAGGTAGCACACGTTCACTCAGTCGACACCGACGCTGACCATTGTCCTCTTTGCATCGCGCTCCATACCGCGGCGCCGGTTGCCGCTGCTGTGGCGGCGATTATCGTGGTGCAGATCGAGACACTGTCACCGGTTGTCGAGGTCCGCCCAATTGGAACAATCTGGCATCCGCAACTCTTTATCCGCCCTCCGCCTCGCGTCTGCCTGGCTTCGTTCTGACCTCGCATCTGGTCCATTTTCCCGCCCTGTCTTAACAGGCGCAACATCGCCAATCCATCGACCAGGCACTCTCGGAATGATGCCGCCGTTGCACTGACCCCGCCGTGCGCTTACACGGTCGACTTCATATTCAGTCAACATACGGAGGCTTACCCCTATGCCGTCATATTGCGGCAAGATTTCGCGCATTCTTCCCCTTGCAGGCTTTTTGCTTGCGGCCATGGCTGCATTCGCAGCTCAAAGCGGCAATGCTGGATCGGTTCACGGCACGGTGACCGATCCATCGGGCGCAGTCATTTCGGGTGCGACAGTGCATCTGGCCAATTCGGTGAGCGGGCTCAACCGCACTTTACAAACCGACGCAACCGGCCAGTTCGAAATCGACAATGTGCCGTTCAACAACTACAACATCAGTATTTCAGCTCCAGGCTTTGCTCCGCAGAGCCAGGCCTTTGTGCTTCGTTCTGCGGTGGGCACCACCCTTAAGCTGGTCATGCAAATCGAGGCAGCTGCCTCCACCGTCACTGTTGCGGCCAATTCCGGCGACCTTGTCGAGACGGATCCGACTTTTCACACCGACGTGGATCGTGATCTCTTCGCCAAAGTGCCCCTGGAGAGCACGACCTCTTCGCTCAGTTCGCTGGTCACGGCCACAACCCCCGGTGTCTCGGCGGATTCCAACGGTCTTTTCCACGGGATGGGTGATCATGCTTCAAACTCATTTTCGGTAGATGGCGAGGCTATTACTGATCAGCAGAGCAAGGTTTTCTCCAACCAGCTTCCTTCCAACTCCATCCAGTCGCTGGAAGTGATCGCCGGCGCGCCCCCGGCCGAGTACGGGGACAAGACGAGCCTTGTGATTGTGGCTACGACGCGATCCGGGCAGGGTGTAACCCGCCCCACAGGCAGCCTCTACAGTTCCTATGGGGCTTTTGGGACTGCCAATGCCGGAGTTGACCTGTCTTATGGGGGAAAGAATTGGGGCAACTTCATCGAACTCGACGGGCTTAATACAGGTCGTTTTCTCGATCCGTCGGAGTTCTCGGTCTTCCACGATAAGGGCAACGAAGAAAACTTCTTTGATCGCGTGGATTACAGCTTTTCCTCAGCCGACTCCGTCAATGTGGACCTCAACTACAGCCGTTCCTGGTTCCAGAACCCGAATGCCTTCGACAATCTCAACGTCCAGAACGTGATCGCCGGTGGTGCAACAACGACCCCGACATTCGGGATGATCGGCAATGCGGACCAACGCTCGCAGATTGGCACCATCAATATCTCGCCAACTTATACCCGCGTCATCAACAACGACGCGGTCTTCAATTTTGGCGCATTCGTTCGACGCGATGACTACAACTATTACCCCAGCGGAAATCCGCTCGCGGACCTCGGCCCGGCAAACCTGCAGACTTCGTCGATTGCCCAGGGGCGTACTTTGACGAATGCCGGGGTGCACACCGACATTTCCTATGCCAGGGGAGTTCACACCCTGAAGGCCGGTCTGCAGTTCTCACACACTTTCCTGCGCGAGAACGACAACCTCGGCATCGTTGAAGCCATCTACAATTCCCCGTGCGTGGATGCGAGTGGCAATGCGTTGCCCGGCTTTGGCGATCCCTCAGAATGTATCGCCGGCGGAGCGGCGACGAATCCCAACTATCTCCCGGTGCTCGCTCCTTACGATCTAACCCGTGGCGGCGGCTTATATGGGTTCAATGGCCGGGCGGACATCAAGGAGACCGCGCTGTACATCGAGGATCAGATCAAAGCTGGTCAATGGCAGTGGAATCTGGGGATGCGCGGTGACATTTACAACGGCCTGACCAGCGCAACCCAAGTGGAACCTCGTGTTGGGGGAGCTTATACCGTCAAGCCTACGGGCACGGTACTTCGTATTTCCTACGCGCGCACGCTTGAAACGCCATTCAACGAGAACCTCGTTCTCTCAAGCAACGGCTGTGCGAGCCCGGTGCTGGCTCCGCTTCTTTCTTGCAGCAGCGGAGTCTCCACTGCCGAAGTGCCCGGATTCCGCAATGAATTCCATGCAGGGCTGGAGCAGGCCTTCGGCAAACACCTCATCTTCAGCGGCGAGTACATCTGGAAGTACACCCACAATGCATTCGACTTCAGCGTGCTGGGCAACACGCCGATCACATTTCCGATCGACTGGCACAATTCCAAGATCCCAGGCTATGCGTTACACGTAAGCGTGCCGGACTACCACGGTTTTACTGCCTACTCGGTGATGTCCTCGGTTGCCGCGCGATTCTATCCGCCGCAAGTTGCGGGGGCGGGCGCGACGGTCGGTCAGGCCGGGTTGCCGTTCCGCATCGATCACGACGAGAATTTCAACCAGACCACGCATGCGCAATATACGTTGTCGCGTGGGAAGATGCTGAACGGGCTCTGGGGCGGAATCAATTGGCGTTTCGACTCGGGCCAGGTCGCAGGTTCGGTTCCCTGTTATAACCCGTTGTCGAATGATCCGAACAGCGCTTGCGATCCGACGTCGACAACCCTGAACAGCCAGCCGGCGGTGGATCTGAGTGCATTGACCGCTGACGAGGAATTCCAGGCAGGCCTGACGTGCAACGGAGAGCGCGCCACGCCTGGCAATCCGCTCCCCGCCGTTTGCCTGGCCTCGCAGTACAGTTCTTCGCTGGTACGGATTCCGGCACCAGGCACCGGAGACAACGATCACAACCCGCCGCGCATCGCGCCACGGAACCTCTTCGATGTCTCTGCGGGAAAGAACAACATCTTCCACGCCGATCGCTACAAGGTCGATCTGGATCTTACCGCGGTGAACGTTACCGACAACTACGCGCTGTACAACTTTCTCTCAACCTTCAGCGGCACCCACTATGTGACGCCGCGCGCCCTCACTGCGAAGATTACCTTCAATTTCTAAATGCTCGAGGTTTCTAAAATGCCCGAGGTGGCGGCCTCCGCTCCATGGTGCTTTTGACCTATGGAGCGGGAGGAAGGCTTTCCCTCAGATAATGCGTCGGTTACGTGTCCGCTCCGAAAACCGGATATTCTCAATGACGCTTCGGTAATCAAGCGTAATCTCTATCGATCCACAATCTGAGTACTTGAGAACGTGCAGCGATTTGTTTTTCGTGGTCCGTCTTTAAGGATCGCTGGGTATATTGACGACATCTCAGTTCCCCGTCCTAAAAGAAGAGAGACTCAACGATGCCGAAACTTCAGAGAATTCTCCCCAACTGCTTCGCCGGTGCGGCGATTACCCTGGCCTTGGTTGTCACTTCCTCGATCTCGACGATTCTCCGGGATCCGGGCGCGGTTCACTTTCAGCCTGCGTCTCCAGCGCTGAATAACCTCGGTATTTTGTTTGCAGGTGTACGGCTGCTGAGCCTGCTTTCACCGATTACTGCGGCGCTTTTGAGCGCAGTAGCGTGGCAGGCGCTGAGGAAGGGCATTCCAACGGCGCGGCGCCAGGCGTGTACTGCGAGCCTTGGGCTGACGGTGGTGAGTCTTCCGTTCCTTTTTGCAGATATTGCCATCTTGCAGTTTTCCTCGGTCGGCATCATTCAAACCATCGTGAGTTTTGCATTCCCTCTTGCTCTTTTTGCGATTGGGACAGCTGGTCTCGCGGTTTTCGGCAAACGCCATAGATCCTTCGGCGCCGATCTGAGGCTGGCTTTTTTCGGAAGCGAGAGACCTCAAAAAGCGGCTTGATAACGGTTGGCGGCCTCGCGGTCAGGCGCAGCCAATCGATCATAGACACTAAGACGTCTGCACGACAACGAATCGGGCGCTGCTTTCGAGTGCCGGTTTCGCTAATTCAAGAGCGTTGGCGACTCGGCAGCAGGCCGGGCATCAGATCACCACGTTGGCGTAACCGGGGACCTTGGGGTTTGGCCCGTACTCGTTTCTATCGGGATCGCTATCGAGCAGGGTGAACACGAAGAGGATGATTGCTCCGATCAGGGGAACGAACCCGATGAAGTACCACCAGCCACTCTTGCCGATGTCGTGCAGGCGGCGCACAGTTACGGCGAGAGACGGCACGAAAGCGATAACACAGTAAGCGAAGCAACAGTTCGTAACGAACTTAAGCGCGCTTTCGCCGCCAAGTAAAAACGCGAACCCTAAAAGCAGAAGAACGATGAGGCAGTTGAACAGTTGGAACATCCAGTATTCCTTTCGGCGTGACCTGCCGCTGAACTCCGCTCCACGCTTCCACGCCAACAGAAACCACTCCATGTTGCCTCCTCATGAATCTGCCAACGCCGGTTCGAGTCCGGGACTTGGTGTCTATGAATCTGATCCGGTGGCCATCCATTCTACTTCTTGCCCAATTCCGGGTTGTACAACTTTCTCTTCACCTTCAGCGGCACCCACTATGTGACGCCGCGGGCTCTCAATGGCGAAGATCATCTTCAATTTCTAAAGCCAGGTTGATCGTTCCTGGGTGACTCCTAACTTGATCTCGACGCGGGGAGTCGACAATTTTTTGTTCACGGCGACCTGCATCACTGCAGAGCGCCTCATAATCAACCGGCAATTCCGCCTGCACTTCGAGTGATCCCGAAAGATCGCCTGGGCACGCGATGCTCAGAACGCGAATGCCTTGCTGATTTTTGACAGATAGGCGCCAGATGCTGATGTATATTGCTACCACTACACCCCGGTCTTCCTTCCTCGGCCCGGAAAAGCGAGTCTGCATGCTCAAACTCCAGAGATTCATGCGCGGCTGCTTCGCCAATGCTGCGCTTGTCTTCTTCGCAGTATCTGTATCCATGGTTCCGGCGCTCTTCCGGGCATCGGGTCCACGTGCAATGGCGCAGTTCCACACCGAATCGCCGCTGATGAAGTCCGGCGCTGTTCTGCTCCTTGCGCTCCAATATCTGATCTTCCTGATGCCTCCCATTGTTGCCACCGTGAACGCACTGGCTTGGTGGAAACTCAAAAATGCAGGACGAGGCGCGCGGGGCTGGGCACTAGCCGCGAGTATTTCATTCCTCCTTTTGAGTGCCCCGCTTCTCGCCGCCGACTTTGTCTTGCTGTCGCATCCGATGATGGCCAGCAGAGGATGGAGTGGAGTCTTCATTCTTTCCGTCATTCTTCTCTCGATCGGAGTCGCAGGGCTAGTTGCTTTCTGGAAGCGGGGTGCAACCTGTGCATCCGTCCCGCTGCCCAAAATCGTTGGAGACGGGACCCACAAGGGCCTCGATGCATTGGTAGCGGTTCTGCAACTAGGCGGTCTCATTCTTGGCATGAATCTCTATATGCGCTGGGGACATGCTCAGGGCCTTCCTCTCGCGCACGGTCTCGAAGCATGGGTCCAGATTGCGTTTGTCATTCTCGTCGTGGTTGTCATTCACGAGTCGGCGCACGCCATCGTCGGCGTCGCCCTTGGTATGAAGCTTCATGCCTTCCTCGTCGGTCCATTTCAATGGACAAAACGCGAAGGACGATGAACTTTTAAATTCCGCCCGTCACAAGCGCTGGCCCTTACGGGCGCAGCCGGTCTTGTGCCTGTTGATCCCAATCAGAGCAGATGGAACGAGATCGCCATGATCGCCGCTGGACCGATCTCAAATCTGTTTACAGGCGCGGTGGCAGGCGCAATGGCCTACTCGGCGCTCGACTATCCGTGGTGGCCGTTCTGGGAGTACCTTGCCCTCTTTGCTACCGTCAGTCTCATCACATTTCTCACGAACCTGATTCCGTTTCGGCCGGACGACGCTTACTCCGACGGCGCACTCATCTACCAGATTCTTCGCGGCGGTCTTATGGCCAACTACCATCGGATTGCGAATAGCGTGAGCTCAACGATGGTCTCAAGTCGTCGTCCGAAGGATTATGACGTCGCGACAATGGAGCGCATCTTCAACGACTTAACTGTAGGAAAACGCGCCCTGCTTCTTCGTCTCTGGGCATCTTCCTGTTATCTCGACCGCGGCGACTATGCAAAAGCGTCTTCAGCGCTTGATGAGGCGGGACGCATCTATTCGGAATCAGCATCGGATGTCTCGGGAGAACTGCTCACTGGATTCCTGATCAAGGGCGCAATCCTCGGCCGCGATCGAAGTTACTTCCACACGTGGTGGCAGTCGGTGGAGGCGAGGAAACCTGAGCATCCCAACCAGGATTATTGGCTGGCCAAGTGCGCCTACTACATGGCTGAAAATAATCTGGCGGTGGCACGCGAGGCTCTTAGCATCGGCCAAGACTACCTTGCCAGGCTTCCCAAGACGGGCACCTATAACTACGACCGCGATTGCTACGCCAGAATTAAGGAGATACTGGATTGCATGCCGGTCGTGCAGGCAACGGGATCGCATCAATCCGATGAGCCCGTCGCACATTCACAACAACTGGTGCCATCCTCGGTTAGCCCGTAAGTTGCGGTTTCCCGGTTCGCGGAAGAATACTGCGGTGGGTTCGACAGCAGGGTTATTTTTCGCCCAGTTCGTAGGGTAAGCCGAACCGCCCGATCTGGATGATGGCGCGCGTTGCCGGCGGCCAAATATGCAGGTTGGTTACGCCCTTGATGGACGGCATGAGGTGAGCGTCCGCGGTTCCGATAAGGTTGCCGGTGGATGCTTCATTGAAATGGACATTCAGCAGGTCGCCTGAATGCGTATAGCCGAAGACGTATTCGCCGGGCTTCAGATCCACTCCGCCAACCTTGATGGGTGATTGCACGATCAGGAAGTGCGAGTACTTGCCCTCCGCGCTGTAGCCAGCCGTGATGAGCACCACGCCGGCAATATACCGGCCGTGACTGTCGACGATGCCGCTGGCGGTGCGCATCTCGGTTTCGATATGTTCCTTGATGACCGGAGCGCGTGTTGGGAGCAGCGACGCCAGTTCTGTATCGGTTGCCTGCCGCCAAATGGGTTTCTGTGCATACAGGCTGGTGCCGATCAAAGCAGCCAAAACTACAAAAAGCAGCAATCGCCTCATAGTGATCCTTTTCACGGTTTTTGTTTTCTGAGTGACTCGAGCGGAACGATGCCGCGCTGGATTGCGGCTGTAGCTGCCTGGGTGCGATCGGTGACTCCGAGTTTGCCGAGCAAGCTGTTGATGTGGGTTTTAACAGTGGCTTCCGATATGTCGAGCGCTGTCGCAATCTCTTTGTTGCTTCGGCCATGAACGATCTGCTCGAGAACATCGAACTCGCGAGGAGTCAGCTCTTCGGTGCCAACGCGCTCGGCAAGGCGCTGCGCAACGGCAGGGGGAATGTGCGATCTGCCGGCATGGACAGTGCGGATGGTCGAGACGAGGTCGTCGGTGGTCATGCCCTTGAGGAGATAGGCTCGCGCACCGGCTTGCAGAGCGCGAAAGATGTCCTCGTCACCATCATAGGTAGTGAGCACGATGAAGCGCGCCTGTGGCGTTTCCATGCGGATGCGCTGGATGACTTCGACTCCAGAAAGACGCGGCATGCGGAGATCGATCAACGTGACATTGGGCTGGAATTTCCTGAATTGCGCGATGGCTTCGACACCATCGGCGGCTTCCCCCACCACTTCAATTCCATCGACCACGTTCAGCAATGCGACTAGTCCCTGGCGCACGACGTGGTGGTCTTCCACCACCAGAACGCGAATGCTTTCCTGTGCTGACATCACTCAACCGTCCTATCTTTAGCTTCTTTTGGCGTCATCACCTGCAGGCGCACGGTGGTGCCCGATCCGATCTCGCTTGCTACCTCGAGGGTTCCGCCGATGGCTTCAGCTCGTTCACGCATTCCCATTAATCCATAGTGACCGGCAGGCGACTCCGCTCCGGCCTGGGTCGAGAACCCGCGCCCATCATCACGCACCACCAGCGCAACCTCAGCCGGCCCATACTCGAGTTGGACGTTCACATGCTTCGCGCCGGCATGCCTCTTCACATTATGGATGGCCTCCTGCCCGACACGCAGGATTTCACGCTCCATTCCCGGCGGCATCGGCCGGTAGGCTCCGTAGAGACTGAAGGCAGCTTCAAGCCCGCTCCCATTCGCATGTTCCGTCGCGCGACGCAGTTTCACCGGCAGAGTGTTCTCGTCGGAGTCCTGCGAACGCAAGGCCCAGATGGACTGGCGAGCCTCAGCGAGTCCTTCCCGCACCGTCTTGCGAGTTGTATCGAGATGGGTGATGGCCGCTTCGGTTTTGTTGTGACGAAGAAGCTCAGTCAGCACCTCGAGCTGAACGGAAACTCCGACGTACCCCTGCGCAAGCGTGTCGTGCACCTCGCGCGCGATACGGTTGCGTTCGGCAAGAACGGCCCGGAACTCGCGTTCCGCCTGCAGCAGCCGCAGTCGAAAGAGGAGCATGACGAGTCCGGCAGCAAACAACGCGAGCAACCCGTAGAACCAGATTGTCCGGTAGAAATGCGGGCGCAGAGTGAAGGCGAGAGAAGTCCCTGCCATGTTCCACACGCCGTCGTTATTGCAGGCTTGTACCCGGAAGGTATAACGACCTGGTGGGATGTTGGTGTAGTAGGCGGACCGCCGGATTCCGGCTTCTGTCCACTGGGGATCGAAGCCTTCGAGCATGTACCGGTAGTGTATTTTTTGTGGCGCGGTGTAACTCAGTCCCGCGTAGTCGAATTGGAAATGGTTGTGCCCGGCCGGAACCTCCAACTGCGCCGAACCCTGCAGAGGCTGATCGATGTCATCCGCCGCGAAACGCACCAGGGCGATCGGCGGGGAAACGGCATTCACAGGAAAATGCGCCGGGTCGGTTTCGACCAGGCCTTTCGGAGATGTGAACCACAACAATCCATCGTGAGTTCGCCATGCCGAAGGATGGCTGTTGGTCGCCATTTCGCGGCCGCGCAGGCCGTCCGCAGGACCGAACTCCATCCAGTGCGAACAACCACCGGACATATCGCAATCACAACGCGCGATCCCGTTGCCGGTAGCAAACCACAGGTGACCATGTTCGTCATCGAGGATGGCGTGAATGGTAGTTCGATCGAGTCCGCTGCGTGCGACGGGCGAAAAACGAGTTCCATCCCACAGGTTCCAGCCGTGGTCCTGAGTACCTATGAGAAGCGTTCCATCCCCGCGTGCCAGTAGCGTGGTGATTACATTGCTCGAAAGACCGTTCGCCGCAGTGTAGTTGGCGATGGTCGGATGATCTCCGCCGGTCAGGCGGGAGAGGCCGGCGAGTGTCGCCACCCAGAGATTGCTGTGCGCGTCGCGGGCCATCGCGCCCACCAGATCGCTGCCGAGTCCAGTCGCATGCGTGTAGGTGTCAATGTGCATCGACGCGGGCCCCGGCGTGGCATGGGCAAGTCCGCGACGGGTGCCGATCCAAAGAGAACCGTCCGCATCCACAAGTAGCGACCGGATGAAGTCGTCGGGCAGTCCGTCGGCTGTCGTGTAAGAAACGATTGCGCCCTTGCGAATGCGGTTGAGACCGTCGGGAGTGCCGACCCACAAATCTCCGTTGGGAGCCGACGCAAGCGAGAGGATGATGTCGCTGGTAAGGCCGTCACGGACGGTGTAGATCTTGATCTTGCTGAGAGCGCTCCCATTGCGGCTCACTGCGTTCAGACCGTTACCAGTCGTTCCGACCCAAAGAGTGCCGGTGTTGTCTTCGACCACCGCGGTGGTTGCATCTGACGAGAGACCGTCGTGGGCGCCGACGGTGCGAAACCGCTCGTCGCGCAGGATGTGGAGGCCGCTGGTTTCTGTACCGATCCAGAGATTGCCCTCACGGTCTTCGAGGATCGAGAGGATAGACGTGCTGGCAAGAGGATCGGTGACGGGGAAGCGATCGAGTTTGCCTGCAGCATATCGGACCAGTCCGCCATTGGTGCCGATCCAGAGCGTGCCGGCGCGGTCGGCGTAGGCGGTCTGAACGCGGGTGCCGGGGAGATCTTTTCCGACAACGAAAGTCTGCTGGGGGTAATCCTTCTGAAGGATGTTGACGTCGGTCGCGTGGACAGACACGTCCGATTTGTTGGACAACTGAAAGCGGAACAGCACGGGTGGTCCGTCTGTTGGCTGGTCTACCGCGCGCACAAGGCGGGAACCAACGATGTCGACTCTTCCGTTTGGGGTTGAGACGTGGATGATGTCATTCGCGCCTTGCCGGAGTGATCGGATGGAGTTGCCAGGCAGGCCGTTGACGGTGGTGAAGGTGGTCACCGAACCGTTCTCGAGCCGGGCGAGCCCATCTCCGGTGCCGATCCAGAGAGCGCCGTTGTCGGTGGCGAGGAGGCATTGGACATCGTTGCCGGGCAGCGGGGGTTTGGACTTCTGGTCGTAGAGCACGAAGTTGTTGCCGTCGAAGCGAACCAGTCCGACCTCGGTGCCGAGCCAGAGGAAGCCGTCCCGCGTCTGGGCCAGAGCCTGCACAGTGTTCTGCGGCAGGCCGTTCTCCATGACCCAGGACTGCCTGCCGTAGCTGGCCAGCGGAGTTGTCGGTTCGACCGCCGAGGCGGTTGCGGCAAGTCCCAGAAGAGCGACGAAGATGGCGACCCGCAAGGGGGCAGAGGTATGCGCGAGATGCAGGGTTTGATGGCCATTGACCGGCCCGTCAGCTCTCGGATTTCTGTCTATACGCGACAAGGCAGTACCAGGAACGGCCGGCTGAAGTGGTCTTTCGGGAACACACTCCGATTATGAGCCCTGCATGCAGAATTCGCGGAAGTGCTTTTGATTCATTGTGCTGGTTCTGGACATACCTCCACCCAAGGGTGGAGGGTGGGCTCGTCCGAATGACTCAAGACGGAAGACTGGTCCGGCAGTACTCTGAAACTGCCTCCTGAAATAGTTCTTGTACATCTCTGGCAAGAGATCTTGGGCGGAGCCGAAAAACGGCTCCGCCTTTCCTTTTGTGCGAGACCCGCCGCGAGGCCCTTCTGCTACTCTCATTTTCGCTATGAGCTTCGAGAACATTTGCCTGGAAAGGGCCGGTTCTCTGGCGGTCGTAACGCTGGATCGGCCCAAGGTATTGAATGCACTGAATGCGGCCACATTTGCTGAGCTGGATGCGGTGCTCGATGAATTGGCCGAAGATGTCGCGGTGCGCGTCGTGCTGCTCACCGGGGCAGGCGAGCGGGCGTTTGCGGCGGGAACCGACATCCGTGAGCTGGCAGCCGTCGGCGCGGGGGAGGGTAAAGCGTATTCGCTGCGGGGGCAGGCGGTCTTTCGCAAGATCGAGACGCTTGGGAAGCCGGTGATTGCCTGCGTGCGGGGTTTTGCGCTGGGGGGAGGGTGCGAACTGGCCCTGGCCTGCACCCTTCGCATTGCCGCAGACGATGCAAAGTTCGGGCAACCGGAGGTGAAGCTCGGGGTGATTCCCGGCTATGGCGGATCACGGAGGCTGCCACGCCTGGTGGGGCGCGGACCAGCGATGAAGCTGCTAGTGACTGGAGCGATCATCGATGCGCAGGAAGCGTTCCGGATTGGTCTGGTCGACGAGGTGGCGCCGGCGGCGGAGCTGATGACGCGAGGTCGGGCACTGGCCGCAGAAATTGCAGCGCAGGCGCCGGTGGCCATCGCGGAGGTTCTCAAGGCCGTGGACGAGGGTCTGCATCTGCCGCTTGACCTGGCGTTACTGCGAGAGGCGGAACGGTTTGGTCATCTGTGCGACACGGCAGATAAGGCCGAAGGGGTTACAGCTTTCCTCGAAAAACGTGCGCCCCTGTGGAAAGGAAGGTAAGGCCAGCTCAGGTTCCTTCAGCAATGATGGCCTCTGGCCTCCTGATATCCTTGAAGTGTGAATCTCCCCACAAAAACTGCCCGGTTTGCGGCGATCGCCGGGCTTTTGGCTGTTTGTCTGATTGCTTGTCATCGAGAAGAGCAGGCGGTGGTGGGAGCGGCAAAGAGCGCGGTGAATGCCGAACACCAGGCGCAGGCCGCGGCTCAGGCGCGGGCTACAACACGCGACCAGCAGCGCGAAGGACTTTCCCGCATTGCCCTACCCACAAAAAGCATGTACGTCGATGTCCATGATCCCTCGGCGTGGCATAACCCGTTCCTCGCCATTGGGCCCGAGATGATCACGCTGCGTATCGAACAGGCCGATGCAAATACGAGCGATCTGGGCAAAGGAACGATGCTGCGTCCGGTCGCGGCGCGTCGCCAGGAGATCCAGATTCGCCCCGGCAGCCTTGCCGAAGCGATGGTCGCATTGCCGCAAGGCGCGTGGCCTTATGGACGGGTGGTTGCAGTGGCGGAACTGCCCGGCGCAGCAGCCAAAGAGCGTCCGAAGATCCGGCGCAACGTGGAGGCGGCGATTCAGCAGCTGAACGACCTTGGCATTGTGGTGGAAGAGTGGCCGACGCGGTAGGCGCGCTAACATTCCTCCGTGGACGTTTTCCAAATCCTGAATCAACCAAGACTTGAGCACGAGTCATTCAGCGCGCATCGCGAGCTGGAAGCGCGGCTGAAGGCGACCCTGCGCGGAGACGTGCTGTTCGACATGGGTTCGCGGGCGCTTTATGCCACCGATGCGTCGAACTACCGGCAACTCCCCATCGGCGTGATTTTGCCGCGAGACGCCGCGGACGTGGAAGCTGCGTTGACTGCATGCCGGGCATTGGGAGCCGGTGTTTTGCCGCGGGGCGGGGGAACGAGTCTTGCCGGCCAATGCACGAATGTAGCCGTGGTCTTCGATTTCTCGCGCTACATGAACACGCTTGCCTCCATTGATCCAGCGGCGAAGCTTGCCGTGGTTCAGCCGGGTATCGTGCTTGACCGGCTGCGCGACGCCGCGGAGCAGCATGAGCTGACGTATGCGCCCGATCCGGCGACACACTCGCGTTGCACGCTGGGTGGCATGATCGGGAACAACAGCTGCGGAGTGCATGGACTGCTGGGTGGCAAAGTCGTCGACAACGTCGAGAGCCTCGACGTGGTGCTCTACGATGGCACGCGCATGACGGTGGGGCGCACCAGCGACGGCGAACTGGAGAGTATTATCGCGGCCGGCGGGCGACGCGGAGCGATCTACGCGGGCCTGAGGAGCCTCCGTGATCGCTATGCAGAGTTGGTGCGCGCAAAGTTCCCGCGCATTCCGCGGCGGGTTTCAGGTTACAACCTCGATGAACTGTTGCCGGAGAACGGGTTCAACGTAGCGCGCGCGCTGGTGGGAACCGAAGGAACCTGCGCGACTGTGGTTTCGGCGACGCTGAACCTGACGGCCAGCCCACAACATCGTGTGCTGACTGTGCTGGCTTTCGACGATCCCTTTGCAGCGGCGGATGCGGTGCCGGCGGCTCTGGAACACAAGCCGATTGGTCTGGAAGGATTCGACCACATGCTGGTCGACTTCATGCGCCGCAAGGGTCTGGCTTCCGCGCAACTCCAGAAGCTTCCGGCCGGGCTGAACTTCCTGCTGGTGGAGATGGGTGCTTCCTCGGAAGAAGAGGTCCAGGCAAAGGCGCGGAAGATTGCGGAGGCGTCGCAGTCGTGGCCGGTCAAACCGATTGCGCACATCTGCTCGAAGGAAGAAGCAGAAAGCGTGTGGTACGTACGCGAGTCGGCGCTGGGCGCAGTGGTGTTCGTTCCAGGTGAGCAGGATCGATACGAGGGGTGGGAGGATTCCGCTGTTCCGCCGGAGAAACTGGGAGGCTATTTGCGCGACATTCTCGCCCTGATGGGCGAGTACGGCTACAGCACGCCGCTGTATGGGCACTACGGGCAGGGATGCGTGCACATGCGGGTGAACTTCGACTTTCGCAGCGAAGAGGGGTTGCGGAAGTTCCGGGAATTCCTCGATCGCGGGACCGATGTGGTGCTGAAGTACGGCGGATCGCTGAGCGGCGAGCATGGCGATGGACAGGCACGCGCGGCACTGCTGCCGAAGATGTTCGGGCCGGAGCTGATGCACGCGTTTCGCGAGTTCAAGACGCTGTGGGATCCAGAGAATCGCATGAATCCCGGGAAGCTGATCGATGCGGTGCGCGTCTACGATCCCATCGAGAACTTAAGAAACACCGTTCCTCCGGCAGTTCAGAAGGACCGGCCGCATCATAGCTTGGATGGCTTCAAGCCGCACTTCGCGTTCGCAAAAGATGAAGGGTCGATGGCGCGTGCAACGGAGCGCTGCGTTGGAGTGGGCGCGTGCCGCAAGACGGACAGCGGCGTGATGTGCCCCAGCTACCGCGCGACGGGCGACGAGAAGCACTCGACACGGGGGCGCGCGCACTTGTTGTGGGAGATGCTGGCGGGTTCGTTGCGGCCGGAAGGATTCAAGAGCGAATCGGTTCACGAAGCGCTCGACCTGTGCCTGAGCTGCAAGGCATGCAAAACCGAGTGCCCGGTGCAGGTGGACATGGCAGCATACAAAGCGGAGTTCCTGGCGCAGCACTACAAGGGACGCGTGCATCCGCTGCAGCATTACGTTTTTGGATTTGCGGACAAGCTGGCACGCTTTGGATCGATTGCACCGGGAGTGACCAATGCCATTCTGACCAGCGGCATCACAAGCCCGATCATCAAGCGAATCGCCGGCGTTGCGTCGCAACGGAATCTGCCAAAGCTGGCGGCGCAATCGTTTCAGAAATTGCGCGCACCCCAGGGTGCAAATCACTCTGTGGCGGATGGACGGCGAGTGCTGCTCTGGCCGGATACGTGGAACAACTACTACCATCCGCAGGCCCTGGTTGCTGCCGAGACAGTGCTGGCGACTACGGGATTTGAGGTGGACATCCCACAAGAGCATCTGTGTTGCGGGAGGCCGCTTTACGATTTCGGATTCCTGGACCAGGCGCGCGGTTACCTGGCCCGTGTGCTCGATCGCATGGGTACGCAGATCGAAGAGCGCATTCCTTTCATCTTTCTGGAGCCGAGTTGCGCGAGCGTTTTCAAAGATGAGCTGCGCGAGTTTTTCCCGGATGACGAGCGCGCCAGAGTTTTGACCGACCAGGTGTGGCTGCTGGCCGATTGGCTGGCGGCGAAGGCTCCCGACTGGGTGCCGGAGCGACTGGAGGGTGCGCACGTGATGGTGCATGGGCACTGCCATCACAAGGCGGTCTTCGGCGGGCCGGCGAATGAGATTGCGCTGCTCAGGCGCGCGGGCGCGAAGGTGGAAGCCATCAAGGCCGGTTGCTGCGGCATGGCCGGACCTTTCGGGTTCGAGGCGGATAAGTTTGAAGTGTCAAAGACCATTGCCAACGACGGATTGATGCCGGCAGTGGAGGCGGCCGGGCCGATGACGGTGCTGGTGGCCGATGGATTCAGTTGCCGCGAGCAGATCGAGCAGCTGGGGCACAAACAGGCGCTGCACTTTGCCGAGGTGCTGGCCCGGAGTTGCGGATGCGGCGGGTGAGAGAAACAGGGACCAGCGACTAGACACAGACCTAGACTAAACCTGAGCCAGATGCAATGCGGGCGCAGGAGCTGCCGTTTTGCCTACAGCTCCTGCGCTCAATCTCCTCTATTTGGTCAATGCCCAGCCCAGCGACTTTTCGGAGGTGCCGGCGCCGTCGCAACCGCTGTTATTCGCCACCCAGTGGGTTCCGTTGGCGCTGCTGGTGCAGCGGTACAGTTGAACGGAGTTTCCGACGGCTGGTTTGCTGGGATAGGTATAACCGGCCACGGTGTCTTCGGTGTAATTGCTGTCGCAGCTGCCGCTGGTGAGCAGACGATCAGGGTGCGTCGAGGACGGCCAATTCGCCGTGCTGCGGCACTCGACAATCTTGGTGAGGTTTTGACCCTGCGAGACGGGGTTGCTGGCGGACACCTGCGTCAGGTAAGCCACGGGATCTACGAGAACCTGCGAGAAACTGCCCAGGGCATACGAACCGCTTGCAGTTCCATACGCGACCGGCTGCGTGCTTGAGTAGCGCTGATTGAATGTTGAATCGTAACGGGTATAGATCTCTACAAGCATCTGCGGATCAAGAGCGCTTCCTGAGGTGGTTACCGTCACGCTCCGGGCGGCAAGGATTCTCTGGCTGAGTGTGTTCGGCGGAGGCACGAATGTGTATGCGAGCAAGTATTGGCCCTTCTGCGTGAGGTTCCAGGTGCGCGTACCATCCACGAGGCTAACCACCGACGGATAGATGTAGAGGTTGACCGGGGGATTGCTGCCATATGGATAGCTACCCCCCGGTGTCTCCTGGACGAACAGGGGAACTGGAATGGTAGTGAATGCAACGCTGTTGCTTTGCAGATTTGACTCGCTGGTGAAAGACGCCTTCAATCCACCGAAGTTTGCATCTTCGATGTTCAGGAGCATCATCCAGTTCTGGTCCTGCCAATAAGACACGCCGCTCCCCAGATGCGAGGAGGTGTTCGACGTGCCGTACACCGTGCCACTGATGGCGGTGTCGGCTCCGTTAATCCCGGGCTGGCTGCCCCACCCACTGTCATATTTCGTGAACATTCCGGAAGTATTTGACAGCGTGGACAGAGGTGCGCGCGCCAGGCGCGTCGTCGTGTCCTGCGGGTGGCGGCAAAACAGGTAGGCGTAAGCCGTATCGGCAATCTGCGTGCAGTCGCCTTCGCCGGTTTCGCCCGTTCCCGAATCTTGCGAATCGAGGACCTCGACGGGCGTAGTCCATGTGAGCCCGCTGTTGGAAGACCGCCACAGCGTCATGGTCTTGTGGTGAGTGCCATAGTTTGTACCGCACGTGTCGGTTGATCCGGGCTTAGGGTTTTCACCGTGCGAGAAGCCATAGAGCGCGCCATTGTAAGTGAAGTTCGAATTCAGCCATTGGCCGCAATATGCCCAGCTGGGGGTAGTGCCGTTCGCGGTGTTGAGGACGTTGATGTGGAAGTTGCCGGAAGTATAGGCGGCGGTAGCATCCCAGGCGGCTGTTCCGTCAATGGCATGTGTGCAGTTGAAGTTTGCGGTTCCGGTCTTAGTCGAATTGGAGCAATCGTTCGCGGTGAAATTTCGAAAGCTGCTCGTTCCAAGTTTCAGTGAGTTGTAGTAGTTGTCCTCGCCGTAAGGCTCAGGCCCACGGATAGCGTCAGCGCGTTCCAGCCAGAAGCGTACGCCGGACGTATTGAGATTGTTTTGTGCATGCGCACAGGTGCCGCAGAAGAGCGCGGCGAAGATCGCAGCGAAAGCAAGGGGAGTTTTCATTGAGTCCTCGGGCCGGTGCATTCCCCGGCGGTTGAGCGGCTTGAACCGCATTGAGCTTGCGTGAGCGTGCAGGCGGGGCAAGTGATTGCGGAGGGTCCCTCAGGGGCAAATGCGAGCAGCCGGAGCTCGTGCAGGGATCGCCCAACTTTACAGATTCGAAATTTGCAATCGAAGTTGCATCCAGTTCACCGACTGGAAGCATCGAACCTTAGGTGTTTCGCGGCATTCGGGCTAATCACCGTCGATCCGGAGGCAACCCAAAGGAACCGCATGAGCATCGTTTTGCGGGCGCTCTTGCTTCTGCAATGGATTCTTATGTCGCGCTCGTCTCGAGCCTCAGCGCCTTGAACGAAGCATCGAACCCGGCCCCGCTGGGCGCGGCGCACATAAGGCCGATTTCAACTGTCTGCTGCGTCGGGAAATATCCCAAGCGCACCGACATAAACTTGTCGCCATCCAGCGAGCAGAACGTTTCGATCGAATCGTTCTTGCGGACGACGCGCCACCAGATCGATTCCGTCTGCGACAAATCCGGAAGCGTCGAGCCATCGGAATAGGTTCGCGTGAAGACCACGCTGCCATACCGCTTCCCGTCGATGAACTCGGTTCCACAGCGCATCCAATTCTCTGCGTCGATCCTTACCATCAATCCAGCCTGGTCATACTGGGTCGCATACTTGCCATTGATCAGCGCAGTGAATATGAAGTTCCTGGAAGCGGGGAGATGGAAAAAGTGGCCGTTGTCGGCCACATATCCGTCGAATGTCTTTTGCCAAAAGTCCGACTTGGCACGGCTGCGAACTGTGATTTCGGTTCCATTGATCTTCGCCGATGCTGGTTCGTTCATCCAGCGCATCTGGCTCAATAAATCTACCTGCGGCGGTGGTGCCGCCCATGCTTCTGTCACTCTCAAAATCAGCCCACTCGCCACAAGCCCTGATCGACCAGCAAATTCGCGTCGGTCCATGCGCATCACCTGCCCTCCCGAGGATACCGCTGGGAGCAGCATACTGAGGTCACGAATTCCGCGATAGTGGCACCTTTAGAATCTCTCCAGGAACGGGTGCTTCCTTGCATCACACTACTCAAGATCGGGTTATTTCCCGGTTGGCCACGACTCGCCCCGGACACCCCATCCACGGAGCAATCGGCATTCGTTTTGCGCACCTCTACAAGGAAGGCGCGTCTCGGCGAATGTGTGGGGCTATGCGGGGGACAGGATCGAAGCGGGGGACTGCGCGTTCGATCCGTCTCCAACCGCCAGCCGTCGAGTCAGGGTGAGCACCGTAATATCGTCGTCCTGGCCGAATTGCTGCGCAGCGGCGGCAATGGTATCCGCAGGCTCGATGCTGAGAGCAGCGGTGCGCTCAAAGCCAAACAATGTTCCGCTTTTTTCGCGTGCTTCTACCACACCATCGGTGAGCAGGGTGAGTTGCTCGCCCTGGGCCAGATGGAAGATGGACTCAGCGTAGGTTGCCTCCGCGGAAAGTCCCAGCGGCAAACCACTTTCAAGCGGGATTTCCTTCCCTGCATGTAAGGCGCAAGGTGTCCCGCATTGGCAATGGTGAGCGCACCGTCCGCATCTGCACGCAGAACGAGACAGGTCATAAATCCGCCCTGGCTTCGGCCGAGCATTCGCTGATTCATGGCAGCCAATACCTCACCGGGATTTTGCGTGTAGTGTGCCAGCGTCCGTACTGTTCCTACCAGGAGACTCACCGTCATCGCCGCAGGCATGCCCTTGCCGCTCACATCGCCGATCACTGCAAGCACACAGCCATTTTTTACGGCCAGAATCTGAAAGAAGTCCCCACCCACTTCGCCGTAGGGTTTGTAGACGGACTGCACGGTGAATCCGGCAACGGATGGAATCTCGTCGGGGATGAGCACCTGTTGTACGGCGCGCGCGTTGCGGTACTCGTGTTCCAGCGCGGTCTGCCGATGCCCCTGCTCCACCATGTACCGATACACGGCGTAAACGATGGCGCAAACCAGCAGGAGAGAGAGGATCACCTGCATCGACACATCCACACCGCTTACGGTAAACAGCGGATTGGTCATGGTGTTGTAGAGCGTCCACCGGGTGAACCGCTCGCCCTGCTGCGATGTGTGCGCGACAACGAAATACATGTTGGAAAGAAATGCCGCGATGGCCACGAATCGGCGCGCCGTGTCCATGCGCTTTCGAAACGCAAGGACGATCAGGACCAGCGGAAAGACCTCCGCGACTGAGAATCCGGCGGTGAAGATCGCATCGAGAACCTGGAACAGCAAGGCATGCGCGTCGATGGAAGGCATATAGAACACAAGGGAGTCGAGCAATGCGGAGACCGATGTGACCCAAGCCAGAATGCGCGTCCACCGCACGAGGGCAGGATAGCGATCAAGGTTGAGGAGGTACAGCAGCAGATACCAGAGGGCGATGTCTTCGAACGAGTGATTGGTGCCACCGGTCGTATATGAGGCGAAAAAGTTGGTCTGCGTCCACGGAAATAGGATGGGGTCCTCGAAAGTCCAGAAGGCGGCAGCGAGGAGAAACACGGACATCCAAAACGAAAGCTTCTGATCGCGATTGCGCAGCCAGACCACTGCTCCGAGCAGGAACAATTGCAAATAGATCACGATCTGCACGACGGTCAGGAGCCTGCTCCGCACAACCATGGAGCGCTCCCGGGCGGCGAGATTTGTGATTGCCTCAAAGTTCCCGACACGCGGGACGGCGATCAATCCCTGTCCATTTCCGGGCGATGTGGTGTCCATGGGCGGGGTATATGCGCGGAAGGCAAGAACACCGGAGCCGGGCGCTTCCAATTTGAATACTTCCGCTGCGGGCTGGGATTCCGCGGATTTGCCCGGCATGGCAGGGGTGCGGCCGATGAGGCGGCCATTCCAATAAACCTCGTAGGAGCATGAAACGATCGGGACATAAAGTGCAACGTCCACCGCGCCGTTCGGTTCATCTTTGATCTCGATGTGACGCCGGTACCACGCGTGGCCCGTGTACGCCCAATGCCCCTGATCGCCCCAGGGCTTGCTGATGTCGATGCGGTCCCAGTTAGAATCGTCAAAGTTCGGATTCGCCCAGGCGATATCGTCGCCGGTGCGGAACTGCCACGACCCATCGAGAGCGACTGTGCCACGCCCCAGGCTGTCGGCGACAATCGGGCTCTCGGGAGCTGCGGTTGCGGCCTGCGCGTGGAGCGCGCCGAAAGAGCACATAGCGATCGCAATCGTGCAGAGCACGCGAAGCAGTCGACGACCACGGGGCATTCGGCAAGCATACTCTGGCCCAACAGGATTGAGACAGCTATAACTTCAGCCATCACAGCGCGGCTTGCACAATGTCGCTCATTCGTTGCGCGCTGGATTCGTCGTCTCCCACCCTTGCTTCGCAAGGATGGCGCAACCGGCAACTAGGATCGGCCCGCAGGTTGTTCGGTCGCAACCGCCGACGTTGGCCTGCGGAAGGCCTGCCGGCACCAGAGACGTCCTCGACCTGCTGCTCTAAGTTGTGCCCTCCAACTTCTCCCCCGCACCATGATGATGACCGGGAGGCCGTATGCACTCTATCTGGGTTGCCATTGTTGTTGTTCCACCTGCATCGCATTTCTTCTATATCAGGGTCTCTTGAAGGGCTATAAGACTAGAGACACCGTTCCATGGCAACGGGTGCGCCTAGGCAAATATGGTCTTTGGATAACCTTGGGAATTCTCTATATTGTTACCTTCGCGGCTGCTTGGGTCGAACACAAGATTTAGACCCGTCGTCAGGACAACGTCCCGAAGAGAAGATCATAGATAAAAAGCTATTGCCTTTAAAAGGTTGCGCGGCTTTTTCCGATGCGCCGCACTTCCGCCGCCCCGCTTCGCCCAGTTTTCCGGATGTGGTCTGCATCACATACCGGGCTGGAAGCGGCTTGCTATTCTCCACCCACGATTCGGGAAGGGCCGCAAACCATGAGCATGGAATCGGGCTGGGTGGGGACTGCCGTCGGCGCCGCCGTGGGCACGCTGGGCTGGGTGGTCGGACTGGGGAAGGTTCTTTGGCCGGAGCACCCGCAATGGGCGCTCTTCTTCATCATCGCCGGAGTCTCAATCGTCTCCGCGATGATCCTGGAGCGGAACGACCGTCGCAGCACGGATCGCGTCCAAATCTGATGACTCGTACGCGAATACCTTTTGTCGACTTTGAGCGTGTGACAGCCCACTCTGGCGTAACCACTCGGCAAGTGAAGAGCAGACAATCAGCTCGTCTCCTACCTGGAGTTTCAGTCCAGGCGTCTTTTGCCGATTGATTTCGGAGGGGCCATCTTGCGGGATGCAAAGCCGATATGTTGCTCTGCTGGGACAGCCGAGAAAGTGTCACACTAACAATCATCCAATCTGCAGGCTCGACCTATCCTCGTCTCTGTGCGAAAGGGCCTGTTGAATGCTGTTGTCTGCCTTGGGTTTGTCCTGTTCCGACGGGGCTCTGACGGGTCACTTTTGTGATGTTTCTGCCATTGGCTGGGTTGACAGCAAGGCTTCCTTGATTTGCGCTCATAGCTGCTAAAAAAGGCGAGGACACAAACATGCTCACTGAATTGCGCTGCAAAACCCGGGTCTCGATGGCAACGCAAGCTGACCGGCAAAGAATCTACGAGATGCGTCACGATGTTTTCGCAGTGGAACTGGGTCAGCACAAAGCGAATGCCGAGGGCGTGCTGACCGACTCACTCGATGCGTTCAATCAGTACATCGTCGCGCACGTCGGCGGCGAATTAGCCGGCTTCGTCAGCATCACGCCGCCGGGTTTTGCCAGTTACTCCATAGACAAATACGCGACCCGGGACGAACTGCCAATTCAATTCGATGATGACTTGTACGAGGTGCGCTTGCTTACCGTGGCCGAGAAGCATCGCAGGGGCAGACTGGCCGAGACCTTGATGTATGCAGCATTCCGATGGGTTGAGGATCAACGAGGAAAGCGGATAGTGGCCATGGGACGCACCGAAGTCCTCAGCATTTATCTCAAGTGCGGGTTGCGTCCCCTTCAATACACAATACGTTGCGGATCAGTTCAATTCGAATTGCTGGAGACCTCGATCGAATCGCTTAGAAAGATTGCGGAACGCGGTCACGAACGATACAAGAAGTTGCAGGACGAGGTGATTTGGGATCTGGACGTTCCTTTCTTTAAGGCCGCCTGCTGTTTTCATGGAGGGGCATTTTTCGCGGCGATCGGGAGCGGATTCGAGACTCTGGAGCGCAGGCACGATGTGATCAACGCCGACGTGCTGGACGCCTGGTTTCCGCCATCACCCAAGGTGATCGACGCAATGCGTGACCACTTGCCATGGTTGATGCGAACCTCTCCTCCCACGCACTGCGAGGGAATGAGGGACGCGATCGCACGGTTCAGAGGAGTTTCCCCGGAAAACATTCTGCCGGGCGCAGGATCGTCCGATCTTATCTACCTGGCCTTTCGGCAATGGCTGACAAGCAGCTCGCGGGTGCTGATACTCGATCCGACCTACGGCGAATATATGCACGTGCTGACAAATGTGATCCGCTGCAACGTAGAGCGGCTGACATTGTCACGCAGCAATCAGTATGCGCTCGATCTCGACGAACTCCGAGCCCGCATTCAGGTCGGCTACGATCTAATCGTCCTGGTAAATCCGAATAATCCAACCGGCCAACACATACCACGAATTCAGCTGGAGAGAATCCTGCAAGACGTTCCCTGGAAGACGCGAGTTTGGATCGACGAGGCATACGTCGAGTATGTGGGGCCGGACGAATCGCTGGAGCGATTCGCTGCGAAAAGCGAGAGCGTTCTCGTATGCAAGTCGATGTCGAAGGTTTATGCGCTTAGCGGGATGCGTGCCGCCTACCTGTGCGGACCTATGCATCAACTGGCAGAGCTTATCCCCTGGACGCCGCCTTGGGCGGTCAGCCTGGTAGCACAGGTTGCCGCAGTCCGGGCCCTTGAAGATCCAGCCTACTACGCCGAGAAATATGCCCAGACGCATCTCCACCGCGAAAAACTGATTCGCGCTCTACGAAGCCTAGGAATCGAGGAGATCGTTCCGAGCCGGGCCAATTTTGTGATGTGCCATCTAGAACCGGATCATCCCACGGTCGCAGAAGTCATAAAGGAGAGCCGCGAGTCAGGAGTGTTTCTGCGCGATGTGACGTCCATGGGCATGGATCTGGGTGCCCGCGCACTCCGGATAGCCGTGAAAGATGAGGGTTCCAATCAGCTCGTGCTGGATACCCTGGAAAAAGTGCTTTGCGGTACTCTCCATGCCTGACGAAACGAAAGAGTTCTGCGGTCGTTCAACTGAAAGAAGCACCACCGCGTGTCCGCCAGGCGGGAATGGTTTGTGGATTAGTTGTGAATGGAAATCGCCTGGACTGAGTGCGGGGCGACGGTCACAGTTGTCGTATACGAGGTGCCCGCCTGGTTCTGCAGAGTGATGGGCGAGCTCTGGATCGATTGTCCATTTACGATCTGGTAAAGCGTGCCCTGCGCCGAAGTCAGTCCGGTGTTGTTCAGATTCACCGTCAAATTGCTCAACGTGTTCTGATTCGGATTGATGAGCACGATCGCATCGAGGCTCTTGGTATAAAAAGCTGTCACTACCAGGCCGTTTCCCAGTGTGCCGGGGGAGATGGATTTTGCCATGAACCCACCGTCTTGAAGATCGAGGTAATTCGCCGCGCCCAGCAGTTGATACGCGAAGTATTGCGGATAGGGCTGAGGCACCGAACCATCCGGGTAGGCGCAATCCATATTTGCATCGACCTGGCCGACAAGACAGAAGTAGGGCAACGCGGTAGCGGCGAAGTAGACCATGTGTCCCGGCGTATTTGGCGCGCCGTCGTAAACGGAGTTGAGCATGTCAGCGGCATACATGCTGTTCCATAGGGGCGAAAGGGTTGGATCGTTGGCACAGCAGTTCTTCTCAAAGGCCCAATTCAGGTTGTACTCGGTGTCGTAGATGGGCAGATCAGGCTGATTGCCGGCGGCGGCCAGCCTGGCAGCAAAAACATAGGAGTGCATTGGGCCGGCGCCTGAATCCTGAGTTCTCTGGTATACAGAATCAACCCCGTTGTACGTGTCCCACTGCGCGCCGGTCTGATGATTGCCAAACAGGTAATCGTGATAGCTGAGGAAGTCGATGTTTTGGGAAATCACAGGATCACCGAGCATTTCTGTTATCCAACCGGGCTGAAGTCCGGACGTTGCCGGGCCGCCGATTCGAGCAGCGGGGAGGCCCGATGCCGCCGCATCCGCAGCCGCCTGCTTTCGCATCACTGGCGCAGCCGCCGCGAAGAGCTTCATATAGTCCGCTGGCCGCGATGAACTGCAGAGTGCAGAGGTGTTGGGCTCATTCCATATTTCGTAATCGGTGACGACGCCGGGAAACGTCTCATCCATGTGCTTCACATATTGCGCTGCCAGCGCCGCCCAGGCGCTGAGATCGGTTGGCACTGCGGCTGGATTTCCCGCCCCGCAGGGATTGGGATTCGGCTGAAGCCAGGGCGGCGTCTGCACCATCTGCAACATCACGTGCACTCCGCCAGCACTGATCTTCTGCACGATAAAATCGACGGCCCGCCAGTTGGCAGTGCTGTTTGTACTGAATACCACTGGAATCTGCGCATAGAAACGGGCGTAACGCATTCCACCCGCTTTCACCTGGTCCAGGTCGGCGGTGTTGTGCAGCGATTCCATGCGCTCGGCACCGAAAAGGTCTGGCAAAATTGCATGCAGGCTCGTCGAACGCGAATCGAAATCCACACTCACGGCTGAGAACACGTTGATTTTCGCGGTGGCTGCGGTGCCCAGCGTGTTGTCCTGCACTGTCAGCACGTGACTGCCCGCCACATTCGGGGCTGTATACACGCCCTGCGCCGTGATCACGCCGGTGGTGGCGTTCCCGCCCGCCACTCCATCCACACTGTAGGTCACGGGGTTTGCATCGGGAACAGAGGAGAGCTGCGCCTGGAATGTCTGGTCCATCCCGACGAATACAGCTGCTGAACTGGGATACACGGTCAAGGTTCCACTGGTTGAGCCGCTTATCACGTTCACGGAAGTCGATACAGATGGAGGACTGGTTGCCGATCCCGTGGCCGTCACTGTGCACGTGCCCGGAGATGACGTCGCCGTAAACAAGCCTGCCTTGCTGATGGTGCCGCATGTCGCCGTCCAGGTGACGCTTGTGGTGGCCGTGAACTGCAGTGTTCCATTCACCAATACTGTCGGGTTGGTCGGCGCAATGGAAAGAACAGACGCCACGCTGGCTGATCCGGATAGAGACGCCGTTTGCGGACTGTTGCCGGCCGAATCGGTAAATACCAGGCTGGCCGTGCGCGTTCCTGCAACCGATGGCGTAAAGGTCATGGTCACCGAACAACTCGATGAAGCAATCAAAGTCGATCCGCAGGTCTTGCTGGAAATCGCGAAGTCCGATGCATTCGTACCTGTGATGGCGATACTGCTGATGGAAATGGCCGATGTTCCCGTGTTGCTCAACGTCACCGACTTCGGTGAGCTGGTTGAACCAATCGCGACATTTGCGAACGTTACACTCGTCGGAGACACCGACACGCCACCGGTGCTCGATCCTGTCGCGGTGCCTGATAGAGCCACCTGCAGGGGGTTGCCGTTGGCTGAGATGTTCAAGGTTGCCGCGCGGGCACCCGTTGCTGTGGGCTTGAAGACGACGCTGATCGCGCAGCTGCCTGCACCAGCGAGACTCGCTGCGCAGGAGTTGCTTGTGATTGCGAAGTCGCCTGCATTGGCGCCGGAAAGCCCAGCCGCGCCGAGCGTTGCGGCGGATGCGCCGCTATTGCTCAGCGTAATTGTTTGACCAGCGCTGGTACTCGCCACGGCTGTATCTGGAAACGAGATTGCGGCCGGGTTCACGCTCACGCCACCCGCATTGGCCACGGCTCCCGATCCGGACAATGCGACCTGGTGCGGGCTGCCGCTTGCGGAATCCGAAATGGTTAATGTCGCCGTTCGCGACCCAGCTGCACCGGGCTTGAAGACGATGCCGATACTGCAGGTGGCGGATCCCTGAAGGCTTGATCCGCACGCATTGCTCGCAATCGAGAAGTCGTCTGGATCTGTTCCGGCAATGGCTATGGTGCTGATGGAGATAGCCGTGGTTCCGGAGCTCTGCAATGTCACGGTCTGCACCGCGCTGGTTGAGCCGACGCTAATCGTGCCGAAGGAGAGAGTCTGCGGGGTCAACGTGAGCGTACTGATGCTGCCTGATCCTGTACCGGAAAGCGACACGGTCTGAGAGGAGTTGAATCCTGAGTGATCGAATGCAAGCGTGGCCTGGCGGGTACCGCTTGCAAGCGGGGTGAAAGTCACCGTCACGGTGCAACTGGCAGATGCCGCAAGACTCGCGCCACAGGTCTTGCTCGAAATCAGGAAATCCCCAGCATTGGTTCCCGAGATTCCGATGTTGCCAATCGAAATCGCGGAATTGCCGATGTTATTCAGGGTGACCGTATTCGGTGTTCCTGACGAACCCAGAGCAACGCTACCCCAGGCAAGACTTCTCGGTGAAATGCGCACACCCTCCACGAGGCAGCCCGTCAAGCCAAGGAGATTGAGGAAGAGAATTGCGCAAAGAAGCAGACTGCCCGCAGGATCGAGGCCGGTCGTGCGTGGCTGTGGCGCGCTTCGCGTCGTCGTGACTTGTGCAGGCTGCATTGTTCTCGCGGGCGAGCCCGTGTCACCAAGGATGAAGGCAATAAAGCAACGAAACAGAAAACCGATGCCGACAAAGGGCATTGTTCCGATCGTTCTGCGTTCACGTATTTCGTTTCGCAGGAAGTTCGGTGACGTTTCAACTGGTGCTTGGATGCAAAAACAACGATTTCAGGTTGGCAGTTCCTACGGAGGGTGAAGTGCTGGTCGTTGGTGTATGAGCTGGTTGGTCGCTGCGGTTGTAGAAGCGCGAGGCAAGCCCAGCAAAGGCATCGTGGCGGGGTTTTGATGCGAATACGTGCTGGAGTAGAATTCTACATAGGGGGTGCCGATGCGAGCTATTGCCGGTCTGCGAGTGATTTTTGTTCGAGTTCTTGTCATTGGTTGGCGAATCACGGCCCTTTCGGCTTTTGTGCTGTTTACGGCGGGAGCATTGAGCCGAGTGCAGGAGATGACAGCGCAGCCTGCTGCAAAGGCGCAGAAACAGCGCGAGTTTGGCACGGTATCCATCCGGCGGAACAAGGCGGGCGGCGCGCAGCAGCCTGGGTCGGTAACACCGGATGGTTACCTGGTACGAAACATGTTTCTGGCTTTTCCGCTGCTGACGGCTTACGTGCCGGAGAGCGGTGGCGCTTCATCATTTGCGGACGATCAGGTGGTGGGCATGCCGGCGTGGATGGTTAGCGATACGGATTGCTACGACATCGATGCGAAGGTGGACGAGGCCGATCTCAAGGACTGGCAGAACCCCGCGCTGCAGGCTGGGATGCTGCGCGAGATGCTGCAGACCATGCTTCGCGACAGGCTGAAGCTTGCGGTGCACCGAAGCACGGAGACAGGTCCCATGTATGCGCTGGTGGTGAGGAAGAACGGGCCAAAGTTTAAGGAGACGAATCCGGATGATCCGCATGCGGGATCGTATCCGTTTCCAGGTGGGGGACGGATCGCGATGGAATTGAAGGGAGACCAGATGACGATTCACTATCTCGGCATTACGATGGCGCAGCTGGCGAGCTTGTGGACTGGACAGGAGGGACGGCCTGTTGAGGATAAGACGGGTCTTGCGGGCAAGTACGACGTCACGATGCGGAAGACTGCGCGTCCGGTAACGCCGGGGCAGGCAGGCAATGCGCCAGTCGACAGCGGCGATGCTTCTGTCTTTTCACAGGCAGAGGAGCTTGGTTTGAAGCTGGAACCGGCGAAAGGGAAGATCGAGACGCTTGTGATCGATCACGTGGAGCGGCCTTCGGAGAATTGAGGGTGGGGAAGGATGCGTAGACCTGGAGGTATCAGCGCTGGGTCGCGAAGTGTTGACGCGTTGCGTCCAAGCAGGCTGATGGGTCTTCAAAACGATCTGTCGTACGTTCGAGCAGGAAGTTCGCTGCGTCGAGCGTTCTTGAGGATGGCTCCTCACTTTCCAGTCCGCTTATCACCTCGGGCAACGAGCGAAGGTCCTTTCTTTTGGCGAGGCCGACCATTGCCTCCTCGCGCACGTCTTCGTCTTGATCGCTCAGATTTCCAAACAGGGCATCGCGAATCTCAGGGGAATCAAAATCGCCGAGGACTCCCAATCCAAAGGTCGCCCAGTCTCTGACTTCGCTATCTTTGTCGGTCATGAGTTTGATGAGCGATGACACGGTGCGCTTATCATCGGCGAAACAGCCGAGCGCGAATGCCAGATCGAATCGAACATCGGTATCGGGATGGTAGCTGAAAGGGAGAATCAACGGGATTGCCGATGGAT
The DNA here is from genome assembly GCA_036495975.1 of Occallatibacter sp. Taxonomy (GTDB): domain Bacteria; phylum Acidobacteriota; class Terriglobia; order Terriglobales; family Acidobacteriaceae; genus Telmatobacter. Next base: position 231,068 of record DASXLY010000122.1, on the reverse strand, counting down.
TTCCAAGGTGACCGAAGGCTGCGAGAACCGAGCTCAATGGGCCTGGGTCAGTTTCGGATTCGAGCATGGCGGTGAGCAGCTTAAATAACTCATCAGGGAAGAGCGGGCTCGGGTTCTCTGAGGTTTTGCCGAGCTGGCCGAGGATATCGGCGGCGCGGGCTCTCTTCAGTGGCTCGTTCGCCTGGCACCAGGCAGCGGCCTTATCAAAGACCTCTCGGGTACCGATCGACTGCAAAGCGTGAATCGCCTCCCAGGCGATTTCGTTGTCGTAGTCTCCTTGAAGCGTCTGCGAAAAGAGATCGTCGATGGTCGCGTTGGTCATGGATGCAGTGTAGCGCCGGGGAGATCGAACGGTGCGCTAACATGGAGCAAGACGTTGAGGGATACATGTTTGTAGTGGTGTGGCAGTTTGAAATTGCCGAGGAGAAGATTGCGGCCTTCGAAGCTGCATATGGGCCGGAAGGGGACTGGGCGAAGTTGTTTCGCAGGTCGCCCGAGTATCTCGGTACCGAATTGCTGCGCGATGCGTATGTCACGGGGTCCTATCTGACCATCGATCGCTGGAAGTGTGAAGAGGCCTTTCGGAGTTTCCGGAAGGAGAATGACTCCGGGTACGAGGCCCTGGACCGGGCATGCGATGCGTTGACTGAGCGGGAGACGCGGGTTGGGGCGTACGTGGTTTGAGTCGGATCTGAGGGCCCGCTCACCGCGATGAGACCGCGATAAACGGGGCACAGAGGGCGATTATTCAAGGACGAGGAGGTTTTGACTGAACTCTGAGCCCGCTAGGTATTTGACCCCGCGATCAAAGGTCACGAGCACACCATTTTCCTTGATCGCCAGGCCAAGAAGATAAGCGTCGGTTACTTGCTGGTGGCCCAGTATGCGCCACGCGAACCGAGCAGTCAGGTTGACCCAACTCTCTTTGATTTCCCAATACCAATACCGAGGGTGGCCTTTGAGCAGCTGAAGTATGGCTATTGCTTGTTCTATTGGGCGTGGACCGGGGCGAAAAGCTGGATTGGTTGTCACCCGGAGAAATCCTGCCTCCGTGAGGGGACAGAGCCCCAAGGCGCCCTTGCCCGAAGCACTAAACCACTCCTGCGCTCTCTGATGGTGTTCGTGTCCCGGTTCGGCAAGCGCGACCAAGACATTCACATCAAGCAAATATTTTCGAGTCAAAACTCCTCTGCCTCTAATTTCTTCACCATTTCAGCCGTGATCGTTCTGCCGGTCGGAGGAAACATGGGCAGCCCATTTGCGCTGCGCAATATTTCGGGCTCCTGAGAGGGGATCAGCTGCGCTTTCCGGATGAGCTCATTGATCGCCGCATTGAGGCTGATCCCTCGTGCAGATGCATAGACCGAAGCAAATTCGTGGATCTCCTCATCAAGGGTGATGCTGGTCCTCATAATCCGAGATTACACCAATTCTATAGATGGTGCAATATATATAATATGGTGTAACAATTAAATATGGTGCAATTTTTCCCAAGAGGTAGCCGCGCAGCTAGCAAACGAGCACGCAGTCTGAAGCGGAGATTCAGCAATCGACCGAACAAACCGCCAATTCCTGTGCCGAGCCAAGTTTCGTACTGGCTTTTCCTCCGACTTCGTGATGGGGAATACAGGGGTGCCAGAATATTCACCTTTTATTCGCTTTTTCGGTATCAATCAAGTGTCGCAAACTGCTACAATCCGTTCGAAATCCAAGTATCCGCCGCGTGTTTTTCTGTCATTTTCAACAAGGCGCGCGGGGCGAGTATCTATAGAGGAGAATTACCATGCCGGTCGCCGATGAGCGCGCAAGAGCCGTTGAATTAGCCCTGAGCCAGATCGAAAAACAGTTCGGGAAGGGATCGATTGTCCGCCTGGGGTCGCGTGAGGCACTGGTTCCGATCTCGGTGATCTCGACAGGGTCGATCAGCTTTGACGCGGCACTGGGGGTGGGGGGGGTTCCCAGGGGCCGGGTGATCGAGGTTTTCGGACCGGAGTCGTCGGGCAAAACCACCATTACGCTCCAAATTATTGCCGAGGCGCAGCGGAACGGCGGGCTGGCGGCGTTTGTGGACGCTGAGCACGCGCTGGATCCCGGCTACGCGAAGAAGCTTGGGGTGGATGTCGACAATCTGCTGGTTTCGCAGCCGGATTCGGGCGAGCAGGCGCTGGAGATTACGGAGGCGCTGGTGCGGTCGGGCGCGATCGACGTGCTGGTGGTGGATTCCGTGGCGGCGCTGGTGCCGAAGGCGGAACTCGATGGCGAGATGGGTGAATCTCATATGGGTCTGCAAGCGCGGTTGATGTCGCAGGCGCTGCGAAAGTTGACCGGTACGGTTTCGAAGTCGCGCACGTCGCTGATTTTCATCAACCAGATCCGCGAGAAGATCGGCGTGATGTTCGGCAATCCGGAGACGACAACCGGGGGCCGCGCTTTGAAGTTTTACTCGTCGGTGCGGGTGGATATCCGCAGGATTGCAGCGATCAAGGAAGGCGATGTGGTGGTGGGCAACCGGACCAAGGTAAAGATCGTCAAGAACAAGGTCGCCGCACCGTTCCGGGAGGCCGAGTTCGACATTCTGTATGGCGAGGGCATTAGTCGCGAAGGGGACGTGCTGGACCTTGCCGTGGCGCACAATATCGTGGAGAAATCGGGCGCCTGGTACAGCTATGCCGGGGAACGCATCGGGCAGGGACGCGAGAACACGCGCAACTTCCTGAAAGACAACAAGGACATCTTTGCCAAGATGGATGGCGAGGTGCGGAAGAAGCTGAATATCGGGGTGGCAGCGAAGGTCGAAGTGCCGGAGGTTCCGGCCAGCGGTCATGCGGAAGCCAAGGAAGCGGTTCGCGCGCGCCGCGCCTAGGAACCGCGCCGGTCTGTATCGCGTACATGCTGAGAGGTCGGTTCGAGGACCGTTTCGTCACCTTGTAACGCAAGTGATGATAACCACTTCGTTCGTCCGTGCTCTAATCTCATGAAGCGCATGCGTACTCTTCCACGAGCAGCGAGGCGGTTTTTACCGCAGGCGATTATCTGCTGGGTGGCCGTTGTTTGCGGGTGTGTGCTTCCGTTGCGTTCGGAGCAGGCGGCGCCGCAATCCACTCCGACGGCAAACCCCCAGGTAGCCGGGGCGGGGGCGGGTACCGGTGTCCACGCGCTTCTCAATCTTGATGGCCAGTGGCGATTTCATATGGGCGACGATCCGGCGTGGGCCGACCCGGCCTACAACGATTCGGAGTGGACTGCCATCAGCCTGAGCCAGTCTCTGGTGGAGCAGGGGATCGATACGTATACCGGTTATGCCTGGTATCGGCTGAAGGTCCAGCCCCAGCAGTTTGCACAGGTCGCCAATCTCAGCGAGGGGCAGCAATTTGCGCTGCTGGCCACGAGCAATTCCGTGGGGCAGCTTGCGGCGTATGTGAACGGGTACGAATTGGGCCATACACGGGGCATGACCGACAGCCCTTCCGAGTATCAGTCGCCGCCGATTGTGGTTCAGGTGACGCCGTCGCAATCAGGACCGACGGTAATTGCGATTCGTACGTGGGCCGGTCCATCGACGACCATCAGCCGCGGATTGCTGCGGAGCGTACAGCTGGGAATTGCGGGGGATGTTGACGCAGAGCACACGATGGCGATCGGCCACCAGTGGAACGAATCGGTCATCTCCGATGCGGCGGTTGCATTCATGTTCTTATGCGTGGCGGTGCTGGGAGCGTTTTTGTACCTGGCACAGCGCCATCATCCGGAGTATCTGTGGCTGGCGCTGTTATGTGTCTCGGTAGCTGCCGGGGGCGCGTTGGATGCGGCGTACGGACTGGCGGTGATTCCGTTAGGTGCATATCGAATCCTCACGATGTTCAGCGGGCGAATTTTCATTGCCGTCACGCTGGAGTTTGTACTTTATTTCACGGAAAGCAAAGCGCGGCGGCTCATTCGCGGGGTGCAGATCGGCGTACTGGTTGTGCCGCTGGTCTACTTCACTCGCCTGATGCTGATTTACCAGGTCCTGTCGGTTGCGGCTGAGGTCCTGTTCTGTGGCCTGGTCTGCGTGTTGCTGTACAAAGCGTGGAGACGAGGAAAGAGTGAAGCAGGTGTAATGTTGCTGCCATTTTTTCTGGCAGCGACGGCGGACTCGGTGGACACGGTTCTTAATTTTGCAGCATCGCACCACTGGGTGCCGGAGCATTTTGGATCGCATCGCTTCCACCTTGGGCCGGTTGAGTTTGGCATCAGCACGGTGGCGTACTCGGTATTTCTGGGTAGCTTGATTGCGGTGATCCTGTACCGATTTGTTCGCATCAGCCAGGAGGAGCAGCGCTCGGCGGCGGAGATTGCGGCGGCACGGAGCGTGCAAGCCTTGCTGATTCCCACGCAGCTTCCCTCGAATCGCAATTTCATGCTGGAAAGCGCGTACCTCCCGGTGAATGGGGTGGGTGGGGATTTCTTCCAGGCGCTGCCGCTCAAGGATGATTCGCTGCTGATCGTGGTGGGTGATGTGAGCGGCAAAGGACTGCAGGCAGCCATGAATTCGAGCACACTGGTGGGTGCCCTGCGGAATGAGCTGTCGCACGATCCTGCAACAGTGCTGACACACCTGAATCACGTGCTGATCGGAGCGGTCGCTTCGCCGGGGACGGCGATGAAGGAACTGGATTGCGCCCCGTGCTTTGCGACGTGCTTGTGTGCCCGGATCTATCCGGACGGCACCACTACGATCGCGAACGCGGGACATCTGAGTCCGTACCGCGACGGCCGCGAAGTTGCGCTGTCGCCGAGCCTGCCGCTGGGGGTGATTGCCGAGGCGGAGTACGAACAGACGACCTTCCATCTGAATCGCGGAGACCGCCTGGTGTTTCTCTCTGACGGAGTGGTGGAAGCGACCAATGCCGATGGCGAACTTTTCGGATTCGAGCGAACGCAGCAGGTGAGCAATGAGTCGGCACGGTACATCGCTCAGACTGCAAAACACTTCGGCCAGACGGATGACATTACGGTCCTTTCGATTTATCTCAAGACAAAGACGGCACAGCCGAACCAGGAAGAACTGGCGTATAGCCGCTGAAATCTGGGGGATGGGGTCGTGCGGGTTGTCGCCGCATCAATCCTCACCCGTCACTATCGCTCGAACAATCTCATTCATTCCCGCGAAATCCCTTTCCATCCCAATCGAGCCGCCTGCTTCGTGATGAGTCGCAACGAGGATGCTCCTGAGGCTGTGTGCCCGACGGCGAAGAGGGGGCAAAGATTTTCGTCTGTTCGTGAATGCCCGATGAAGTGTTCGTGAAACGCTGGTGAACCCGGCACCTCCTTAAGACCTGCTTAAGACTTCTGAAACTAGTCTGCGCTAGGAGTCCCGATTTCAAGGAAATGCGACGTTATCGTCATCGGAACCGAGGAGTGCCATGCGCAGACTTTGCTTCAGCTTCATCGCGATGATTTTCGTTCTGACCGCGTCCGACGGATGGTCACAGTCGGGCAAGGGTGCAATTAATGGCGTCGTCAAGGACCAGGCAGGCGCTGTCCTGCAGGGGGCGCGGATCGAGATGCAGCCGCAGTTACGGCCGGTGAATTCGAATGGCCAGGGGGAGTTCAATGTAACCGATGTCCCGGCCGGTACATACACGGTCAAGGTTTCGTATGTGGGGTTTGCCTCTTACACCACCAGCATCACCGTTGTTGCGGGACAGAAGGCGCACATCGAAGCCAGGTTGCAGGTTGCATCGGGTGCCGACGAAGTTGAAGTCACTGCGGATCGGCCGCACGGGGATGCGGAGGCTATCAACCGTACGCTGGCCGCCGAAAATATCCTCCAGGTTCTGCCGGCAGACGTCATCACTTCACTGCCCAACGCCAACATTGCTGACGCACTCGGGAGGATGCCTTCTGTCTCCATTGAGCGCGACGAAGGCGAAGGCAAATACGTACAGATTCGCGGGACCGAGCCACGACTCAGCAACACGATGGTGGACGGTGTAACGATTCCCTCACCGGAATCCGGCGTCCGCCAGATCAAGCTCGATACCATCGCCTCTGATCTCGTTGACTCCGTCGAAATCAACAAAACGCTTCAGGCCAATATCGACGCCGACGGAATCGGCGGCTCTGTGAACCTGGTCACCAAGACTGCTAGCGATTCGCCCACCGTCGTGGTGTACGGGGTCGGCGGCTATACGCACATTATCGGAGGCCGCGACGTGGATCAGTTCGGCGGCACCGTGGGCAAGCGTTTTGGCTCGGACAAGAAATTCGGTGTACTGATCGGCGGCACTTATGATTACAACGGTCGCGGGATCAATGACATTGAGCCGGTGCCAACCGCCGGCAGTCTCGCGCCCCACTACGACAGCATGGATTTCCGGGATTACATTTACAATCGCACTCGCTGGGGCGGGACCGGCAGCGTGGACTACAAGTTGAGCCAGGGCTCCACCATCGCGCTGCGCGGCCTCTATTCGAATTTCCGCAACTGGGGCAACAAATGGGCCTTCACAATGAATGATGGCGCCGCACCGCAATATAGCCAGGACTGGCGCCGTCCTAACATGGCGATCGGCAGCCTGGTGTTGCAAGGCAAGCACCTCTTCGGTTCGAACACCATCCTCTGGAACGCGTCAGCTGCGCGTTCGCGATCACTGGGCGGCAGCGGCGGAGCCAGCTACGACTGGGTCGGCGACCCGAATGCGACCTGCGTAAACGATGAGGGCCTCGCGCCAAGCAAATATCGTCCCGGCTGGAGCGGTTGTTTCGGATCAGGCACAGCGCCGGCCGATAACGGTATCGATCGCAACAATTACGCTCTTTCCGAGTTTGACTTTCCCACCAGCGGGTTGAGCGCTCAATTGAATCTTGAAGCGTCTGGATCTTACGCGAGAATGTATCACCTCGGCACGCGTTACGGCACCGTCGAATTCGGTGCCAAGATTCGGAACGCTCACAAGTTTGATAACAGCTTCAACACGTGGTACATCTTTGGCGATGTGCCGGTGGCGCAGCATCCCGAGTGGGAGAGTTCCTTTAGCGACCCCGTTTATTACGATGGAAGTTACGGAGGCAAGTTTTGGCCCGTCACCGACTGGGGCAAGGTGAGGGGATGGATCGCGCAGCAATCTGGCCTTTCCCTCCTATCCGACCCCAGACCTAACTCCGCAAACTACGATCTGATCGAGCGCATTCCCGCAGGCTACATCATGAATACAATCGAACTGGCAAGCCGCGTGCGCCTGGTTGTGGGCCTGCGTATTGAAGCCACACACCTGGATACAACCAGTTTCGACGAAACTGCGAACACACTCTCCTATAAGGCAGGCGGGGATTATACGAACATCCTGCCCAGCGCCTCGCTGCGTTTTGCGCTTGATAAGGACTCCGATCTGCGTCTCGTCTATGGCCGGGGCCTTGCTCGCCCCGATCCGCAGGAAATCTCCGCGGCTGTAAGTCAACCCACGTTGAACCAGACGCCGGTCACGATCAGCATCGGAAATCCAAATCTGAAAGCTGAACAGGCCAACAACTACGACATTCTTTACGAACGCACCTTTAGTCATACGGGCTTGTTGCAGGCGGGCTGGTTCTACAAGGACCTCACTGACCCGATTGCATACGAGCAGTTTTACTCCGCACAGTCATTTCCGCATGTTCCGCCGGGCACCAACGTGCTGGTCACCGAACCCATTAATGCGGGCAGCGCCTACGTGCAAGGCTTCGAGATCGGATTTGAGCAACGACTCGCGTACCTGCCCAGCATCGCCGGTGGCCTCGGCATCTCCGCCAACTACAGCCACACCAGTTCAATTGCGCGCGACCTGCCCGGCCGCAGCGATCAGCCCGCGCTCCTTCGCGATGCCCCCAATACCTGGAACATCAGCCCGACTTACGATACAAGACGTTTCTCCATGCGCATCGGGATGACCTACGACGATGCGATGATCTACCAGTACCAGTGGCAGGATGGCGCCGACTCCATCGGACCGACGGGTCCGGCGGGCGACGTTTACCTTTATCCGCATTATCAGTTCGATACGCAGGCCAGCTACACCTTGCGCGGCGGCATTCAGGTTTACGCATACGGACTGAACCTTAACAATGAGGTCTTCGGCTTCTACAACGGCAGTCCGCAGTATGTTCTGCAGCGCGAGTACTACCACCCTACCTATGCCGGCGGCCTCCGCTGGAACATCCGCCACGAGAAGTAGACGGTTCTGATTGGAAGGCCATGCCTACGATTCAAAGGGAAATTGCGGGGATCAAGTGCCCAGGGAAGGTGGCAGTCGCTTTGCCGCTGGCGATTATGCTAAGCGCATCTATCCTGGCACAAGATGCTGTAAAGAATGGAAGGGTAAGGCCGGAGGATCTGCCGACTTCCGGCCTCATCAGTCGGTCTGGACCAACATTCCGGGTTCCAAGCCACGGTAGGAATACAACGATTATCGTCTACGGCGATCAGAGGTTTACCGACGCATCCAACACTGGAGTTACCGATCCGGTGGCGCGTCGCCTGCTTGTCAACAAGATCGCCGAGGAACATCCAGACGGAATTCTTCTGAATGGCGATGTTCCGTACAGCGGAGACGTGGTCGATGACTATCGCGTCTTTGCGGAAGAGACCAAAGGATGGCGGGAGGCGAATCTAAATGTGTTTCCGGCACTTGGTAACCATGAATTTCACGGAGACGCAGCAGTTGCACTGGAGCACTGGTGGAGCGCATTTCCAAAGCTTAGAAATCGACGCTGGTATTCGGCTCAGATTGGAACGGCCATTTACACCATTTCACTCGACACCGACGCTTCGCTGTTGCCGGGTAGCGATCAACGGTGGTGGCTGGATGTCCAGTTGAAAGATCTTCCCAAGGACATTGGGTTTGTTCTTATCAGCCTCCATCACCCGCCGGTCGCCGATGTACAAACCAGGATCAACGTCAGTCACAATCCTCGCCCCAACGAAATCGCGTTAAGGGACTATCTCGAGAATGTAGCTCCGACGGTACACGCGCGGATCATCGTCTGTGCGGGACACATACACAATTACGAGCGGTTCTCGCAGCACGGCATCCTCTACCTGGTATCTGGAGGTGGCGGCGCGTCGCCCGTTCCTGTAGAGCGGACGCCGGATGATCTCTATCAAAGCGCGGATTTTCCCAATTTCCACTACGTCAAGCTTGAATTGGATGGCGAATCATTGCATGGGACGATGATCCGGCTCGATGAGAACAGCGCACCCGCGCAGCGATGGCAGGTTCGCGATCAATTTACGGCTACGCGTCCATAAGGCGATTCAGCTTTTCCTCGAGGTACTGTTTCCAGCTTTCAGGCAATGCACTCACCTGCAGAGCCTTTTGCAACTGCTGGACGTCGCTGGCGTCATATTCCTTCGCGATGTATAGGCGAGTGATCTCGGAGACTGAAACAGAATTCGGATCACGATCGATTTGGGTCATCTCGTCCTGTGCGCCGACATCGCCCTCGCGTGTGACCGCGAAATAGAATCCGGTACGGCCGCTGGCCAGAAACCGTCTCACCATGTCATCGGATCCGAACCGGATGCCGAGTTTGTAGCAGGGGAGTCGGGGCTGGCTGACGACGACCTCCGCGGAACCGACGGAGAATCGGTCGCCGACATGGACGGAGTCCTCAACCGGGCATTCGGCCGTGAAGTTTTCGCCAAAAGCGCCCATTGGCAATGGCTGGCCGGGAAGCTGCGCTTTCCAATATTCGTAGTGCACCACCGGGTAGCAGTAGACAGCCTTATCTTTGCCGCCGTGCACGGTCAGGTCAGACTGTCGATCTCCGTCGAGGTTGAGGATTCGAAGGGCGATGCGGCCAGCGGCCGGCTGCTTATAGATCGATGTGGTCACGCTTCTGCCATGCCAGACCACTTCCCGCGGCAACCCGCAATTGACGGATAGAAGTTTCATGCTCTCCGATTGGATGGCGTACCAAGGCAGCGGTTGCGGGAATAAGCGTTGACGGCTTTTAGTGTCCCGCCGCCAAAGCGGGCTCAGGAATACCTCAACTGCCCGGTAATGCAGGGTGAGAGCCACACCGGCCGCCAAAACCGGTCGCAGGCCCACATTCCTTGTTGAATTGCCGCAGAAATCTCAAAACGATTTTCGTGACACTTTCGTCTATAGAGCAGCAGTTCTCATTGGATTCTTTAGAACTGATCTCATAAGGCCCATTCACGCCTCGTGGTTGGGGCGGATCGCCGTTTTGGCTGGGTTGTGTCTGAGATTGGGTGCCCTCGGGACAGTCCCAAGCATTGGATTGCAGCTAGCCGCGAGCGGTATATTGGGTCAACTGTAAGATCAATGAAATCTCACGCGTATTCACATTTTGCTCGAAGCAGGCTCACGTGAATAACGAGATGGCAACTTCGGAGGACCCGGCTCGCGCGAAGCGGAATTGGCCAGCGCGGCTGGTTCGATCGCGGCGATCCGTATGGATTCCGGTGTGCGTAGCCGCAGCCGGGATCCTGCTGGCGGTTCTCTTGGTGTCCTGGCGCATGTCAAGGCACAAACTATCGACCCTGGGCGGGAGGGTGACTGCCGGGGCCGGCGATTCCATCGTCCGGCTAACGGGCAAAACCGAGGCGGTACAGTCGCGGGCTATTCTGGCACCGGTTCTGGCGGGGCAACAGGTGGGCACGCTGACCATCGTCAAGCTCATACCGAGTGGAAGCCGGGTGAAGCAGGGCGACATCCTGGTGGAGTTTGACCGTGCCGCCCAAGTCCGCGATTTCATCGACAAAAAAGCGCAGGCCGACGATCAGAATGGCAAGGTCCTCGAAGCGGTCGCCGCGGAAGGGGCGGCAAAAGCCAAGGACGAGACCGACATTGAGCAGGCGGAGACGTCCCTGACCAAGGCCGAACTGGAGATGCAGAAACTGGAGCTAATGTCGCGCATCGATGCGGAGAAGGCAAAAGAGGACCTGGATGAAGCTCGAGCGACGCTGGCCCAACTCAAGGAGACATTTGAGCTGAAACGCCAGGCGGCCAAGGCCTCCATTCGCATCCTGGAGATTCAACGCGATCGCACGAGAGAAACGATGGTGCATGCGCAGACCAATGCATCTCTCATGCAGATCCGCTCGCCGATCGCCGGCGTTGTTGTCTTCAACACCATTTGGAAGCAGGGCAACATGGGCGAGGTGCAGGAGGGCGATCAGGTCAGGCCGGGCGTGCCGTTTATGCAGGTGGTCGATCCGTCTTCGATGCAGGTTCACGTGCAGGTGAACCAGCAGGATTTGTTTGCCCTGAAAGTCGGGGAGAAGGCGTCGGTTCACCTGGATGCTTATCCCGATCTGGTATTGCCGGGCAGGCTCGAGTCGATCGATCCGATGGGCAAGCATGGAGATTTTTCTTCGAAGTTGCGGATTTTCTCCGCTACGTTTTCGATCTATGGCGGCGACGCGCGCCTGATGCCCGATCTTTCGGCTGCCGTGGATGTGCATGATGTTGGCGGCGGTGAGCCGGGAGGGGTGGGGCAATGACGCCGAATCTCCGCGGCTTCTCGAAAAACTCCAAAATCGTCGCGATTGCCGGGATTCTCTGCTTCGGAAGCCTGGGGCTGTTTGGCTGGGTGCATTCGATCCGGAAAGACCCGCCGATTCCGGTCTTTCAGGTACAGCGAGCGGAGTTCCTGGATGCGCTGCAGTTTCGCGGCGAGTTGAAGGCACTGAAGTCGGTGACGGTTGCTGCTCCGCCAGATATCGGGTCGCTGCAGATCGTGAAGATTGTCAGCGATGGCGCCCAGGTAAAGCAGGGCGATATGGTCGTGGAATTCGATGCTTCAAAGACAAAACAGGACCTCGACCAGGATCGTTCTGTCGTGAAATCGGCAGATGCGCAGATTGAGCAGGCGCGCGCGGAGGGAAAACTGACCGAAGAGGAGGACACCACCGCCCTGATGAAGGGGCGCTACGATGTCGAATCGGCAAAACTCGACGCCAGCAAGAGCGAGATTGTTTCCAAGATTGACGGGGCAGAAGCGGAACTCAAGGTGAAGGATGCGGAACAGACGCTGCGCCAGGCCGAAGAGAAGCTGAAGTCGGACAAGGCGAAGAACAAGGCCACCATCGATGGTTATCGCAATGCAAGCGCCAAGGCGCGGTTCGATGAGGAGAGGGCGGAACGTGCGCTGAATTCGATGGAGGTGAAGGCGCCATCGGCGGGTACGGTGAGCCTGGTCTCGGTGTGGCACGACGGCTCAGAAGGTACATTCAAGGCGGGCGAACGCGTCTGGTCGGGGGCTCCCATCGCAGAGCTGCCTGATGCGTCCTCATTGCGAATTGCCGCACACGTGGATGAGACCGAGCGGGGGAGGCTGGCGGTGGCGCAGGCTGTGACCCTGCAACTGGACGCAATCAACGATCGCCAGTTCACGGGGAAGATCGAACAGATTGGCACGATTGCAACGATGGACTTCTCGGCGGGATGGCCTTTTCCACGCAACTTCAATCTCGATATTGGCATTGACCAGAAGGAGCCGCGCTTCAGGCCGGGAATGACGGCGCAGATCACGGTAATTGTCGATCGCATTCCGAATTCCATTTCGATTCCGGTACAGGCCTCCTTCATGAAGTCAGGGCACACGGTGGTGTACGTGTGGGATGGGTCGAAGTTCAAGGAACGCGCGATGCAGATCGAGCGCAGAAGCCGTGATCGTGCCCTCATCTCATCCGGGCTGGACGCGGGCGATCGGATTGCGCTGCAGGATCCAACGGAGAAGGAGTGACGGCGATCAGATGAGACGGTCTCGCATTCGAATTCTGGCTCTCATCGCCGCCCTGGTCCTGGTGGTTGCGGCGGTGATTGCGATGGGCCGCTCTCGCACGCTAACGAGTTCTGATGAGATTCCGGTGGCCGAGGTGAAACAGGGGGATCTGAACATCGAAGTACACGCGACCGGGGAATTGAGCGCAAGCCATTCGGTAATGCTGGTCGCGCCGACCATCGGGGGAGACGCCCTGCAGATCACGAAGCTGGTGCAAACTGGATATCCGGTAAAGAAGGGCGACGTCGTCGTCGAGTTCGATCCAAGCGAGCAACGATACAAGCTTGAGCAGAGTCACTCAGAGCTTCTACAGGCGCAAGAGGAGATCACCAAGGCAAAGGCAGACGCGCAAGTGCAGACGGCCGAAGACAAGGTGGCCCTGCTGAAGGCGCGGTATAACGTTCGACGCGCCGAACTGGATGTGGAGAAGAACGAGTTGGTGAGCAAGATTGACGGCCAGAAGAACGAACTCACTTTGCAAGAGGCCAAGCGTGCGCTGGCAGAGCTTGAGAAAGATATTGAATCTCATCACGACTCGGGCCAGGCATCGATTTATCTTGCCCAGGAGAAATCGAACAAGGCGAAGCTGGCAATGGACCAGGCGCAACAGAATCTCGACCGCATGCATGTGATCGCAACGATGGACGGGTTGGTTTCGATTCAGCGGAACATGAATGCGTCAGGAGGCTTTTTCTTCAGTGGCATGTCGCTTCCGGATTATCGGCCGGGCGACCAGGTTCAACCGGGAAGTCCCATCGCGGAGGTTCTAGATCCAACGGAGATGAATCTGACCGCCCGCGTTCCAGAAACAGACCGCGACAATGTGAGCGCAGGCGAGGCCGTGAGCGTCAGATTCAATGCCCTGCCCGGAAATGCGATTCAGGGAACCGTGAAGACGGTTGGAGGCATGTCGATGCAAGCCTTCTTCAGCTCGGAATCGAGTCATGGATTCGATGTGACGATTCAGCTTGCAGAAAAAGATTCGCGACTGCGACCGGGGCTGACGGCAGAGGTTACTTTCAAAGGTCTCCCGCGCAAATCGGTCCTGTATGTTCCGCGGCAGGCGCTGTTCATGAAGGATGGCAAACGTGTGGTCTATGTGAGGGAGGGTAGCAGTTTCAAGCAGCGCGAAGTGAAAGTTGAAGGCCAGAGCGAGAGTCGCGCGATCATTTCCGATCTGCCGGTAGGTACCGATGTCGCGTTGCTCGATCCGACGGTGCCGCGGAAGACAACGCACAGTTCCAGTTCTTCCGGAATGGCGGGGGCCCCATAATGCCTATTCTCGATGCGCAACAGCGATCGGTGGTCCTGTCGGTATCGCAACAATGGACGCGGGACGCAGAGCTTGGTCTGAAGAATTTGCTGGTTCACCGGTCGCGCTCCCTGCTCACCATGCTGGGCATGATCTTCGGTGTTGCGGCGGTGGTTGCGATGCTGTCGATCGGCGCGGGCGCACGACAGAAGGTGATGGCGCTGATCGAACAGATGGGCGTAAATAACCTGATTGTCGAATCGAAGGAGACGCTCGAGTGGCAGGCGCATTCCAAGATGCGCAAGGTATCGCCGGGGCTGACCCTGCAAGATTATCGCGTCATCCACGACGACATCACGGGGATTGTCGCCGCCACACCGAGAAAGCGCCTCACGCCCAGCAAGCTTATTCCCAAGGCGCAGCAGGAGATGCCGGCTGTTTACGGGGTTGAGCCGTCTTACCGGCAAATCGCCGGATTGCAGATGATCAACGGCCAATTCTTCACCGACCAGGACGAGGAGAATGGCGCCCCGGTGTGCGTACTTGGCACTTCGGCGAAGTGGGGCTTATTTGGATCGGCCAACGCAGTTGGCGAATACGTGAAGGTAAACGAGGCGTGGTTCAGGGTGATTGGCGTGGTGAGCCCGCAGCTCAGCTCAGAAAATTCGGTGGGAGGCGCGCCGGCGGTTGATGCCAACAACATCATTTATGTGCCTCTGCAATCGGCTTTTCAACGGCTCGAGGACAGCTACAGCGATATGCGTGACGAGATCGACGGCATCTATGTTGAACTTGGGAACGGATCCGCCATTCCCGATGCAGCGCAGCTGACGCGAGCGATTCTCGACTCCTCTCATCGTGGAGCCGATGACTTCAGCATCATCGTACCGGCCGAATTGCTGGCAGAACAGAAACGCACCGAGCACCTGTTCAATATCGTGATGGTTGCCATTGCTTCCATCTCGCTGCTGGTGGGAGGCATCGGGATCATGAACATCATGCTGGCGAGCATCCTGGAGCGCACGCGCGAAATCGGGCTCAGGCGCGCGGTGGGCGCACGCCGATCGGACATCGTGCGGCAGTTTGTGGTGGAAGCGACCATGATCTCGTTTGCTGGCGGGACAATCGGCGTGTTTCTCGGCTGCATTATTTCGCGCTCGATTGCCTGGTTTGCCGGTTGGTCGACGATTGTTACGTTGAGTTCGATCGCCCTGGCATTTCTGGTTTCCATCTCGGTAGGACTTATCTTCGGCATCTATCCGGCGACCAAGGCTGCGCGCCTCGATCCGGTGGAGGCAATTCGCTACGAATGATGTGAATGCGACAGCGCTGCAGCCGCATGGGCTGAATACCAGTTCAGGGGAAGCCGCGCTATTGGAGATCGAATGAGGTTTTTGCGCTTTGGTTTGATATTGCTGCTGGGATGTACAGGGCTTTGTAGTTTGCGGGCGCAGTCGGACTCAAATTACCGGTCACTGCTGACACCGAGTGTTCGTAGCGGTAAAGTCTCGTCCCCTGAACATTTGAAGTCGTATCTTCAGGACGGCAAGATTCGGATTGGGCTGCGGGATGCAATCCTGCTCGCGCTTGAGAATGACAGCGATATCCGGCTGCAGGAGAGCCAGATCGAATTCCGCAAGTTCTCTCTCCTCTCGGCCTTCCAGCCGTTTGATCCGTCGCTGCAAAGCCTTTTTCAAGTGAATCGATATTCTTATCCGACGTATACGCAGCTGCAAGGCGTGGGAGCCTCAGGAAACACTGTGTTGAACAGCCTGTCCCAGGCGGGCCAGATCAACTACCTGCAGACTTTTACGACTGGGGCCAATGTGCAGGTCGGCGTCTCGAGCACCCGGTCCTCGACCAACAGCTCCTTTTACTTCTTCAATCCCAACTACAGTTCCAGTCTCAATTTGCAGTTCACTCAGCCGCTGTTGCGCAATGCAGGTCGATTCGCGAACACCGCTCCGATCAAGATTGCGCGCAAGTCGTTATCGCAGTCGCAGGCCTTGTTTGAAGCCGGCGTCAATGACACTGTGCTGCTGGTGGTTTCGCAATACTGGATCGCGGTCCAGGCTCGAGGGGCACTGGATGTGCAGCGCAGGGCACTTGATCTCGCCGAAGCGAGCTATCAGCGCGACAAGCGCTCTCTTGAGCTTGGTGCACTTCCTCCACTGGATATCATCCGGTCGGAATCAGAAGTGGCGGCCCGCAAGGTGGCGCAAATTCAGGCGGCGTATGCACTGACGCAAGCGGAGGAAGCGCTTCGGCTGACCATTGGCGCGGATCAGGATCTGCAATTCCGATCAGCCGGATTTGAGCTCACGGAAGATCCGCAACCAAGCGGCGATCTCGAAGCGGTCAGTCTTAATGCCGCCCTTGACCAGGCGTTGAGCAATCGGCCCGAGCTTTCGGCGGCGGCCGACGCGCTTGCCGGGGATGAGCTGGGCGTACGGCTGGCGAAGAACCAGCTCAAGCCGAATCTGTCGGTTTCAGGCTTCTATCAAAGCAACGGTCTGGGCGGCAATCAATATGACCTGGTCTCGGGGCAACTTATTGCATCAGGAGGATTCGGATCGTCATTCAATCAGCTGTTCGGGTTTGGCTTTCCGGGGTACGGAGGCACGCTGAGCCTGACGCTGCCCATCCGGAACCGCGGCGCCCAATCGCAACTCGGTAATGCTCTGGTGGCCAAGGAGCACGACCTGTATAGCGCCCGGCAAGTGCGCGAACTCATCACCCGCCAGGTGAGAGAAGCGGTTGAGCAACTGGAGACAGCAGAAGTGACGCTCGACGCCGCAAACAAGTCGTTCGACCTGGCAAAGAAGCAATTGGCCGCAGATCAACGCAAATACGAACTCGGTGCGCAGACGAGCTTTTTCGTTCTGGATTCGCAATCGCGCCTCGCACAGGCTGAACTCGCGATGCTGCAGGCGCGCGTTGCCTACCAGGTGGCGCGAGGATCGATCGACCACGCGGAGGGAACGCTGCTTGCGCCTTTCCGCCTGCAATTTGACGCGCTCGCGAAATAGGGCAAGTCTCCGGCCAGGAAGCGACCCTTTCTGGATTGGCGTTCCTTCCGCCAATGGTGCCCGCCCGCGCCAGCTGACCGGCAGCATCTTGTTCGCCAAACCATAGTTAGAGGGCAGGTCTGATCGGGCGACATCGCCGCACGCCGATCCGGGCAGGAGCAGTCCCCGGGGGTTCCAAAAACTCTGAAAAAATGTGCCAGGCTTCCGCTTCGGGCGTCTGTGCGAGGGCGATAGGGGGATCCTCCAGGCGGGCGAATATCCGGGACGCTGAGCATTCAGTCCGCCCTATGCGGGGGCAGAGCCGTTTCGGCTCCGCTAACGTTTTCTTGGGTCTCAGGGAGTGTAAGGAAACCGATTGTCTAAAGGGTGACCCGGATTCGGCGAGGTACATCGCTTTTCTTGACAAGCGATATTCCTGCGTGATCTGATGCCAGCGCATAGCGAATTGTGGACGATTGGCACCCCAGGCCAGTTTCCCAGCGAGGTTCGAAACGATTTCGCGCGATTCGCATGTGACACCGGT
Organism: Occallatibacter sp.; assembly: GCA_036495975.1. GTDB lineage: Bacteria > Acidobacteriota > Terriglobia > Terriglobales > Acidobacteriaceae > Telmatobacter. The sequence continues at coordinate 213,493 of DASXLY010000122.1, read as the reverse complement.
AGTTCGCCGACGAGATCTTCCCGGGTTTTTTTCGCGGCCGGTCGACCGGAAAATTGGGCTTGGAATTCTGGAGGCAATCCATGCAGATCGATCTGAAGCGAGTGCTGCTCTTCGTAACTCTGATCAGCGCAGGCGCGGGAGTATGTTTTTCCCAAAGCGTTAACTCCGGCGACATTCGTGGTACGGTGACGGACCCATCCGGGGCAGTCATCCCGAATGTGACGGTCTCAGTGCTTAACGTCGACACGGGGGTGTCGAAGGATTTTCAATCGAACCAGGACGGCCTGTATGACACGTCGTCGATCGTCACCGGCAACTACAAGGTCACGTTCACGGCTCCTGGATTCCAATCCCTGGTGCGCGGTCCGATCACGCTTCAGGTGGGATTTACGACCGTTAATGCACAAATGAGGGTGGGCTCGACGAGCCAGGAGGTGACGGTATCGTCGGATGTACCCCTCCTGGAGACCGAATCGCCGCAGCAGAGCACCACCCTGGACGCGAGTACGATGGCACAATTGCCCCAAGTTACCCAGGATTGGGAAAACTTCATCATTCTGCTGCCTGGCTCCAGCGGTGTGGTGGGCGGTAATCAGGGGTCGTCCAATCCCGGCCAGGACGTTGCGATCAATGGCAACCTGCCCTACAGCAACATTCTGGCTGACGGTGCTTCCACGACGCTCTCCCATAGCCAGAACGCCAACCCGGCGGTCTTCGAGACGGTTGCCGAACTTCAGGTGAACACCTCCACATTTTCTGCCCAGTACGGGATTGGCGGCATCATCTTCAACCAGATCACCAAGGGCGGAACCGACCATTACCATGGGTCGGCATACGACTACTTCCAGAATGACGCCCTGACTGCGTTCCCCTATGAATTTGGTACGCCCCGTGCCGATTTGGGAGCCATTCCCTTCCTTCGCTACAACAATTTCGGAGCGTCGGTAGGGGGCCCGATTTTGAAGAAGAAGATGTTTTTCTTCTTTGACTATGACCAGATCGTGAGTCATGGCAACAGCAGTGGATACAGTGATGTGCCGACCACAGATGTGATGGCCGGTGACTTTACCGGACAGCAGACGATCTACGACCCAACAACGCAGACGATTGCGATTGATAGCGCCGGCAACCCGTATCCGGTGAGAAAAAGCTTTGCCAGCGAGTACGGGAGCAATGCACTTCCTGCAGGGCTAATTGATACGGTGTCGGCGAGCTTCCAGCAGTTCTATCCGACGCCCGGTAGTCACATCACCGGAGGGAACTTTGTGCCGGGGGTCATCGGCTCAGAGGGCGAAGTTCAGCACAATTTTTATGCCAGTTTGCAGCAATCGGCGCCGTTTAGAAAGTACTTTGGGCGACTTGACTGGGACATTACGCCGAACAATCGCCTGACGGCGTCAGACACGCAGAGCGATACTCCGCAGCGGTATCCCAGCCTGCTTTCAGGCTGCCCGGTGGGTTGCCAGACCGGCGACGTGGACAACAACAATGCGCAGGTTACGGACGTGTGGAACATCAACTCCAGCACGATCAATGAAGCAAGGGCGGGCTTTACCAGCCAGCTCAACTACTTCGCTGATCTCTCCTTGAATCACGGGTATCCGGCGCAGCTAGGCTGGCAATTCGCCAAGGCCGATGACATCCCGGCGATCAACTTCATGGGTTCATTTCCATACTCCTGGATCGATCCGAGTTCCAACGCGGTGTACAAGGAATTCACCTATGATCCCTCGGACGTCGTGACCATGATCCGGGGTAAACATATCCTGCACTTCGGCGGAGAGTTCCTGTTCTACCAGAACAACTCAACGGCGTGGGGCAACGTGAATGCTGGAACGTTTTCCTTCTCCGGTCAATATACGCAGCAATGGGCCCTGGACTCACATGGTGTTGCCAGCCCGGTGGCGGGGACCGGCATGGAATATGCTGATTTCCTGCTAGGCTACGCAAACAGCTGGGGTGCGGGCGTATCGCCGGAATTTGGGGCGCGCTTCAAGAATCCGCAGGTATTTGCGCAGGATGATTGGAAGGTACGCCCGAACCTGACCCTCAATCTTGGGTTGCGCTACCAGATCAATCACGGTTGGAACGAGGTTCGAAACAACGAGTCGAGCTTCGATCCAACGCTTGTGAATCCAGCCACGAATACGGCTGGAGCCTACTGGTTCGGCACGACACATGCGAATGGTCGTACCGCGTTGCAGGCGAACGTCTATAACACGTTCCAGCCCCGCGTGGGATTTTCCTGGCAACCTCACCCGGATACAACGATCCGGGGCGGGTTTGGCGTGTATTCCTACACGTGGAGCCTCGATACCTATGGAGGGAATAACACCTCGTACGGGATGGGGGCTGCCATCAGCGCGAGCGGCGGCGACTCTGATCAGACCAACGGCATCACTCCAATCACCAAGCTCGATGGTGCGGGGACGGTCTTTGGAAGTGCATCGGCACTTCCGTTCACTGAGGCACCGACCGATCCGACGGCGTTCAACGGGCGCAGCGACGGTGGGTATGTCCAGTACCACGCTCCTGTACCCAGAATTCTGCAGTGGACCTTTGCCATGCAACGGGCTTTTGGATCGGACTACGCGGTCGAACTTGCGTACGTAGCCAGCCACGGGTCAGGCTTGAACTTCCAGACTGACGTGAACGCCGTTCCTCAAAACGCGTTGTCGTCAAATGATTCGAGTGGCTGCGGTTCGGGATCTACGGTCAATTGTGCCCGGCCATATCCGAATTTCCTTTCGATGCAAGGCAGCACCAACAACGCGATCTCCAACTACAATTCCCTGCAGGCTTCGATCACGAAACGAATGAAGCACGGCTTCAGCCTGAACTTCAACTACGTCTGGTCGCACATGCTGGACGATATGGACTCGGCAGGTTGGGGGAGCCATTCAGGTCCGCAAAGCTACCAGGATGCCTTCAATCCCTCCGCAAACTACGGGAGTTCTAACTTTGATGTGCGAAACGCGTTCAAGGGATACGCAGTGTATGAACTGCCGATTGGGAGAGGGAAGACTTTCCTGAATAACAACGCGCTGGCCGATGCGGTTGTCGGAGGGTGGCAGATTGCCGGCGACATTATTCTCTCGACTGGGAACCCATTCAATGTGCAGGGAACCCAGAACACGTTCCAGCAGGCCGGGGCATCGTATCCGAACGCGGTTCCGGGGGTCAGTTGGAAAGCAGCGCACCAGTCGGTCGACAGCTGGTTTAACCCCCAGGCTTTCTCGCAGCCGGCAAGTGGAACATTCGGCGACGTAAGAAGGAACTCGTTGTACGGGCCGGGACTGAATGTTGTGAATATCTCGGGCAGCAAAACATTCTCAATTCCATGGGAGCATGTGCAACTCCAAATTCGGTGCGATGCTCAAAACGCCTTCAATCATCCCAGCTTCGGCGTTCCCGGCGACATCACGCTGGGTGGTTCTCCAGGTCCCGGAGAACCCTATACGACGCCGGACACGGGCCAGATCCGCACATATACCCAGGGTGGGCGTAATGTGCAGCTTGGCGCGCGATTGAGCTTCTGACATCAACGAACGTGAGAACCGGGGAGACGGCGATTTGTCGCCGTCTCTTCTTTTTTGTGATGCAGTTCCTGGAATGGCGGGAACAGGGGTAGGCTAAGGTTGCACTCTCATTGGTTCAGTATGCATAGAGGATTTTCGATAGCGATTGGCCTGCTACTGATTGCGGGGACGCATCTGCTTTCTCAAGTTGGGGAAGATAAGAGCCAGCAGGTTGCGGCGCATCTTCAGAAAGCGCAGGAATACCTGCATCAGAATCGCCCCGACCTGGCTATTCCTGAATTTCAGGCCGTGGTGGCTCTCGATCCTGACAATGTGGAAACACAGGGGAACCTGGGCGTCCTCCTGTTTTTCCAGGCGAAACCTGCTGAGGCGATTCCGCACCTTCGTTCTGCGCTCGAACATCAGCCGACGTTGACCAAGATTCAAGGGCTGCTGGGAATCGCCGAATTGCGGACGCAGGATTTCGCAGGCGCCCGGAAGGATCTGGAAGGCGCTTTCCCGCAGATACAGGATCGCAAATTCAAAACGCAGGTCGGGCTGGAACTGGTGGGCATGTATACGCGCGATAGCGATCTGGACTCATCGGCGCGAGTTATCTCGCAGTTAAAGAACTCGGATCCCGACAACCCCGAAGTGCTCTATGCCGCATATCGCACTTACACCGATCTTGCCGGAGAGTCGATGCTGGCGCTGGCGTTGAATCGGCCAGACTCCGCGCAGATGCAGCAGGTGATCGCGCATGAAGAGGCCAAGCAGGGGAATACCAATGGCGCGATCACGCATTTTCGGAAAGCGATTGCCCTGAATTCCCATTTGCCGGGCGCGCATTTCGAACTTGCGGAACTGCTGCATTCCTCGCCGGATCCCAAGGTGAAACAGCAGGCGGAGGCAGAGTTTCATGCCGCGTTAACCGATAATCCTTCGGATGAGAGGGCGGAGTTGCGACTGGGCGAAATCGAATTGCAGCGGGGAGATGTGCATTCGGCCTTTGAGAACTATTCCAAGGCAGTCGCGCTGCTGCCGAGCGATGCGGATGCGAAGCTGGGTCTTGCCAAAACCCTGATTGAAATGAACCAACCCGACAAGGCGACAAGGCTTTTGGAAGAGACGCTGCAATTGGAGCCGACCAATGCGGTTGCCCATTATCGACTGGCGGTGCTATATCGCAAGCAGGGCCGGGTAGAGGACGCCAATCGTGAAGTCGAGCTTTATAAGAAATATCGAGAGGCGAAGGAAAAACTGCGGACGATTTATCAGGAGCTGATGATCCAGCCCCAGGAGATCAGCGCGGAAAGTGCGGATGAGAAGTAGGGCGCAACTAATGGATGAGGTGGATGACCGGTTCCGGCGCGATCGACGAAGGAGCGTCGCCGCAGCGCCTGGCAAAGCGGGTATCGTTCGGATCGCCATTATGCTGATCGTAGTGTCGGCAAGTATTTCCGGATTGACAATCAAGGCATGGAACCAAACGACGGAGGACGGGGCGGCATCGGTTCCGATGCAGCAGTTGCATAAGGCGCTGGATCTTGCCCAACGCGGCGATGCTGACGGAGCGATGCAAATTGCGCAGCAGTTGCTCGATCAGAATCCTAAGTTTGAACCGGCGATGAAGCTGAAGGGGATGCTGCTTGAAGAAACAGGACGGAAAGAAGAGGCGATTGTCGTCTATGAACAAGCCCTCAAAGTAGCCCCGAACGACACGGATCTATTGCTGAAGGACGGGTTGTACAAACTGACGATCGGGCAGAAGCAGGCGGCGCTTGATCTGCTATCTCGTGCGGCCAAAGCGCGGCCAACGGACGGAGAGGTCCAGTACTATCTCGCGCAGGCTTACCACCTGAATGGACGAGACGATCTGGCGCTCGAGGCGGTCCGCAAGAGCATGAAAGCCGATCCCTACAACGCATCGATCAAGCAGAAATACGGAGAACTCCTGTGCAGTACCGGGAACAATCAGGAGGGGCTGCACTGGCTCGCGGAAGCAAAGCAAGGCGATAGCAGGCTGCCACACATCGATTATGAGATTGGCGCGGCCGACTACAAGGTTATGGACCTGCCCGGAGCCGCGGAGAATCTCAGGCGCGCGACTGAAGTCGAGCCCGGTGATTTGAACGCGCTGCAAATGCTCGGAGCGACTCAGGCAAAGCTCGGACAATGGGCAGCAGCAAAGGATTCATTCACGAAGCTGCTGGCGCGAAGGCCGGACGACGTCGATTCTCTGCTTGGTCTTGGGCAATGCCAGCTAGAGTTGAAGGATTATTCCGATGCCGCTGCGACGCTGCAGTCGGTGTTGCATCTGGATCCTACAAAACTGCTGGCCCACTTCTATCTCTCTCGCGCCTACGCCGGAATGCAGAACTCGGCTGAAGCCGCGCATGAGGCAGCACTTCACCATTTGATGATGGAGCAGATGTCCTTCGTCCGTTCGGTTGAAACCGAACAGCGGGAAGACGCTATCAGGCATCCGGCGCGCGAGCTCTTGCAACAACATCGAGAAGAAGATGCATTGCAGCTCTATACGGAACACTTCAAGGGAACCCAGGCCACGCCCGGCGATGCCATGGTGTTCGTCGGCAAGACCTATCTGTTTATGGGCGATACTGACGATGGCCTTCGCTGCCTTCATCGCGCGCTTGCACTTGATTCCCACGTTCGCGGAGCGCATAGCTATGAAGGGATTCTGGCACTGAAGGACGGAGACTTAAGCCGAGCAGAGAAAGAATTCAAAGCCGAACTTGCCAATGATCCCAGCTATCAGATGGCGATCGCGGAGATGGGCGAGGTCCGATATCGGCAGGAGAACTGGGCAGAGGCCGCCGACTGGTTGAACAAATCGAAGACCATGACCCCCGAGCTGCTCTACATGCTTGCCGATGCTGAGTTTCATCTGGGCAAAGCGCAGGATGCGGACCTGGTTGCAGAAACGGCAGCAGCCTACGGGAGAAATAATCCGCAGCTGATTCAGGGTCTTGAGGCATTGCTCATCAAAAATGGACAAGGCGAGCTGGCAAAGAAGCTCGCATCCAACTAGCCGCGGTGCGAATCACGGGGCAGTTTCGGTGACTTCGAGAATCTGGTCTGTCTTGACGTTGGCGAGAACTTGCCGGATTCCACTTGGCCAGGTCAGCTCGATCTTGTCGATCGTGGCAGCCGTCCCTAAGCCGAAGTGCACGCGCTTGTCGCTGGATGAATTATAGCCCACCGCGGTGGTCGCCTGATTGTATTGAATACCGAGCGCGGTTGTGATCTTCACCTTGGTTCCGAGTCCGTCGCGATTCGATTTCACTCCTCGCAATTTCAGGATGATCCAATGGTTGTGGTTGGTTGAGCGATTCATCAGGATCTGTGGAGAGCCATTCAATACCGTGACGACAATGTCGATCTTGCCATCGTTATTCAGGTCTCCGAAGGCTGCTCCGCGATGAGGGGCTGGAACGGCGAAGTCCGGCCCGACTTTCGCGCTTAAGTCGTCGAAAACAAGGTTTCCCTTGTTGCGAAAGAGGCCGTTGGGCAGCGCATATGGCCGATGCGCCAGTTGCATTGAGTTGTCCAGTATGTCGGAGTTGGCGGTGAATAGATCTTTGCGCCCATCGTTATCGAAGTCAAATACGCCTGCTCCCCAGGCGGTGAGGCGGCTGGTGAAGGTCGTCAGCCCGGCAGCGCCCGTGACGTCCTGAAACTGACCCTCGCCGAGATTTTTGTAGAGCGGGAAGCCCTCGCCGAACATGGCTGTCTGGAAAATGTCCGGGCGACCATCATCATCCAAATCGCGGAAGACCGAGCCCATTCCCGCGACGGAGTTGCCAAAGGCGTTGTAGGACACTCCAGCGACAAGCCCGACTTCGGTAAAGGTGCCATCACGATTGTTGTGAAGCAGGTAATTCTGGAAAGTGTCGTTGGAGATAAAAACGTCTGTGAAGCCGTCGTTGTCGTAATCGGCGAAAGATACTCCCATCCCTTTGCCGATGTATTGGTTGATGTGCGATTGCGCAGAGACGTCAGTGAATGTGCCGTCGCCATTGTTGCGATAGAGAATGTTGGGAGTTCCAAGGAACTCGACCGGCGAACAGTAGGCAGGCAGTCCCTGGGCGACGCATAGCTTGGCGGTCTTGATGTCGTAATCGAGGTAGCTGATCACGAGCAGGTCAAGGAGACCGTCGTTGTTGTAGTCGAACCAGCCCGCTGTGACAGCCCACGCCTTGCCGAGCTTCGGAACGAGTCCGGCCACACCGGCCCTTTCAGTTACATCAGTAAATGTGCCGTTGCCATTGTTATGGAAGAGCTGATTTTTGTTGACCCCGGTTATGTACAAATCCACATATCCATCGTTGTCGTAGTCGCCGGCTGCTGCTCCCATGGAGTAACCGATGCCTTTCAGGCCGGCTCTTTCTGTCTCATCGGTGAATGTTCCATCGCCGTTGTTTCGAAACAGGCGGTTCGCGTAGGAGGCATCGGTTTTCTCAAGAGAGGGGATGGCGGCCCCATTGGTGAAGAAGATATCGAGCAGGCCGTCGTTGTTGTAGTCGAACAGCGCGACTCCGCCGGTCATCGTCTCAAAGGTGTAGCGTTGCGGGCTTACGCTGTTTCGAAGGACAAACTTGACGTGCGAGGACCTGTAAATGTCCTCGAATCTGATCCCGTCGGGAGTAACGGATGAAACGGGGGGCTTATGGTTTGTTGCCGCCGTTTGCTTTGCTGGATGAGGCGTTTGCGCGGTTGAGATGCAACAGGAAACGATCAGAAGGAGTCCTGCAAGCGCCGTCGGCATCGGGCTGGTCTTGCGGCAGTGGAGAAATAACGTTATCTGAACGCGCAGTTCAAGTGCGGATCTCATCCGGCCTCGTGTCGTTGATAGGAATTGATTCTATGGACTCGAGGCATCGATTCGGAAGATCTGTCGCTGGGAATTCTCAGCTCACCTTCAGGTAGGTTGTATAGGGTCTCGATCCGATCCACGGGAACGGACGCAAGGCAACTGACTCGCCTGAGGAACTGACCTGCCATTCGCGCTCGCTCACGCGCCGCGCCGCCAGCAGCTGTTCCCGGGTCACCTTCGGCTGGGCGCTTGACGGCTCCTGTTTTACGGCCATCAACACCAGGGGGCCATACAGGAGCGCGACCGTATCGGTGTGGCGGCTATCGATCGGTTCGAGCCGCATCTTCAGCGGAAGTTCCAGATCGACGCGGTCGCCGGTTTTCCATTCGCGCCGAACCGCTGCAAACGATCCCGGTGTGGCCAGGCCTTTTTCCCGTGTTCCGTTGACAAAGACCTCTGCCCCTTGCGCCCAGGCCGGTATCCGGAAGTGGAGCGTTGACACGGTTGGCTCCGAAGAGGTCACCGTGAAGTGGACGTGATCATCATAGGGATACTCGCCTTCCTGGGTCAGCGAGAGAGCATGACCACCTTCATTCCAGCGGAGCGTGGAAGGGATGTAGAGATTCACATAAACCGACCGCGGTCCGCGAAAGTAGGTGTTGATCCGGTAATCTGCGGCGACCTGCGGCAGGGTACCGGAACAGCATGCCCATCGAGCCTCTTTGTACACGCGCGTTCCGTCGAAGTTGTAGTCGGCATAGTAGAAATTTTTGCCGTTTTCCTGTAGCGGCAGGGCGCCAAGAACGGTGTTGTACATCATCCGCTCCATGCTGTCGCCATAATGCGCGTCGCGGGTTACACGCAAAAGGTAGCGAGTCAGCTTGAAATGCGCATACGACCCGCATGGAGTTTCGAAGCTGTGGTGCGTGTTGGTCAGGCTGTTGAAGACATCATCGCTGCCCGGCGCCCGCAGACCCTCATCCGGTCCCCAGCCTCCAGTCGCAAAGCTCTGTTCTTCCAGCATCGCGAAGGCGTTGCGGGCGGCACGCAGGTGTTTTTCGCTGCCTGCCACCAGGTAAGCCATCATCGCGGAACTGAGAGAATTCACATAGCTGTAAGCATGCCGTCCGGCCATGACGTTTTCGTTTTGCGACAGCGGATCGAACCACGTTTTGTCGTCGAGATATTGCAGCCCGAGGTCGTAATACCGCTTGCCTGCGCCCCGCTGTGAGGCAAGAAAGAGATTCTCGGGCATTGTGTAGGATTCATCCCAGCTCCATGACTCATCCTTCGGGTCTTTGTCCGTTCGCCAGGGATAATCGTGCTCGATTGCCTTCCCGGGAAGATGAGGTAGGGCGATATTGGTCGTGTGCTCGAGGATCGCCAGCGCCTGCGGGTCACGCGCATAGGTGTGGGAATCGAGCAGGCCGATGAGGAGCTTGTCGTAGGTATAGGCGGGGAAGCGGTTCTTGATATAGAAATCGTCGGAAATGGTCTCAGCATAAAGACGATTCAGGCGCAGTATTTTCTCTCGCGTGGCCGTCTCACCCGTGATGGCGTAGGCGCGTGCCAGCGCAGAAATCCATTGTCCATAGGTGCATCCCGGCGCAAACCCGAGATCGAAGCCCTTCCGGTAATCATAGTTCGGATCGTAGCTATACCAGCCTCCAAGGTCCTCGCCGGGCGCGGGCATGCCGGACATCTGCCGGAACGGCTTGAGAAGGCTATCCTCGCTCAGGTTCATCAGCACGGAATGGGTGTTCATCAACTGGGATTCATGGCGGTCGCTGGCGATCGACACATCGCCATAGCTGAACTCATCGAGCGGAGCGGCGGGGACGAGATCGGCACTCCAGGCTAACCGGCTGCCCAGGTTGAGGCCGCCAAGGCTCACTGCGGCCAAGGAGCCGCTTTGAAGGAAGTGTCTCCTCGAAATCTCTGCGTTTCTTTTCACACTGTCCTCCCAAGGATTCGGAACCGATCTCCACCATGTATGGTACGCGCCAGACTGGCCTCGATGCCAAATGCGCAATCCAAGGATCGGAAGTTGCACATTTTATGCACGGGGCTGAAAATGGGCCAGTCATGCGCTACGTCTGGAAATCCGCAATTGGGCTGTGTCTGTTCGTTTTGGCATCACTAACTTGCTCTGCCACCAACCTGGTTACCGGCAACGGTTTTGGATTTGCAGTCGTGTCGCCTCAGACCGGACAGGTGACCAAGTTCTACGCGCATCCGTACAGCTTTGTCCGGCCGGACCCCGCGCATCCGCTCTCGGAGGGAATTGAAACCGCAAATTTCATCAAAGAACTTGGCTGGGCGGGGCAGGGTGCAAAGGGCGGCGAGATTGCGGAGTATGAGGAAGACTCACATGTCATTCACACTCGCAGCAATGCCGGCGAGGGCTTCGTGTTCATGCCTTTCGGCCTGCAGGAGAGCGCGCTTATCGTTGGGTGGTCGCCCCGGTCGAAGAACGAGGAAGCCAAAGGGCCTTCAGTTGGATGGAGCCATCCGGTCAAGTCTGACCGCATTGTTTCGTTTGACGGGTGTGGAATTCACGTATTGCGTTTCGATGGGATTGAGGAAGAACTGGTCTTAATCCCGTTTGAGCCCTCATGCTTGAATGCCGGCAAGGAACAACTGCTCGGAGACAGCTCTGCGTGGGCGCTGGTATCGATCAAGGACGATGCAGATCTTGAACCGGCAGTGCAGGAGTTCGATCAGTGGAGAGCGGGCCTTGCACCAAGAGAACTGGTGAAGCGCGAAATCAATGAACTTGAGCAGTGGCGCGTGAAGCCAACCGTGCGTTTCCGCAGCGAGCAGGAACGGCATTTGTGGCGGCAAAGTGAGGTGATGCTCCGGATCGCCCAGAGCCGCGAGCCGAATCGCCCCGGACGCTACAGCAACGGGCTCATCGTCGCCAGCCTGCCCGATGGGGTGTGGTTCACGCCGTGGGTGCGGGACATGTCATGGGCAACGGTGGCATTGGCCAAAATGGGACATCGGGATGAGGCGCGCGCTGCGCTGCTGGCTTACTTCAATGCCCGGCCCACCGGGAAGATGCGCAAGGAAACCGCCGGAGCTGACTACCAGATCTCGGTCGTTCGCTACTTCGGGGACGGGTCGGAAGAGCCGTTTTTCACCGACGAGGGAAGCACCAACATTGAATTCGATGATTGGGGAGAGGCTCTTTGGGTCTTGGGCGAGTATCTGAAGAGGTACGATCACCCTGACTTGCTTCGTGCTTCCACCTATCGTGGTCCGATGTACGAGAGTGCCCGGGACTTCATCGTAAAGCCGCTTCTCGCGAATCTCGAGAACTACGGACAGGGCCAGATTGTTGCTGCCGATACTTCGATTTGGGAGGAGCGGCAGAAGGACAAGAAACACTTCGCATTTTCGACGGCAGCGGCGATTGTTGGCCTGCGCAACTTCGCCGAACTTGCGCAACGCGCGGGGGATGAAGCGACTCAACGCGAAGTGATGCAACATGTCGCCTTGCTTGAAAAAGGATTTGCTGCTGCATTCGTTCGCGGCGGTACCCTTCACGGGACGCTAGAGGAAGGGGTGAAGAACGACATGGATGGCGCGCTCCTGGCCATCATTCACCTGGGAGTGGTCAAGGATCCCGCCATTGTGCGCAGCACAATAAAGAGAATGGAACTTCTCAAGGTGTCTTCCGGAGGTTATCGACGAGTCCGCAGCACCTATACGGATCCGGCCATTTTTGAATATTGGTATGAGCGCGAAGAATTCCTGTTTGTCGATTTCAGCCTGGCCGAGGTGGATAGGATTCTGAGGCGCGACGCCGATGCGCAGGCAATCATCACCCGTATCGTGTCCAAGGCGGCTGCTGACCACGACATCATTCCCGAGATGTACGTGGCGCTGCCATGCAAGCTGTTTCCTGGGAAGATAGGTGATCCGACCGGCGCCAGACCGATGGTTGGTTACGGGGCGGGAACCTACATTCTGGATCTGTTGGACCGGGAAGGAACCGGGAGCCATCCGTGAGGTCGTGGCGGCTCCCGTTTCCCAGTTCCTTGTCAATGCACAGAGAATGGCTGCTTGCCGGTCCAGTCTGGAATCGAATTTACCCGCAAGTCGGTGCTGGTCGGAATTCGATCTGTCGTGAACTTCAAGCTGAATCCAACGCTCTGCGTGTAGTAGTTCCGCGCGTTATTCGCAGTGGCAAACGTGTCGAGATACATGTGTGGCGCCACGCGATAGCCCATACGGATATCGGCGTCATAATTCGGTGCCGCGCTGTTATCCGAGCCATAGAGGCCCTGCGTGACGTTCGCCGAGCCAGGCGAAGCGGGGTAGAACACCGACGCGGATTCGTGCAGGTATTGCACGCCACCGCTGAACTTTACCTGGTATTCAAACCGTGGATGACGCGAATACCACGAGATCGGTATCGAGGCCAGGTAGTATTCTTGCGGGCTGAAGTAGCCGCCCTGCCCAAAGGAGAAGTACTTCAGGTTCTTGTCGTAGTGCATGACGTTGGCGTTTGCTCCCACGGTGAGGCCCTGCACAATCTGCCAATAGAGCCCGCCATTGGCCGTCGCGCTCCAGTTGTCCGGCACGTGCAGCCCCTGGATAAAGGAATAACTTCCAGACGCATATTCGCCAATCGTCTTGTAGCGAACGTTGCTGGATGGACCAGAGTCGAATCGCACTGTTCCGGTGTTGGCGACGACTCCTCCCCAGCGCAGGCCGGTACCTGGATCACGCGCGCCGGCGTAGGAAAGCAGACTATCTTTGACGCTGTCGCGCACGCCCTGTACTGTCAGCCATCCGTTCAGCGGGCGATAGCGAATTCCGCCGATCAGGTTGTGAACTGCGAAACCTTGCGGAGATGTTCCCGCAGCAATGCCAAAGGTGTTCGTTGACAGTTGCGCCAGGCCGGAGTAGCCGGTCTTCGATTGCTCGCCGAATAGAGCGCCGGCCGGCAGGGTGCCGAACATCAGGGTTGAACTTCCATCTGGCGTTCCGCTGAAGGCGAAAACGCCGTGTCCCTCAACACCGAGGCGCACGCGATTGGTAGCGGTATATGCGGAGCCGAGCAGGCTGTCGACAATGATCAGTTGGTCGAGACCAGGATCTCCGATGCGTCCCGTTCCGACAGCGCCAGTGACGACCATCGGCGTATTGCGGTTATCCACGGCTTCGACCTCATCCGCCACCCGCTGCTCCCTCTGTGCTGGCTGTTGCGATTGTGGCGGTGATTGCTGTTGCTGTGTTCCTGGCGTTTGCTGTTGTGGCGGCTGGGCCTGCTGGGTCTGTTGCGGTTGGGGCTGTTGTTCAGGCTGTGCCGGCTGTTGCGGTTGGGGCTGCTGTGGTTGAGGCTCCTGGTAGTCCGAGGACAGCAAGGATGGATGGACATGGGAGCCATGGATGATCAGGCCGATTGGACGGATTCGAGCCTCGTTCGGTGCGCCGCGAGAAGCTTCCGATCTGCACGGCATAGTCATCTCATCGGCGTGATTGTGAACTGCGGCTGAGGGATCGACAGGAGCGCTTGCCGCGGAGTTCGTTGCGGCTGCCCTTGCTGCAGGCGCGGAGGTACTCTCCTCGCGCATTGCCACCAGGGCTGATCTCAATTCCTGTTCTCCCTCGTCATAATTTCCGCGCGCGATATCCTCCCGGGCGTTCATGTGGATCAGCTCGGGATCGTGAGGAAATTGCGTGAGCCCGCGCCGAAGATACTCGTCCGCCAGGTCGAACTTGTGTGCGGAAAGAGCCGCGCCGGCCGCGACCCGATAATCGCCCGCTTGTGCGCCCGTCATTCCCCAGGATTGAAAGATCTCGAGAGCCTTTTGTTTGTCGTGCCGCTTCAGATACAGGGATGCCAAGGCTGCGTGGATGTTGCGATCGCCGGGATACTCATGCGAGGCATCCTCGAGGATAGAGAAGCCGAGCTCCGGTTTTGTTTCGAAAGCGCGATCGGCGCGACGTACGCTCCAATCCGAGAAGATCTCTTCAAACGCTTCGCGTTGTTTTGGAGTGAGGTCGGTCCGCCTCTTGTCGTAGAGCAGAAGATCGCTGAGGCCCGGTGCGTCGGTCGAAACTGCAAGCATGGTCCAGGCGGTCTGCATATCCAGAACCACGGGTGGAAGGTGACGCTGAGCCGTGTATGTCGAACGGGCTTGCTGCAGTAACTGGAGGGCGTCCGGGTTACGTCCGCTGGTTGAAAACGCACTCGCTTCCAGAATCAGGAAATTCGGGTCGGCCTCAAGCTGCTTGCGGACAGGAGAAGGCATATGCGGAACCTCGCCGACCAGGGTCCGGTCTGCCTGCTGCTGGTGCAGCACGACCAGATACCCCCGCCAGGCATCCGCAGAGTTTGGGTTCTTCACAACGATATCGCTGTAGAGATCGCGCGCGTGGTTGTAATTGTGTTCCCGCATCCAGATATCGGCCAACTGCATTTGCGTGCTTTCCGCAGGCTGGCGTCCATCCGATTGATCCATTGCAAGGGACCGATGCAGAAAATCTTCCGCCTCGGCGCATTGCCCCTGGGTCGAGTACAGGACGGCGACGGAATCAAGAAACCCAGTGTGTTTTACGGCCGCGTCGTAGGATGCCTTGGGCATCGTGCGCACCGTTGTTATCGCCTGGGGGAAATTACCAAGGCGCGTGTAGGCGCCGACCAGGCCCTCCCATCCGCTGGGGTTTGCCGGGTGCGATTGCGTCGCTTCTCGATAAATCTGGATTGCCTGACCCGTCTTTCCCTGCTCCATGAATGCGCCGGCAATCTGGAGACGCACGCTGAGCGCATCATCCGAATCGGATTGACCCGCGGTGGCGAGAGCACGACGCAGGAATTGTTCGCCTAACGCCGGCTGATTGGCCTCGTAGTACACCATAGCCAGTTCCGAAAGATAATCGGAATGGCTTTCCATCTGCTGTTTCACGGCTGGCGGAATTTGTTGCAGTGTTGACATGGCTGCCTGCGGTGCTTTTTCGCCTAGCTGTGCCTTGATGAGTCCGAGCCAGACTCCCTGGTCGGTGGGATTGGCAGCGGCAAGCCGGTAGTAAGTTTTTGCTGCGGCAGGAAAATCTCCAGCCCTCATGGATGCGTTTGCCAATCCAATCAGCGCGTCTCTGTTATTGGGATTCAGCTGTAGAGCCTGTTCATATGCAGTTACCGCTTCCTTGAGGTGGTCTTGCTTGAGAGCACTAGCGGCCTGGCTCATGACTCCCCAGAACTTCGCATTGCTATATCCCTGGTCAACGTCTTTGCGCGATGGATCCAGTTTGTGCGCATTCGCGAGCAATCGCGTTGCGTCATCAAATCGGCCTTGATTCAAACGCACGAATCCCAGGCCGGCCATTGCGTCGGCATTGTTGGGCGACTGCTTCAGAACCTGCTGGAATTTAGCTTCGGCCTCTGAAAATTTTCTCTCGCGCACCAGGGCATTCGCGATACCGAGCAACGCGCCGTTGTCCAGCGGCCGCATACTCAAGGCTTCCTGGTAGGCGGCGATCGCGGCGTCAGGTTGGTTTGCTTTCTGCGCTGTGGCTCCGCGTTCGACGGCCAGCCAGAATCTCGCGTTGTCGTATCCTTCGCGTGCATCCTGCCGCTGCGGAGCAAGTGTCCGAGCACGATCAAACAGACTTAATGCTTCGCTGAACCGCTTTTCGTCGAGCCGTGCGTATGCAAGCCCGATAGTTGCATTGGCATCATTGGGCGATTTGCGCAGAACGTCGGAGAACCGCGCGGCGGCGGCTTCGACATCCTTATTGCGCAATTCCTTGAAGGCCATGGCCTTGTCTGCGTCGGCGATGTTCTGCTGCTGCTTGGCGCGCAGAGCAGCTACGGTCGGTTGCAGATCCGGGTCGGGGTAGTGCTGGAGGTAGGCTTCCATTGGCGCCAGCACCTCCGGATTTTGCTTTTCCCATAACAGCGCCTGGCGCCAGGGAGCCCGCGCCTGCTCGACCGTACCAGGATCCTTGATGGACTCGAGCATCTCGAGTCCTTCCATGCGCGTCTTCTGCTCGTAGGTGAGCAGTGAGGCGAGCCACAGGCGATAGGCCTCCTGGTTCGGGTTCTGAGCACACAATTGGCGAAGCTGCGCGATCGCTTTCTCTCGTCCGCCTGTGCTCGCGGCCTCAGTCTCGTAGAACGGCTGCGACCATTTGCCAGGCGGCGGTTGCTGGTCGCCGAATACGGTGCGATAGATCTTCATTGCGTCGTCCGGCTTGTGCTGCATCGCCAGCCTTCCCGCTTGGTCGAGTTTTCCGCGCTCGTCGGGTGTTAGGACGTGCAATCTTTCGACTGCCGCAATTTGGGGGTCTCGTGGATTGGCCTTCCGCAGGCGATCGAGGTAGGAACGCTCCTCGTCGAGGCGCCCGTTCTCTTTGGCGGCGCGTGCCAGGCCGCCAAGAGCTTCGGTCTGGTTCGGGTTTACCAGCAGGACTTTGTGCCAGTTCTCGGCCGCAAGATCGATGCGGCCACGCAATTCGAGCGAGCGCGCCTTTGCAAGCAGGATGTCGACTCCGCCTGGTGTCTGTGACGGCGCAGGCACGGCTATCGCCAATGCGAGCATCAGCAGAATATAAAAACGAATTCGATAAGTCATTGTAGTCACCCTCGGTTATGTTTCCCGCATCGCCAATCGTTCAGCGGCGATGCGCTCGGTACTCCAACGAACCCAGGCAACAATAATGAGTGCGAATGCGATCACAAGAAATGGAATGAGCCAGTAGTCTTCTATGAGCAGAACAGTCGCGTATTGATAGCGATCAAGTTCTCCGGCGTGATAAGCCTGCGTGCCAACCAGAAACGATTCAAAGCGTCCCTCGCGAGAGACGGCCACCCCGCCGTATACAGGGCCTTCCCGCTCGGAGGGAGTAAACAGCGCGCGCACTGCGTCAATGGCTTGAGCGTCGCCGGGAACAATGGCGACTACTTCGCGATCATCGCGCAGGGGAGAAACGAAGCTCTCAACCAGGAGATCCTGATCGGAATCACCGCTGATCAGACGCCGTAGCCGATTGCCATCGTAGCTTCGAAATGGCCACTCCGGATGCATCAGCAACGTTGACTGCGGGGCCTCATTAACCTGCATGCTCGTTCCGGAGAGACTTAGCGGCATCGCGCCGGCCCACTGCGAAAACAGTGACTGCGAAGTCTGCGTACCGATCAGCACCAGATCCTTGTCTCGTACCTGGTCCAGATGGTCAGCGTCAGCCACCGTCAGTTGTGCCGCGAGTGCACCGGTCTGCGCGCCAAAGAAACCTGCCATGTCAAGAAACGTCTCGTAATCCGTCGGGGTTGGGGCACCCGGCAGGATCACCGCCGTGCGGCCAAGATCAGGCCATTCGGTAAAGGGATAGCCCGCGTCCGCAAACAACTCGAGGCGGGGAAGCAGAACGGCATGTGGTAATCCGTGAAGATCCAGTGATGAATCGCGCTCAACTGCAAAGGTTGGGTGAGCGCTGGCCGGTGTGGTGCCCTGAAAGTAGAAGTCAACCGTGAGGGTATTCGTAAATGGGAGCAGGCTGCCGGTCGGTATGCGAACCATTTCGGATTGCCTGACCGATGTGGAAGTTGGTTTCAACTGGATCGTATCGATGTCCTGTCCGTTTACGCGTACGTGCAATGCGGGGTTCGTTCCCTCGGGCGCTCCTCCGTATTCATATTTCAGAAGCAACGGAACCGATTGGCGGGCGCGCAGAAATAAGTCAGGCGGCAGGCGAAAGTAGAGATCCAGCGAGCCGGTGCCGTGCAATTTCAGGTGCTCCTCAGTGGTGTAGGTGCCAATTGCAGAGGGACCGTCAGACTGCAGCCAACGTGGAGCACTGTACGCCTGAAGAGAAGGACCCTGGACAGAATGTTCCCGCTGGCTGTTCACATGGGGAAACCACGTTGCGGTGGCCAATGTGAGAGCTGCCTGAAGCAATTCATCCGGCGTGTCGCCGGTAACGATCAGCAGTTTTCCATATGGATCGTGGGGGTTGTCGCGCATCGCGAGCAATGGGCCATGGGCAGAAGGCAGCGATAACCCGGAGAGAATCTTTGCATTGCGCAAGGCCAGGACGAGTGCATTGCCATTGGGGAACTCACCCACGGTGACCGGGAAGTGCACGCCACGCACGTCTGAGAGCACACCAAAGTGCGAAGCCACTATCGCCGCACTTTCCAGGGTGATGCTATCGGGGGAATTGGCAAAGACTACCGGTAGACTCCAGGACCGTTCCCCCGATGGATCGAAAAATGGAAGCGGGATCAGCGAAAGATCGTTGGCCAGCGGCAAGCGTGTTCCAGTGATGCTGACCGTGCTTCGAGGATCCAGGGTCACCCAGGGTCCGCGCTTCGCATTGCACGAGGAGCATGTTCCCTGCAACTCGATCGACAACGTGTTGTCATTTGTCAGCAGATCGGTGGGGAGCGAAATTTCGGCTTGCTGAGTAGATCCTGATACTAGTGCGATCGATCCCACCACCGCGCCATTCAGGGTTAGTTCGAGCCGGGCCTCGTTTGCGCGCAGGTCTAGCGCGGCATATTGCAATTTCAAAGTTGCGTGGGTCGTCACTTTTGTGACTGGCTCGCCGAAAAACCAATTCAACGATGCGCCGCTCTTCTGGAGAGTGAGCGCTCTGGCCGTAGCGGAGGCGCTCAATTGAAATTCATCGTGAAAATCGGCGGGCTGAATTCCATCGGTTTGAACCTTACTTGTTGCGGCTAAGTCGCCTGCATCGGCGGCTCGCACTGGACGAGGAAGCAGCATGGTTCCGGCAAGCAGAAAGGGCACAAGAATCGAAGCCGCCCAACTCTTTCGGCTGGAGGGTATCGGATCAACTTCGGTTGATGGCGCAGGTACGAACAATCCCAGCGGAACAATGACCACTCCGCGAATTGCGAGCAGGAAGATCTGCGCGAGGCTGCGTAGCGGGCGATCGTTATGCTGGAAATCGAGCAACGAACGCGATCCCCGTTGTCGCGAGTAGGCGAGTCTTTCGATCTGACGCACCTGCTCATCCGTCAGATCCGGAAGGAACAGGTGCTGTCGTCGTCCGGCAGAATGCGCCACCAGCGCAGGAACTTCGCACTGCGATCTTCGGTCGCCAAGAACCAGCATGATGGACATGCCTCGCGCAAGTTCCAGCGACGTATCGACCTTCAGGGTGACACTCGAGCGCGAAATGAGGAGAGTGTTGCCATTGATGCCCTGGTCACTCGTAAGCTTCAGCGTGGCGGGAACCTTCGCGCGCAGACAGGCGCCGTCGCGAAGTTGTCGCCGCTCCCAGGCAACTGAAGCAGCGACGAGCAGGATCATGGTGCTGTACGCGCACCATGCGCCGTTCATGATGATGGTGTCGCGATGCACGGGGTCAGCCATGTAACGGCGCTCGGCCATCACCAGCCCGGTGATGTTGAAGGCCAGCAGAAGCAGATAAGGCAGAGCGATCCGCTTGTCGAAATAGGAGCGGCGGAGGATGCCGCCTTTGCTCGTCACATTGAATTTGCCGAGCCTCGGATTGATGAGCGCAAGCAGCGTGGGGAAAAGAATGTACGGCGCGAGAACAACTTCGTAGATCTCGTTCCAGAAGGAGTAGCGATGGCGCCCTTGAATCCGGGAGTTCGTGAGGTTCGATAACACGAGGTGCGGAAATGCGTATGCCAGAATCGCCCAGGTGTACCCATAGATGTTCACTTTTCCGAAGACAAGATAGACCAGCGGAACCAGCAGAAAAATCAGGCGTGGTATCGCAAATAGGAAATGGGTGGTCGCATTGAAGTAGCACAGTCTTTGTGAAAGCGTGAGTCCGGAGGCAAAGAGCGGATTTTCGACGCGCAAAATCTGTGTCATGCCACGGGCCCAGCGTATGCGCTGTCCGATGTGCGCGGCCAGGCTCTCTGTGGCCAGCCCGGCCGCCAGCGGAATATTGATGTACGCGGTGTTCCAGCCATTGCGCTGCAGGCGAAGAGCCGTATGCGCATCTTCGGTGACCGTCTCGACAGCAATACCGCCGATCTCTTCAAGCGCGGAGCGGCGCATGACTGCGCAAGATCCGCAAAAAAAACTTGCATTCCAAAGATCGTTGCCGTCCTGCACGAGGCGATGGAACAGTTCTCCCTCGTTGGGCACCCGGCGGAACTGTCCGAGGTTGCGTTCAAATGGATCAGGCGAATAGAAATGATGCGGGGTCTGGACCAATGCAAGATTGTGGTCTCGCTGGAACCAGCCCAAGGTCATCTGCAGGAACGATCGCGCGGGAACGTGATCGCAGTCGAAGATGGCGATGTACTCGCCGGTTGTTTTCTCTAGCGCGTGATTGATGTTGCCCGCTTTGGCATGCGCATTGTTGCCGCGCGTAACGTATTCCACGCCGACCTGCGCGGCAAACTCGCGAAACTCCTCGCGCTTTCCATCATCGAGCAACAGAACGCGCATCTTGTTGCGCGGATACTCGATCGCCATCGCAGCCATAACTGTTCCGCGCACAACATGGAGCGGCTCGTTGTACGTCGGCACCAGGACATCCACCGTTGGCCAACTTGACGGGTTACCCGCGAGCGGCAATGGCGGACGCTTCAGAGGCCGAAGGGTTTGAAAATAACCCAGGATGAGCGTGGAAAACGCGAAGAACTCCGCGGCCAGAAGCAGAAGAACAAAGATGTTGTCCCAGCGATGAATGTGGCCGGCACTTGTGATGCCATCCCAGGTCTGAATCACGCGCCAATAGCCATAGCGCAAAGTACTGAAGACCGAGAATGTCATCAGCAGCATCGTTACGGTCAACGAGCGTGATGTGGCGTTGAGAAAAAGCCCAATCACAATCAGCGCCGCGCCAAAGATTGCTTGTTCTTTCCACGCCAATGGAAGAATAACCAGTGGAATCAATGCCGAAGCCGAAGCCAGGGCGAGAATTCCTACAAGGAACGATCCCGCGTGAAAGCCGCTCCTGGATCGAGCTACCGAACTCATCATGGAGCCCACCTCAGCGTGTCACCACGATGCGCCAATTTGAGCAAGGTCGGCGCAATCCATAGAAAGCACGTAGCTGCGGCTTAATTTCGTCTGGGCTTGTCGGCGATTGTGTCATGCAACTCTCGTGTAGGGTCGTGAGCAAAAGTTTTTGGAGCGAGTTATTTTTCAATAGCGCTTGCGGCGCCTTACACGGTCAGTTCTATGCGCTGTCGACTGTGTTTTGGGTGCGTTCAGAGAGGATTTGGTTGCCTTTTTCAGCGAGCGCAATTCGCCTGTTCGCTCAACTTGCAGATTTAATGATGCTTTATTGTTCGCGTCTCGCGAGATGGGAAACTGCCTCATCTCGCGTGGCATCTAACCTGAGATCTTAGTGCGCGATAAAACAAGGTGACATGAGGCTGAAATCAATTCTTACGCTTTGCTTGATCTCAATCATTCCTGCGAGCAGCAACGCTCAGGATTGGCCGTCGCTGTGGAAAAGTTACATCTCCGGATTTGTGGACAACCAGATGCGCGTCATCGATCACGATGCCGGAGATCGAACCACTTCGGAGGGGCAGGCGTATGGAATGTTCTTCGCGCTGGTCGCAAATGATCGTTCCCACTTCGATGGCTTGCTTCGCTGGACGGAACATAATCTCGGGGCCGGCGATCTTTCTGCGAATCTTCCCGCATGGCTCTGGGGTCACGACCAGAACAACCAGTGGGGCGTGCTCGACAAAAATTCTGCGTCTGATGCGGACATATGGATGGCCTACACGCTTCTGGAAGCAGGCAAGGCGTGGAACGAGCCGCGATACACAAAGATCGGCACAGCTCTTGCGCGCAATATCGCCGCGCAAGAAGTAGCAAATGTTCCCGGCCTGGGCACAACTGTTCTTCCCGGTCCTACCGGTTTTCAGCACGGCAATTCCTATCGAGTGAACGCCAGCTATGTGCCGCTTCAACTTGTTCTCGGACTGAATCACTTTGTGCCTGATGGGCCGTGGCAGAAGGTTGCTGCGAGCATTCCATTGCTGGTGAGTGATTCCGCGCCGCACGGATTTGTGTCGGATTGGACGGAGTTCAAAACAGGCACGGGACTTCAAGCGGTGCCCACGATCGGAAGCTATGATGCGATCCGCGTCTATCTTTGGGCCGGCATGCTGGACAAGTCGACAAAAGATCGCGATGCCTTGTTGAAGTCGCTTTCAGGGATGGCGAACTACCTTCGCACCAATGCGATTCCACCTGCCAAAGTGCGACCTGACGGAACCATCGAAGATGCGAAAGGCCCGGTCGGTTTCTCGGCCGCGCTACTTCCATTTGCTATGACTCTCAACGACGATCAATTCCGCAACCAACAGATGTCGCGGGTGCAATCGGAACTGAAACCACAGACCGGCCTGTTTGGCGCGCCGGCCCGCTACTATGATCAGAATCTCGCGCTGTTCGGTCTCGGCTTTCTCGATCAGCAATTCTCTTTCGATCCAACCGGCCAATTGAGGTTGAAGTGGAAGTGAGATTGGGAATCCTGACTCGCCGAAGATCCATTTGAATCCTGCTCCTGGATGTTGCAGCAAACCAAGGCCAATCTTCGTTTCAAAATGGCATGAGCCGCCAAGTCCATCGGGGGAGGGCTTGAAATCCTGAATGTACACGATTACATTTGCGGGAAGGTGGTCTCCATGCTTTTGAAAGCGGTTCGTTCTTCCTCATTCCTCTTGAGTTGTCTCGCCCTGGCTCTCTTTACGCTGACTTTTGCCGTGCCGTTGCGGGCCGCGGACGCCCCCAAACTGGTTCAGAAGAACGGACGGCATGCCCTGCTGGTGGATGGCCAGCCCTACCTCGTACTCGGCGGGCAAATTCATAACTCCAGCGCGTGGCCGAGTGAATTGCCGCAGGTTTGGGAATCGATGGCGGCCCTCCATGCCAACACGGTCGAGGCTCCGGTCTACTGGGAACAGTTCGAGCCGCAGCCGGGAAAGTTCGACTTCAGCAATGTGGATGCGATTGTCGACGGCGCCCGCGCGCACAAGCTGCACGCGGTCATACTGTGGTTCGGAACCTGGAAAAACGGCAACATGCATTACGTTCCGACGTGGGTGAAGGAGGATACCAGGCGATTCCCTCGGATTATTCGGGCCGACGGAGAGCCGATCGATGTGTTGTCACCACTTTCGCGGAACACCCTGGAGGCGGACAAAACGGCATTCACAACTTTGACGCACCACTTGAATCAGATCGACGGCGAGCAGCATACGATCTTGTTGATCCAGGTGGAGAATGAATCGGGGAATATCGGCAGTGTGCGTGATTTTTCCGCCGAGGCGAACAAGGAATTTGCGGGTCAAGTGCCGGCCGACTTATTGAAGGCTACGGGAAAGCAGCCCGGAACATGGAATCAAGTCTTCGGCGGCGAAGGCGATGAGATTTTTCAGGCCTATCACCAGGCGAAATACATCGATGAGATTGTCGCAGCGGGGAAACGGGAGTTCGATATTCCTTATTACATCAACGTGTGGATCGACTATCCGGGCGCGCAACTGGCGCAGCGGCAGATCGATCAGCCAGGCATCGCTTATCCGAGCGGCGGAGCAGTCCAGAAACTGGTGGGTCTCTGGCGCAAGCTTGCGCCGTCGATCGACATGATCGGTCCGGATATCTACGCTGACGATTCGCAGTTCTACCGGGACACAATGAAAGCCTATCTTCGGCCGGACAATCCGCTGTGGATCCCGGAAACAGGGCGTAGCGACAGCTTTGGCAAGTTCTTCTTTTATGCATTGGGCGAGGGCGCTATCGGTTTCTCTCCATTCGGCGTGGATCAGAGTGGGTGGAACATCCTTGGCGACGAAGCGTGGACCGCGCACTCGCGCAACTTCGCGATGATTGCGCCGATGGACCGTGAGATTGCGCGCCTCGAGTTCGATGGGAAATTAAAGACGGCGGTTGAGGAACCGGGCCAGGCCACGCAGGAGTTGGACTTCGGCGGATGGCAGGCGATGGTGGCTTTTGGATTTCCACAACACGACGGACGTGGCGCGCCAGGCACGAAGGATGCGCACGGAGCAGCGCTGGTGGCGCAACTGGGGCCCGATGAATTTCTGCTTACGGGCGTGGACGCAAGTATTGTCTTCCACCTGCCAGGCAAGCAGCCGTGGATTCGGAGCCAGATCCTGACCACGGAGCAAGGCACCTATGAGAACGGCGTGTGGAAGCCGTTGCGGTTGTTGAATGGAGACGAGACGGACCGCGGAGTCTGCTTTTACGGCAAACCGACGGTCGTGCGGGTCAAAATGCAACGTTTCTAGTCAATCCCGGGATGCGATCAGCCGTCGGCTTGGCTGGTTCCCATACAATCATGCTGATCTTCCGACTTCATGCGCGTTGCCGGTTAAGCCGCGTGTGCGCTGGCGGATGAGTACGTGGCCGGTATGATCCTGAATCGCTTCGAGTACGTTCTGGGCGGTCTTTATTTCGCAGCGCTGGTTGCGCTTGGAATCGTCGCGAGCCGTCGCGATAGAAACTCGAATCAATTTCTGAACGCCACGGCCTCCCTGCCGCTGTGGATGTGCATTGCGGCATGCATCGCAGCCAACTGCGGCTCGCTCGACGTGATCGCCATGATGGGCCTGGGCGCGCAATATGGCATGTTGGCTTGCCACTTCTACTGGATCGGTGCTGTTCCTGCCCTGATCGTGGTCGCTCTCTGGCTGCTGCCGGCCTACGCGCGCGGACATTATCCAACGGTCTTGGACTTCATTGCGCATTATTACGGGCAGCGCACACGTTCCGCGGTGGCGCTCTGCATGGCAGCAATGATGCTTCTGCTGGCCGGCGTTTGTCTGTGCGCCGTGGCGCAAACCATGACAGCATTTCTTGGATGGAGCTTTGGGTTGGGCATCCTCGCGACTGCAAGCGTGGTCCTGTTCTACACCTGGATGGGAGGACTGCGAGCGACGGTTTATACAGAGCTGCTGCACTTCACGGTGGTGCTGCTGGCCATTGTGCCGCTCTTCTTCCTGATGCTGCGAGATTTCGGCGGGCTCAAACCGCTGGTGGCACGCATTCCCGCAACGGATGTTCATGCCTGGCAAAATCTACCCGCATTTGCGCCCGGCGCGACCATGGACATTGTGGGGGTGGTATTCGGATTGGGATTTGTATTGGGTTTGGGATTCTGGGGCACCGACTTCGTTCAGATGCAGCGCGCCCTCGCCGTGAAGCGATCGAGCCAGGTGCCATTTGTGCCGCTGTCGATGGCCGCAGCGAAGATGGTTTTCGCGTTCCTTGTGGTGCTACCGGGCATTGTCGCTCCACTGGTCGTCGGCAGTTCCTTGCAGGGTCGATGGAACACGACGCTGCCTGCGATGATGCTTCACTACTTCAATCCTTCCTGGGTTGCGATTGGAGTCATGGGCCTGGCTGCAAGTCTGGTATCGACATTCGCAAATAATGTATCCGGCTTCAGCTCGGCGTGGGTGCAGGGCGTGTACCAGGCGTGGCTCAGGCCCAGGGAATCGGACGCTCACTATTTCCGCATGGGGCGCATGGCGAACGTTGCAGCGATACTGTTGTCCATCGGAGCTGCCTACTCCGCTCTCAGCTATCAAAGCCTCATGGAGTACATCCAGATGATCCTCTCCACATTCAACGCGCCGATTTTTGGGTTGGTTGCGCTGGCTGCCCTGGCGCCCCGACAGACGGCGGGCGGAGGACTCACTGGACTGCTTGCCGGACTTGCCTCAGCAGGATTGCACCAGCTGCTCGTATTCTCGGGCGTGCTGCACTATGGGAGCCGCATGAGCACGAATTTCTATGCCGCGATTATCAGCTTCGTTGTGACCACCGCGGCGACACTGGTTGCCGGTCGGTATGCACTGGCGAATGCCGCGGACGGAAGGAATGCGCCTACGCGGGTCCCTGTCACTTATTCCACGGTGACGCTGGGATGGGCATTTGCGGTGGCAGCAGCCTGCGTGGCAGTAAACCTCTTGCTACGTTAGCGAGGCTATCGGCGATTCAGCGCGACCGGTGACTTCCTGACTTTTGCGCCCGATGGTGCGGGGCCGGTCGATTCGCGTACCACCAGGCGGGTTGGCAGAGTGTACTGCTTTCCTGGCCGGGTGAGATCCTCGCTGCCGGCACGAAGCGCCTCGAACAACAGGCGCGCATACTCTTTGCGTGAAATGGCCAGGGTGGTCAACGGCGGAAAGACGATGTCGCTCATGGCGATGTCATCGCAGCCGGTGATGGAGAGATCGTCAGGAATGCGAAGGCCTCTCGCATGTGCCGTGCGCAAGGCACCGATGGCGGTCAGGTCGTTTGCAGTCACGATTGCGGTTGGCAACTCCGGCAGCGACAGGATCCTGGCCATTGCGGCCGAACCGCCATCGATCTTGAAATCACCTTCGACGATCCAACCTGCGCGTGACGAGAGGCCTTGTTTCACAACCGCGTCGAGGAACGACTCCCGCCGCACGCGCGAAGTGACAAGCCCTTCCGTTCCCCCGATGAAGCCGAGATCGCGATGGCCGAGGCTCTTCAAGTGAGATACCAATTGAGCCATGCCGTCTGCAAAATCCACGACAATATCACTTATCCCTGGTGCGGTGCGATAGTGATCGGTGGTCACCACCGGAATGCGGTTCTGCACCAGGGATTCAAGCCGGGCTGCTTCGAATTCCGAGGTTAACAAGGCAACACCATCCACGCGGCGTAGAAGCATGCGACGCACAGATCGCTGGGCACGAGTGGAATGGAAGTCGGTGTTCGCCACCATCAATTCCTTCTCCTGCTCGACCAGCAACTCCTCAAAGATCTTGATGGTTTCGGTGAAGAAGGGATTGTTAAGGTCAGGAATGATCATTCCATAGATCTGGCTTTTGCCGTTCTTCAGATGGATGGCACTGTTGTTGGGGACGAAGTTCAGATCCTGAATGAGTTTGCGGATCCGCTGGGAGGTCTCTTCCGTGACTAGCTTGGAGCCGTTGATGACGCGCGAGACCGTGGCGCTGGACACGCCGGCAATCTTGGCGATCTCTCGCATGCTGATGGACATGAATTTCCTTTAGGTCCCTGTTCTTTTGACGATTCAAAAGCAAGTTGTGTATGCATTGAATCGGTTTTCTTCCAATCGGCCCCGCCGGCATGACGGGATAATGCAAGGAACATACCGACGAATTCCCCATCTGTCAGTAATGCGGCAGGATAGGAATGTAACCGCGTTCAAGAAAACGATTGATTCGATTTTGCTTCGGATTCTGACCGGAAATATAGCTTGACAAGCATACAAAGGCAAGTGTAGGTTCCAATGCTGAGTTCAATGTTCCTGCGAATGTAATCGTATACATTGAAGAAACCAAGACGGCTTCCCAAGATCAGATTCATCTCTCAACGGTTTCTTTCGCCATTGTCGAACTCGATCGAAAGCATCACTATTTGGAGGCAATACATGAAATCCAGACGCCCGTGGTCAATCGCGCTGCTTGCGTTGCTCGTGATGGTTGTGGCCGTCCCGTTGGTGTTCGGTCAAACAGACCAAGGCACCATCACCGGGGTCGTTCAGGATCCTTCCGGCGCAGTCATTGGAAATGCAAGCGTAACTCTTGCCAACCAGGACACAGGGCAGGAGTTTAAATCCAGGACGGATGGTGGAGGGGTCTATGTCTTCTCTCCCATCAAGATCGGCAACTACAAGGTCACCGTTGCCGCGCCCGGTTTTGAAACCACTACACAGACCAACCTCCACGTAAACATTCAGCAACGGCTAAACGTCGTGGTTTCCCTGAGACCCGGTGCGGCGTCAGAAACCGTTACCGTGAGCACCGAGGCTCCCCTCATGCAAACGCAGGAGAGCTCGGTCGGCCAGGTGATGGACACCGACACGATCAACAGCGTGCCGCTGAATGGCCGGAACTGGGTTTACATCGCACAGCTGTCCGCCGGTACGGCTGTCTCGGAAGGCTCTCGGGGCGGCGGCAAGGGCGACTTTGAGGCGAACGGACAACGTGCCGAGGAGAATAACTTCATCCTCGACGGTGTGGACAACAACGTGAACGTCGTCGACTTCTACAACGGCGCAAGCTTTGTGGCCCAGCCGCCACCGGATGCGCTGGCAGAATTCAAGGTGCAGACCAGCGACTACTCTGCCGAATTTGGTCACTCCGCCGGCGCTGTAGTCAACGCCAGTTTGAAGTCAGGCACCAACGCCTTGCATGGCAGCGCCTGGGAATATATCCGCAACACAGCCTTTGACACGCTCGACTGGACCGCGCCCCAGAATACCCCGGTTCCCGCCTACCATGAGAATCAGTTTGGAGCCACGCTGGGTGGACCATTTCTGAAGAACAAGCTCTTCTTCTTTGGCGACGCGCAAGCCAATCGCATCACCTACGAGGAGTCCGGTTATTACTCCGTGCCGACGGCATTGATGCGAGCTGGAGACTTCTCCGAGTTGCTCAACCCGTCGCTCACCGGAAATCCAGCCCAGCAGCTCTACAACCAGACTTCGTCGGCACCGCCGGTTGCCTTTACGAACAACTGCATCCTCAGCGGCCCGACTTGCACCAGCAACGTGGCGAACGTCTCGTATAGCGCTCCCGCACTCGCGTTACTCAATGCGTTTCCAGCTCCCAACGCGGGCAATGGCGCTATTTACAACAACTTCTACTCCCTGCGCCCGATCGTGGACAACACCTTCCAATGGGATGCGCGCATGGACTGGAATGTCGGCAGCAAGGACTCCAGCTACTCGCGCTACAGCTACTGGAACGAAGTGGGGCAGAACACTCCGCCTCTCGGAAACATCGTGGACGGCGGCGGATTTGGCGACGATGGCAAGCAGAAAATCTACGGCGCGAACTTTATGTGGTCGGAGACGCACGTCTTCACCCCGACCCTCACCAATGAATTCCGTTTCGGCTTTAACTACCTGCACACCGGCTTTCAACACCCTAACGCTGCCAACCTCGACTTCGCCGCCTCGGTGGGCTTCGGCGGTATCCCGCAGGCCAAGTTGAACGGTGGCTTGCCGAGGATGGTGTTCAACGGAAACAACAGCATCGCCCAGGCAGGCAGTCCTGAGTGGGCGACCACCGACGAGCGCGAGAACGTATATCAGATTCTGGACAACGTGACCAAGATCGCCGGCAGCCACGCTCTCAAGGCGGGTGTCAGCTTCCAGAACATTCGCTTCTCCACGCTACAGCCACAGTTCTCACGCGGCGAATACGATTACAACGGGAATGGAACGGCGAACCTTACCGCGGGCGGTGCCACCGTTTCCAATACCGGCAACTCCGTAGCGGACTTTATGCTCGACCTGCAGGCTGACCACGGCGGCCTCTCCAACGAAACCACCAACGGCGACCAACGGGCGGACAACGCAGCCTACTTCCAGGATGACTGGCGCCTTACTCCCAAGTTGACCTTGAACCTTGGTGTGCGCTGGGAGTACTTCCAGCCCTACCAGGATGTAGGCGGCTACCAGGCCTCGTTCAACATGACCGGCGCCATGCATTTCGACCCAAGCACGGGTATGGGCAGCGGCTCCGCGCAGTACCTGATTCCGAAGGAAAGCTTCGGCAACGCAATGGCGGTCATCAACAGCAGTTCCTACAATCCCAATTACGGACAAATCCTGGCCAAGGATAACGTCAAAATCGTTTCGGTTTCTGATCCCCACCTGCTCTCGGCACAAAAGACGAACTTCGCGCCGCGCGTGGGTGTCGCCTGGTCGCCGACCGGCAACATGGTGGTTCGCGCCGGATACGGCATCTTCTACGGCGGCCTGGAGAGCCTGGGTTACTGGCCGAATCTCGGTGAGAACTATCCGTTCCAATTCACGGGGACCTTCTACCCCGCGAGTTGCAACGCGTTCCACTGTCCGACCAATGGGATCACCGTCGCAAATGGATTTTCGTCAATCATTGCTGCCGGTTTTGCCTCCAACGTGACTGGGTTGACCATGCGCGGTTCAGATCCGAATCCCAAGACACCATACACGCAGGACTACAACCTGTCGGTTGAGCGTAGTTTCATGAACAACCTGGTCGGCACGGTTAGCTACGTGGGCAACAACTCGCGCCACATGCCGGTCAACGTGGATGCCAATGCACAGTTGGCGCTCGCTGCTCCCGGAGCTAGCACGCAGCCCTTCCGTCCGTTGCCGGATGCCGGCGGAGCTGCCTATGTCTCGTACTCGGCAGAGAGTTCCTACAATGCCCTGCAGACCAAGCTGGAGAAACGCATGTCGCATGGCTACAACCTGCTGGCCACATACACCTGGTCGCATGCCCTGGATGACGGAAACACTCCACTCGGGTCAACCGGCGATAACGGCCAGCAAAACTACAACTTGATTCCGATCAGGTTGGATTTCTCCCAGTCACCGTTCGACACGCGTCATCGTTTCACCTTCAATGCGCTGTACGATCTGCCATTCGGCAAGGGGCGTGCCTACCTCAACCAGAGCAGGGCTGCCGACCTGCTGGTTGGCGGATGGTCGGCCAATGCCACCTTCGTAGCTCAAACGGGCAACTTCTTCACCGTGTATCCCAGCGGAATCAATACGGCGGCCGGTGGCAGCGCGCGTGCTGTGAAGACTTCGGATGCGTTCAAGACAGGCGGGACCTCATCAGATGCAGGCACTTGCCCGGCCTCGGTTCGTAATCGCAACAACTGGTATAACCCGTGCTCGTTCACCAATCCGTGGGATCCAACCGATCCGAACGGAGGCCACTATCTATCCACCGGGCCCTCGGACCCGAATGTGCCAAAGGCGACTCCGGATTATGTCACCGACACTACCAACGCGATCGGGTACCTGGGCGGCCGCCGCGACGTCATTCCCGGACCAGGCTACGAGCGCGTCAACATGTCGATCTTCAAGGATTTCAAAACCTTTCACGAACAGAGCCTCGAGTTCCGTTCCGACATCTTCAACCTCTTCAACACACCGTCACTGGGCGAGCCAAGCAACACAGGCATCGGCAGCAACGGTGGACAAATCACCGGCACGCGAAATCTGCAGCGCTTCGCTCCAGATTCGCGCTTCTTCCAACTCTCACTCAAATACTCGTTCTAGCCTGAAATACCTAACCTCCTGGAGGAGATCCGTTGCAGCGGATCTCCTCTCTTTTTTCTGGAAGACGTAGGATTGTGTGCATGGCATCGGCGACAACGGCAAAGCAATCGGCAAGCCGCAAGGCGCAATTGCTCATCGCCGGTCCTTTTCTCTTTTGGGCCGTCGCAGCCGCCACACAATCGAATCCGGGAATCGCGTCGTCATCTCTCGAGCACGATTTTCAGGCAGCCATGGCCGCCAGAGATGGCGGTGATCTGGAACGCGCGAAGGAGATGCTGTCAGCGATACGACAAAAACATCCCGGAATCTTTCCCGTGGACGAATCGCTTGGACTGATCTACGTTGCCGAGCAGAAGTATGCCGATGCTCTGCCGCTGCTGCAAACGGCAGCACACGAGCAGGCGGATTCGGATGTCGCGCACGCTAACCTCGGCGCAGATTTCTATAAACTTGGGCGCGAGAGCGAAGCACGGCGAGAGTTCGAAGAGGCAGCGCGGCTCAATCCCAATAACGCGGCGACACAGCAAGGTCTGGGAGAACTCTGGCTGAATGCAGGCGAACCGAAGCGTGCGCTGGAAGCATTTCGAGCTGCGTTGAAAGCAAAGCGGGATGACGCAGATCTGGAGATGGATTGTGCCACCGCGATGGTTGCGGTGGGTCAACTAGACGACGCAAAAGCGATGCTGTCGAAATTGCCAGAGGCAGCGCAAACGCAGGAATTGCTCGGTGAGATTGCCGAAAAGCAGGGAGACTATCAGCGGGCCGTGGTGCGCTTCTCCCGTGCCATCGAATTGGATCCGAGTGAGACAAACGCATGGACGCTCGGTGTGGAGTTGTTGCGCCACTGGTCGTTCGATCCAGCCATCCGCGAGTTCGCGGCAGCAGTTGCGAAATTTCCGTCAAGCACGCGGATGAAGCTTGGATTGGGTGCGGCATACTTCGGCGACGCTAAGTATGCTGAGGCCATTCCGGTGTTCGCTGAGCTATTGCAAACGGACGAAAATAATTCGCTCTATGCCGAAATGCTGGGCATGGCGTGTAACGCCGTAACGGAGTCGGCGAAAGGGCAGTGTTCCGCATTATTGACTTATGCCCGGAATCACCGTCATGATGCCAGAGCCGCGACGTATGCTGCATCCATGCTGTTGACGGAAACAGCGAGCGGCGAGCGGACCGCGACGGCTCGCGAATTTCTAAACACTGCTCTTGCCGCCGACCCTAAACTTCCCGATGCCCACTATCAGATGGGGATCCTGAAACAAAACGAGGGTGACTGGGCGGGAAGCATCGGCAATCTGGAGGCTGCGATCGCACTGAAGCCCGACCTGGCCCAAGCTCACTACCGGCTCGCCCTGGCCTATTGGCGCACGGGGCGAAAGCAGGACGGGCAAGCACAGATGGAATTACAAAAGAAGTACGCGAAACAGGAAAAGGAAGATATGGCGAGCCGCTTGCGCCAAATCACAACGTTCATTGTCGACGTTCGGCAGTGATGCTTGCGAGAGGCATGGGTGAAGATGGCAGTCGGGGTCTTTGTCGGATTATCAACAATCGATCTCATCCATACCGTAGACGACTTTCCGTCCCCAAATTCAAAGACCGCTGCGCACACTCAGGAACTCATCGTCGGCGGACCTGCGACAAACGCTGCGATCGCGTTCAGCTATTTGGGCGGAAACGCCGCATTGGTGACGGCGGTTGGGCAAAACCGGCTTGCGGCGATCATCAAGGATGAGTTGGAGCGCTACTCAATCGACCTCGTCGATTTGGCTCCTGAATATGATGGACTGCCGGCTATCTCGTCGGTATGGGTTGACGGCCGGGGACGGCGCAGTGTGGTTTCGGTGAATGCCTTGCAACAGGCGAACTACTCGCCTGATGTCGACGCGGCCGTATTGGCGAATACGCGCATCCTGCAGGTCGACGGTCATTCCATGGAGGCCTGCCAGGCCTGGGCCCGGGCAGCGCATTCCAGCGGAATCCCCGTAGTTTTCGACGGAGGTAGTTGGAAAGAAGGAACCGGGGACCTCCTCGCGTTCGTGGACACGGCGATCTGTTCTGCCGATTTCAGGCCGCCTGGTTGCGCGGACCTGGATCAAGTCATCCGCTATCTGCAGGCGCGCGACATAAAGCACATCGCCATCACCCGCGGCGCGGAGCCGATTCGCTTCCTCTCCGGCGCCTCGGCTGGATCAATTCCGGTTCCCCAGATTGAGGTCGTTGATACCACAGGCGCAGGCGATATTCTCCACGGCGCGTTTTGCTATTTCGCAGCCGCGGAGCACGACTTTGTGGAGTCGCTTCGCAAAGCTGTGGCTGTTGCTTCAGAGTCCTGCCGCTATCCGGGAACAAGGCGCTGGATGCAGGCCGGCTAAAAGCTCGATGATTCCCGGGAAACCCCGAACGAATTACATTGCCCGGAGAAGTCGGCGAATTTATCGACGATCCAACGTGTTAACCTGCCCATCAGTCATTGATGAGCGCAGCGTTGGAATTCCGGGATGTTTCGGTGGCGGTTTCGAGCGGCCGGTCACTGCTCAGCGATATCTCGCTCACGCTCGAAGAAGGCACCGTAACTGCCATTCTCGGCCGCAGCGGCTCGGGGAAAACTACGCTCCTTCGGACTGCCAACCGCATGATGGAGCCGACCCGCGGAGAAGTGCGCGTCGCCGATAGAAATGTCGCGGAGATCGATCCCGTCAATCTACGAAGGCAGATGGGCTACGTGATCCAGGAGACCGGACTGTTTCCGCACTTCACCGTGGAACGTAATGTCGGCATCGTGCTCGAAGCTGAAGGGAAACCACGCGAACTGCGCGCGAGGCGAAGCAGCGAACTACTGCAACAGGTCGGGCTCGATCCAGCATCGTTCTCGCATCGCTATCCTCATCAGCTTTCCGGAGGCCAGCGGCAACGCGTGGGCCTGGCGCGAGCCCTGGCTGTCGAACCGAAGACCCTGCTGATGGATGAACCGTTCGGCGCGCTCGACCCTTTGACCCGAGCTGAAATGCAGGACATGCTTCTCGAACTCCTAAAGCGAATGCACACAACCGTCCTGCTTGTAACGCACGATCTGGATGAAGCCCTCTATCTGGCCCAGCGGGTGGTTCTTGTGAGTGATGGCAAGATCGCCGCCAATCTTCCGCGGGACCAATTTCTGCAATCGTCACAACCCGAGATCGTGGCCTACGCCCGTGCGTTCCATCGCATTTCCAATGAAGCGTCTACCGATCGCCGGTCGATGGATGGTCCCGCATGACCAGCTCATTCCTCACGCAATACAGCGGCGAAATCACTACGCTTACCGTCGAGCACCTCTGGCTCACCGGTGCCGCCATGCTGTTCGCCACAGCCGTGGCGGTCCCTGTCGGCATCTGGCTCACGCGGGCGCCGCGCTGGGCAAAGCCAGTGATCGGCGTCGCCAATGTGCTGCAAACCATTCCCTCGCTGGCGATGTTCGGATTTCTGCTGCCGCTGCCCTGGCTCGGCGAACGCGCCGCCCGCATCGCTATCATTGCGCTTACCGCGTATGCACTGCTTCCGATTCTCCGCAACACCTACGCGGGCATTCGCGGAATTGACCCGACCCTGATTGAGGTTGCGCGAGCCATCGGGTTGACCGACGCGCAGCGGCTTTTCAAGATCGAATTACCTCTTTCCGCATCGTTCATCTTTGCAGGGCTCCGAACCGCTACCGTGACCTGCATCGGCATCGCTACGATTGCCGCGGCAGTAGGAGCCGGCGGCCTGGGCGAGTTGATCTTCCGCGGCGTCGCCTCCGTCGACAATCGTCTTGTACTTGCCGGGGCAGTTCCCGCCGCGCTGCTGGCCCTGGCCGCCGATGGGCTGCTTGGGCTTCTGGAGCGACGTTTCAGAATTCCTACTGCGGAAAGCGGGCCACGATGACGCGGTTTGCCTCAGTGTGCGCGACTGCACTCTGCCTGCTGCTCGTGAGTTGCTCGCCGCCGCGCCCCAATCATCCAGTTATTGGGGCCAAGAATTTCACTGAGCAGGTTATCCTCGGCGAACTCCTCGCGCAGGAGATAGAAGCCCAATCCGGACTAACGGTTGAGCGCCGCTTCTATCTTGCCGGTAGCTATATCTGCAACCAGGCCCTGATTGCGGGCCGCATCGACGCATATGTGGAATACACCGGAACCGCACTAACTGCGATTCTCAAGCAGCCCGTCGACCGCGATCCCGATCAGGTGCTTCAAACTGTGCGCCGCCTCTATGCCTCTCGATATGGCGTCACCGTGGCCGAACCTCTCGGATTCGAAAACACATTTGCCATGGTGATTCGCGGCGACGATGCCCGACGCCTTCATCTTGCAACTCTCAGCCAGGCAGTTCCTGACGCGCCGCGCTGGCGACTGGGCGTGGGATACGAATTTGAGCAGCGTCCTGACGGCCTGCCGGGACTGAGCTCGGCTTACAATCTGCATTTTGATGGTTCCCCGCGAACCATGGATCTGGGACTTCTTTACCGTGCGCTTAACTCCCATCAGGTCGACATGATCGCGGGTAATTCAACCGACGGCCCAATCCAGGCGCTCGGTCTGGTTGCTCTGGAGGATGACCGCCACTACTTCCCGCCCTACCAGGCTGTACCGCTGGTGCGCGATGACGCCCTTCAGCGCTGGCCGCAAATCCGCACAGCCCTTCACTCCCTGGCCGGGAAGATCACTGCAGACGATATGCGCGCGATGAACGAAGAGGTCGATGGCCAGCACAAAGATCCGGCGGATGTGGTGCGGGGATTCCGCGCGAGAAAAAATCTGTGAACAGTGATGCTCGAAAGTGAGCGTCTTGCCTGCCGCCACCAGGCAGGTTTTCAATTGTCAAGAGAGGTCCCGATGAATTCGACGCATTGCACCGATGAGCCTTCCTGCTGGCCTGCGCTTCCCCTTGCATCATGGCAGGAAACCTATGCGACCCTCCACATGTGGACGCAGATCATAGGCAAGATCCGAATGAGCCTCACTCCACTGGTCAATCACTGGTGGAATGTTCCTCTCTACGTCACTTCGCGCGGACTGACGACAACCTGCATTCCCTACGGCGAAAGAGCATTCGAGCTCTGGTTCGATTTCCTCGGACATAAGCTCATGCTCGAAACGAACGACGGCGCCGTCAAGTCTGTCCCGCTTGAGGCGAAATGCGTCGCAGAATTTTATGCACAATGCATGGCGATGCTGAAGTCTGTCGACATCAGCCCAAAGATATGGCCCGTTCCGGTCGAGATCCCCAATCCCATTCGATTCGAGAAGGACCAGGCTCATTGCTCCTACGATCCGGAATCGGTGAGCACATTTTGGCGCATACTGCTCTCCATTGACGCCGTCCTTCAGATTTTCAGGGCGCGCTTCATCGGCAAATCCAGCCCGGTGCACTTCTTCTGGGGAAGCTTCGATCTGGCCGTGACACGCTTCTCTGGACGAAAAGCACCGGAGCGACCCGGGGCCGACTCGATCACGCGAGAAGCATACTCACACGAAGCAAGCAGCGTTGGATTCTGGCCGGGTGGCGGCGGCATATCGGGTCCCGCCTTTTATTCGTACATGGCTCCGGAGCCGCAGGGGTACCGCGACTCACGCGTCCTGCCGCCCAACTCCAGATATGACACCAGCCTCAACGAATTCATCTTGATGTATGAAGACGTGCGAACAGCGGCGTCGCCGAGTTCTGCTTTGCTTGACTTCTGCCAGAGCACCTACGAAGGTGGAGCCAATTTGGCCGGATGGGATCGACCGAGCCTGGAACGTTAGCTCGGCCGTTCAACTCTAATGCAGGTTTTCGCTCGGCAAGTTGAAGCCTCTCACGACAACCCGTGGCTTCTCGCCGCGTGTGTCCGCATACTTGATCGAGATGCTGATGGTCTGCTTCTCCCCTGGCATCAGCGCAATGTAGTTGTCGGTGAAGAGAGACGGCACAATCAGGTCCCCAGTTTTGCTGCGCTCCGCCTTCACCCGCACCATCAGCGCAGGCGTCTTCGACGTATTCTGCAACTCCGTCGTGATCGTCCATTGGTCGCCGTTTCGCTTCATCCGTGTCCTGGCCTTAATCGTTGCCATGCCCAGATCACGAATACCGGTATAGTCTCCCTCGGTGGTTCCGCGCAGGTAGAAGTTTGAGGACAGAACCGTTCCATTTCGCGTCAGCGTCAATCGGATAAAGTGCGTCTTCGAAATGCCCGCCGGATACCCCAGCGCCATCGGCGACACCGTACTGTCTTCATGGCTGTCGAGTGTTGCGCTCTTCCCCCATTTCACGCTGCCATCAAGATTCAATACCTGTGCACGCGCGGTTAGCCCTGTTTGCTCGCCGGCGTTGTAGTTCACCACTTCTACTGCATCCGTCGATGCATTCCACTGGATGTGCAGCGGCTCGGCCCCCTTTTTCGCACCGTAATAGCCGGCATCCGTATCGAAGAAGTAGTCGTAAGTCTGCCACAGGAGGGATGGCCACGCTGGATGACTCATCCAGATCAGCAGGCCGAGACGGTTCTTGCTCTGCCCCTCAAACATTCCGCGATACGCGTCATAGTCGACGAATTGTGCAAAGCTATTCCACCCAGCGATGTCGTTTGCGCCACCAAATTCCTTGTCCACTGCCGTTGTGAATGGATTCTGGCCGTGATAGTCGTGCAGTGGCCACTGATAGCCCTGCGGCCACATCGAAGCTTCGGGCATCGTCCGCCGCAAATCATCCATCTCCACCACGTTCGGCGAGCCCATCTCGCTGTGCAGCTTTTCGGGAGCGTGCTCGAAGTAGTAGCGCAGCGGCTCCACGCGATAGGGCCCATGCCCGCTCACCGGGCCATCGGCGGAACTGGAGATATAGTGCGAACCGGGTCTGAGCGTCGCGACCATATCGCGCAATCCCGCATCAATCGTCGGTGGCGGAAAGCCCTCATTCCGTCCGCAGAATATTCCTAGCGAGGCATGGTTACGAACGCGCAGAAGATAATCCTTCGAATTCGCAAGGAACAAAGCTTCGTCGTCAGGATCGGGGCCGTCCCACGGGTTGGCGAGCCAGAAGTCCTGCCAGACCACAACTCCAAAGCGATCGGCCGCGTCATAGAACGCCTCATCGCCGGTCTGGCCCACCCAGTTGCGGATCATGTTGAAGTGTTCGTCGCGGTGATAGCGCAAGGCCGTATCGTATTCACGTGCGCGATAGCGCAGCATCGATTCCGAAAAACCCCAGTTGCCTCCACGCGCGATAAAACGCCGACCGTTGATCCAGATCTTAAGCACACCAGCATCTTCCGAATACGTAAATTGCCGAATGCCCGCATTGAAAGTGGCCTTGTCTGAAACGACACCACCTGCCACAAAGCTGATCGAAACCGGATAGAGATTCGGTTCGCCATATCCCACGGGCCACCACAACTTTGGATTGGTCAGGTGCAGCGCCGCCTGTGTCGCCGGTGAAAACTCGATTACTTTGCTCGATGCCGCATCCACGGTCACTGGCGTCTCAAGCGCGATATTTCCGAAACTCGCCTTCACGATTCCAGTGATCGGTTTCGTATCGAGATTGTGTACCGTTGCCTGTATGGTGACGTTGGCATGGGTCGTGTCAGGCAACGGGAGCGTCGTTGTCACTAAAGGGTCTTCGATTGTTACAGGCCCAGTTGTGGTCAGCGAGACATTGTTCCAGATTCCCGTATCGCGACCGCGGACTGTTGAGATCCAGTCCCACCCGATCGAAGCATGAAACGTGGGATTGTCGCGTCCCAGTGCGCCGCCGTTTACCGTGGGTCCGGCCTTGTCCTTCGTGCTTCCGGGATTTACCACGCGAATAATTCGCACCGCCAGCGCATTCAACCCGCCAGAATGAACGAGCGCTGTCACATCGAAACGCCCGCGCATGAATCCGCCATCAATTCTGCCTACGTTCTGCCCATTCAGGTAGACCTCAGCCTTCCAGTTGATGCCGTCGAAGTTGAGCCATGTGTGCCCGCCTGGGTGTTGTTGCGCGGGTGCAGTGAACTCGTCGCGATACCAGAAATCTGCGCAGAAAAACGAATCGGAGATCGCATACTGGTTATCACCAAAGTCAGGGTTCGGAATGGCGCCGTCATTCAGATAGCTGGTCAACACGGTTCCCGGCACCGTTGCGATCATCCAGTCCTTATCCGCAACACCCGGCTGCGAGAGTTGTTCGCCGCCAGCGGGCACTAGCGATGCACGTTGCAACCGCCAATTGCCTCCGGCAAGCGTCAGACTTCCATCGGCCTGGGCCTGCGTTGCGGTGTGCGCAGTCGGCGCCAGTCCTCCCTTACCGTAGATCTCAAGCTCGCTCAGAATGTACCGATCTCCCGGATGCTCGGACTTCGTCATCAGCACGCGCACATAACGCCCGCGTGCAGGCTGAGCAAGCTTCACTTCCTCGTTCAGACCGCTGCCCGAATTCAGCGTTGAAACCGTCTTCCATTGGTTGGCGTCGTCTGAAACCTGGATCGAACCTTCCGCGGCTCGCTGAATCCAGTTCAGCACCACGCGATCGAATGTCGAGGCCGTGCCCAGATCGACATAAACCCACTCTTCGCCGCTTCCTGCGCTCATCCACGCACTCGAAAAAACATCGGGCCCGGCTACGCGCACCGGCTCCCCTTTGTCGGACAAGGCAAGTTCCGCTACGGCCCAATTGCGCAGTTGGGTCGCCGCAAGCTGCAGGCGATAACAGTGGAACTGCGCCGGGGCAGAGAAGGGAATTGACTGCATGAAACTCGGTCCCTGGCCTCGCATGTCTGGCCATTCCAAACCGGAGACTCGCCCGACCTCTTTCCAATTGGTGTGATCATCCGAACCCAGAACGGTGTACGTCCAGGTTCCAGATAACGGGTGGCCGTAAATCTTTCGCAGAGAAAGATCGATGCGATCGATCTCCGGGGTCTTGCTACCTTGAATGTCAAATTCGACCCAGGGGGCATCTCCCGTAACGCTGACTGATGAAACAACATTGCCATCCAGGAACAGCTCGCGCTCATTTTTCGGGAGCACGCCGCCATTGCTCGTCGACGTTTCAATCCATTGCGGCTGAGTCTGTTCCTTGATACCGTCGGTTACAAGCTGCGCCGTCAGGTTATAGTCGTATGCGCTCGACTGGTACGCGGGCCGGTGAAGCGCCAGGTTGCGATAGGTGCCGGTGTCCGCGACCAGCGAAGGGCCGGTGTATTCCTTCGGATCTCCAGGGTACACGCCGATTCCACGCGTGTAGTTTTGGGCTTGCAAGGCAAACGAACAAAAAACAAAAATGAGGGCGGCTCTCTTCATCATCTACTCCACAGACGCTTTCGCAACGAGGCTTTGCATCTGTCTACGAGCGCAAGATATCTGGATCTGTTTAACGAGCAAGTGTAACTGGCAGCTGCACCCGCCGCAAAACAACGCGGCCAGTGGCGTTCGCACAAGGCGGCCACACAAATGAAAGCGGCGCCAAAATCATTCAGATTCGGCGCCGCCGTTGCTCAACGGAATACGAAGATTAACTTGGCTTGTCACCCTTGGTGTCGCCCGGCTTGTCCTTGGAGCCGCTCTTGGATCCAGAACCGGAGCCTTTGCCTGAACCCTTCTTTCCACCGCCCTTGTGACCAGATCCGCCACCCCCTGAAGAATCGTCTCCGCCACCGCTATCAGAGCCCGCGGCTGCCTTCCCCATGGAAGAAGAATCCAAAGGAACCACGCTGATGCGCATGGAAGCGTAAGTTATTCCCGGCAGGGCGTTCTGCGCGCGTGCGGCGAGCGGCAGATTCGGATCAGCATCCTTTCGCACCAGGAATCCTTGCATCAGATCAAGATTGGGCAAGTCTTTTGCGAGTTCCTCGGTATGCTTCTGCGGGACCATCAGGTAATCGCCCGAGAGCAAGCCGATATAGTGATCTTCGCGATCGGGGCTCCCCAGGGCCTGCTGCGTTGCGATTGCGGTGGTCAAATTCCCGGCCATGAGAAACTTCGTCCGCTCCTCCCAATAGCTCATTACTTCAGTAAACGCGCTCAGGGCGGGCACGCTGATTGCCGGCAGGCTGACCAGCGGAGCCGCCATCCTGGCTCCCTTGATGATCACGTTCAGCGCCTTTACGAAAACCGATGTGGTGGGCGCCCTTGAGACATTCACTGCCAGCTTTCCCGTTCCTTGCGTCAGCAGTATCTTGCTTGTCCCCTGCGTGGCCTGCGGCGTCCGGAATCCAAGCTGATCCAGTGAAATCTTTCCCGCCTTGTCCGGTTCGACGGAGGCGATTGCCGTCCATGCAAG
Organism: Occallatibacter sp.; assembly: GCA_036495975.1. Taxonomy (GTDB): domain Bacteria; phylum Acidobacteriota; class Terriglobia; order Terriglobales; family Acidobacteriaceae; genus Telmatobacter. The sequence continues at coordinate 171,862 of DASXLY010000122.1, read as the reverse complement.
AGGAGCAATGATGTCCATGTAGGAATGAATCTGGGTGGTATCGACGCGGAGCTGCGAAGCCTTCAAATCCGCTTCACCAGTTCCAGGATGAAACTGAGAGAGCACGATGCTGATTGCAACATCGCCATCGTGGTCAAGCAGTTCCTCCTTTTCAATATCAGTTGCATAACGCAACCTTTTCTGGTCGGCCCGGTAATGCAGATACTGCGTCTCCGCTGCCGGATCGGGCAGCTGATCCTTCGGACCGCGCGAGGCAGATTTTTGTCCGTAGTTCCTGGCCATCGGATTCACCGAATCGAAGAATCCGTTCCAGAAATCGAATGAGTCATGAGGAGCATCCACAGGCGCTTCCTGCTGGGTCGCGGGGTCCTGCGCAGCGGCCAACCCGGGCAGAACAGCGGCCATGAGGCTAAGAGCTGAGGCGTCTCCAAGAAAACGGCGGCGAGAAACTGACATTCGACTTTCTCCTGATTCACGTTAGCTTCGTCGGCTTGTAAAGGCCGAGGATTCTCAAGTTACCGGTGATCGGCGTGTTGCTGCCGCACTTATCACCATTTGATTTGCATTAGCCCTGTCTTTTCGCTTAGGCGAAGATGGTTCTCTCCAGCAACGCGGTTCACTGCGCAGCTTCTTTCGGAACGCTGCGCATATGCGTCACGGACATTCCCCAGTCGGTCGGCACCTCGCCCTCGAATCCTCTGCTGTTTCCGGCGCTTCTATCACTGAGCAGCTTTTCCAGCGGATTCGTCACCCCACGTGCATTGCGCGAATTCACGCCCTCGAAGTTCAACACGTAAGGATCGGGGAGAGGCTGTTCCGTGCTCAGCAGGATGAGTGTCTCGAAACCGAACGGAGCGCCAACTCTCAAGGTCACCGAATGCGGCAACAGAAACTTGTTCTCATTCGCGCCGGCATTTGGGAATTGGTTCTCTGAATAGTTAATCGGATACAGCAGCGTACCTGTGCCGTGGCAATCAATGTCCAGCACGTACACCCAGCGCGCATCGACTACCTTGTCTTCCGACACCAGTTCCATCTGCATTCGGTCGCCTTGTTGTATCGACTTATCCGCAGGCTGCTCCTTGGTGTCGCCGGCGTGCACCAGCGCCAGGTTGTAGTACATCGACGTCCCATTCACGCTGTCCTGCAGCGTAAGCCACCCGTGAATCTTGCCGAGTCTCAGCGCAAATTCGTTCAGCTTTTTACTCAGCGCATCGGCCTGTGTCGGATCCGCCAATGCTGTCCAGTCGGTGCGGACAGGATACGGAGATTTGGTGGAGCATCCCGGGCTGTGGTCGTTTGTGATGCTGGTTCGCGGTCCTGCCGCGAATTCGCTCTTGTGGAACCACGCATAGGCTGGGCCGTTCGCAGTCAGCGAACCCGTGAGCAGATAATTCGCATCTGCCTGGTTTTTCGCCGACTGCACCACACTTTGCGCATCATGCAGAGCAAGCTTGTCGGCAACTTCACGCGGAGCGGGGAGATTCACCCAAAGCCGGGCATCGGTGCCGAGATGCTGCTTCAACGCGTCTGCGGTAAGCTTTGCTCCCAGCTTGATCGGCGGCGCCGCCGTCTTGTCCAGATTCACGGCAGCTGAAGCGGGTGAGGCCGCGTCTTGAGGCCGAGGCTGTTGCAGTATCCAGTCAGCGCCGTCCCAACTTAGAATGTGCGTCCACGGCTCTTCCGCCGGATCAGTCACGGAAACCACCCCGGCTGCCTTCACCTGCGCTACTGCGGCGGCTATATCGTCTGCCGAAAGATTCGAAGGCCACAACCAGAACAGAAGGGGCTTCGATTCCGGAGGAACCAGCTTGGTGAGTTTGAAGATCGCGCCCGGCGAGATCTTCGCCCCGGCGGGACTGACGATCGTTGCACTCGACCGCGCGATCCCTTCGAGATGCGCGACACGCAGAGTGACCGCCGTTGATCCGGCTGCACTATCCGTTTCGACGAATTCGGTCCCCGGTCCTACGCCGGAAGCCTGGCCGATATCCAGCCACACCGAGCCATCGTCGCCCGTCCTGACCACCGCGGCTAGAACGCCGGCATTATTCGAGGCTTTCCCGCCGAACAACGGTTCCTGGCGGCGTTTTTCCGGTGCATCCATATCCGGTTCTTCGTCCGGAACACCGTTCCCCTCCAGGACCGCCCTAACGCGTTGGAACACCACAGAAGCCGGAGCATCCGCGGGCAGCACCTGCAATGCTTCAATCAAAGCGGCCGTGAATGCGCCGTGCGGCTCTTTTACCGTGTCGGGTGGAGGTGACTCCTTCGCAGTCTGATCCTGCTGCGCGGCCGAAAACACGAGCCCTGGATTGTCCGTACGCGTCGTCGGTCCGGCCAGATCCGAGCCATCCTGTCCTTTGTCCGGGGCCTGATTGATGTCGCGGGGATCGTAAGCCAGGCTGCGTTCACGATACTTGGGCCCGATTCCCCTGGCTGCCCCGCCGCTGTGGCAGCTGTCAAAGATGACGGTAAGATGAACGCCTTTGTCCAGCGCTGCGTTGAATATGCGCACCATCTCGCGGTCACGGACGTCGTAGCCGCCCTTATACGCATCCGAGGGAACCAGCGTGCTATCGGCGTGCACCATCTTGCCTTCCGCCCATACGGCCAGCTTCGTTCCCTTGCTGTTCACCCGCAGCGAACCGTGGCTTGCGTCGTAAAACACTACGGTATCCCCGCGTTGCGGCAGATCCATCAGGTACTTCTTCATGGCGGCGAGGATGCCATCATGCGTTGTTTGATCGGCGGGCAGAATCACCACTCCCGGCCGGGGCTTCGGCGGAACAGGATTCGTGAGCAGCGCCACGTTGGCCGCTGGAAATCCGAACTTCGGGCTGGTCAGGAGATCGGCCATGGCCTGGGCATCGTTCACCGACCCGTCAAGATTTTCAAAGGTGCCCAGCTCGCATCGGCCATAGATACATCCCGCCGGATGCTGGGCGGTTGTCCCCGTGGGTTGATAGGTATCGATGCCGATTAAGAGCGCCCGGCGCGTTTGGCCCACAGCATGAAAACCAGAGAGAAGGAGACACAGCGACAAAAGAGGGGAAGTGATCGTTCGCATGACGACTCCGGGGAGGTTGCAAGAAAGCGTATAGCCTTCCTGTACCTAAAGCAACAGGTTTGCATCCTCGAAGTTGAAAAGCTACTCAGTCACGCAGTTTGCAACGATGGGGGCCGGAGGAAATTTCTTGTCACTCCATGCGGTTGATCGCAACTCGCTGGAATTGGAAATGCGGATCATCGCGCAACGAAGAAAAGCCTGACAATGGACTTTCTGCTGTGGAATACTCCATGCACTGATTTACAGGCGGAAAAGGTCCATTGCACCGGGTTTTGTTCTAACGCTGCTGAGTTAGACGAAAAACCGTGTTCGGGTTTACAGATGGCATATAAATCTCCCGGTGAGCAAGGGGAGTCGTTGGCGCGGCTTGGCTTCATCTCGCATCTTGTTAACTGTTCACCACGTTTCCTGAGGGTGCGCAGATTACCTCGCTGCGGAGCATTTTGTGCACTCGCAGGGTTCCTCTGTCCTGCCGGAACATTGCTGCCCGCGCGTGCGCAGGAGTCGCGCTGGTATCAGCTCAGTGAGCAGGTTGTTCAACTTCAGGAGCAGGGAAAGACAGCCGACGCGATTCCGATCGCACAACAGGCCGTAAATGCAGCACAATCCACCTACGGACCATCCGACCAGCATCTCGGATTGTCGCTCAACGTGCTCGGCGTCCTGCTCACCGACCAGGAGAAATTTGCCGAGGCCGAAGCGACGCTCGAACGCGCTCTTCCGATCATGACCAAGGCGTCAGGAGCGATGAGTCGAGATGCCGCTACCGTTCTGGGGAACCTGGGAGATCTCTACCGGGTCGAAGGGCGTTATCGCGATGCGGAAAAATTCACGCAGCAGGCGCTCGAGATCCACGCAAAAGTCTCCGGTCCCGAAGATCGATCAGTCGCGGTCGATGCCGCCAACCTCGCGCTCATTTTAGCTTCCGAGGACAAGTACGCCGACGCGGAGCCGCTGTACCGCCGCGCCATCGCAATCGATCAAAAGCATTCGAACGGGTCCAGTCGCGACCTGTCTATTGATTTCAGCAATCTCGGCGATCTCTATATCAAGCAGGGAAAATATGCCGAAGCCGAACCCGACTTCCTCAACGCTCTCTCCATCGATATCAAGCTTCTCGGCAAAGACCACCCGCAGATTGCGCTAGACCTCGCCAATCTCGCCGCCGCATATATGTATGAAGACAAGTTCTCGCTGGCTGAGCCATCTTTTGAGCGTGCCCAGGCAATCGAGGCGGCGGCCAACCAGCTGAATTCCGCAACGGAAGCCCAGATCCTGCAGGGCATTGCTGCGCTCGCCCGTCGTGAATGCAAATATCCCGGGGCCGAAAAGGTGTTGTTGCAGGCATTGGGCAATCGGGCCAAGGCTCTGGGCCCAACCCATCCCATCGTGGCATCAATTCTGGTGGATCTCGGCGCGAATTACGAACTCGAAATGCGCTACGGCGACGCGGAACGTGCCTATCGCCAGGCTCTGGATATTGACAACAAGAGTCTGCCGGCTGCGAACCTGCAATCGGGCAAAGTGATGGTCAAGCTGGCGGAACTCTACGGTGGCCACGGGCAGTGGGGTGCCGCCGACCGGCTCTATCACGACGCGATTCCGATTTATCTGAAGGTTTATGGCCAGCAGGATGAGCGCGTAGCCGACGTGGTGTTCAAAGCTGCCGATCAGCTTCTGGCGGAATCAAAGTTCAACGAAGCGACCAGTGGATTTACCGCCGCGGCAGCGATCTATCAAAAAGCGAAGGGTGATGCGAGCCCAGGTTTGGCGCACTGCTATGACCGAATGGCTTCGATCGCCGACGATGGCGGAAAGCCCGATCTCGCCGAGTCGCTGCACAAACGCGCTCTCGCCATCCTCGAAAAGTCATACGGAGTGGACAGCCTCGAGCTGACCGATTCGCTCGAAGGTCTGGCCAGGGTGGAGAAAGAAAGCAAACGCTTCGCTGATGCAGAGCCGTTATATCTGCGCGTGTTGAAGATCGATCAGGCGAATCTCAAAGCAGGCAATCCGGGATTGCGCGATGCGGAAGCCGATTTGGCTGCCCTCTATTACGTCTGGAATAAACCAGTGCAGGCAGAGCCCCACTTCCAGACCTACCTCACGAACCTCATGGATGAATTCCGGGCCAATGCCGCAACCATGAGCGAGCGCGATCGCCTGATCTATTTCGCCACGCAGCGCTATGCGTTTCCGCTCTTCTTCAGTTTCGTGCTCAAATTCCACGACCAGGTCTCCGAACTCAACGGCGAGATGTATGACGCGCTGCTCGAACAGAAAGGTCTGATTGCCGAAAGCGCCGCCGCCATGCGTGCCGCGGTGGTAGCGAGCGGCGATCAGGAGGCCGTCGCCATGCTCGACAAACTGGCCGCCGAAAAGGCCCAACTCGCAGCCATGTCGACCGACCAGACCAACCATGGCCAACAGGTGACTCAACTGCTCCAGGAGGCGAATACCCTGGAGCAGGAACTGATGAAGCGCTCTGCCGTCTTGAGCCGCCAGAAAACACTGAACGCGGCAACCTGGCGCGACGTTCAGAAGGCGCTCAAGCCGGGCGAGTCGGCTGTCGAGATCACGCGGTTCCAGTTTCATAACGGGTTCAAGCCCACGGCCAATCTGATTTACGTAGCCCTGGTGATCACTTCCGATTGCAAACAGCCACTGTTCGTTCTGCTGGGCGATGCGAAGGATCTTGAAGCAGGCCCGATGATGGCTTTTCGCGCAGACGTCGGGCAGACGCGGGGCTTCCAGGCCGAAGCGGCTCCGGAACAATCCGCGGGCGCAGCCGATACCCGTGCCGCATTTACGACATTTTGGAAGCCGCTCGAATCCGTTCTCGGCGGCTCAAAGCGCGTCTATGTCGCGCCCGATGGAGTGCTCAACACAATCCCCATCGGTTTGATGGCCGGTGCCGACGGCAAGCTGGTGATGGAGAAGTACCAGCTGCGCATCGTGAACAGTACCCGTGACCTGTTGAGCGCATCGGCCGCTCCTCCATCGAAGAACGCGGTCCTGGTAGGCAATCCGAAATTCGATCTGACTCCCGCGCAGCAGCGCGAAGCCGCGGTGCACCTGGGTGGCGGCGCCTCGCGCGGCCTGAGCCCGCCCGCCACTTCTGGCCCACCCCCAACCACGGCCCAGGTCGCATCGCGGGGTGGAGAATTGAAAGGCGCCAACTTGAACCCGCTGCCCAGTACGCAGGCAGAGGTGGACGCCGTTAACAAAATGCTTGGAAACGCCGGCTGGAAGACAGAGACCGACACTGGCGAACTGGCGCTGAAAGAGGCCGTAACCCGTGTTCATGGACCGCGCGTGGTCCACATCGCTACGCACGGATTCTTTCTGACCGATGAGCAACTCGCCGCCACCGCCGCAGCTCAAGGAAAAAAGGCCAACCTCGACGTCGATCCAATGTTGCGGTCTGGCCTGCTATTCGCCGGGGCAGATCGCGCTCGAGCGGGAGACGCACCCACACCCGGCGTCGACGACGGCGTATTAACCGCCTACGAGGCCAGCCAGATCAATCTCGAAGGCACCGAACTCGTCGTCCTGAGCGCATGCGAAACGGGGCTCGGAAAAGAACTGAACAGCGACGGGGTTTTCGGCCTGCGCCGCGCTTTACAGGAGGTGGGCGCGCAAGCCGTCATGATGAGCATGTGGTCGGTGCCGGATCGCGAAACGCAGGAACTGATGGCGCTCTTCTACGCGAAGTGGCTTAGCGGCCTCGACAAGCCGGAAGCTCTCCGCCAGGCGCAGCTTGAAGAGCGCATGGTTGTCCAAAAACGCTATGGCAAAGACCTGCCTTACTACTGGGGCGCTTTCGTCCTGGTAAGCCGCTAAGACAAGATATTGTCCATGCCTCCTTAAGGGTTACTGCTGATTACCTTTGCATCCACATCGGAGATGTTTTCTGTTTCAAGTCGAGCCCTCATACTTGGGGTCGTAGTTAGGGTGCATCATGAACGACCTTCAAGCAAAATTCGCCATTACCCTCGTCGCGTTTGCCCTGTTCTTCGCATATGCGGCTCCAGCGATGAAACAGGCGAAGCAGGACCATGATACGGTTATCGGCCATGTCGGTCAGGTCTACATCGCACCGAACCCGAATGACCCCAAGGCTCCAAGCGGCAAGCTCAGTATTGACGACCTTCAGAAGTACGATGACCAGAAGGCAGCGGAGCGCAAGGCTATGGCCCTGCAATAAGCAATTCTGCAAGACACCTGTCGCGACGACTTCCGGCAGGTGCTTTTTTCCGATCAAAGCGGATCGCCATTGCCGGCAGCATGAGAACTCCCCGCCAAATAGTTCACAGACGCCACCGTTGCCAACCGCCTGCTTCGGGTTCAAAAAAGAGTGAGCGGCAAAGTCCGTCATTGGCTTTGCCGCCGGTGCGAGAAATACTGCAACGTCGCAGGTGCAACCGCGATCTACCGCTCTGAGTCGGCTAGTCGGTAAGCGGTGTGGATTACGCAGCCCGTCGACAGCAGGTTTCCGTTTGCGTCAAAGTCCTGAACTTGGCCGATTGACGTGTAGTGCCCTGCACCTGAATCAAGCGAGACGGTGTCGGTCGCGTGGGCCAGGGAAGCGAATGTTCCAGTGCTGGTGTACCGGTAGAAATAGAAACTGTCCTTGTACGTATGACCGCCAGCGGCCTCCCAGACACCCAAGCTAGGGCCTCGCGACGCGGTATTGGCAGTCTCAGTGATCGTGCCGTCATGATGGTAAGCCTGCAGCGAGTGCACGGTCCTGATGATAGCGCCCGTATTGCAATCGGTGACGCTGACGCTCACGTTCCAAACACCTTCCAGTGTGTTCTGTTGTGCCTGCAGAGTCTGCAAGGAGGCAGCCAGGCCGAGCACAAGCGTTGCGCAGATCCGGAACATATTCCTCTTCATGTCGATCTCCTTCTCATTTCTGAATTGGGGAGTGATCAGAGGGACCCGGCATGTTCCGGACCGTTTCTGATCGCCTTTGCCCTCTAGGCGCAATCCGAAGGAGGAAACTGGCACAGGCTGGGAATTTCTTTTAGCCGGGCCGTGAAAAGAGCTACAAGCTGGCCAACTGAATAGAAGCGTTTCCCGCGTTTGCCGATGAGTTGGCTTAGGCCCCAATTCCCGAGGGAATTCAGGCAGCGTTTGAGGCTCTAATCCACAAGAGATTTCAGGCTAATGCGCTGCAGACAGTGAGTCCAGCTGCTGCTTTGCCCAGGTATCATCAGGATGCAACTCGAAGACCTTGCGATAGTCCTCTTTGGCCTTCTCAAGCTCCCCGTTCGCCTGATGAGCCATCGCCAGCATATGGTATGCCCAAATCGACTGGGGATTGTTGGAGGCAAAGTTCATCTCCATAATCGCCACAGCCTCTTTGTTCTTCTTTCCCGATAGAAGGGATTCCGTGAGCTGATTCAACGGCACTTCGCTGAAGTCATACGCGCCGGTACCGTAGTATTTGCTGCGCAGGTCGTGATAGAGGTTCAGCCCCGCTGCAATGCCCTGTGTGCCGATCGTTTCCGCAAGCACTCTGTTTAGCGGCCGCGGTTGAGTAATTCCATGGTGACACGTCACGCACTCCACATGAACGGGAGAGGGTTTGCCGATCGTGGCAATATAGTCGTGATTGATGGTCGTCACCATCTGCATCATCACGCGAGCAGTCTTCTTGGCGTCCTTATCGTCCGCGGCGAAATCGATTGTCTTATCCTGCTTCTCCACGTGACAGTAAGGGCACCGTACATTCAACGCGAAGGCGAACGTGCGCATGGTCGATTGCAATTCCGCCTTCGGCGTGTCCTTGGGAAGAACTCGCAGGTTTGTGAACTTATCTGGAATTTGAGCAAACACCGTAGCCGCTCCTGCTAACAACAACAAAGCAAGAGAGAACCCCTTCCGTCGTATCATGGCAATCTCCAACGATAAGAGTTTTATGATCGTTCACCGATCTTTGTCTGTCTCGACTAAGGACCTCTAGCCGCTGCCGAGTTCCGACTGAAGCCACGACCGCGCAAACTTCCAGTCGCGCATCACGGTTTCAGGAGAGACTTCCAGCACTTCGGCCGTTTCTTCCACGCTCAGCCCGCCAAAGAACCGCAACTCGACAACGCGGGCTTTGCGTGCGTCGTTCTCAGCCAGCACATTCAATGCATCCTCGAGCGCGATCAGCTCCTTCGCCTGTTCCCCGCTGAGGTCAGGCAGTTCATCCAGATTCACACGCTCCGCTGTCCCGCCGCGCTTGGCTGCCACCCGCCGTCTTGCACGGTCGAGCAGGATGTGCCGCATGATTTGCGCCGAAACGGCAAAGAAATGTGCCCGGTGTTGCCAGTTCACGTTCGTGACGTCGATCAGTTCCAGGTAGGCTTCGTGCACCAGGGCGGTGGCTTGCATGGAATGCCCCGCACGCTCGTGTTGCATCTGGTATCCGGCGATACGTCGCAGGGTGCGATAGACCCGCGGAGTCAGCCGCTCCAGGGCGCCCCGATCACCATCAGCCCATGCCCGAAGAAGCTGCGTCGTCTCCGACGTCTGGCCGTCCCCGGAACTCGTTTGGGACTGATTGGACACCGTGCAGACCTCCGGGCTCATCTCCCACAGGTTGAGAAGGATGACAAGGCCGTGTACAACGTCTCACTGTCGGCGTCATAATACCATCCACCATCCATACCTGGTGAGGTAATCCTTGTCTTCGCAGCGCTGGCGGCAGATCGAAGAGCTGTATCACTCCGCGTGTGAGCATGGCCCTGCGGTTCTCGACGGCGCCGATCCTGAAATCCGCGGCGAGGTCGAAAAGCTGCTGTCACACGCTTCGGAAAGCGGCGGCAAGTTGCTGGACCAGTGTGCTGCTGATCTGATTGTCGATCTGAAGGAAACCTCGATTTCACCCGGGACGCGCCTTGGCCCCTACAAGATCGAGACGCTGCTCGGACAGGGCGGCATGGGACAGGTATTCCGAGCAATGGACACACGGCTCAGCCGGCGCGTTGCGATCAAGATTTGCAAGGAAAACTTCATTGATCGTTTCGAACAGGAAGCACGCTCGATCGCCGTCATAAGCCATCCCAACGTTTGCACGCTTTACGACGTAGGTCCCAACTACCTGGTGATGGAACTGGTGGAGGGCGAGACGCTGGCTGCACGCCTGAAACGAGGCAAACTCTCCCTCAATGAGACCATCCGCTTCGCGTCACAAATCGCGGAGGCGCTCGCCGTGGCCCATGCCCAGGGAATTATCCATCGCGATTTGAAGCCCGCCAACGTGATGCTTGCGAAGTCGGGCGTCAAGGTGTTGGATTTCGGCCTTGCCAAATCGACTGCGGACCCCAGCCTTACTGCCCCGGGCGGTGTGATGGGTACGCCTGCCTATATCGCGCCAGAGCGGTTTGAAGGAAAAGAGGCGGACGCCCGTTCCGACATCTACAGTTTGGGAGTCGTTCTCGCCGAAATGGCAACCGGCAAACGATCCAACACCGTCGAAGATTTGCCACCTGCGCTCGACCGCGTCGTAAGGAGATGTTTGGAGGCGGATCCAGACGAGCGATGGCAGAGCGTGCGCGACCTGAAATGGGAACTGGAGTCGATTGCACTCACTCCTCCTGCTCTTTCGCCCCGTCCTCGTAACTCAACGCTCATCGGCGCGCTGGCAGCGACCGTGTTGCTGTTGGGCGGGCTTGCGTTCCTGTACTTTCGCGGACAACCAGCGTCGCAGCCGCGCACGCAGGTGAGCGTTCTGATTCCTGAAAAGTCACAAGTTCGATCGCTGGCGATTTCTCCCGATGGGCGTTTCATCGCTGTCGTCCTTCTGAGAGAGGGGAAGCAGCAGATCTGGATTCGAGGGCTCGACACAGACGACATGACGCCTCTGGCAGGGACAGACAACGCGGTGGAGCCCTTCTGGTCTCCAAATGGCCGGTTCATCGCTTTTTTTGCCGATGCCAGGCTAAAGAAGGTCGAGCGATCGGGAGGTCCCGTGCAAACGATCTGTGACGCCCTCGGAGCCGTCGGCGGAACCTGGAATTCCAACGGCGACATCCTGATTGGCGCATTGAATGGCGTGCAGCGACTCCCTGACTCTGGTGGAGCGCTTTCAGATCTTCATGCGAACCTGATTTATCCCACGTTCCTGCCTGATGGGCATCATTATCTGGGCACAGGCAATAGCGGGGTGTGGCTGAATTCGATGGAAGCGCCTGAGACCCGGCAAATCCTTCCGGATAATTCCAACACGGAGGTTGTGGGACCCCCCTCCGGGAGCCAGATGGGCTCCGTTCTATTCGTCCGTGCGGGGACACTGATGGCTCTGCCATTCGACATGAAGCGGCTCGAGCCGGCAGGTGAGCCGTTCCCGGTGGCCCAGAACATTGCGGTCGGCACAAACTTCCATTGGCTGGCGGCCTCCTCATACAACGGAGTGCTGGCGTACGTATCCGGTCAGAGCGCTCATCGGCAGTATGTCTGGCGGGACCGCAAAGGAAAAAACCTCGGCGTGTTCGGGGATGCTGGCGGAGTGGTCATGGTCTCTCCGGATGGGAAGCGGCTCGTTGGAGATCCGGAAGGGGTGATAACCCTGGTCGAATTTGGAAATCGGGCGGCTACCCCGCTGACCTTCGGATCCGCTGGAGGTATGAACCCCGCATGGTCGCCCGATGGCCGCTATGTTGCCTATTACGGATCGCAGGGCATCTATCGAAAGGCCACCAACGGTGGGGCGCCTGCAGAACTGATTCTCAAGTCGGCCACACTGGCAGTTCCAAAGAGCTGGTCGCCGGATGGGCGATACCTTGTCTATGCGCAAATTAATCCAGGAACAGGCGCGGACTTGTTTGCGCTGCCGATAGGGCAGCCTGACCCACATCCGCTGGTTCTGGCACAGACCAAGGCCACGGAGGACCAGGGGCAGTTCTCGCCCGACGGGCATTGGGTCGCCTATACGTCGAATGAATCCGGCCAGAGTGAGATTTATGTCATTCCTTTTCCGCCCGCTCCGAACGGGCGCAGATGGATGGTGTCGAGGGGCGGCGGTGTAATGCCGCGTTGGCGGCGAGATGGAAAAGAGCTGTTCTACATTTCACCGGAGTGGAAGATGATGGCTGTGGATACGAGCATGCGATCGTCGTTCCAATCCGGAACGCCGCACGCCTTATTCGATACCGAAATGCTGGACACCGGAATTCGCACCGGCCCGATGACCTGGGACATCTCCGCAGATGGAAATCGCTTCCTCATCATCAGCGACAGTGCCCGGGCAACCTCGTCGATGAACCTGATCCTGAATTGGCGCCCGGATCAGCAAAGATGAAAACGCGACCCAGGTTGCAGCGCGAAGTAACATTTCTGTTCTTCGTTTGAACCAGATCCGCTCTCGGCGATCTTTTCGACATATGAGCGCGTTTGCTCATAGAAAGGGCTAGTACTGAGCTCGGAGTAGAATCAACTCGATCATTAATTACTTCGGAGAAGCTGTTTGTCGGTTCTCAGATTTGCCCTTTTGATAGGAATTCTTTCAAGCGCCGCCCCGGCAGCGACCGCAAGTTCATTGTGTACGCCGTCTTTTCCAATGCAATCCGGTGATCGAGTTGGCTGGCTTGGCGCGGATGTTGCCTTCTCGATCCCTTTGCCGGATGGTCGCGACATCTGGATCTTCGGCGATACGCTGTACGGCGAAAAACGCGTCGTGAATTCCAACGTCCCGGTAATGGTGCGCAACAGCATCGGCGTTTCGACCTGCGGACCTGACGGGAAGTGGCGCATCGAGTATGCGATTCGACGAGACTCCAGCGGGAAGGCGGACGACTATTTTCGAACATCTCGTCCGAAGACCTGGTATTGGGCGATGGACGGGTTTCGGGTCAATCAGGATGTTTGGGTCACACTCCTGTGTGTGCGCGCGACAAATTCAGCATCAGCGATGGGATTCGAGACCTGCGGCTCGGATCTTGCGCGCATCTCGAATCCCGGGCCAGATCCGCAGAAATGGAAGATCCGCTACTTCCCCCTGGTTCCCGATGGAGCACATGCTTATCCATCCGCTACCACGGTTGTGGTGGATGACTTCGTCGACCTGTTCGCCATCGATGAGAAGGGTTCCAAGCCCCTGCTTGTGACCCGCATTCCATTGGCCGGGCTTGGTGATCCGCGGGGCCACCTGGAGTATCTCTCGAAGGATGACGCCTGGAAGCCTGGCTTCGATCCTTCCGACGCAAAGCCGGCCATGGCGCAGGGAAGCTCCGAGCTTTCGATTCGATACCATCCTGAAATGAAGAAGTGGCTCGCGGTAATGTTTGCGCCGGAGCCGTTCTCGCGAGACATTCTGCTGCGAAGCGCGCCTACGCCCGTTGGCCCTTGGACCAATGACAAGGTCATCTACAGCGTGCCGGAGAAGACACCCGGCAATACCAAATACGACAAGGACACCTTCTGCTACGCGGGCAAAGAGCATCCTGAATTCGAACATGGCGATCTGGTCTTCACTTATGTCTGTAATACGTTTGCTGTTCCGAAGCTTGCGACGGAGTTGAGTATTTACTTTCCGCAGACAATCAGAATGCCGATGCCCGAATTACAGAAATCAGAACAAAGCGGCGCCGCTGGCGGGCAGTGATCTGCACATCAAATTCGAATGTCTGGCCAGGTGCTAACCCTTCATCTGTGTGACGGCTTTTTGAGAAACCTCATACTCCTTGCCTTGAAAGGGAAGTCCCTCCAACCTCGCATTCGGATCGAAAGCAGCGAGTTTCGGCGTCGCATGAATTCGGCCGTAGAGTGTGGGCTCTACGCCAAAGATGGATTCGATAACCATATCGATAAATGCTCCACCGGAGATAGCGCACCAGTCCTCGATATACGGCGCATCCTCTGATGCCTTGTATGCGCCACCCCTTAACGGTGCCACCACATCTTCGACAAAATGTGCCTGGCCTATTGGGCCCTGGTTGCCGGCCTTTGCAACCTCGGTGAGCCAAGTGGCTACACGCACAGGATCATCAATCTTCAACAACCCCTTGGCACATTCGGGCGGCCACGCAGTGTATGCGCCGAGACAGCTGTGGTCCGGTCGGACGTTCCAGGTGGCGTCCGGATCACCGGTGGCCAGGGCGCGCATCCACTTTTTCGACGCGAGCTGCGACCAGAAGAACTGCGCCATCTCCCGCTTCTGACTTGCCGAAAGATCTTCGTGCATGTTGTCGAGCACCGCAAGAAAGTCATAGCAGTGCCGCACTTCATTGAACGTTCCGTCAGGCTGGCCACAGCGCCACCAGCCTTTCCCTTCCACATAAAGCACTTGGTTGATCCGCTTCGCGAGGTCCGTTGCGTCCGACCGAAGTTGCAAGGCTTCCTGGTTGCGACCTGCTTTCTCAAGCAGTTCAGCAACAAACCTCATGCTGGAGACATTGCCGGCATTCATGCCGGCCACTTCGTGGACATAGGTGCTGACAACCTCGAGAAGGTTTGAGATCAGACCATAGTCTCCCAGGCTGTTCCTTCCGACAAGCTTCTTCCAGCAGGTTGCATGGAACAGCAGATGATCCATGACGGATTTGCCGTCAATCTGTTTTTGCAGCCAGGCGAAATCGCCGCTGGTGCGAAGGTAATCTTGGGCGCAGCGGATGATGGCCATATCGTTCACGGCGTACCAGGGGCCAATCGCTTCGCCGCTGATGTAGTCCGTGGCGAGGTGCTGGTGCATGTCGCGCACAAACCAGACTTCGACCAGGTTGCGCAGTGCAAGTGGATCGAGTAAGGCCAGGCTCAGGCTGCTCAAAGCGGTATCCCACGGAAAGCTGAGGGTGGGAAGTACATGCCCGCTAAGAGTCAGCAGTGTAGGTCCGTATGCTGAATCAGGAGATCGGCGACGCGCTGTGAGAAGATTCTTGAGGCCATTTTGATAGAGATTCCACAGCGTCTCGCTCTCCGTGTGAAGTTTCGGCAGGTGGCCCGAGAAGTCGCTGTTGCCGCGCGTAAACGCGGACCGAATAAGTTGGTCGAAACGGCGTTCGTTTTGCTGCTCGAGGCCGGCGAAGTTGGACTGGAGCCGGTCATGCATGGACTCGGCTTCTGTAGCTTCGGCGGCAATCGCCGCTACGAAATGGAACTCGCGCATTTCGCCCGGCCTGAGCTCCAAGTGATACTCGAGAACGTTGCCGCCGATCACGCGATCGGCAGGCGGATGAATCCCTTGTGCACACGCAGCTTTTGAGTGCTGCGCGATGAAGGTTAGGCGACCCTCTGGCCCATTCCACGAGCATCCATTGTCGCCTTCTCCCGGCAATTGGGCGAACCATGCAGTCGTTTTGCGGGTCAGTCCGGCGCGCATGTCGAACCCAACCTTCAGGCGCGTGTGCTGTGCGAAGGTATTGCGGATCTCAATCTTTTCGACCACGACCCGTTGCTCGTTGGGCAGGAACATGGTGGTGCAAAATCGAATGCCGTCCACCGTCTGTTCGCGAACCACGCAGTGGGGAAACCACTGGTATGTAACCGCTCGCGCCGGGTCGTTCGAAATTGAAACGAGTTGATCGTTCAGAATCAGTTCACACGTCGAGAGCAGTCCGGGACTCCACGGAATGTCGGGAATGCCACAGCATGCATAAGGAGGGAATGCTATTGCGGTGATCGCAGAAACCGACTTTACTGATTGCGCATACCCCCAGTCGTTCATGGCGATAGGCAGATTGAAGAGCTCCATGAACGTGTGGCTCATCCGGATGCTTGCCAGATCAGACAGGGAGGGCACGGCGGGTAAGCTGCGTACCGCGGTCGGAATCGCGCTTGCCCGAGCAGCCATCGCAGCGGCGCTGGAAACCTTCAGGAAGGTGCGACGGTCCATGCATTATGCCTTTGCTTGCGAGAATATCGATTTCTCAAAGTGCATGAAAATCATAGCGCATTAGCTCCGTTTTGCGCTAAAAAGAAACCACATCGTATGGTTTATAGGGTAAAACGAACAGCAGGAAGGACGCGAGAGGCGTCGGGTACTCTATCGATTTGCGATGTGTGGGCCAGGTTTGAACTCAGACGCGAATGACTTCAATCCCCAATTTCTGAAAGGGAGCGATCATCTCATTGGTTGCGCCGGTATCGGTGATCAAAGTCTTCAGAACGTTCGTTTCGCAGATCCGGAAGTTGGCCACTACACCAAATTTGGTGTGATCAACCACCGCAATGTGGCGCCGCGCATGCCGAACCATCGTGCCGTTGAGTTCCGCTTCATCTGAGTTGAAGCAGCTCAAGCCCCATTGCGCATCGATCCCATCCGCCCCGATGAATACGGTTTGAATCAGCATGTTTTCAAGGCTGCGGATTGCGGTCGGACCGACGAGGGAGAACCAGTCTCCGTGAAGATGCCCGCCCGTGACGAAGACGCTGATGTCCTTGCGTTTTGACAGCTCCATAGCGATGTTCGCCGTGTTCGTCACAACCGTGATTTTGCAGTTAAGCGGAATTCCCCGGATGATCTCGGCCGTAGTGGTGCCGGGAGTGATCGCAATGGTCTCTCCCGAGATGATCATCCCGGCGGCGGCCAGTCCGATTCGACGCTTCTCGTTCGCCTGGCGCTCTACCTGGGCCTGAAAGGAGCGATCTTTCTTGAATGGCTCGTAGAAAAGGGGGTCCATCGATACTGCGCCGCCATGGGTTCGGCTCAGCAATCCCTGCTGCTCAAGCAGATCGAGATCCCTGCGGATGGTAACGACAGATACACCCAGATCTCCGCTCAGGTCGTCGACGGAAACTGAACCATTCTCTCGCAGGCCGGTGAGGATGGAATTGAAGCGGTGCTGCTGGCCGACCTGGACGACTTCAGCCGTTTGCTGTGGCTTTTGACTCTTCTTACGCTTCATCCGCTTCACGGCTTGTTAGCCTCCCAGTCGTGCTGAATCTGTTCCAACGTCTTACCCCGCGTTTCCGGAACCATCTTCAATATAAATACGAAACTTACAACGCACAGAAACGCATACACCATGAAAGTTCCAGATACACCAATGCCATGAATCAACGAGAGAAAAGTGAACGTGACGATCAGTGTACTGGTCCATAGTGTAGATGTCGCAATCGACGCGGCTCGTCCCCGAATCTTGTTGGGAAAGATTTCAGAGATCACCACCCATGGAATCGGCCCCATCGCGAACGCAAAAAAGGCAACATAGGCAAGAATGCAGGTCAGAATTATCGACGGAGAAACTCCAGGGATCTGGAGCGCGATGACGAACAGCAGGAGAGATACGGCCATGCCGGCTGAAGCGACAAGCAACATCGTCCGCCTGCCCCAGCGATCCATGCAGCGCAACGCTATCAGCGTGCTCACGAAGTTAGTCAGGCCGATCACAATATTCGCCGTTAACGCGCTCCCCGATGTCTGACCGCTGAAGTGTTCGCTGATAAGGATGGACCCATAGTAGAGAACCGTATTGATCCCGGTAATCTGGCATGAGACGGCCAGTGCAATTGCAATCACCAGGGGACGTCGCGTCGCAGGTGTGAGCAACTCCCTCCACGTGCCTTCCTCGGTAACCGACGCCTGCTCAACCAGCAACAACTCAATTGCCGCTTGTTCTGCACCGTAAATTCGGGTGAGAATGCTTTTGCCTTTCTCGCGCTGCTGGTGTGTGATCAGCCAGCGAGGGCTCTCCGGGATGAAAAGCAATCCACAGAAGAAGCCAAGAGCGGGAATTGCAGCCACGCCGAGCATCCATCGCCAGCTGCTGTCGCCAAGGCCGGCCAGCGCCCAGCTAACTACATACGCCGCGAGTATTCCGACCACAATTGCCAGCTGGTTCATCGAGACCAGGCGTCCACGACTGCGCGCAGGGGACACCTCTGCGATGTAGACCGGGGTGAGCACCGAGGCCAGGCCAATTGCCAGCCCACCAACCAGACGGCCGATTGAGAAGACCAAAACGGAATGGGCCAATGCGGCACCCACCGTGGAGAGGGCGAAAAGAATTGCGCTTAACAGCAGCGACCTGCGCCTCCCAATTCGGTCACCGATCAGGCTTGCACCTGCTGCGCCAAGCAGGCACCCCAGCAGCAGCGCGCTGGCGGCCACTTCAGTCTGCACATTGGACAGGGAGAACTGCCGCCTGAGAAAGAGGAGCACGCCATTGATCACTGCAGTATCGAACCCGAAGAGAAACCCTGAGATTGCTGCGATGAGAGCCAGAAGAAGGACGTAGAAAGGGGAGCGGGCTTGGGCTCCGCCTTGAGATTGATCGATTGGCGCGGAAGTCTGCATGGTGTCTCTTAGAACACAGTGTGAACGTATTGTTTATATACGAAAGAGATCAATTTACGAAAATCGCCAAATGGCTCATTCGATACCAGCGCCCGGTGTTCCGAAATTTAACAAAATGTTTGTGTTTAGGCAAAAACGAAATCAAACAATATTCGTTATACTTGAAAACGAACACAAGTCTCTGTTAGGATTCTTGATCGATGGCGGCGGCAAGGGGGATTTGTGACTCATGTTCGATCAGAAACGACGCCGGTGAACCTTGAATGGAATTCGGGCCAGATCAGCGGACTTCCCGTCGAGGAGAGCACGAAGCTCCTTCGCGACCTTAAGGGGATCTTTCGCGATGAAGCGGCCAGAAGCCTGATGGATCCTGCGCGGGAAGTCTATCGTGTTCACTGGTGGTCGCCGGTACCCGCGGGAGACGAGGGCGGGCTTTTCTGGGGCGTGACTGTTCTTCAGCCAGGCAGGGTGGGCGACGAATACTTCATGACGCATGGGCATTTCCACGCGAATCGTACGCGTGCCGAGTACTACGCCACGGTGGCCGGCAAAGGCATCCTGTTGCGAATGGACGACCAGCGTCAGACATGGGGCGAACATATGCATCCCGGGAGTCTGCATTACCTCCGCGGCCAACACGCTCATCGAGTTGTGAATGTTGGCGATGAGCCACTGGTCTTTTGGGCTTGCTGGGGCAGCGACGCTGGATATGACTACGGGACGATCCGTGATCAGGGATTCAGTGCCTGTGTCGTGGAGCAGAACGGACTGCCGGCAATCGTCCGCTGTGCGTGAGGAGCGAAAGTGCACTTTGACCCGGGCTTGGAAGTTACGTTGCGTGAGTCCCAACTGGCATTTGATTACGGACCGGGAGTTGTAGGGCCATCATCGGTGATGCGCCGGCTCGAAGATATTCGCCCCAGTCTGATGAATCCCAAGTGCGACGGCCCTGATCCCGTTTATGGCATTGCCATGGATGTGTACCACCAGGCAGATGCCGAGGAACTGAATCGAAGGCAGTTGCTTTTCGGAGTGGTGGCATACGCTGCCGGGCGACTTGGAGATGAGCCGGTGCGCAGCCAGGGACACATCCATGCGCGAGCGCCGCACAGCGGATGGTCGACTCCGGAGCTATTTGAAATCTGGGAAGGCCGCGCCATCATCTATGCCCAGGAGTTCGCCGAAGACGATCCGGGCCGTTGCTTTGCGGTGACAGCCGGACCCGGCGATCAGGTTGTCGTTCAACCGGGCTGGGCTCATTGCGTCATCAATGCAAGTGAGAACGGCCGAATGGTATTTGGCGCCCTTTGCGAACGGCAGTATGGATTCGAGTACGACGGAGTCCGGTCTCACGGCGGCCTGGCGTGGTTTCCATTGCTCGGCGAAAACGGCGTTGTCTGGAAACAAAATCCTCGATACCGCAACTGTTCTCTGAAAGTCCATGGCGCCCGCGCCTACCCGGAGCTTGGATTGAACGCGACCGTTCCGATCTACCGGCAATATCAACAGTGCCCGGAAACTCTGCAGTGGGTATCGGAGCCGGCGCGACTGGCTTCGTTGTGGCCTGATTTCGAGCCCTGAAAGGCGATATGAATCCATTCAACCGACGCGCTTTTCTGGCCGGCGGAACTGCTGCCGGTCTCCTCGCAGGTTTGGAATTTCCGATATCCCGAGCCGACGAGACCCAGGCCGATCGCGCGAGTGCAACCGGAAACATCACGGTGGACTTTCGGTTCTCTCCATCCGACTTCCAGTCAACGATTTGTTTTCCGGACGATCCAAGCAAGACGGTGCTCGGCAAATATGGCGATCTTCGCTGCGACTTCCCGGCCGACATTTTTGCCGCGATCGATCAATTCGGAACTGTGGTGGAGTTCTCGGTTGCCGGCATGGGGCACGACACGTGGCTTGAGCAGCGCATGGAGAGCCCGGGCATTCCCATCGTGCACACGCGACTCCAGCGCCACGGAGCCAATATCGAACTTACCGCATTTGCGACCCGACGAAGCGGCGAGGGACGTGTCGATAATGTGCTGATCGAGATTTCATCAGAATCGGATGAGCTGATTGCCGCGCCCAGGGTGCAGATCCGGTCATGCAAGAACTATCGTCTCGGCGAGAATACTGGCGCGGTGGCGAATGTCTACCGGGAAGAGATGAAAGATCCCTGGATGATCTGCATCCCGCAGGACTCTTCGATTGTCACGGGGGAACTTTCCTGGAACAAAGATGAAAGCAGCTACACGCTCGTTCTGGGACACGGGCAAGCCAGCCGCAACCGCTCAATCCGAGTTCTTTATCGGTTTCCGCAGGGCGGCGATGGCAAGCTCGACTCCGTAGCCAAAGCGGAGGAACTGCTCAGCGAGGTCAGAGACTGGTGGCGCGACTGGCATGCGTTCGGTGGGACCGTGAGCTGGTCCCTCCCGGCGGAAAAAGGAGATTTCCTGATCTCGTGCGCGCGGAATATCCAGCAGGCGCGCGAAGTCAAGGATGGAATGCTGGTCTTCGAAGTGGGTCCCACCGTTTATCGCGGAATGTGGATCGTGGACGGCAATTTCCTGCTGGAGTCGGCTCGATACCTCGGCTACGACGACGCCGCAGATAAAGGCCTGCTCTCAGAGTGGAATCACCAGGTTTCAACCGGGCAGATCATCGCTTCAGCGGGAAAGGAACACTGGAAAGACACCGCAATCGCCATGTTCACGCTCGCCAGGGCCTGCGAGCTAAAGCAGGACTGGAGCTTGCTTCGTCAGCTTTCGCCGAAAGTTGGACACGCGATCGAGTTCCTGATTGGGCTTCGCGATGACGCGCGCAAAGGCGATTCTCCAAATGGCAAATACGGACTGCTTGCACCAGGATTTCCCGACGGCGGTATCGGTGGGATCCACTTTGAATTTACGAATACTCTCTGGGCGCTTGCCGGATTGAGATCGATTGCGCTCGCGAACGAATCATTGAAGCTCGCGGAACTGAATCGCGCCGCTGGCTTTTATCAGGAGCTACGCGCCGCGCTGGAAAAAGCAGCAAGCGATGAGATGGTCACGGATGAACGAGGCTTCCGGTATCTGCCGATGCTGATGCGGGAAGATCCCGCGATGCATGCAGATTCATGGGATCGTCCGCAGCCGCAGACTTCGCAGTGGGCCCTTTCGCACACCATCTTTCCGGGTGAGGTCTTTCCAAAGGATCATCCCATCGTGCGCGGCCACATCGCATTGATGCAGGCCTGTACGCAAGAAGATATTCCCGCCGAAACCGGGTGGATTCACCACGAGGGAGTGTGGAACTACAACGCACCGTTCGTCGCCGAAGTGTATTTGTGGGCAGGGCTGCACGATTTGGCCCATCGAACATTTGCGGGTTATCTCAACCATGCTTCTCCGCTTCACGCCTGGCGAGAAGAGCAGCCCCTCCAAAAGGCGCTGATTGGTGGCGCATGGGGCGATATGCCTCACAACTGGGCCAGCGCAGAGTGCATTCGATACCTGCGCCACATGCTGATCCTCGAGGACAACCGTAAATTGAGGCTGCTCGAGGGCGTCCTGGCTCCGGACCTGCGACATCGTCAACGGTACGCAATCCAAAACACGCCCACTCGATTCGGTCGAATCTCTCTCGAATTGGAACCTGTCGCAACGCGAGGTTGGAAAGTGCATTTCGTTCGCAGCGGAGAAGTATCCCCAGAGTCGGTCGAATTGCCGCCGAGCCTGGTTCGCGGAGTTGCAATCTCAAAGCTCAGCGGAGCCTCGATGCGCAAAGGCGAAACAGGCACAGTGCTTGTCGATCCAAGTGCCAGGGAGTGGACGGCTTATTGGGAAGGCTAACGGCCTCCGTCGTGTGAAGTTCGCTTGCCGTGAAAGCGTCGGAATCGTTATGGCTCTGCCGGTCAAGGCCCGCGACGCGTTCAACCTCCGTGATCGTTTCAGCCCGAAACGAAAGCCCCCTGTAGTTATGTGGTAGCGAACGCGCGGCGCGTCTTCGCGGGCGGCCAGCCACGAACAATCAGTTTCTAAATCTCGCATTTCCAATTGATTACATCGATATGGCGCCAAGGCCAGATGCGATGAATTCGAGCCTTTAAAAGTTTTCTATGCAGAGGGAGTTGCGGCCAAAAGAAAGTCGTCAATTAACTATTGACATAGAATAGAAAGTCGAAATAGTCTTTATCGCGGTAAACAGAACAGAAAAGCTCGTGTTCTGAACCTGAAAAAAGGGAATGTAGTCATTTTCGGAGGGCAGTGATGGCCAACGTTCGAAACATCGACCGGATTCATGCAAGTGGCGGAGCGATTAAGGACCATGCTGGCTGGCCAATTGCAGTCATATTCGCATTCATCAGCTTGCTTTTGACGCCCGTTGCAGGTGCCCAGGGCGTCAACGCCTTTGACACAGGAACGATTACCGGAACAATCACCGATCCGGCGGGTGCGGCGATTCCAAATGCTGCTATCAAGATTCTCAATACCGGCACCGGGTTCCAGAAGACGTTGCACTCAGACGGGACCGGAAATTTCATTGCGCCTGGAGTTCCTTTCGGCAATTACACCGTTTCCGCGCGAGCCTCTGGTTTCAGTCTTGCCGCAACCAAGCCCTTCGTACTGAATGTGGGTGCTACGGTTCACGTAAACATCGGACTCACCGTGGCCGGAGCAGACACTACGGTGAACGTGACCGGGACGAATGTCACAGTCGATACTTCGACAACCACGGCTGGTACAACTCTAAATTCAGATCAGATTCGAAATCTCCCCATCAATGGACGCGATGTGACTGACTTTCTCGAGATCGCGCCTGGTTCCGTGAATTCCATCGGGTTCTTCCAGGGCAGCGTGAACGGCCAGGAGAATTTCTTTACCGGCCTCGACGTGACACTCGACGGTCAAAATGCATCCCGCGGTGACGTGAATGGTTTCGACGAAACGGAAGGCAACGAACAGGCGCGCCTGACGCGGGCCAGCGTCGACAGCATTCAGGAGATCGACTTCGCAAATAGTGGCTATAGCTCTGAGGTCGGTCACTCTCTCGGTCCGCAGATGAACATCGTGACCAAGGGGGGCACAAACGAATTCCATGGAGAAGTATTCGAGTTCTTCCGCAATGACGCACTTGACGCGAACGACTACTTTACGAACGGCACCACGGTCCCAAAGCAGCCGCTTCGCATGAACCAGTTTGGCGGCAATCTGGGTGGCCCCCTTGCAAGGAACCGGATGTTCTTCTTTGCAAATTATGAGGGGATCCGCCAACGCACAACTGCAATCAACGCGCTTTACGAGGTTCCCAGCGCCTACGTGCGTTCGCAGTTCAATGCTGCCATGCAACCGGTCCTGGCGCAGATGGCGCCGCTGCCCTCGGGTTGCACTGCGATCCCAGCACCAGCCTCCTGTGCGGTTCCGAATACGACCGACGCGGGAAATCCCTCTGCGGGCGCAGACCTCATCTACGATCCCGCCGCCTTGCCCACCACGCTCCGCGAAGACAGCGGATCGATTCGCGTCGACTACACCTTCTCCGGCGCTGATAGCCTCTTCGCCCGCTACAACATCGATGATTCGTTGACCGACCAGACAATCGGTCTCAACCAGGGTCAGGTTACGCCTCTCTATTTGCGGACTCAGTACACGATGGTTCATGAGACGCACACATTCAGCTCGAGCCTTCTGAATGAAGCGAGTGTCGCCCTGAACCGTTTCTACTCGGACACAAACTCCGACACCCCGCAACCCTTGACCTCATTTGGTGGGTTCTTCGTTAACCTTGGCGCGCTTCCCGGCGCTATGTCGTTCAACCAGATCACGCCGTTCTCCGTGTTCGAGGTCCTCGACAACGTCACAAAAACCATCAGGACCAACACGCTTCGCGCCGGTGTGCAGATTCGCGTCAATCGAAACGACGAATGGCTGCGCCCGTTCCAGAGCTACCAGTTCGGCAGTTTCTCGGATCTCGAAAACGATCGACCCTTCATCCTTCAGAAGATCGGTTTCCCGAATTTCGTCGGAATCCGTGATTCTAACTGGGACTTCTACGCGCAGGACGACTGGCGGGTCAATCGCAAGCTCACCATCAATCTCGGTTTGCGTTACGACTACAACACTGCGTGGCACGAGCGGAACAACGTGATGCAGAACTTCGATTTCGCGACGCAGTCTTTCCTGCCTTCGAATCAGGCGATTTACTCGGCGCCACTAGGGGACGTCGCTCCCCGTGTTGGCATTGCGTTCGATCCTTACGGCCGTGGAAGAACGGTGCTTCACGCCTACTATGGATTGTTCTACAACCCGATGCATTT
Organism: Occallatibacter sp.; assembly: GCA_036495975.1. GTDB lineage: Bacteria > Acidobacteriota > Terriglobia > Terriglobales > Acidobacteriaceae > Telmatobacter. The sequence continues at coordinate 147,280 of DASXLY010000122.1, read as the reverse complement.
CGGCTTCGGTCTGACGAGCAATAACCCGGCCTACCAGAGCTACAACGTGAATGCCTTTCAGGTGCCGTTGTCCTATCCTGAACCCGATCCACCGCTGCCGGCGGGTACGCAGAACGTATCAATTTTTCCGCGGAACCCGAAAGATCCGATGTCGCCAAACTGGCTGATTGGAATTCAGCAGCAGGTGGCGCCCAACACCGTCTTGACGCTCAACTATGTTGGCGATCAGGACCATCACATGCAGGCGGGCGTCGATTTTGCGGCACTGAACCTGAACCCGGCCAACTATGTGACCCAGGCGCGAACCCAGCCCAATTTCGCAAGCGAAAGCCTCGACTCCGACGAACTGAATTCCAGCTACAACGCCTTGCAGGCGCAGCTTCGGCACAATGTAGGAAACTTGAATTTCGAAGCCAATTACACGTGGTCGCACGAGATTGACGACATGGTGAACGTCTTCGGCGGCTTCTCGAATCCCCTCGATCCGAACTTTGACCGCGGACCGGGCGACTGGGACATCCGGCACAACTTTACGGCAAGTGTTGTGTACACCATGCCTGACCTTCGGGGCAAGAATGTGCTGGTGCGTGGGGCTGCTGGCGGTTGGCAGACATCGAGTATCTTCCAGACACGAACCGGCGGTCCGGTGGATGTCTCGATTGAAAGCGGGTTCTTCGGTCTGCCGGCTCGACCGGATTACACCGGCCAACCAACCAAGCTGCCCGGAGGCGTGAAGTGGCCCACCCAAAGCTATAACGTCGCGGCGTATCAAATTGAACCGGACTTCAATGGAACGCCCGGTGATCCTTCCACCATTGGCAATGTCGGACGCAACAGCCTGCGCGCACCAAACTTCTTCCAATGGGATTTCTCAGCAATGAAGAACTTTCATCTCACCGAGAAGGCAAGGCTGCAATTCCGCGCAGACGTTTTTAATATTCTCAACCATCCAAACTTCGCCAATCCGGATGGAGGCGTCTGTATCCTGTTCACCGCCGCCGCTCCCGGATCGCCGGCAGGTTGTTTAACGAATCCGAACTTTGGCAGGGTCGGCCAGACCATCGCCGACTCAAACAACAGCCAGGTGGGCACTGGTACCGCACGACAGGAACAATTCGCACTGAAGATATTCTTCTGAGGCTTCCGGCCATGGTTCTTGAAGGAGGGTGGTCGGAATTCCGATCACCCTTTCTTCTTGGGACGCTCTTTTCTCAGCAGATCTTTTCGGGTGAGGTGGTGCTGGCTCAGAATCTGATTTTCATCAAAGCCTGACGCGAGCCTGCATCGTTCCGTATTCGTGGCCGACATCGGGCCCGCAGGGGCGAATGGTGTACGCACCCACCGCCGCAGGAACGATGAACGTCTCGGCATAGTTCACCAGGAACGGATCGAACGCACCGGTTGGGCTCTCAACAACGACCTGCTTGCCTTCAATAAGGTTGAGAACGTGAACCGTTCCTTCTGTGTCGTGCGGCACGGTCGCTGTGAACCAGTGACGCCTCGTCTCGATGAATTCGAGCTCGTGAAGACCAGTTCGCTCCTCGCGCCATCCATCGCCCGATCGCAATGGTTCTACGCGGTTGATGAGCGATCGGCGGACCCAGTCGGTGGTTCGATCCCACTGAATGTTGCTGATTCCATGACGAAGATGTATTGGCCGAGGGCGTCCGTCGAGACCGAGCCGGCCCCAATCCCATAACTTGAAGGTGAATATATAAGGAGTGGCGCTGATTTCGAGAACCATGCTGTTCTTTCCGGAACAGTGAATCGTTCCGGCCGGAATCAGGAAGTGGTCGTGCTTCCTGGCAGGGAAGCGATTCACATACTTTTCCGCTGGAAAGTCGAAGTCTGCCTCCTGTGCGCGTTCCAGGTCGCTCACCATTGCTTCTTTGTCGACGCCCTCTTTCAGGCCTAGATACACGCACGCGTCGTTCTCGGCGTCCAGCATGTAGTAGCTCTCGTCCTGCGTGTAATCCATGGAGAAATGCTTCCGGATATAAGAAGTAAGCGGATGAACCTGGAGCGAAAGATTTCCGCCTCCCACCGTGTCGAGAAAATCGAATCGGATGGGAAATTCGGCGCCAAATCGCGAAACGACTTCGCTGCCCAACAAGTCTTCTGGATGCGCGAAGACGACGTCGATTGACGGAATCTCGACGCGCAGATCTCCAAATCCAAGAAGGAGACTGTTCTCCTCGGGCACGCAATCAAAGCACCATGCATGATTCGGCTCGCCATCGGGCGGCAGCCCACAGACGCGCTCCATCCAGTGTCCGCCCCATGGTCCTGGATCAAAGAAGGGAACAACCCGGAAAGGCCGGCGGACGGCTCTTTCCAGGCCCCGCCGAAATGCTGCACCCGAGATCGCTTTGGGTTCTCCCGGCACATTTGTGTCCAGCAGGTAGTCAATCTTTTCAAGCAGACTCCTTTTGATACGGTCGGCCGCACGCCAATCGACAAAGAAAGCCCGCTTGTACTTGAGGGATGGACGCTCTTCGAAATTATCCGTCCCGAGATTGCTGATCTGGTTTCGACGCTGACGCTTTTGGATCTCCCAGCGCGCCATATCCGCATAAACGAGCAACCCTGGTTCGGAACAAAGCAGGGAAGCTCCCGGCCCGAAAACGATCGTGCGCCTTTGCGTGTCATGGCAATGCGCTCGGGCAGCATTAAGACGAGCGACATCGAACAAGTCTTCAATTTCGACGCTGTTCATCACCCCGAACACCGGATCGTCGCCGAGCCACGGCATCAGCAAATCATCGATCTCCCGAGGCGCGCGAAACAGGTCTTCAGTACAGAGAAGGTCCACTTCAGGCAACCGGGAAGCAAGCGCCTCTTTCAACTCGTCGAGGAATACACCGGGATAACACTCAATCACGGTTACCATCGAGGAGAGTTGTCTCTCGAAAGCCGCGACGATCTCGTCCCAGCCTGAAAGGCATTCCTCGCGAGTCCCGCATGGAACATATGGGAATCTATCGTACAAAGAAGGGCTCCTGTTGAAGCAACGGAACAGCGCCAAGAATGGCAGCCTGGTTGCCCAGCTTCGCGGCGCAAACCCGGACCGTCCCCCAGGGCGTCCACGCATTCTCTCTCACGTATTCCTGGATGAAGGGAAGAACAGCATCGGCGCTCTTCATCACGCCGCCGCCGAGAATAAGCAAATCCGGATCGAACGAATGGATTGCGGCAATAGCAGTCGCGCCCCAGGCGTGCAGACAATGATCGGCAATCGCGCACGCCACCGCATCACCCGCGTTGGCGCAGAGAAAAAGATTTTCGAAATCGATCGTCCTTGAAGCGAGTGAACTGGATGTAAACCCCGGCCACGACTGCGCCACCAGCGGCAAAGCCCATCCAGACGCCTCTGATTCCGCGCAACCGATTCCACCGCACGTGCAGCGGCGGCCGCGGAAATTGATTGGCACATGACCCCCGAGAACGCCTGCCTGCCCGTGCTTTCCATGCAATAGCCGGCCATCGATCATGGCTACGCCGCCGATACCAGTGCCGAGGGTCAACATCACAACATCGGTCTCGCCTTGGGCGGAACCCGCGTAACCTTCTCCCATCAGCGCAAGCCGTGCATCATTTTCAAGACAAAGCGGCAGCCCAAACTCGTCCATCGCCCAGTTGCATAAGTCGATCTCTGGTCCATCCGTGAACTTTCCATTGGTGGATGCAATCCGGGCGCGTTTCGAGTCAACCAGGCCGCAGAATCCAAATCCAATGGCCTCCGCTTTGCCGGCCTCCAGCAGCTTTCCAAGCGGGACAGCAATAACGTCGAGCGCGGCACGTAAGGAATCGGAATTTACCAGGCCGGCAGTTTCGCAAGCGACAATGCACCTGTCCTCAACCAGCGCGCAAGTCGCGTGCGTCCCTCCGAGATCGACCGCCAGGATTCTCATTTTCCGGAACCCTTCGCCCGGGCGTTCGAGTTCTTCCCGCAGGTCGACAATTGCCGGGATGGGCGGGAGAAAAGGAACCATCGATCCGGGCGAGAAAATGAAGAGGCTTCAGGCATGCGAGTGTTTGTTTTTCACTGAAAAGCATATCACAATGTTCGTTTTCATTTAAAACGAAAGTCGCCTTGCGCAAAAGCGACAGATCTCCAGCAGGCACCAAGTGTGAGGCAAGGTCGGCAGCAGCCAGGGATCCACCTAAAATCTCAATTCAGAACCGTTTGCATTACGAATGCACCAGTTTACTTCACATAGAAATTTCGTTTGACGTTAAAACGAACATTGACATAGACTGGTGCCTCGCGGGGTGGAGACCTTTTCCCTCCCGATTGGGGTCCCCGCGAACTACCTGATTGTTGTCATTTCTCCTGCTGGCTCTCGCAGGGCGGGAGCCAGCCTTTTCTTCAGGGAGAGGGAAGATGCATCGCAAAACAGCGATCCTGCTGCTAAGCATGGCCGCGGCCTCCTGTTCCGCAGAAGCGCAAAGAACAGAAACAAATCCTTCGAGAATTCAGACGATCTACATCGTCCCCAGCAGCCATTGGGACCTGGGATTCAAACTGCCGCCAGAAGAGCAGTTGGACGACATCAAACCGCATCTCGATGCAGTGATTCGGACCGCCAAACAGGATCCCGAGTTCCGCTGGGTAATCGAAAGCACGTGGCAGGTTCAGGCCTGGCTCGACCGGACAAAGGATCCGGCAGCGATTCAGGATCTCGTCGACCTGGTGCACAACGGACAGATCGAACTCTCTGCCGCGTGGGGCAGCGAGCACACAGAATTCATGGGAACCGAGCAGCTCAACCGACTCGTGTACGGAATGCGCGACATCGAAAAGCGCCTCGGCGTGAAAACCGATCTCGCCATGATGGACGACGTTCCCGGATTCACCCTGCGACTGCCGCAAGTGCTCAGCCGAAGCGGCATTCGCTATTTCGTTACCGGATCAAATCTGTTCCTTGGTGGCGGCACAACTCTGCATCCTGGCAAGATGCCTTTTCACTGGCAGTCACCGGATGGAAGCACTGTCCTCACTTGGCAAACTGGCAGCAAGAACGGCGGCTACGTAGAAGCCATGGCGGACTATTACCTTGATCCCGATGCGCACTACTATAGCGAACCTGCGGAACATAAGTTCTACCCCAGGGAGTGGAGAGGGTTATCGAAGCTCGAGATCATGCAGCGCGGTGTAAACAAGCTGCTGACCGAGTACGAGAAAGCCGGCTACCGTTACGACGCGGTCATGGTTCTCTATGTGCACGACTTCATCCCGCCCAGCTACGAAGAAGATGGTCTCCTGCCCGCAGTTCGAGCCTGGAACGCCGCGGGAAAACAACCACGGTTGGTGGTTGCAACACCGCAAGAATTCTTCACCCACCTTGCAAAGGAATACGGTGATCCATTTCCTACCTACGCGGGTGATTTCAGCGGTTTATGGTCTGAGGTCAAAACCAACTCACCAGGAATCACGGCCGATGCGCGCTGGGTCCAGGATTACATGCCGCAGGCAGAGAGCTTGTGGTCGTTACTCGCCGCAAGGGGAGCGCAGTTTCCTGCATCCACCATCGACGACGCCGCGAACAAAATGTTGAAATACGACGAGCATTCGGGTGCAGGCCAACCGGGATGGCCGAAGGTGATGACTCTTGACCAGGTGAATAAGCAGAACGAGGAATACGCGAATTACACGAAGACGGCGAAGGCGGAAATTCGGGAATTGATGATGCGCGGCATCGAACAACAGTTTGCGTCCGATCCTGATCCCAAAAAACTACCGAAGTGCGTTGTGTTCAATCCCCTGAGCTGGGAGCGGAGCAGCGTTGTACGGGTCCGGCCGCCTTCTCCTGATTTGACGCAAGTGCGAGACCTCGCCAGCGGCAAGGTGGTGCGTTCGCAAGTGAATCTGGATGGAAGCCTCAGCTTCATGGCGGAGGGTGTGCCCTCCTTCGGCTTTCGCACTTATGTGTTTGAGTCATCCTCAAGCCCGCCTGCAAAAGAGACAGAAGTCGGCGGCGACACGTTGGAGAATGAGTTTTACAAAGTTCGCCTGCGCACTTCCGACGGCTCAGTTGACAGCATCTGGGACAAGCAGCTTCATAGGGAACTCGTAAATACGCAATCGCCGCGACGGGTCGGGCAACTCATCCGCTGGAATTATGCGAATTATCTGCCTGATCGGGACTGGAAACCGAAAGTGCGTCACGTTCGCGGTCCTCTTACTGACGAATTGCTGGTCTTTCGTGCAGGCACCTGGTGGCCTGAAACGCGTATATCGCTCACGTCTGGCGAACGGCAGCTAACCATGGATGAAGTCTTCGATCGCTCCCGAATGCCGCAGGTCCAGATCGCTGCCAACGCAGAGTTCTACAGCTTCGATTTTCCATTTCAGTTTGCCAACCCGGCGACAATCATGGTGGACGACGGAATCGGGTTCCATGATTCGCCGAAGGACTTGTTGCCTGGAGCCAGAACCGACGGCGTTACACCAATTCACACTCTGTCTCTTCTTGGTTCTGACGATGCGCCGAAAAACTCCATCAGTATTCTGCAACGCGACGGCTTCTTCGACGTTCCGCTTAGATATCCAGGATCCAACGGAGCCCCCGGTCAATTCCTGAACGAGATCCGGCTCACAGCCTTGCGGAAGGTCGATCAGGGCGACATGAAAGATGCCGGCGTGGTGACGCTTCCCACGGTCGAGCCCGGATATGGGCCCCGGTATACGTCTTCGTTTGCAGTGACCTCTTCTATTGGATTCGATCCAGCGGTCGCGTCGAAAGACGGCTGGAATTTTGTCGTTCCCCTCATTACGGCTCTCTTGCCGCCGGATCATAAGCCGCACGAGAGTGCGGGCTCATTCTTCTCAGTGAGCGCACCCAATGTCATGATCCTTGCTTTCAAGCCCTCTGATGATGGGAACCGCGATCACTACATGCTTCGATTGCAGGAGATCGCAGGCCGTGAAGAAACTTTCGCGCTGCAATCGTCGCTGAAAATCGCAGCGCTCGATGAGACGTCGATGACCGAGGATCGGATACTTCATCCTGGGCTCGATCAAAAACAACTCAGAATTGGAGCGCATCAGACGCTCACCCTGCAACTGACGATCGATCGCCAACCAAACAACTGATTGGGGGCCTCTCAAGACGGCCTCCACGCGGCCTAAGGCTGTCGCCAAGCGAGTGGCCGCAGACCCCGGCCGGCCCTCAATTCATTTCGTCTTCTCCAGATTTGGAACGTGCTGGTAAAGGAAGGCAAAGACCTTTTCATACGCATCCTTTGTATGCGCGTCATCGAATGCCTGGAACCCGTGCTTTCCGCCCGCGACTGTGACCAGCTGATTGACCGCACCAATCTTGTCCAATGCCTCATGCAGGCGAACTGCATTGGAGTAGGGTACCGTTGGATCCGCATCTCCGTGAATCGTGATGATGGGCGGCACTCCCGGTCGAACATAAGACAAGGGCGACACGCGCTTCGCGATCTCTTCGCGATTTTGTTGCCCGCCAAGCCATTCAATCGCGTAAGTCCGCCGGTCTGCGCCATCCAGCAGATCGGAAACGTCCGTAATCCCATACCAGTTCACAATCGCAGCAACCTTTAGTGGCTTCTCGCCCCACGCTTCTTCGGCCGGACAGTTGTTATCAAAGCCGTCCTCGGTTCTCAACATTCCGGCCATTAGCGCCAGGTGTCCACCTGCCGAATGCCCAGTAACAATGAGCCGATTGGTATCGAAATGAAACTTCTCGGCATTGCGATTAACCCAGCGCAGCGCACAACGCACATCCTCCACCGCTCCCGGTGCGAGTGCTTGCCCTGACATGCGGTATTCCACGTTGACGACATTCCAGCCCTTCTGAAGATAAGGAAGCAGCTGCGGCATGGCGCCGGTGCGGTCGCCAAAAAACCATCCTCCGCCATGGATGTACATCACGGTTGGCAGAGGATCTTTCGAATCCTGGCTTTGCCAGACGTCCAGCTTCAACGCAACATTACCCGAGAATCCGTATTGCTGATCGGGATAGACGAGGTAGTGATTGGCCAGTATTTCGGTCCAGGTGCCAACGTCGGGTTGTTGCGCCGAAGCGCTGAGAACAGCAAAGCAAACAGTAAGACAGGTAAGCGTCAGGATTCTCTTCAAATGGGTCCCCTCACTGCCGAATGGCAGTCATGACCGTAAAAGCGGAACCGGTCATCGTGATTCTCAGCAGCCGTGATACACAGTCAATCGGCTGACTCTGCTGAGGTTTCTCTGACAGAATCGGCGCCTTTAGCCTATTCGAGACTTTCGAAAATTGTCAATTCGAAATTAACTTGGTTATGAATGGTTAAAAATATCCTTAATACGCTTCCCTTTTGCTTCAATAGAAAGAAAACAGGCAAATGCGTCCGGGTTGATCGGTCACCCATAATATTCTCCTAACCGCGACATATAACCGCTGTCTAAGGTGCTGAATGCAGGGAAGCGATCACTCGATTGTCCGGGCCGTGCTGGCTGGGGACAAGGAAGCGTACGGTGCGCTTGTCCGCGCTCACAGTGCGACTGTCTTTCGAGTGGCGTTTCGGATTATCGGCAACGAAGCCGATGCGGAGGAAATTGTGCAGGAAGCCTTTCTGCGCGGGTATCAACGATTGGAGAGTTACCAGGGACGTTCCAGTTTCGGGACCTGGATCTATCGAATCGCTGTGAACTGCGCACTCAACCGGATCAGCCGACCAGGCGTTGAAGCGGAGTACCGCCATGGCGAGGAAAGCAATCCGGAAGAGAAAACAGTACAGGTGGCCGCGCAGGATGCCGACCCGGAGCGGATGCTGCTGAGCAAGGAGATCGGCGTAGCGCACGATACTGCCATGCGAAGGCTAACACCGACAGAAAAAAGCGCGTTTGTGCTTCGACACCTTGAGGACCGCTCCACAACCGAAATTGCAGGGGTCCTGAACATCGCCCCGAATGCGGCCAAGCAGGCTGTATTTCGCGCGGTGCAGAAATTGCGCCGAGAACTCGCGCCGCTACGGGGGACTGCATGAACCACCTGGGCGAAGAGCAGTTGATCGAGTTGTATTACGGCGAAGGGACAAGCGCAGACGACGCGCATCTGAAGGCGTGCCGCGAGTGCTCAACACAGTTTGCCAAATTCAAGAGCAGTCTGGACGCAATTGGACCAGAAGCTGTTGCGCCGCGAACTTCAGATTATGGCGACCGCGTCTGGCAAACCCTGCGGCCGCAGTTGATTCCATATGAGAAGAAGACTCTGGGCTGGCGAGGCTGGGCGCATTGGAGAGCCGCGGTACTGCTGGTTGGCTGCGCAATGGCCTTGGCGGTCGTATTCCTGGGTGGACGTTATTGGGAACGGATCACAACGAGAAAAGCTAATTTGGCCGTCACTCCGCAAGCCACGCAGCGCGTGGTTCTCGTGGTACTCACCGATCACCTCGATCGCACAGAGCGGCTGCTGGTGCAGTTGGAGCATGCGGGTTCAAAGGACCGAGCCGGCAACGCGGAGCTGCAGTCGGAAGCCCGAGAACTCCTGGCATCGAATAGGCTCTATCGCGTGACAGCAAGCAATGCCGGCGATCCAGAGTTGGCCGGAGCGCTGGATCGGCTGGAAGGTGTGCTGGCCGAAATTGCCAACGATCCGAGTCTGAGCGCAGCAGATATTGACCGCGTTCGGAATGACATGAACACCAAGGGAATCTTGTTTGAGATTCGAGTCCTGCGGGCACGCAGTTCGGATCAGGAAAGCGGGCCTCAAGCCGCGAAGGGAGCCACTATCTAATGAAAGTCAAAGTATCATTCGCAATTCTTCTTGCAGCTGCACTGGCCGTTATGCCATGCGCAACTCATGCTGCATCGCTGCAGCCTTTCATGTCAGCGAATGGCACAAGTGGCGCCTCCGACGATGCCGGCTTGTATGCCGATGGTACGCGTGCGATCAACGAGAGCCGCTGGTCGGATGCCGCGGAATTGTTCAATCGGATCGCGGACATGCATGGCGAGCACGCAGAGGGTGCGCTGTACTGGAAGGCCTATGCCGAGAATAAGGAAGGGCAGTCGGCCAATGCTCTGAACACCTGCGCTCAATTGCGGAAAGGGTATCCGAATAGCCGATGGCTCGACGAGTGCGGCGCGCTGGAGATTGAGATTCGCGGCAAGAGCGGTCATCCAGTTTCGCCACAGGCCGAGCCCGATGAGAATCTCAAGCTGCTGGCGTTGAACGCGCTGATGCAGCAGGACCAGTCGCAGGCGGTACCAATCCTGCAGAGGATCCTGAGCGGCAACCAGTCAGAGGAACTGAAAAGCCGGGCCCTCTTTGTGCTGGCGCAGAGCCGCTCGACGCAGGCCGATGCCCTGGTAAACCAGATTGCGCAGGGACAATCCGGGCCGGCATTGCAGATCAAGGCAATTCGCGTGATCGCGGCTGCCAGGGGCAAATCAGCCGACGATACTCTCGCGTCGATTTATCAGCACAGCAGCGACGTGAAGGTAAAGCGCGTGATCCTGCAGTCGTATTTGATAATCGGCGATCCGTCGAAGCTGCTGGTGGTGGCTCGTCAGGAGACCGATCCGGAATTGGTGAAGACCGCCATTCAGACGCTCGGTCCAATGGGCGCGGGGCAGGAGTTGCTGACCATCTATCACGCAACCAATAACGCGCAGACCAAGGCGGAGATCATCAATGCGCTGATTCCCAGCGGCCCCAGAGGCGTGTCCACTCTATCGGAGATTGCCCAGTCGGAGCAGGATCCAGAGTTGCGACGGAAAGCTATTCGCAACCTGGGAATTGCAGGAGGCATGTCGGTAGCCCCCACCCTGGTGACCACCTATCAGAAGAATACGGATGTGGAAACCAGGCGCGCCGCAGCGCAGGCCCTGTTTTTAGCCAATGATGTGCAGGACTTGATCATGCTCGCACGCGCTGAGAAGGACCTGAAGATGAAGGAATACTTGGTGCAGCAGCTGAGCCTGATGCACAACGAGGAAGCCACGAAATACATGCTGGAAATTCTGAACAAGTAGAGAGGAATCCCCATGAGGCAGGATTGGTTTGTGGCGGCGATACTGGGCGTATCGACGCTGGCGACGGCGCAGCAGCCGAAGGTGGTCAACGCCCAATTTCACACTGAGTCGGCCAGCGCGGGGCTGCCAGGCGCGGTGGCTCGCCTTCAACACACAACTGGACCCCTGTGGCTAGGCTATGAGGTGGCAGCCGTTCCTGGAACGCACTTCTCCGTGTGTTCGGGCGGTTCCCAATCAACCGAGGATGATGGGTGCTGCGGCGTGTATCGGCTCGAAGATTCTGACAACACATTCCAGTCTGGCGACCGTGATCAAACTGCGCAGACGGCGAGCATCGATATATTGGTGCGGATCGATCAGGGCGCGGTCGATAAGATCCGCTTCGCTGGGAGCGGCTGCCGTCTCGATGCCGGAGGATTGTCGTTCACCTGGTTGACGGATGTGAAGGCGGATGAGAGCCTGGCGTGGCTGGCGAGTCTCGCGATGGCGGAACACAGGCATCTCACCGATCAGGCACTCTCCGCGATCGCAATGCACGAGTCCGCCAAAGCGACAGCCCTTCTGGAGGGCTTTACTGCCTCGTCGAATCCTCTTTGGTTGCGCGAGAAGGCGGGATTCTGGCTGGGCGCGGGACGTGGCCACGATGGCTATCTCGCGCTGAAGAAGCTGGCCAGTGATCCCGATCCTGAATTCCGCAAGAAACTGAGTTTCGATTTGTTCGTCAGCCATGACCCGGCGGCGGTGGATGATTTGATCCACATGGCAAAGTCGGATCAGGACGGCGGCGTTCGCGAACAGGCAATCTTCTGGGTAGGGCAGAAGGCGGGTGCCAAGGCGGTGGCCATGCTCAAGGACACCGTTGAGAACGATCCGGAAGTACGCGTGAAGAAGAAGGCGGTGTTTGCACTAAGCCAGTTGCCAAAGGACGAGGCGGTTCCGGAACTGCTTCACGTGGCGCAGACGAATGCCGATCCTTCGGTCCGCAAGGATGCGATGTTCTGGCTCGGACAAACCCACGATCCGCGGGCGCTCGCGTATTTCGAACAGATCCTCGAACACTAGAGTTCGAGGTGCGGCAACGAATTCCAGCTATCGATTCCTGGGTGCTTGACTCGCGGAGTTCCATGCCCTGCTGAAAACAGCGCGATTCTGCATGGCAACGGTTCAACCACAAGGGAGCAGATCATGAGTGTTGTTTTAATCGCGGTAAGTTTGCTTTCATTGATAACTCCGTTGATGATTACGGACGACCTCCCCGTCCGTACATTCCGTCATGGTTCCAAACGCGAACCTGTTTTGTCCCGTTTCCGGTTCATCGAAGTTTCGCGCCTCATGCTCATCACAGGTCGATTTCCTGTTTCGGCGCCGGATGGAAGCGAGAATATCTCTTCGCATCCCATGACCCTTTTGGAAGAATTGCAGGCCAGGATCCTGGCAAAAACCGGCTCTGAAACGGAATCCGCGCCAATCGCACCGCACTCGCCGCCTGGCCTATCGCCACAATCAGAGCGGGCCGCACTGAACACGGCGCATGATCCACGCCCTGCAGAGCCGGCGCCGTCCAATACTGAACAAAGATAGGCAGGAGACACACGACCCCGGTCACGGTGCAGTGCAAGCCGGCGCAAGATGCTCCTCGCATGCTCCGATAAGAGTTCAGTTGGATTCCTTCGCGTCCTTGAATGACAACGGCTTCAAAGCAAGACCGTAATCGGCAGTCATCCGTCCCATCACTTAACGTCTCCTTCTCGCCCACCTAGGGAAACTACTAGGGAAACTACTGCGCCCATGGTAGGAGACCGTCAAATACTGGCCTGTTCCCCCCATCTTTCGCCAGGATTTGCCGCATCTATAGTTAACAGCGGTCTCACGGAACCCAGTCGGCAGGGAACTCCTGAAATTCGACGGATAGCTATTTACTTTGAAATTGGGTTAGATTTAAGCTCCTGTTGTTCAATGTGTTTCAACGGAGGGGGGCCCGTGAAATCCCTGTTGCTGGTCGATGACCGGCCAAACGATTTGCGAATTGCCGCAGATGCCGCTCGCGAGTTGGGAATAACTGACGTCAACGCACAAACCTCGATTATGAAAGCGCGTCAATATCTCGAAAAAGGATTGGATGGTGAGGTTCCCTTGCCTGACGGTATTGTTCTGGACTTGGATCTCGGGTACGAAAGCGGTTTCGAATTACTCAGGTTCTGGCACTCGACTCCACAACTTGCCACCATCCCCGTATTGATTTGGTCGGTCCTTGATAGAGAGCGAGAGATTTGCAATCTTTTCAAAGTCAAATCATTTGTATCTAAATGGGAGGGGCCCAAAGCATTTCGTGAAGCACTTGCTCAGCTGACAACCTGAAGGCTGGAAGTCCCTGCAATCCACTTTCGTTTTCACAATGCACATCAATGAGCGGACCCAGGGCGGTCCAGAACCTGGGAAGGAGGCCGGAACGCGGCTTCCGCAGGAGAGAATGTCCATGAATCAACTGGCTGAAATCATTGCCCGGAATGAAGATCAAATCCGTGCCCAGTGGATCGAGGGTATGTCGGCGTCCATGCAGCGCCCTGACTTGATCAGCAGAACTGAACTCGACGAACAATGCCGTGGGATTCTTACGGCAATTGTCGCCGGAGTAAAATCGAGCGGGCCTGTCGACATAGCGGGTCCAGGTTGGGACGCAGCTCGCGAAATCTTCCAATCGATCTCGGCAACGCGCGCTCGCCAGGGATTCTCGCCCGTTGAGGTGGCCACTTATGTTCTCTCGCTCAAGCGGCCATTGTTCACTGCCATCCGTGGGAGCCTCAAAGGGAATCAGGATGAGATGTTCGATACAGTCTGGGCCGCGACAGAACTCCTTGACCGTCTCGCGCTGGTCACGACGGAAGCCTACATCGTAATCCGCGAAGAACTGATTGGCCGCCAGCAACAGGAACTCCTGGAACTTTCCACGCCAGTCGTAAAACTCTGGGACGGGATCCTGGCCCTTCCGATCATCGGCACCCTGGATAGTTCCCGCACCCAGATGGTGATGGAGAACCTCCTGCAAACCGTGGTGGCCACCAACTCAAAGTACGCCATCATCGACATTACCGGTGTTCCCACCGTCGACACGCTGGTTGCGCAACACCTGCTGAAAACCATCACCGCCGCTCGACTCATGGGCGCGGAATGCATCATAAGTGGTGTACGGCCACAAATCGCTCAAACCATCGTACATTTGGGAATCAATCTTGAGGACGTCATCACCAAGGCAAAACTGTCAGATGCATTCGCCCTGGCTCTCGAGCGCAGCGGACGGGCTGTTACTCGCACGAACGCGACTGCGGCGAAAACGAATCCGCTCAGCACCCTGCTCGAAAAGCGGGAGGGCTAAATGGAACGAATTCCTGTACTCCGCATGGGGCCGCTGCTTCTGGTTACGATCCAGGTCGACATGCACGACAAGGTGGCGTTGCAGCTGCAGGACGACATCACGCAACGCATATCGGAACTTGGGTCGACCGGCGTGCTGATCGATATCTCTTCGCTCGAAATCGTCGACTCCTTCATCGGCCGCATGCTGGCGAACATCGCCGCCATGTCACGGGTGTTGGGCGCGGAGGCTGTGGTTGTCGGCATGCAACCGGCAGTGGCCATTACTCTCGTAGAACTCGGCATGTCGCTTCCTGGAGTCAGGACAGCACTCAGCGTCGAATCGGGCATGGAACTGCTGATAGGTGCCGTTTCCAACGCCGCGCATGGATCAGAAGATGAACGTCCTCAAACGTGACCTTCAACATCTGAAGAATTCGAACGACATGGTGCTTGCCCGCCAGAAGGTCAGGCTATGGTCTACGGAGCTTCACTTCAGCCTCGTCGATCAGACGAAGCTCGTTACCGCCGCAAGCGAGTTGGCCAGAAATGCGCTTGAACACGGCAACGGCGGAGTCATGTTCCTGGAATCTCTGACGAATGGCAGCAAATCCGGATTGCGTCTCGTGTTTGAGGATCAGGGACCTGGAATCCCCGATATCGATTTGGCGCTGAAAGATGGATTCACCACCGGCTCTGGTCTTGGCCTTGGGTTGGGCGGCAGCAAGCGCCTGGTCAATGATTTCAGCATCGAATCCGAAGTGGGGAAAGGAACAAAGGTCACGGTTGTTCGATGGAAATAGTCCTCACGGAACTCGTGGCTGTAACCGACCCTAGTTCTGTGGGGAAGGCGCGAAGAGTGGCGCTCTTGACCGCGCAGCGCCTGGGCTTGGACCAGACACAGGCCGGAGAACTGGCGCTGTTGGCCACCGAGGTTTCGCGCAATGTGCTCGTTCACGGCGGCGGCGGAGAGGTAATCGTAATCGGATTGAAACGTGACGACAAAGCCCTGGGACGCATCCTGGCGATGGACCGCGGCCCGGGAATTTCAGATGTTGCCAAGGCCATGACAGACGGCTTTTCAACGGCCGGCACACCCGGTGGGGGCCTGGGTGCCATGAAGCGAATAGCGTCGGGTCTGGAGATATTTACGGGTCGAACCGGTACCGTCGTGCTGGTGGAACTGGGCAAAGATCCGAATGCCAATGGCCTTCAAATCGCCGGAATCGCAGTGCCCTATCCGGGAGAGCAAGTTTGCGGCGATGCGTGGGCCTACCACAATTCTCCCGAACGTACGATGACCATGATTGTGGATGGGCTGGGCCACGGATGGGCCGCGGCAGAAGCAGCGCACGAAGCTATCGCCACATTTCATGCCCGCCTCAAATCCACTCCGGAAGAAATTCTGAGCTACGTGCACGATGCCCTTAGAAAAACGCGCGGCGCCGTAGCCGGCATCGCAGAGATCCGGCCAACCGAGCGAAAAATGGCCTTTGCCGGGGTCGGTAATATTGGGGCGGTACTCCTCACGCCTTCCAGATCTCAATCGTTGGTTTCGCACAATGGCACGCTCGGATCAATCGCATCGCGAATTCAAGCCTTTCATCTCGAATGGCAGCCGGACTCGGTGCTGATTCTCCATTCCGACGGCCTGCAGACGCGGTGGGATTTAGCAAACTATGCGGGTCTGCTGTCTCGCCATCCGGCGATTATTGGCGGAACCCTGTTAAGGGATTTCCGGCGGCAACGAGACGACGCCAGCGTAGTTGTGGTGAAGGCCGCGTGAATTCCATCTTGGTGCCCGTTCTCCATCTTGCTCTTCGCAGCGATCACGATGTCGTGCAATCGCGACAACGCGCCCGCGATGTTGCCGCCGCACTTGGCATGGACAAGCAGGACCAGATTCGGGTGGCGACTGCAACCTCTGAAATCGCACGCAATGCTTTTCGTTATGCGCGAAATGGCGAGGTTCTATTTGGAATTGAATTGGAAAATCCCCAGCGCCTGCATGTGACCGTTTCTGATTCCGGCAAAGGCATTCCTAATTTGGATGAGATCCTTGCCGGTCGATACAAGTCGGAAACGGGACTAGGCATGGGCATTCTCGGCACCAGGCGCTTGATGGATGACTTCAGTATTGACTCCGGGCCGCAGGGAACGACCATCCGTTTTGGGAAGCGCCTTCCTGGCCGTGCCGACAGCTGGACTCAGCGCAAGGCCCGCGACCTGGCACGCACCCTGCAAGACTTGAAACCGGAAAGCGCCTACGAGGAGATTGAGCAGCAGAACCAGGAATTGCTGAAGACCTTGCAGGAATTGCGCACTCGCCAGGAAGAGCTTGAGCTGCTGAATCGGGAACTCGAAGACACCAACCGCGGTGTCGTCGCTCTCTACGCGGAACTGGATGAGCGGGCCGACTATTTGCGCCGCGCGTCTGAGCTCAAAACCAAGTTCTTGTCCAACGTTTCCCATGAGTTTCGAACTCCACTGAACTCGATCATCTCCCTGGCCAGGTTATTGCTCGATCGGATCGATGGAGATCTGGCCCCCGAGCAGGTGCGGCAGGTAAATTACATAGAATCGTCGGCCAGGGATCTGCAGGAACTGGTGAATGATCTGCTCGATCTCGCCAAGGTCGAAGCCGGCAAAATCCGCATTCGTCCCAAGCGTTTCGAAGTACACGAGCTGTTCAGTGCGTTGAAGGGGATGCTGAAGCCGCTCCTCGCCGACAATACTTCGGTCGACCTGGTTTTCGAAAACGCGAGCGACATCCCTCCTCTGCATACCGATGAGGGGAAGGTCTCGCAGATCCTCAGGAACCTGGTATCGAATGCCATCAAATTCACGCCTAAAGGAACAGTGAACATCTCTGCGCAGATGCAGGAGAGTGGCCTGGTTCTTTTCGCCGTGGCAGATACGGGAATCGGGATTGCGCCGGAACACCACGAGACAATCTTCAAGGAATTCAGCCAGGTCGAAAATCCGCTGCAGGAGAAATATCGCGGGACGGGGCTGGGATTGCCGCTGTGCCGTGACTTGGCCACCTTGCTTGGCGGCCGCATCTGGCTGACCAGCGAGCCCCGGGCAGGTTCGACCTTCTTCGTCGAAGTGCCGCCGGTATATGTGGGCGAGGCGTTCAGGCCAGAAGATTCCTCTACGTTGCCGGAGCCCGAATTCCATCGCGTACCCGTGCTTTACCTCGAGGATGAGCCGGACTCCGCGAAGATATTCGAAGCCCTTCTCCGGAAGACGGAATTTCAAGCGATCCTTGCCGCAACCGTCGCACAGGCCGAGGCGTGGAGGGTCAGGCACACGCCCGCGGCCATTGTGACCGACGTTTACATTAGCGACGATCCGATTTGGCAGTACATTGATCATTTGCGGGAGGTTTGTCCGCAGACCCCGATCATTGTCACCAGCGCCTACGCCGATCCTGCGACCGCACTCAAGCGCGGTGCAAATGCGTTTCTCCCCAAGCCTCTCGAGGCCGCCGGTCTACTCGGCGAACTTCGCCGTCTCACTGCCCAGGTCGGAACCCGGCGGATCCTGCTTGTGGATGACAACGAGGTGTCGCGCTATATTCTTCGCGAAATCCTTGTCCAGCCGTGGCTTGAGATCGACGAGGCGTCGAACGGCACCGATGCTCTCGCGGCCATCGACCAGTCCCCCCCCGACGGCCTTATCCTCGATTTGCTTATGCCGGATATTGGCGGCTTTGACATCCTGAAGACCCTCCGGGCGCATCCAAAAACCGAGCACTTGCCGGTGCTCATCTATACTTCGAAACTCCTTTCCGAGTCCGAACAAAAACAGCTCGAAGGATTGAATGCGCCAGTGGTGCGCAAGGAGGATGTTTCCAATCGCCTATCGGCACAACCATTCCTTGATTGGGCAAGAACCAGCGGACTGCTCCCTGACTACTCAGCCAGTCAGCACAGTGTATGACCGCGACAACACTCGCATCCTGATTGCCGACGATCACAAGGAAAACCGCTATGTGGTGCGCCGTGTTCTGGAAGCCTCAGGGTATACCTGCATCGAATCCGACACCGGGGCAAAGACACTCGACATTGCAAAAACTCTACCCGATCTGATCATCCTCGACGTTCGCCTGCCCGATATCTCCGGCATTGAAGTTTGCCGTAGGCTCAAGTCAGATTCACTCACCAGGTCGATCGCCATAATGCAGATATCGGCCTCGTTTGTCGCGCCCGAAAACCGTGTGGAAGCATTGGAAGCAGGCGCCGATGGATATCTAACCCATCCCATCGATCGCATGGTATTGCTCGCCACCGTGCGGGCATTGCTGCGTTTGCGAATAGCTGAAAAGGGTGCTCGTTCCGCTGCCACGCATTGGGAAACCACGTTCAACTCGTTAGTCGAAGGCTTGGCGGTGGTGGGTGCGAATGGACGTTTCATCCGCTGGAATCAGGCTTTTGCCGATATCTGCGGCGGTGACTGTGCTCCGGCTCCGAACCAGAATGCGCGGGAATTCTTCGAGCAGTTTCTAGGAACAAGTGAACCCTTCCGCTACCTTACCGAGAGAAGGTTCAGCGCTGAGTACATCGCTGGGCAAAGGACCCTCCAGGTTTCGGTGTGCAACATCGCCCAGGAGAACGGCACGATCGAAAAGATCGTCGCGGTCACTGATATTACCGACCGTAAGCTCGCCGAATATGCGTTGCGCACGGCGGAAAAACTTGCGGCGACAGGGAAACTGGCCAACGCCATTGCCCATGAGATCAACAATCCCCTTGAAGCAATCACCAATCTTCTATTTCTGGCGCGCTCGTCAAATTCGCTCGGCTTCGTCAAGGAAATGCTGAAGCTGGCCACGGTTCAGATGGAAAGAGTATCGCGCATCACCAGGCAGACCCTCGCGTTTCATCGTGAAACCGAGTATCCGATTCCCGTAGATGTGGGCGTCATCGTTGAAGAAGTTTCTATCCTTTACGAGCGCATCGCTGCTTCGCGTCGGGTTCGAATCGAATTGGATCGACAGCCGACCCTCACCATCTACGGCTTCCCTGGCCAGCTTGCACAGGTCTTTGGAAACCTGGTTCGCAATGCAACCGAGGCAGCTCAGCCCGACACCACGGTCACCATTCGAGTTCGTGAGATATCTCGTGCCGGTCAGACCGGGACACGGGTCACAATTCATGATCGCGGACGTGGCATTTCACCCGATATACAAAAGAAGATATTCGATCCGTTTTTCACGACGAAAGACCTGAAAGGTTCAGGGCTCGGCCTGTGGGTGTCGAAACAGCTTGTTCAAAGGCACGGGGGAACAATCCGGTTTAGAACGTTACAATGGCCAAACCTGCAAGGCACATTGTTCGAGATATTCCTCCCCGTCGGCGGCATTTCGCACGAAGCCAGTGCACACCACCAGCATCGACTGGGAGTATGATCCGTCCGTGAAGACCGCAATCGAGGTGCCTTCAACGCCGACGGTGGCGGCCCGGATTGGAGACCACATGCCGAATATTAGACAGGCCCAAAAAGCTCTGACGAGCCGAATCCTGGACGGAACCGGCAAAGCGTCACTCTCTGAGCGTCGAGCCGCGTTCAACAACAGCGGCCTCCCCGAGCCATTGCGCGCGCTCGTCGACAAGGTTGCCAGCCATCCCGATAGCGTCACGGACGAGGACATCAAGGCCACGAGGGCGTCGGACCTCAGTGAAGACCAGGTCTTCGAACTAGTGGTGTGCGCCGCGGTAGGGCAAGCCACTCGGCAGTACCAGGCGGCACTTGCAGCCCTCGACGCCGCGACTGGCGCCGCGACCGGGAAGGAGTAAACATGCGGCTTCGAATCCTCGATAGCGGCCACGGTTTCGGGACGAAGGCACTGTTCGCGCTCATTCAAACAGTCTCGCGTCAGCCGGTGCTCGATGTCGTCAAGCTGGTCAAGTACCGGGCGGACTTTTACGGCGATCCGATGTCGAGAATAACCCAGCAGGCAATGCGCGGCCCCTCCTCATGGTCTGTCGGTGATCGCGAGTTGATGGCCGCGTTCATCGCGAAGACCAACCAATCCGAGTTCTGTACAAAGGCGCACGTGGCGGTCGCGCAAAGGGCCTACGGCGACGGGAAAACAGTCTCCGCGTTGTTGTCCGACCCTGACATTGCCGCCATCGGGGAGCCACTGCGGGCCACGCTGTTGATGCTGCGCAAGCTGACACGCGAGCACTCGGTGACTGCGGATGACATGCGAGCGGTCCTCGCTGCCGGCGCATCGCGCCAACAAATCGAGGATGCGCTCGCGGTCTGTTTCTCCTTTAACGTAATCGGCCGGTTGGCGGATGCCTTCGGGTTCTTCGTGCCTGGTCCGGAGGCCTTCGAGGCTGGCGCAAAATACCTCCTCGCGCGCGGCTACCGCTGATCGCGAGGTCCTCCCCTGCTATACCTCAGTTTGAGGAAACGCTGTGATGCGTAGCTTGGCGGCTGCATACGGTATTAGCGAGATCGTCTTCTCCGGTTCTCCGCTCTTCACCGGGCCCGGCGGAACGGGATCGGCTGCTCCATCCACAGCGCGCCAGTTTTCCAGCGCGCGAGCCTTCACCTGCAACTGAACCGGCGCCTGGTGCCGGGAAAACGGCTGCTCCCCAACTTCCGATTCATCCACCACGATGGACTTCGCCGGGTTCTGTGCATCCAACTTCACGGCGTAATTCCATCGATCCGACGGAAACACTTGCCAGTCCGCCGTCATTCCACGGTCGCGAAGTTTAACCCAGATCTCTCCAATGCCGAAGGAAAACACCAGCGGTCCGCGCTCAATTGCAACGGAGTTGTGGAACCAGCGCGAAACGCGCGGCGCCATCGGGAATTGGATCTCCACTCGATCACCACGTTTCCATGTGCGATCGATCCGGGAAAATGAACCGGGCGTCGGCGCAGGTGCCGCTTGCCCGTTGATGCTGATTGTCGTTCCAGCCGCCCAGCCGGGGATACGAAACTCCATCGGAAAGGCCAGCGGAGAATCCGGGTTCACAACGAACCGCACATCTCCGTTGAATGGATAGTCAGTCTGCTCTTCGATGTGTACGCGAGTGCCGCCGAGGATTGTGCTGACCTCGCAAGGCGCATACGCCGCAGCGACAAGCCCGTCACGGGAGTCCGAATGCTGGTCTCCTGAGAGCATGAAAAGGCTATTCGTAAACTTCGGCCAACCCTGGTGGAAATTGGCTGTGCAACATCCAAAGTTGGGTTCGAGGCCATAGAGATTCGATTCCGGTCCATCGGTGGTCCATGGCCTGTTGTGAAGACTGCATTCCACCTGGTTTGGTTCCTGGTTGTACTGGTGGGCCCACATGTCGTCAGTAAATGCGCCCGGAAGAGCATTGAAGGCAAGTTTTTCCAGCCGGTCGCCGAATGGGGCATCGCCGGTAATTGCGAGTGAGTGCTCAAGCGAGAACATGAACTCCACAACGGTGCAGAGTTCGGAACCTTGAGACGGATCGAGCCCGGCCAGGTG
Organism: Occallatibacter sp.; assembly: GCA_036495975.1. Lineage (GTDB taxonomy): Bacteria > Acidobacteriota > Terriglobia > Terriglobales > Acidobacteriaceae > Telmatobacter. The sequence goes on along the minus strand of DASXLY010000122.1, from coordinate 125,465 downwards.
TTCATCGCAGGAAAACATGCCGTTGGGAAGCCCGTGGTAGCGATCCAGCTCGGCCATCATCTTGAACGCGCCATTCCTGTCTTCCGCCGAGCCGGACACCTGTGACCAGACGGGTCCGGTCTTCACCGCTTGTCCGTTGTTGACGCCATGGGTCGCGAGAGCGAGATCCTTCAACCCCCCTCCCTCACTGAGTTTGATGAATTCGGCAGTGATGCGTTCTTTGTATTTGAAGTCGGCATATTGTGCCAGCCAGTCGTAACCTTGCTGGCGGAGGGCGTGCGCAAGTTCAAGCAGATATTTCTCGCCGGTGCGGTTGTACAGCCAAATTACGCTCAGCAGTTCGTCCTGCCAACGGAACTTGCTCCAGTCTCGAAGCGGGCGCGACGGCAATTGCGTCAGCTGGTATCGGAAATATCTGTCCATCACCGGGATCACCCGTGCGTCTCCGGTCAATTCGTGAAATTGGGTGAGCGCTTTGAGCATGACGATGCGCGGCCACCAGTCGTTGTTCGACTCCGGCCCAATCATTCCGCTGGCGGCCTGGTGATCAAGGGTCCAATCGATGAATCTTCGCGCCTTCGTCTTCAGCTTTCCGTCGTTCAGAAGATAGGCCAGGGGCAATAAGCCATCCACAAAATATGGCCCGCGCTCCCAGGATTCCCCCTTGCCTCCCAGCCAGCCGCTGTTCTCACCCACGTCGGCCCACGTCTCGTCGAGATGCCCACCGAGCCCGTTCGCCTGAATACGGAGCTGGGTGGCAAGCCATCCGCGCGGCTGAATAGAACCGGCGGGAAGCAGATAGAACGCATTCGCAGCAAGCGGAGCCCGGTTCTTCACCGCCGGCGACAGAGAGGGTTGCCCCTGCGCTTTGTCGAATTTGAATGGTTCTCCTGCTATCGCGTGACCTCTAAGGGCAATGGAGGCCATGCCAAGAAGCCCCGCTTTTTGAAGGAACCCGCGACGCGAAGAGTTCTCAGGCAATAAGGAAGACAAATTCTTCACCCCTGCACACAATCGTAGCGCGGAGAACCTCCTTGGCGGACGCTGATGCCCCTGCCCGCATCTGAGCTAAGTAGTGAAGAGTGGTTCGCGCATCTCCGGCGGCTCCGTCGCGTTCTATACCGTTCCCACGGACGCACCTGAGGCCGACGGCACCTTTGAGTGGGCGAGCACCTCCATGGTGCTGGTCCAGCTCGAGTGCGGCGGCACGCGTGCATTGGGATATACCTATGCCGATGCGGGCACGGCGGCGGTGGCACACAAACTGGTCAGCGAGATTGTCGTCGGATCCGATCCGTATTTTCACGGCGACACGCTGCAGCGGATGCTGCGCTCGATTCGCAACCTGGGCGAGACCGGTATTGCAATGATGGCCGTGTCCGCCATCGACAATGCCTTGTGGGATCTTCGCGCCCGCCTTGCCAATCTGCCGCTCGTGAGCATGCTGGGCCAGGTTCGATCGTCAATTCCCGTCTATGGCAGCGGAGGCTTCACTTCTTACAACGATAAGCAGCTCGCGAAGCAACTGGAGGACTGGGCTGATCGCGGCTTCGCGATGGTGAAGATGAAAATCGGCACGCACCCCGAGATGGATCCGGACCGGGCTGCAGTGGCACGCAAGGCGATTGGCAGCGAGTGCCGCCTGTTTGTCGACGCCAATGGCGCCTATTCTGTGGTGCAGGCAATCGAGCTCGCACATTGCTTTGCGCAGCAGGGTGTGAGCTGGTTTGAAGAGCCGGTAAGCTCAAACAATCTCGTCGGACTGGATCAGATTCGCCGCCGCGCGCCCCTGGGCATGGATATCGCGGCAGGGGAATACGGCTACACCACATGGTATTTTCGCAGGATGCTCGATGCACAAGCCGTCACCATTCTTCAGGCCGACTGCACGCGCTGTGGGGGAATCAGCGGCTTTCTCAACGCAGCCGCCCTTTGCTGGGCCCATGACGTTCGTTTGTCGTCGCATTGTGGGCCAAGCATGCACTTGCATGTGTGCTGTGCAGCTCCGAGGGCCGTGCACATGGAGTTCTTCCACGATCATGTTCGCATCGAACGGATGTTCTTCGAAGGATTCTGCGAGCCCGTGAATGGGAACGTGTCGCCGGACCTGTCGCGGCCGGGCGTGGGGCTGGAATTGAAGGCCACAGACGCTGAAAAATTCCGCATATCGCTGTAAACCACATCCTTGCCAGGTTGCGCATCTAACGCGGCAGAACAGGGCTGAGGAGGAGTGCGGCATGGCGAAGCAGGTTTCAGATTTGATCGTAGAACGGCTGATTGAGTGGGGCGTCGATACCATCTTCGGGTTGCCGGGAGACGGCGTTGACGGATTCTTCGAATCATTACGGACGCACCAGAATCAGATCCGTTTCATCCAAGTCCGCCATGAGGAGGCCGCGGCATTCGCAGCCGTCGGTTATGCCAAATACACGGGTAGGTTGGGCGTATGTTGCGCAACTTCGGGCCCCGGTGGCATTCATCTGCTCAATGGCCTCTATGACGCGAAATGCGACCAGGTTCCCGTGCTCGCGATCACTGGCCATACCTTCCACGACTTGATCGGCATGGATTATCAGCAGGATGTGGATCTCGACAAACTCTATATCGACGTTGCGGAGTTCAATCAGCGGGTCATGGGCCCCACGCATGCGGTAAACGTAGTCGATATGGCGGTGCGGACGGCATACGGTCGACGCGGCGTCGCGCACATTTGCATTCCTAAGGACATCCAGGAATGGCCGGTCAGCGAAAAGATGCGTAGTCCGGCGAACATCAAAGGCCACAGCGGCGAATGGCAGCATCCCCCGGCATCGGTTCCTTCCGAGTCGCTGCTGCGCCAGGCTGCCGAAGTGATCAACGACGGCTCGCGCGTCGCGATTCTCGTTGGTCGCGGTGCGCTCACGGCTCGCGAAGAAGTAGCGCAACTGGCCGACGCGGTCGGCGGTCCGGTGGTGAAGGCCCTGCTGGGAAAGGGAGTGCTCCCCGATCGCAGCCCATACACGACCGGCGGGCTCGGTCTGCTCGGCACTGCGCCGTCGGTCGACGCGATGGAGGAGTGTGACACGCTCATCGTCATCGGCTCGAGTTTTCCTTACATTGAGTTTCTTCCCAAGCCGGGACAGGCCAAATGCGTGCAGATCGAGATCGATCCTACCCGCGTCGGGCTTCGTCATCCGGTCGATGCGGCGCTGGTGGGTGATGCCAGGGCAATCCTGCAGGCTCTGCTGCCCAAGCTGAAACACAAGGGGCATCGATTCCTGAAGAAGGCTCAGGAACGGATGAAGACGTGGAACGAGCTGATGGAGGAGCGTGGTACTCGTCCCGATCTGCCCATGAAGCCGCAGGTGGTCACCTACAACCTGAATAAGCTGCTCGCCGAAGATGCCATCGTTACAGCTGACAGCGGAACCATCGCGACGTGGTCCGCGCGTGCGATCGAGATGCGAGGGAATATGCAGTTCTCGCTCTCGGGTTCGCTGGCGACCATGGCCAACGGCCTGCCATACAGCATCGGTGCGGCTGTAGCCTTCCCCGGCAGGCAAGTAGTGTGTGTGGTGGGCGATGGCGGGTTAAGCATGTTGATGGCCGAGATTGCGACGCTGGTGAAATACAACCTGCGTGTCGCCGTGGTGGTGATCAAGAACAACGTGCTCGGCCAGATCAAGTGGGAGCAGATGATTCTTGAAGGCAATCCTGAATACGGGGTCGAGTTGCAGCCGATTGATTTCGCCAAGGTCGCAGAGGCCTGCGGTGCGCGCGCGTATACCATCGAAGATCCTCGCGAGGCGCAAGGAGTTTTGCGCGACGCGCTTTCGCATCCAGGCCCAGTGGTGATCCAGGCAGTTGTGGACGCAAACGAACCACCCATGCCCGGCAAAGTCACGACCCAGCAGGCATACAAATTCGCGAAATCGCTGCTGCGTGGGCAAAAGGATGCGGCCAAGATCCTGGAAACCATTGCGGAAGATCAGTTGCGCGAGGTGATCTAAAGGCTGGCGCATGACCACCAAGGTTGCGGAGATTCTTCATCCTGCGCGGGAGTTAAAGGCGATTGAACACCGCATTTGGGAAGGCCGCTTTCAGCGCTCGCTGGCCTTGCTGACCGCGGCCAGCAGCGTTCTAAGCGGACTCGAAGTCGCTTACGAACACTATCGCGGCAGCTACAGTCGTCGCGTGATGTATACGCCCGTCATCCTCAGCGGAGTCCTTGCCATAGCCGGTGTCGCTGCATTCTTCAGCCGACGCGCAGCCCGTGTATTTCTGCGCGCTGCCGCAGCAATCACGCTGGTCGACGCTTTTGTTGGGTTCTACTTTCATATTCGTGGCGTGGCCCGCAAGCCCGGAGGGTGGCGCCTGCCCATGACCAACATGATCATGGGTCCGCCCATCTTCGCTCCTCTCCTGTTTGGAACCGCCGCCTACCTCGGACTGATCGCGTCGTACCTGCAGCGAGAAGATGCAAAAGACCTCGAGCGCGGAGATCGCCATGCAAAGGACACCTGGCTTGCTCGCCTCTTGCCGCCGCATGCCGGCGGCGAACTGATTTCAGAAGAGCAGGACATTCGCGAGGGAGCATTTCAGCGGCAGATGGCTGTGATTGCCGGCGTCAGCTCGCTGCTCAGCGGATTCGAGGCTTACTACTCGCACTACAAAAACAACTTCCGTTACGCGGCCCAATGGACGCCCATCATCATTTCGCCGTTGCTTGCGGCTGCTGCATTCGGTGCAGTCCTCAGCCGCCGCATCGCCACCTCCGCCCTTCCCGCCCTTTCCGCAGTCGCTGGTGCCGATGCCGCAATCGGCTTCTTCTATCATGCGCGCGGAGTTCTTCGCCGCCCCGGAGGAACAAAGCATCTGCTCTACAACATCATGTACGGCCCTCCGATCTTCGCCCCGCTGTTGTTCGGCGCCGCCGGTATGCTCGGGCTCCTTGCGAGCTTGTTGCGAAGGAGGCGAGCATGAGCAGGGAAGTGAAGCGCATCAATCCTGAAATCGACACATCGCTGCTGCCGCGCGATCCGGAGACTGGAGAGCCACTCGCGCCCATGGATCACCCCGGCTACTATCCGGGCTACGACATCATGTCTCAAAAGTCCTACTGGGACGAGGCCACGCGCGACCTCATCATTGATCGCCTTGAGAACACCCCGCCGATTCGCTGGTTCGCGCCGGAGCAGGCACGCTTCTGGCGAATCGTGCTCGATCACATTCTGCCGCAGACCGATCGCACTCCCGAGCGTCGCATACCCCTGCTCGAGCGCATCGACGAGCGGCTGTTCAACAATCGCACCGTCGGCTATCGCTACGCGAAGATGCCGCATCATCGCGAAGCTTATCGCCTTGCTGAGATTGCCATCAACGAGGAGGCGCAAGCGCAATTCAATGGCAGCTTCGCCGACCTTCCTCACCTCCAGCAGGAACTTGTTTTGAAGGCGATTCACGACGCCAAACCGATTGCCGCGACACCCATATGGAAACAAATGTCGATAGGGCGGTTCTGGCTGCTGCTGATGCAGGATGCTATTGAGGCTTACTACTCGCACCCCTGGGCGTGGGATGAGATCGGCTTCGGCGGTCCTGCCTACCCGCGCGCCTATACGCGCCTGGAACGCGGCGAACCGGAACCCTGGGAGGTTGAAGAACGCCGCTACGACTGGGATGCACCACGCTATGCAATCTCCGACACTACCGAGTCAACCCATCAACTGCATACCGAATCGAGCCAGGCCGATTTCATCGCGGAAGCAGAAAAGTGAACAAGCCACTTTTCGGATCATTCACGTCGCCAGCGAGCGGATCGCATAGGCTCGGTTCCTTTCAGCGCATCGACGCGCCGATGCGTCGCTATCGTGACTCCGACGAGGTTGACTACCTCATCGTCGGCTGTGGCGCTGCCGGTGGTGTGCTTGCGCAGCGTTTGAGCCGCTCCGGTTTTCGCGTGGTCGCGCTTGAGGCGGGCCCTTTCTGGGATACGGAACGCGATTGGGTCAGCGATGAAGCGGGTTCGCACAAGCTCTATTGGGAGGATCCTCGCGTCACCGGAGGTGCCGATCCGCTCGCGCTCGGTGCAAACAACAGCGGCAGAGGCGTAGGTGGAAGCACAGTCCACTGGGCTGCGTTCACGCCGCGTTTTCATCCATCGGATTTCGAAGTCTACACGCGCGACGGCATGGGCGCCGACTGGCCCATAAGTTACGAAACGCTTCATCCTTACTATGAGCTGCTCGAGATGGAAATGCCGGTTGCCGGGCCGGCCTATTTTCCCTGGGGCCATCCGCACGGATACGCCTACGGTCCGCATCCGATGGGCGGCGTCGGCAACGCGCTGATCAAGGGCTGCACGGCGCTGCGCATTCCTGTCTCGATCGGCGGTCCTGTCGCTATTCTCTCCGGATCAAAAGGAGACCGGCCCCACTGCATCTATCGCGGCTATTGCATCCAGGGATGCAAAGTCGGCGCTAAGGCCAGCACGCTGGTGACGCACGTCCCAGACGCAATCGAAAACGGCGCCGAGATTCGCGACAACTCCATGGCCTCGCGGATTGAACTTGGCAAGGATGGTCGCGTCACAGGCGTGCACTACTTCGATCGCGAAGGAAAATCGCACTTCCAACAAGCAAGAGCCGTAATTGTCTCCGGCTACTCCATCGAAACGCCGCGGCTCCTGCTGAACTCCGCGTGTCCCGGTCACGAAAATGGACTAGCCAACTCCAGCGATACCGTTGGCCGCTTCCTGATGGCCCAGGCGGGCACTGTCACGCTGGGCCGCTTTGACGAACCGGTGCGCATGTATAAGGCTCCGCCGGCGCATGCGCTTACCGAGGAGTTCTACGAGACCGATCCGCGCAATGATTTCGTCCGCGGTTTTGCCATCCAGACCGTAGGGCCGTTGCCCATTGCATTCGGAAAGCAGATGGTTTCGGCGAAGCGGGTCTGGGGATGGAGCCTGCGCCGCGAGATGATGGACTACAACCACTGGGCCACCTTCGGCTTTCTCGGCGAGATTCTTCCCTGGCCCGATAATCGCGTAACGCTGGCGGAAGACCGCGATCGATTTGGACTGCGGGTTGCGAACGTAACCTTCGATCTTCACGACAACGACAAGAAGCTCATCAAGGCAGCGAAGGGAAAGACAGCCGAGGTGATGTGGGCAGCCGGCGCAACCGAGGTGGCGCAGGAAGCACGTTATGCGCACCTGCTGGGAGCCGCGCGCATGGGAAGCGATCCACAAACCTCCGTTGTCGACAAATTTGGCCGCACCCACGACATTTCAAATCTGTTTATATGCGACGGATCGATTCTTCCCACGCAGGGTTCAGCCAACCCCGGACTGACCATCCAGGCGCTTGCCGCGCGCACGGCCGACTACCTGATCTCGCAAGCAGACGCGATCTTCACCACTAGCAAACGCGACATGACCGAGCCCCCGATCCGCAGGCATCTGGCGCCGCCCGGTACCTTCGGCCGCGGTGTTCCGCACCTGAAGTAGCGATGTCAGTCGCGAATCGGCAACCTGAAGTCCGCAATCAGCGGAAGATGGTCCGATGCGATCAGCGCTCGCCGGCTCCGCCAGATTTTCGTGCTCACCATTTCAAGGGGCCTTTCGTAGTAGCAATGATCGAGGCTGAGGATGGGCAGCACGCCGGGATAGGTACGAGCCGAACGAAGGTTGCGCCGCGGGCGATGGCTGAGGAAGTTCTCCTGCAGCAGCTTCGTCGTCAGACCGCGCGTCCACTCGTTGAAATCGCCGATCACGATGCGCGGTCCGCGCAGGTTGGGCTTGGCCAGGACCTCTTCGCCAAGCAGAGCTTCGATTTGCCGTCTTCGCTCCAGGTAGCCAGTACCGAAATGCACGTTGAAAACGTTCACTCGCAAACCATGGCCCGTGTCGATTACGCAGTGCTGCACCCCGCGTTCTTCGCGTCTCGATTTTGTAATGTCGTGGGTGTGAGCCTCGAGGATGGGAAAGCGCGAGAGCAGCATATTACCGTAACGGCCGCCGTGCAGCGGGCGCGTCTTTCCAAACGCCAGGTGCAATTTTGGAAACGCTTCAGCGATGCGAGCCGCCTGGTCGAACTTGCCGGTGCCCCCCTTGGCGTCCACCACCTCCTGCAGGCACAGGATATCCATCTCCAGTTCCTCAATCACGCTGATGACGCGATCAGGCGAGATGGTGCCATGAATGCCGCGGCACTTATGCGTGTTATACGAGGCAATCCTGAAGTGAATCGCTGTTTTGCTCATTGCTGTCGCTCAAAGACCATACCTATCAGTTCCGTTGCGCGCTCCGTCACCGGACGGTGCTCCCACTCTTCGAGCGAAATGCGCCGGCTTTGTTCGAGATCGTGCGCCATGTCCTGTTCAAATCGCATTGCCACGGCACTGTTCCTCACCGCCAGGTTTACTTCGTCATTGATGCCGAATGATCGATTGTCGAAGTTTGTCGATCCGATCACCGCCCATAGATCGTCGATACACAGAACTTTCGCGTGGATCATCGAGGGTTGGTATTCGTAAACCTCCGCGCCGGCTTTCAGCAATTGACCATATCCCGCACGACTGGTGCTGCGTGTGACCATATGATCGCTCTTCCGGCCGGGAACAAGAATCCTCACCCGCAGCCCACGTTCGACCGCCCTGCGCAGTTCATCCATCAGGCTCTGGTCTGGCAGAAAATACGGCGTCGTGATGGAGATGCTGTGTCGCGCCGAAGCAAGAAGCAGCTGGAACAGAATACGCGCGCGTGTGGAACCTCCGACAGTGGGCGTGCTGTTCACGACCATCGAGACCAGCGGATGCTCGCACTGGATGCTCGGAAAATAGGCATCACCAATGAGCAACTCACCCGAGGTTGCCAGCCAGTTTTCAGCAAATGTGGCCTGCAGGTTGCAGACCGCTTCGCCCTCCACGCGCACAGCGGAATCGCGCCAGCGCGGATTGCCCTTGACCCCGCGGTACCACTGATCGGCGATCCCCGCTCCGCCAATAAAGCCGATACGTCCGTCGACGATCATGAGCTCCCGGTGGGTGCGATTGTCCAGGTGCATCAGCCGGTACCAGCGCGGACCGTTATACCAGCCTACCTTGCCACCCGCGTCAAGCAGCGGCGCAAAAAACCGTTTGCTGGTTCCGGCGCTGCCGAAAGAATCCAGTACCAGGTTCACCCGAACTCCCGCCTGCGCGCGCTCCGCCAGCGCCTGAACATATTGGCGCGTGATCTCACCCTTCTGAAAGATGTAGGCTTCGAGATTAATACTCCGGGTGGCGCCGTGTATGGCCTCCAGTTCTGCCGGATAGAAAGCGTCTCCGTTGGTAAGCACCTGGAGATCGCCGGTGCGATTCAACTCCGCATCCGTCAGCGCCTCCACGATTTCAAGAAACCGGTCAGAGTCATTCTGCGGAAGTTCATCGGAGTTCGCCATCTTGTAGGCCGGCATGGGCCCCAGGATGCCGCCTAAGAATGACGACGCAACCAGGATCAGCGCGATGGCACCCAGCCACGCAATGCCAGTCGGAATCGAGACAGCCAGCAGCGACACGAACACCTCAGCTTAGATGCGTCCCGCTCGGCAACGGTTCGAGTCTTGATCAGTCAGGCGTTCATTCACGGCCGGGAATGTTTTGCAGGTCGATCCCCAGTTGCTGGCACTTCTTGTAAAGATGACTCCGCTCCAGGCCCAGCGCTTTGGCGGTTTGCGTGACGTGGCGGCCGTGCCGTTCGAGTTCGGCCAGTACCGTCTCGCGTTCAAAGGCGAGTACACGCTGCGCAAGCGCGCCACCCGCGTCATCGCCGTTGCTTCTGCGCGTTGGAGCCCCCGGCCTGGCTGCTGGCAATGCCATGCGGACCGAATCCGCATCCACCTCGGCTCCCGCCAGCAACAGCAGGCGTTCCACCACGTTGCGCAGTTCGCGGATGTTGCCCGGCCAGGCATATTCCTTCAGCGCTTCAATTGCTTCCGGGCTGAACGGAGTTGGCTTCCATCCATTTTGTGCGCTTACCTGGCGCGCAAAGTGTTCTACCAACGCCGACAAGTCCTCGCAGCGATCGCGCAGCGGCGGCAGAGTCAGCGGAAACACCACCACGCGGTGGTACAAATCGCGCCGGAATCCAGCACTCTCGACGAGTTGCTCAAGATCGCGGTGCGTAGCGACTACCACACGCACATCGACCTTGGTCGGCTTGTCGGCGCCGATGCGTTCCACCTCGCCCTCTTCGAGCACGCGCAGCAGCTTGGCCTGCATGGCGATCGGCATGTCGCCGATCTCATCCAGAAATAGCGTCCCGCGATGCGCTTGCTCGAATTTCCCCGTGTGCCGTTGCACTGCACCCGTAAACGAGCCCTTCTCATGCCCGAAGAGTTCGCTCTCGATCAGCTCCGCTGGAACCGCCGCGCAATTCAGCGTGACAAATGGTCCGTTGGCGCGGTGGCTCTTCTCATGCAGCGTGCGAGCCACCAGCTCTTTGCCGGTCCCGGTTTCGCCGTAGATGCACACGCGCGTCTCGCTGGCGGCCACTCGCTCGATCTGCGCCATCACGCGCCGCATGGTTTCGCCGGTCCACACCATGGTGTGCTTTCCCACCCGCGTGCGCAGATCGCGATTCTCGGCTTCGAGCCGCGTCAGCTTGATCGCATTCTCGAGCGTGACCAGCAGCTTTTCGGTCGACAGCGGCTTTTCGAGAAAATCCAGCGCCCCCAGCCGCGTTGCGCGTACTGCCATCTCGATGTGTGCCTGCCCGCTCATCATCACCACGGGAGCGGCAACGCCTGCATTCTTCAGATCTTCGAGCAGGGCAAGGCCGTCGCGCTTCGGCATTACCACGTCGCTCAAAATCAGATCGAACGGCTGCGCCTGCGCAAGTTCCAGTGCGCGGCCGGCATTGTCGCACACCACGGCTTCGTTACCAGCAAGCCGGAAGGCACGCGAAAGGGAAGCCAGCGTGTTGGCCTCGTCGTCCACGATCAGAATCTTTGCGCTCATGCTGAGAGCCTGCTATTAACTTTCCCGTGACCTGCGCTGGGAGCCAGTTTTTCTGAGTCCAAGGAGTGACGAGCGACGGATACCGGGTGTCTCCTAGCGAGGAGCGACACAGGAATCAGGAAAACTGGCCCCAGCCCGAAGGGTTGCGGCGAAAATCCGTTCATACTTCCTTGTCGTCCTAGCCTTGGAATGGCCAAAGTCTTCGTCCTCCGCCTCGTCTGAACGCATTTTCGCTCACAACGCAGGTCGCGGGAAAGTTGATAGCAGGCTCTAGGCCCTCGGCAGCGTAATGACAAACGTTGCGCCCTGTCCTTCACGGCTCTCCACCGCTATGGTACCTTCATGATCCGCCACTACACTTTGCACGATCGCGAGCCCCAGCCCGGTGCCGTGCTGCTTGGTCGTATAGTACGGCGTAAATAGCCGCTCGCACTCTTCGGGCGTCAGTCCCTGTCCCGTGTCCGCCACGCGAATCTCCACTTTGCCGTCGCGGTTGCGCGCGGAGAGGGTAACGCAGCCACCCTCGGGCATGGCGTCCATCGCGTTCAACACCAGATTCGAGAGCGCTCGATGCAGCAGTTCCGGATCTACCATCAAAGGCATCGGCGCGTTCTCGACTTTGCCGGCCACGTCGATCTTTGGCCCACTCTCCCGGCCCGCGGCGTACAAACACCGCACGCGCTCCACCAAATCTTTCGCGTCGATGCGCTCCAACTCCGGCTTCGGCATTTTGCTGAAATCGCTGAAGCGCCCGATGATCTTTTTCAGGTTGCCGATCTCCATGCTCAGCGTCTGCGTGCTCTCGCTGAAAACTTCGTCAAACTCTGCCGGCGAAAGCTGCCGCGCCCTCACCAGGTTCTCCACGGTTAGCTGCAAAGGGAATAGCGGATTCTTCAACTCGTGCGCCAATCGTCGAGCTAACTCGCGCCACGCCGCCACCCTCTCGCTTTGCACTAGGCGTTCGCGCTGGCTCGCAAGCTCCTCGGTCATGTGATTGAAGCTCTGCGCCAGCACCGCAACCTCATCGCGTCCCCGCACCGGCACGCGCGTATCCCAGCTTCCGCTGGCCACTTCCTCGGCTGCACGCGCCAGTTCCTCCACGGGCCGCGACACCCGCGCTGCAATCCACAGGCTGAAGACAATGGCCAGCAGAATTCCGCCCCCGGCAACTCCGTAAGAAATCGCGCGAATCTGCTGCTGCTCCGCCACAAGACCGCTGCGCGAAATCGCCACCGCCAGCACCGCCATCACCCTTCCTGCCGAGTTCTTCAATGGGATGGCCGTCGCGGTCACGCTGTCCTCGCGCCGCGCCGTCATGTAGACAATACCGCTGGCCTGCTGCCCGCTCTTGCGTGCCTGGTCGATCAGGGAGCCATATCGTGCTGCTCCAGAAATATCGCCGTTCGCTGTTACCAGCCGCTTCGGATCAAAAGCGGTAGTGCCGGATGAAGAATCGCCCTGCTCGCTGTAAAGCGCCACCTGCATTCCGGACGCAACCGGCAGGTCGGCGAGAAAGCTCTCATCAAGCCGCCTGCCGCCGATTAGCTTCACCGCCGGTTCCGCGCCTCCGACTGCGCGCACTGCAAAAAGACCCAGCGCTGAACCACCATCGGGCAGTTCCTCGCGCTTCAAAAATGGCGTTTGCGCAGCTTCATTTGCGGTGGGCTCCGGATATCCGAATCGCGCTGGCCACTGCGCCGAACTCACGATGTTTCCGTCCGGTCCGACTATCTCGAGAAAGTCGAGCTGTGCATCCTGGGCCAGCGTCTGTGCCTCCCTCAAAAATGGAGCAGTGTCATTTGACTGCACCAGCTCGAACGCCATGCTGCGCACCCGCTCCTGCCCGGCCAGGTGATCCACGGCCGCGGCCACCTCTGCCGACCGATGCTGAAACTCGCGTTGGAACTGGCTGATGAAGAGCGCCGTCTCCTCCTGCTCATGGCGCTCGAACACCTGCCGGATTCGCACCAGAACCGTCCACGCCACTGCCGCCACCGCTGCCGCCACCGTCAGCGAGAAGAGCAGCAGCAATTTCTGGCGAAGACTCACCGTGCGTCCTCTAGCGAAGCGTCGGGCAGGTCCGGCATTCCGTCGGCACGCAGATGCAGATCGCGCACCCGCGGTCCGAACGCGAACGCTCGTGGCAGATCGAGCAGAGGAATCAGTTTCTTCTGCTCCAGCGCTGTGCGTTCCGCTTCGAAAAGCGAAGACGGAGATTCGGCTAGCACCGGTGCGTCCTCCCCGGCGTTTCGCAGTACCTGCTCCAGCGCTGATCCTGGGTTTCCCGATGCAGCCTCAAACTCCCGCAGCGTTAAGTCCGCGTGTTGCGAATTGACCATCTGCACATTGAATCCCGCCTCGCGCAGATTCAGCGCGATCCGCTGCGCGGCCAGTTGCATTGCGCCGTCGCCATCGGTCGAGAGCGTAAGCGATCCCGTCCCCAGGCCTCCTCGCAATTCATGAGCCTTGTTCAAATCCCGATCAGCGGGGAAGAGAAATGAGTATCCGGTAAGCTGCTGAGGCAACAGGCTTGCCGTAATGGCCCCCTGCTTCTGGAAGATGACGTTGTAGAGCGCGCTGCGATCGACTGCAGCAGCAATTGCGCCACGTAATTTCGCATTTGATAATGCACCGGAATCTGCCACCTGTAGCGCGAGCAGCATCATTGGAGCCGATGTCACCAGGTTCAACTTCCCCTGCTGCGCCTGCCGCAACATGTCAGGCGGCACCTCCACCACGTCCGCGCGCCCCATGGTCAGATCAAGCCACTGCTCACGAACCGGCCGATGAACGCGTATCTCGATCGCGTCAGCAAACGGCCGCCCCGACCAGCAATTTTCGTTGGCGGTCAGCGTGAGCGCCCCATTGTTGAACCCGCTCACCTGGAACGGCCCCGTACCGATGGAATTGCCCGGCGTTTTGCCGTCTGCGGTTGCCATCAGCACGATCAGAAACTGATCTCCAGCCAGCAGCGCCGGCAAGTTCGGCATCGGCGAGTCGCTCGTGAACACCACCAGCAGCCCAACCGCCCTCACCGCTGTCCATGGACAGCCAGCACTGCACGACGCCGTCAACGAAGCCACCACCGCCGTCGATGTCAGCGATGTTCCATCGTGGAAATGCACGCCCGGACGCAGCCGAAATTGCCAGCGATGATTGTTGTTGTCCGGCTCCCACGTCAGCGCCAACGCTGGCTGCACTTCGCCCCTTGCGTCCAGCTGCGTCAATCCGTCGAACACCAGGCGCCGAGCCTGTCCGTCTTCCCGATCCCACGGATCGCCCGCGGTTTCCACGTGCAGTTTCCCGCCATAGTGCGGACGGGTGCGCGCCGCGGCGCTCAGCGCCATCCCAGCGATTACGCAGCTAATTGCAAAGCGCCGTAACACGGTCCACCTCGTATTGATTGGCTGCGGTATGCACCACTGCGAACGCGCTCTTGCTATCGGGAGCAGTCCACATCGCAGTTACATTTCCGTCCACCGTGAGTGAAGTGCTCACCGGCACGGCTTCCAGGGCTGGAAATTCAAATGCGCGCAGGCTGTCGGTCGTCGCTTCGCCTGAACTTGACGCAATCACCTGCTCGCCTGTACCGCATTCAGAGTGGATTACTGCGAAATCGCTGCCCCAGTCGCGCGTCCCCGCAACCGGGCGCAACGCGCCGTTCTCCACCATCTGCATCTTGCCGTCGATACCGCCGACCAGAAGTGCGGCCTGGTTCCCCAGACGAGAAATACCGGCGAGCGAATAGAACGGCCGCAGATCGGGCCCGGCACTCTGGGCAAGCACGCCCGTGAAGTAGTTGCGCGCCGAGTTATAGAACGCTTGAACCGGCATGACGTGGACATCTTCCTGGCTGGAATGCCCACCGAAATTCGTAAGCTCCAGCGGCGGCTGCGTCACCGCCCAGGGATCGTCACTCGCCCGACACTGGATATTCCACGTCGCGTTTCCAGATGCGGACGAATTCATCCCCGAACACTGAACTCCCGGTATCCAAGCCTCAAACCGCGCCCCTCCGGCATAACCGAGCAGAGCGCCTCGAGGATCGCGTGCGAGCTGTCGAATCGTGTCGATGTTGATCCTTTGTTGTTCTCGAAACCCGTCCGCAGCGTGGCTATAAATCACGATTCGTTCAGGTTCGAGTACAACCAGCCCACTCGAGGTCTCAAGCGCCGCCAGCACCGGTCCAGTGGAAGTGAGGATCGGCTCGCGCCGCAGGAGCACGCGTTCAGTTGCAACCGATGGACTCGCAGATGCGGCATTTACATGAACCATCGCCACCCGCGTCTCACTGCCTTCGATGATCTCAGCCACCCATAAACGCTCGTGCACGTTCTCGCTCAGCGTTACGCGGATGACGTTCGCGCTCTCAGTTCCACCGCCCAAAACTCCGTGAGCCTTCAAATCCTGCTCCAGCAATTTGCGGATTGCCGGGATCTCGCTTGCCTGGATGGTGGAGAGATTGCGAATTGTTAATTGCGCCGGGCCGGGCCCGAGGAGATCGGCAATCTGCCCGGCCAATTCGGCCGCGGGCGGTGCCCAGCGGCTTGGGGTTGACGGCGTCTGCGCTCGGCTCACAACCAGAATGGCCAACCAGCATACAAGCATTTTCACTGTCCGACTCAGCCTCATCGCCCTCATCATTTCTGTGCTTGTTCGCTGCGCGGATTATATCGTTTGTGGCGTTTCGCGTCGGTGAATGCACCCCGGCGCGCGCCACAGGTAATGAGGAGGCGCTGATTCACCCCACAGACTGTTTTGCCTGTGAAGTTCATCAGTACCTCCTCGCGGCCGCCACCCCATCGGCATCAATGCCCGCTCTTCGGATCTGGTTCAGATTCCGAATCCATCTCCTGCTTTACCACCGGGCTGTTCGCCATGTTCTTGAACACGTCGTTGGCGAAGAAGAATTTTCCGTCCGACGGAACCATCAGCACCTGGATCTTGTCAGATAGCCGCTCCGCCACAATCTTGTTAATCAGCAGCGGAGATTTGTTCAGCAGCGCCGCCTCGCTCGTCATCCGGTCGGCGTTGGCCGCGGCAATCAGCTTGATGCGGCTTGCCTCGGCATCGGCCAGCAGGTTGCGCCGCTGCAGTTCGGCCTTGCTGTCGATGACCTTGGCTTCAGCTTCCGCCTGCGCATTCTGGATGGTCGCCTCCTTGCGCGCTTCGGCTTCGAGCTTGGTCTGTTCGATCTGCTTCTGCTTCAGCGGCAGCGTATATTGCATCGCGTCGGATTCGCCCTTGGCTTCGATCACCTTTGACTGCGCATCACCCTCGGCCCGCTTCTCCTTCTGCTTTGCCTCGGCTTCCGCTTCCAGCTCGGCGATCCGCACTTGCTTCTGCTGGATATCGGTGTCGACTGCCATCTGGTCGTCTTGCTGTTCCTTCAAAAGCAGTCCTTCCAGCCCCTTCGCGTACTCCTCCGGCAACTGCACATCGGAGAGCATCACCTCTTCGACAACAATGCCATCTGTCGCCAGCTTCTTCGCGATGATTCCCGCCGCTGCGTTGCGCACCTCCTCGCGCTTGGTTGAGAAGATTTCGCGCACCGTGTATGACGGAGCCAGTTGGCGCCACGCGGTCGCCACCACCGGAGGCACCAGTTCCTTGTCTGCCGGCTGCGGCAGGTGAGCCTGCACGCTCGAGAGCTTGCTGGGATCGAGACGATACCGCACCGTCACCGCAAGTCCGATATTCAACCCCTCGCGCGATTGCACGGTCAGGTTGTTTTTCGTTCCAGGCTTTCCCGCATCCACAATGCCGGCAGTGAACAAATGATCGCGCAGATCAAACAACTGCACGCTCTCTACCAGCGGTGTAATGAAGTGCAGTCCCGGGTACAGCGTGCCCGGTTCTGTTCCGCCGATCTGGCTGACCCGCACGCCGCCCATCCCGCTCGGCACCACCACCATGCTCCCCGCCATCAGCAGTGGAAGGCACGCCACCAGCGCCAATGCCACCGGCCCGCGCCATGCAATCGGTTCGGGTTCTGGTTCGGCGACACCGGACTCAAGCAGCAATCCTTCTCCGCCGGACTTCTTTTTAAGTTCATAGCGAATCCGCATCCACACGCCATACAGCGGAATCGCCACAGCGGCAGCCATTAACAGTACTCCCGCAATCGTCAGCAACATCTTCAGCGCTATCATTTCCGCCCTCCACACTCACAAGCCCGTCTCTGGTTGTGAGGTGCCCTACCCGTTCTTGTGCTCATCGCGTACGCACGCCGGCTGCGATCTCCGGCCCCGTGCCCCGTGTCTTCTGGTTCCCGGCCATGGAGCAATCAGCAGCCGGACCAGCCCCCCAAACGTCAACTCCTCAAACAGCAGCGCCGCTGCCACCGGCAACAGCGCTGCCCCCAAGCCACTCATCGCATCCGCCAGCAGACCCATCGCCGCACCTCCTTAGTTGTTGCCGGCCACGGCCGCAGTCTCTGTGGCGCCGTCGGTCGTAGCTGCTGCCACCGGCGCCGCACTCGCCATCACCACCGGCTGCTCGGTTGTCGCCGGCTGTCCGGCCGGTGCCGGCCTGGGTTCTCCGAACAATTGCGCAGTCTCTTCATTGCGCTGTCCGATCAGCTCAACCGTGTCGCCCACCTGCACCTGCTCGAAAAGGTCCTCTACATCCGCCTTCCCCATCCGAATGCATCCATGCGAAGCGGCCTTGCCGATCGACCTCGGCATGTTGGTTCCGTGGATTCCATAGCCCTTGATGCTCAGCCCCATCCACCGCGTCCCGACCGGATTCGCCGGACCCGGCTCAACCGTTTTTCCTTCGTGCTGGTAAACCGGATTCTTGACGCGACGCGAGATCTTGAACGTCCCCACCGGACTCGGCGTGGAGATCTTGCCCACTGCAACCGTGTAGACCTTCTTCACCTGGCCGTCTTCCACCAGCGCCAGCTTGCGATCCTCGAGGCTGACAACGACCACTCTTTTCGGAGTAGAAGCCGTCTGGGCCATCGTTTGGGTCGGGCCCTGCTGCCCCATCGCCGGAACCGCAAGAACCATCGCTGCGCTCACCCCCACCGCCCATTTGTTCAGTCCGTTCGCTTTCATCGCATCCCCCACCGAATCCCTCATTTGCCAACGCCCAGAGAGATTGCAGGAGGAATGCCAATGTGTTCCAGACTGAATACAAATGACTTATGCGAGAGGAATGGGAGCAGCTCCGTGTCCGGCGAGACACGAGTGTGGCAGCCCTGACACGTAGAGATCGCGCCAGAGAGGTTACGTTCTTCGCTGATGGCTGATGGCTGACCACTGACCACTGACCACTGACCACTTCTGCTAAGGTGGGACAGTCCGGCCGCCTTCTCCCGGAACGGCTTCTCCACTGGAGGCAAACCGTCATGCGGTCACGTATCCGCAACACTGCCAGCGCCTTTTTGTTGGCTGCGCCGCTGCTCATTGCCCACCAGCAGAGCACCCCGGCGCCCACCACGGTTGCCGAAGCCCCGAATCGCGACACCAGCTACATCGATGGCAACGGCACTGCGCACGTCACACGCGTCGTTCCGGTTCCGCAGACCATCAGCCCCGAGGCGCAGAAATCGCTCAGCCGTAGCGAGCCTGACCAGGGCCCGATGCAGCCTCTCGACCAACGCAGAAAAATGACCGACGCCTATACCGCCGGCGCCCGGGTCCAATGGACAGGGCTCTGTCCCAACACCATCGTTGAAGAAAAAATGGCGGGCGTGCCGGTCCGCATCGTCACCCCTGCCAACATGCCGGCGAAGAACAATGACAAGGTTCTGCTCAATCTCCACGGGGGCGGATTCAATTCCGACTCCGGCTCTTATACTGAGTCGATTCCGATCGCGGGCTACAGCGGAATCAAGGTTGTCGCCGTTCTCTATCGTCTCTCGCCCGAGGTGGAATTCCCGGCCGCTGTCGACGACTCCATCGCCGTCTACAAGGAGCTGCTGAAGACCTACAAGCCGCATCACATCGTCATCTATGGCACTTCGGCAGGGGCCATCCTCACTGCCGAAGTTGCTGCCAAAATCAAGCAGCTCGGCTTGCCCATGCCGGCGGCGCTTGGCATCTTCAGCGGCCTGGGCGACTTCGCTCGCGCCGGCGACTCCTTCGCAATCTTTGCTCTCCGCGGTTTATCAGGACATCTCGACCCGCCGGACCAGCGAGCCCATGATTCCTCCTACACAGGGTCCACCGATCGCAGGGATCCCATCCTCTCTCCCATCTATGGAGACCTGCACGGTCTGCCCCCCACCCTCTTCGTCACCAGCGAACGCGATCTGCTGCTCAGCGGCACCGTGAACCTCCATCGCGCCTACCTCAACGCAGGCGTGGATGCCCATCTGGTTGTCTACGACGCGCTGCCGCATGCCTTCTGGTACGATCCGCGCCTTCCTGAAGCCATCGAGGCCAACCACATCATGGCCGACTTCTTCGCGAGGCACTTGGCCGACTAGCCGCAACCCATACAAGCGTTGCCTTCGAATGTGCCCAAAGTTCCCAGCGGAATTCTCTTGACACAGAGTACTCTATTTTATAGAGTAACTGTGGATCGAGGCTCTTTCCCAAACGGAATCCCGACCGGAGGCCCAAATGAATCACACTATTCGTCAGTTCAGGGCAGGCTTGTTCGCGGTGCTGGCTCTTACGCTGTCTCCCAGTCCCTTGGGCGTTGCACAGCAGCCAGATGCCGCGGTCCAGCGTGAAGCCATGAAGAAACTGGCGTTCCTGGCCGGGAACTGGTCCGGTCCGGTGACCGTTGTGCGCGGGCCCGGCGAACCCCTCAAACTCACCCAGACGGAAAAAGTCGAATACCAACTCGACGGCCTGGTTCTTCTCGTCGAAGGCCGGAGCACCGGCGCAGACGGCAAGGCCCAATTTGAGGCCCTCGCCACCATCGCTTACGACGACGCTTCGCACACCTATCGTTTTCGCGCCTACAACGAGGGCCGTTATCTCGATACCGAACTGGCCATCCAGCCGGACGGTTTTTCGTGGGGATTCGATGCTGGCCCGGCCAAGATCCGCAACACCATGCACCTGACCGCGAAGGGCGAATGGCAGGAATCCACGGATGTCACCTTCGGTAGCGCGCCGCCGCATCGCAGCGTCGATATGCTTCTCAACCGCCAGCCCTGAGGAGTTTACCGAGCGAAGCACTCTTCAGCCGCAACTCGCAATTCCAAGGAGATCTGATATGCAAGACGAAACAAGTGCACGCGAATTACAGGAACGGCTCACTCTCATCCAGAGCATGATCGCCGAAGGTCGCCGCAAAACTGAGAGCTGGGGCTGGACGTTTCTTCTCTGGGGGCTGGCCTACGTCGTCGCGATTCTCTGGGCCTCGAAGGGAGGGACCATTGCAATATGGGGTGTTCATACTGTCCCGGCATGGCCCGTTACCATGTTCTCCGTGGCTCTGTTGACGATTGCCATCGGTATCCGAAAGGGAAAAGGCAAGCCCGACACCACGATCGGACGCGCCATCGTTTCCATCTGGATTTCAGTCGGCATCTCGATGATTCTCATCTTTCCATCGCTGGCAGGGACCGGCAGGCTCGATGAGCATTCTTTCGTCGCCATCGTGGCCAGCATGCTCGGCGTCGCGAATGGCGCGTCCGGAATCATCCTGAAGTGGAAATCGCAGATCGCCTGCGCCGCCGTCTGGTGGATTACCAGTGTTGCTGCGTGCTTCGGTTCGGAGACTCAGGTCACCATGGTCTTCCTCTCCGCGCTGTTTCTCTGCCAGATCGTCTTCGGTATCTACGCCATGATCCTGGAGTCGCGCCGAAGCCGGCACGAAGTTGCACATGCCTGAGCTACCTGAACTGAATCCCGTGATTCACGGCAAGCTGCGCCTGGCTCTGCTTTCGCTGCTCGCCGGTGTCGAGCAGGCGGAGTTCACGTGGCTGCGTTCCAAGACCGGCTCGACAGACGGCAATCTCGGTGCGCAATTGCTGAAGCTCGAAGAGGCTGGCTACGTCGCGGTTGAGAAGACGTTTGTCATGCGCAAGCCGCAGAGCATCTACCGCATCACTGAAAACGGCCGCCAGGCGCTTGCGGAATACGTGCAGGCTCTCAAGCAACTGCTCGGTTCGGCGATTACGATCTGACCGGCCCAACAGCAAGATCGGCTCGCACGCGCCGCATGATCCCCAGATAGTAGGCGAGGTTGTGAATCGTATTCAACGTTCCCGCCAGCGGCTCGCTCGCCTGCATCAGGTGGCGAAGATAGGCGCGCGAGTAGCGGCGGCACACCATGCAATCGCACGCTGCATCGGCAGGCCCCTGGTCTTCCGCGTACTGCTTGTTTTTGATGTTGACGCGGCCCTCGCTGGTGAACAGCAGACCGTGCCGCGCCGCACGCGTGGGCAGCACGCAGTCCATCATGTCCACGCCCATGCGCGCGTATAGCTCGATCTCGTCGGGATAACCCACGCCCATCACATAGCGCGGTTTGTCCTTCGGCAGCATTGGCAGGACCTCGCTGATCACCTCGAGTGTCATTTCCCGAGGCTCGCCCACGCTGAGCCCTCCAATCGCATAGCCGTCGAATTCCATCTCGACCAGCCGCTGGGCTGATTCGCGTCGCAGGTCGTGGTACATCCCGCCCTGCACAATGCCGAAGAGACTCTGCGTGCGTCCGCCCAACTCCTCGCTCCACACCACCTCATTCTGATGCGCGCGAAAATGATCGAGAGAGCGTCGCGCCCACGCCATTGTCAGCCGCAAGCTTTCCTCGGCTCGTGCACGATCCGCAGGATATTCAGTGCACTCATCGAAGGCCATGCAGATATCGGCACCCAGTGCGATCTGCACATCCATGGAATGCTCCGGCGTGAAGAAGTGGCTGCTGCCGTCGAGATGCGATCGAAAGCGGACGCCCTCATCCGTCACTTTACGCAGTTGCGTGAGGCTGTAAACCTGGAATCCACCGGAGTCGGTGAGCATCGCGCGTGGCCAGCTGATGAACCGATGCAGCCCGCCCATGCGGCGAACGGCCTCGTGGCCGGGTCGAAGATAGAGATGGTAGGTATTGCCGAGAATGATCTGCGCGTCCAGCGCCTCAACCACGTCCTGCGGAACCGCTTTGACGCTGCCTGCCGTGCCCACCGGCATGAATACCGGGGTCTCTACCGTGTGATGCGGCAGATCGATTTGCGCACGTCGTCCACCAGAGTCGGTCGTGTTGATCAGGTTGAATGCAAGGCTCACTTCGTCATTCTATCGAAACAAAAACTGCGCCCCGCCCGCAGAACAGACGGACGAGGCGCATTCATCAACTCCGAGCTTTTGACTACCCAATCCGGCGATGCATGTGCTTCGCACGGAAGATGCGGCGTGAGGCCACCTTCTGCCGGTGCGCGACAAAGCGACGATTCTTCATCGTGAGTCGGCCGTTGTGGCGGGCGCGCATGGCACGCATCTGGCGATGGATTCGGAACTGCTGCCGCTCAAGGCGTGCTCCCTTGCGCGCATTCAATGAGCCATTCTTGATTCCTTTGCCGATGCGCTGTTGCTGATTGAACTCGCGCTTTACGATCGGGTTCTTCGGTTGTTCAGGCGCGGTTGTCTGGGCGAATGTCAGGGCCGGCGCTGCAGTCAGTGCCGCCACAAGTACAAGCTTCATCAGTTTCATGGTGTTTCTCCTTCTGTGACGGCGGTGGCTTAAATTCGCTCCTGGCCACTCACACCTACTCGAACACAACGATGACAAGTTCGTTGCGACGAGTTTTGCTGTTTTTGTCTGATTGCTTAAGACTCGCTGAAGGCAAGAAGATGCGCTAATTGCGCCCCAGGCTGAACTGTGGGTGCCCCATGTCTCGCGTTTGAGACCTGGGAAAGCACGAATCAAACAAAGCCCTAATTCGCGCCGCCCAGCTTGAACTGCATTCCGGCACTGATCAGGCGACGGGTAGCCAGCGTCGTCGTCGGTGTCTTCGAAACTTCAATGCTGCGATCGAGCAGGTTCTCGCCCGAGGCGAAGAGTTCCAGATGCGATCCGACATCGTGCGACGCGTAAGCATCGACCCGGAAGTAGCTATGCAGCAGGAAGAGGTTCGCGTCATCGTCGTACTGGTGGCCGCTCAGCCGGCTCTGCAGACTGAGCGTTCCCAGCCGCGGCCTGAATGCGCGCAGGTTCAGCGTTGCCATGTTGTGCGCGACCTCGGGAATCCAATTGCCCAGGTCCTGCGTCCCGCGCGATACCACTGCGTGCGCGTATTGATAACCACCATCCAACGCAAGCCAGCGCTCCGGCGCAGTTTCGAAATCGACGCCAACACCGCGGCTTTCAATCTGTCCGAGGTTTTCGCGCAGCAGCAGAATAGGCGATGAGTTTGGATTTGTGGTGACTGCGACGATCGGCCGGTTCACCTGCGTATCAAAGTAGCTGGTGCGCACCGTACCCCAGCGCCATTCACTCGCGACACCCGCCTCCCACCCCGTGGCGCGCTCGCTCAGGAGCGAGGAATTGGGCAGCGTGAGCTTGTTCCCGACCTGCGTCGATCGATAGAGCTCGCTGGGCGTGGGCGCGCGGAACGCACGAAACCCTGACGCGGAAAGCGCCCAATGGCCTCCCAGCTTCCGCGAAATTCCCATCCGCGGGTCGAACAGCCGCTCATCCTTCTGAGGCGGCTGTGTCGCAGCAGATGTCCACGTCGAGCCATTCCAGATCACCCGGTGTGCGTCATAGTTCTGAAACCAGTCCAGCCGGCTCGACGCAGTAATAGTCCACCCGGCATGTGTCCACATCGCTTCCGCATAGCCGCCAGAATCCCGCTGATGATCGCGCAAATTCGTAAGCGCCGCGCTCGCTCCGAACGTCTGTTCACGATCCCAGACGCGCACATCATGCGTATCCGCTCCCGCAACAATCAGCAGTTCGCGTCCGATCGGCTCATTCCAATGCATCGCAGCGCCAAGCTCATTGTCGGGGATGAGAGCGAAGCGGGTAGGCGTCTCTCCGCAACGAAAAATGCAGGTCGGATTCACGATTGTCGGCGTATTCGTGATGCTGGAAAACGTCTGCCGATAGCGCTCGGTCGACCCATAAATCCTCAAAATCGCGGAAGCGTTCTGTGGCCCTTTCCAGTCAGCGCCGGTGGCATAGCGCCACAGACGAGTACCGTTTGCCTGAAATGGCGTACCGTTCGCGCGCGCTTCATTGAACGCACTGTCGCGAACGAACAACCGCAACGGACCGCGATTGTGCTCCACATCGAGCAACCCGTTTTGCCCGTGCATGTTTGAATTCGTGTCGACGGGCCCCTGCTGATAAGGGGCTTCCTGGATGAAACCATCGGTGCCGATTGCGCCGCCCGACGCCACGATTCCCCATGCGCCCAGCTTTGTTTCGAGCAGTCCACTCGTGTCGTACGTGCCCAGCGCTCCGTAGCTGGTGCGGATTTCGCCCAGCGAAGCGGAAGGACGCGCCGAAACCACGTTGACCACGCCTCCGATGGCACTCGATCCATACAGGTCGCTCGCTCCGCCGCGCAGCACCTCGACGCGATCGACCGCCAGTTCTGGTTGCTCCTCCCAGTGAATCCACCCTCCCACCGCATCGTTCAGCGGCACATCGTCATCCGTCACGAGCGTGCGGCTCGCAGAAGTAGACCCCAGCCCGCGCAGGCTCACTCCTTGCGATGTTGGATTGGCAACCAGCGAACTGGAGCGCCGGAAGAGCTCTACTCCCGGCAATTGACGCACCTTTCCATCCATAGTGACGGACGCTGTGGTGCTCAGCGCACTCGGCGATAGAACTCGCGTGATCATCGGGCTTTCGAGCGATCCCAACGGTGCCCGGTATGCGGTGACAGTAACCTGCTCGTTTGTCTCCGCCGGATCCAGTTGGACGGTCGTGTTCGCGCTGACCTCGATAAACTTCCCGGCGAATCCCTGGGCTTCGATGCGAAGACGGCAGGGAATCCGGCAGCGAATGGTGAGCTGGCCGTTGGTATCGGTGCGGCCAAGCAAGGCGCCGCCAGCCTCTTCGACGCTGGCGCCCGCAATAACGGAGCCGGCCTTATCCTCGACCGTCAGCGTAATCGGCACCGGCGGCCGTTGCGCGAAGGCAGTCGCGGCCATCAATATCGCGATGAGCGCCGGCGCAATGTTACTGCAGCGGCGCAGAACGCCATCGATCACTTTCCATCCGCAACACCGCATCGGCTTCACCCTCAATATGATTCTGGATCGCCTGCACCAGCCCCGCGACCGTTTCCTCACGCCCGGGGATTCGCAGGTCTGGTGCAATTTCGCTCAGAGGTATCAGTACAAATCCGCGTTCAGCAAGCCGCGGATGAGGAAGCTCCAGGCCGGGCTCGCCGATCTTGAGATCATCCATCAGCAGGATATCCAAGTCCAGTGTCCGTGGCCCATTCGGGATACCCACAGAGCGGTCCCTGCCGAATTCTTTTTCGATCTCAAGCAATTTCTTGAGCAGTGCCCGGGGTTCAAGGTCCGTTTCCAGGGCAACCACGGCATTTACGAACTGCGGCTGGTGTGTAAAGCCGACCGGATCGGTTCTATAGAGCGAAGAGCGAGCGGCGACTCGTCCTAAATCTGCCAGTCGCAGCAGCGCAGCGGCCAGGGTATCCGGCGGGGGCCCGGCGTAACTGGCCATGTTTCCTCCCAACCCGATGTATGCCGTTCGCATTGATTTCAGGGTACCGCGCTGAACTGCTGAGATGTTTAGGCGTCAGGATGGGTGGTTTGTTTCGCAAGCTGGCGAATCCTCATGAGCGTTGCCGCCAGTGCCGCCAGGCCGCTGAACCACACACCGAACGCAATCCGAACCACCCATGCCGGAGCTTCGCCCACCCGCTTCAGCAAGAACGGAAGGAAGTTCCAGCAGGTGATGTGCACGTAGTCCCATGGGTCCTGCGTCATCGCGAGAGTATTCAGCCCCCACGCCGCCATCTTCCCCAGCGCAAAAGCAATGATGTTCTTCATCCGCAGCGCGATCACAAACGTCGGATGTCCGAACGTCTCTTCCTGGTAGATCTCAAGCGGCAGCCAGAACATCAGAGACGCAATCTGGACCACGATGCTCGCGCACAGCAAAACCATCCCGAGCGCCCAGATGGCGCGGCCAGCTTCGCGCCGGTACTTCAGCAACAGTGGAATGCCCAGCAACGCCACCAACTCGACGGCGGTCGAAACATATCGGTCTCCCCAGGCGAAATCGCCGGCCCAGGCAAAGTACCGCGCATAAAAGCTGAGATACGCCAGCAGCAATAGTAGGGACGCGATCCCATATGCGCGCACCGCCGGCAAAAGCCGACGCCAGTGCACAACCAGTAGCACCAGTGCAAGAACGATCAGCGGATCGAAGAGAAAGATCGACTTTTCCGGCACCGTCAGCGGCCATATGAAGCCGAGGTGCCACGGTGTGGTCCACGGATAGTTCGCAGGCAGGCTCGGGTCGCGCGCGAGCGTTTCCTTAGCCACAAGACTCACGTAAGTGTTGGTCCACGATCCAAAGCGATGGAATTGATAGAGCCGGTCCAAAAATCCGAAGATGCAGAACACCGGAATCGCAATCACCGCATATTCTCTGCACCGCCGCCACAAATCTCGCCCGCGCACCCCATCGAACCACAGCACCAGCAGCACGAACAGCACACCGGCCAGCAGATCCAGGCCTGTAGTAAGCCGGGTCAGCAGGTTCAGCCCCAGGGCGCCGGTGCCAATGACCAGCGCGCGCCTGCTGCCGGTTCTGATCCACTCGTACTCAAAGCAGAAGCCCGCCAGCGTCAGCAGGCAGATGTAGTTGTTCTCCATCATGTTCTGCGTGTAGTGCAGATGCGTTGTCGCCAGCAGAAAAGCCAGCACCCCCGCGACCGAATGATTCACGCTGAATGAAAACTGCCGCAGAAGCTTGAAACACACCAGCGCAGTCAGTACGTTCATCAGCATCTGGGTCAGGAAGGTGACGACGATGTCGCGCACCGTCGGATCGGTATCGCCATAGTGATCGAAGATGTGCAGATCCTGGATGCCGGTGCCGAGAACATCGAACGGCAGCATCAGGACCGACTGCCCGATTCCATACCAGCTTTGCAGCGAGCCATTGCGTCCATGCACGCCAAATTCGGGATATTCGTTGGGAAATACCGGTGGCTCCGACGTCCAGAACGAGTGCGTGGATTGCAGGCGGTGCATGGTGTCCGCGCTACCCAACTCTCCTGACTGCACCACAAAAGCAATCAGGGCGGCGGCGAGGGCTAAAAGAAAAACCGGATTGCTGAATCTCGAAACGCGATGCAGAACCATGAACGGGAATCGGCCGGCATTGTTATCCTCACGGCCTTCTGTTTCCATCGTAATCGTTCCTGCCCGATCAAACCGCCCGTCCTTCGAAACGGCGCGTGAGGCAAATCGAATGCACTTAGCTCGCGATCTGATAGCATCTCTTTTCGGAGACATATCAGTATGGACGCCCTCACAAACGCGGGACTCGGCGCCCGCCGCAATGAAGACATCGCGCTCGATCTGCTCAAGTTCGTCGCCGGAACCGTCGGCGTAGGCCGTCCCGCGGCGGGTTCTACCGGGTTCAGCGGCGCTGGCGCTGCCAAGCCGGAGGAGCACGTCACGCAGCTCCTCGAGCTCTACACCCGCTGCCTGCGCGCAGTTGAGGGCAAAGGGGCTTAGCGATAGCAACCGAAGGCAATTGTCGTGTCGCCGTAATTGGAGCCGGCGCTTTCGGCCGCAATCACCTTCGTGTCTATCGCGAACTGCAATCGGCCGATCAAGGCGTGGCTCTTGTGGCAGCGGTCGAGCCCGATCCGGCTCGGTCCGCAGAAGCTGAATCCAGATTTGCAATCCCGATCTTCGCTTCCGTCGAGGATTTGCTCGCCGCCGATCTCAAGCTCGATGCCGCTACGGTCGCCGTTCCCACGCTTCACCACCACGCGGTCGCATCGGAATTGCTGAACGCCGGACTCGATCTCCTCGTGGAAAAGCCTCTTGCTGCTACGTCGGCCCAGGCAGATGAACTGATCGCGATCGCCGAAAAGCACCAGAGAATTCTCCAGCCCGGCCACCTCGAACGCTTCAATCCAGCCGTCTTAGCAGTTCAACCCCAGCTTCGCCGCCCGATGTTCTTTGAGGCGCATCGGCTCTCAGTTTTCTCTCCGCGATCGCTCGACGTCGATGTCGTGCTCGACCTTATGATTCACGACCTCGACATCGTGCTCACCATGGCCAACTCGCCAGTGTGCGAAGTTCGAGCGGTCGGCTTGCCCATCCTCTCGCCCAAGGTCGACATCGCCAACGTACGCGTCGAATTCGAATCTGGTTGCGTGGCGAATTTCACGGCGTCGCGCGTCTCAACGGAAAAAGTCCGCAAGCTTCGCTTCTTCCAGCCCCGTGCCTACGTCTCCGTCGACTACGCACGCCAGGACCTGCTCGTGATTCGCCTCGACGCCAGCATCACGCCGGAGATCGCCGCAGCAATTGCCGGTGGTCGCGTCGATCCGGCGGTGCTGGCGCAACTTGCCGCGGCCAACTCGGGCGATCCTCAAGCCAGTCCGAACCCTGGACTCTCGTTTCTCAAGCCGCCGGTTACGCCGGGCGAGCCATTGCGGCTGGAGATTCAGTCGTTCCTCGAATCCGTGCGCACCCGCCGCCAGCCGCTCGTCACCGCGCGCCAGGGTCGCAACGCGCTCGCGCTTGCCCTGGAAATTCAGTCCACCATGGTCGCCCACGCCCACCGCGCCGGCCTCGGCGACTTCTTCTCGCCCAACGTCTGACCGCTGACCACCGCCTTTACGCAATTCCCAGCACCCGGTTCGCGTAACCCACGATGTATTTCCATGCCAGGTAATAGGCGGTCATTCCCACCGCGAGAACCAGCACAATCAACGCATAAGGCACAGTGACGGCATTGAACCAGGTGACGGACGTGGCGCCGAGCCTCAGCAAACCCCCGTGTGTCGCGATCAACGCACCAACCGGCATCATCAGTGGCGGCAGAATCGCCCCATGCACGCCAACCGGCAGATGAGTGCGTTCGTGCGACCACTCCCACAGCACATTCCACACTCCCCAGAGCCCCGGCACAAGAGCCATCGGAAACACTAGTCCACGCTCGATCGGGAACGAAATCTGCATCTCCAGCCTCAGCACGATGAACACAACCAGCAGGAGAGGAAGCAGCAGCGTAGGCACCAGCGTTCCCGCCATGAATGCTCTCAGATACGGATGCGTGTTCATTGCAGACTCACTTTCTGCGGGGGTCGCCCCGCCAATCTCAGAGGTAGTAGAGGATCACCGGTATGGTCCGCGGAACAACTGCAGCAAATGCCACCAGCCCACCCGCAAGCGCCCAGTCGAACCACGGAACCCTGGCTGCGCTGCGGACACTCTCGCCGTCCATCCGTCGCAACATCTCCGGCCAGAGGTCGGGATCCATCGCAGGTTCATCACCCACGCGCGGCAAGGCGCATTTAAGCAACAGCTCCATCCGACCCGCCTCGTCGTCCTTGCCGGATTCGCCCATAGGCCATCTCTGATCTCTGATCCCTGATCCCCGATCCCTGCTTCCAAATCCCTGTTCGCTGTCTTCGGTCATGGCTTGATCCCCATCGCATTCAAATCTTTTCGCAACAAACGCAGTGCACGGAACACCCGCAATTTCACAGCCGGCACCGTGATTCCAAGCGCCTCGGCAACTTCCTTGTGCGGCCGCTCTTCTACCACTGCCAGCAGCGCCGTCATGCGCAGCTTCGGCGGCAATCGCGAAAACGCCAGCAGAGTCTTCCGCCGGATCTCCTCCGAAACCGCGGCATCGCTCGTCGCGGGCGCTGCTGTACTCTCCAGCATCTCGGGTGGCGCCTGGCTCTCCGGTTTCTGTCTTCGCAGCCAGTCGAGAGCGGCATGCGTCGCGATCCGCCTGGCCCACGGTTCAAACCCGCGATCAGAATCGAAACGTGCATGTGCCTGGTGCATCCGCCAGAAGGCCTCAATCGTCACATCCTCCGCCGCGCTGCGGTCGCGCACAATGCGCAGCGCCCACCCGAACACCGAGCGCTGGTGCGTATGAAACAACGTCTCGAAAGCGTCGACGTCGCCTTGTCGAAACCTCAGGAGGACGCTGCTTCCCTCGTCCCGCATCCCGGCTTCCTTTCTGACACTTCTTACGCAACTTGCCGGGGAAAGGTTACACCTGGCCGGTCTCGGAGATGGAAAAGCGATTTTCCAGAGCTGTTTAGCAGATTGCCCGCTTGACCCGAACGGGGTGAGCCCATTACCGTTGGCTTCCGGTGGGCAGGAAGCGTTTTCTGATCCGCAGAAATCTGAATCCAGCCGCCCGGGGAAATCCAATGAACCTCTTCCGAATCCGGTCACTTGCCTCTTTGCTCGTTTTGTTCACTATCGCTCTTTTCTCTGATGCGCAGGAGAATCAAAAGCCGGCCTACCTTGATCCCAGTCTGGCGCCGGAGCAGCGCGCCGCCGACCTCGTCCATCGCTTGACGCTCGAAGAAAAAGCTTCGCAACTGGTCAACCAGTCCCGGGCCATTCCCCGTCTCAACATTCCCCAGTACGACTGGTGGAGCGAGGCCCTCCATGGCGTCATCAACAACGGCACCACCGAGTTTCCCGAGCCAATAGGCCTCGCCGCGACGTTCGACACGCCTGCTATCCACAAGATGGCCGTCGACATCAGCATCGAGGGACGCATCAAGCACGCGCAGGCTGTCCGCGAACATCGCCCCAACATGTTCTTCCAAGGCCTCGACTTCTGGTCGCCCAACATCAACATCTTTCGCGATCCCCGCTGGGGCCGTGGTCAGGAGACCTACGGCGAAGACCCCTTCCTCACCGCACGCATGGGCGTCGCCTTCGTCACCGGTATGCAGGGAGACGATCCGAAATACTACCGCACCATCTCTACGCCCAAGCACTACGCCGTCCACAGCGGGCCGGAGTCAACCCGCCACACCGCCGACGTCGCGGTCAGCAAGCACGACGAACTCGACACCTACCTGCCTGCCTTCCGCGCCACTGTCACCGAAGCCAAGGCCGGCTCTGTGATGTGTGCCTACAACGACATCAACGGCGAGCCGGCATGCGCCAGCGAATTCCTGCTCCAGGATCAGCTTCGCGGAAAGTGGAACTTCCACGGCTACGTTGTGTCCGATTGCGGAGCAGTCGTTGACATCTATCGCAACCACCATTTCAAGCCGTCGCAGCCCGCCGCCTCAGCCATCAGCCTCCAGCGCGGCATGGACAACGAATGCGTCGACGGCGGATTCCTCGTCAAGGATGATCACGACTACAAGGCCTATGTCGATGCCGTCAAGCAGGGCTTCCTGAAAGAGAGTGATATCGACACCGCGCTGGTCCGGCTCTACACCGCGCGCATGCGGCTCGGCATGTTCGATCCACCGGAGCTCGATCCCTATTCCAAGATCAACGAGAACGAACTGAACAGCCCCGCACATCGCGCGCTCGCCCGCCAGCTGGCCAATGAGTCGATGGTCCTCCTGAAGAACGACGGGACGCTGCCTTTGAAAACCAGCGGCATCAAGATCGCCGTTGTCGGCCCGTTAGCCAATCAAACCAAGGTCCTCCTCGGCAACTACAACGGCGCGCCTACGCACACGGTCTCTGTCCTCGAAGGCCTGCTCAAAGAGTTCTCCGGCGACACCATCACCTACGTATCCGGAACGCAGTTCCTCGGCCACGACTCCGAGCCGGTACCGGCCTCCGCATTCAGTGTCGATGGCAAGCCCGGCATCAAGGCGAGCTTCTCCAAGTTCGACATGAGCAACATCAACAACCCGGAGGCCACGAAACCTGTTGCCACGCTGACCGAATCCTCCATCGACGCCGGCGCCATGCAACTGCCGTCGGAAGCCGCCAGCGTCCACCCGCTTGTGATTCGCTACGAAGGCTCGATCACTGCACCCGAAACCGGCGACTACAACATCGGCATGAAGGCCAGCGGCTTCTTCCGCATGCGGATTGAAGGCAAGAACGTCACCTCGTCGTATGAGGGAGATCCATCTGACGCCAGGCTCGGCCGCGTGCACCTCGACGCAGGCAAGCCCGCCGAACTTCACGTTGACTACTCGCCGACCGAGAATGGCAAACCCGACGCGGTCCTCGTCTGGTCCAAGGTCGATCTCCAGCCGAAACCCGCCGCGATCGAGGCCGCAAAAAATGCCGACGTGATCGTCGCGGTCCTCGGCATCACCAGCGAACTCGAAGGAGAAGAGATGCAGGTGAGTGTGCCCGGTTTCAAAGGTGGCGACCGCACCAGCATCGATCTACCCAAGCCTGAAGAAGACCTTCTCGAAGCTGTTGCAGCGACCGGCAAACCGGTGATCCTAGTGCTGACCAATGGCAGCGCGCTCGCAGTCAACTGGGCAAATGAGCATGCCAACGCCATTCTCGACGCCTTCTATCCCGGCGAA
Organism: Occallatibacter sp.; assembly: GCA_036495975.1. GTDB lineage: Bacteria > Acidobacteriota > Terriglobia > Terriglobales > Acidobacteriaceae > Telmatobacter. Next base: position 93,079 of record DASXLY010000122.1, on the reverse strand, counting down.
GAGGGCGGCACTGCAGTGGCCGAAACGCTGTCAGGAAAAAACAATCCGGCCGGCCGTCTTCCCGTCACGTTCTACAAAAGCGTCGACCAGATTCCGCCATTCGAAGACTACGCGATGAAGGGCCGCACCTATCGCTACTTCACTGGCACGCCGCTGTATCCCTTCGGCTACGGCCTGAGTTACACGAAATTCTCCTACAGCAATCTCGGCATCGCTCAACAAACCGTCGCCGCGGGTGATCCCGTCGCGGCCGATGTGACTGTGACCAACAGCGGCGGCCGTGACGGAGACGAGGTCGTGCAGCTTTACCTCAAGTTCCCCAATTTGCCTGGAGCGCCCCTTCGTGCCCTTCGCGGATTCGAGCGCGTGCACCTCGCGGCAGGCCAATCGCAAAAGGTGCACTTCGAGCTGAAGAACCGTGACCTGAGCATGGTGACAGAAGCCGGAGAGCCAGTCATCGCCGCTGGAGACTATACGGTCTTCGTAGGCGGCGGCCAGCCCGATACATCCGCGCAAACCTTAACCGGAACATTCCACATCAACGGCACCAAAACCCTCCCGGAATAGTGGGTTTTGAAAGGGCACGGCTTTAAGCCGTGCCGCAAAGTCATGCAATATCAAGGAGGGCTTTTAGCCCCTGAGTGATGCTCCTCTTGGTGATTCGCCCGACTTTCTCCGTTTTTCTGCAACCTGTTTTAGCCCTGGGATCGCCGCACGAAAGTTTCGCCTCGCCCCGGAGGGCCGCCCGGTTTCTCGAACTGCCCGCCCGCGGGCTGTGAGACATCTTCTAATCTGCCGCTTTGCTCCCTGAATTCTCCGCCACAATCTCCTTCATCTTCAAATACACCGCATTGGTCCATCCGAAGCCAATCACGTTCGTCTTGTAACCCGCGCTCACCTGAACATTCGCATTGCCCGAGACCACGTTGTACTTCTCGCGGATGGTTCCGTCATTGGCGAATCCCTGGTCCACCGTGGCATCCCATTTCTGCGCCAGCCGCTTGGCATCCTCGCGGAACCCCGCAGCCTCTAATCCCGCAACGCCCACCCAATTCGTCGGCGCCCATCCAAACGGCTCGTCCCACTGCATGCCCGAGTCGTAGTTGCTCATCGAAAGGCCGCCCGGCCGCTCAAACAAATTGAGCTTCGCGACAACTTTCTTTGCCTCCTCGCGCGAAGCCACGCCAGCCCAAAGCGGATAGAGCGACGAAATGTAGGCATAGTCTGAAGATTTGTGCTTCACAAAATCGTAATCCGCGAAGACTCCCTGTTGCGGCTTCCACAAATAGCGATGAATCGCGGCGTTCCGCATCTGCGCCCGTTTTCCCCAACGCGCCGCTTCCGTGCCTTTGCCCAGCACCAATGCAATGTGCTCGAGATCGCGTTCATAGCGATAAAGCAGGCTGTTCAAACACACTGGCGCGTAATGATGCGTTGAGCCATCAAACGGACCAAACCGAAAGCTGGGATCGAATCCCGATTCCCGCATGGCCCGATCGCCAAGATAAAAATCCCTGCTCAGCCTGTATCCATCGGCATATGCGCGCAGGCACACCACGCTGGTCTTGACATCGCAACTCGTCTGTTTCAGCCCTCCGGTCTCTGCATCGTCTGGATGTTCCGGCCCTTTCACCAGGTAGGGCGCGCCCGCCTCCTCGGCGCTCACCGCCTTGGGATGCGCCTCTAGCCAGCGGATCACGTCGGAGTAGTAGGTACTATCGTCGGCCATCTCCGGTACCGGTCCCGTGCCGTAATCGAAGTAGCGTGCCAGCCCCGTCATCCCTGCTTTGTGTTCTGGCCGCGTCCAAGTGGAATAGTCCTTCTCCGCCGCCGTGTAGGCATGTTCCAGCCATGCGCGCCCTTCCTTGCGTCCGTCCGGTGTTGGCGCGAAGCTCGCAGGATTCTCATACACCGCGCGAATCTCCGACGTCAGAAATGGCGGCTGTGAGCGCGTCAGGTAGTAGGTGCGATTCGCATTCAATACCGCGCCGTAGTGCTCAATCTCAAAAAGAAAGTTATCCACCATCCCCTTGGCCAGCGCCTCTTGATGGTCCGCCTCCAGCCCGATCAGAATGAAGTAGCTGTCCCATCCATACATCTCGTTGAAGCGCCCGCCCGGAACCACGTAAGGATTGGGAAGATACAGCAGTCCCGCCGCCGGCAGTTCGTCCGGAGTCACATCCCCGAGCTTCTCAATCCGGCGTGGCAGGCTCGCAACCTTTACGTTGCATTTCTCGCTGAGCGCCGCAACGTCCGGCGGAGCCGTCACCTCCGCGGGCATGTAGAGAATCGGATTCGCAGTCACCTTGATGTCGACCAGCGAATGGCAATCGACCATCGAGCGTGTCAGCGAATCCCATGCGTTCTGAATATAGGCGAGCGTGGCTGCAGGATCCGGCGACTTGTTGCTTGCAGTCGCGTCGGAGGGCCGATGCGTCTCCTGTGCGGACCCAAACGTGATTCCGAATGCAGCGGCGCCAAGCAAAAACAAGCGAGACAGTCTCATGGAAGCCCCCGAACGTCCTGTTCTGAATGTTCTGGAGTGTAACGCAAAGGTGGCACATCGAGTTCATCAGGCAATTTCCGCCGGTGATCTTGGGTGCCCCAGGTCCCGATTTTGGGACCTGGGATTAGCGCGAACGCCGTGATTGCCTCCGCGAACTTTCCAGGAACATTCCTTCCGCCCGCGGTGTCTACATTGAGCACAGTGGTACCGAATGGGATGAACGGAATGGTGAGATCGGCCGCTCTTGCGCCGCCTTAGCGAGCATCGCGAGCGGGCATGACCCCCGGCGCCTCCGCCCTCCCACCGGCGCGGCTGAATTGAGGTTGGGAGGCACGCCATGTTTGAAGACTCCACGTTTGAATCGACAGGCAGAATCAAGACGCGCAGCCGCCGCTGGATGTTTGCCACCTTTGCGCTCAATGGCGCAATTCTCGCCACGCTGATCCTCATCCCGCTCATCTATCCCAACGCCCTTCCCAGCCACATGCTGCCGTCGCTGATCGTCGCGCCGGAAGCGCCCAAACCCGAGCCGCCCCCGCAGCCCGTGCACGTCCAGCCCGCGCGACCACATTTCTCCGACTTTGATGCGGGTCGATTGATCGCCCCGCCCACAATTCCGCATGTCATCAACACGCCCTCAGCTCCGGAACCGGCTTTCCAAAACAACATCGCTACGGACACCGGCATCGGCGGTCCCAACGGCCAAGGCACCAATCCCTTCGGCCACGGACAGCCCGTCACCGTCGTGCATCCCCCCGCGCCGGCAACTATCCGTCTGCCATCCAGGCTCGTCGAAGGGAACATCATCTTCAAGAGCATCCCGCTATACCCCATCATCGCCAAAACAGCTCACATCGAAGGAACAGTAGAACTTCAAGCCACCATCTCCAAGACCGGCACCATCGAGAATCTCCGCGTCATGAGCGGGCACCCGATGCTTCAGCAAGCTGCCATCGACGCGGTCAAAACGTGGCGCTATCGTCCGTACCTGCTTAACCAGCAGCCGGTCGAAGTAGAGACCACGGTAGACGTCATCTTCAAACTCGAGCGCTGAACATCAACCTGCAAGAGCATTCCGCGCTCCAGGCAGGCGCATCTAACCGGATGCGCCTGTTCTTCGTTGCTGCATTGGCGCCACGCGCGTGTCATCGGCGACAATCGCTGATGTCATGCGAACCCTTACTCGCCGCAATTTTCTAATGTCTGCGTCTGCCGCATCGCTTCTCGCCGCCACCACCGGGCTCTCCCAAGCCCGCACTCGCCGCATCTTCGTCGCTTCCAATACAGCCGATGGCATCCGTTCCTTCGACTGGAATCCGGCGAGCGGCGATCTGACCCCGGTCGGCGTCGCCGCAAAGATCGACATGGTCGACTGGATTTGTTTCTCGCCCGACCGCAAATACCTCTTCGCCGCCTGCGAGGTCGACAGCTTCAATGGCAAGCCCACTGGCGAACTCGCCAGCTTCCGCGTCATAGATGGCAAGCTGGAGCAGCTTTCCGGCGTCAACTCCGCCAACAAAGGCACCTGCCACTGCGCCATCGACCACACTGGTCGCGTTCTCATCTCAGCGGACTACGGCGGCGCCAGCGCGGCAAGCTTCAAAGTGACCAACGGCAAGTTGAGCGACTTGGTATGGAGCGAGCATTACACCGTGCATGGACCCAATCCCCAGCGCCAGGAATCCGCGCACGCGCACTTTGCTTCGTTCTCACCCGACAATCGCTTCGCCTATGTCAACGATCTGGGCGGCGATATGATCCACATCTACACCTTCTCGACCGAAACCGCAGAACTCAAATCCGCCGGTGCCTACCATGCCGCTCCCGGTGCCGGACCGCGCACTCTTCACTTTCATCCCAACGGCCATACTGCTTATTCCATGAACGAAATGGCCTCGTCGGTGGACATCCTGAACTGGAACAAGGCCGATGGAAACTTCAAACGCATCCACACCATCGAACTGCTTCCGCCCAACGCACCGCTCCCCGATCCGAAGGATGCGCCCGAAGGCAACACAGGCTGCGACACCGTGATCACCAAAGATGGCCGCTACGTCTACTTTGCGAATCGCGGCACCGACTTCCTGTACAGCTTCAAATGCGAACCGGCCACCGGCGCGCTTACTCCCATGGAACGCTCCAGCACCGGTGGCAAGACTCCCCGCAACTTCACGCTTGATCCCGAAGAGCACTGGATGCTGGTCGCCGATCAGAATTCCAGCAACCTCGCGATCTTTTCGCGCGATCTCGCCACCGGCAAGCTGGCGCACGAAGGCAAGAAGGTGGATTGCCCCACCCCCATGTGCATTTTGTTTCTGTAGTGGATTGCAGCTGGCGCCGTGAACTCTGAACTACGAACTTAAAACTGTCTTTAAACGCCCATCAGTGCCGGCCGGCGCATGGCTGCAACCGTCATCCGCTCATCTTCGGGCTCGGCCGCGCCAGCAGGAACGTGCACCATCTCCCACGTGGAGCGATCCTTCATCAACTTCGCCACCAGCGCGGTGTGCATGGCGTGGCCCGCGCGCTCCGCGACCACATGGCCTTCAATGCGCCGCCCTGCCAGCGCCAGATCCCCAATCAGATCGAGCACCTTGTGACGTACGTACTCATCGCTGAAGCGCAGCGGCCCGTTCTCGGGACCCCTGGGCGTGAGAACGATTGCGTTCTCCTGGCTGGCTCCGCGGATCAGGCCCATGTCGCGTAACTTCTGTTCGTCTGCTTTGTATCCAAAGGTGCGGGCGGGGGCGATAAAGATGCCGTAGGTTTCAGCCGCGAGATCGATGCTGGTTTGTTGGCGGCCAATGGGGGCTGGAAAATCAATCGTGTATTGGATGCGATAGCCTGACCCCGGGTACAGTCCGATGAACTTGTCGCCCTCGCGAACTTCGACGGGCCGGTGCACTTTAATGGACTCGCGCTTTCGGCGCTGCGACTTGATTCCGGCTTCCCGGAACGCTTCCACATAGGGCAGCGCGCTCCCGTCCAGGATCGGCAGTTCCAGGTTATCAATCTCTATGATGACGTTGTCGATGCCCATGCCGATCAGCGCGCTCAACAGATGCTCGGTGGTCGAGATCAAAACACCTTGCCGCATCAGGCTGGTTGCGTAGCTCACCTTGGCCACATTCCGCCCGGTCGCGGGAATCTCAAAGTTGTCCAGGTCAGTGCGGCGGAAGACAATGCCGGATCCAGCAGGCGCAGGCAGCAGCCGCATGGTAACCGGAGCGCCAGAGTGCAGCCCTACGCCTGAGAACTCAAGCGGTGCCGCAATGGTCTGCTCCAAATGAGCGGAATAAGCCAATCAAAAACTCCGAATTAAGTACTGCCCAAAAAACCAGGGGATCGTAACCGCAAGATTAGACGACAAATAAAAAATCGCGGTGTGGCAAATTTGCAACACTCCGCGCAATATTCTCCCAATTCCGAAGGTCTCGAGGGACAAGTTGTTGCAGCATCAATGTCATACCTCGACCACTCGGAGTAACCAACTTGTAATCAAAACCGTGGTGTGTTATCGCAGGAATAAACACCTGAAGCATCAAATAATCCCCGTTTTCGCCTGGATTTCGCTACCCGGGCGAGCTGCTCGGCACCGCGGACTTCCAGCTACTTTGGGGTGAGGTTAGTCGGGTGCCCCAGGTTTCGATTCCTAGACCTGGGAAAGCAGGCATGCGACCGAATTCCCTATACGGTTTCCATCGATGCCAGCACCGCGTCAGCAAACTCGGTAGTCCCGCAATGCCCTCCAACATCCCGTGTCAGGCACTTCTTTTCGGAGTACACGGTTTCAAGCGCCTTCTGCACCTTGATCGCCGCCGCCTCTTCATTGAGGTGATGCAGCATCAGGACCGCTGACTGGAGCAACGCCGTGGGATTGGCCATGTCCTTGCCGGCGATGTCCGGCGCGGAGCCGTGGACCGCCTCGAAAATGGCGCACTCATGGCCAAGGTTCGCTCCCGGCACAAGTCCCAGTCCGCCCACGAAGGCTGCGCAAAGATCGCTCACGATATCGCCATAAAGGTTCTCGAGCAGCAACGTGTCGTACTGGTAAGGATTCATCACCAGTTGCATGCAGGTGTTGTCGATAATGTGCTCGCCATAGAAGATCTCGGGAAATCCCTCCGACACCTTACGTGCACAGCGCAGGAAGAGCCCATCGGACAGCTTCATGATGTTGGCCTTGTGAATGGAGTGAATCTTCTTGCGGCCGTGCTTCCGCGCATACTCGAACGCGAATTTCGCGATGCGGGTCGAACCTTTTTCCGTGATCACCTTGATGCTTTCAACGACACCCGGCACCACCTCGTGTTCCAGCCCGACGTACTCGCCCTCGGTGTTTTCGCGGACGATAATCAGATCCACGCCGGGATACTTCGAGTCGATCCCGGGAAGGTTCTTGATGGGCCGAAAATTGGCGAAGAGGTCGAACTTCTTGCGCAACGTCACGTTGATGCTTTTGAATCCACCGCCAATCGGCGTGGTGACCGGGCCCTTGAGCGCGACCTTGTTCCGCTCGATGGACTCATACAGGGCCTGGGGAATGTACTCGCCGAAAATTTCGAAGGCCTCGGCTCCGGCGGCGAAGCGCTCCCATTCGAACTTCGCGCCGCTGGCTTCAAGAATGCGAACCACGGCCTGCGTGACTTCCGGGCCGATGCCGTCGCCGGGTATCAGGGTGATCTTGTGTGTTTTCGTATCAGACATGGTCAGCTGTCAGCTTCCTGGCTCCTCGTCTCTAGCTTATCTTGGGTCAGCGACAGCAAGCAGCGACCGCTCTTTCGCCCGATCCATGAGCGTGGCGACGTTTAACCCCGTGAAGGTTACAGTGTGAAGACATTTCCCTGACAAGCCGACAGCTGCTCGCTGCTAAATTTCCAGATGTACGACGAAACCAAATCCATGACGAGTCTGGCCGCCCTTAGAAATGCCTGGGAAGATCTCGCCCAGCGGGATGCCCTGGGAGCAATTCTCACCGATCCCTCGAAGGCCGGGGGAAGGTGGAGTGTTGCCGAGTTCATGGAGACCGGGGATGCGGAGATCGACACCGTCCTCAACCACCTTTCGGCAAGTGGCTATATCCCCGGGTTCAAAGGCATGGCGCTGGATTTCGGTTGCGGTGTAGGCCGGCTGACCCAGGCCATGGCGCGGCGGTTTGCCTGCTGTGCCGGCGTGGACATCTCCACCCAAATGATTCAGAATGCCGAGGCGCTGAATCAGCACCCACATTGCTTTTATGTGCCCATGGCGGGTCCTTCGTTGCCCTTTGCCGACAGTACATTCTCGTTTATCTATAGCAACATCGTGCTCCAGCATGTTCCACGGAAGTATTCCGTGGGCTATCTGCACGAATTTGAAAGGGTGCTCAAGCCAGGAGGCGTTCTCGTGTTCGGGGTGCAGGATCGGTTTGCAACTCCAGATTTCGCGTCGCGAATGGTCCGTGTGCGCCACATCCTCCGCATTCGTTCCCGGCTGCGTTCTGCCCTTGGGCGATCCGGGGGAGATATGCAGATGCACTGCCTCCCCGAACGCATCGTTCGTGCCGCCCTCAAGTCGGTCAGGGTCGTGGACGTACAGCTCACAAACACAGCGGCAAAGGATTTCAACGGCCGGATTCGATACCTTAAGCAGGCACCCGCGCGAGGCTATGTGGGTAAGCAATATTGCGCGGTCAAAGATTGATGATTTGCGCCAGGGTTAGACGGAGCGTCTTCTACTTCTTTGCCTTGCCCGTCCGATGGCTTTCGAGCAGGTCTTCCAGCTCTTCCTTGAATTCGCGTACATCCTTGAAATCACGGTAGACCGAGGCGAAACGGATATATGCGACCGTGTCGAGCCCCTTCAGGTGCTGCATGATCAGCTCCCCAATCTCCGCCGTCGTGCGTTCGCGTTCCGGCGCGTCCATCAGATAGCTCTCCGTAGCATCGACTACTGTCTCCAACTGCGTCGAGGAAACAGGCCTTTTCTCGCAGGCGCGCAGCAGGCCGCTCAGCACCTTCTGGCGATCGAAACGCTCGCGGCGCCCGTCTTTTTTGACGACCATGTAGGGAATCTCGTCGATGCGCTCGTAGGTAGTGAAGCGCCGATTGCACTTCTCGCATTCGCGCCGGCGCCGGATCGCGTCAGCTTCCTTGCTTTCGCGCGAGTCCACAACACGATCCTGGAGAAATCCGCAGTATGGGCACTTCATCTGAGTCGATTCTATGGCATCACGAGCGCCCGTTGAGTTGCATATCGAGCTGCCTCAAACCGACTAGCTTAGAAACTTGGCGATCGCATCGACCACGATCTCCTGTTCATCTTCGCGGAGTTCAGGGAAGATGGGGAGCGCGAGCACTTCGCGGGCGGCGCGCTCGGATTCAAGAAAGTCGCCTTCGGCATATCCCAGGTTCCTGAGCGCCGGCTGCATGTGTAATGGCAGCGGATAATAAATCTCCGATCCGATCTGGCGCGAGGTGAGGAATTCCCGCAGCGCATCGCGGCGTCCACAGCGGATGACGTACTGGTGCCAGACATGGCGCGCACCGGGAACTTCCTGCGGGAGAATGATTCCATTGCGCGGCCATGTGCCGGATTCCGCCAATCCTCTCGCACGGAACATTGCGTGATAACGCTTGGCAATTGCGCGGCGGCTCTGATTCCAACCGTCGATGTATTTCAGTTTGACCTGAAGGACGGCGCCCTGGAATCCGTCGAGACGAGTGTTCCAGCCAAGATCATCGTGGTAGTAGCGTCGGCGCATGCCGTGCTGGCGCAGCGCTCGGGCAAACTCGGTAACATCATCCGAGTTCGTTGTGATCATTCCCGCATCGCCGGCGGCGCTGAGGTTCTTGGTCGGATAAAAGCTGAAAGCTGCAGCATCGCCCAGACCGCCCGCGGGCGCATCTTTCCACCTGGCTCCCCAGGCCTGGGCGGCGTCTTCGATGAGTTTGAGGCCGTATTTCTTTTCCAGACGGCTGAAAGCAGTCCAGTCGGCGCATTGGCCGTAGAGGTGTACGGGGAGGACGGCCCGGACCGGGATCGGCTGCTTGGTCTCGAGGACGGCTTCAACAGCGTTCGGATCGAGATTGAAGCTGACGGGGTCGATGTCGGCCAGCACCGGACGAGCCCCGGCTCGAAGAATTGCGCTGACCGAAGCGAAGAAGCTGAAGGGGGTGGTAACCACCGCGTCCCCGGCCCCGATGCCCGCGGCAGCCAATGCCAGCCACAGGGCGTCCGTCCCGGAAGAGCAGCCGATGGCATGCTTTACGCTCAGGTGTTCGGCCGCTTTTTGCTCAAAATGCGCAACTTGCTCGCCAAGGATGAATTGTTGCGTCTCTAGGACATGCTGGAGGGCCCCAAGCAGTTCTTCCTGGAGCGGTTCGTACTGGCGCTTCAGGTCCAGCATCGGTACGGGTCGGGCGATTTTCGGCTGAATGGGCTTGGATTCTGCAGGTTCTGACACACACCATGGTACAGCCGGTTCCCATTTGTCGTCCTTTTCAAGGGATGTGACGGCTTCGGAAACGAAATTTGGCCGGGAAGAGTTGAAAAAGATTCGTGAAGCGCTATATTGTTGTCACATTGCGGGATTTGGCGGCTCCGGGGTTTCCGTCGCCGTCCCCGCCGATTTGTCTTATCACACGGATGCAGCAAATTTGCATCCAACATTCTCAGCAAATGAAGCAGGAGATCGGCATATGGAGAACAAGCCGGCACAGAACATTCAGGACACCTTCCTGAATACAGTTCGGAAAGACAAGACCCCCATTACGATTTATCTGGTCAGCGGCGTGAAGCTAACCGGAAAAATCCGCTCCTTCGACAAGTACTCCGTTTTGCTGGAGAACAACAGCCAGGAGCAGCTGATTTTCAAACACGCCATTTCGACCGTAGTAAGCAATCGAAGCGTGATGCATGCGGAGCATCGACCTGCGCTGACAGGGATGGGACCGGCTGCTGTGCCAGCCCCAGCGCCGCCTGCGGCGAATGCGGAGCAGCGATAGACCTGGAGCAGAGATTCGTGACCGCGGCATCCGGGATTGGGATCTAGGCGAGGCGCACCAATGACCGATCAAGGACGTTGGGGCGCTCAAGTCGAGCGTGCGGTTCTCGTAGGCATTGACCTCACGGGAAATAGCCGCAGAAGTCGACCGGGTCTCGATGGTGCACGCCGGGCGGCTTCGCGTTCGGACGAGAGCACAACTTCGAAGGCTGACGGCCTGGAGCAAAGGCCGGAGAGCCCTCGTGCCCTCGATTCGCCCGGCCTGGATGCCGACGAGTCGCTCGCTGAATTCCGCGAACTGGTCCGCAGCGCCGGAGGCGATATCGCCGCCGAGGTAATGCAGCGGCGTCCGCGGCCGGATCCGGCCACGTTGATCGGCCAGGGAAAAGTGGAAGAGATTGCCGGCATAGCTGCATCCACCGAAGCAGATCTTGTCCTCTTCGACCATGACCTCAGCCCTACCCAGCTGCGGAACCTCGAGGCCGCCCTGCCTTGCCGCGTGCTCGATCGCACCCAGCTCATCCTCGACATCTTTGCGCGACACGCGCGCACCCGAGAGGGCCAGTTGCAGGTGGAACTGGCGCAGCTCGAATACATGCTTCCGCGCCTGACCGGCCGAGGTAAGGCTATGTCGCAGCTAGGCGGCGGCATTGGCACTCGCGGACCCGGTGAGACGCAGCTCGAAACCGACCGGCGCAAGATCCAGCGGCGCATCGACCAGGTCAAGATCGACCTCGATGCGGTCAAGCGGGTTCGTCGCCAGCAGCGGCAGCGGCGCGAATCCGTTCCGGTTCCAACGGTGGCCTTGGTGGGTTACACCAATGCCGGCAAGAGCACCCTGTTCAACCGGCTCACCGGCGCCAACGTTTTGCAGTCATCGCGCATGTTCGCCACCCTCGACCCCAAGCTGCGCGCCATCGAGTTGCCCAGCCGCCGCCGCGTCCTGCTCAGCGACACCGTCGGATTCATCCGCAATCTGCCGCATACGCTGGTCACCAGCTTTCGCGCCACGCTGGAAGAGGTGGAACAGGCTGAGATTCTGCTGCACGTGCGCGATGCGGCTTCGAGCTACGGTGCGGAGCAGAAGGCGCAGGTTGAGAAGGTCCTGGGGGAACTCGACGCGCTCACCAAGCCGCGCATCGAGGTGCTGAACAAGATCGACCTGCTCGATGCGCACCAGCGCGAAGGGCTGGCGCAGCGCGAGCAGCCACTCCGTCATCCGCAAGAAGTCGAGGTAGTGGTTTCCGCGCAGACCGGCGAGGGCATGGATGCGCTGCTGGATGCGATCGACAAGGCGTTGTTTTCCGATCCGGTGATCGAGGGCGAATTGCGCGTGCCGCAGAGCGATGGCTCGGCCCTGGCCATGATCGACGGAGGAATGGTCGTTCACTCGCGCAAATACGAAGGAAACCTCGTGCACATTGTTGCCAGCGGACCAGCTTCGTTGATGGGACGTCTTCGCAAATACCGGTTGCGCGACGAGACGACGATTCAGACCCATCCTTGATCTCCTCGGAATACGGAATGCTATAGGCTTCAAGTTTGAGCAAAGGAAACTCCGTGGAATACGCTCCTTCCATCACCACCCTTGCCACCCGCGAAATCTATCGCAACCAGTGGCTCCGGCTCCGCGAGGACAAGATCCTGCGCTCCAACGGCAGGGAGGGCATCTACAGCGTCGTCGACAAGGAAGACTGCGCCATCATCCTGCCCATCGAAAACGGCCGCGTGTGGCTGGTGGAGCAATTCCGGTACACCATTCAGGAACGGGCGCTGGAACTGCCGCAGGGCGGATGGGAGATGGAGATCGACAATCCCGAAGAACTGGCGCGCGGCGAGTTGAAAGAAGAGACCGGGCTGCACGCAGCGGAGATGACCTACCTGGGCTTCCTGTGGATAGCATACGGGTTCACACATCAGAAGCAACACGTGTTCCTGGCCACGGGGCTCACCATGAAGGAGCGCGATCCCGACGATACCGAACACGACCTCGTGATTCACACCAGATCGCTCGAAGAATTTGAACGAATGATGCTCGACGGCACTATCCGCGATGCGTCGACCCTGGCGGCCTGGGGCCTGTACTTGAACTGGGTGAAGACCCGAGCAGGGAACGGGGACCAGGGACTTAGATACTAGAACTGGTTGCATAAATGGTTTTGTGAAAGGGCACGACTTTAGTCGTGCCGAGAATGAGCCAAAAAAATCGCGGGCTTTAGCCCCTGAGGGATGTTTCTTTTCGACCTTCCGGGGATTTATGCAACCGGCTCTAGGGACTCGCCGGCCCGCCCCGCGCATCTTTCCGTTTTGCTTCACGCGTTTGGGGCGTATGCTAGTGAGCAATCTACGAATTCCCCAATTTCCCGTTCCTTGAGTGGTTTGGAGGCGACCTTTGAGATCGTGGGGCCGTGCGCATAGCGGAACCTGTCTGCTCTTCCTGTCCTTGGTGTGTACATCTTTCTGCGCAGCGCAGCAGACCCCGTTTCATGCGCGCATCGGCGACTCGGTCATCATGCTCACCGGACCATGGAAATTTCATCCCGGGGATAACTCGGCGTGGGCGCAGCCGGGCTTTGACGATTCCAACTGGGAAACGATGGATCTGACGCCGCCGTCCGGCTCCTACGATCCCATCACCGGGTCGAGTGGATTTGTGCCGGGCTGGACAGCACGCGGGTATCACGATCTCTCCCATTTTGCATGGTACCGTTTGCGTATTCAGTTGGAGAACGGGACGGGCGATGCCGCTCCGCCGGCCTTGGCCATGACCATGCCGCTGAATTTCGACGATGCCTACCAGATCTTTGTGAACGGGCGACAGATCGGGCAGTTCGGGCACTTCGGCGGTGGGTCTGTGCTGTTCTACAACTCGCAGCCGCGCTCGTTTGATCTGCCGGCGGGTACGGGCAATGGAATGGCCACCATCGCCATTCGCTTCTGGATGGATCCGGGGACGCCGTTGGCCAGTCCGGACGTAGGCGGAATGCACGGGCCTCCCATTCTGGGGGAAGTTTCCTCGGTAGACTCGATGCTGCGACTCGAGTGGGATGCGGTGAACCGCACGCAGGTCGGCAACCTGATGAGTTCCACGCTACTGCTGCTGGGTACGCTGCTGGGGCTCACGCTCTTCTGGTTCGATCGGCATGAACCGGCCTACCTGTGGCTGGGGCTGGGCTGCCTGGCGGGATTCGTCGAGCGCAGCACAATCATGTTGGGCTACTACGCAACGCTGCTGCCCATGAACCCGGAGATCTTTTTGCTGGACGTGCTGGTGACGCCTCTCCGGCTGGGGCTTTGGGCCTTGTTCTGGGCCTACTGGTTTCAACTCGAAGACATGCGCCGAATTGCACGCATGACCTGGATTCTGACAGCGCTGCTGGCGGTTGGGATGAGCCTGATTCGCGAGCCTCTCTATGGATGGCTGATTCCGCCGGGTGCGACTGTGTGGCTGGTGCCGCTGACCCTCGTGCTGAAACTTCTGCTCGGAGCGTTGCTGCTCTGGGTCACTTATCGTGGAATTCGCAAGCAGGGTTCAGACGGCTGGCTCGCTCTCGCCCCGGTGTTGATGACCATCCTGTGGGCGTATCAGGAAGAGCTTGGCGTGGTGCATGTGCCGAACATCATTCGCATTTTCGGCTTGACGATCACTGAAGGAACGATCGCAATTCTGCTGATGCTCGCCATTGTCTCGCTGCTGATGATGCGGCGCTTTGTGCGCGGCCAGCGCGAGCGCGAATTGTGGAGGCAGGAGATTGAGCAGGCGCGCGAAGTGCAGCAGGTGCTGATTCCCGAGGCGCTGCCGACCATTCCAGGATTCCGCCTGGAGAGTGAGTACCGGCCCGCGCAGCAAGTGGGTGGCGATTTCTTCCAGATTCTGCCCATGGACGAAGGCGGCGTGCTGGCGGTGATTGGCGATGTCAGCGGCAAAGGCATGCCGGCCGCCATGACGGTCAGCCTGCTGGTGGGTACGCTGCGCACCCTGGCGCACTTCACGCTAAGCCCGGGGGAGATCCTGGCAGCAATGAACTATCGCATGATGGCGCGCAGCCATGGCGGGTTTACCACGTGCCTGGTGCTGCGGGTTATGCCCAATGGTCAGGTGACGGCGGCTAACGCCGGGCACCTGCCACCCTACCTCGATGGAAAGGAAGTCGCGCTGGAGGGTGGGCTGCCGCTCGGTCTGAGTGTGGACACAAAATATACGGAAACGAATTTCCGGCTGGGCGAGAATGAGCAGCTGACGCTGATTTCAGATGGCGTGGTGGAAGCTCGCGGCGCGCAGGGCGAGCTGTTCGGGTTTGAACGAACTGCGGCCACGGCCAGGGAGTCGGCGGAACAAATTGCCAGCACAGCGCAACGCTTCGGGCAGGCCGATGACATTACGGTGTTGACGGTGACGCGGGTGGCCGCAGGGCAGGAGGCGGCAACCAAGGTGGCAACATCGGTACTGTCCCTTGCCGAGGGTACGGCGTAACGACAGTTTCCGCCCACAACGGACAGGAACGCTTGCTTCAACATTCCATTAACCGGTCTTCTCTAATCGGCGACGCGGAACTTTCGAAACGCCACCGTCGCCAGTGAGACGAAAATCAGTAGCGTGATGAGTTGCGCAACTTTGAAAGGTGTCTCCGACTGCGTTGGCGCAAGACTATGGAGTGCCGGTATCTTTTCAAACGATTGCGCCACCAGCACGAAAAAATTGAAGTAGAGTGCGAGCACCGAGGCAATTACGTAGGTTCCTCTCCATGAGCTGCTTTCTCTAATCCGGCGTTGTGCAACAATAGCCAGCCCCAGAACAATCAGCGACAGAATCCCAAGCACGATTCCCGGTGTAATTCCCTTGAAAGGGAACAGGAATCCTGTCACGCTGGTGAGCGCTGTCGTCACGAAAAATAACTTTGTCATCACGCGCAATGTCATGCCGCCGATCATCGCGAAAATCACGAAAAACCCTGCCGCAATCGCGACGAGGCTTATGAACACATGCAGGTAGGTATAGGCGTTCAGGCTGAGTCCGAGAATCATGGTTACTCCCTCCACGAAAAGTTCGGAGTGCTTTCGATACCCCAAGGCCCGGGAGTTGAGTGCGCTGGTTCGGTATAGTCAAGAGACCGAACGGTTGGGAGGAGGATTTAGCCCATCAGATGGATCTCGCAGTAGTGCGAGAGCAGCAAGGCTATCACACTACGGCGACCCGGCCGAACCCCCAAAATGCTGGCGCGCTGCACAACTGGACGGTCTTCCGGAGAGAAGTTAATGCGGTTCCCCCTCATGCGTTCGATTAGCCTCGCCGGATGCTTGGCCGCCGCCACACTGCTGCAGTCCTGCGGTGGTGCCAAGTCAAGCCCTTCGGACTTCTCGTTGTCCCTGTCACCCGTGTCCATCGCCCTCCAGGCAGGCGGAACGGGTTCGCAGGTGAGTGTGTCGGCGGCGGCGGTGAATTCCTTCAGCGGCACCGTGGAAGTTTCAATCGCAGGACTTCCGGCCGGCGTAACCGGCACCCCACCCTCGTTCAGCATCGCTCCGGGGAGCTCTCAGAGCGTGAAGCTCACGGCCTCATCGAGTGCCTCGGCCGGCTCGGCGACAATCACCTTCACCGGAACCGCCGGTCAATTGACCCACTCGGTATCCGTTGCTGCCACGGTGCAGGGCTCTGCGCCGCCGCCACCGTCAGCGCCCGACATCACTACATTCCACGATGACAATGCGCGTGACGGCGTAAATGCTCAGGAGACCACGCTGACTCTGACCAACGTAAATGCAACTCAATTCGGCAAGATCGGCTTCGACGCCACCGATGGATTAGTCGATGCGGAACCGCTCTTTCTCGCCAATCTGAATGCGGGCGGCAAGGTGCGCAATGTGCTCTTTGTGGCGACGGAGCACGACAGCATGTACGCCTTCGATGCAGACACCGGTGCAACGATTTGGAAGGTCTCGGTGTTGGGATCAGGCGAGTCCAGCAGCGACGATCGTGGCTGCAACCAGGTGATCCCCGAGATTGGAATTACATCTACACCGGTAATTGACCGCCAGCTGGGAGCCAACGGAACGATCTTTCTTGTGGCGATGAGCAAGGACGCGAGCGGGAACTACCATCACAGGCTGCATGCCCTGGATATAACAACAGGCGCAGAGATGGCGGGTAGCCCGGCTGAGATCACCGCGACCTATCCGGGCAAGGGATCCAATTCCTCAAACGGAAATGTAGTCTTCGATCCGGCGAGGTACAAGGAACGCGCGGCATTACTGTTATTGAACGGAAATGTGTATCTCGGATTTTCGTCGCACTGCGATTTTGGAGTGTATTCCGGCTGGGTGATGGCTTACAGCGAATCGACCTTGCTGCAAACCCAGGTGCTCGACCTGACAGCGAATGGCAGCGAGGGATCAGTCTGGATGAGCGGCGACGGGATTGCAACCGACGGAACAGGCAATTTGTTTCTGCTGGATGCGAATGGCACCTTCGATACCACGCTGGATACCAACGGCTTTCCTGCGAGCGGAGATTATGGCAATGCGATGCTGAAGATATCAACCTCGGGAAAGCTCGCGGTAGCCGATTACTTCGAGCCATTCAACACCGTGGCAGAGTCGAACGTCGACCAGGACCTTGGCTCAGGAGGGGTGATGTTGCTGCCTGATCTGAAGGATGCGCTGGGATCAACACGCCACCTGGTTGTTGGCGGAGGAAAGGACGGCAATCTCTATCTCGCCGATCGCGATCAGATGGGGAAGTTCAATGCCGGCGGTTCGGACAACAGCAATATCTATCAGGAGCTGCAGGGCGTGGGTACCATATTCTCTACTCCTGCGTTTTTCAACGGAGTCCTGTACCTGGGCACGGTTGGAAGTCCGTTGCGTGCGTATGGAATGTCAAATGCCAAGCTGCCGTCGTCGCCGTCAAGCCTGACCGCGGCCTCCTTCGCTTATCCGGGCACGTCACCAGCAGTCTCAGCCAACGGAACCCAGAACGCGATCGTGTGGGCCCTGGAGTCGAACACGGCATCGCCGGCGGTGCTCCATGCATACGACGCGACCAACCTGGGACACGAACTCTACAACAGCGACCAGGCTTCGGGCGGGCGAGATGCCTTTGGGAACGGAAACAAATTCATTACTCCGCTGGTGGTCAACGGAAAGGTCTACGTGGGAACGCCCACGGGCGTCGCCGTGTTCGGAGAGCTTTGAAAGCACGGCCTGAGAACGCAGGGCCAGACGTAGAGAACTTGGACATAGCGACTTACGGATCAGGAAACCAGACGACTTGAGAGAGCAGAGTTCAGCAGCCTTGAGTGCTGTCGCTTGCCGAGGGGGCGGCATAAGCGAGCTTGATCTGAATTTTCTACCCCTGTTCCGCAACGGATGAGGCACGGGCAACGCGCATCGGAAGGCGCGGCCCTCATGGTGACACACGGCACAGCCAAACTCGATGGACCAGTTCCATCATCCAATTTGTGACACGCTTCCTGAAGCACATATGGAACTTCTTGCTGCAGCTCCTGCAAAGTGAGTGTGCGACCTGTCCGCGGGCAAATGAGCTGGGTCCCGGTTGTCGCGGTTGTCATGAGGGTGACCACGACACCCAGACTTATTCTTTTTAGTTCCCACGGTTCCGATTCCAACACATGAGTCGGAGGTTACCGCTTCTGCGATCGTGCGTTTCCACTGGTTGCATCACGCCATGGATCATAGCGCGGCTCCCAAATCTGCGGTTCGCTCCGCTCTGTATGACTCGACTGGACGTTACGGCCGTTCCGCGACAGGAAGATAAGGCGTGGGATAGACGGGCCCAATGTAATCCGCCCGCGGGCGGATAAGGCGGTTGTCGTCGAGCTGCTCGATCACGTGCGCGGCCCAGCCGGCGATGCGGCTCATCGCGAAAATAGGCGTGTAGAGATCGATGTCTATGCCGAGAGTCGAGTAGGTCGATGCAGAGTAAAAATCGACGTTGGCGTTGAGCTTCTTTTCCTTGTTGATGTATAGCTCGATCGCGCGCGACATCTCGTACCACTTGGGCTGGCCGGAATCTCTACCCAGCTTTTCGCTCATGCGGCGCAGGTGTGTGGCACGGGGATCTTCGGTTTTGTAGACCCGGTGTCCGAAGCCGGAGATCTTCTGCCTGGCGACCAGCATGTTCTTCACGTACTCCACCGGGTCCTGGCCGGACTTATCGATGACGAGCAGCAGGCGCATCACCCCCTCGTTGGCTCCGCCGTGCAGCGGTCCCTTGAGCGCGCCGATCGCACCCGTGATCGCGGAGTGAATGTCAGAGAGGGTAGCGGCGATAACCCGGGCGGCAAAGGTGGAGGCGTTGAGCTCGTGGTCGGCGTGGAGGATGAGGGCAATATCGAGAGTGCGTGTCGCGGTTTCGCTCGGCTTCACGCCGTTGAGCATCCACAGAAAGTTGCCGGCGTGCGAGAGCAAGCGGTCGGGCGGAACGATTTCGCGGCCCTTGCGAATCCGGTCGTAGATCGCGACGATCATGGCGATCTGCGCGGTGAGATTGTATGCCTTGCGAACATTGGCGTCGTGGCTCGAATCCTTCTCGTCGGCGTCGTAGAAGCTGAGCGCCGATACCGCGGTTCGCAGGACTTCCATGGGAGTAGCGGAGGTGGGAAAACTTCTCAGCAGTTCGATGATCCGCTGATCGAGCGCCCGCGCCAGGGCCAGCTGCGACGAGAATTCGCGGAGTTCGAGTTCGCTCGGCAGGCGGCCGTTCCAGAGCAGGTAAGTGGTCTCTTCAAAACAGGAGCGTTCGGCGAGTTCGTGGATGTCGATTCCGCGATAGGCCAGTACGCCCGCTTCACCATCAATAAAGCAAATGCCCGAATTTGCGGCAACAATTCCTTCAAGACCCTTGCCAGCGACAGCAGTAGACATGTCCTTTGAAGCTCCCCTCTATGGGTGGTTGGATGCGATCTTGTTCCCGACATTCGCGCGGGCTCTAAGCGGGGCCCGGCGAAAATGCGGTGATGCCCCTTTATAAATGAGCGATTCGAGGGTTGTCACGAGAGGGGCATGGCCCCGTGCCGCATCGCGCCCTCGCAAAACCAGCCTCGGTGTGTCCCGCAGGCGATTCTCTCCAGTCGACGCCCCAACCATCGTTCTTTGCGGTTCGGGTGGCAGCAACCGGGGCGCCGCAACCTTGTACACCCTCAACCACATCACAGAAAAGCTGGTTTTTGCCTTATGATGGCGCTGGCTTGTGGATCGTATGGAATTCCGTGTAAATCCGGTGGAGGTTGCGGCGATTCTGCCCTGGCGCGACCTCTTCCGGAAAGAGATGAGCTGCCAGATCGTGCTTGATTCGCTTCATGCCCGCGAGGGCTGGACGCAGTCGTTTCTGATCGAGACGGACGGGGAACCCGTGGGGTATGGATCCATTGCGGTTGCCGGCCCATGGACAGGGACGCGGACGGTCTTCGAATTCTACATGGCCGAAAAACAACGGTCTGGATTCTTCGAGGCATTTGAGACCTTATTGCGAGTCACTGAGGCGGATGCGATCGAGACCCAGACCAACGACGTGATCCTTACCGCGATGCTGCATACCTGGGCTCACGATGTGGTCAGCGAGGCCATCATCTTCGAAGACAGGCTGAAGACGGCATATCGGGTGCCGGGAGCGGTGCTGCGCAAGCGCGAACCCGAGGGAGATTGGATGCTGCTGGAAGTGGGCGGGGAGGCTGCCGCGACGGGCGGGATTCTCTATCACTACAACCGTCCGTATGGCGACATCTGGATGGAGGTTGCGGAGCCGTTCCGAATGCAGGGCTACGGGACTTACATGGTGCAGGAATTGAAACGGATCTGCTACGAGGGCGCGAACATTCCGTGCGCGCGGTGCAATACCAGGAATATTGCGTCGCGCAAGACCCTGCAAAAGGCCGGGTTCGTGCCCTGCGCGCATCTGCTCGCTGGAAAACTGGAGAGAGCAGGGATTAGGGGTTAGAGGCTGGACCTTCCCGCCTTAACCCGGAGTCGTATTCGGGCCCAGTGGACATGAAAGTCAGGAATCAACCTGGCTGGTTTTTCGCTCCAGCGAGCGAGCTTGAAATCCGGCTGAGGACAGAGTAATTCTGAGCAAAAGCGGCTGGTTTCCTCTATATTCTCTTTTAAGTCTCCTTCGGGCCAGCAGAGTGTGCGCGAACCTTCGCAGTGATTCTTTATCCGATTTGGCCCGGAGATGCATCTGGTTGCTTTTTGCTTGCGGTCGAACGGCGGAGTGTCTTCGTGAAAAGGCCTGCGCCCAGGGAATTGCGTGAAGCGGCTCTCAGAAGGAGCCGCTCTCAAGGAGAGGCGGAGAATGAGCGACGACAGAACCACGGTGATTGAGTCAACGCCGGCGTACAGTGGCGCATTGTTGGCAGCGATTGCCATCGCAGTGCTGGCAGCTCTGGGCGGGCTGGGGTGGAGCTATGCGCTCAGCAGTCGCATTGCACATCAGGAAACGGCGCTGTCAGAGGCGAATCAGCAGAACGCCAAACTCGAGGCTGAGTTGCGCGAAACCAATGCGCGTCTGCGGGTGGCCACCGATGAACTGGGCAAGAGCATGGGCTTGACTCAGAAACAGATGGATGCCCGGGCGGCGGAGATCGTGGCGCGCGAGCAGGCCGACAGCCGGCGGCTGGAGACGGCGCAAAAGCAGACCGCGCAGCAGGTGACCGCGGTCCAAAGCGATGTTTCGACCGTGAAGACCGATGTGGGTGGGGTAAAGACGGATCTGGGCAAGACCCAGACCGATCTTGCCAGTGCCGTTGCACAGCTGACCACCATGAAGGGCGACCTCGACAGCCACTCCACCCTGATTGCCCGCAACGGCAGTGAACTCGAGGTCCTGAAGCACAATGGCGACCGCAATTACTACGAGTTCACCCTGACCAAGGGGCAGAGGAAGCCGGTGGGCACCGTGAGCCTGGAGCTAAAGAAGGCCGACCAGAAGAAGAGCCGGTACACCATCGCAGTCTTCGCCGACGATAAGCAGTACGACAAAAAGGACCGGAATGTGAACGAGCCGCTGCAGTTCTATGCGGGCAAAGAGCCATCGCTATATGAGATCGTGGTCAACAGCGTTGGTTCAAAGAACCAGGTTTCCGGATACCTTTCGGCGCCCAAGAACGCGCCCGCTCCGCCTACCGTTCAATAATGGCGGCTTTGGGCGTCAGTTTGAGCCCCGCCATGTATTGGAAGTTAAAGGTGTAGTCGAGAACCTTGCGCGCATCCCAGTCTGCTTTTGCCATGCGAAAAGAGCAGACGAAGGTGCCTTCCTTGGTTTCGCCCGGCTGGATCGCCAAGTTGGGCGAAATAGGAGGAGCATGCCACTGCATCAGGTCGGGATAGGCCTTGAAGACGCGCTCGTAGTCGACCGGCGTGGCGGCGTAGCTTGAGTGGATACCATCGGCGAGCGTGGCATTGGCAATGATCTGGTGCAGGAAGATCGGCTGCTTGCTCTGGTTGTGCAGGCGGACATGGGTAAAGAGCAGCACCTGGTCGATTTCTTCTTTGGGAATGGCAGCGCCACTGGCATCGAAGCCGGAACTCTCCGAGTGCATGGGATGCGCCCAGACGTCGACGATATCCCCGGTCGCGGCAGGCGGTTTCTCGCCAGAGATCACATAGATCGTCATGGCCGCCGAAACCAGGACCACCGCGACAATCGTGGCAATCAAGACATGGCTGGTGCCCTTGGTGTACGACTCACCGCTGGTCGCAGTCTGGGATTCCTGTTCAAGCAGACTCATAACGCCCTCATATTAGCCCCGAATCGTGTGGACAATCCAGTGTGGCTGGACTGCCGGTTGGACGTGCATGGTTCGTAATTGGGTTAGGTGAAGCTGTTAGGCGGGCCGGCATGTTCAGTTTCGTGGCCTCAGGGCAGCCAGAAACCCCGCTGCCGGCAATGTGTTGAGGATATCTGCTGCGGTAAGCCACGCCCGGCGGAGCTGCCGGATGCCGTACCGCCACTCGCCGACAACACGCGTAATGTGGGCGTCGGTATTAATCACCATCTTGCAGCCGCATTCCTTCGCAAAGCGCAGGTCGCGGTCGCTCAGATCGAGGCGTTCGGGAGCCGCGTTGTGCTCCACGGCCACGCCAAGTTCGGAACAGCGGCGGATCACGGTGCCAGTGTCGAGCGCGTAGGGCTCGCGCCGCAGGATCTGGCGGCCGGTGGGATGACCCAGGATGTGGACATTTGGATTTTCGATGGCGCGAAGCAGGCGGGCCGTCATCTCTTCGCGGGGCTGCTCGAACCGGCTGTGGACACTGGCGATCACGACATCCATCTGGGCGAGCACCTCATCGGAGAGGTCGAGCGAGCCGTCGGCGAGGATGTCAACTTCGATGCCCGCAAAGATGCGGATGCGGCCTTCGAATTGCCTGTCCGTCTCGTGGATCCGCTCGATGTGCTTCAGCGCGCGCTCGTCGTCGAGCCCATTGATCATTGCCAGGTTCTTGGAGTGATCCGTGATCGCGATGTAATGCAGGCCGCGGGCGATGGCGGCTTCGGCCATCTCGGCAATCGAGTTGCTGCCGTCGCTTGCCGTGGTGTGCATGTGGAGGTCCCCCTGAATGTCGGAGGCCTCAATCAGGCGAGGCAGGGCATGCTTTGCAGCCGCTTCAATCTCGCCGAGGTTCTCGCGCATCTCGGGCGGCATCCAGTCCATTTGGAGTGCGGCGTAAATCTCCTCTTCCGTCTTGGAGGCCACCACGGATTCATCTTCCAGGCGGGCGAGGGACCATTCACTCAGCGTGTAGCCCATCTTCAGGGCCCGTTGGCGCAGGGCGACGTTGTGCGCCTTGGAGCCGGTAAAGTACTGGAGCGCCGCCCCATAGCACTCCGACGGCAGCAGCCGGACATCCACCTGAAGACCGTTCGAGATGTGGAAACTGACCTTGTTATCGCCCTTTGCAATGATGTCGCGGATGCCCGGATAAGCGGCCACGTAGTCAACAGCAGGCCCGGTGTTTTCGGTGGCGCACGCCGGGCCAGTGACCAGCAGGTCGAGATCTCCTGCGGTTTCGCGTCCACGCCGCAATGATCCGGCAGGGGTTACGCGATCGATGCCGTTGAAGGCGAGCAGGTAGGCGGTCAGCCGATCAGCGGCATCTTCCGCTTCGTCGATGCGGAAACGGCCCGCCGAGCGGCGAAATTCGTCGATCCCCTTGCGAATCTTTTCGACAAGCTTGGGACCCATGCGAGGCAGGCCCTTCAGACGCCCCGCGTCGATGGCCTCCGCAAGCTGGTCGATGCTGCCCACCTTGGCTGCATCCCAGAGAAGCGCCACCGTCTTGGGGCCCATCCCGGGAAGCTTCAGCAACTGCAGAAGCCCGACTCCGTACTTTGCCAGAAGCTGATCGCGCAGGGGTAGCGTTCCGGTCGAGACAATCGCCTGGATGTTTGCGGCCATGCTTTTGCCGATACCGGGAATGGCCAGAAGCTGGGCTGCCTCCGACGAGGCGGCGACCAGGTCAACCGTCGTCTGCTCAGCGGCTTCGGCGGCATTGCGGTAACTGCGGACACGAAAGCTGTCGGCGCCGTCGATCTCCATCAGATCGGCCGTCTCGCTTAGCAGGCGGGCCATGGTGACGTTGTCCATCAAGCGGATTCTCCGCGAACAGTATCAGCCATGGAAGCTGGCGCAGACGAGGGGGTCGACTAGAGACAAGAATAGGGCCAGACCTCTGGCCCCATGAAAGATGGATAAATGCGTTGCGTCTAGGGAGCCGCGGTTACAGTCTGTTGAGGTTTGATTCAGGAGCTGGGTTCGGAGCAACAACCTCCCACACCGCTAGCAGCGGTTGGGAGAACGCTCCAGACTCTTCGAGCTACTAAGCTGCGTTATGGGTGGCCGCGTCTCTCAAACGGATAACTGCATCCGCCTGAGGACCTTTCTGCCCCTGGACGATGTCGAATTCCACGTCATCGCCCTCTTTCAGAGTCTTGTAACCATCCAATTGGATTGCCGAGTAGTGAACGAAAACATCTGGCCCGTCATCACGTCCGATGAATCCGTAGCCCTTGGCGTTGTTGAACCATTTCACCTTGCCTTTGAACTGAGCCACAGGGTTTTGCCTTTCTTGCCACTTGAGGAATGATGAGCGCATAGGTTTGATGGGGAAACGCTCACTACGCTCTATGACGCGGATTCGCCGACAAAGGTTTATTAAATAGGGCGAGAAGATTCACAAAATGGGACTCGCCCGGACCGGTTATTCCCCGGCCAGTCTGGAAAAGATTGAAACGATTAAGACAACGGTGTTTGCGAGAACTAGCTCCCGGGAGAACGGATCGCATGGATTCCCCACATCTCATTTCTGAAATGTGGGGTGTCGGCAAACGGCCTGATTATTTCTTTTTTCTGGCGATGCGGCGGGCGTAAAGCAGGACGCTGCACAGTGTTTTGCCGTCCTTGATGCCCCCCTTTTCAATCATGTCGACAACATCGGACAGCTTCACCAGCCGGAATTCGATATCCTCATCGTCTTCAGGGTGCGCGTCGCCCGCGGTGAGACCTTCTGCAAGAAAGACCTTCATCGATTCGCCCAGGAAACCGGGGCTGCCGTAGTACTCGACCAGCGGCTTCCATTTTTTGGCGCGGTACCCGGTTTCTTCTTCGAGTTCGCGCTGGGCTCCGGCAAGTGCGTCTTCCCCGGGTTCAAGCTTGCCCGCGGGAAGCTCCCATAGATACTGCCCCGCCGCGTGGCGATACTGGCGCTCCATCACGATCCAGGGATCCTTTTTGCTCTTCGATTTATCGATCGCGAGGATCACGACGCTACCGTTGTGGCGGATGATGTCTCGCTCTGAATGCTTGCCGCCCGGCTCGATCAGCTTGTCATGGAGCACCCGGAACAGCGGCCCCTTGAAGACGACCTCTGAGCTGATGAGCCTCTCGCTCTCCTGCGCGGCACCTTTGCCGGATCTGGATTTCTTGGGCTGGGTGTGCGATTTGTCTTTGGACGGTTTGTCTTTTTTCACTTTGGCGGGCTTCTTGGCCATGCGGAAAGGCTTCTCCTTGTGCAGACAACAAAAGTATAGGGGATGAGGGATTATTGCTGATCAGGGATCAGGACGGGACGGACTATCCGGCAAATGTAATTCTAGGGCTAAGATGAGTGCGATTCGAAGGGAGTTCTGCATCGAACGTGCCTGACGTGGCATCCTTAACTCAGCCAATTTCCCCCGAGCCCAGCAGACCGGGGTTCAGCCAAGCCCAATTCTCCGGAAGGTACGCGTTGCCGAGTTCTGAGTGTTATCCCATCGATGTGGCTCCCGGACTGAGCCGGCTCTTTCTGGATTACTGCGCTGGAGAGCCAGGCTTGCGGCGTTTTTATTCCTCATTGCCGCGCGACACAGGCTGGCAGCAGCGATGTCCCCGGCCGGATCATTGGAACGAGATCGTCGATGTTCTAGCCGAACAGAACGCCTCCGACGCCGCGTCCACGGCGCTTCAAGCCTTGAAGGCGGGCGCTGGAACGGTGGTCACGGGGCAGCAGGTGGGTATCCTCGGCGGTCCGTTGTTTACTCCATTCAAAGCCGCCACCGCGCTGGCGAGGGCGAAGCAGGCCACCGAGGCCGGTCAATCCCACGCCGCCATCTTCTGGCTGGCCACTGAAGACCACGATTTCGCCGAGATCAATCACATCACCTTCCCCTCACGAAAAGAATTGCGCAAGCTCACCTATGCAAAGGTCCCGGCGAACCCGGTTCCCGTGGGCGGCGTTGTGCTCGACGAGACCATCGAGCCGCTCATGGAACAGGCCTGGGAACTGCTGGGCGCGTCCGACGCGATGGATGCCCTGGCAGCGGCATACAAACCGGGAAAGACCCTCGGCCAGGCATTCGCGGAGTTCTATGCCAAGGCGTTTGCCACGCAGGGGCTGCTGGTCCTCGACGCCGCAGGACGCGAAGTGCATCGCATTGGCGCCCCGGTACTACAGGCAGCAATTGAGCGCGCGGACGAACTCCATGCGGCTCTGGCCGAGCGAAACAAGGCGCTCGAGGCGGCCGGATATCACGCTCAGGTTGCGGTGACCCCGGAGTCAAGCCTGCTGTTCTTGCTCGACGAGCGTACCGGTGCGCGACTGTCGCTGAAACGCCTCCCGGCAAATGCGCGGGAACCGAACGATCTTTGGCAGGCGGGTCGGGAGCGGTTTACCACGGCGGATCTGCTCGGCGTACTCTCAGCGGAGCCGGAGCGAATTTCGCCGGCGGCGCTGCTGCGCCCGGTCTTTCAGGACTACCTGCTCGGAACGTCCCTGATTATTGGCGGCCCGGCGGAAGTCGCGTACTTCGCGCAGTCGGCGGTGCTCTATGAGCGCATCCTGGGACGGGTAACCGCAGCTGAGCCCCGGCTTTCGGCAACGCTGATTGAACCGGCAATCGCGGAGTTGCTGCAAAAGCATGAGCTAGGACTGGATCGCGTATTGAAGGAGAATCCAGACTCCCTTTCTCAACTGCTGGCGGCGCGCTCGATGCCGGTGGAGGGGAAACGGAACCTGGCTTCGGCAGGCAATGCGCTCCATGAGGACCTTCAGCCGCTCGTCGAGTACATGAAGGCCATGGATGCTGGCCTGGGGCGCTCGGCGGACACCGCGGCGAGCAAAATGCGTTATCAGATGAACCGGCTGCGCCGGCTGGCCGCGAACTTCGAGATGCAGCGCGAGGGTTCCCTGCGGCGTCATGCCGAGGCCATCGAGCGAGCGCTCAATCCGGGCGGAGTGCTGCAGGAACGCGTGCATGGTGCGGCCTACTATTTCGCACGCTATGGGTTTGAACTGGCCGAAACGCTGACGGGTCTGGCCGGAGATCCCTGTCCGGGACATAAAGCTGTTCTTCTTTAGGCGCGGGAACGCAGCTTTCTCGGTTAGAAAATCGCATTCAGCGACATTCAGGATTATTTGCCGGTGACAGCAGCATCGGTGATCCAATAGCCAAGTTCTTTTTCGGGTTCCGGTGGCGGTTCTGGTTCCGGACGCGGCGGTCCGGTCAGGTCCCAGGCGGCGTGCCCGTTGTAGGTATCGGCGAAAAGCTGGAAGGTGCGACCGCAGACGGTGCACTGTAGATTGTGCTCAACGGTTTCCGCAGGCCATTCCGACTTGAATAGATCTCTCAACGGACAAGTGCTTTCGGTTTCGACAAAGACACCCTCATTCAACAAACCAAGCAGCCGGTAGGCCAGCTCGAGATACTCGCGCGGCTTATCGATCGTGCGGCCCGCAAGAAACTCGTCACACTTGGGGCAGGATGCCATTGCAACAGTGTGCCACTGTTGCCAACTGTGGAAAGCCCTGCCGAAGGTGCTGGGGTAATGGTGTCCAAATGGGTTAGGGGCAGGCGCGGTGGTAATGGGAAGCACAGCTTTCCGCCATCAGCTCCTGGCGTGAACCCGATCAGAGGAAGACTCGCTATGTATAATTCCCCCGAAATGCGGGTAGAACAATGAAGCGGTCACTGCTGTGGATTGGGGTGTGCCTGGCGTTTGGCATGCAACTGCAGGCGCAGAACCAGAATGCTCCGTGCGCGACACCGGGCGAAGAGAATGCATTCCTTGGTGTGCAAACCATCCGGTTGTGGCAGGGAGCGGCTCCGCAGGCGAAGGGCGATGCGTGCCAGGACATTCCAACCCTGACAATCTTCGATCCGCAGCCAGGGCATGAAAATGGGTCGGCGGTTGTGATCTTTCCGGGCGGGGCCTATCAGCATCTGGCCACCAACCTGGAAGGGCGGCAGATTGCAAATTGGTTCAATGCACACGGATTTCGCGCCTTTGTTTTGCGCTACCGTCTGACCTCGGATGGGTATGTGCTGCCGGTGCCGCTGCTCGATGCGCGACGCGCAATCCAAACCGTGCGGGCCAGGGCGCAGGACTATCACATCGATCCCAATCGGATCGTGGTGATTGGATTCTCCGCCGGCGGACACCTGGCGGCTCTGGCAGCCACCCAGCCGGTCGAAGCAAATCCGGAAGCCGAAGATTCAATTGAGCGCGTATCGAGCCGGCCCGATTTTCTTGTGCTCGGATATCCCTGGATCGGGGCGATCTCAAGCGATACCTCGCATTTGAGCTATTGCCAGATCTTCCACCTGATGGATCGCTGCGAGGCATTGCGCACGGCGTACTCCCCAGACTTGTTTGTCACAAGCAAAACCCCGCCGACGTTCTGGTATCACACAGCGGACGATCAGACGGTTCCGGTGGAGCAGGGTTTGCGTTTCTATGAGGCGCTGATCAAGGCAGGCGTTCCAGCGGAAGGGCACATCTTCGAGCACGGTCCGCACGGCTCGGGGCTCGGTCGTGGCGATCTCTCGATGGACCAATGGCCTGCTCTGTTGGAAACATGGCTCCGCGCTCACGGCTTGCTGGCGAAAAGAGGGCCGACGGAATAGGAATGAGGACCAGCGCATGGCAAGACCGCCAGCCCTTCATGTCTTTAGTCTTTCCCTAGTCCCTAGTCCCTAGTCCCTAGTCCCTAGTCCCTGGTCCCTGGTCCCTGTCTCAATCACCCCAGTTCCTGTCCAAACTGCAACAGGTAGCCCGAGTTGTCGGGGATGGCAAACTCGCGCATGCCGTAGTCGAAATCTTCCAGCGGGTATTCCACCCGGCAGCGGTCCTTGAGACGCTCCCATAGTGCCGCAACATCATCGCTCTTGAAATAGAGCGACCCCGTCATCTCCGGCCGCGTAAAAGAGAGGTGCTGATTGGGCAGAGCAAACATCACCTCCACGCCCTCCAGCGCGACACAGGCCCATCCTTCTGCAGAACCAACACGCTGGAATCCCAGAGTCGAGCAATAGAAAGCGACGGCGTCTTCAATCGATACGACGGTCAGCATGGGAGTGACAGCGAGAAGGCTCATGATTTCTTCCTGAGGGAATCCTGCGTCTTTTGAAACACCACGCACGTCACTTCAAAGTTCATATAAACGCCGTTTCCATTTCCCCTCATGCGTGGCGGCTGCTCTGTGTCAATTTTCCTGGAGGAACGTTTGCCCATGATAGCAGTGCGTCGATTTGCTCCCGCTGGGGCAGGTGCCGCGTTCGTTGCTCTCGCCTGTCTTTTGCAATTCCAAATGAATGCTGCAGCGCAGGAAGCACCTGCACCGCAACAGCAACCGCAGCAACAACACCCGCGCCCAGGCGGCGACGAACAGAAGGACGCTCCCAAAGAAGCCCCGGTGCCGCCGGAGAAGAGTTCCGTCACCCATCATGAATTGTCTCTGGGGGGCAAGTCGCTGAAGTACACCGCCACCGCGGGCACCCTGCTGATCCGCGACGAAGAGGACAAGCCATACGGCAGCATGTTCTATGTTGCGTACACCCTCGATGGCGCTGACCCCGCCACGCGCCCCGTGAGTTTTCTCTATAACGGCGGTCCGGGTTCCGCAACCCTGTGGTTGCATATGGGCTCGTTCTCCCCCGTTCGCATTGAGACAGATAGCCCGAAGGCGACCCCCGGCCCTCCCTTCAAGCTGGTGCCCAACCAGTATTCCTTGCTCGATAAGACCGACATGGTATTCATCGACGCTCCGCTAACCGGCTACTCGCGCGCGGTGGGCAAGGGTCAGCCAAAAGATCTCACCGGCGTAGACCCCGACCTGAAGGCCTTCGACCGGTTCATCGCGCGCTACATCTCGGTCAATCAGCGCTGGAACTCGCCGAAGTTTCTAATCGGCGAATCATACGGAACCACGCGTTCGGCTGGATTATCGGATCTGCTGGCGAACGACGGAATCCAACTCAACGGCATCGTTCTGATTTCCTCGATCCTGAACTATGCGGTCCGGTCACCGGGATACGACACCGTCTACATCATCAACCTGCCCAGCTACGCGGCAGCGGCCTGGTACTTCAACAAAGTGCAGAACAAGACCCCGGACATCGCCGCGTGGGTGCAGCAGGCGCGCGAATTCGCTTCCGGAGCATATGCCCAGGCGCTGTTCCAGGGCGACAAGCTCTCCGCCGAACAACTGGATTCCGTCGCCAAAGAAATGAGCCGCCTCACCGGCCTCAGCGTGGATTACATCAAGGAAGCGAACCTGCGCGTTTCCCCCACCCGCTTCCGCAAAGAAGTCCTGCGCACCGACCGAAAGACCCTGGGCCGCTATGACATGCGCTTTGAGGGCGAGGACGTGGATGCAGCCGGCGAGAATCCCAGCTACGACGCTTCCGATACCGGAATCAGCGGCGCATTCGTCGCGGCCATTCACGATTACCTGGAGCGCGAGCTCAAATACGAAAGCACCGATACCTACCGGCCCAGCGCGGGTAATATCGGCCAATGGGACTGGCATCATCGGCCGGCAGGCGGCGGTGGACCGGGTGGGCCGGGAAATCAGCAGCTGCAACCGTACGTAGCGGGTGATCTGGGCGCGGCGATCCGCAAAAACCCGCACCTGCGGGTGTTTTCAGCCAACGGTTACTTCGATCTGGCCACGCCGTTCTTTGGAACGGAATTCGACCTCGACCACATGAACCTCGAGCCGGAACTGCGCAATAATGTCGAGTTCGGATACTACCCTTCGGGGCACATGATCTATCTGAATGTCGATGCGCTGCACCAGTTGAAAGACGACCTGGCGAAGTTCATCGACAAGGCCTCGAAACCATAACTGGCCTGTGCCCCGTTCATCGTAGTTTCATCGCGGTGAGCGGGTCTTCGGGCTGTTGCCAGGTCCGATATCTTGTCGTAGTTGTGAAGAGAGGGTGCCCCAGGCCCGGATTTGGACCTGGGAAAGCACCAACCTCAACCCCGTCCCCGCGCCCACCGCGATCGAGCCGCGATGAGCGCGGTTCGCGGGATCCTGCTAGTTCTGGGGTTGAGGAGAGGATCCCTCGGGCGGTGGGGGTCCGCCTGGACCGTTACGCCGCATCCGTTGCTGCATGGTAGCGAACTTCTGCTTCTGTTCGTCCGTCAGGATGGCCTTGATGCTGTTGTTCGTGCCTTCGCCGATAGTGCGCATCTGGGTGCGGCGATCTTCCTGAGCAAGCGACTGGTTCTGGAAGAGCGCCTGCATCTTCTGCTGACGGTCGACCAGCAGAGGCTTGATCTGGGCCTGCTGATCCGTAGTCAGGTTCAGTTCGCGAGTCAGGTGCTCGAGCTGCCGATTCGGATCCATGCGCATGCCGCGGCCTCGCGGGCCATCGGCCGGCGGTCCGGCCTGGTTCTGATCTGGGGGTGGGGGCGGGTTGTCCTGGGCCAGGGCTGCACTGCTCACGCCGAAGGCGAGCAAGCCGCCGAGTGCCAGGGTAAAGAGCTTGGTTTGCATAGGTTGTTTGAATCCTCCGATTCCTGCGTGAGGAACCGGTCTGCCACGATCGGGTCCGTTTCCCCACTCGTACAACCCGGCGGTTTGAGGCTGCCGGGCACTTCGTACAGCAACGTAGACGGAGAATTGCCCGGCAGGATGAGGAGCCAGGATGGGATTTCCAGAGAATTGTTGGGTCGGGGCTTAGTTCAGCAGGATACGCAACGACAAAAAAGCGTCCAGAAACTAAGAGGCGGGCGCGTCGGCTTCGGGAGTGGAAGGATTCCCGGAACCGACTGCCCGCTGGACCCTGAACCGGGTCTAGGTGGTATGTTTAGTGTAGGCCTGTTATACCGGAAATCAAGTCCTTTTTTGGAACAAGATTCCCGATCGTGATAGCAGTCACAACACTCTCCCAAATAGCGCCGTCCGGCGTTGACCGTGAGGGTTTACCCCTGATACAAAAAGGTGTTCCACCCTTCGACGGAAAGATACGGAAAATCCTGTCTGCCTGACTAACCGAATACTCAAATGGAAGATATTCTTCAACAAATCGGTGCGCTTCTACTCGGCGCGGTCCCCACAATTCTGCTCTTTGTGGTGATGGTGGCTGCCTACCAGCTGCTGGTGCAGGGTCCGCTGACTCGCGTTTTGGCTGAGCGGCGTGCCCGGACCGAGGGCGCGGTTGAGAATGCGCAGAAGGCCATTGCCGACGCTGACGTCAAGGCCGGCGAATATGCTGACAAGCTTCGCCAGGCGCGCGCCGACATCTTCAGAATGCGGGAGCTGAGGGCCAAACAGCGCAATACAGAGCGCGAGGCCGCGCTCGATGCGGCGCGCAAGGCTGCGGGAGCCAAGGTCAGCCAGGCTCGGAACGAGATGGATGGCGAGACAGAGCACGCTAAGCAGACCATCCAGCGGTCGGCGGGGGAACTGGCCAATCAGGTGGTTCAGGCGGTGCTTCCGCTGGCTGCCGGGGGTACCCGTTGAAACCGAAACTGCCGCAATTCCGTTTCTCTCTCCGGTTGTATGCTGTGGCGCTGCTTGGATTACTCACGCTGACTTCGGCCCTGCCGATGTGGGCGTCGGGGCAAAATCCGGAGCCGCCTGCCCAGCCCGCGCTCGAAACGCCGGCCCAGGAAGCGCAGAATCCGCCGCGCACCGCGGCTGCCAAAAACGAAGAGCAGGAAAACGATCAGTATCGCCACGCTGCGGTGGTGCAGGCACTCGCCCGACTCATGCATATGGATGTGGAGACCGCGGCGCGGACATTCGAGATTTTCAACGTTGCCGTGGTGGTGCTGGGCATCGGGATTCCGCTGGTGCGGATCATGCCCCGCCTGCTGCGCAAGCGCTCTGAGCAGATTCGCGCCAACATCGAGTCGGCACAGAAGACAACCCAGGATGCGAACACGCGATTGAGCGCGGTAGAAGCGAAGCTCGCCAGCCTCGACCAGGAGATTGCCAGGATTCACGCCGATGTGGAGCAGCAGATAGCGCAGGACGAGCAGCGCGCGAAGACGGCGATGGAAGAAGAGACGGCGCGCATTGTGGCTTCGGCCGAGGCCGAGATCGGCGTGGCCGCTGCCCAGGCAAAGCGGACCCTTCGCCACTTTGCGGCAGATCTCGCCATTTCGCAGGCGGCCAAGCAGTTGGTGTTGACGCCGGATACAGATCGGGCGCTGATTGCGGAGTTTGTTGCTGAAGCGGGTCGTGACGGAACGCATAGCGGAGGGAGAAACTGATGGCCGCGGCTTTCGCAGCACGATATGCACGGGCGTTTGCCGATGTCGTCGCGTCGGCCCGGCTGGATGCGGCCGCTCTGGACCGGCAGCTCCAAGATTTTCTCGCCACTTGGGACGGTAGCGCGGAACTGCGTGAGGTTTTCCTGAATCCGGCCATTCCGGCAGTGCAGAAGGTTGCGGTCCTCGACAAGCTGAACGCCAGGATGGGATTGCAGCGGGAACTGCGCAACCTGGTAGCGGTGCTCATCAACCACGACCGCATTGGCGCTGTCCACGAGGTTGCAATGGCGTGGCGCGCTGAGATGCAGGAGCGGTTGGGGATTCGTCAGGCGGAGATTGTGACGGCTCGGGACTTGAGCGAAGCCGAACGGGCAGAACTCGTGGCCGGCGTAGGCAAGCTGGCCGGTTCGCGAATCGAACCCACCTTCAAGCAGGATCCGGCGATTCTCGGCGGAACCGTGGTGCGCATCGGGTCCACTGTCTGGGATGGATCGGTTCGCGGACGGTTGCAGAGATTGAGGGAAACATTGATCAGTGGTTAGTGATCAGTGGTCAGAACGATGGTAGTGGAAGAGAAGTGTGCGGTGGCAGGTAAGGTGACGGCGCGATCGTTTCGGGACCTGGTTGTCTGGCGGCGTTCGATACATCTGGCCGCGTTGGTTTACCAGCTCACCAGAGTTTTCCGAAGGAAGAGACAAACGGCCTCTCGAGTCAAATTCGACGTTCAGCGGTTTCAGTGCCAAGCAATATTGCGGAAGGGCAGGGAAGGCTAAGCACGGGTGAGTTTCAACAATTCCTTGGAATTGCGCGAGGCTCGAATTTCGAGTTGCAAACTCAACTTGAGATTGCCCGCACCCTGAGGTTCGGAGATTCGGAATTTATTAACGAGGCGGAAGGCCTGTCGCACGAGGTTGGCAAGATGATTCATGCGATCCTCGAGAGAACCAATCATTGATGGGAATTTGCTGATCACTGACCCACTGATCACTGATCACTGACCACTAAAGGAACTTGCACATGGCGCAGATCAAGGCAGACGAGATTACGCAACTCCTTCGCGAGCAGATCGCGAACTACGATTCGAAGGTTCAGGTCGACGAGATTGGGACGATCACCTCCCTGGGCGATGGCATTGCCCGCCTTCATGGCCTCGACAAGGTTATGGCGGGCGAACTGCTCGCTTTCCCGCACGACATTGCCGGATTGGCTCTTTCGCTCGAGGAAGACCAGGTGGGCGCCGTCATCCTAGGCGACTATACCGAGCTGAAAGAGGGCCAAGAGGTCAAGCGTACCGGCAAGATTCTGTCGGTTCCGGTCGGCGATGCCATGATCGGGCGCGTGGTCAACTCCCTCGGCGCTCCTATCGATGACAAAGGACCGATTGCAACCACCCAGACCAATCCCGTGGAACGCCTGGCCCCCGGAATCATTGACCGGCAGGGCGTGCGCGAGCCGATGGCCACGGGCCTTAAGGCCATCGACGCCATGATTCCGATCGGCCGCGGACAGCGCGAACTGATCATCGGCGACCGCCAGACCGGCAAGACAGCCGTCCTGCTCGACACGATCATTAATAACGCCAAGAACGACCTGATCTGCATTTATTGCGCGATCGGGCAGAAGCGTTCTTCCATTGCGCAGGTTGTGCAGACGCTGACAGAAGCGGGCGCCATGGGCCACACCATCATCGTGGCGGCCTCAGCGTCGGAACCCGCACCGATGTTGTACCTCGCTCCTTACGGGGCGACGGCTATCGGCGAATACTTCCGCGACAAGGGCAAGCACGCTTTGGTGATGTACGACGATCTTTCCAAGCACGCGATGGCCTACCGCGAGATTTCGCTCTTGCTGCGTCGTCCGCCGGGCCGCGAGGCGTATCCGGGCGACGTGTTCTATCTCCACTCGCGTCTGCTGGAGCGCTCATCAAAGTTGAGCGACAAGCGCGGCGGCGGCTCGTTGACTGCGTTGCCGGTAATTGAGACCCAGGCGGGCGACGTATCGGCATACATTCCCACCAACGTGATTTCCATTACGGACGGACAGATCTTCCTCGAGACCGACCTTTTCAACTCCGGCGTACGCCCGGCGGTGAACGTGGGGCTTTCCGTATCGCGTGTCGGATTCTCGGCTGCCATCAAGGCTGTGAAACAGGTTGGTTCGACGCTGAAATTGGATCTGGCTCAGTATCGCGAGTTGGCCGCTTTCGCACAATTCGGTTCTGACCTCGATCCGCTCACCCAGAAGCAGTTGAACCGCGGCCAGAGGCTGACAGAGTTGTTGAAGCAGCCGCAGTTCCATCCCCTCACATGGCAGCAGCAGGTGACAGTTTTGTTTGCCGGCACGCAGGGATACCTGGACGATCTGGAAGTTTCCGCGATCCGCGCGTTTGAAGATGGGTTGCACCGGTACTTCGCTTCTGCGCAGACGGCCCTGATGGACGACCTGACTAAGAAAAAGCAAATTGACGACGATGTGCGCAATCGCCTGCACGCCGCCATGAAGGAATACAAGGCCAACTTCCAAGCCGAAGTACAGACGGCAAAGGCGTAAACGAGTGAGCAGGTAATAGTGGACGGCGCACAGAACTGACCACTGACCGCCGATCACTGACCACTGAGAGATTTATGGCAAACGTACTCGATCTAAGACGGCGCATACGCAGCGTGAAGAACACGCGGCAGATCACCAAGGCCATGAAGATGGTCTCGGCGGCCAAGCTGCGCCGCGCGCAGGAGCGCGCCCTGGCGGCGCGGCCCTACGCGAAGATGATCACCAGCGTGCTCGAGTCGCTGACCCGGCGCGTGGATATTTTTGATGAGCAGACCGGCAACCTGCGGCATCCGCTGTTTGCCACTCGCCCGGAAAAGCGCATCCTGGTCGTGGTCATCAGCGGCGACAAGGGGTTTGCGGGCGCCTTCAACGCCAACATCACCAAGACCGCCTTTCAGTTCATCAACGGCAATCCCGACAGGGAAATCGATATCGAGGCGATTGGCCGCAAGGGACGCGATCTGCTGCGTCGCAGGTATCCCGTGGCGGCCTACAGCGAGCAGACCGACGAAAATGGCATCAAGCATCAGGTGCGCAATGAGCGCAGGGGCAAGGTGGAGATCACCGGCGATCATCCCGGGATGCTGCTCAAGCTCGAGGCCACCCGGGTGCACGATCTGGCAGACAACATCATCTCGCGCTACGTGCACGAGGAGATCGACGCGGCCTACATCGTCTACAACGAGTTCAAATCGGTGATTTCGCAGCGCCTGGTCGTGGAGCGCCTGTTGCCGATTCTCGAAATTGGCAAGCCGCAGATCACCGGCGCGGAAGAGCCCACCGCCGAACAGAAGGAACGCGCGGCGCATGCGGCACTGAGCGCCGGCATCACCCTCGAAGAGGCGAACACCGACGAGGCCGACGAAGAAGCCAGGAAATTCGGCACGGCGAACGTGGATTACATCTACGAGCAGCCCCCGGAAGAGCTGTTCAATGGACTGTTGCCGCAATACATCTTCGCAATGCTGTATCACGCGATGTCGGAGTCTGTGGCGGCCGAGCATGCTGCCCGCATGACCGCGATGGATTCGGCGACAAACAATGCGTCCGACATGATCGACTCCTACACATTGCTGATGAACCGCGTGCGGCAGGCTGCGATCACCAAGGAAATCATCGAGATTGTTTCAGGAGCGGCAGCAGTCTGAAAAACAGCTTTTAGCTACTAGCTTCTGATCGTGGCAGGTCGCAAGTCGAAACGGCAACACGGCTTCAAGAAGAGAGAGCTAGGAGCTAGAGGCTAGAAGCTAGGAGCTTTAGAAATGGCAGAGAACGTAGGCAAAGTAATTCAGATTTCCGGTCCCGCGGTGGACGTGCAGTTTGAAGAAGCCACCATGCCGCCGATTTACCAGGCGCTGCGCGTGACCAGCGATGGCTTCAATGTGCCCACTCCCATCAACGTGGTCCTCGAGGTCCAGCAGCACCTGGGCGAAGGCCGCGTGCGCACCGTTGCCATGGAAGCGACTGACGGCATGGTGCGCGGCATGAAGGCCATCGACCTTGGCGGCCCGATCCGCGTGCCGGTGGGCAAGCAGACGCTGGGCCGCGTGATCAACGTGATCGGCGAACCGGTAGACGAACTGGGTCCCATCGGCGAGAAAGAACGCAATCCGATCCATCGCCCGGCGCCCCTCTTCGACGAGCAGTCCACGCACGAAGAGATGTTCGAGACCGGCATCAAGGTCATTGACCTGATCCAGCCCTTCTTGAAGGGCGGCAAGATCGGTCTGTTCGGCGGCGCCGGCGTAGGCAAGACCGTCATCATTCAGGAACTGATCAACAACGTGGCCCAGCAGCATGGCGGCTACTCCGTGTTTGGCGGCGTCGGCGAGCGCACCCGCGAGGGCAATGACCTATGGGTCGAAATGACGGAGTCCGGTGTCATTAAGCCGGGCAAGTGGGAGGAGTCAAAGTGCGCTCTGGTCTACGGCCAGATGACGGAGCCCCCCGGAGCCCGTTTGCGCGTTGCTCTTACGGCTCTGACTGTGGCCGAGTACTTCCGCGATCGCGAGGGCGCCGACACCCTGCTCTTCATCGACAACATCTTCCGGTTCACGCAGGCGGGTTCTGAAGTATCCACCCTGCTTGGCCGCATGCCCTCCGCCGTGGGATACCAGCCGAACCTGGCCACCGAAATGGGCGAACTCCAGGAGCGCATCACGTCGACCAAAAAGGGCTCGGTGACCTCAGTGCAGGCCGTCTATGTGCCGGCCGACGACTTGACCGATCCCGCGCCGGCAACCACCTTCGCTCACCTCGACGCCACCACCGTGTTGAGCCGTCCACTGTCGGAACTGGGCATCTATCCGGCCGTCGATCCGCTGGCCTCCACGTCGCGCATTCTCTCGGCGCGCATCGTCGGCGACGAGCACTACGACGTGGCCCAGGGCGTGAAGAGGATTCTGCAGCGCTACAAGGACCTGCAGGACATTATCGCGATCTTGGGCATCGACGAGCTCTCCGAAGACGACAAGCTCACCGTGGCGCGCGCCCGCAAGGTACAGAAGTTCCTGTCGCAGCCGTTCCATGTAGCCGAGCAGTTCACGGGTATCCCGGGCAAGTATGTGAAGATTGCGGACACCGTTCGCGCCTTCAAGGAAGTGATCGAGGGCAAGCACGACAACGTCCCCGAGCAAGCCTTCTACATGAAGGGCGGCATCGAGGAAGTGCTGGAAACCGCCGAGAAGTTGAAGGCAACGGCGTAGAGACGTTTGCGGTTCAGAGTTCGTAGTTCACAGTTGAGTAACCGGGACGAGCTACGAATCAGAACTGAGAACTTGGAACGATGAACTGAGAACTGACTTATGGCTGAACCAACAACTTCCGATCAACTTCGCGTCCGGCTGGTGTCCCCGGAGCGCGTTTTGTTTGACACCACCGCCAACGCGGTCGAACTTCCTGCCAAGAACGGCTACATGGAGGTGCTCTACGGGCATGCTCCACTGCTGGCCGAGCTCGGTGCAGGCGATGTCCGTCTGCACGGCGCGCCCGATCTCGGCGACCAGGTCTACAACGTGTCGTGGGGATTCGTGGAAGTGCTGCCCGATCGCGTCACAATCCTCGCCAACGACGCGCTCAAGCCCGAGGAGATCGATGTCCAGCGGGCCCAGCAGCAACTCGATCGCGGCCAGAAGGAATGGCACGACGCCGGCGACAGCGAAGAAAAATACACCGCAGCCCTGCATCGCATCGAGGAGGCCGAGGCAAAGCTGGCCACGGCCGAGGAGAAGCACTAGAAGATTCCGCACCCGCAGAGCGGAGCACGACCAAGGCCCCGCCAATTGAGCAGGGCCTTCGCGCGTAGAAAATCAGTTCTCAGTTTTCAGTCCACACCTTTGCGGCAAGTCTGCCCACTGCCCACTGATCCCTGACCACTGTATTCTGTCTTCATCATGGAAGAGTTCAGCCGTATCCAGCGCCTCCCGCCTTACGTGTTCAACATCACTGGCGAGATGAAGGTTGCCGCCCGCCGCCGCGGAGAAGACATCATCGACTTCGGCATGGGCAACCCTGACGGCGCCACCCCTAAACACATTGTCGACAAGATGATCGAAGCCGCGCAGAAGCCGGTCACCCACCGCTACTCCGTGTCCAAGGGAATCCCTCGCCTGCGCCGTGCCATTTGCAATTGGTATAAGACCCGCTATGACGTCCAGCTCGACCCCGACTCCGAAGCCATCGTCACCATCGGATCGAAGGAGGGCATCGCCCACCTCTGCCTTGCCATCCTCGACTCGCGCGATACCGTGCTGGTCCCCAATCCCTCCTACCCCATCCA
This sequence comes from Occallatibacter sp., assembly GCA_036495975.1. Lineage (GTDB taxonomy): Bacteria > Acidobacteriota > Terriglobia > Terriglobales > Acidobacteriaceae > Telmatobacter. The sequence goes on along the minus strand of DASXLY010000122.1, from coordinate 53,264 downwards.
CATCTACGGCCCCGTCATCGCCGGAGCCCACGTGGTCAGCGTCCCCGTGCAGGACCAGGACAGCTTTCTCGCCCAGCTTGAAGAGCTCATCCCGCGAATGACGCCGCGCCCCAAGGCCCTCATCGTCAACTTCCCCGCCAACCCCACCACCCAGACCGTCGACCTGCCCTTCTTCGAGCGGCTGGTCGCCCTGGCCCGGCAATACTCGTTCCACCTCATCCACGACCTTGCCTATGCCGACATCGCCTTCGACGGATACCGGCCGCCGTCTGTGCTGCAAGTTCCAGGCGCCAAAGATGTCGCCGTCGAATTCTTCACCCTCTCCAAGAGCTACAACATGCCCGGCTGGCGCGTCGGATTCATGGTTGGCAACCCGGTGCTGGTCAACGCCCTCGGCCGCCTCAAGAGCTACTTCGACTACGGCACCTTCACGCCCATCCAGGTCGCGAGTATCCTCGCCCTCGAAGGCCCGCAGGACTGCGTCCGCGAAATCCGCGACACCTACCAGCGCCGCCGCGACGTCCTCATTGAAGGCCTCAACCGCGCCGGCTGGCCCGTCGCGTCGCCCAAGGCAACCATGTTCGTCTGGGCCCAGATTCCCGAAGCCTATCGAAACCTCGGTTCGCTTGAGTTCTCAAAGCTATTGCTGAACGAAGCCAAAGTAGCCGTAAGCCCCGGCATCGGCTTCGGCGACTACGGCGACACGCATGTGCGGTTCTCCCTAATCGAGAACGAGGAGCGCACCCGGCAAGCGATTCGCGGCATCAAGGCGATGCTGGCGAAGAGCGTGCTGGTGGGATAAGTGCGGGTGCCGCCGGTCCCTCGCCTTTGGGGACTGGGGATAGACCCCCATCACTGCGGACTGAATCTCCGTTCGAGTATGCACGTGCCGCATGAAAGGGCAGGTGGCCCACTCACAGGGGCTGTGCCCCATTCATCGCGGTTTCATTGTTTTATCGCGATGAGTGGGCGTCGGCAGATGGCCCACGTTTCGGACGCATCGAGCGGCAAGAAAAGTGGGTGCCCCATGCCTCGATTCGCGGGTCCCCGACGACAGGTCTTCGTCGTTGGAGTGGCAGAGACCAGGGAAAGCACGAATCCTAGCTCCGCCAACACGCGCGAAGCGCGGCTAACCCCGCCAGCCCCGCTTTCCTGTCAACCCCCTCAAGCCAAGATTCCTGCTAACCCTCTCATTCCATTCGCCAAAAACTCCCAGCCATTTTGCAAGTAATTATCCCCTCCCGGCGCACAATGGAATTGAATCCACTTTCTCTCCACGGGAGTTCGGCCGATGAATCACGCACGACTTATTTGGTTACCCCTCAGTTCTCTGACCTCTAACCCCTGCATTTAGAGCAATCTGGCGCAAAGCCCAATTGCAAGAGGAATTTACCAGCAATGCCCCTCCCTAAGCTCCATCCACAGAGGAATTTCCAGCCAGATTCCGGGTGGGGGAGGGTACAGGAGAATCTCGGTCCATGTTCAAGGAATGCCGTTACACCCTGCCCACCGGATACAAATGCAAATCTCCGGCCCTCCGCGACAAGCAATTCTGTTACTTCCACACTTCCTCACGTCGCTTCGCTGGCATCGTTACAACCTCGGCCGATCCCGTCCTGTTTCCCTCCATCGAGGACAAAGGCGGCGTTCAGATCGCCCTGAATCAGGTCCTCCGTGGCCTGGGTGCCAAGCGCATCGACCCCCGGCACGCTGGGCTCCTCTTCTATGGACTCCAGATCGCCGCAGGGCTCGCCCGCAAATCCGACAGCAAGCCCAGCCAGACCGTCCGTGAGATCAGCGCAGAACCCGAATTTGGAAGTCTCATTGCTCCTGAAAAAACTACCTGCGAACCACCCGCCGATTGCGTTTCCTGCCGCCGCCGCGACTTCTGTGAAGCGTTCGGTCTCTATCGAAGCAAGGTTGAAGACCTCGAAGAATGTCTCCAGGCCGAACAGCAGGCCCGCGAAGAAAACCCCGACCTCGAAGACTGCACCCCAAAAGCCTTCGACCAATAACCGGGTGCAGGAACTTGGGCTCAGGAAAGGTCCGTGCTTTCCCAAGTCTCAGAATCGAGACCTGGGACACCCGGCGCGGTGCCCGCCATAGACGCCATGCACGTCGCGACATTTCGGGGTGTCATCCTGAGCGTAGCGGTTTTGGGGCCCCGCAGCCGACGCAGTCGACTGTGGGGTAGGCGAGCGAAGGATCTGCTTTTCTTCGGACCCTCATGACCACAAACACCTCGCCATTATCTGCACGGCGTTAGAGTCGTATCGATGCGCGAGCATTTCTATTTCACCTACATCGTTGCCAGTAAGAGTCGAACTTTATACGTGGGTGTATCCGGCGATCTCAGACGCCGCGTATTCGAGCACAAACTGAGAAAGCACGCTGGATTCACCGCCCGTTACAACTGCAATCGACTTGTCTGGTTCGAGCGCTTTACTGAAGTGAGTTTCGCGATCGAACGCGAAAAGGAACTCAAAGGATGGACGCGGACCCGAAAGGTCGCTCTGATCGAGACTGCGAATCCAACCTGGGAGGACCTGAGTGAAGAGTGGTTTCCGTTTTTGGGCGCGCAGCAAGCATCGCGCAAAGCAGATCCTTCGCTCCCCACCTCCAAGCTGAAGAAGGCGCTTGGGGCCCCGTTCGCTCAGGATGACACCTCCAGAGCCTAGGCTGTGGTCCAGGTTTCGGATTGGTATCGAGCGGCAAGAAAGGCGGGTGCCCCAGAGCCTGCCTTGCGCGTAGCCGAAGGGTCTCAATGCGCGGCGGGCTTATGGGCGACGGGATGGACGGGATGCACCGGGGTCGCCGGCACCACGCGGGCAAACTTGATCTTGTCGAGTTCGCGGAAATTCTTGGTGAGGTAGGCATCGCCCTGTTCGGTGATCAGATCCTGCTGCGGCTGCTCGCCGTAGCCGGGATAGATCTTGTCCACGTTCTCCATGCCTTGCACCACCTCTCCGAATGGGGCGAAACCCATGCCATCGAGACGCGCGTTGTCCTTGAAGTTGAGGAAGAATTGCGTGGTGCGGGTATTGGGGCCGGCCATGGCGAAAACCAGCGTGCCGCGCTTGTTACTCTGCTTCACCGGATCGTCTTGAATCTTCGCGTCACGCCATGCTTTGCTTACCGCGGGATTGGCGCTGAGGCCAAACTGGGCTACGAAGTTGGGAACCACGCGAAAGAAGCTGGCGTTGGTGAAGAAGCCGTTGCGAACCAGGTTGTAAAAGCGGTCCGCACCCAGAGGCGCCCAGTCGCGATGCACCTGCACGATGAAATCTCCGCAGGTGGTGCTGAAGCTGACCTTGAACTCAGCGGGAGCCTTCGCCGTGAGAGAGGCGGGACGCAGCAGCGACGGTCGAGCCGCAGCCGAGGGCCGGGATGCCGTGGTCTTGTGAGCGGCCTGAGCCGGAGAAGGCGTGCCGGGCAAGAGAACAGCGCAGAGAGTGATGGCAGAGAGCAGCGATTCCATTTGCGGCCATTATACGAAGAAGCGGGGTTAGCGGAGCTGGCCGCGCTTCGCACGGGTTGGCGGGGTTAGAGTTAGTGCCTTCTCGTCGGAGCCCAAGTTGCGTTTAGTGCTTCTGCGGAATCCTGACCTGGACCGTCTGCGCTACTCCTTTGCGCACGTACGCAGGGATCCGGATTTCCCCCGGTCGCATTGGGCGCGCAGCCACCACCCCTGCGCCAACTCCAGTCGGCGCAGCCACCGGCGTGGGTATCAGCGGAAAGTCAAGGCGGATATCGGTCGCGAGCGGCGATCCAAGCGACTTCGGTTCCGCTTGCTGGTAGCCATTGGCTGTCACCTGCAGCATTGCAGTAGCATCCGTGGGCAGTCCCGGAAACTCGAAGCGGTAGGAGCCGTTCTCGTCCGTGACCTGGTGAATCGGACCGTTCGGGTCCGCGCCTTTCAGGTCCACTGCAACCATCGCCCGGGGTACCGGCGTGCTCCCGGAGTAGACCATCCCCTCCAGGGTGGTGACGACCGGAGTCGGAGGAGGCAGTGGTGTCGGCTTTGGTTTTGTGAAGTAGTAGATCCCTACGCCGACGATGATGCTTCCCAAAATTCCTGCGAGCCAGCTGCCGAATTTTCCCATGGCGCTCTCCTTGTTTTCCGAGCGGTCATCTTTGGTGGGCTCCGGCATGCGCCGGACTATAGCACACTCTTGGTTCCAGCCCTGAACTATTGTGCAGCCGCTGCAATCCCCGTTTCATTCACCGGGTGCCGCGACTTGAAGTCTGAATTCTGAGAGCTAGAAGCTGGAAGCTGAGAGCCCGCTCCACACCATGCGGTGAAACATCTCGTCCATCTCTCGCGGGCTTTCTTTCTCGCCGCGATCGAGCCACCAGCGCAGCAGTGAAAGCAAACTGCCCGACAGTGCGGATGCGCGCGCGGCGAGTTCGCGCTGCGACAGGTTCTTGAGGCGGCCAGACTCGACCAGGCGCTGCTCGATGCCGCGCGCAAAGTAGCCTTCGGCAAGATCGAAGAAGTCCTTCAGGTGGCCCGAGTCCGACAGCACGCGATACAGCTTGTTCTGATTCCCGATGTGCGCAAAGATCTCCTCGACCGGCGCCACGCGGTTCGATTTGTCCTTGCGCACGCTGAGAGCAGTGCTCATGAGTTCGAGGAACATCTCGAGCTGGCTCAGCAGCAGATCATCCTTGTCTCGGAAGTGCTGGTAGAAGGTGGAGCGGCCCACGCCGGCGCGGTCCAGCACGTCCTTTACGGTGACCTCGTTCACAGGTTTTTCGAGAATCAGCTCAAGCAGGGCCGTTCCGAGCCGGTTACAGGTGCGCTTCACGCGCTCGTCGGGCTTGCGCTGCGGAGGTTTCTTGTTCCGAATGTCGTGCCTGGCAATCATCCGTTTGTATTCTTACCGCTTTCCCCGGCGTTTAGTGGCGGCATTTCCGCACAGTGGCCGCCCCTTTGTTCAGCAACGCACTTCTGCCCCTCGACGGCCCGGCAAATCCGGGCTAAAGTCCGAATCAATGGCCTGAACCGCGGTTCTCCCGATCATCAAAAGGAGAACATGATGAAACGACTTCCCTTGATTGCCCTTGCCGTCGTGGCGTGGCTGGCTCTGCCTGCGCTTGCCCTGCAGGCGCCCGCCAATCCCGGCACCGCGCCCGTCGATCAGCACCTGAAGATGCTGGCCGAGAAGCTTGATCTCACCGCCGCCCAGCAGGATAAGGCGCGGCCCATCCTGCAGCAGATGCACGACGATTCGCAGACCATCGCGGACGACAAGAGCCTCTCGCACGACGAGGCAATGGCCAGGATGCACCCCATCTTCATGAAGGCCGACAAGGCGCTCCGTGAATTCCTGACCGACGATCAGAAGAAGAAGCTCGACGTGATGGAACAGCAGATGCACCCGGACGTGCATAGCGGAACCGGGTCCCCTGCGCCGCAGCAGTAAGCAAAATCAGCACAAATCGAGGGTGCCCCAGGTCCGTGTTCGGACCTGGGAAAGCACGAACCCGGCCCCATTTTCTCCCTCACTGCTTCTGCCCGCACGCCGCCTCGAACTCGTCGTAGGTCCCGTAGTGCAGCGCCGCCGTTGCGTTATCGATCATCAGGCCGGACTTGAACTTGATGCCTTGTTCGCCTGGCCGGTTCATCACGAGGTTCGGTCCCTGGAACGTGCCGGCGAGGTCGAAGAATCCGCGGTTCGGCACGTTGAACGAAAACGGATTCTGCCACTCCAGCAGCCGGAATGCAAACAGGCTGTCGGTGGTGCTGGAGTAGCCGCCGTACATCGTCCCGCTCACGTCCATCTTCTCCACCGATCCGGGCGCGATGCACAATCGTCCTGAGCCATCGAGGTCGGCGCTCCAGATTTTGCCCTCGCGGCGACCGCCGCCGTGCTTGCCGGGTTTTCCGGGCCAGAAGGACATGTAGAGTGGATAGGTTTTGCCATTCTTGGCCAGTACCGTACCGGTTCCGTGCCAGTAGAGCAGCGGTGTGGAGCGTCCGCCGATGTGGAGCGCCCACGGATTGAGCGCGACGATGACCACATACATGAAGACGAGCCCAGCCGCCAGCACCAGGACCACCTTGGTAAGGCATCCGCCCAGACATCCAAGACAGCCGCCCGATCTTGCCATCCGCAGAGTATATCCCCCATTCGCATTTAACTGGGGAGTGAGAGACGAGCCTCTGAGGGCTGAAAGCTACTGGAGCAAATAATTGCCAGCCCCTTCTCCGCATCCGTCTTGCAACCCCCCCGCCTCGGTTAGCCCAAGTGGAAATACCGTAGAATCAAACCGGAGCAGAGCGAATGAGTGTGAAGGCCCTTTATCCCGGCACGTTTGACCCGCCGACGAATGGGCACATCGACCTGATTCAGCGCGGCTCAAAACTCTTTGAACATCTCACCGTCGCCGTGCTCCTCAATCCCATCAAGAACCCGCTGTTTACGGTGGACGAGCGAGTGGAGATGCTGCGCGAATCGACCGCCGCTCTCGGCAACGTGAGCGTGGCGACGTTCGATGGACTGATGGTAGATTTTGCGCGCCAGCTTGGCGCCACCGCGGTGCTGCGCGGCATCCGCGCCATCTCCGACTACGAGCATGAGTTTCAAATGGCGTTGATGAACCGGCGTCTGGCGCCTGAGATCGAGACCGTGTTTCTGCAACCGGCGGGCCGCTACTCCTTTGTAAGCTCGCGCATGCTCAAGGAAGTCTTCAGCTTTGGCGGCGAAGTCGCCGGGCTGGTTCCCCCGAATGTTCTCAAGCGCCTGCGCAATCGCATCAGCGCAGGCTGAACCAGGCAATCTGCGCGCAGTATCGCAGGAGGTTCAGTTTGTCGGACTTCGTAGCACTCAGGCCGGAATCGATTCATCGGGAAATCCGCAACACCCTGTTTGGCGATGTACCGTTGGCCGACGTCGTACGAGCGCATCCCAAGGTCACGCTTGGCGAGCCGTGGGCCTCGTTCGTGCGCGCCCGCGATCTGCGCGATTCCGGCGATGTGGTGGGGGCAAAGAACGCGATGCAGCAGGTCCTTGCGATGAGCGATCTCGAGACTCGCGTTTTTCTGCAGGTCTGGCACACCATGCGCGAACTGGGCGAGACGCCTCCGCAGGAACGCGCCAAGGACGTGGTCGGCGTGGTGGTCGAAGTCGGCATGCCCAAGGGATTGGATATTGTGGCGGCCTATCGCGATCACCGTGCACGGTACTTCAACTACAGCGGGGCCGGAGTGTTGTGGGAGCGCCGGGATAATTCGCTCGATGGCCTGATCGATGAGTTGCTGCAGGCGGGAGCGTTGGTGGCGAAGGCTATCGGCCCATGGATGCAGCCGCGACCGCCGGAGCCGAAGAACGGCACGGTCCGCATCAATTTGCTTACGCCCAGCGGCATCCACCTGGGGCAGGGTCCAGTGGAGGCGTTGAATCAGGACGCGATGGGCGGACCGATTCTATCGGCGGCCTTTGGGTTGATGAAGCGGCTGGTCGAGCTGAAGCGCGAGGCGGAGTAAAGCGGCCGTCAGCTGGTGGGCTCGCAGCCCTAGAGAGCAACGGCAGAAGACGCGGCCTGATCGGGGAAGAAGGCCGTGCTATCGTGTCCACGATTCTCGCCGTTTGTCCGACAGCCGGCTCCTGCTTGTGATTCCAATCACTGATTCTGGGGAAGAGACGGCCGATACTCATGCTTGGGCAGATGAAGCTCCTGTTCCAATTCGTGGCCGTGCTTGTTGCGGCGCTGCTCACGGTCCCTACCGCAGTCGCTGAGAGACTCTGCCTCCTCTCCCGAAATCAGCCAACCACGATGGAGTGCTGCTCCAGCCTCGAATGCGTCAGAGCGCCCGGGACACCCACGCCAGCTTCGATAGAGCAATCCTGCGATGAGGGCTGCTGCTCCGTCGCGCCGCTGACCGCGCCCGCGTCCAATGCTCCCGACAAGGTCAAAGCCGACTCGCCAACTTTCAGCACACCGCAAGCGCTTGCCGACATCCCCGTGCTCCCCCCGCGCGAACTAACCTCAGTCGCCGTCGACGCCAGACGTGCCATGCGTGACTTGCCGGTTCTGCTCCGAACTTTCCGCATCTAGAACTCTCCTTGTGAGCGACTGTCCAGCGCCGCCGCGACCGGCGAGTGCAAGCTCCATTTTTGAACTCGAACCGCACAGGGAGATTTCCATGAAGCGCATTGCTTTCGTTCTTGCCGCAATATTTGTCATTACCGTTCCCACGTTTGCTTCCGCGGAGTTCACATCCCGGCAACTCGCCTCGCTCGTCGCCGGCGCGAAAACTGCTGCCGAACACCAGCGGATCGCCAACTACTATCGCGCCCAGGCAGATAAGCAACTGGCCGAGTCAAACGACCACGCCAGGATGGCTGCCGCTTTCCGCGCCAATCCCGCCACCAATAATGACAAACGCGTCCAGTCGACGGTGAATCACTGCGAGTATCTCGCCAAGACCCTGAGGGCGAAATCTGACACGGCCCGCGCCCTTGCTGATGATCACGAGCGCATGGCCCGGGTAGCCGGGCTGCGTTGACGTTCCCAGAAAATTCGGCAGGTTGTGGGGCAGTATGAAGTCAACCACAACCTGCGAATTATCAGGCGGTGGAAAGTCTGCCGTCGCCCAAAATCAGCAACCTCGACGCCGATGCTCAACTTCTGTAAAGATAGAAGCATCATGACCGTTGCTGCTCCTGCAAAAATATTTGCTGACCGGATTGGCCGTATCGAGGTTTCCGCAACCATGGCTGTGGCTGCGGAAGCTGCAAAACTGCGTGCTCAGGGCGTGAACCTGGTGGATTTCGGGGCGGGCGAACCGCATTTCGCCACTCCGCGACACATTAAAGACGCTGCCATCGCGGCGATCGAAGCGAATTTCACGCGCTACACTGTGGTGCCGGGCATTCCCGACGTGCGCAAGGCGATCGTGGAGCGCCACTCGTGCGACTTCGGGTCGGACTACGCGATTGACGAAGCCGTCTTCACCACTGGAGGAAAGCTGGCGCTGTTCAACACCATCCAGGTGCTGGTGGATCACGGCGATGAGGTCATCCTGCCGGTGCCTTACTGGGTGAGCTTCAGAGACATCATCCAGTACGCGGGTGGCAAAGTCATCTTCCTCGAGACCAGCGAAGCGGAGAGTTTCCGCATAACGGCGGATGCGATTGAGAAGGCGATCACGCCGCGCACCAAGGCCATCATCTTGAATTCGCCGTCGAATCCGGCGGGGTCGGTGGTTTCGCCAGAGGATCTGGAGCGGATCGTACATCTGGCGCATGATCGGGGCATCTACCTGCTGCTTGATGAGTGCTATGTCTACCTGAACTACGCAGGCAAACCGGTCTCCGGTGGTTCGTACACCTGGGCCAAGGAGCACATCGTAATCCTGGGTTCGCTGTCGAAGACGTATTCGATGACGGGGTGGCGCGCCGGATATGCGCTGGCGGCAAAGCCGGTGGCAGCGAATCTCAGCAAGTTGCAGTCGCAGTCGACTTCGAACGCGACGAGCTTTGTGCAGAAGGCTGCGATTGCTGCGTTGGCTGGATCGCAAGAGTGCGTGGCGCAGTTCCGGGCAGAGTTCATCGATCTGCGCGACTACATGCTGAAGAAGCTCGCCGAGATTCCGGGGGTGACCTGCTCCAAGCCGGAGGGCGCTTTCTACGTGTACCCAAATATTTCAGCGTTCCTGGGCAAGGGCGGAATCCGGACGGCGACCGAGTTGGCGACGAAGTTGCTGCACCAGGGACATGTCGTCACGGTTCCGGGCGAGGCTTTCGGCACGGCCGAGCATATCCGTATGTCGTACCCGGTGACGAAGGAGAATATCGACGAAGGGACGCGCCGGATGGGCGAGTTCCTCGGAAATTTGCGATAGTAGCCGCTTGACGAAAAAAGGCCCGGGTTAGCCTCGGGCCTTTTTCGCCGACCTCGCTGGTCCGCCATGAACCGTGGGTGGGAAGGGATCGATGATCCAGATCGCGAATTCTCAATCAGTACGATGCGAGGGTGCCCCAGGTCTCGATTCTGAGACCCGGGAAAGCACAAACCCCACAACCCCGGGGACTCCCTATCCCAACCGCAGTCGGCTTGGGCGGGAGAGCGCACAGTCTCTATCGCGCCGTCACTTCTCCGCCCATCACTCCGACCCCCGGAACAAATCCGAGTTGCCACTCGGCAATGGGGGCTGACCGGCGGCAATCGAGGCAGGTAGTAGTTGTGAACCGGGCGGAGCATTGCGGGCAGACGCCGCCGGTCGCAAAGGTATCGAAGCCGGTGCTGCACTGGTTGCACTTCCAGTAAGCCCCCGTGGGCGGGGATGTTTTGCAACTGGGGCATGTAAATCCCTGGCGGCGCGGAATCTTTTCAAGATTACGCAGAGCCTGGGCGCTTTTGAATCCGTTCCAGCAGTTGAGTCCGGCGTAAGCGGCAATGAGAAAGGTCCATCCGGATCGTTCGAAATAGGCAAGTACGGCAAGGCCGGCTACACCAAAGAATCCCAGAACCGAAGCGACCATCAGGCTGCGGGCGCGGCCCAGCGGAAACCACAGAAGCGAACGAAGGATCTGGCCGCCATCGAGCGGATAAATGGGCAAGATGTTAAAGATGAGCAGGGCCAGGTCGATCCCGGTGACGCCTCGAATGAAGTGGTAGGCGTTGGGCATCGAATAACGCCACTGAAGTGCTCCGGCGGTTACCCATGCGCCAATCAGTATCGGCAGCAGTGCGACATTGACCAGCGGGCCGGCGACGATGCTCCAAAGGGTTGCGCCGGGACGTTGAGGCGGATCTACGTAAGCCACGCCGCCCAGCGGCCATAGCATGATGGTGTCGGCGGTGCCTCCGACCGAGCGGCAAGCGAGCGCGTGGCCAAACTCGTGCATGAGGACGATGGCGAACAGAGCCAGATACTCGAGGATGTTCCAGAGGATGGAGGTGTAGGAGCCGCGACGGGCCTGGATCTCGAACACCGCAACGAGGAACCACGTCCAGTTCAGATAGACGTCGATGTTTTTGACTCGAAAGAGCCTGAAAGAGCCTTGCGCTGCGCTGAACATGCAGCTAGCTTACCTGAACTCCAATCCAGTCGTCGCGAAAGGGGAAAATTGCCCGCCTGAGGAAACGCTTTCATCCCCCAAAATGCTAACCTTGACACGACACGGGACAAACCAGCAGATGCTGGCTAAACCTAGAACGAAAAGTATCGCGCATCACTGTGCAAACCTATCTTCATTCGAGTAGGATGGCTCTTCCATGCCGAAGTCTATCGATTTTCGTCCAGTTATACTCGCCGGCGGCAGCGGGACCCGGTTCTGGCCTCGTTCACGCCGCGCCCGGGCCAAGCAGGTATTGGCCCTCGACGGCGAGCGCTCGATGATTCAGCAGACAGTGGAGCGTCTAAAGCCTCTCGCATCGCTTGAAAAGACATGGGTTATCACCAATGAATATCTAGCGCAGGAGATTGCGGATCAGCTTGCGGGCATTCCGCGAAACCAGGTGATCGAAGAGCCGGTCGCCCGGAATACGGCACCCGCCTGCGGGCTGGCGGCATTCCTGATTGAAAGGCAGAATCCCGCTGCCGTCCTGGGTGTGTTTCCTTCCGACCACGTCATCGCCGACGAGCCGCGGTTCCTCAAGGCTTTGCAGAGAGGCATCGGGCTGGCGGCGACTGGCGACAATATCGTTGTGCTGGGGATTGAGCCCACAAGGCCGGAGACCGGCTACGGCTATATCGAGACGGGGGAGGACGACAGCAAAGAGCGGGCGCTCCGTGTCCGGCGGTTTACCGAAAAGCCCAACTTGAATCGCGCGCAGGAGTTTGTGGCGGCCGGAAACTACTACTGGAACTCGGGGATGTTCCTCTGGTCGGCCAAGACGCTTGCGGATGCGGTGCGCGAGCACCTGCCGGAAACGGCTCCGCTGCTCGAGAAGATTGCCTCCTGCTACGGAACCCCGGAGTTCGACGAAGTGTTTCGCCAGCTCTATCCGAAGTGCGAAAACATCTCGGTGGACTACGCGGTGCTCGAACCACGCTCGGCCAAGGGCGAGCACGCGGCGCACCTCTATTGCGTACCGGCGGAATTTGCCTGGAATGACCTGGGATCGTGGGCTTCGCTTTACGAGTACCAGATGGAGACGCGACTGCGCGGCGATGGCGATGGAAACGTTGCGGAATCAGACGGGCACCTGACCATCGAGGCCGGGAACAACTACATCTATAGCCCGAAGAAATTTGTGGCGCTGGTAGGCGTGGAGAACCTGGTCATCGTCGACACCGAAGATGCACTGCTGATCGCGCATCGCGACCACTCGCAAGATGTGGGCAAGGTGGTCAAGGAACTAGGGCTCTCGGGACGCGACGAGCTGATCTAGAACTGCCATGCCATTCGATCTGCCGCAGTTCATGTTTGCGCATTTCAATCGCGTGGACTTCGGTGGAGACTTGTTCGGACAATGGCCTTTTGGTATCCGGTTCGAGATCGGATTCAAGCAAGTCGACCGCGCTGAGGAAACCTTTCATGCGGCCTTCGCCAAGGAAACAGACTGCGTCCTGGTTTCACAGGACTGGGATACCGGTATAAGTCCTGCAACGAAGTTTACGCAGTTGTTCGCAACCCCCGGCATTTTCCCGATCGAGCCCACTGAAGTCCAATCGCTCCGGGTCTCGCCTTTTGACGAGACGCCATATCGATTGTCATGGACTCGTACAAGTCCGCTCGACTTCAACGCGGCTGCGATGTTTAAAGGGATCGCAAACAGAGAACAAAAAGGCAGCCCGAAGATATCGAGCGGCGTATATGCTATTCAGCCGTCCACCAAAATCATCATGCAGATGTACGACGATCGTGGACTCGATGTAATTGCTGTAGACGTTGATCAGATTCGGCCGCTATTTCAGTGTTTTCGCGACTGGATATTGGATAACCAGCGCCACAGGATCGAATCCCGCTTCAACACGGCGGCGGACGCGTCGAAATGACGAGATACAGCACCTGCATCCACATACCGACACAAGCCTTTCTGCTCCGTTATGCTTATAAATTCATGGAGTCTTAAAAAAGAACGATGTCTCATCCACAGATCAAGTTTGGAACCGACGGTTGGCGCGGCGTGATCGCCGATGATTTTACGTTTGCGAATGTGCGTACTGCTGCTGCGGCGATTGCCGCTTACATCCACGCGCAGGAGGATCCTGCGAAGGGAATTTGCATCGGCTATGACACGCGTTACGGCTCGAAGGCGTTTGCGCGGGCTTGCGCCGAGGTTGTTGCCTCGACGGGCATAAAGGTGGCGTTTGCCAATGACATCACGCCGACGCCGGCACTGAGCTTCGGCGTGCGCGGACGCGGCGCGGCCGGCGGCATCATGATTACTTCGTCGCACAACCCCGCGCATTGGAATGGCGTGAAGTACAAGGCGTGGTACGGTGGGTCGGGAAAGCCATCGATCATCGCTGCGATCGAGAGCTACCTGGACAAGCCAGCTCCACAGGTGAAGCAGGCCGCGCCGGTCGAAGAGGTCGATTTTCTGCCGCCGTATCTGAAGGCGATCGAAAGCTTCGCGGATCTGGACCTGATTGCCAAGTCGGGCATGAAGTTCGCGATCGATTCGATGTATGGCGCGGGGCGGACGATCCTGTCGGATATCTTCATGCGCATTGGCGTGGACCACGTGCAGATTCGCGGGAATGTGGATCCGCTGTTTCCCGGGATCAACCCGGAGCCGATCGAGCCGAACATTCGCATGCTGGGCGAGACGTGCGTGGCGGAGAAGTGCGATGCAGGGCTGTGCACAGACGGCGATGCGGACCGGATTGGTGCGACGGACGAGCATGGAAACTTTGTCGATCCCCACAAAATCTTCTCGGTGCTGCTCAGTTGGGTATTGCGGCGCAAAGGCTGGTCCGGTGCGGTTACGCGTGCCTTTAACACGACCAAGATGCTGGATCGCATTGCGAAGAAACACGGACGCGAGCTGATCGAACACGGCATCGGATTCAAGTTTGTGTGCGACTACATGCTGGAGCGCGAAATCGTCATGGGTGGCGAGGAGTCGGGCGGCATCGGATTCCAGCGCCATCTTCCCGAGCGCGATGGGCTGCTGAATGCGCTGCTGCTGGCGAACGTGATGGCCGAAGAGAAGAAGACGCTGGGCCAGCTTGTCGCGGATCTTCAGGCCGAGTTTGGCGAGCATCAGTATGGGCGCATCGACCTGCACATTCCTGACATCCAGAAAAATGCGGCCATTGCGCGCGCGAGGGCGTTGCCGACGGGCGCCAAGGCGATTGCCGGAATGGCGGTTCTACGGCAGGAGACGCTGGATGGGGTGAAGTTCTTCCTCGACAATCCCGAAGCAAAATCGAAGCCGAACGCGGCGGAGACATGGATTTTGTTTCGTGCCAGCGGGACGGAGCCGCTGATGCGCATCTATACCGAATCAACGTCGAAGGAAGCGGTGGCGAAACTGCTGGAAAGCGGCAGGGCCTTCGCGATGGCGAGCTAGAGACAGTTCCTGGTTCGTAGTTCAAAGTTCTCAACGCGGACGAATATCGATTGTTCATTCAAACTTTCGGGTTTCGCTGGAAGGATCACTCGAGCTGGACTTCGAGGCCTGAGGACGCAACGACCTGCCTCTACCCTCCCCCACCCGGAATCTGGATTGAAATTCCTGAATCCATGGAGCTTAAGGGAGGGACGTTCTTGTAAATTCCTCCTGCACTGAGCTTTACGGCCAGATTATTCTAAATACAGGGCTTAGGGATCAGGGACTGAAGGCGGTCTGGATTGGGTTCGGCATGCATGAGTTCCCTTTGGAATATGGCCACGAGTCCATTGTGCGCCGGGAGGGGATAATTACTTGCAAAACTGCTGGAAATTTTATTGCTAATGGAATGAGTTAGATAGAGGGAGTTCCAAGAGGGCGGCCCTTGACAAGATTCTGAGGAGCCAGGGATGGGGAGGGTTCTTTCAAGCGCTCCGGGCGGCTTGAAATCGAGGTTATGCGCTCCTCCGTTCCCATCAGCCCTTTTCTTATTTGACAAATATGTTGCGTTAACGCGAGATTATTCACTTCACAAAAGCGCGGCGGGGGTGAATAATGTTGCCTAAGCCGCTCCGAGCACGACGGCTATGGAGTCGAACGTTGACGATCTGTATTGCCGCCATACATGAATCCGACCAAGATAAAGAACCCTCGAAGCGCACAAGAACGATTATCGCCACCTTTGATCGGAGATTATCTACGGCAGGCGGCGCTCATTCAGCGGATGGTGCTGCGTGGAAAATGGCCAAACTATACGGGAAATGGACAGGTTTAATTGCGGGAAACGTCTCTGAGATGACGGTCATCGTAGACGCGGTACGGGCTGAAACTAAGAAATCGTCACGTCTTGGCTGGAGGGAGATTTCTAGGCAGTGCGGTAAAGCCTATAGAGAGGAGCGAAAAAGACTAATTGAAACGGAAATTCTCACAGATTACGACATTGACTCTTACCCCGAGTATCTATCACTGAAAGTTTCGGATCGGGAATTATTCGATGCGATTGGCGAACGCATCGAACTGTTTGACGCAAATCTTAACCTTCTTATCTTTGGGTTCGACAATCACAACGATCCGCACATTTTCTCAATAGTGGGAAATGGGAAGATCCAATACTGCGACATTCAATCTCATGGCGTAGCAGGCAGCGGGGCGTGGGCGGCCACAGTCGCCCTAGATAGATATCCATACAACAAATGGAAACCCATAGGGGAGTGCATCTATGCCGTCTTGGCTGCCAAATTCGCTGCGGAATCGGCGGAGGGAGTAGGCCGTGAGACCGAGTTGTATCTATTTACCGAAGATCATCCTCACGGAACAGGCGGCAGGTTGGGTGCCGAGAACATCGAAGTGATTAAAGGCATGTGGAAAGCGTTACCACGCATTCCAGTTGGGATTGCAGATAATTTAGAAAAAGCGGTCGGAGTAACAAAGTTGGCAATCGAAGAGTTTAAGCGCAATCGGAAAATAGAAAAGCCCCGATTCGTGGTCGGGGCATCTCTCATACTCCATTCGACAATCCAAGCCTAGGATAAGGAGTGTCGAAAATGCAACTCGAAACAGAGCAGAACATCAGCAATCTGACTGAGCACGAGCAGGTATCCCTGTATCGAACCCAATGGCTAATGGCACATAATCGCCTACATGATCTTGCGCAGAGCCATCCTGATCTCAAAGGCGACTGGGATAGTTATCTTCGCGATTTGCAGTCATCCGAAGCTGCCTCAAAGTCTGAGGCCTAGAAAACATAAACGTAGACGGTTTTGGAAGAAGAGAGATTGCCTCCTACGCCGCCCTTCATTCCTTTGTTGATGAAGTGGCTTTCGATGTCTTGTGCGTCAGAAAGGGAATCCGCCGTCCAGTTAACCCAGTACGTCACAGACTCTTGAGTTGCCCAGTATGCTTTACGCTCTGGGATATCGTGCGTGAGACCGATCCGGTAGTAGCTGGGGGTGGACACCTTCGCATTGATTGCCGCCATGATTATCGATTTGCTGGCCATGATGGTAAAACCCCTTCTCGTGTCGCGTATGCGCACACGTGTAGCGTTGAACTGCGTGGACGTTTTCGCTTGACGAGGGGGCCGTGCAGAATTACGCTAAGGCTGGAACTAGCCAAGCAACCAAGTTTCCGAAATAGGCACCGCGCCCCTCCTGCTAGAGGGGCGTTCGTGTTTCACCTCCCAAAAAGGCAACTACTTAAGGATGGTAGTCCGAAGACGAGTTGGACAATAGGGAAATCGCTTAAATAACGGGAAGAAAACCGGATAACAGACTAGCTTTTACCATGTATTACGGCTAATTATCTAAAGTTATGTTGTAAGTTTCTCAAACGTAAGTGGATCGGCAGTAATCATGTGTCGCAGCGTATCGAGAAACAGCGTCTTTGAATCGCGACGATTGAACCGGAACGTCATCTCTTCCAAATACATCGGAAGATGCTTCGCGCTGACCTTGTGCCACGATCCGATGATTCCCCTCTTGAGCAGTGAAAATGCGGATTCGATACCGTTCGTCGTGATATCCCCGTCAACGTAGACGCCCGCCCGATGGCTCACGGTTTTGTGGGGTACATCTCCGTACCCGGCCATCTGAATAGCGCCAGGATACGCCCTTAGTTCGTCAGTCATGATGACTTCTACATCTTGACTGATGTTTTCCTTGATGTACCGCGCCAGTGTTCCGCGCTTTGCATCTTCCGCGTGAAAGAAGCGGAGATCACCATTGCGCTGCTTGATGCCGATTACTACTTCTTTAAGATCGCGCCATTGGCCCCCTACGCCGCGCTTAGGCCCCCCGAGATACGTCTCGTCCATCTCTACTTTTCCGTCTAGCATTGGCTTGTCAGCGGAGGCCATCGCGGAACGGATGCGATGACAGAGATACCACGCCGTCTTGTAGCTGCCTTTGTTTTTATCCCAGAGGGTCCGCTTGATTTGCATGGCACTCATGCCCTTCTTGGCTTCACAGAGAAGGAATGTCGCAGTGAACCATTTGATGAGCGGCAAATGAGAATCGTGAAATACTGTATTTGCGGTGACCGTGAATTGATAGTCACAGTCTTTGCAGTAGAAGATGTTTACGTCATTCATGAGTCGGACTACAGGACCAAAGCAGCGCAAGCACTCAGGACCGTTAGGCCAGCGCAGGCGCTCCAGCAACTCGCGGCAACGGTCGTCATCAGTGAACGTGGTGCAGAGATCGATAATCGTCACAGGGAGCACTCCAATGGATGCAGCGAGAAAGAAGCGAGAGCTTTCAAAGGTTCCAACCCGCAAACTTCTGGCATCGCTGAAACTGGATATTCGACGCCAAATGCGATCAACCACATTGACACCGAAACCAAAGAAAGCGAAGTAATTAGCTCATCCATAAGACGAGAATAGGCTTATCTTATACTTTTGTCAAGTGAATAATCTTCCGTTAACGCAATGTTATGTCGTGGTTGAAAACATAAACTCGGTGGAACCGGGAGATAGCGGACTGTACAACCGCATTGCAGTGCTGCGCGCCGAACGCGGCATCAGCCGGCAGGACCTTGCCGATGCGGTCGGAGTGAACTACCAGACAATTGGCTTCCTGGAGCGAGGCAATTACGGACCGAGCCTCAAGCTGGCTCTTCAGATCGCGGAATTCTTCGGGCTACCAGTGGAGGCCGTGTTTTCGACCAAGCCGTTCCGGCCGCTGAGTGAGCAGGTGTATGGGAGCCGCGACTTGGAAATACACGCGAGGCAGAGATGAACACACAGATAAATTTGATGGGGAAGCGAATCAATATGGCGCCGCGAATGCATCGGCGTTGGCTCGTCGCACTCTTTTACTCGGTCGTGACCGCGTTCTGCCTTGCCTGGTCTTCCTTCAACCCAAAGCAGATCGCTGGCGCGTGGATCGTCTGCGGATGCATGATTCTGGGTACAACCTTCGCAATTGCTTTTTCAGGGATCGCGGGCGACATGCACACCCGTGGCGATGAACGCGAAATGCATCGTCGTGAGCATGCCCACTTTGAGGCCTATTCTCTTTTCGGAAAAATGGTTCTCGTCGCGATGATTGCCCAGCCCTTTTTCAGAGGACGCAATCCGATCACTCCCCTTCTGCCTCCAGCGCTGCGCGGTGGCATGATGGACTGGCCCTCCGCACTATGGATGACGGCTTGCATCCTCTACCTGACGCTGCCGCAGGCGATCCTGCTCTGGTCGGAGCCGGATATGGAGGAATCGCAATGAGAGCGGAACTGGTGCTGATGGGAAAGCGCGTGGACATGGCGGCACGCATTCACCGACGTGTTCTTGTGGTGTTGATCTATGCCTGCTTCGCCGTGCTAATGACAACCTTTTGGTTGCTGGATCGTTGGCGCACATCGGGCGTGTACATGATCTTTGCGACGTTTCTGGTGAATCGGTTCTTTCTGGGCGGATACAACTTCGGCGGGTTGATCAAGCCATTTAATGGCAAGGCTCCGCGCCGTTCGGATGCTCCGCCGCCATTTCTGATGCTTGCATTGCGCATCTACAAGGTCCAGCCGCAGGAACGCGAGTGCCGCAACGATGAGCGCGAACTCGAACAGCGCGACCGGGCGCACTATCACGCTTATCAAATATTGACGATTGCCATCGCGGCCATGTGGTTAATTGCGGATTGGCAGATGAAAGCTCCGCGTCTGCTCGGTTGGATTCCGGTGTCACCGAGTGTGCTGCTCTATGGATTCGTCCTGTCGGCAGCAGTCGCTGCGATTACGCTCCCGCAGGCAATTCTGCTGTGGACGGAGCCGGACATGGAAGTGGAATAGTGCGAAGCCTCGGCAAAAGCAAAAGCAGATCCTTCGCTCACCACCCCCAAACTAAGCCCCAAAGAGCAAGACGCTCTTTGGGGACCCGGAAGACAACGGTTTGGGGACCCCGTTCGCTCAGGATGACACGCGCTGCTGCCTGACGGCTGGAATGAGACACCCCGCGAATCAGCGGGTCATGTGCGCTAGATGGTTTTGTCGTTCGCGCGTTCTTCCTTAGCGTCGGGGTAGTGCTGGCAGCCGAAGAGCCGAAAGTCGGAAACGCTCTTGAGGCGGAACTGATTGGACTGCGCGCGCTGCGGAAAGCGGATACGGAACAGGTCCGCGCCGGCAACGTCGTCAAAGCAAAACGCTGGCCGGGCGTCGGCGTTCTCAGTTGCGATTTCAACGTTGCTGATCTCGACATTTTTCGCGTGGCGCGCGTAGATGCCGGTGGCGGGGAGGTCGCCGAACATGGTGGGCTCAGGATATTTCTCGGCATTCTCTGTGGGTTGAATCGCGGCCATCTCTGCGCCGGCGCCGCCGACCTGTTGAAGATAAACGTCGCTGATCTTCAGGTCTTCGATCGGGTGATCGGTAACTCCGGCGATGATGGAGGGCAACTGCGCCGAGCCTGAACTGACGACGTGGCTGATGACGATACGCTTCATGCTCCCGACGACAGTCTGCGGTTTGGGTCCGCGCAGGCGGGCGCCTAGGCGAAGAAAGAAGGGCGCGCTGATGTCGCGCATGGTGATGCCGGTGAAAGTGATGTCCTCAACAATAGCGCCGTCGACGGATTCGAGCGCAAATCCACGGCAGCTCTCGAAGACGCAGTTGGAGATGGTGATGTTTTTGAAGCCGCCGTTGGTTTCGGTGCCGAGCTTGATGCGGCCAGTACCCACGCGGCCCTTTGCCATCTGCATGCGCTTCCATGTGCCATCGAGCACGCTGCCGAGTTCGTAGACACCGGTGACATAGCAGTTGGTGATGGTCAGGTTCTCGGTGGCGCGTGCGTATCCAAGGGCATAGGAGCTTTTGGGGCAGATGCCGTCGTCCCATGGGGAATTGACGGTGCAGTTGGAGACGCGGACATTGCGGCAGCAGTCGATGTCGATGCCGTCGCGGTTGGTATCGATCTTCAGGTTTTCGATGGTGAGATTGTCGACGCCAGTGGCGAGGACGCCGAACCATCCGCCCTGAAGAATTGAGAAGTCGGCGAGGATGACGTTGCGGCAGTTTTTGAGAGCGATGGCCTTGTTGCCGACGCCGGCAGCGGCGCTGTTAGGGAGAGTCTTCTCGTTGTGGCCGCGGCTCAGGCCCTTTCCGTAGATGAGTCCGGGTCCGAAGATGCCGAAGTCGTGAATGTTCTCTCCCCAGATGAGGCTGTTGTGCCAGTGATTATGGCCATAGTCCTGGTAGGGTTCGTAGTCACCTTGAGCTTCGGCTGGGTCATAGCCGCCGGTGGTGAGGCCATCGTAAGGCGTGGGAGCAGCGAGGATGGTAGCGCCCTGTTCGAGGAAGAGTCCAACGTTGCTTTTGAGATGGATGGAGAAGCTGGCATAAACGCCCGCGGGGAAGATGACGGTGCCGCCGCCCGCGCTGGATGCAGCATCGATAGCGCCGTTAATGGCCGGTGAATCGATGGAGACGCCGTCGCCTTTCGCGCCGAAAGAGCGAACGTCGTAGTAGACGTGATATTCGCGTCGTTCTCCAGGTGCGGCGGAAGCCGTGCGATATGGCGAGGCCGAAGCGTGGAGCAGTGTGGTGGCGCCGCCAGCCATCGTGAGGCCGGCCATCTTCAAGAATTCTCTGCGGAAATCCTGCACGAGTGACTCCGTGATTTTGAATTTGAACTGCAGGTTACGAATCTGCAGTCGAGCGATTCTGCCATCGATTCTAGAGCCCTGGGTTTCGATGGTTCGCCGAAAATCGCAACAACCGGTATGGGACAGGCATCTCAAGCTATGAAGCGCATCAAGTATGGCGGTGCTATGATTGATTTTCCTCGGGTGATTCTCTTCATCATCTGTGGAGGTCTCCGCAAGGAGTCGTTGCGATAGGTTGAGCGTTCGCGCTGAAGCGTCTGCTGTCCGCGAGCAAATGGCAACGTTGTAGCTCAAGGGATCAGCACAGTATTTTGCCCGGCAACCCTGAACCCCAAAAGGTTTGCTAATTCACGTGAAATCGAGAGCTCTCATCTTTCGACGGTGGGTTTGGTTGCCCGCGCAGCTTTTCTGTGGCGCGCTTGCCGTGGCCGCACAATCATCGACTTCGATGTTTTCACCCCATAGCACGCCGGCGCACGACTTGAAGGACCTTTCGATCTTTGTGCTGGTCGTAACCGGTCTGATCTTTGTGGGTGTGAGCGGACTGCTGGTATATGCGGTTGTGCGCTTCCGGGCTCGACCGGGCGATACCACGGAGCCGCCGCAGGTGTTCGGAAGCGTGCAGATCGAACTGTCCTGGACCATCATTCCAATCCTGATCATTGTGGTGCTGTTCCTGACCACCGCACGCGTTCTCTTCAACCTGCAGGACGCGCCCAAGCCTGCGAATGCGCTGGATGTAATCGTGGTGGGCCATCAGTTCTGGTGGGAGTTCCGGTATCCGCAATACAACGTGGTTACAGCGAATGAATTGCATGTGCCGCTGAGCACCAAAGAGGCTCCGAGGCCCACATATATGAAGCTCACGTCGGCTGACGTGATCCACAGCTTCTGGGTACCGGAATTGGCAGGCAAGACGGATCTGCTTCCCAACCGCGTGAATGAGATGTGGATCGATCCCCAGAATCCCGGTTTGTACGTGGGGCAGTGCGCACAATTTTGCGGAACCGAGCACGCCAAGATGTTACTGCGCGTTTACGTAGATACGCCGGAACAGTTCAAGCAATGGATCGCGAATCAGCAACGAACGCAGCCGGAGCTGAATGTGCAGGGACCCAGCGGGGAGAGCGAGCCGAATGCCGGAAACATAGAAGTGGTGCGTGCGGCCATAAGCCGCACTCCGCCAAATTCCGCTGCCACTGGCGCGAAGATCGCCGGTGCGAGCGGGGAAGAACCGCAGGAGATTTCGGCGCGCGCGGGACAGTTTGTGTTTGAGCACCAGGCATGCATCAGCTGCCACACGGTGGCAGGCACTGTGGCCACGGGGCGTTATGGACCAGATCTGACACACCTGATGAGCCGGGACACGCTGGCATCGGGTGCGGCACGCAATAGGCAGGGAGAACTGTTGAGGTGGGTGGGAGATCCGAACCAGATCAAGCCGGGATCGCTGATGCCGGCGATGCATTTGAGCGATCGCGAAAATCAGCAGATCACCGCATATTTGATGACGTTGAAATAGTGACGCGGGAGCAGCGGATGGGCACGGAGAGTTTGCCGAACATACCTGGAATCGAGGCGGGAATCGATCGCACACCTGCGTCGGCAACGGCGGGCACGTATCTGGAGCGCGTGCATGAGTGGGTGGTCACCGTCGATCACAAGCGGCTGGGCATTCTCTATATCTGCTACGCGCTGGTGTTTTTGCTGGTCGCGGGTGCGGAAGCGATGTTGATTCGCATGCAGCTCTTCTTTCCACACAACGATTTTGTTTCGCCATACACGTTTAACCGGCTGTTCACGATGCATGGGACCACCATGGTGTTTCTCGTCGGGATGCCGATTCTGTTTGGGTTTGGGAATTATCTTGTGCCGTTGATGATCGGTGCGCGCGATATGGCATTCCCGCGGCTGAATGCATTCAGCTTCTGGATCAGCGCCTTCGCGGGATTGCTGCTGTACTACAGCTTTATCGGAGGCGTGGGACTGTCGGGTGCAGGGTCGGCGCCTGACGTGGCGTGGTTTGCGTACGCGCCACTGACGGAGCGCGCGTTTTCGCCGGGGCACACCGTGGATTACTGGGCGGTAGCGATCCTCGCCAGCGGCATCGGAAGCATCGGGACGGCAATCAATATTATCGCCACGGTGTTCTGCATGCGCTGCAAGGGCATGACCCTGTTCCGCATGCCACTGTTGCCGTGGCTGTACGCGACAGTTTCATTCCTGGTGCTGGTGGCGGTGAGTCCCCTGACCGCTGCGCAAGCGATGCTGCTGATCGATCGCTACCTGGGCGGACATTTTTTCGATACGCAGGCCGGCGGTTCGGCGATTCTGTGGGCACACTTCTTCTGGATCTTCGGACATCCGGAGGTGTACGTGCTGGTGCTGCCGGCATTCGCATTTGCGAATGAAATCATCCCCGTGTTTTCGCGGAAAGCGATCTTCGGCTATCCCGCGATGGTGGCGGCGTCGGTGGGTATCGGATTCATCAGTCTTGGGGTATGGGCGCACCACATGTTCACGATCGGGATGACGTCGTTTGGGAATGCCTTCTTTACCTTGTCAACAATGCTGGTGTCCATCCCGACGGGGATCAAGACGTTCAACTGGCTGGCGACGATCTGGGGCGGGAAGATCCGGTTTGCGACACCGATGCTGTTTTCGATTGCGTTTCTATTTCAATGGGTGATCGCTGGATTGACCGGGATCATGCTCTCCATATCGCCATGGAACTGGCAACTGCACAATTCCTATTTTGTGGTGGCGCATTTTCATTACGTGCTGGTGGGCGCCATCGTGTTCATGATTTTTGCGGCGATCTACTACTGGTATCCCAAGATGACGGGACGCATGCTGGATGAGCGACTGGGCAAATGGCACTTCTGGCTCATGGTCATTGGCTTTCACATCACATTTGACGTGATGCATTTTCCGGGCCTGCTGGGAATGCCGCGCCAGATCTACACGTATGAACCTGATCGGGGATGGACGCTGCTGAATCAAATCGTGTCGGTGGGCGGCTTCATTCAGGCCATTGCGATTCTGATCCTGGTTTTTAACCTGGTGCACTCGTATTTTCGCGGCAAGGAAGCCGGTCCGGACCCGTGGGACGCGTGGACGCTCGAGTGGTCCACATCGTCTCCTCCACCGGCTTACAACTTTGTTGTCGATCCGGTGGTTGCGAGTCGACGTCCATTGTGGGATTTGAAACATCCTGAAGATCCGGATTCCGCATTTGAGTGAGGGGAACGATGGCGACTGTCCCATTGCAACACGCGACGAATGAAGGCGAATGGAAGATGCCTTCGCGCGGCGTGGTCGCGATGGCGAGTCTGATCATTGCCGAGTCGTCGATCTTCACCATCTTCGTGGTTGCGTATCTCTACTATCTGGGGCACGACACCGGAGGGCCGACCCCGAAAGAGGTGCTGGAGATTCCGTACTTCGGAACGGTATGTCTGCTCTCGAGCAGCGGATTCATCATGCTCGCTGAGCGTGCGATCGAGCACGCCCGCATGGCGGCATTCCGGCTGTGGTGGAGCGTGACGATCCTGCTGGGCGCGATCTTCCTGGTCGACACCGGGATGGAATGGAAGAAGCTGATCGTTCAAGATCACCTCACGATTCATACCAATCTCTTCGGAACGTGTTTCTATTCGTTGGTCGGTTTGCACGCTTCGCATGTGATCGTTGGCATGTTGATGTTGCTGGTCACGCTGGTATTTGCACTTACCGGACACGTGCGTGTGGAACATGCGGAGCGCGTGAAGGTACTGGCCTTGTACTGGCACTTTGTCGATGCAGTTTGGGTGGTTGTGTTTACGGTGGTTTACGTGGTGGGCAGATGACGGATTCTCATTCGCAGGAACAGGCAGGTCAGTCAGGCGCGCTGCGGACGCACTCGATTCATCTGCCCGCGTCGACGGCGTGGCCGTTCCTGATGGCCCTGGGATTGACCCTGGTGTTTGCTGCGCTGGTGACAAGCGCGGGGCTGGGGATCCTTGGCGCAATTCTTACGCTGGTGTCCATCGTGGGTTGGTTTCGGCAGGTATTGCCGCATGAAGCGCACGAGGATGTTCCCGTCACCGATGAAGTGGTGGTGATTGTGCCATCGCCGGAACGCGTTGCACGCATTGAAGTGGGAGAGACGCACCGTGCCCAGTTGCCCCTGGAGACGTTTCCAATTTCGAGCGGAATCATCGGGGGGATCGCGGGCGGAATCGCCATGGTGATACCTGCGGAGATCTACGGGATCATTCGCTTTCACAGCATCTGGTATGTGGTGAATCTGCTGGGGGGTGCAGGTGTGGGTAACTGGGTGAATCCCACCATGGATCAGATGAGCCATTTCAATCTCGGTGCGTTTGTCACGGCGAACATTATTCAAGGTGCGACGACGTTGCTGGTGGGCCTGCTATATGGCGCGATGCTGCCGATATGGCCGAGGCACCCGATGCTGCTGGGTGGAATTATTGCACCGGCTGCATGGACCGGGTTGCTGCACAGCCTGATCGGGATTGTGAATCCGTTTTTGGCGGGACACATTGACTGGTGGTCGTTCGCAGCGGCGCAGGTGATCTTCGGGCTGGTTGCGGGATACGTGGTGACGAGGTATGGGAAGATCCACCGATTGCGCCAGGTGCCGCTGGCGGTGCGACTCGGCGTGGAAACACCCGGATTGATGGGCGAACGCGACGGGGAAGAGCATAAGCAATGAGGGTGACGCGGATGCTTGCGGGCTTTTGTGCGTTGGCGCCGATCGCGCTGGCAGGGTGCAGTCTGCCGGGCAAGCCGAAGCCTGGCGTAGAGGTGCCGCGGCCGGAAGAGGTGACGTCGTTCGAACCGCTGTACGGACAGAATTGCGCGGGCTGCCACGGTGACAAAGGCGAGAAGGGCGCAGCGATGAATCTGGCGAATCCGGAGTATCAGGCGTTAATCGATGATGCGTCGTTGCGCGAGGTGATTGCCCATGGCGAGAAGGGAACGCTGATGCCGGCATTCGCGGTGGAGAGCGGAGGCATGCTGACGGACCAACAGATTGACGCGCTTATCAAAGAGATGCGAGCGCGATGGCGGACGGGAAGTCCGTTTGGTGGGCAGACTCCGCCACCTTATCGCGCAACCCGCGCGGGCGATCCAGCCAAGGGAGAGGCGGTTTACGCGGAGGCGTGCGCGCAGTGTCATGGAGCGAATAAGCAGAAGACAGGGAAGGCGGGGTCGATTCTGGATGGTTCGTTCCTGGCGTTGATCAATGAGCAAACAGTACGGACGACCATCGTTGCCGGGAGGCCGGACATTGGCGAGCCCGATTGGCGAGGGCATATCGCGGGAAGGCCGATGACGGATGACGAAATTACAAATGTGACTGCGTGGTTGATGGCGCAGAAGCCGGCCTTACCGGGGCAACCGTATCCAGATGTCAGTTCAACTCTGGAGAAGCCGGGTGAGAAGCAGCCGTCGGCAGTCCACCCCAGCAACCAGAAGCCGTCGACAGTGAAACGCTGAACGCGAGCAGGAGACACTATGGAAGAAAAACTTCCGCCACCGAGCAAGGAAGAACAGCAGCATACCCTGGAACGGGAGCGCGTATCGCGACGGACGTTCCTGATGAATGTGGGCATTGCGCTGAATGCCGCGGTGGCGCTGGTGATTGCGACGCCGGTGGTCGCCTATCTACTGGGACCGATATTGCGTCGAAAGGACTATCTGGAATGGGTCGCAGTCGGAAACGTCAGCGAGTTTCCGCTCGGCGAGACGAAGCTGGTCACCTTTACAAATCCATTTTCGGAGCCGTGGGATGGTGCATCAGCCAAGGTTCCTGCGTATGTGCGCTGTTCCGCGTCTGGAGAATTCACCGTATTTGCCATCAACTGCGCACACCTGGGCTGCCCGGTTCGCTGGTTTTCAGAATCGCAGCTGTTCATGTGTCCCTGCCATGGCGGCGTGTACTACGCGGATGGAAGCCGGGCGTCCGGACCGCCGGAGCGTGGTTTGTTTACCTATGAACGGAAGGTAGAAGGCGGAAAGCTTCTGATTCATGCGGGCCAATTGCCTACGTTGCGGAATCGTGCCGGCGCGAGTCCGTGCCCATCGCTCGCTTCGCCGAGTGAACCAAAACTTGTTTCGAGGATTCATCCATGCCCGCCGCAGAACGGCAGTGGTACCAGCGCGTCTACGATTGGCTAGAACGGCGCATACAACTCGAAGGTTTCATCAAGGACGCCGCGCTGCACCCGGTGCCGCGCAGTACTGCAAGCTGGTGGTATGTCTTTGGCAGTGCAAGTCTCGTGCTGCTGATCCTGCAGGTGGTAACCGGCATTTTGCTGGCGCTGGTGTATGAGCCCTCGGCGGCACACGCATGGAATTCACTGCAAACGCTCAATCACGTCCTGCCGTTGGGATGGTTTCTGCGCGCGATGCATGGATGGGGATCGAACTTCATGATCGCGGTGGTGCTCATCCACATGGCGCAGGTATTTCTGTTCGGTGCGTATAAATTTCCGCGCGAGCTGACATGGGTGTTGGGCGTGTTCATGCTGCTGATGACGCTGGGAATGGCGTTCACGGGCCAGGTGCTGCGCTGGGATCAGGATGCGTATTGGGGCCTGGGCATTGGCGCGTCGATCTTGGGGCGAGTGCCGTGGGTTGGAGGGCAACTCGTCCATCTGCTGCTGGGCGGACCAATCATTAACGGTGCAACCCTGACCAGGTTTTTTGCGCTGCACGTGTTTATCATTCCCGGGACGCTGCTTGTGTTCACGGCGCTGCATGTCTGGATGGTGCTGAAGCTCGGCGTCAACGAGTGGCCAATGCCGGGGCGCATTGTTCGCCGCGAAACGTACATCCAGGAGTACAACGAGCTCGCACACAAGGACGGAATCCCGTTTGTGCCGGGCGCGGTATGGAAGGACTTGTTTTTTTCGGCAGGGATACTGTTCGCAGTAGCGGTTTGTGCAGCGGTGTTTGGGCCGTACGGGCCCAAGGGCGTGCCGGATCCGTCGATTATCAATACCGTTCCCAAGCCGGATTTCTTTTTTCTGTGGATCTACACCGTTCTCTCATTCCTGCCACCAGAGATGGAGACGCCCTTCATTCTCATCGTGCCTGTGATCGCGGTGGCAGTGCTGCTTGGGCTCCCGTTTGTCGCAGGGGTCGGCGAGAAGAGCTGGTGGCGACGGCCAGTTGCAGTGTCATCGGTGATGTTCATTGCGGTGTGTTGGGGTGTGTGGACCAATCTCGGAACCTACACGCCGTGGAGCCCACACATGGATGCGTGGAGCAGCGAGGCGGTTCCGGTTAGCCTGCTGCGCAGCCGCACTCCATTGGAGCGGCAGGGAGCAAATGTTTTTCAGG
Source organism: Occallatibacter sp. (assembly GCA_036495975.1). Taxonomy (GTDB): domain Bacteria; phylum Acidobacteriota; class Terriglobia; order Terriglobales; family Acidobacteriaceae; genus Telmatobacter. The sequence goes on along the minus strand of DASXLY010000122.1, from coordinate 24,804 downwards.
AGAAGCAATGCAGAAACTGCCACTCGCTGGGCGGACACGGTGGAGAGCGCGGGCCGGCACTCGATGAGGTGGCGACGCGATTGACGGAGGATCAGCTCTATCGGCAGGTTTTGCTGGGCGGGGGTAATATGCCAGCGTACGGCAGCGCGCTTTCGCCGGCGGAGACGACGGCACTGGTGCGCTTTCTGGAGACGCTGCACCCCAGTTATCAGCCTGCTTCCCAAGACGCATCGCGGCAGGTGGTTGGCCAAGGCGGTGTGCCGAGCAATTCGGCCGTCGAGCACCGGGGGGGACAGACGCCGACGCAGTGAGACTTGCTGTGGGCGTCAGGCTGATGACTTTGCTGGCATTGATAGACGCGGAAGCGGGCAGTACTCCGGTTTTGGGAGAGCTGCTGCGTACTTGGTCGTTTCCACTTGCGCCGCTTGTCTCGTTGTCGCTCGCCCTCGCGATCTATCTACGCGGGTGGTCAGTGGCGAGGCGCACACGGCCGATTGAGTTGCCGCTGTGGCGTGCGGGATGCTTTGTGAGCGGCGTGATTGCACTTTGGATCGCACTGGCATCGCCGATTGATGCGCTGGATGACTATCTGCTCGCAGCGCACATGATTCAACACTTCATACTGATGTCGGTCGCGCCGCCGCTGATCGTGCTGGGTGCGCCGGTTATCCCGATGCTGCGTGGCCTGCCGCGAGTTGTTATTCGCGGGTTCCGGCCGCTGTTTCGGGCGCAATGGATCAGGGTGGCGCTACGCGCGATCACGCATCCAGTGTTCGCATGGATCGCAATGAATGTGGCCTATCTTGGCTGGCATGTCCCTGCGATGTTTGATCTGACGTTTCGTGCGGAGTGGATTCATGATTGCGAGCACCTCTGCTTCTTTGTAACGTCATTGGCGTTCTGGTGGGTGGTGCTGGAGCCGTGGCCTGCGCATGGGCGATGGCCACGCTGGGCAATGATTCCATACTTGCTGGGTGCGGATGTCCTTAACACGGTGCTGTCGGCGACGCTGTCGTTTGCGGGGCGGGTGCTATATCCGTCCTATGCTGAAGCTCCGCGGATTTGTTTTCTGAGTCCGCTGAAGGACCAGGTCGCAGCCGGAGCGGAGATGTGGGTGTTGAATTCGCTCGTGATGCTGGCGCCAGCCGTGCTGATCGCGATGAAAGAGTTGTCGCCTAAGGCTTTGGTTGACGAGGTCGTGGCACGGTAAGCGGCGCTCGGGCTGCAGCCTGCCATTTCGTTGCGCATTTGTTGGGGAGCTTGAGGCTCCTGCGCGCTCCGCTGATGTAACCCAGGTCTCAGAACCCAGACACGTGCGATCTGCGCGAAGCAGTGAATGGGTACTGACTCCTTTTGTCGGATCATTTTGCGGTGTCGATGCAGGAGAGTTGGCAAATTGCATGCGCGACATATCCGGCGGCGGTGGCGAAGGCGCGGCCGGCCTGGTCCATTTTGGCCGAAGTGGGGTCAACTCCCTCGGTGATGATGCCTCCATCCCAATCGCTGGCGCGCAGGATTTTGAGCGCTCGCTCGCGGCCGGCAGAAAGTCGAAGTTCATCGGCGACGCTCCAGGAAGTTGTGAATGGGAGACGATAGCTTCCCGGCAGGCCGTACGCCTCATCGGAGTAGGAGTACTGGTAGTTTTTCGAGTGCAACCACTGGTAGGTACGCACGAACGTCGGATCGGTCTCAGGAACGAATCCGAGAGCCGGCAGTTTGAGCAGCGATCCCGGTGGGATATCGGTAAAGACGTAGTTCTTGCCGTCGGTGGCGGAGGCAAAGATCGGTCCGCCAGCATTGGGAGCGGAGCCGGAGACGCAATGCGCGAGGACGGCAGCATGCAGCGCGGCGGCTCGTTTGCTCATTTCCTGCGAATCTGCAGAGGCATTCAGGCGTTGATATAAGGCGGCGAGGTCGGTGAGGGAACGCCAGACCAGGGCGTTGTCGTAGGTGAGGAAGGGAAGCTTCTGGAATTCGTCCTGTGAGTCCTGGAGCGACGAGTAGAGACCGGTGGAAGGATCAAACCGATTCAAGATGCCATCGCGGAGGCGTGTAAGCGCAGACCTATGTTCCGCTAGAAACGCCGTGTCGTTGGTCCGCTGGATGTAAGCGGCAAGAGCCACGACGGGAGCGGCGGCTTCGTCGAGTTGGAAGCCGTCTTCGAGCACGACACCATCGATGAAGCGGCTATGCGTGCCGGTATTGCGGAGTTGTGTCGTGAGTGCGTATTCGAGGGCATCGCGGGCCATCTGAGGGTCGGTGTCGAGCAGCGCTGGGAAACTCCACAGCATGGCATCGCGGTCCCAGTAGGCCGCCGAGACGTAATAGCGCGGGCTTCGGGAGGTAATACCGACCAGTTGCTCGGTATCGATGGTACGACCCCACGCATAGAGCCTCGTAAAGAGGAAGTTGCGGTTCATCAGGAGATCGAGGTCGTCTTTGCCTGTCGTGCGTGTGCGCGCGGAGAGCCAGGCAGCGGTCTGCTCGATGACAGCCTCGGCGCCATTGCGATCGATTTGTTCCCGCAAAGCACGGGCGTTGTGGGCGGCGCTGAACTCTTCAATGCCAGCGGCGAGGACGAAGACGGATTCGATGGATTCTCCGGGTGCGAGGGTCCTGGTCTGGCTTGCGTCAACGCCTGGAGCCGGCGTTGTGGGTGGGGTGTTGATGCTGGCTTTCGATCCGGGATGAAGCAGGGTCCAGGCGAAGTCGGTGTCGTTGGTGATGTAGCTGAAGACTTCAGCGGGTTCAACCCATGGCGCGGGTCCGACGGTGCGCTCGCCGCGCAATTCGACGGGCACGTAGGTGACGCGATCGACTGCGCCAAAGGCGGCCTTTACACCAAGGGTTACTTCGACAGGCTGCGGGTTGTGATTGGCCAGTGTCATGCGCAGAAATGCAGCGCGCGAATCGGGAGGGGCACACCAGGTGAGCGTTGCGTCGAGGCCGGCGATGGTCAGGTGCGCGGTGGGGATCCAGTAGGAGATAAGTTCCCAGGAGGGATTGCGGAACTCGAGAGGTTTTCCGTTGGCCACGAAGTAGGGCTGGAGGACCGGGCCGCCGCGCTCGCCGCTGACCTGAAGCAGTCCGCGGTGACGCATGGAGAGCACATTGAAGGTGCCGAGAGAGCCGTCACTGGCGCGGATATCCGGCAGCGAGATCCACTGATTGCCAGTTGGCAGTACGTCATCCGGGTGCAGAGAGATGGGAACCCTTGGCGTGGCTGAGTGCGCGGATTCGACAATGAACAGCACGACCAGAAGCACGGCGCGATGGCGCAGCTTGCCGAGGCAGCTGCGAAGGAGGGGCCTTGGGATCCAATTCAACACGATCACTCTCATTCCCGCCGACAAGGATACACGGGAGACGGCAGAGCAGACCGGGAACGGCCTGTCTCTGAACGAATGGCTAGGAATGACTGCGTCGGGATCAGAGATGGCAAGACGGCGTGCTCAAACGAATTAGTTGCGGGCGAAACATCGGGGCCATTCAGGTCCCGAGCAAGGCATTTCGGGAGGCCCCAAACTTGAATATTGACAGTCATATAGAGACGGTGGTACCTATTTATTCCATTGCGCAATCGTTTGCGCAAGTTCGTCCCCATGCCGAGACCGTTCAGAGTTTCCATGTAGCCGATTTTTCAGGAGATCGTGATGCAAGAAAATGCTGTGCGAAGCTCTCCGCGCCGGGGGCTTGAGTGGCACCGCGTGTATCAGGAGCGGGTGGTGGCAGCCGGCCGGGATTCCGGCCCGGGTTGTTCTGCCTGCTCATATCCAACACTGAGCCAGACCACACTGTGCGGTCGCGGAATCCCCGGGCACGACGATGCCTGAGGCGCGCGACACAGCCAGCTTTGATAGTGAGTCTCTGCAAGCGGCACCAATCGCCAACAATTGCAACTGGATTCAACCCATTGAGGAGCACACCGATGCAGGCGACTTGTTTCGTGAGGTCATCCCTTCATGGCGAAGGCCGAGCCATGTCCAGGTTAAACAGAGCAAGCTGGTGGATCGCGTGTGCAGCGCTGATCGCCTTGTTTGCGACGCCCATCTTTGCACAATTTGGTGCGAGCCTCGGCGGCACAGTACTCGATCCCAGCGGAGCAGCCATTCCCAATGCCACGGTCACACTGACCAACTCGGCCACTGGGCAAACCCAGCTTAAGACCACAAACGGCACTGGATACTACATTTTCAATGAACTGCCGCCGGGTAACTACTCGCTGGATGTGAAGGCAAGCGGATTCAAGGCGAACAAAACCGAAAATATTACAGTTGTCGCGGAGACGCCGCGCAACCTCAACGTGCCCCTGCAGACCGGCGGCGCCACCGAGAGTATGACTGTCTCAGCGACGACCGAACCAATCATTCAGACTGCCGACGCGAGCATCGGCTCGACGATCACGAGCGACGAAGTTCAAAAGCTCCCGATCGCTGGCGGCGATCCCTACGAGTTGTTGCGTACCGCACCCGGGATCACCGGCGACGCAGCCCGGGCGGGCAATGGCGATGCGGTTTTTCTGCCCAATGGCGCCGGGCCGGGTGGCTCGAATTCCGGAGTCTTCCAGACGGAGAACGGGGTGCAGATCTCTGCGGATGGACAGCGGCAGGCCGATAACAACTTCATGATCGACGGTGTCAGCGTCAACTCGTTGACGCATGGCGGCAACGCCGTGGTCACTCCAAACGAAGAAGCTGTGGGCCAAATGACGGTGCTCTCCACCTCTTACGACGCGGCTGATGGACGCAATACCGGAGCGCAGATCAAGGTGGTGACAAAGAGCGGAACGAATGCGATGCATGGCGGCGCATTCCTCCTCTACGACGATCCAGGCTTGAACGCGTACAACAAGTTCGCCGGACCCGCTGCTGGAACGCCAATTCGTGACAACAACGCACAACGGACCTGGGCTGCTTCGCTCGGTGGTCCTGTCGTTCACGACAAGCTGTTCTACTTCCTGTCGTATTCGGGATTCAGCGTGCATCAGAACGCGATTACCAACGAATGGGTGGAGACTCCGGATTTCCGCTCCCTGTTGGCAACCGATCGCCCGGGTGGAATTAGCGCAGGCATTCTGAGCCTGCCTGGAATGGCGCCCCGGGTCGTTGGAGTGAACGCCTCACTCACCGATTGCTCGGTCTACGCAAACAATCAGGGTGAGTTCCCGCCGGTTGGCGGTGTCACGCAGACAGCGACTTCCGGACCGTACTGCCAGGTGGTCGGCGACGGTATCGACATCGGCTCTCCCACCGCCGGCGGTGCCTCGCAACTCGGCGTTTACCCTCGCCTCAGCTATGGGGATAACCCCACATCGAACGTAGTTACCGGCGGCGGTCTCGACGGCGTCCCTGACATCTACAACGCGGCGATCAGCAACCCAAGCCACAGTCGCGGCAACCAGTTCAATGGGCGTGGAGACTGGACTGTGAGTTCCAAAGACCTTGTTGCCGGCACTGTCTACTTCACCAAACTCGACAGCTACGGTCCGAGCGGCACCAATGGCGCCCGCCCTCTCGACGATGTGCCGTTCAAACCGCTGAACTCGGCAGCCACGGCGATCTTCATTCACACCTTCTCGCCCACGTGGCTCAACGAGCTTCGCGCTAATGGCACCCGCTTTTCCGATAACGGAATCACCGACGCCGGCAACGGCGTCGATTATGGTTTGCCGTACATCAACGTTCAGACATTGCCGGTGAGCAACGATCCACAGTACGGGGTATCCCAGTCCAGCACCACGCCCGCTGTATTTGCGGAGAACACCTACGAGATCCGGGATCTTGTTACTCACACATGGGGCACGCACACACTTCGCATGGGCGCCGAGGTTCGTTTCGAACAGGACAACGATAATCTTTCCGGCGATGCGCGGCCTGTATATGCGATGCAGGGCATCTGGTCGATGGTCAATGACGCTCCGATCTTCGAACAGGTGACTACCAACCCCAATACCGGCGGGCTCGCTCTGTCACAACGGTATTTCCGTGACAAGGACATCGCCATCTACGGGCAGCACGACTGGAAAATTACCCCATATTTCACGCTCAATACAGGTCTGCGCTGGGAGAATTTTACACCGCTCCATAACAAGAACTTTGCGATCAACTATCCCGTGCTTGGACCTCCGGGCACCGAACTTGCCGGTATGAGACTGGTACCGCACGACGAACTCTGGGCGACCCATCCACACAACTGGGGACCGAAGCTGGGATTTGCCTGGCAGCCTGGAGGAGATCCAAAGCTTGTGCTGCGCGGAGGCGTTGCGATCGCCTATAACCACCTCGACATAGCGCTCTTCAACCCGGCGCTGGAGGACGGCCCGAATATTTCGCTATACAACCTGTGCTGCGGGACGAATTCATCGGACTTTGGAACGCCATTCGCGGGCGGGTCAATTCTCTACGGGGTGGGATCCAGCAATTCCCCATATAGCTTCCCGACCAATCCGGCGCTTGCCACAGGAGTGAACGCGAACGGTTTCCCGAACCCCTTTGGCGGAGGAACTCCGAGCGTGGAAGTCTATGGCGCGCTGCCCACTACGCGGCCGCCGATGAGCTATCTCTATTCGCTCGAAAGCGAATATCAGATGCCGTGGAACTTCACGGCGACACTGGGCTATGCGGGCAGCGAAGGTCATCACTATGCAAGGCTGGTGAACCAGAACTTCCTGTTCGACAATACGAACTCGCCTGTCTTCGCTGCCTATTTCGCGCAAACCGATTCCAACCAGAACTACAACGCGATGAATGCCCAACTGAGGCACACTGCCGGGCACGGGCTGACCTTCAGCATGGTGTACACGTGGTCGAAAGCGCTTGACCAGGTGTCAAACGGTGACCTCGCCGATGCTCTTGGCAACCAGACCAACCCTGCGGACAACAAGTCGGAGTGGGGGCCGAGCGACTTCGATGCTCGCAACCGGGTCGTGGCCACAGCACTGTGGGATATGCCGAAGGTTCACACCAGCAACGGAATGGTGGATGCGCTCGTGAACGGATGGCAGGTCAACGGTATCTATACGTGGCACTCAGGCTTCCCATACACGCCCGTGACCTTCAACCTTGCGACTACTGCGTTCGTTCCGGGTTCGGGCGTCGTCAGTCCTACGCGTCCGCTGGCTTACTTCGGCAATGCCGCTTCGGGATGTTCCAACGACCTGTACATGAACGGCGGAGATTTCCCGAATCGCGGTGCCGACGGCACAGCTGGCGGAACGAATTACTTCAATACCACTCCGCCGGCCAACTCGCATGCGTATGTTCCGGGCATCGGCCGCAACAGCTTCCGCGGGCCTTGCTACAAGGACCTCGACATGAGCTTCGCCAAGCAGTTCGCGCACGACTTCGGCGAGCATCACACACTGCTGCGCCTGCAAATGAACGTGTTCAACGCTCTGAACCTTTTGCAGCTTCAGCCCCTAAGCAACGGCAACTCGAACCCCGGGGCCAACATCAACAACCAGTTCTTTGGATATGCGCAGGGTGCCGACTCCGGCCGCGTGGTCGAGTTGCAAGGGCGCATACAGTTCTGACGCTTGCTGTTTACAAAGCTCCGGGTGGGAGAGCATCCCGCCCGGAGCTTTGAAGCTACTAATTTTCTCTCCGATGCTTCCTCGTACAACTTCACCGATGTCGACCGGATTTGTGAGGGGCTGCCCGGATTCGAGGCGTGCGGCCATTTGTCGAGGTCGGCTTCGTGCTTGCAAGCTCGCGTTCTAATCCGAAAGCAATTTCACCCCTCTTGGTAAACGCAAAACGTTTCGCCGCCCAAAAAAATGGCGAGCGCTTTGGCGAGGAGCCGCAAGACAAGATGAAAGACTTAGGATCGACGCACACTTTTGGTAAGAAGACGCAAGGTGGATTGCCGGAAGCGGCTTTGCTGACGGTGCTGGTGTTCTGTTTTTTGGGAGGCTTGTTGCGGGCTCAACAGCCAGCGAAAACTGCTGGGTCTGTTTCGCCTTCCAATGTGCAGCTGGCATCACCGGAAACGGAGAAGAGAGTCGACGCACTTCTGAAACAGATGACGCTGGAAGAAAAGCTGGGGCAGTTGGTTCAGTACAGCGACAGCGGTTACAACGAGGCGCTTACAGCGGACGAAGAGGCAGCCAGCCCGGGAAAGAATCCGACGGCGCATGAGAAGGTCGATGCGATGCAACTGGCGGCCGCTGGACGCCTGGGTTCGCTGCTGAACACAGTGGGCCAGGCGCGGATTAATGCATTGCAACATGCAGCCGTGGAGAAGAGCCGAATGCACATTCCGCTGATGTTTGGAGCCGACATCATTCACGGATACAAGACGATTTATCCCATTCCGCTGGGGCTCGCGGCGACATTCGATCCCGAACTTGTCAGTTCGTTGGCGCACATTTCGGCGTCGGAAGCGAGGACCGGAGGGGTGGACTGGTTCTATTCGCCGATGGTGGATATTTCGCGCGATCCGCGGTGGGGGCGTACGCAGGAGGGAGCGGGGGAGGACGCGTATCTGGGTGCGGCGATGGCGCGGGCATACATTCGCGGATACCAGCAGGGCGATTTGTCACTGCCGACAAGCGTGGCTGCAAGCGTGAAGCACTTTGCTGCTTACGGCGCGGCAGAAGCGGGCAGGGAATACAACACTACGGACATGTCGCAGAGCCGTCTTCACCAGGTTTACCTGCCTCCCTACAAGGCGGCGGTCGAAGCCGGGGCGGCGACGATCATGAGCGCATTTAATCCTCTAAATGGCGTACCCGCGTCCGCCAACCCTTATCTGCTGCAACAGGTACTTCGGAAGGATTGGGGCTTCGACGGGTTTGTAGTGAGCGACTATACGGCGGTGATGGAGCTGCGCAATCACGGGATCGCACTGGATGCGGCGACGGCAGCGCGCAAGGCAATCACAGCCGGTGTTGACATTGACATGATGTCGCACTATTACGACACGGAATTGCCGGCACTGGTGAAGTCAGACCAGGTTCCGCTGAGCGTCGTCGACGAGGCAGTGCGACGGGTATTGAGAGTGAAGTTCGCGATGGGACTCTTCGAACATCCGTATGCGGAGGGCAAGGAGATCACATCCGCCGTGCCGGAACACCGGCCGCTGGTGCGGAAGGCTGCGGAAGAATCGATTGTGCTGCTGCAGAACCAACCCGTTGCCGGCGGTGCGCCATTGCTGCCGCTTGCTGACAACGTGAAGAAGATTGCGCTGATCGGGCCACTGGCCGACGACAGCGGGGAGATGACCGGATCGTGGGGAGGCGACCGGCGTGATCCTGACGTTGTGACCGTGAAGGATGCGCTGGAGGCTCGTGCACAACGGATCGGCGGTTCCATCACCTATGCCAAGGGAACTGAGATCCTGGGCTCTTCGGAGGAAGGATTTGGAGCGGCGGTTGATGCGGCGAAGCAAGCTGACGTTGTGGTGGTGGCACTGGGCGAATCCAGCGAGATGAGTGGTGAGGCAGGTTCGCGCGCGTACCTCGACCTGCCCGGCAACCAGGAAAAACTGTTGAAGACGATTGCCGCGACGGGACGGCCCATTGTGCTGCTGGTCTTTTCGGGGCGGCCGTTGGTGTTGAGTTGGGCCGCAGAGCACGTTCCAGCGATTATGGAGGCATGGTTCCCCGGTACCGAGGCGGGTTCGGCGATTGCCGACCTGCTGTGGGGAGACGTAGCGCCGAGCGGGAAGCTGCCGATGAGTTTTCCGCGCGCGGTAGGCCAGGAACCGCTCTATTACAACCAGTTCCCCACGGGACGCCCGCCGGTGAACCTGGATCTGACGAAGCCGCCTACGTTCGATTCCCGCTTCTTTTCGCGATATATCGATGTTCCCAATGATGCGCTGTTTCCGTTCGGATACGGCCTGAGCTATACGCAGTTTGCCTATCAAGGCGTGACGGTTTCGAGGAATGCGATTCCGTTCACGGAAACGAATCGCAAGGATACGCACGATCTTGTAACCGTGACCGCGACGGTGCGCAACGCGGGACGCCGGGCGGGAACCGAGACCGTGCAATGCTATGTGCGGAACCTGGGCGCGAGCCTTGAACAGCCGGTGCGCAGTCTCCAAGGCTTTCAGCGTGTGATGCTTCAGCCTGGGGAAACGAAGAAAGTCACCTTTGAGTTGGGTTTCCCGGAGCTTTCCTTCTACGACAATGCAGGGCGCGCCGTGATCGAAAAGACGGATTACACGGTCTGGGTGGGGGAAGATTCACGGGCCACAGAACACGCCGAATTTCGGATCGTTCCGTGAACGCCAGGCATCACGCGACGAGGCATCGCTCGGGACTCGAGTAGACGACAAATCGGCGATCGCGGAGAAAGCCGATCAAGCTGAGGCTCATTTCGCGAGCCCAGCCTGACGGCGAGGTGCTCCTCAAAGTTCAACTCAGATCGCAGAAGGCGTGACTGCCTGCCTTGCTGGACGAGGTTTAGGCAGGCGAATCAGCGGCACCGGACCGCAATGAGATCCAGATTTACAATGGCTTAACTGTGCAAGTGCCGGTCGATTCATCTCCGCTGATCATCTCCATAGCCACAACGTGCGCCGCCACGGTCGCGACGTTTTTTCTTGGATTGTTTGCGGCACGGGTGATGTACGGGTTGCGCGGGCCGATGCGGGCGTGGGTCGATGGAATTCTGACCTTGCCGCTGGTGCTACCCCCTACGGTTGTCGGTTTCTTTCTTCTGCTGGTGTTTGGAAGAAGAAGCCCGGTTGGATATGCGCTGGAGCGGGCGGGCATCATGATTGCGTTTTCGTGGCCGGCAACCGTGATTGCCGCGACGGTGGTGGCGTTTCCACTGATGTACCGGACTTCGTTGGGTGCGCTCGAGCAGGTGAATCCGACTTTGCTGCAGGCTGCCCGGACATTAGGAGCATCGGAGTGGACTGTGTTTCGCCGTGTGCAACTACCTGTGGCGGGGCCGGGAGTCCTTGCTGGAACGGTGCTGGCTTTTGCACGGGCCATGGGAGAATTCGGTGCAACACTCATGCTGGCCGGCAATATTCCCGGACGCACGCAGACCATGCCGGTCGCGATCTTTTCCGCGGCGGAGAGTGGTGATATGCATGCCGCAACCCTATGGGTGGCGTTGATCGTCGCCATATCGCTGGCCATCATCCGGCTGCTGAACTACGAAAGAAAGACGCGGGCCGCATTGCCGGAACCGGCTATCGTGGTCTCGACGACGCAAACAAGTGCGATCACTCCGGCCGTTCTCGCTTCTCATACGCTCAAGAGCGATGGAATTTTGGATCGAGTTGGATTGGAGATCGAAGCGGAGCGCACTCTGGAGAACTTCACGTTGAAGGTGGCCTTCCGATCCGGCAATGGAGCGGCGGGGCTGCTGGGAGCTTCGGGTGCAGGCAAGTCGATGACGCTTCGCATGATCGCGGGCATTACGACACCTGACAGCGGGCGTATCGTGTTGAATGGCCGTGTCCTCTTTGACAGCGCTACAAAGCAGAATCTGCCTGCAGCGAAAAGGCGCATCGGTGTAGTCTTCCAGGACTACGCGCTCTTTCCGCACCTCACAGTCGCAGAGAACGTTGCGTTTGGACTGCACGATTTGCCCAAGCCGGAGCGCGATGCGCGCGTTGAGCGTGAACTGACTGCCATGCAGATTGGGGAGCTTCGAAACCGGTATCCGAAGGAGATCTCAGGCGGACAAAGGCAGCGCGTAGCCATTGCGCGTTGCATGGCGATCAATCCTGATGCGCTCCTTTTCGATGAGCCGTTCGCCGCGCTTGATCCACATCTGCGCAGGCAGACCGAAGAACAGTTGCGCCGAACCCTGGCGGACTTCCGTGGTGCTGTTGTGTTTGTAACGCACGATATGGAGGAGGCGTTCCGTTTTTGTACGGATCTGCTTGTACTCGACCAGGGCAACGTGATCGCCAAGGGACCGAAGCATCAACTGTTCGAGAATCCCGGGACGGTTGCCGCGGCGCGCCTGACGGGCTGCAAGAATGTGGTCCCGGCGGTGCCGGTTGCGGCGAACCGGATCAAGGTTCCGGCGTGGAATTGCGAACTGACAACTGTAAAAGACGCTGATGGCGGAGTGACGCATGTCGGTTACCGTTCGCACCAGTTCCGGTTTGTTGACGATACTTGCGGCCTGAATGTGTTCCCCTGCTGGCTGGTGAGTATGAACGAAGCTCCACACGAGATGACGTTGTATTTGCGACTGCACGCAACTCCGGGACCCGGCGATTCCGCACACTTGCAGGCCGATGTGCCGAAGGAACTGTGGCAGAGCTTAAGCGCGCAACCGCAGCCATGGAACATCCTGTTGGATCCGGCGAGAGTGCTTCTTCTGAAAGGATGAATGCGGCTTGCGGGCAGAGGAGAGAAGATGAAATTCAGACTTCGCATGATCCCTTGTGCGATCGGGCTGATGGCGGCATTCCCAGTGAGTTGCGCGAGCGCGCAGGACACCTTCAATGCGCCGCGAGAGCAACAGATTCCTCCCGCTTCCTGCTTTACGATCCACGGCGCGTGGGAAGGAGGCTACACGCCATGCACAGCATTCAGCCATGCGCAGTGGCTCGCCGATATCACGCATTGGAGAATGGAGCGGAGGATTCGTATCGGGTACGATCCTGCACGATACGAGATGGCAGCACTCCAATGGGCGCAATCTGCTTTTATACAGCCGCAGATGATGGCGCATGACCGGTATTTTTACGATCCGGTTTCGCGTTCATATACAGTAGGTCGCTACCTTGACGACCTCACGAAGCGGTATGGCGGTATCGATGCCGTGCTGATCTGGTCGACTTACCCGAATATGGGAATCGATGACCGGAATCAGCTCGACATGGTGCGATCCATGCCCGGAGGAGTGGAAGGTGTCCGCAAGATGGTGAAGGACTTCCATCGTCGGGGCGTCCGTGTCTTGTTCCCGATGATGATGTGGGACCAGGGCACGCATGATCCTGGCAACCCGTGGCCGGATGCGATTGCAGAGCTGATGAAGGATATTGATGCGGACGGCGTCAACGGCGACACCCAGGACGGCGTGCCGTTGGCGTTTTCATTGGCTGCTGAAAAGATTGGACATCCGCTTGCCTTCGAGCCGGAAGGCGGTCCACATGACGAAGAGCTTGCATGGGACGTGCTGACATGGGGCCAGTACACATTTCAGTTTGTTCCCACCGTCGATAAGTATCGCTGGCTCGAGCCGCGTCACCAGGTGAATATTCAGGGCCGCTGGGTTCGAGACAAGGCCGACGATCTTCAGTTCGCGTTCTTCAATGGCGAAGGCTGGGAGAGTTGGGAAAACGTCTGGGGAATCTGGAACGGAGTGACACCACGCGACGGAGAAGCAACACGTCGGATCGCGACGATCGAACGAGCGATCGCACCCTTTCTCGCCAGCCAGGATTGGGAACCGTTCTATCCCATGCACCGGTATGGCATCTACGCCAGCCGATGGCCACTGGGCGATCAAACGGTCTGGACAATTGTCAATCGCAATGAGTACGACGTAGATGGGATGCAGATGACGGTGCCCCATCGGGATGGCATGCGCTATTTCGATCTCTATCATGGCCTCGAACTGAGGCCGGTGATGGAAGGGAAGGATGCCTTGCTGGAGTTTGCGACCGAAGCACACGGTTACGGCGCGGTGCTTGCGACCCCCGATGAACCCGATGCGCATTTAAAAGATCTGATGGCGAAGATGACGGCGATGACCGCGAAGCCATTGTCGGAATACTCCCATCAGTGGACAGCTCTTCCGCAAAAGCTTGTGGAGATTGCTCCCACGCAGCCGGTGAGTTCCGCGCCAAAGGGAATGATTCGCATCGAAGGCGGCACCTTCGATTTCAAGGTGGAAGGCGTCGAGATTGAGGGCACGGATGACATTGGCGTGGACGTTCAGTATCCGTGGGAAGATAGCGCGCGACGTTTTCACGAGCATCCAATGCAGATCAAGTCGTTTTATATCGACAAATATCCAGTGACCAACGCGGAGTTCAAGAGGTTTCTTGATGCTTCGCACTATCATCCGCTGGACGACTCGGATTTCCTGAAGGATTGGAGGAATGGCAACTATCCCGATGGGGCAGCGAACAAGCCAGTTACGTGGGTTTCGCTCGAGGACGCGCGGGAATATGCCAAGCGGGCCGGAAAGCGCTTGCCGCACGAGTGGGAGTGGCAATTCGCGGCGCAGGGCGACGATGGACGGCTCTATCCATGGGGAAATTGCGATTGGCAGCCTGTCCTGAATCGCATGGCAGCAGCTGCAACTCCTGCCGCAACACAGCAGGCGTCACCGTCCGTTCCATTTTGTAATTGGGGTTCCGATCCCAAAGATGCTCCCGCCCCGCTCCCCGATCATGGCCGGGTAATGGGACCGGCCAGCGATGTGGAGGCTCATCCCAACGGAGCAAGTCCGTTCGGGGTGATGGACATGGTGGGAAATGTGTGGCAATGGACTGACGAGTATGTCGACGAACATACCCGAGCGGCAATTCTCCGTGGCGGAAGCCACTATCGGCCCTCGGGATCCATCTGGTACTTTCCGGAAGCGTATAAGAACAATCAACACGGAAAACTTCTGCTGATGGCGCCCGGGTATGATCGCTCGGGCGCGGTGGGTTTTCGTTGCGTTAAGGACGCTGAGTGAGCGGGCCGCAGATCGAGTGATCACCTTGACGGAAGAATATCAACCCCTGCAGTAAATCGAATATGCACTGAAAAAGAAAAAGGTGATTGCGACGGCGCACTTAACAACTGTCGCACGGTCGCATTTGCCTGGTCGGCCCCTTTTTGTTCAAATTCCGAATTATTTTCTTGACAACCCTACTTTGGGCGATGCTAACGTTCAGTTCGATCTTTGAACAATATAAAAAATCCCCGCAAAGTCAACCTGGATTCTGGAGGTCAGAATGAACGCACGCACACCCTGGAAAAGGCTGATCGGGCCCTTCTTTGCCACTCTGCTGCTGAGTGTGTCTCAACTGCTGCCCGGCCAGGCAGTGAACGGAACCCTGCTTGGGACCGTCACAGACGCAACCAATGCTGCTGTTCCCAACGCGAAAGTTCTCGCCATCGAAACTTCTACGGGCGTGAGTCACGAGTCAGTAACCAATGAAAGCGGGAACTACACATTTCCTGACATGCCGCCGGGTTCCTACCGCGTGACCGTGGAGTCCAAGGGCTTCAAGAAGGCGATGCAGGAGAACGTGCAGTTGCTGAGCAATTCTGCGGTACGCGTTGACATTACAATGCAACCCGGCGAGGTGACGGAGACGGTGACTGTGACGACCGCGCCTCCTGTTCTGCAGACCGACCGCGCGGATATCAGCACCAAGATTGACGCGGCCAACATGATGGCATTGCCGCTCACTACCGGGCGCAATTTCCAATCGCTTCTCAACCTGGTTCCGGGCACCAGCCCCGCAACCTTCCAGCACTCGCAGTTCTTCAATGCGCAGAATTCTTTGCAGACCCAGGCCAACGGAATGCCGCGCGTCAGCAATCTTTATCAGATCGAAGGCATCGACGATGACGAGCGCACCGGCCTGCTGCAGATTCTGATTCCTCCAGCCGAAGCCATTCAGAGCGTTGATGTCTCGACGAATAACTATGAGCCGGAACTTGGGCGCTCGGTCGGCGCCATTACAAATGTGACGCTCAAGTCCGGGACCAACGCTCTTCATGGTTCGGCGTTTGAGTATATCCAGAACAACGCAGTCAACGCTCGCTCCTATTTCAGTGGCCCGCTTGGCCACCTGTCATATAACTACTTTGGCGGCGCCATCGGCGGTCCCATCAAGAAAGACAAGTTGTTTTTCTTCGGTGACTACCTCCGCACGATCGACAGTGAACAGGTTAGCAGCACGTTTACCGTCCCAGATGCTCGCTGGTATACCAACGCCGGAGCCACTCCGGGCTGCACCGATCCGGCCGGTTGCGTCGATTTGAGCGGCGCGCTCGTGGGCACGACCGGGCAAGTCTATGACCCGAATACGGGCGACGGAACACCCGCGCATCCCCGCACTCCGTTCACGAACAATCAGATTCCCTTTAGCCGGATCAACTCTGTTTCGCTGAACATGCTCCAGACGCTAAACGCAGCCTTTCCCAAGTATGGAAAGCTGAACTCGACCTTGCCCCTATCGAATCCGTCGAACGACTACACCACCAATCTTCCATTTACCAAGGACGCGCATAGCTTCGACGTCAAAGTGGATTGGATCGTCAGAGAAAAGGACCACGTGAATGGCCGCTTTAGTTGGCAGCACACCAACACGTTCCAGGCTCCGGCCTTCGGCAATTTCCTCGGCGGTCCGCAGGGCGGCGGCTTTGAGGCCAAGGGTAGCCAGACGGCCTATAGTACCGGGGGCATCTACGATCATGTTTTCTCGCCCAGGTTGGTAACCGAGGTTCGCGTCGGCGTAGCACACCTGCGCAACGCGGCAAATCCACTTGACTACGGCACGAACGATGCGACAACCCTCGGTGTGCCCGGAGTGAATATTGGCGGGCAGCCTTTTACCTCCGGACAGGTCGGCATCACCATCAACGGTGGCTTTTCCAATCCGCTCATCGGGTATTCAGCCTCGGTGCCATGGATTCGCGCAGAATCAAACATCGATGCAGTGAACACCTGGACGAGGATTACTGGCAACCACACCATCAAGTGGGGTGTCGACATTCGCCGGGTCCGCGACGATCTCTTACAGGACCAGACTTTCAGTCCGCGCGGCGCGTTCACCTTCAACGACCTGCAGACTTCTACAAGTGGCGCGAAGACAAACATCGCAAACTTCATGGGCAGCTTCCTTCTCGACCAGCCCAGCCAGACGGGCCGCGATTTGAACACATTTTTCCCGTGTTACCGGCAGTGGTGGTTCTTCGCATTTGCAGGGGACAAGTGGCAGGCAACACCCAAGCTGACCGTGGACTATGGGATTCGCTGGGAGTTCTATCCGCCTGCAACGCCGAGAATCGCCGGAGGGTTTTCAAACTACGACCCGTCAAACAACACGCTGGTTCAAGCCGGTCTCGCCGGCAATCCTTCAAACCTCGGACTTGAGACCCAGTATAAGTATTTCGCTCCGCGTACTGGACTCTCGTACCGCGCGCATGACGCTACGGTGATCCGGATGGGCTTTGGCATGAGCTATATCCCATTTACGGATAATACGTATGCGTACAACTACCCAATCCGCGCCAACAACAGCTATCAGCCGGCGGGCTCGAGCTTCACCCCCGCGGTCCTCTCCGATGGCGTGACAGTTGCGACGTTCCAGGCTGGTTTCCCGGCGCCGGTTCCAGTAACGATTCCCAGTAACGGGATCATCGCTGCCAACACACCGGCACTGATCAGCCAGGCCTATACCTACGTTCCAAAGAATTTCAGGAATTCCTACGCGGAAGCGTGGAACGTGGCCCTTCAGCAAGGGTTCGGCCCCAACTACACTTTGCAAATTGCATACGTCGGCAATCACGGCACACTCATGAATGTGTCACAGAACATTAACCTGCCAAGCGTGTATGGCGGCGGCAATGCTTCACTGCCGGAAAACTCCACCGCATTCACGGGTGGCGCCACAGGCCGTACCGCAGCCACAAACGAGTACTTCCTTGGGGCCTCCTCGAACTACAACGGCCTGCAGGTCCAACTTACAAAGCGCTACTCCGCCGGCCTCTCGTTCACGTCCGCGTTTACGTGGGGTAAAGCGCTTACCTACGCGACCGGGGGAGATGACAACGGCAGCCTGGTCTTCTTCATCAACCAACGCAAAAACTATGCTCCAGCCGACTTTGACCGTGCCAGGAACTTCGAGCAGAGCTTCACGTATGAGCTGCCATTCGGCCGTGGTCATAATTCCTTCAACTCCGGCTTTGGCGACGCAGTGTTTGGTGGCTGGAGACTCTCTGGTGTGATTTCCACGCTTTCTGGTTTGCCATTCAGCGTGTATGCAAATCAAGGCGCCCTCAACACACCAGGAACCGCGCTGCTGGCAAACATTGCAGGTGGTCCCAAAGTGCTCCACAGTATTGGGGCAGGCAAACAGTGGCTGGATAAGTCCAATTTCTCCCAGCCAGCCGGCTGCGCCGGAGCTTTTCCTTGCCCCAGCCCAGGCCTCGGCAATACCGGGAGGAACGAGTTCCGGGGTCCCGGTTACTGGCAGAACAACTTCTCGCTTGCTAAAAGGTTCACGATCTATCGCGAATTCGCAAGTGAGATTCGCATCGATGCGGTGCAGTTGACGAATACGCCTCAGTTCGGCCTCCCCAATTCCGGCAGCGGAACAGTCTTTACAGCCTCGAACTTCGGTCAGGTCACGAGCACCTTGGGCAGCGGCCAGGGCAGCGTCAACGGCGTTGGAGGAGGACGCAGCCTGCAGGGCTCGGTAAGATTCAGCTTCTAGGCTGAGACAGTGGTAGCGGGACAGAGATGTCCCGCTTATCATTTCCGTTCGGCGGGAGCGCGTTTTCTCGCATCGAGAGGGCATCAACATGACCATTCATAACCGTCGGACGTTTCTCATTTGGTCCGCCGCTGCGGCCGCCGTCTATGGTTTGCCGGGTTTTGCACAAAATGCGAGAGGTGCCTTCCGTGTTGCAGTCATCACGGACGAGATCTCTCCGGACTTCGATCATGCGTGCCACATAGCCTCACAGGAATTCGGAATGCATTGGGTCGAACTGCGTTCAATGTGGGGCAAAAACCTGATGGACGTTACGAGCGATCAGATCACGGAAGCCCAAAAGATTCTGCAAAAGTACAAACTGCAGGTGACCGATATCGCCAGCCCGTTGTTCAAGACGGACTGGCCGGGCGCGCCTCGCTCGACCTATGGTTCCAAAGGCGACATGCATGGCGCCGCCGAAACGACGTTCAAGCAGCAGGACGAAATCCTCGAAAAATCAATTGCGCTGGCAAAACAGTTCAAGACCGAGAAGGTGCGGTGCTTCGACTTCTGGCGACTGGATGATGTGACGCCATACCGGGCTGCGATTGATGACAAGCTGCGTGAAGCCGCGGAGAAAAGTGGAAAGGCGGGTATTCTCCTGGTGCTCGAAAACGAATTTGAGTGCAATACGGCTACCGGTCGAGAAGCCGCGCGTACGCTCGGCGCGATCAAATCACCGTCACTGGCGCTGAACTGGGATCCCGCCAATGCTGTGATGCGCGGCGAGATGGATGCGTATCCAGCCGCATGGGAAATGCTGCCGAAAAATCGCATTCATCACTGTCACGTTAAGAATGCAGTCAAGGATGATACCGGCAAAGTGGTCTGGTCGCCGACGGGCTCCGGGGTTATCGACTGGGCCGCACAGTTTCGAGCATTGAAGGGAGCGGGTTACCGGGATGCTGTGAGCCTGGAGACGCACTGGCACGGCGCTGCTACCCCGGAAGAGTCCAGCCGGGAGAGTTGGGCCGGCATGAAGAAGGCGCTCGCAGACGCGGATGCTGCCTGAGGTGACGAAGAAGGCAAGACTGAACGAAGATAAATGTCCTGGAGGGAAAACTTGATTTCGCGACGTGAATTCCTTGACACGCTGGCATCTGGTACGGCCGGATTGGCGATTGCATCGACCGCCCGGAGCTACGGCCAAATTTTGGGAGCAAACGATCGCCTGAATTTTGCCGTGATCGGCCTGCATTCGCGGGCATACGCCCATCTTTCCGCGCTCAAGACGAACAAATCGTCAGCGAGGATAGCTTATGTCTGCGATGTGGATACCAACACGATGAAGAAGTTCGCAGCCGAGACTGAGAAAGAGATGGGCGAGGCTCCGAAGACGGACCAGGATTTCCGCAACATCCTTCGAGAGAAGGAAGTGGATGCGATCACGATTGCGGCCCCTGACCACTGGCATGCACCCATGGCGATCGCTGGACTGCAAGCAGGCAAGCATGTCTATGTGGAGAAACCGTGCAGCCACAATCCTGCCGAAGGCGCTTTGCTTGTCCAGGCACAAAAGAAGTACGGCAAGCTTGTGCAAATGGGCACGCAACAGCGCTCGAGTCCGCACACAATCGAGGTCGTTGACCGCATTCACAACGGAGAGATCGGACGTGCCTACTTCGCCAAAGCCTGGTACGCCAATGTGCGTAAATCAATCGGGGAGGGCAAGGAGGCGCCGGTTCCTTCACAACTGAACTGGGATCTTTGGCAAGGACCTGCGCCGCGCCGCGCCTACACCGACAACATTCAGCCCTACAACTGGCATTGGTTCAAGATTTATGGCACCGGCGAAACGCTGAACAACGGCACCCACGAGATCGACGTTTGCCGCTGGGCATTGGGGGCGGAATTTCCCGAGCGAGTCAGCGCGCAAGGTGGACGCTACCACTTCAAAGATGACTGGCAGTTCTATGACACGCTGGTTACGAATTTCGAGTATCCCGACAAGATGATTTCGTGGGACTGCAAGTGCTGTAATGGCATGAAGTATTACGATCGCGACCGCGGTTCAGTAATCATGGGAACCGACGGATCGGTCCTTGTGGATCGCGATGGGTACGAGGTCTACGACCTGAAGGGCAAGAAGATTCGCGAGGTGAAGGCCGGAACGGGAACATCCTCCGCCGATCTAGTTGGTCGCGATTCAATGACAGACGCTCATTTTGCCAACTTCATCGCGGGCATCAAGAAGGGTGACAAGCTGAATGCGCCGGTTTCGATTGGGAACGTGGCGGTGACCATGCTTCAGCTATCGAACATTGCGTGGGAGACCCACCGCGTGTTGGCGCTGGATACAGCAGACGGCAAGATTCTGCGCGATCCGGAAGCAATGAAGCACTGGTCCCGCACCTACGAGAAAGGGTGGGAGCTGCACATTTAGCGATTACGGGCCGATGCAGTATTGCCTGTCCACCTGGCTCTCAGATTGCCATTCTTTGCTCAAACTTTTTTTGAGGAGTCATTTTCCAATGAAGAAAAACTTATCCAGGCGTCATTTCCTCCAGAACGGGGCGCTTGTCGCGGTGGGAGCGGCGGTCTCTCAATCCGCGTCGGCTGCGGCACCGTCTGAGGAAAGTGGGAAGCCGTGCCCCATTCAACTTGGAATCGCCACCTACACGTTTCGGAACTTCAACCGTGACAAGATGATCGGCTTCCTGAAGGATTTGCGGATCAGCCAGATCAATGCGAAGGATGCGAAGGACCATCTGCCGACCGATCTGCAGCAGGAAGAGGAAGCTCTGAAAGACTACGACGCAGCTGGTATCAAGCTGCACGCTGCCGGCGCCATCTACTTTCGGAAGGATGAGGACGACGATATTCGGGCCAAGTTTGAGTATTGCAAGCGCGCGGGCATCGGCGTGATCGTGGCGGGAGATCCAACTCCGGAGACGCTTCCGCGCGTGGAGAAATTCGTCAAGGAGTACGACATCAGGATTGCAATCCATAATCATGGCCCGGAAGACCCGGTCTGGCCCTCGCCATTGGACATTCTGAAATTGGTGAAGAAGTTCGATCCGCGGATCGGTTGCTGCATCGATGTGGGACACACGGTGCGCGCCGGAACAGACGTGGTCGAGGCTATCCATGCGGCAGGACCGCGGCTCTTCAATATGCACATCAAGGATCTCGCCAGTTTCACCTCGAAGGAGAGCCAGGTCGCTGTGGGGCAGGGGAAAATGCCGATTCGCGAAATCTTCGCGGCCCTGGTGCAGATCAACTACAAGGGGTTCGTGGACCTGGAGTATGAGATCCACGCAGACGATCCGTTGCCGGGAGCGATTGAGAGCGTTGCCTACATGCGCGGTGTTCTGACAGGCATGGGATACCAGGCTAACGGCTGATGCCAGGGATTTTGACGCGATTCAAAGAACCACGAGCGCCGAGTACACGTCTTCAACTCCAGGCTACTTAATCAGAGGAAAATCCGCGGACATGCTTTTGCATCCAGATCGTCTATTCCCGACGGAAGCTTCGGCTCGACAGGTTGCGCGCGAACTCTACGCAAGAGTCTCTGCGTTGCCTCTGGTAAGTCCGCACGGACACACGCAAGCCGCGTGGTTTGCTCACAATGAGCCTTTTCCTGATCCCGCTACGCTTTTTGTGCAGCCCGATCATTATGTTTTCCGCATGCTCTATAGCCAGGGCGTATCGCTCGAGGATCTTGAGATCGGCAAGCCTGTGATGCAAAATCCGCGCAAGGTCTGGCGAATCTTCGCAAGCCGCTATTCTCTATTTTGTGGCACGCCGACCCGCATGTGGCTTGACTACGCGTTTCAGGAGGAGTTCGGGTTTACCGAGCGCCTTTCAGAAAAGAATGCTGACCACTACTACGACGTAATTGCTGAAAAGCTGCAAAGACCCGAGTTCCGGCCCCGCGCATTGTACGAAAGGTTCAACCTCGAGGTTTTAGCCACCACTGAGTCGCCGCTGGATTCGCTGGAGCATCACAAGGCGATCCGGGATTCGGGGTGGGAGGCCCGCATAATACCGAACTTCCGCCCGGACCCGATAGTTGATCCTGATTTTCCCGGATTTGCTAAGAACCTAGAGAAACTGGGGGCACAGACGCGTGAGGACACGCAAACGTGGGAGGGATATCTACGCGCTTTGCGCACGTCCAGGGAACGATTCCGCCAGGCAGGATGCACAGCAACGGACCATGGGCACCCAACTGCGCAAACTGCCGACCTGCCTTTCGGCGAGGCGAAGGCGCTGTTCTGTGCGGTGCTTAGCGGGAAGGCGGGAGTTCAGGACCGCGAGCTCTTTCGTGCCCAGATGCTCACCGAGATGGCCGCGATGAGTGTCGAAGATAGCATGATCATGCAGATCCATCCGGGTAGTTTTCGGAACCACAACCCGGTTCTCTACGAGCGCTATGGCCGCGATATCGGCGCCGACATTCCGCAGCCGATGAGCTACGTCTCGGCGTTGCGCCCCTTGCTGAGCAGATTCGGAAACGAGGCAAAGCTCACCATAATCCTGTTTACGCTCGACGAATCCACATACAGCCGGGAGCTTGCTCCGTTGGCCGGTCACTATCCCTGTTTACGATTGGGTCCGGCATGGTGGTTCCATGACAGTCCGGAGGGCATGATGCGATTCCGGGAGCAAATGACCGAGACTGCGGGTTTTTTCAATACGGTGGGATTCAACGATGATACCCGGGCATTTCTCTCCATTCCAGCACGGCACGACGTGGCCCGCCGGATCGACTGTGCATTCCTTGGCCGCCTGGTCGCAGAGCACCGAATTGATGAGGGCGAGGCCCACGATGTGGCCCATGCACTCGCTTACCGCCTGGTGAAGGAGGCCTACAAACTCTGACCGAAGGAGTTGTTGTACGAGTCATGCATTGCATGCGATCTATACTGGATTTTCCCCATTGTTCTGTCAGTTCCACCGCCCTCGGTGAGGTGTCTCGAGTGCACGGGAGAGATTGAATACGATGATGCCGATGCCGCTGCTTTTGGAAGAGAAGCAAAGCGCCTCCAACCGAACGCCGCGCCATATCAATCGCAATCTGATATTCAACCAGATTCGCATACGACAACCGATCTCGCGGGCCGATCTTGCCCGCACTTCAGGTTTACAGCGAAGCACGGTTTCGCTCATCGTCGAAGAGCTTTTGCATGAACGGTGGATTGTGGAGGGGTTCGTAGGCCAGATCCCAAGGGGCCGAAAACCGACCTTTCTTGAGGTCAATCAGAAGCGGACCGTGCTTGCGGTGGATGTGCATCCAGCGCAAACCACGTTGGCAGTGGCAGATCTTTCCGGTCGCATCACCGGACAAAAGCAATTTCTGCTTCCCGACGACCCCAAGAGAGTGATACGAGCCATCGTAAACGCAATTCGCAAGATAATTGCGGAACACTCTGATTGCTCATTTGAAGGCATCGGCATGAGTTTGCCGGGCCGTTTCAGCCATCAGTTGAAGAAGACCATCTTCGCGCCCAACGTTTACTGGCCGATCGAGCAGATCAAGTCTCAGGTGGAACAGGCCACGGGTTTGCCGGTGGTGGTCGACAACGTGGCCAATGCCTGCGTCCTGTCTGAGGTGTGGTTTGGAAACAGCGACGAAGCGCATGACCTCGTAGTGGTCAACGTTTCCGAGGGCATCGGAACCGGGATATTCGTCAATGGCGGTCTCGCGCGGGGCGCGGGAGAGATGGCCGGCGAATTCGGCCATGTGCAGGTCGTTCCGGATGGAATCCAGTGCGGGTGCGGAAGCCGCGGCTGCTGGGAGACCCTGGCGTCGAACCGGGCCGGGTTGCGCTACTACAAGGAGATTACGGGACAAACTCTGGCATCGTTTGACGCCCTCTTGCAATTGGCCGAGAAGAACGACTCGAGCGCAATCGAGGCGGTCACTAAGATGTGCTCGGCGCTTGGTCGCGGAATGCATATGATTGTTGCGACGCTGGCGCCCAGCGAGATTGTTATTGTCGGCGAATTCACCCGCCTCTGGTCACTGGCTTATCCGATTATCGATGCAGAACTGCGCAAATTTCCGCTCACCGCGTTTCCCGGGCTGCGCATGGCGAGTGAGCCGGATACCGCCCGTCTGCGTAGCGCGGTTGCATTGGTCATGAGCGAGAAGCTTCTGTGACTCGGCTGCATTCGTACCCAGTCGGATCGAATGGAACTCAACGACCCCTTCAGGCGAAGGCGCATGCTGAGTCTTTGGAACAGGTTTTAAATGATTGACCTAAATGGTCGGGGAGAGAGGATTTGAACCTCCGACCCCCTGGTCCCGAACCGGATTCAGGCATTTGTTGAAATCTGTTGAAAATTGTGGTTTGTAACCTATTTGAATTGAGTGTATTGCGGACACCGTGTAGAAAGCTGTGGTTTTGTAGTGGTCTTGGAGGCTCTCACAGCTACAGATTCGACTAC
>DASXLY010000121.1:0-1668 GCA_036495975.1 Occallatibacter sp. | reverse complement strand
TATCAAGACCGATGCTGTCCTGCTGGACAATGTCCGCGGTGCGCGCGAGTGCGTGCGCCACATGATTCAGAAGGGGCACCGCCGCATTGCCATCATCACCGGTTCCCTGGATCTGCAGACTGGCCGTGAGCGTCTTCGCGGTTACGAAGAAGCCCTTCGCGAGGCGGATATTCCTGTCGAGCGAGGAAGAATCCTCGAAGGAGATTTCCGATACGATTCTGGCTACCGGCTGGGAAAACACATCCTGGAGCAGGCCGCGAGGCCCACAGCGATCTTCGTCTGCAACGGTGTCATGACCCTCGGCGTTCTGAAGGCCTTTGAAGAACTGGGTATCCGGTGCCCCAAGGATATGGCCCTGGCGACCTTCGATGATCTCGCGGTGGACAGTCCGTTTCATCCCCATCTCACCACCGTCGTGCAGCCGAGTTATGAAATGGGCGCGAGAGCGGCTGGCATCCTGATAGACAGAATCGAAGGTCAGCTAAACAAACAGCCCTCCATCGTTCGCGTTGCCCCGACTCTGATTATCCGCGAATCGACGGACCCACCCTCCAACATCGCAACCAAAGCCGACAAGCAGCGAACCAGGCCGAAAATAAAAACATGATGTGTACTAGCTATCAATAAAGCAGCTTCAGCGAAAACTGGATCTGACGCGAGTTTCCCGCTGTTCTGCTGATCACGCCGAAACCTGAACCGGCGATCGTGTTTGCCGGCAGCCCCATGTTCACGATATTGAAGATGTTGAAGAACTCCGAGCGGAACTGCAGCACCGTTAATTCCGATCCGTTCCTGCGCCGTCCCAATGGAGTGTCCTTGATCAGCGAAAAATCGAAGTCGTAGAAAGCCGGTCCGCGAAAACTGTTTCGTGCCAGCGTGCCGAATCGCCCGGAGTTAGGACCGGTTCCGTTGGGTAGATGGATCGGGGTAGAGAAGTACGAGGCATTTTGCTCGCCCATGCCGAAATAGTCCTCACGCTTCGCACGCGCGGTCGACAGATGCGGTATGCCTATCTGATCCGGCCGATCCACGCCGTAAGATCCAGCGCCAGTCTGTTGTACGCCTGAGTACACAGTGAACGGCACCCCGCTCGAAATGCTGGAGATGCTCAGCAGCTCCCAACCTTTCGTGACTGCCCGGCCCAGCGGCTGCAACATTGTCGCCCGCTCCAATTGCAAGTCCTGCGCCACGCTCAGCGTGAAGGTGTGCGCAACGTCAAAGGAGGAAGGCCCCTTCTCCGCATGCGTGTCGAAAGGATTCTGCGGCGCAGCCAGCGCCACCGGACCGGATGCGCCCGCAATGAATCCGCCTGCAACCGAGCTGACATCGTCGAGGGATTTCGACCACGTATAACTCGCCTGCAGCCCAGGGCCGCCATGTGCGATCGTGCCCAGCAAAGAAGCCTGCAGTGAGTGATAACTCGAGTGAGAGTTCGCCAGGATAAGCTGCTCCGTACCGAACCCGCCCGCAACTGCTCCCGAGCTATCGAATTCCGTGTAGGGCGCAAAGTTTTCGTCGGCGCCAGGGTATCCATTCGGAAAACTCGCACGCGCCAGGTGGACTGCCGCAGTTCCCACATAACTCACGTCCGCGGTCAGGCCGGCGATGCCCCTTTCCACTCCCAGCGTCCAGGTATCTAGATAAGCATTGCCGAAGTGACGATCGATG
>DASXLY010000120.1:0-41791 GCA_036495975.1 Occallatibacter sp. | reverse complement strand
GCCGACCAAAACGGCACCACCACAAGCGCTTCATAAAGCCCGGCGCCGAGGATCAATGAAGTTCCAATCACGAAGAGCCACATCGTAAGCGAAGCGATAGACCGCACGGATTTACCTCCTCATATTAGATAGAGGTACACTATATTTAATTGGAGCGAAGCATGCAAGCTAAAAAGACAAAGCGAGCTTATGACGCGAGCCGACGCCGCGCCTCTGCCGAGCAGCGGCGTGGACGAATTCTGCAAACCGCACGCAAGCTCTTCGGCCATTATGGCTACGGTGCCACTTCGATCGAACGGATCGCAGGCGAGGCAGGTGTCGCTGTCCCGACGGTCTATGCAATCTATCGATCTAAGCGAGCCCTGCTGTTTGCATTGCTCGACCAGGCGGATGCGCGGGCCGATGTCGCCGGTCTACTGAGGGATCTGAGCGCTGCTGCGGGAAATCCACGCAAGCAACTGCGTCGGCTGGTTTCCTTTACGTGCCGCTTCTACGCGCAGGCTGGAGATATTGTCGACATCGCACGAGGCGCCGGCAGTACGAACGAAGACCTTCTGGCCTTGTGGCAGGAAGGAGAGGATCGGCGATTCCGCGGCCAAAAACCTCTGGCAGATGCGTGGGATCGTTCTGGAGCACTTCGCAAAAACATCAACGCGAAGGAGGCGCTGGATATTCTCTGGGCCATGACTGGAGCGGATCACTACCGCCTTTTTGTCGTGGATCGCAAGTGGTCCGCCGCCCGCTATGAGCTCTGGCTCGAAAATACTCTCGAGCGCCTTCTATTGCGATAAAGTTTCAAAACGCTCGCTCACGCTCAGCAATTATTCGTAAATATTGAGAATCGAGCTTCCCGAAAGTAATCAGATCCGTACCATCAAAGTTCAATGCGCGCTAAGGCCTGGAGTCGTCAGTTGACACGAAAGCTGATCACTTGCCGACTTCTTGTTCCCGATTCAGAGCCAGTGAGCTACTCGGCGCGATTATGCTTGTCGAACTTCTCCGAGCCCCCGCGTGCCCGCAGACCAAGAAACGAGTTGAATCCTGCACCGACGAATTGTCTGTGTGGTCACTGCTGACGGAGCGCAGCTATCGGGTCTACCCGAATCGCTTTCAGTGCAGGAATCGTGCAGGCTAAAAGCGAGGTCAGGCTGAGGACGAAGCCCGAAAGCAGGTATATCGAGGCATCCGTGGGAACTGTATTGAAGAGAAGAGACCGAATGAACATACTTACGTATGCCACGGGATCACGTCCCCAGTGAAATGCAACAGGGCGGATCGGCCCAGAATCGCCAGGGCTATCCCGATAGCACCTCCGATCACGGAAAGCAGCAGGCTCTCTGTAAGCAGTTGAGCCATCAAGCGTCGGCGGCTAAGTTCCTTCCGGTGGGGCAGTGAACCTCCCGGAATAGCATAGACAATGAACGAACGGCGGCGATGTTTCGCAGCGGGGTAAGCGACCGCACCAAGGCGCGCGTATTGCGCATGGCCGAACAACTCGGCTACAAGCCGGTTGGAAGAGCGTCCGCGATCTCACGAATGCCAGCCGCCTTGCGGTTCTTGTTCGCCGAGCGCGTTTCGAGTATTGTTCTCAGTTTTCGCACATCGCGCCCGGGGAAATGCGATGTCGAATGGATTTTGACAGATTCAGGAAAGGATGTGTAATTCTATTGTCGTGAACGTACACGCTTTCTGAGAGTGTCCCCACCCATGCACCTGTTCCCCAGCTCTCGAGAGGTTATTCAGTGAAACCCAATCGGCGTGATTTTTTGCTCGGCGCTATGGCCGCTGCCGCGCTCAACCGGGGCGTGGCCATGCCGGAAATCAAAAAGACGCCGATCTGGTTTGCGCGTCAGGCGGATCGATGGCTGCAGGCCTTGCCGGTAGGCAATGGCAGGCTCGGGGCTATGGTCTTCGGAGGCACAGCCCGAGAGCGGTTGCACCTGACTGAGAGCACCTTGTGGTCGGGCGCGCCCGCTGACCGCGAGGTAAATCCCGCCGCGCGAGCGTCTATACCCGCAATCCGCGACCTTATCTTTGAGGGCCGCTATACGGAAGCCGAGGAACTGTGCCGGAGAAACCTGTTGGGCAAGGGAAGTCAATTCGGCACTGCTTTACCGATGGCATTCCTGGAGGTCGAAACAATCCTGCCTGCACAGCCCTCCAGATATAGGCGCTCTCTCGATCTCGATGAAGCCATCGCCCGGGTCGAATTCGCCGCCGGCGACGTGATTTTCCAACGTGAAGTGTTTGCTTCGCATCCGGCGGGGATCATTGCCGTGCGCATGATGTCGAGCAGACCAGGCAGCCTTTCCTGCAACATCGCGTTTGGAGAACCGCGGTTGCCAGGAGAGGTCACCGCCGAAGCTGGAGTTCTGGCTCTCCGTGGACAGGCCTTGGAGAGTTTGCACAGCGATGGGAGACATGGAACACGCTTCGAATGTCAGGTTCGGGTCATCCCGGAATACGGGTCAGAATCCGGCGCGATGCACAGCGCCAACGGCGAAATTACGGTTCAGGCTGCCAATGCTGTCACGCTGCTGATTGCAATAGCGAGTGACTTCCGTGGAGGAAGGCCTGATCAAGCCTGCTCTGCGGCTTTGAGCGCAGCCGGCTCGCAATCTTACCAATCTCTACGCGAAGCTCACGTTGCGGACTATAGCGCTCTGTACCGTCGCGTTTCCATCGATCTGGGACAAGCCGGAGGTCTTTCGGAGCTGCCCATCGACGAACGGAGGAAGGCGCTCGAGGCTGGCGGGGATGACCCTGAACTATGTGCGCTGTTCTTCCAATTTGGCCGCTATCTGACGATCGCGGGATCGCGCGAAGATTCGCCCTTGCCACTCGCGTTGCAAGGCATTTGGAACGATGGCCTCGCCGCTGGCATGGGGTGGACTGATGACTTTCACCTGGACATCAACACACAACAGAATTACTGGCTGTGCGAGGTGGGCAATCTCGGTGAATGCCATGCTCCGCTCGCAGTACTCGTAGAGGGACTGAGCAGATCGGGCGGACAGACGGCACGGGACATGTACGGTGCCGAAGGCTGGGTGGCGCACGTCGTGACCAATGCCTGGGGATATTCGGCGCCGGGGTGGGGTCTGGGCTGGGGAATGTTTGTGACGGGCGGTGTCTGGATCGCTCTGCAACTCTGGGAACACTACCGCTTTACCGGCGACGAGGTCTTTCTTCGCGAGAAAGCTTATCCGGTCCTGCACGACGCAGCTAGGTTCTTCCTCTCGTACATGGTCAAGCACCCTACGAAAAAATGGCTAGTCACTGGCCCATCCAATTCTCCCGAAAACTGGTTTGTCGCGCCCGATACTGGGAAACCGTGTTCTGACTCTATGGGGCCGACATGTGATCGCGTCCTGGTTTATTCTCTGTTCTCGGCCTGCATGCAGGCATCCGAATTGCTAGGCCTGGATGAGAGATTGCGCGCCCACATCACAGGGGCCCGGGATCGTCTACCGCCGTTGCAGGTCGGCAAACATGGCCAGCTGCAGGAGTGGCTCGAGGATTTCGACGAGGCTGAACTCAACCACCGGCATACCTCCCACCTCATCGCGCTCTACCCGGAAGATCAAATCTCCCCTGACACGACTCCCGTTCTGGCAGCCGCGGCGCGAGTCACCCTTGAGCGGCGCATTCAGCAGCCAAACTGGGAGGACACGGAGTGGAGCCGCGCCAACCTCGTGAACTACTACGCGCGGCTCTTCGACGCACAGGCGGCGCATCGTCACCTGTGCGGCTTGATCGCTCGTGCCGCGGATGATTCGCTGCTGACCTATTCGCGGGGCGGAGTAGCTGGTGCAGAAAGCAATATCTTCGCCATTGACGGGAATACAGCGGGAGCCGCAGGCATCGCCGAGATGCTGCTGCAATCGCACGGCCGTGTGCTCCGTCTGCTCCCCTCTTTGCCGTCAGCATGGCCCACCGGCTCCGTGCGAGGATTGCGCGGACGCGGCGGCATCTCTGTCTCGATTTTCTGGCGAGACAGCCGCCTAGCGTCTGCGATCGTAAAAGCCGACCGTGAGACAGATCTGACCATCCGATATCGTTCCCGCAGTGTCAAGGTGCACTTGCGCGGGCAAACGGAACACACAATTCCTGCTGGGATATTTCAAGTGCCCGCAGCTGGCTGACCGAGAGGGCGGCACGACAGTTCTTGGTCCACAGAGCCAGGCGAATGGCGTTGAACGGGCGAGCACAGCCGTTCTGCTCGAAAAGCGGAAGCGGAAGCGCGGGAAAGCTCCTGTCTTCGCAGATCTGAACCAGTACGAGGTATCCACGCACTTCGTCGATCTTCGCGCTGACGGACGATCGAGCCACACTCGAAGCCTACTGCGTGGCCCACCATGTGAATCGACGACGGATAGCGACGCTTGATGCTTGTATCGCTTCGTTACCTCGACACGGGCGGGGAGTGGCTGTTTGCGGAGGCTTCTTCGGTTCAATGACGGGACGAATAATCCCGTCCCGTCACGAACCTAAATCTGTTCAATTGATCAGTATTGAAGGTGTAGCCCAAATTGGAGTTCGCGTGGCGGGAGCACATTGCCGGTGATTTTCCCGAAGGTTGGATCACCGAACCCGCTATCCGGAGTTCCGTAGTTCTGAATGTTGAACACGTTGAAGCCCTCAGCCCGAAAAGAGAGCGTGGCTCCTTCGCCGAGCTGGAAATTCTTGAACAGCGAAAAGTCCGCGTTTGCCACGTGGGGGGATCGCAAAAAGTTCCGAGGAGCATTTCCGTATGCAAATGAGGGAACAGCGAACGCACTGGGATCAAACCACTCGTCTTTATTGGGATGTGCTGGTTTGGGATTTCCTACCAGGTTTGGTCTTCCGTAGCTCCACCATGACAAGGTGTTTCCGATATTGGCAACGTCGCCTGGAACAGTGAAGCTATACGGTTGGCCGGAACGTAGCTGAATCACTGAATTTGCCTGCCAGTTACCAAGTATCCAAGACGCAATTCCGTCGTGAAGATAGGGCTTCCCTCTACCAACAGGAAGCTCATACTGACCGCTGATCGCCAAATCCTGCGGAACGTCGAGAGCAGAAGATCCACGGGCTGAGTTCAGATCATAGTAGTTCTGCAAAGCAGACGATCCTCCTGCGCCATTCTCGACGGCGAACCAGCCGCTGCCTCCGGCATCCGTTGTCTTTGACCACGTATACGAAACCAAATACTGCAACCCGTTCTGGAAGTGACGATTCAGCTTCACTTGCAACGAGTTGTAGTGCGAGAATCCGCGATCAGTTCCATAGAAAGAGGTCGCGGTGTACCAGGGGAAAGGCTTCCTCGCCTGAACTTCGTCTGCCGTCCCCGGGCCAGGTGTCGTCGCGGTGTTCCACAATCCTGTGGCATCGAGTCGATCGCTTTTGCTCCCCACGTATCCGATCGACAGCGCCAAGTCCTTCGTCATCTCTCGTTCGATTTCGACGTTCCACTGCTGCGAACGCGAATCTCTGTGGTGCGGATCGAAAAACCAGTTCGACTGCCCCCAGGGAGAAGCGGCCGGGAGCGCAACTCCCGAAGTTGCGAAGTTCTCCTCGATCGGAGAGAGCGGTTGACCTAGCTGATTTACGGCAACCTGCGCGCTCACAGATCCTACGGCGGGCCAGGATCCGGATATGCCCTTCCAATCTTGTTCCATTCCCGTAAGGTCGTCATACACGATGCCGTACCCGCCGCGCACCACCATGCGGTTAGTCGGTCGCCAGGCGAGACCCACGCGAGGTCCAAAGTCAGTCCAGTAGCTCGCAGACCATGCCCGTCCGTACGGCGAAAGCCTGATCTTGTCGTTGTCGGGAACGCTCTCGAGTCCGCCGGGGATACAGGGAGTTGGCCCCTGTGGACCGCACGCGGAAGGCATCTGATCCAAGCCAATCCAATATGTGCCGTCCGAGTTTGGGCCACTCACAACCGTGCTGGAACTGGGTCCGAACGGACGCCGATGATCAAGGCGGAACCCATAAGTGATGGTAAGGTTTCTACGTGCGCTCCACGTATCCTGGCCAAAACCCGCCCAGGTCGATACTCGATTGCTATTTGCGATTGTACTTGTGTTGTTGACCTGAGATGGCAATCCCAGGAACGCGGATGCTAACGAATTCCCGGTGTTTCCCACACTCTCAGGACTCCCGGTGGTATCGTTCGTAAATGAAAAGTTGCCATACGGGGGCGAATTCGAATCATTCCCCTGCTTAATGTATTGCAAACCAAACTTAAAGTTATGTTCTCCGTGAATCCAGGAGACATTGTCAGAAAGATCATAAACAGGGCTCGCAATCGTATTGCTCAGATTGACGCCGCCGCCTCCCCACGGAGAGGAAAGCCCTAAGGTCGTGCCTCCCGCGCTGGTAAATCCCAAGCCCTTCATCGGCCCCAGACCGGCGCTATCGCTGAGATATCGCGCAAATGGCCTCTTCGTTTGGCCGTATCTGTTATCCAATAACAAATTGGGAGTGATCACGTGCGTCCAGCCAATCGCAAAGTTGGTCGCCGGGACCGAAGCACCTGTATCCTGAGTCGTGCTATTCGGAGTGAGGTTCACCACGTTCAGCAAGTCGTAACGGAAGAATAGACTGTCTTTGGCTCCGAGCTGTTCATCGAGCCTGCCCATGTAGTGATCGGAGTTGTTGATATCTGGCTTCGTGACCAGCAGATTCCCGAGTGGATCTCCACTCAGGTTTGGGGCGTTGAAATACCCCTTGATGAAATTGACCGCAGTCTGATCCATCCGCCCGGGGGGAATGATGTTTCCGGGAAATGGGTCGCGAATGTATTCGCCAGGGTTGCTCGGGTCCGGACGTGTTGTCGCCGGGTCATAGATTGTTTGCGTGAGTATGGAGTTTGAAAAATCTCCATTTAGTTCGGCGTCGGTAGGTACCCAGAATTTCGATTGCGATGCTTTGTTGTAGCGCCAGCCCTCATAGGAAAAGAGGAAGAACGTCCGGTTGCGACCGTTATAGGCCTTCGGAATCCATACGGGACCGCTCACCATTGCGCCGAACTGATTTTGATGATATGCACTTGGAGCCAACGCCACTCCACCGGCGACGTCCGCGAAGGAATCGCGCGCATCAAAAATGTTATTCCGAACAAATTCCCAGGCGCTTGCATGAAAGCGATTGGTTCCACTTCGAGTGATCACATCGACGATGCCACCAAGCACTCCACCGTATTCAGCCTTATCTTCGTGCGATTGAACTTTGAATTCCTGCATCGAATCGACAATCGGAGGCATGATGTATGCGCTCGTGTTCAACTCGGTGTTCACCACTCCGTCCAGCATATACAGATTGGATCGGTTGAACTGGCCACCAATCGTCGGCTGAGCGATCTCCGCGGACGGCGGCGCCAGATTCGCGAGATCATTGACCCCAACCCCAGAGCTTTGAGCCGTGCTGACAGGGATTGCGCCGGGTGTTAGGGATAACAACTCGGTAAAGTTGCGGCCGTTAAGCGGCAACTCCTGGATTTGTTTCTGCCCGACAACCGTGCCGAGTTCAGAACTTGTCGATTGAACCAGAGCGGCTGCTGGATCGGCGTTGACCGTTACGGTTTCTGTGGCGCTACCGACCGTCAGCACGAAGTCGCGCGAGACATTCTCCTGCACTCCCAGCAAAAGACGTGGAATGACCGTGTCCTGAAAGCCTGGTTTGCTCACCTTGACCTGGTAGCTTCCCGGCTGCAGGGATGGGAAGACGTAGAGGCCCGTTGCTCCGGTCTTCGCGGTTGTCGCGATCCGCGTGTCCAAATTCGTTATTTGGATAGAGGCATCGGGAACGGCCGCACTATTTTGATCGGAGACATGGCCGGAAACCGAAGCTGTCGTAGCTTGCCCGTATAACGGGTCCAAGCCACATGAGATGAAAACAGACAGGATCAGGAGAAAGGCCTGCTTTCCACTGCAGCCCCAATTTAGGATTGTTGAACGATCAAAAAACAAGCGCTTAAACATGGAGTTTCTCCTATAAAGCGTGCAGGACCCGAAATCTTGCCAGCCATCCTAGCCGCGCTCAAATTGATTTGTCAATCATTATCTGTGGCCTTTATTGACAGTTACGAGCTCTATTTGAGATTTCTTCAATGATCAAAGACTCACTAATATTGAGCAATTATTGCTCATAAGTTATTGTTTATAAACTGCTTATATCTATATTTCTCGCAATATTGGGAGCAGCCAAGCTAATTCGTATTTTTGAGCGCTTAAATTGAGGAAAACTCGCAGGAAGATTGACAGAACAGAATTGAGGGCAAAATGCGGCGGAAATCGAAGTACGATAAGTTCCCGATCATCCCTGTTGATCCAACCGGAGAGGATTGTTGGGAGAATTTGCCTGAAGCTCATGATCGCCTGGGGCTGTCGCGCCTGGAGTCAATTCCGTGACTGCACGTCTGACGTTCTGAAGGATTCGGAAGCGATCGAGCGAATGGTCGGCAAGGTATGGGGCGAGGATCCTGTATTCGGCCGAATGAACAGGATTCAACCCGATGACATCTTCGATTCGTGGAAAGTCGGCCAGGCTGCGAACTGGCGACCTATTGGAAAGACAAATTGTTGCTCGTCCTGGGCATCGGCGCAACGCTGGTTGCCGCAGAGACGGATGTGTTTATCTACGCCGATATGACACTCTGGGAGATCCAACAGCGTCAGCGGCGCAATGCAATCAGGAATTTTGGGGCCGACAAGTTTCAGGAGAGTGTAGGCCTGAAGTTCAAGCGGGCGTTCTTTGTAGATTGGCGCGCAGCAGACCGCCTGAAAGCGTCTTTGATTTCTCGAATAGACTTCCGGCCTGATAGAAACATCGAAGTTCCGAAGCTGGTTGCCGGAGGATCGATGATGCGGGAATCCTTTCGCCCCGCCTTGCTTCCAATTGGAATAACTTAATACTTGGCACTCTGGGATGGGAGGTGTTGGTGCTCGGAATCTTGAAAGCCAAGAATTTCGCACGAATCCTGCCGTTTGTATTGTGCCCCTGCCTGTTGTGCGAGTCGGGGAACCAGTTGCGGAAGGCTCAGGACCTACTAGCCAAGGGCTCCCTGTCTGAAGCTGTAACGGTTCTTCGCAAGGTTGTTCGGGACGATCCGAGCAATCTGGACGCACATCTCTCGCTTGGGACTGCTTTGGCATTGCAGGGTCTTCGCGCCCAATCACTCAAAGAGATCGAGACTGCAGTCAAGTTATCGCCCAACTCAGCGAAGCCGCGGAATCAATTAGGAGTCATTCTCAGCCGATTCCTCCAGACGGATGCGGCGCGCAAGGCCTTTGAAGACGCGCTCTCTTTGGACCCGAACTTTGCGGAAGCCCACGTGAACCTGGCCTTGATATTGGCGCAGACGGGCCTGCTTCCCGAGGCTCATGAACATCTCGACCGAGCAATTGTCCTCGACGGTAATGCGCAACCCGCGGCAAGGGCATACTTCCTGAGGTCAAAGGTGTGGAGTGGGCAAGGAGACAACGACAATGCGATATCGGATCTGGAAAAAGCTACCAACGTGCGGCCCGACTATGCAGACGCATGGTTCGATCTGTCACAGCTGAAACACAGCAAGGGAGATATCAGTGGTGCACTCGCGGCGGCCAGGAAAGTCGTTGAACTGAATCCGAAGAAAGCAGCGGCGCGGTCGTGGCTCGGCCGACTCGACCTCGAGAATGATGATCCAACACAAGCGGTAAAACATCTCGAAATCGCGCGCTCTCTCGGGATGG
Source organism: Occallatibacter sp. (assembly GCA_036495975.1). Taxonomy (GTDB): domain Bacteria; phylum Acidobacteriota; class Terriglobia; order Terriglobales; family Acidobacteriaceae; genus Telmatobacter. The sequence goes on along the minus strand of DASXLY010000120.1, from coordinate 32,069 downwards.
ATGACAAAGCGACACTCTATTCTTTGGCGCGAGCCCTTCGCGCAACCGGAAAGACTGAGGACGCAAAGCGAGTGGAAGCAGAGGTCATTGAGATGCAACATCTCAATACTCAAGCGGGAAAGGTTCTTTTCACGGCTTCGGGATTGAACGAAGAAGGACTCAGACTGGAGCATCAAGGCGATCTTCGCGGCGCGTTGGCAAAGTACCACAAGGCGGTCGACCTGGATCCGACAGGATATGGTTTCCGGCTGAACTATGCCTTGGCATTGTGCAGGCTGGGAAAGTGGCAGCAGGCGATCACCCAATTGAACGAAGTTCTGAAAGAAGATCCGGATAACGCAGACGCCTCAAAGGCGTTGTTCATTGCACAAGATGAGGCCGCGAAAAGAAATAAGTGACAAGGGTGGTACAAAGCTGAGCCGATGCTCGATTCGACTGCCATCGCAGTCGTTAACGGCGCGCGCGTTAGACCCAAGACCCAGTTGGCTCTGCTCGGAAGATATCTAAAGTCGAGCACCTATCGGCAGAATGAATTATCGGACGCTCTTTATCGCGGTCGAAACAATTTCGACCGCAATCTTTTGAACGAGACCTCAAGCTCCTTCTTCAAAAGAGATTCAGCGCTATCACGCTGACATCGATATCAGGCGCGGAGGGTGGTATTTCGATTGCGACCTTAGCTTCGGCTTGGTGGAACTTGAGCGGCGTACCATTGGCCAACAATCGAGCCGACAAAACGCGGCCATCGATCCCCGGAACAGTGCACAGCGGCGGTGTCCAATCAAATAGATGGACGTAGACTGTCTTGCGTCCGGCGGTGGTGCGTAACCCGGGAACATTCTGGACGGGGCCGTATGTAGTTCGATAGATGGAATCGCCGTTAAGCGTTAGCCAGGTGCCGATGGCTTTGAGTCTCTTCTGGAATTCGGGCTGGATTTGTCCATCCGGTTGCGGACCCACGTTGAGCAGAAAATTGCCGCCGCGACTTGCCACCTCGACCAAGCTGCGAATTAACATGCGCGAGGATTTGTAGTCATGGTCGTTCTTGTTGTACGCCCAGGTATTGTCAATAGTCATGCAGGTCTCCCACAACCGGAAATCCTCGGTACGCGGAACAGTGGTGTTGAGTAGTCTGGAGACACCTGGATCGACACCGGTGAGTCGCACTCCCTTGGTGGGAATGGCTGTAGGAATAAACTGTTCCGGCGTTTCATAGTCGCCATCGACGCCAAGCCGGTCGTTGACGAGGGTTGCCGGTTGCATCTCTGCGATCATCCGCAGCACATGAGCGCCGTCATATTTCTCCTGGTTATTCAGGCCGTCGAACCAGATGAGCGCAACAGTGCCGTAGCGAGTGAGCAATTCCCGCAGCTGAAGTTGCATATAGGCGAGATAGCTCTGCCACTGAGGCCGTTCCGGCTGACCATGCCAGTTTTCGCTTGCCGGCTTGCTGATGTCGCGGAATCCGCGATGGTGCATATCGGGAGGAGAGTAATAGAACCCCAGCGGCATGTTGTCCTCATGACAGGCCTGGGCAAGTTGCGATACGACGTCCTTGCCATAGGGAGTTCGGGTGATCTTGTAATCGGTGTAAGCCGAGTCGAACATGCAAAAACCGTCATGATGTTTGGTCGTGAACACTATGTACTTCTGTCCAGCCTCCCGGGCGAGATCGACCCATGCATGCGGATCGAATCGGGCGGGATTGAAAGTGCCGGCAAGGGCACGGTAATCGGATTCAGTGATTCCGCCGGCCTTGGGCACCATGATGGGCCATGAGGCCTCGACGCTTGCCTGAGAGTAGGGGCCCCAGTGAATGAACATGCCAAACTTGGCCTCACGGTACCATTCCGTGCGCTCAGAACCTATGGAGTGCGCCCACGTAGAGCGTGCGATGGCAGACAAACATGAGGTCGCCAGACAGGTTATCAAGAAACTCCGGCGGGGTCGTAAATAAGCGCTCATAGACGGGGAAAGATAATACCCGGCACCTGTCGTGTCAACTCCGATCAAGCGCTCATCCTTAGCGATCATGCTCCTAGCAGTTCAGTCAAAGTGAAATACTTCTTCCATTTCGGCCCACCACTCTCCTGCCGTGCGCGTTGCAAGTGGCCGCTGCATAGGCTCCATCAATGCCCACCAGGCTTGGGTCTTGGCGTGAGCCGCCATTTTGGCCATATCGGCCTGAAGATCGTCGCCGCCATACTCGAAGTAACTAAATAACATGCCATCTTTCAGATAGATCGAATAGTTTGAAATGTGACAGGCCCGGATCATCTCCAGAACCTCGGGCCAGACCGCCGCGTGATGATGTCGGTAGGCCTTTTCGCTGCCTGGATCGATCCCAATCACCATTCCGTATCGCTTCATGGATTCACCTTCATTGGGGAAGACGGCTATCGCATTTTCTCAAATCTCAAAGAACGAATCAAAAGCGCTCAGAAACGCTCCTTGACGGACGCACTAGGCCACAATATCATCATTTATCGAATTAATGAGCGCTTAGATATGTCCCTTTCTTCCTTGCCGACGGCGGATACTTTGGTCAAGAATCAGCTGGCCGAGGAACTCCGCAAAGAGATCCTAACCGGATCGTTAGTACCCGGCGAGCGCATCATTGAGGGCAAATGGGCGGCAAAATTTGGCGTCGCGCAGGCCTCGATCCGGGAAGCAATCAACATCCTTGCCCAGGCAGGATTTGTGACAAAGGCGCCCGGACGCAGCGCGCGGGTGATTCATTTGAGCGAAACAGATGTTGCGCACATCTATCAGCTCCGCGGCGCCATCGAAGGCCTCGCGGCGCGGCTTGCTGCCCAATCTTCGGGAGATCTGAATGAGTTGCAGGCGACAATGGCTACTATGCGCGAATCGGCCAGGACCGGCGACCGCGAGAGTCTTATCGATTGCGATCTGCGCTACCATCTCACCCTCTGCGAGCTTTCGCACAATCCGTACCTGATCGAGCATGCCCGTCGCATTCTGGTTCCGCTGTTCGCCTTTGTGCGCATGCGTGTATCTGCCAGTGGCCAGTCCACATCTGCCTGGGAGAAGGATCTCGAAGCGCACCAGAAAATCATCGATTTGATCGGCGAGGGCGAAAGCGATGTTGCAGAGCAATACCTGAAGAGAGCAATGGAGCGCTTTGGCAAGACCGCTTACGATTATTGGGAAAAGCGGGAGGAACATGCCGGGTGAGCTGAGCGGCAAGGTCATCGTGTTGACGGGTGGTGCGGATGGCATCGGATATGAATGTGCTGCCGCCTACGTGCGCGAGGGAGCCGGGGTGGCTGTGCTTGACCGGGACGGCGAAAAGGCCGCGTGTGCTGCCTCCAATTTGGGACCGGACTGCATGGCGGTGCATGTGGACGTTGGGGAAGGTCCCGCCGTTGAAGCCGCAATCCAGGCCGTCCTGGCCCGTTACGGCAAGCTGGACGCAGTACACAACAATGCCGGCATCGCAAGCCCTTCGAAGCCTCTGGACCAGACCACGGAGGACGAATGGGACGAGCTGATGCGCGTCAATGTGAAATCGGTTCTCTGGACAACCCGGTCCGCCCTCGATGCTCTAGCTGCTTGCAAAGGCTCCATTCTCAACACCGCAAGCATGGTGGGATTGATCGGACAGGACAATCACGCTGCGTATGTGGCCTCCAAGGGAGCCCTCATCGCGCTGACCAAAGGGATGGCCCTGGATTACGCTCCGAAGGGAATCCGCGTGAACGCCGTCTGCCCTGCCGGCGCGTGGACTCCGATGTTGGAGAAATGGTGCACCGAGCAGCCCGAGCCCGACCGCATTCGCCAAAACCTCGATGACATTCATCCCCTCGGCCCCTGTCCGTACGGTGATGTGATTGCCGATGCCGCCGTTTTTCTTCTTTCTCAACGGGCGCGGTTTGTCACCGGCTGCATTCTCCCGGTGAGTGGCGGCGCCGAGCTGGGCTACCGTCGTTGATCTAGAGGGGTCCATGTCCCTGTGCGTGATTCGTTCGATCGAAACTGTCGATGCGCGCTTCTCCTTACCGGAAGGCGCGGGGAGCGATGCCGTGCACACATCTCCTGTGTACGCGATGGCGCTCACCCACTTGTGCACCGAGGACAGTATGACCGGTGTGGGACTTGTACTCACTTTGGGCGACGGCAATCGACTGGTGTGCGAAGCGATCCGCATGCTGGCGCAGCCGCTCGTCGGTCGACCGATCGAAGAGGTCATGGCAAGCTTTGGCAACGTCGCGCATGGAATGGCGAATGATCCTGCTTTGCGATGGCTCGGTCCGCACAAAGGCGTGGTGCATCTTGCGTTGGCTTCTATCACCAATGCCTGCTGGGACCTTTGGGCCAAGTGTCGCGGTGTGCCGCTCTGGAAATTGCTCCTCGATCTCGATGATCAAGCGCTTGTGGCCGCGCTGGACCTGAGCTATCTCGAAGATGTTCTCTCCCATGACGAAGCCCTGGCCGTGCTGCGCAATGAAAGGCCAACTCGATCCGCTCGCGAGTCAATTCTGCAGACTGGCTATCCCGGCTACGACACCTCAGTAGGGTGGATGGCGTATGACGACGAAAAAGTACGAGAGCTCACGCTCAAGGCGATCGATCGTGGATTTCGGGCGTTCAAGCTCAAGGTTGGTTCCCAGAATGAGAATCGAGATGCGCGCCGTGCCGCTATGCTGCGGGAGATCGCAGGTGACTCAGGCATCCTAATGTTCGACGCGAACCAGCGATGGAATGCGCCGGAGGCCATGCGCAGGTGCCGGGCTCTGACGCCGTTTAAGCCGCTCTGGATTGAAGAACCGACGCACCCTGATGATATCCACGCACAAGCGCAACTTTCTCGAGCCATCAATCCGGTTCGTATTGCTGCCGGTGAACACATCCCCAACCGGGTCATGTTCAAGAATTATCTCCTTTACAGTGGTATGCACTTTGTTCAGGCAGATTGCACGCGTCTCGCAGGCGTCAGCGAGTTCCTGGCCGTCAGTTTGATGGCCAAGAAGTTCCAACTGCCAATCGTGCCGCATGTCGGGGACATGGGCCAGATTCATCAACATTTGGTTCTCTTTAACCACGTGGCGCTTAACCATGAAATGTACTTCCTTGAGCACATCCCACATCTGCAGAAACACTTCGTGTTTCCAGCCCGAGTCCTGGGCGGTGTTTACAAGCCACCCCAGGAGCCGGGTGCATCAACCGACATGCAGCTTCGGCGCGAGGGCAGATAAGTGTCGCAATCGTTCGAGTCCGGTGTTGCACTCATACTCGTCGCCGGCTTGATGGCTGGTGACTGCATGCTTCCTCTTAAATTCATTCGAAAGTGGCATTGGGAGAATACATGGCTCGTTTTTAGCTTGCTCTCTTTGGTTGTCCTTCCCTGGACTCTTGCCCTGGTCCTGGTGAATCACCTCTTTCAGACCTACAATTCGCTGCCTGCCTCGCAGTTTGCCACTCCAGTCCTGTTCGGTGCCGGCTGGGGCATCGCGCAGGTACTCTTCGGGATTTCGATTCAACGTTTAGGTCTGGCTCTCGCATACGCCATTGTTGTCGGGTTGGGTACCCTTTTGGGGACGCTGGTTCCGCTCTTCGTGCAGCATCGCGCTCAGATTGGCTGGACACTTCTGATTCAGGTTCTCGCTGGGATTGTGATCATGCTGGTTGGAATCGCACTCTCCGCATGGGCCGGGCAGATCCGAGAATGCAGTGAGAAGATCGCAACAGCGCCGTCCCTGGGAAGATACAGAGCTGCCGTTCTCGTCGCTGTATTGTGCGGAATCCTGGCTCCAATGCTCAATTACTCGTTCGCTTTCGGACAAGACATTGCTGTTGCGGCTGTCCGACTGGGTAATCCCGAGGTTCGCGCTGCGTATGCAGTTTGGCCGATAGGGCTAGCAGGCGGTTTACTTCCCAACCTCGGATACAGTATCTATCTACTGCGTAGGAATCGGACTGGAGTGCTATTTCGATCGATCCGTCCGGATGGATTTTGGGCCGCCTCCATGGCGACTCTGTGGATGGGTGCATTCGCGCTTTACGGAATGAGCGCAACCTATCTAGGGAATTTCGGCACCTCCATCGGCTGGGGGCTATTTCAAATCTTCATGATCATGACCGCAACCCTCTCCGGCGTCTTCACTGGCGAGTGGAAATCTGCGCCGCGTTTCGCTCGAGCACTCCTGGTCATGAGCATTACCTGTCTCCTCGGCGCAACGACCCTTTTGGCATTGGCGAATCGCTGAGTGGATCGAAGCTAGTTAGACCCGAATGCTGGGCAGATTGGTGCGCGGTGTCCATTGCCAAGCTGCGAACCTGGGAGGCCACCTCACCGTGAATTTTCAGGGTCACAAATGTTTATGCGGAAATGTTGGATGCGCAGAAGCGGAAGCGGGCGGATGGGCATTGCAACGAATCGTCCAGGAAACGCCGGGATTTGACGAATCAAGTCTGGCCAGCAACTCCAAACTCGACTTTCACGCAGTCTTCACCGCGGCCAAAAACGGAGATGCCGTCGCGCGCGCAGTTCGGGAGCATTGTTTGAGGGTGTGGGCGGCCAACACCGTTGCCGTAATTCACGCCTACGATCCGGAGATAGTGGTGTTTGGGGGAGGCGTTATGCGGAGCGCGAACGACATCCTGCCATTCGTCCAGGAACACGTGAATGAGCATGCGTGGACGGGCTGGGGAACACCTCGCGTCTGCGCGGCGACACTGGGCTCAAACGCTGCTTTGCTTGGCGCAGTTCCACTTCTCTCTGAAGATCTCCGCTTGTTGTGAGCAGTGCGGTCTCGAGTCGGGTTTCGTCTATTCATGAAGATAACGCCCATTGTCGCGAGGTAGGCTTCGAAGTGACGACGAGAAGAGAGTTCTTTAAGCTGGCTGGCCAAGTCACGACCGCTACGATACTGGCTGATCACGGCGCCGCAACAGTACCGGATCGAGTGCCCCCGCCAGGGCGTCGCCGAGATAGCCCGCTCTTGGCGCTGCAGCAGAGGTTCGTGGATCTGCGCTTCGGTATGTTCTTGCATTTCAACATGGCCACATTTCAGGACCGCGAGTGGGGTGATCCGACTTCAGCGCCAGATCTGTTTCACCCAACCAATCTCGACACGAACCAATGGGCCGCAGCGGCGCGGTCGGCGAACATGACTTGGGCATGCCTGACGGCTAGGCATCACGATGGATTCTGTATCTGGCCTACAAAAACACAAGCAACAAGCGTCGACCAGGCATCGCATTCCCTCGACGTGGTGGGTGCTTACGTGAAATCGTTCCGCGACGCAGGGCTGCGCGTGGGACTCTATTATTCGATCCTGTCACTACGGGACGACATCCGACATTTCAACATCACTCCAGCCAAAGTCAGACTCATTAAAGATCAACTTAAGGAACTATTCACAAACTATGGCGAGATTGACATTCTCATCACCGATGGATGGAATGCGCCTTGGAGCCGGATCACTTATGAAGAGGTACCCTTCTGGGAAATCTACGAGCATATTAAGAATCTGCAGCCCAACTGCCTGATCTGCGACCTCAATGCCAGTCAGTATCCTCCTGGCGGGCTGTTCTATTCCGACGTAAAGGCGTTTGAACAGAATGCCGGGCAGAAGGTACCAGAGGGTAGCGATGTCCCTGCCCTTTCCTGTGTGACCCTTACCGACGGATGGTTCTGGAAGGAACGGGACGCGACCGGTTCTCTCAAACCAGTGAAGACTGTCGTTGAGGAGTGGCTTGAGCCGCTGAATCGCAGACACTGCAACCTGATTCTGAATGCTCCTCCGAATCGCCAGGGACGACTCGCGCCAAACCTCATACGCCGGTTGGAAGAGATAGGGAAAGCGTGGAAGCATCCTGGCCCCATGGCAAAACTCACCGAACACGTTGTGGTCACGAGGCGAAACCTGGCAATCGGCAAGCCTATTCATGCCAGTTCGTACCCGGACACCGTGGGTCCGGACGAAGCAAATGATGGGGACTACCATTCGAGTTGGTACTTGGAAGAAGGGCAAACTTCGGGCTGGTTAGAAGTGGATCTGAGAAAGCAGGAGAGCTTTAACGTTGTCTCTCTCGTCGAGCCCGTCGGCCGATTGGATGGTTACACGCAAAGCCGCATTCGTAGCTATCGCTTTCAGCGCTGGAACGGCGAGAAATGGGTTGGTATCGCAGGCGGCGATACCCCGATGCCAACGACAATTCATCGCATTCCACGAGTCTCATCACAGAGGGTTAGAGTGCTGTTTGAACTCAGCAAGGGGATGCCCCATATTGCCGAGATCGGTGTGTACGACGAACCCGATTAAATCTGCCCACCAGTTCAGTCATAGCTATCGCCGACCCACCCCTCTTTGGTCTATCGGAGCGCATACAAGTGAGTCAGGCAGATGAAGCACTCAGCCGACTCAGTGAGTGCAGCCTGAGCGAGTGGTGACTTCGGCGGGAGCGATGGGACTCGAACCCGCAGCCTCCTGCGTGACAGAATCTGAACTTTTGCAAGCACGCTTCCGCGTTCATCAGGTGGAACAGTCGTCAATATCGAGTCCAGTTTCTAGCAGATGACAGAAGACCCGAATGCGGAAATCTGTCCGAAAGGAAATCGGAACAGGACTTCCATGCAATGACCGCCAGCGGCACCAGCATCAACGCCAAGAGCAGCCCAGGCAACCGGCTTGCGCACGGGCTCCACGCACGTAAACTGATCGTCCGATCACCGTGTGCTAAGGTGGAGGCACTAGTTAAGGCTAAGAGAATATGCCCGCAAAAAGTGACAACCTGATTGCACGCAAGGAGTATATCCTTCAACGATTGCAGGAAACGGGTGGCGTTGCTGTTGATGAACTTTGTCAGACGCTCGGCGCATCCATCGCCACCATTCGCCGAGACTTAGAAGATCTCGAAAACCGTTCATTGCTCAAGCGCACCCGTGGCGGCGCCGTCCCTATCGGACCGCTGTTCTACGAACCTTTTCGCAATGACAGCTCTTTCCAGGACAGGGTGAGCAGTTTTGCTGAAGAAAAGCGCCGCATCGGCCTCGCTGCGGCAAAACTAGTCAGCGCTGGTCAGACCGTTACGCTGACCGGCGGCACCACGACAACCGAAGTAGTTCGAAGCCTCAAAGTACTCAGTGACATATCCATCATCACCAATACCGTGAATGTGGCGATGGAATTGAGTAATAGAAAGGATATCGAGGTAATCGTAACGGGAGGACACCTCCGCGGAAATTGGTTTACTCTCGTGGGCCCGCTCGCCAGCGCATCTGCTGAGATGCTCTTCTCTGACATCATGTTCGTTGGGGTGGATGGAATTGACGCAAAGCAAGGGTTGACATGCACCAATTCGTCCGAAGCAGATGTCCTGCGTAAGCTTGTGCATCACTCAAAAATAAAGGTTGTAGTGGCTGATCACAGCAAACTCGGTTCTGTCAGCAAGTACCTCCTCTGTCCCACCAAGGAAATCGACAAGTTGATTACTGATGTGGGAGCGTCTGCTTCGGCGATTGCGCCCTTCCAGAAGCTTGGTATTGAAGTCACGCGAGTCTGACTTGCGCGTGTTCATGATGCGTCGAAGCCGTTGATTCCTCCAGCGATCCTGCTCGAGAGTTTCTGACGGCAATCCAGACATTTCCAGGACCCTCCACGGATCTTTTCGCTGCCTCTTCCAGTGCAATGAACAGTACCCTCGCAGCATCCCGATTGTCTGGGTCATCCTTTCGAACGTCCTGCAATTGGACGACTCCCTCCTGCCATCGACCGACCTTGCACAACGCCAACGCATAATTCAATCAAAAACCATACCCCATTGGATCTAAATCGACTGCTCCGTGATATTTTTCCCAACGCACCATGAAGATCTCCACTATGCTCAGAGAATTCAGACGAAAACCATCCATCACGAATCTACTCCAATTCGAATGAAACTGGAGCGGATGGATTCATCGTCAGACGTTCAGGCCTCAATGCGCAGGATGACCAATTCCCAAGCGGACACATTCACGCGCGAACCGATTTGTTCAAGCGGCAGCTCGCGGAGATCGCTGCGCCATATCTTGATGGGCCTGTTATCTGTCCAGGTCAAGTTCGCTCTACGGTTCTCTCCCGAGGCGCCGAAAAGCTGGACGATCCAGCCTCTGCCGTCTGCACTTGGCTTGCATTCCTGCAGAACCACATCGTTCTGATCTATTCGGAGCTTGAGCGCCAAAGGGGACCGCTGCCCGTGAGCCGAAGAAACAAGAGGCTGCGACATGCCAATCGCAAAGCGGCTGGCAGCCGCAGGATCGTAGCCGCTGTGCGGTCGAAGCGCATACCGAAACTCGACTGGTCCATCCTGGTAGGCGCGGTAGTTCGTTCCCCAGTGATTGTTCATCACCCATGAATAAAACGTTTGCGTCGGCTCAATATGTTTACGCCAGATCTCCGGATGAGTTTGGGACCCCAGCATGGTAGCCGAAATGGATCCTATTTCAACCAGCGGCGCATCGAGCGTCGCACAAGTAACGCCGTAATTTGCATTTGCAACATCAACCCACCGGCCAACCGGCAACCAGTTCTTGCAAGATCCCGGAAGCTGATCACTTTCAGGACGCATCACCGCAAGAGGAACGTCGATGTGAATCTGACCGTTCTCTACCGCAAACGGAAAGGCGAATTGCACGCTTTCTTTGGATTCGTGCTGAGCAAACTCTCCGGCCGGCCCGCCTTGCCCTGGGTGCGGATTCAGCCCAACACGTTTCTTATTAACGGTGTTGGACAATTCAATCCAATCCGCATAGGCGTTCAGTCGCACGCGGCGAACAAGGTCCGTACTACCAGGGGCCGACGACTCGATACGAATCGTGGCAACGAGGGGACCCGGATCCTCGATTGTAATGCGGACAGGCCCACTCGTAGTCACCTTCGATGTGTCTTTGCCTTCAAGGTAGACGTATTGATTTACCGCCTCATTGCCACTGGTGTCCACAAGGTTGCGTGTACTACTGCCGGACATAAACTCGACGATGTTGCCGTTTTTGCTGTCGATCCTGGCGCGCACTGAGCCGTTATCCAGGACTCCGCCCAGCACCGTCACGCGTTTTGGCGGAAAATGGGGTGCTGCCCCTGAAAGATGAAAACGAGCACTTCCGAGCGCGGCAACATTCTCCGCGAGAAAAGCCAATTGTCCCGTTGACAGACGCTGCGATGGGACAGAAGTGCCATGTTCGTTCTTCACGTGATCTTTTCCCTGAGATCTCTCCTTCGAGACCAAGACGACTTCGGTTCTAGGCCATGAGCAACTATTGTGCACATCTAGGTCCGAGCTATCCCTCTCCTTTGCATAAGCCTCGAGCACCGCGTCGAGAAGCTTCTCTGATTCATTCTCGGCGTCTACTGCGAATTGGCGTTTAACTTGCCACTGTCGCGTCACGAACGGATTCTCTGAATCCGAAACGCTGTTCCACGCTCCCCAGGTGTGCTCCGAATACAACAGGACATTTTTCCAAGCCGCATCGAATTCCGCTCTCCTGTAGGCCTGCGGCGCGAGCATCGTGGCGAGTGTTGCGGCCTGGACCAGGCGCTCGGCTGCCCCGCGGTTCATGCGCGTCTCTAATGCGGATGATCCTGCTCCGTCCTCCCAGTAGGGAGTCAAGTCGCCCTTGAACTCGGGTATCTGGTGACCATGCTGTTTCTCGAATGTGGCAAACGCATCGCTGGTTGTCGATATGGAGAAGCGCGGCCATTCGTATTCGTCATTCCATTTCTTCACGAATCCGCAAATGTCCGGATCAGGAACGGCGTTGTCGCCGTGCCCCGACCACCGAATATAGGTGATTTGATAGGGGAAACGGATTTCATCCAGTCTCGCTTGATACTTGTTGACCCACTCTGCATCGAGCTTCATGATGTGCGACATCGCATAGCCGGTCCATGGAACCCAGAAGAGCACTCTTTCGTTGCCTGAGGATGAGACCCACCAGAACGGCTTATCTTGCCACTCAACCATAAAGGTCCCAATGCGGTCGAAGAAGTTCGGCGCCGCCGAGAAATAGCGAATACCTGCTTGGGCCATGGCGCTAACCGTTCCCCAGGTATAACCGGGAACATCGCTGATCATGGCCGAGTTCACTGAGACTCCACATTGATTGCCTAATTCGGTGGAGTAACGAAACAACTGCAGAAGTTCCTCGGGCCCGCAAAGACCAGTAAGCTCGTTCGCATACATGCCGTTCAGCCCGATCCAACCTTTCTTCACAGCACTGATCAGTTCTTGGCGCTCTGGTTCGGTCTTGGTCCGCATGAACTGGTCTACTCCCCACAAGACCTCAAGGTTCCAGACAAATTGGGCGCCCGGCGGATAGTTGGCTGTATTGCGCGCCAGTTCGATTCCCTTGGAGATATTGGCCATTTGCTTCTCTTCAACATTGCTCTGAAGATCCGTATATCCGAGGTCATGATGGGAATGAGGCAGAATGAAGATCTGCACTTTGCGTACTGGCTCCAGGCGAACCTCGGCCGACTCTGACTTGCCGGCAATTTCATACTCGATAAGAACCTGGCGGGCTGTTGCAACCGGGTCGATGTAAACATTGAACGAATGCGTCCCCGAAGCCAGAAAGCGCTTCTCGACCTGCTGATGATCAGCGCGCACAACCAGCGTCGCGTCGGCTCCGGCGTGCTCTATCGTCAATTGGATTGGTTGTACTAATCTCCCACCTTGATTGGTCAGCCCACGAATGGGCAGGGCGAAACTCGGTTTCTCCTTCGACGGCTGATCCTGGCCCAGAGCCAATAGCCGAGGTCGTGCACAAATGATTCCTGCTGAAGCCGCAATACCCTTTATGACAGTACGTCGTTTCATGATTAACGAAGAAACCCTTTCCGGGCCGCTATCACGGAGCGTGTTTTACATGAATCCTCAGTCACACCGAATCCGAAAGTGCATCGATTGAGAATCATTGTGAAATGGCCATTCCGTTCGAGGCATAGGATCGCACATAATGATTGTTTTATCAATAACGCGCATGATATACGATTGGAATGAATATTTCCTCGCATACGCAAATCATCTGGTCCCAATGCTGGATCGCACTAAGTCAGAAATATGGCGGCGGTCAACTGACAAACGGAGATCTGTGAAACGATGCGTAAAGACAAGAGCAGCATCCTCTCGGTACTAAGTAAGTCCATCAGTCGGCGCATGTTCTGCGAAACCGGTATGGCGGCGCTCTCAGCAGAGCTACTCTCCAGCAAGACTCTCCCATTCTCAAAGAGCAGTGCACCCATCCCATCGGACGCTTCCAGGCCGCCGACACTTGATGAGATGGGAACTGGCTGGTTGGATTGCGGACTGCTTGCGCAGATGCCTTCGCTGCATAACTTCCATGAGATGGCGGCCTGCGCGCCAGACCTTGTTGGGGTGAACTTTCTGCCTGGTGGTCAACTCTATGGTGACGAATCCGGACCGTACTGGCCCATTTATCATTCCCTGCCATTGTGCGGCATGACGATCGATGGCCGGTCATACCAAAGCGCAAGCTGCCGATGGTTCGCCTACGAGGCCATTCGCCGTGCGCAGGTCGGCAGTATCGATGTGGTCACTACAAACAGGCTGGTCATAGAAGACACGGTAGTGCTGTGGAGGGTGAAGTTCACGAATAATGGCGCGACTTCCAGGACTCTTAGCATAGCTGTGACTGCGGATTCTGGATGGTTGCCGGCGAACCCGGCGATCCTCGGCCTTCCAGAGATCCGAGCCAAATCGGACAAATGGAAGATGGATGCTGTTTATCGCTTCTTTGATCTCCCGCAAGGCAGAGCGGATGGCCAATTTGCCGAGTGGCAGGTGAGTATCAATCCGAATGAGAGTCACGAAATTCGTTTCCTGATGCACGTTGAGGTACCTGGCAAGCCTGGACGCTCTGCTCTTACAAGCGAGTGGTTCGAGACACAGTGGGACCGCACCAAAACCCTGTGGGAGAACAGATGGAATAGCGCCTTCACGCCGGGTAACACCTTCTTCTCAGGGAATGCTCCGCTGTTGGTTACAGAGGATCGAGCGATCCGCGAGATCTACTACCGGAGCGTGCTCACACTGCTGGTGCTCCTGCGAACCAACCTGTGGAGCAACCGGACCTTTATCACCAGCGGTGAACGCGCCAAGGGGGTGGTCTTCTACTGGGATACTTCGCTGTTCTCGACTCTCTTCGCCTTGCTCGAACCAATGCAGATGAAGGAGCAAGTCAAGTTATTCCTAGAGCAGGACCCGCACGAGAGTGCGGTGATTATCTTCAAAACCGAGCGGCCTGCTTCACCCAGCCATTTCGAGGTTTCCACCGGATGGGATCTGCGCGGATATGCGGCCAATGATCTCTCCATTTTCCGGCTGGCCTGGTCGTATCTCGTCGTTACGCAGGACAAGGAGTTCCTGCGCGAGAAAATCGCCGACCAGACGGTGCTCGAACGCATGCACGTTCTGGCGACAAACTGGAAGAAACTGCGGCTCAATCCTGACGACCAACTTGCCGATTATGGTGGTGCTCTCAATCTGCTCGAATGTGTGCCGACCTACATCAACAAGGTTCCTTCGTTCAACTCCGCCAACGTATGGATGATGCGGGAGCTTGCCGAGATTTTCGAGGAAGAGGGCGACAGCGCTGAAGCGAGGAAGTTGCGCGTGGAGGCAGATGCCATCTTCAAGGCTGTCATGACGCTCTACGAACCGGGAAAGGGCGTGTGGGTAAGCCTGCACCGTGATGGAACACGGGTGGAGATGCGCCACTGCTACGACTTCGCCACTGTCGGCCGTTTCCTAGCTGCAGACCTGCCGTCCAACGTTCGCCGCGAAATGGTTGACTTCGTTCAACGCGAACTGCTGATGGAAAAATGGATGCGCGCGCAATCTCAACTCGACGTAGCAGCGGCAGCCTCTGATCGCCCCGACCACGGACCCATGGGTGCCTATGATGCGTGGCCTGCCGTGACGGTTGACGCCTTGTGCCGCCTGGGATACTGGGATATTGCAGTTCCCTTTCTCCGGCGGACTCAGGCCGCAATCTATGAAGGCGTGTACGCACAGGCTCGCGAGTTCTATGGAGCTAAGAGGAGAGACCGCAACGCTCCGGTACGGATTGCGCAGCGTCAGGGCTGCATGCGAGAGTGTACTGGCGGCGGAGCCTTTGCAGAGACCGTCCTCTGCACGATTTTCGGGTATATCCCGAAAATCAGCGGCGAACCGAGACTGCTGAATGCCGAGACGCCTAGAAGCTTCGGCGGTGAACTGCGCCATGTGCGCCTTGGAGCGCAGGTGTACACAATCCAGTCCGGAAGTTCTGGACTGAGGCTGCAAAAAGAGACTTAGTTCTTAACACCTCGGCGAATTCGCTCGGGGAGGAATTGATGAATCCTTTAAACAACCGTCGCACGCTCCTAAAAGGAATGGCCGTCCTCGCCGCGGGATCTATGGGGCCGGTGCTTGCTCATGGGAGTATGACAAGAAACTCGGCCGCAACCAGATCACCATTCTCAAATGCTCCGGCTCACAACAAACCGAGAACTGTCGCCTGTTCTGATGCCACGACAGTGGTGGAGACAAGCTCAGGGAGAATCCGCGGATTCAAGAGAAATGGCGTATACATCTTTAACGGTGTTCCGTATGGTGACTCGACTTCTGGTTCTAGGCGGTTTATGCCTCCGGAGCCTCCCGGCCCCTGGACCGGAATCAGGAATGCTCTAGCGTATGGCCGGGTATGTCCACAGGATGACTCTGCTCATTTCATCACCGATGGACAAAACCTGGCGCGCTCCGACGAGGATGCATTTCTGCTTCATCGCGGGTGCGCCATTTCCGTTCCCGGTGAGGACTGCTTACGTGTGAATATCTGGACTCCGGAGATTAATGGCCATGGAAAACGCCCAGTTATGGTTTACATGCATGGAGGTGGGTATTCGGGGGGCAGTGGTCACGATCTGCTCTCGTACGATGGTGAAAGTCTGGCCCGCAACCACGATGTGGTTGTGGTCAATCACAATCATCGCTTGAACGTTTACGGCTATTTAAATCTAGCAATGATCGGCGGCGAGCCATTCTCCGATTCCGCGAATGTTGGGATGCTCGATATCGTTGCCGCTCTCGAGTGGGTCCGCACTCATATCTCGATGTTTGGGGGCGATCCCGGAAACGTAACAGTATTCGGCCAGTCAGGCGGCGGTGGAAAGGTCGCCGCCCTCATGGCCATGCCCGGCGCAAAAGGCCTTTTCCATCGCGCTGCGATTCAGAGCGGTCCATTTCTAAAAGCCCTCTCTGCCGATTACTCGCAGGAAGTTGCCGAAGCTTTGCTGAAAGAACTTGGACTTGCGAAATCGCAGGTCAGAGAACTGCAGACAATTCCAGTGGATCGTCTATCCGGCGCAGCAACCGAAGCTTCGAGAAAGACCATGGCTGCTCATAAACCGGCAGGGGGTTCCTTCGGCGAAACAGGGTGGGGGCCGACTGTGGATGGTCGGTCCCTTCCTCACCACCCTTTCGACCGCGATGGCCTGGCGATCTCTGCGAATATTCCCTTGATTACCGGGACCAATCTCAACGAAAGCACAAACGGAGTCGACCGTCCTGGCGCCACCGAGATGACAGTGGACGAGATGGTTGGGTTGGTCCGTGAAGCATATGGAAGTGAGAGCGAGGCGATAATTGGCGCCTACCGTGCCGACTACCCGGATGCTATTCCTTTCAGCCTCTGGGCGACGATTGAAGCGTCTCGTTGGCGTATCCCAGCATTCGCCCAGGCAACTCGGAAGGCAGCGCTCGGAGCGGCACCGGCATTTTCCTACATATATTCCTGGCGGACGCCGTCCTTAGATCGTCGCCCCGGCTCATTCCATGCCGCCGAAATCTCTTTTGTTTTTGACAACGCCGAAATTTGTGATCATTACAGCGCCGGCGATCCTTCTGCGCTCGCTCTTTCTAAGCAGATGAGTACTGCGTGGGTAAGCTTTGCGCGGACCGGGAATCCGAATCATGCCGGTCTGCCAAATTGGCCGGCTTACACTCCTGACGGCCGCGGAACAATGTATTTCGACGCGCCGTGCTTCGTCCGAAATGACGCGGAAGGGCGGGGGCTCAGCATAATTTCCCCCAGCAGTCGTGCGTAGGAGATCGTTGGCTCTCCAACTACCTCTCGGGTCTTCTACTACCTTTCACTAGGAGAATTACCGCAGCGTTGAGAACAGTGAGTCCGGCCAGGAGATACAGACCTGCGCCTTCGAACCGAAAAACACGGTCTGCCCAGACTTTCAGGTTCGGTGCGATGAACCCTCCGAGATTGCCCATTGTGATTACAGCAATTCCTCCCGCAGCGGCGCGGTCGGCAAGATACCCAGTAGGAAATGTCCAGAAGATCGGCTGCACGGCAATGAACGCGGAGACCGCAACCGAAAGGGACACAATTCCCATGATCGGTCCTACCGTTGGGAAGGCGAAGCTCGCGCATCCACCAAGAAGCATCGTCAACGCTGCAACTGTTCGATGGCGCTGAGATCGGTCGGCTGTACGCGGAAGCCAGACAACCGCAATGAGCGCAAAGATCCATGGAATTGCCGAGACGATTCCCACCTCGATTCCGGCCGGCTTGTGAATCAAAGCGGAGACTTCGGTAGGCAGATAAAACACCACACCATACACGCTGATCTGAATCAGAGTGTAGATCGCCAAATAGGTAAGTACCTGACGGTCGCATATCATCGCCACAAGCTTCGCCGGGCCGAACGAGCGGCGCTCGGTTTCCTCTGCGGAGAGAAGCTCTGTGAGCGCCTTCCGCTCATTGATCGGCATCCAAGCGGCGTGATCAGGTGTGTCATCCAAATACCAATACGCCGCGACGCCCACCAGCACAGCGATCAGCCCCTCCACCAAAAACATCCATTGCCAGCCCTGCAATCCGGCTAGACTGTGCATCTCGAGGAGAAGGCCCGAGAGGGGGTTTCCGAATATCATTGCAATCGGAACCCCAATGTAGAACAAGCCCATGACTTCTCCACGTACACGGCTCGGGAACCAATACGTGAGATACAGAATCACGCCTGGGAAGAATCCCGCCTCGGCAATACCAAGCAGCAGCCGCACTGTGTAGAGGGATTCGGCGCCTTTGACGAACATGGTCGCCGCAGAGGCCAACCCCCAGGAGATCATAAGTATCGTCATCCAGACCTTCGCGCCGATCTTACGAAGTGTCAGATTGCTGGGAAATCCGCAAATGGAATAGCTGAGAAAGAATAGGCCGGCAGCCAGCGCGTAACTCGACGAGGAGATGCCGACTTCATTCTGGAGCGCCTGCTTCGCAAACCCGATATTCGATCTATCGAGAAAGGAAACTACATACATGAGCATGAGAAAAGGAACGAGCCGCACGCGCATGCGTGAAATTGCCGCTGTCAGGTCCTTGTTTGAACTGACCGAAGATGCATCTGCCGGCTCCGGCTCTCGATACGACCGGATCGGGTCGCGGATTCGCGACTCACTGTTGAGGGTCGGAATTGAGGGGTTCTGGGACATGGATGTCTTTACGCTAGATTTAATCGGGTCTTGTTCCTCGCTAATGACACGCCGTGACCGAGCTTCCTCCAGGGTGGTGTCAATCCGGCGCCTTAGGAGATTTTCGCTCGCATGCAGTGTCTGGGTCCATCAAGATCCGGCTTAGTGGCGATCAGATTGAAAAGTGCGCGATTCGGCAAGATAACGACCCGCTCAGGTACGCAAACTGTGCATTTGTCCTAGTCGCGCGTCTTGATCGGCCCGCGAAGCATTTCCAGGGCTTTTGCGGCATCCCGATCCTCGGGGTCAATTGCGAGCGCTTTACGAAGCTCCTCGGCGCCCCGCTCAATCTGGCCGTCCCGGCAGAACGTCAGGCCTAGATCACGGTGCAGCGCACTTTCGATCTCGCAATCTCCGCAGGTTTCAATCCCTTCGGTATACAGGCGTATTGACTCGCGCCAGTCCTGCATCGTAAATGCGTGGAAAGCTTGGTTGCCGAGCGCTTTGGCCCGTTCGAGAAAAGCGTTCTGCACCTTGAGCCGATCAAAGTGATCCCGTAGCCTTTTCGACTCTTCGGGATTGGTGGGATAAAGAGCTCGCGAAAGCTTATAGATGGCTTGCGCTGAATTAGGATCGATTGCCAAGGCGGCTCGAAGCTCAGATACAGCCTCGGCGGTGCGATTCTGATCCAGCAGACTGGTTGCAAGCATGATGTGAGCCTTGACGTTGCCGGGCTCGAGCTTCACGACTTTTCGCAATAATTCGGTTTCTTCAGTGAAGTTTCCCTGAGTTCGCTCGGCGATTGACCAGTAGAAGTAACCGTCCGGGTTACCCGAGTCGAGCCGGACCGCAATAGCGAATTCATCGCGAGCCTCCAGATCCTTCTTCATATCGCTAAGAATGCGCGCCCGATTCAAGTGCGCGATGGCCAGACGGGGAGCGAGAGCAATTGCGGTTCCCGTTTCCGCCACAGCGCTGTTAAGGTCGCCAGAATCAGCTAGCGCGATGGCAAGATCGACATGCGACGGAGCGGATTGCGGAGTCAGCTTAGTCACGCGCTCGAGGAGCTCGACGGCGCTGGCATACTCGCCTAGCCGGCCTTTGACCCTGCCATCCAGCGTCAGGATCACCGAATCAGAAGGAGCGAGTTCTGCAGCGCGATCCAGGACCAATTCTGCTTCGGCGAGCTTTCCTGCCTCAAGCAAGTTTCGGCCCTGCATGAGGAGATCGCTCGAAGTCGGAGCCTGCTGCGGAACGGTAGCGAAGATGGTTCCCGGGTTAAAGGCGCAGCTGACGAACAGCAGTGCAACAACACGAGAGCGATTGTTCTTGCCGGCTCGCCGCGTTGCTCGAAGAACAACGGGGGCGCCCTCGCCTTGGAATGTACGATTACCGATTTCTCGGCTTGGGAAGACCATTTGTCGTCCGTACCGCCCGTACGAAGTCCGTGCGCAGCTTGGACCTCGCCGGTCCGAAAGCGTCCCGTGTAGAAGGGCTCCAGAGAGGGGCCTTCTACACACAGTCGCGCAACCAGCCATCTTCCCAGTTATTTTAGCTCTGGGCAAATCCATGCCGGTCGCACCGGTCTGGATTTGCTCGAAGGTTGAGAGTCTTAGAAGACAAACTTCACTGCGATCTGAAGCTGCCGGTTTAAGAATGTGTTGCCGTTTGCAGTGCCGCTGATCGTGCCGAAGGAGGGCCCGTCGGTGATGGTGCCGTCGGGCTGCCCCAGGTTCACGTGGTTGGCCAAATTGAAGGCCTCGGCTCGAAACTCGAATTGCCGCCCTTCACCCACTGGAAACTGGCGGAAGACCGACGTATCCAAGTCCCAAAAGTTTGGGCCCCGGAGAGAGTTGCGCCCTGCGTTGCCATAGGTCCCAAACGTTGGCACGGCATACGCGGCCGTATTGAACCACTCCGCCGCACTCCGGTGCGAGAGCGCGGGATTCCCCACCACATTCAAATGTTCATATGCAACAAAACCAAGTGACCCCGTATTCGAAACATCATTGCCGTCAAGGGGACTGAGAGATGTACCCGAATGGGCCTGGAAGATGTTATTAATCTGCCAGTTCCCCAAAATATAATCGAGGGCGCCGTTTCCCGTGGAGAATCTCTTTCCCTTTCCAATGGGAATCTCATAAAGAGTGTTCACAGCCAGGATGTGTTTCAAATCAAGCCCCGATACAGACCGATCATATTGACCCGGGTCGTAGGCATTCTGCGGAACACCGCCTTCAACGCCAAAGTATCCGTCGCCCCCGACGTCAATGGACTTTGACCAGGTGTAGGACACCGAGTAGGAGAGACCGTTGGTGAACCTCCTCTCCAGCGAGGCTTGCAGCGCGTTGTAATTGCCGCGACCTGTGCTGCGATCGTAAAACGTCGGTGTAATGTAGGGAAACAGTTGACGCGGCTGAATAGGGCCAGGTCCTGGCGTCAACGCGCCACCATAAATGCCGCCAACATCCATCCGGTGCGTGCTCGATCCGACATAGTCCACCGTCACTGTCGTCGACGAGTGAATCAGTTGCTGCAGGCCAAAACTCCACTGTTCCGAATAAGGATCCTTCATTCTCGGATCGTATTCAAATCCCTGCTGAGTAAATGGCGTAGGCGCCGGAACGAAGGTGCCGCTGCCGCTGCTTGCGAGCGGATTCTGAGAAGTAACCGTCGGTGTCGGTGAGCTTGCGGTCGGTACGTTTAGGTTACTCGGTTCCTGTTGACCGATGTCGGGCCACAGTCCGTCGATATTTTGCGCCAGTTGCAATACACCCGCCCAATTGTCATAGACGATGCCGGCGGCGCCATGAACAACCAAGTTTTCTCTCACCTTTAAAGCGAAGCCGAGGTGAGGGCCAACATTCGTGGGCGTGTTATGCATGATCTTTTCGTTTGGAGACACGACGACGTTCGCCGGAAGCGTGCCGTCTCCGGGAATGCACGGCGCATATCCGCGCACACTGCAGGGAGGAGGAAGCTTCTGAACAATATAGTTACCGGTGTTGAAATCTATGTCGCCGGTCTCTGGCCCGCCATTCACGCCAATTTGCTTGTTGGTCCCCACGGGTGGGAAAAGCGTGAGGTCGTAGCGAAGCCCGGCATTGATCGTCAACCTCGGCGTAACTCTCCAGTTATCCTGCACAAACTCGCTCATTACACCGCCAGGACGCGTTTCCGTAATGACGTTGCGCCGGTCTGCAGCCTCTGGAACGTTGAGGAGGAACGAGGCAAGTGGATCACCTGATTGGGCCGAATTTTCAGGATTTCCAGTTTGCTCCCCTACGTATGTGATGTTATCGGTCGTGATCGGGCTGAAAAACTTGTTGGTAATGAACCCGCCGCCAATGCTTAGCGAATGGTTTCCAAATGTCTTTGTCAAAACACCGCTGTATTGGTTGGCATTGGGAACATCGGGGTGCAGTGCGTAGTTTTCGCTTGGGTTGGCATAAGCGCCGGAACCACCAACCCCGCCCCCGGCGATACCTAGCCCAGGCAGAAAGTTTCTTCCCGGCGCCGCCCCGAAGTTGCCAACAAATGATGACGCGAACCCAATCTTGCTGATGATATCTTGCGTACTCTTCGTAAATTCCTGTATCGCGTTGTCTCCCACAGTGGTTCTGCCGAATTGAACCTGTAGAACCAGACTCGGACTGATGACGTGTACGTAACTGCCGCCGTAGTTCCGGTTGGGAACGACAACGGAATTGATAAGTCCTGGAACACCGCCGGATGAACTCGATACACTCGTGTCACGGCTATAGCGAAACCATGCTGAGTCATTCTGGCCAATCTTTTGGTCAATCCGGGCGGTCCATTGGTTGATGGTCTGCGTTGTAGGGGTTGAGTCAGTCGCATCATCCCCGGCTGCATCGAGTGCAGGCCCCGCCGCGGGGTAGACGAATTGTGCCCAGGCCACCATGTTGGGATCCGGAGTAATCTGGTTGTTCACATACGGTTGGCGGGTGAACTCGCCAGGGTTGGCTGGATCCGGAGAGGTTGTGAACGGGTTGAAGATCTGCGTTGGCCAGTCGCTCTCATCCCCGGAGAGCTGCGCGGCAGTGGGAACCTTTATGAATTTGGCTTCGGTCTGCGAAAAACGGAATCCCTGATATGCCCCGAAGAAGAATGTCTTGTTCTTCTTGCCGTTGTATAGTTTCGGAATCAAGACCGGCCCTCCGACAACTCCGCCGAATTCATTTTGGTTGAAAGAGGGAGAGCTAGGCCCAGTAAAAGCCTGATGTGCATCCATGCCCGCATTGCGGAAATACTCGAACGCCGAACCGTGAAAGTCGTTTGTACCGGATTTTGTGACTATATTGACGACTCCACCGGTTACCCCACCGTATTCCGCGCCGTCGGCGTGAGACACGATCTTGAATTCTTGAATCTCATCAATGATGGGCGGGACCGCATACACACTGTGGAAGGCTCCAAAGTTGCTCAGGCCATCCGTGAAGAAGTAATCGCTGCGGTTGCCTTGCCCGTTGACGGAGGGAATCGTGGAATTCTGACCGGATGGCTCCGGCGTTGCGTAACTACCTTGTCCGGGACCGCCCTGCCCATTGTTCACCGGAGATACTCCCGGGGTTAGGGTAAGAAGCTGGGTAAAGTCGCGGCCGTTCAGCGGAAGATCGTTCACCTGGCGCGTCCCGATGACGGTGCCGAGATCGGCATTTGACGTCTCCAGTTGTGGTGTCGCGCCCTGCACCGTCACTACAGTGCTTGTCGAACCAACGGTCAGCCCAAAGTCAATCGTCGCTACCTGTCCGACCGTGAGCGCGAACTCAGGAATCTTCTGCACCACGAAGCCTGGAGCGGAGGCCTGAACCGTATAACTACCTGGGGTGATATCCGCGAAAAGATAAGCGCCCACTCCATTGGATGTGGTCGTTTTCTCGACATCAGTAGCCACATTCTTCAGGATGACTTTGGCGCCGGGAACCACCGCGCCATTGGGATCTCGGACGGCGCCGCTCAACGAAGCCGTCGAAAGCTGTGCGAACCCCTTGCCGGATAGCAACAGGATGGCACCGAGAAGACACGCTTGCCATTGGGAAAACGCTCTGGAGGTCTTCCTCCGCTCAACTGTCGGTTTCGTAACCAGCGTCTTGGGTCTCGGAAAAGCTTTGTACATTGCACTTGTCCTTCGAAGAGAGTTTTCTGTTGCCGGGGCATTTTACGCCGAGCGCAATCCGCAAATTATCCGAGCGGCTTTCCGACAAAGGCGTGGGGAGCTTTCGACCTCGCCATCGAATCGCTTGCACTCTCGTTGGTGTTTACAGCTGCGGATTACATCTGAAGAATCCCGCGTGCGCAAGGTGAGTTACGGTGCTCTCTCCTTTCGGTTTTGTATTTTGCTAATAAGAAATGACTTGACCGTCCAAACGCGACCCTTAGGCCGATCCTGCAGAAGGGGTACAGTACCCCCGAGAACGAAGCGCACCGGCGATCGATAGCAACATGCGAGTGGGGGGACGATTCTTGCCGATGGTGAATGCAGCTCCCCTCCAAATCGGCCAATAAATGTGGCAGGGGTGCGGATTCCCAGTCGGCCGGGAGAGCCAGGACCCAATGAGCCGCGCCATGGTTGTCAGGATGAAGACGTCTCGTGTCGCAATTGAATCGTTAGGATTGTGTTCGAGCCGTAATTAGGTGTCACATATTTGCGACTGCTGCCGGAGGAAGACTTGCTATCTCCGCCGCCCAACCTAGATTGGGTTCAGGTCCCAAAACCAGCTCCAGGCGGCCTCCCGCAGCAATCTCGCTGTGTCGAAGCCAGGCGCGTGATAACGGTTTTCCGTTGAGAAGCGCGGATTGGATGTAAGGGTGCTCGGGTGCTTGATTCTCGGCTACGATTTCAAAGACCCTTCGCTTATAAAACTGCGCATCCAATCGGATGATCGCGCGCCCAAACAGAGGACTTCCGAGAATGTAAACTCCACTACCGGGGCAGACGGAATAAAATCCCAGCGCGCCGAGAATGTACCACGCCGACATCTGTCCCACATCATCATTTCCACAGATTCCGTTCACATCGTTGTGGTAGGCGCCGTTGAGAATTCGACGCACCCATTTCTGTGTGAGCCAAGGCTTGCCAGCATAGACGAATAGATAAGGAACGTGGTGGACGGGCTCATTGGAGTGGTTGTAATACGCATTCCATCCAAACGTGCCAGGTGTTTTTTCAAAGAGGTCTTCAAGCTGACGTGAAAATTCTTCTGGTCCTCCCAGGAGCTCGATGAGGCCCGGCAGATCATGCGGAACAAACCACGATTCTTGAAGAGGATTGCTCTCCGTACAACCCTGCCCGAACTCGGTCTTGCCGAGCCAAGGAATCCATTCTCCCTTGGCGTTTCTGGCGCGCATGCTGCCGATCTGCGGATCGAAGATCTTTCTATAGTTCTGTGCTCGATCGGCAAAGACGCGGGCATCGTCGGCCTTTCCAAGTGACGCCGCCAGGCGGCCGACGCACCAGTCAAAATAGGCATTGTCCAGAGTCCATGAAACCTGCTCGGGCACAAACCCGTGCTTCAGATAGAAATCGTTATCGAGCCGGTTCGTCTCGTTTGCAGTTCCGCTCGCTGTCTGGCGACACGCCGCGTAGGCCTTTTCGATATCGAATCCCCTGATGCCCTTGACGTGGGCATCGAGGATGACCGAAGTAGCCGGATCTCCATCCATACAGCCGCTATACGCATTCAGGATCTCCCAGCGCTCGAGATACCCTTTTCCGCTGGTCTGAGCCAAGGTTACGAGGGAGTTAATCTCATCAGAGACCACCTTGGTATTCAGGAGAGTCATGAGCGGAAATTCACCGCGAAAAACATCCCATCCACTGAAGATGGTCCTTGGTGAGTAGCCGACAGCAGTGTGAATCTTTCCATCCGCGCCGGTATACTCGCCACCCACGTCGGAGCTGATCCGCGGATCGATCATCGCGTGATACATGGCCGTGAAGAAAATCTTCTTCTGATCTTCCGAAGCACCCTCGATTTCGATCGAACTGAGCGCCTCATCCCAGAGCGCCCTTCCCCTTTGTCGGACATTCTCGAAGTCCCAACCAGGGATATCGTGGTCAAGGTTCTTGCGTGCTCCCTCAATGCTGACAAAGCTAATCCCCGATTTGAGAGAAATCCTGCCGCCAGATGCAAGTGAGGGGAATTCGGCGAAGAAACCAATGTGGTTGCCTTCCAGTTCCCGACAGCCAGAGAGTACTTTCCCTCGCCTGACGAGTTCTTGGTATTGGTCTGTGCGAAAGTAGGAGGTTGCCAGACCGTCCCGAACCGGGAAGGCATCGTTAGGAACCTCAATTTCCCAAGCCCCAAATCGTTCGAGTGGAAGGGAAAACTCCATCCGGAAATATGCTGTGTAGTCGACTTTACCGTCGCCGTTTCCCCAACCACCTCCAGAGGGTGGACACCGCATCCAGCCTTCGATCGCGCGATCACCTGCAACTCGGACATACTGACGCGTAGATGTACCGCCGATGCGGCGTGCCAGATTGACCTGAATGCGCGAAGCATCTGTACGGGGGAAAGTGAACTGCAGGATTCCTGCTCGTGGAGCAGCAGCCAGTTCAACGTCAATCCCGTAGTCGTCGAGTGTGACCGCATAGTAGTTGGCCTGGGCTCGCTCACTTTCGTGCCGGTATCGAGATCGCCACCCTTCTCCCGGATGATCCTCGCGACCACTGTCTAGTTTCATCGCTCCAGTGGTAGGCATGACCTGCAGATTGCCGAAATCCCCGTACCAGCCGACACCGCTCATATGAGTGAAACTGAAACCCTCAATTGTTTTCTGTTCGTATGAATAACCGGGAGCGCTGTCGCCCTCGTAAGCGTATCCGGGACCTTTCAAGCCGCCTGTGATCGTGTCCGGACTCAGCTGCACCATTCCAAATGGTGTGGTTGGACCGGGAAATGTCTTGCCTTCCCCTAGAAGCGAACTCGTGCTTGCTCCAATGAGTGGATTCACAAACGACGAAGGCGGCTTTTTCTGCGCGGGTACCGATCCACCGAGGGAATCAGAAAAATACAGAGAAGAGATTCCCAATATGGCGCTTTTCGCAAATGTCCGGCGAGAGACGGATTGGTTCTTCCGAGGTAAGTGAAATTTTTCCATCTTCTCAAATTGCCGAGTGCGCAATCGTTGGCGTTTTGTATGAATGACTAGATTTACCGATTTTCGAACCCTCTTTGCTGTGCTTTGGCGGATTAGACATCAACTTTGTCAAAGCGGCAACGTGGCCTACGGTGCTCTCGCTCGAATCACATGTATCCCATTAGAAGCAAAACGCTTAGAGTCATGGCTCATTCCGAAAGCCCGTGCAAACGATGGGGGTACTGTACCTCCAATTAGCCTTGGACAATCTCACCTGTGGGTGTGTATAAAGCGATCGTGAGCACAACCGGCCGTCAGAAAGGCTACGAGCCGCCCAAGAGCGATATCGAGCGGTCGCTCGGGAGAGTTTTGACCGGAAGCTCCTTCCGATCGAGTGCCCAGTGCCAGGCCCTGTTGCGCTATATCGTGGAGCACTCCCTCGCGCACGAAGAGGATATGCTTCGAGAACGGATGATCGGGATCAATGTATTTCGACGCCCATCTGATTATGATTCCGGAAATGACCCGATCGTCAGAGCTAGAGCAGCTGAGGTCCGCAAGCGCCTCGCGCAGTATTACTTGCACGGCGAAGGCGCAAGCGAGGACATACGGATAGAAGTTCCTTCAGGCTCCTATAAAGCCGTCTTCGCAATGTGCAACGAAGGTGAAGCGACCGATTTGCATCGCGCCACCTCTTTGGGCGGGGAATCTACAGCCAGCGCAGATGCCCTGGGCGAACTGCGAGTGGCGCCTAAGGTAAACAACGATGCAAACATCCACTCTGCGACATTTGAAGCTGAACGAACAACTCCAGGTTGGAGGCAGTTGCTCGTGGTCAGCCTGATCGGTCTGGTAACTGGCGCACTTGGATTCTTCCTCGGTCACTTCTCATCGTCTCAGACCCTCAAACATCAGGATGTCTCGGCACTCGAAAAGTCGACGCCTTCTTCTTTGGATGATCCTGTCGCATCTTTCTGGGCACCATTCCTCAAGGAAGATCGCTCCCCGATCATCGCCTATGCAGACGCAATGTTCTTGATCGACGGCCCAGGAGATCTCTTTCGATTTCGGCATGGGGCCTTGGACAACCGAGGTGCGTTGGTCGATGCTCATTTGGCGCATCAATTTGCATCAAACCCATCCCTTGTGGCAAGCGCTGGAACCCTCTTCTATGACAACGGGTACACCGGGACCGGTGACCTCAGAGCCATGGCGATGCTAGTTGCTCAACTCGCGCATATGGGCGCGACCCCCTTGGTTAAATCTAGTTATGACATCAGCATCGACGATCTAAAACAGCACAATGTGATCTTGCTCGGATCCCCTTCCGAAGATCTTGCCGTTGCGCAAATCGTGCCCCCTGGAGATTTTCTGTTTGAGGGGCCAAAGACAAGTCGCGATCCATGGTCCGACGAGATTATCAACAGCCAGCCACGTGCAGGTGAGCAAGCAAGGTATGAAACCAAACGCGATCCAGTGAGTCACGTTCTCCAGGGAGATTTCGCACTGGTAACGTTTCAGCCCGGCATCACGCCCGAACACCAGATCGTTATATTGGGCGGCATTGACACGACAGGTACCGAAGGTGCGGCATTACTTGTCACGTCGAAAGCGGGCGTGGAGGAACTAACGAGCGCGTTAGCTCAGGTGAATACACCTCCCCGATCTGGAAAAGCCCGGGCATTTCAAGCTCTTGTCGGCGTGGATGTGAAGAAGGGATACCAGGTGCTCGGAGCACGGATCATTACAATCCACCCCCTCAATGCTGCCAGGTCTCCCGGAGCAAGCGGCTCTCCCTCTCCATAGGGCGAGGCGGCAGACCATTCCAGGAGTAAGCCCAAAATCCACAATTCCTGTGCGACCTTGATGTCGTCAGCGAGCGATCTCTGCTTGGTCGCGTGCGAGTGACGAAAACTGTGCCAGTTTTCGGGTCGTCGAAAACGACCTCTTCCCAGGATCAGCTCGTTCGCTCTAAGGGCGCATCGAGATCACATATTGTTTGTAAGCGTACGAACTTTCCCTTCTAGCGGCGCGGAGTGTTGAGCGTAAAGATCGGCACATGGCCGATGGGGTAGAAGTTGGTTCTGGTCGTCGTGTACGTCGCTGGCGATCGATTTCAGGGAAGCTCATCTGGCAGACGGCCTCGCCGAAGTGGAATTTCGACGACGCCACATATGACCGCACTGCAGCATCCTTTACCAACCCGGACCATGTTGATATCGTGATGCACGACTATCGCTGGCGGCTTGGCCTGGCTGACGGCGAACACAAGTATGACGAGCTGGAAAAGCGGCTGGCCGCACTTCCCGTCATCACCGTACCTGCCATCACCATGGAAGGTGACTCCAACGGTGCAGCCCACCCACCGAGCACGGCGTATCGCAATAAGTTCTCGGGCAAGTATGAGTATCGACTCATCCCCGGCGGCGTCGGCCACAACATCCCGCAGGAAGCCCCGCAGGCCTTCGCCCAAGCGGTAATCGATGCAGACAAGTTTTGAATCATCGTGGCCTGTTCCGGACCATGGAAAACGTCGACCAATCGCCTGGGCACAAGGTGGATGTCGGTTAACAAGAACTTTCTAGCTCCTGTTGGGACGCGGAATTCGTAGTTGAGAATGCCGCGTTCACCAGAGGATGTGATGAGCCACGGAAGATTCAAATGAATTTGACACTGACGACGGATCTCACGAACAACTTGGGCCATTTTAACCCCAGCCTGATGGTTGATTCAGAGGGAGGGTTCACGCACATTGTCGATCCAGACCAGTGCGGCTGGATCGCCCGTCGTCACTTTAACGGGCTCATGGGAGTGGTCTACACGTTTGTTGTGCTCTGTCTTCTCGGCGCAATCGTTGGTTTCGCACTGTACGCCCGTCAATAACGCCGACAACGCTGATATGAAAGGGGGGACGATGCGCATCACCTCAGTAGTTTCCACTGGCACCGTACTTTTGATTCTGAGTTCATGCGATCTTTCTGCGCACCAGTTTGCATTTACTGGGAGAATCGACCCGCCATCAATCGGCAAGCTTCCGCCGGAGTACGAGCGGCCCTTGCCGCAGTTGGTGAATCTCGACTGTCTCTCACCGACGAAGGCCCCATGCCTGACTTGAACGGCGGCGTTGCCTGGCTCAATTCCGATCCGGTAAGCAGCAATTCGCTCCGTGGAAAGGTTGTGCTCGTCAACTTCTGGACATATACCTGCATCAACAGCCTGCGAGCGTTGCCCTACGTCAAGGATTGGGCGGCGAAATATCAAAAGTCCGGATTGGTCGTGATTGGCGTGCGTGCACACCCCCGAGTTTTCATTCGAGAAGAATCAAGCGGACGTGGAAGCGGCGTTAAGCGACCTGCGTGTCACGTATCCAGTTGTCATGGACAGCAATTACAGAATCTGGCAAGACTTCAACAACCAATACTGGCCGGCGTTCTACATCATCGACGCGAAGAGGATAATCCGTTACGAGCACTTCGGAGAAGGCGACTACGGTGAGTCCGAGCGAGCCATTCAGGAGCTTTTGAAAGAAAATGGGGCCCCGGGAACGTCACCTTCTCCTTCTGTTGCAGCGTCTTGGCGTCCAGGATGCGCACCGTATTATCGCGCGGCGAGGTGACCCAAACTTCGTGGGTGGGCGCTACAGCGATCCTTGCACCAACCACACATACTTTCCTGGCCCCCGTTGCTGACAATGACGTTCCACAGGCGGTCAGTCTCGGCTTGATCTTCTGTGAGGATAATGAAGCTGACTGCTTCCGCACAACGACCGACCCAAGTGGACACCGATTCAAACGACGCCAGAATTCGAATTGATACCGGCACTCCCCATCAACGAACGAGCGGAGTCTCTTTCTTCTGAATCCATTCAGCATCCCTTAAGTGATCTTGGGGCATAGTCGTTCTAGCTTGCCGTTGGCGGCAAATGGAGTGTGCATCATGCGATTTCCGTCTGCTTTGCTCGTAGTCTGTTCTATGGCCTTCAGCCTTCCCTCTCTGGGCTACTGCGCAGAGAAGAAAATCTCGCATTCGGACCTCCCTGTCGCGGTGCAGAAGACTGCGAAAGAACAAAGTGAAGGGGCGACCGTCAAGAGCTACAGCAGAGACACGGAGAATGGTCAGCTCGAGTACGAGGTGGAGATGACCGTCGATGGTCACTCCAAAGACGTCAGCATTGCTCCTGACGGCCGCGTTCTGGAAGTCGAGGAGCAGGTCCCGTTGAAGGCTCTTCCAGCCAAGGTACAGCAGGCACTCAAGACGAAGGCAGAAACGGGAGAGATCATGAAAGTGGAATCAATCGTGAAGAACGGCAGACTCGTCGCCTATGAAGCGCAAGTGAGTGCGAATGGCAAGCACAAAGAGATCCAGGTCGGTCCTGAAGGGAACGCACTCAGCCACGAAGAGTAGCGGCCCGCATTGCTGAACCTCATCGGTTCAAAGGTAGAATCAACGCGGGTTCAGCAGAACGTCCACGCGGGTGTCCTTTGGGAAATCAACTTCGTGGCCACGCGCGATCCAGCGGTGGTAGATCGACTTCAATACGGCAAATATAGCAGAAGCCTCGGAGCAGAACTGCATTGGCCGAGGTCATGACAACGACGCGGGCAGCGAACCCGAAGCCGTTAGACCGAAATGTCGTAGACAAGACCGGTCTGACCGGCAACTACGACGTCGCGCTCAAATGGACGCCTGACGAACGACGCAGTGCCGACGACGCGGGCCCATCAATTTTCACCGCTCTTGAAGAGCAGCTTGGACCCGAACGGCCCTTGAGCTGGAATGATTTTTCGGGTGACTTGATCGTCGCCAGCCATTTTTCCCACGTTGTCGGCGTCTACAATCTCGAGGGCGTCGTACGGCTCGGCTTTCTCTACCGCCTCGAAACAATGGATTGGCATCAGTCGGCGACCATCTCAGCGCAATCGATAACGCGCGCGCGGAGACTGCAATGGGTTACGCGCATTCTCCTGTGACCTGTTGAGTTTTGGCCTCTCATTGCGCTTGTGATTCTCCTCGCATTTGCATGGGTGTGACCCGATTGTGGATGCGGCGACGCAACCGGAAATCTGCGCCGATACCGTCTTTCGATCCGCCCGCAGCGCACCCTTATTTCTTCCTGTCTCAGGTGGGAGCAGGAAGCTCACAGCGGGGCCGAAACGTTCACTCCAACATTTGGGTTGATGCTGGCCGCCCTGCTGCAAGGTCAGTGTCACCTCGGGACGGTTCATCAAACTTTTCTTCAGATTCTCAGCGAGCGTCTGGCTCGTTGCGACAAACGCTTCGTCGAAGTAAGGAAATCCATATGCCGCAGCTTCCGTTGGGGGCACCCCTGCTGTGCCCAGTCCAATGGACACGCGCATCGGACCCTGAACAACAAGGGAGGTCTCGTGCGACACTCTGCCGTTACCATTTTTCCAGTGACGTGCTCTCAAGGAGGTCGAGGCCAAATGTATCCGGCTGGTTCAGCAACAGAGTCAGTGCGG
>DASXLY010000119.1:0-3123 GCA_036495975.1 Occallatibacter sp. | reverse complement strand
GCGGACGTCTGCATCTCCTCCTGGAACCGGCTCGCGCCCAACACCATGCCCTCGCTCGCCAAGGCCGGCGGCAATTACCTGAACTCGCAGCTCATTCGCATGGAGGCCGATCTCAACGGCTACAACGAGGGCATCGCGCTCGATGTGAACGGCAATCTCTCCGAGGGTTCGGGCGAGAACCTCTTCATCGTCCGCGGATCGACCATCTACACCACGCCGCTCGCCAACTCCGTGCTCAGCGGTATCACCCGCGATACCATCCTCACTCTGGCCCGGCACCTTGGCATCCCGGTCATCGAACAGCCGCTGCCCCGCGAAATTCTCTACATCGCGGACGAGGTCTTCTTCACCGGCACCGCAGCGGAGGTCACGCCCATCCGCTCGGTCGACCGCATCCTGGTCAAGGACGGCAAGACAGGTCCCATCACCCATCAACTCGCCGAAGAATTCTTCGGCATCGTCAACGGCACCCGTCCGGATCGCTACAACTGGCTCACGCCAGTCACCGTGCAGGCCGCGGAACCCGTCGGCGCCTAAGCCGCATCGCTCGCAGGAAAGGGCAGCCTCACGAGGCTGCCCTTTCTATTTGCTGTCATCTGCGCTCGATGCGTGCATCGGCCTGTTCTCGTCAACCGGCAATTAACTTCCGGCGCATGAGCAAATGCTGGTCAGACCACCTTGATCCAGGTGTCGCCGCAAAGTATGCCGGTCTCTTATCAGAGAAGGGAATCCGAAAAGAGAGCCTTTGTACCGTCCTGCCGACGTTAGCGCCGACATTTCCGCTATCCATTATTTATTGGAGTTTAAGCCGAGCCAAAACATCCTGAAACCGTGGATCTCCTCGAAGGTTGTCGTAGAAGGAATCGACCTTCAGTGTTCGAATGCTTGGGCAATGTTTCTGCAAAGCCTGGTTGAGGTAGTCGATCGTCTGCTTCGTCTCGCCGAGCCTCGCAGATGCATATATTGACCTCATCGAGCACGGCTCTGATCCGTCAGCGCTTACCGTATCGCGAACATGCTGCCAGTACCCTCGAATGCCTGATTTTTGGTAGGCGTTGCGGAATGCTTCTAACTCCTCAGGTTCGACACCCCGCAAAGAGTTTGATTTTAGATACGCTTCAACCGCTTGCTCATACATGCCCTTGCGTTCGTAAGCTACCCCGAGCCAGAAATATGTTCCCCACGAATCCGGATAGAGTTGGATCGCATTGTTGGCCTGTTCGATGGCCTTGTCGTACTTGCGAGCCAGATACAGGGTGTGGACGCTGACCATATTCGTAAATTCTGCAGTTGGGTCGAGTTCCAGAGCCTTCCTCATTTCAGCAAGGCCCTCTTCTTGTCTCGCCATGGATATAAGAAACACGGCGTATAGAGTGTGCGCGGGCGCATAGTTTGGACTAAGCTGAACGGCCTGACGGTATTCTCTTTCCGCGTTATCCCATTTCCATTCATGGAAAAAAGCAATTGTGCCAAGCCAGGTGTGAGCTGACCCTGCGGTAGGGTCAAGTTCAAGCGCTCTCAGCGCCGCGGCTTTGGATTTCGAAAAGGCTTCTTCATACGGCGAACAGTTCCAATCCCCAAGTGTGAAATAAGCTTGAGCCAGTCCTACATACGCCGCAGCAAAAGCGGGGTCTTTTGCCACCGCCTGCCGGTAGTACTCCAATCCTTTTTGG
Organism: Occallatibacter sp.; assembly: GCA_036495975.1. Taxonomy (GTDB): domain Bacteria; phylum Acidobacteriota; class Terriglobia; order Terriglobales; family Acidobacteriaceae; genus Telmatobacter. The sequence goes on along the minus strand of DASXLY010000119.1, from coordinate 1,450 downwards.
GATCCATCACAGTTCGACCTGCTCCAGTAGAAGTTGCCCTTCAAATAAGCTTCGTGTGCCTCCTGGTCTACCTGCCGGGTAGACGCCACCTCACTCTGTTGGCCTGCGGCAACTTTGATCCCAACCTGCGCAGCGATTTGTCCGGCAACCTCGTCCTGCAGGGAAAGAACATCCTTCAGATCGCGTTCATAGCTCTCAGCCCACAGATGTTGATCCGAATGAGCGTCGATTAACTGCGCCGTGATTCTCACATGGTCACCCGAACGCATCACGGTGCCCTCAACCACTGCATCTACTCCGAGTTCTCGCGCAATATCGGGCAGAGGGCGGTTGCCTTTTTTATACCGGTCAACGGATGTATGGGAAATCACTTTAAGGCTCTGCACCTTGGCGAGAGCTGTGATCAACTCATCCGTCATGCCATCGCTGAAATACTCCTGTTCTGGATCGTTGGAAAGATTGCGCAGTGGCAGCACCGCAACAGAGCCAATATGTCGCGCGCCGGTGTCTGCAAGCAGCCGGGAGCGGACGTGGCCCCAATCAAAGACAAAAATGCAAGTGAGTGCTATGCCTGCGACCACGAAGGAAGCGAGGCTCAGCCACGGACCGGTTCTTTGTCTGCGTGGTGGTGACGCAGGAGGTGTCTCCGGCTCCGGACACGCGCCATTGGTCTCCGCAACTTCAACCGGAGCGATAAGACGATAGCCGTGTCGCGGCAGCGTCGCGATGAATCGTGGATTCTCGGCGTCGTCTCCCAGCGCCTCCCGCAGTTTCTTTACAGCGGTATTGATACCGTGCTCAAAGTCTACGAAGGTATCGGTTGGCCAAAGCTTCTGCCGGATCTCTTCCCGCGTTACCACGTCGCCGGGCCGCTCGATGAGCGCGGCCAGAATCTGGAAGGGTCGCTCCTGAAGCTTTATCTTCTCACCGTTGCGCCGCACCTCACCACATCGAAGGTCAACTTCGAACTCTCCGACCCGGAGGCGCGGGGATGCTGTGGCTGGTACTTGCATGGCGGGGCTCGACCAGCTAATCGATTTCGACCTGACCGTCTTCGAAATCCTTGAACTCAACCTAAACGCGTGCTTGGAAGCGGACCAAGAGCGGCAGATTCGCCGTTCTTACGCCAGTTTACCTCCGATTTACCCCGAATTTACTCACTGTGCATGGATAGCGGCGGCCGCTTAGCCCAGAGTTCGAGGCGTGCAAGGGCCTGGACGGCGGCTTGCAAACGTCAGGAGGAATGCAAATGACACGTAAGTTAGTCTGCAGTTTTTTCGCGACTCTGGTCCTGGCTGCTACGGCAATGGGTCAGAACTCATCGACGAACTCGAAATGTCAACCGATTGGCGGCTTTATCTCGACGAACGTCGGCGGATTTGGCCCCAACACAACCATGGGAACCGCAGTCGGCGACTTGGCGGGGGCGGTTGGGGTAGAGATTCTCGGT
>DASXLY010000118.1:0-12966 GCA_036495975.1 Occallatibacter sp. | reverse complement strand
CAGGTCAACGACGGAGTTGATGTACTCCTGGGCACCGGGCTTGGTGAAGTCGATTTTGTCGTGGTAGGGGTTGGGCAGCGGCCCTGCAAACGCGTTGCCCTTGGCGAGGGGCATCACGACGATGTCCTGTGTGTGGTAGGTGGTACCGAGGATGGGGTAATTGCCGTCGACAGCGGGCTGCTCAATGCCGGGAATCCAGTAGATGCCCACCTTCTGACCGTTAGCGTGGATGTGGTCGACGAGAGCCTTGATGTCTGGAAAGGTCGTGAGATTAGGGATCGGCCGTCCATTCGCGTCGAAGCTTCCCTGCCATCCCGAGTCGATGTTGATATAGCGGAAGCCGTGCTCCTCAAGCCCGGAGGCTTTGAGTGCGTCTGACTGAGTCTGGATGTTGGCCTGGGTAAGGAAGTTTCCGTTGATGGTTTGTTCGCTGAAGGTGCTCCAGCCCAGGTAGGCTCTGTGGCCGGAGCCGTTGACCTGAGCGGTAATGGGCGTGGGGAGGGAACTGAGGACGAGACTGGCGGTTGCGATAGCAAGAAAGGTTCGCATGATGTGACCTCTCGAGCCCGATATCCACAGAGGGAGGCGGGCTCGCCGTTGAGGAGGGTCGCCGAAACCGCATCGGGCTGTTGCAGTCTCGAGGAGAAAACAGTGACGAAAAAGCCAACGGTTCAGCACCGGAGGAACTGGCTTTCGATGTGACAATATATAAACGTGTACGAACACGCAATGTCAAGATATAAGTATCACCAAAAATGACATTGACGAATATTCTTAACTAAGGGTACGTACACGCATATTTAATCAGAACCAGTAGATTCGGGACAGGCCGACTTGCAACGGCGAGGTCCTTTATAGCTGGCTGACGTCGGCGCCAATCTGCTCAAGGCTGCGGCCTTTGGTCTCAGGGACGAAGACGGCCACAAAAACGAATCCGAGCAGGCAAATCACGCCATACGTGAGAAACACGCCCGCTGTACCCTCAAGCTGATTGAGGAGCGGAAAGGTATAGGTGAGGACGAAGGATGCGATCCACAAAGCACTCACCGCCGTGGAGACGCCGTAAGAGCGGATCCTGTGGGGAAAGATCTCGGAAATCAAGACCCAGGTAACGGGCGCGAGCGTTAGGGCATAGCAGGCGATCGCGCTGAGCGTGAGTAGGAGCACCGCCGCGCCGCGCCATTGGGCGTGGTAGGCCCACGCGCAGAGAAGATGGGAGACGCCGATCCCGATGCAGCCGGCGAGCATCATGACGCGTCGGCCGATGCGGTCGACGAGCACCATGGCGAGCACCGTGAAAACGAGGTTGATGGCGCCGGTGATGACGATGTTGAGGAATATGTCATTGGCTCCGTATCCTGCGCTGTGATAGACCTCGGCGGCGTAGTTGAAAAGGATGTTGATGCCGGTCCACTGCTGAAGCGCAGCAAGAGCGATGCCTACCAGGAGAACTTTGCGGAAGGCAGGAAGCAGGAGTTCGCGCCAGGAGGATCGGGTGAGGGCGGCGTCGGAGCGATGCGCGGATTCGATGCCGGCCAGTTCGGCGGTGGCGTAGGCGGAGCCACCAATCCGTTCGAGGATGGCCTGCGCTTCGCGGTCACGACCAACGCCGCAGAGCCAGCGAGGACTCTCGGGGATGAACAGCGAGGCGAGGGTGAAGACCAATGCAGGCGCGGCGACGGCAGTGAACATCCAGCGCCATCCGTATTGCACGTTCCACGTGTGGAGAATTAAGTCGTGCGGCAAGCCGGAGGGTATAGGACGGGCGAGGCGCCAGTTCACGATCTGAGCGAGGAGGATGCCGACTACGATGGCAAACTGATTGAGGCTGACCAGGCGTCCGCGATGGGCTGCGGGACTGATCTCGGCGATGTAGAGCGGTGACACATTGGAACTGAGGCCGATGGCGGTTCCGCCGACGATACGCCAGACGATGAAAGCAGGAAAGGACCATGCCCAGCCGGTGAGTACGGAGGAGACGGCGAAGAGAACGGCAGAAGCGAGAAGAATGCGACGGCGTCCGTAGCGGTCGGTGAGGGTTCCTGCGGCGAGAGAACCGAGCAGGCATCCGACCAGGGCGCAACTGTTTGCCCAGCCCACGAGAGCAGCGGAAGTAATGTGGAAGTAGACCTCGTAGAACTGTCTTGCGCCTCCGATGACAACCCAGTCATATCCGAAGAGGAGACCGCCCAAAGCTGCAACCAGGGAGATGCCCCAGAGGTAGAGGCCGTGCCGCGGCGTGATCGGGGAGGAATGAAGAGCGGCGGGGAATGTGGGACCGTGCATCGCTACCCTTTGTGGAACCGGAGAAGGTCGATGGCACCAGTATGGGCGTTGTCCACGGCGAGAACTTGGTCGAGCAGGCGGAGTGCCTCTTTCTCTTCGCCCAACCCGAGCCGCGCTTGCGCTTCAAGGAAGCGAGCGATGACGATCTGGCGGCGGGCAAGGTCTTCGTCGAAGAGAAGCATCGCGGGCAACGAGGTCGCGAAGTAGTCGATCTTCGGCGTCTGGCGTTGGAGGTCGGCGGAGTATTCGAGGATCGCCCGGAAGGCGTGAATCGCATCCTGTTCGCGGCCGAGGCGGCGCAGAGCGCAGGCGCTCCAGTAGGTATTTTCGGAGACGGTCTTAGCCTGCATCTGTTGGAAGTCCCCTTTCTGACGGGCAGTGCGAGCCCAGTGACGTTCGGCTTCGCAGCGATCTCTAGCATCGTGGTGGGCCACGCCAAGCCAGTAGTCAATCACGGCGAGGTTCATTAGCAAGTGTTTGGCTTCACTGAGATTCTCAGGAGGTTTGGATGCAGCAAGGAGGCTGGTGATGGCCGGCGTGGGCTCTCCGCGTTCCAGAGAACGATGGGCGAGCAGCAAATTGGCGCGAACGTATTCGGAGAGTACCAGTCCCTCGCCGCCTTCCCACGGCTGGAACTCGCGGCTCAGGAGCAGGTCCAGAGCACGCTGCGGCTGATCAAGGTTGTTGAAGAGCGATGCGAGCTCGACGGAGAGGTCATCGCGCCGTTCAACCAGCGCGGCATTGGCTTCGAGATTGGCCAATCGCTCGGAGAGGGGATGGCCGGTGCGCTTCAGGAGTTGGTCGTATTCGTACAGGATGCGGGCGTCGCAAGGCGCGGCGGCGCGAGCTTTGGTAAAAGCTTCCAGGGCGCGAACGGGGTCGTGCCGCACATTGAAGTATCCGATGCCAAGGTTGCGCCAGGGAGTGGCGAAGCAAGGTTCAAGCGCAACGGAGCGCTCCCACATCATGATGGCTTCAGAGTAACGCCGGCGGTCATACAGCAGGTTGCCGAGATAGTAGGGCGCGTGCGGATCATCCGGATTTGCCTGGACCGCCTGGTTGAGCAGAACGAACTCTTCGAGGCGGCTGGGGAAGACGTAGGCGGGATCAGCGGTGCGAGCACGCTCGCGGGCCACCGCGCTTTCGCGCGAACGGCCAAGGCGATCCAGGATGTCGGCCTTTAGATACAACAGCAGGGCTCCGGCGTCGTCCCGTCGGTCTGGTTTTTCGATGATGAGTATCGATAGCGCTTCTTCCAGGAAGCCCGCACGCGTTAGGTCGAAGGCTAGATCAAGCAGAAGCTGGTCTTCCTGCGGAGGCGCATCTGTCGCCAGCCAACGACTGAAAATATCGAGCGGATCGAGGGCGCGGGTTTCCTCAAGGAAGGCTGCAGCCTCGGCAGCGCGGCCGAGACGGCGTAGCACGAGAGTGCGAAGATTGCGAGCATTGAGATTGTCCGTTTCTGCGCGGAGCGATCGATCAAGATGATCCAGGGCGGTGGGCCAGTCGGCGCGCGTGCAGTCAATCTCGGCGAGGCGGTGATAGGCGGGAGCGCGCCAGGCTGCGTTCCACGTGCTTTTATAGAAGGCGTTGTACGCTGCATTGGAACGATGCTGATATGAGAGCGCCAGGCCCAGGGTGTAGTACGGTTCGCCATCCGGCGGATTGGGATTGCGCACGGTAAGACGGGCGATGGAGGAGATGAGATGTTTCTCGGCCTCTGGGAATTCGCCGCGGTTCAGGTGCCAGCGACCCAGGGCAAGATTGCAGCGGCTGTCGCCGGGGTCGCGCTTCAGTGCCTCTTGCCAGTAGATCTCCGGTGCGCGAGTCGGATGACGATATTGCTCAAGATGGAGGCCGTTCAAAAAAAGCTCGTCGTTGCTGGCCACTTCTTCAGGTAAAGGCAGCTCGATTGCTACGGAAGGAGACGGCACCGGCGCAATTTCGTCCGGCGCATAGCGGAGGACGCAGCGATTGCCATCTGTGAGCGTGATCTCGAGCGGAGCATCGGCCTCGCCGGTGGGGAATTGAAGATGGAGTGGATTGGCGGTGGCAACGTTGCCGGTCCAGCACGCGATCTCGGATTCGCCGATGCGGACAGTGAGACATCCATCCACAAGCTCTTCGGTGACCTGAAGGTGAAGAATGACGAACCCGCCGGAGTTTTCGACGCGGAGGGCGGCATGCAAATTGGCGAGGTCGGGAACACCAATGTCGCCGATGGGATACCAGTATTGGCTGAAAGTCTTCGTTTCCCCGGGAGCGAGAAACGAGAAGTCCGGCTGATTATCCGTATAGACGCCGGACATGAGCTCGATGTAGGGGCCGTCGTTGTCGGTGAGGTTCCGATCCCAGGCGTAACCGAATTGGTGGTTGCCCCAAGTCCATTGCTTTTTGCCGGGGGCAATGTGGTGGTTCGCGTAGGCAACGGTGCCGGCGTGGCGGCGGTGGTCGTAGCCACCGAAAAAGTCTCCGCGAGAACCGACAATCATATAGCTGGTTGGGACGGGGATGTTAGCGTACCAGCCGAGGTCGTTCGCAGGATAGGAGCCGTCGGGGACGAACTGGCCGGGCATTTCTTCAGGAGGAACGCCTGTGCGGGCGCGCTCGCCGTAGTCGATGCCGTAGTAGAGGCCTTGACTGAGATGGTATTCGGTGACGGCGCGTTTGGCGTGATCAGCTGCGTAGCAAACGTCCTTCGGGAAGAACGACTGGTATTGCTCGTGAACGTGCGTGGCCACGTTGGTCCACCATAGAAAAGTCTGGGTCTGAGGAGTGCGATTGTAAAGGCGGACTTTGAGTTCGACGTAGGCCCTGCCGGGATAGAGGCATATTCCGTGCATGCCTTTCATGCGGGCCATGGGGTCGTGGTCGCTGCACCAGATCGTGATCGAGCCGTCAGGATCGCGCTCGACAGCGGTTTCCACGGGCATGAACGTTGCCGGGCGATGATGTTGAGGCCAGTTGAATTCAACGCCTCCGGAAACCCAGGGGCCGGCCAAGCCGACCAGTGCCGGCTTGATGACGTTCTGGCGATAGAAGAAGTCATAGCCGGTGCGTTTATCGACGCCAACATGGATGCGCCCCCCGATCGCAGGCAAAATCATGAGACGCAGGAATTCGTTCTCGATGTGGACAGCGTCCCACGAGTGAGGCTGGGGCGTTCGCTCGACGTAGTCGATGACGGGCAGGGGATAGACGCGGCCGCTGCTGCCCTGATAAACCCGCTTCTCGAGGAACAGAGGATTGCGGTCGGGCGCGGACGGCATGTAAGTGAGCATCGAGACCGGGGCGCGCCACGCCTTGACAAGTCCACGTTCCTCGCCGGGCGGAGACGGCAATTTGAGTTTGGGTAAATCGACCGCGGGCTGATGGAACGGGCTCTTTGCGTCGACTACGTCCTGCGACATTAGATCCCCTTCACGGCCAGAGTCGAGATGCGGAGAACGACCGGATTGGGTCGGCGGCGATCATCGTTGCTCGTGTACGTTACCGTCAACCTACCTTAGGCATTGCTATTTGCGCTTGTCAAGTGGGAGAGAATAGCGACCGCTAAAATGAACCTTCCCCCCAAAAGCCTCTTGACAAGCCTTTCATCTTGAGATTAGCGTCATGGGCGGTAACGTACACATTCCCCCGCATTCCCCATACGTTAACGTAAACGTTACCTAACCGCGACAAGCCAACCGGCGCAATAGCGCCACACGCGAGAGGCAGACCGATGGCGAAACTATTCTTGGGGCCAATCTTTTCGAACAGACCGAATGTAACCGTTCTAGCGTCAACTCTGCTGGCAACATTGCTTTTGTTGCTGGTGTCTACTCCCTCTTATGCTCAGACGGATCAAGGCGCCATTACAGGCGTGGTGCAAGACTCCACCGGCGCGGTCATCCCCAACGCCGAAATCACCGCTACAAGTGTGGATACAGGCTTGGTTCTCCAAGCCAAGTCCAACAGCAGTGGCGTTTTTGTTTTTTCCCCACTCAAGATCGGCAGCTATACGGTGTCCGCGTCCTCGAAGGGGTTCCGAACGGTAAGCCACGAAAATCTGCAACTCAACATCCAACAACGGCTTGATGTGAACTTTACGCTGCCGGCAGGCGCGGTGACTGAGACGGTGAAGGTTGATTCCGAAGCTCCGGTTCTCCAAACCCAGGACGCCGCAGTTGGGCAGGTGATCAGCACCAAGGAGATCAATGAGACTCCGCTCAACGGGCGGAACTGGGTCTATATCGCGCAGTTGACGAGTGGCGTCGCACCGCCCTTCGGGAACACTCGTGGATCAGGCAGTGGAGATTTTGTCGCGAACGGTCAGCGCGCTGAACAGAATAACTTCATCCTTGACGGTGTTGACAACAATACGAACCTGGTCGATTTCCTGAACGGCTCCAGCTACATCATGCGACCTCCTCCCGATGCGCTTTCCGAGTTCAGCCTGCAGACAAGCAACTTCAGCGCAGAGTTTGGTCACTCGGCCGGCGCCGTTCTTCAGGCCAACATCAAGTCCGGCACAAATCAAATCCACGGAGATCTCTGGGAGTATTTCCGCAACACCAATCTCGATGCGATCAACTGGAACGCAGGTCCCGACGCGTTGGTTCCACCGTACCATCAGAATCAGTTTGGAGCGACGCTTGGATTCCCAATCTGGCGGAAGAAGCTCTTCTACTTTGGTGATATGGAAGTCAATCGAATCTCCATCAGCAACCCGACTCCGATCAACGTTCCATCCGCTCTTGAGCGCCAGGGGGACTTCTCAGAGTTGCTGAATGGCGATCTGACTGGCGTTGGAGCACCAACCAGGCTATATGAGCCCAACACTGCCGACCCAAATCAACCCCTGGTCTGCAATGGTCAACAGAACGTGCTCTGCGCGAATCAGATCAATTCAGTTGCCCAGAATATTCTCAACTTGTACCCCGCTCCCAACGCCAACAATGGCAAGCTGTACAACAACTACCTTGTAAACGTGGGTAATAGCGACAACACGATCCAGTGGGACCAGCGTTTGGACTGGAATGTTAGTGCCAAGGATCAGAGTTACGCACGATACAGCTATCTGCATGAGATCAAGGCCAACGGTTTGCCCCTGGGACCCGTTCTCGACGGCAGTGGCTATGGCGGTCAGTACGACACCAACCTGGCCATGAATTTTATGGGCAGCGAAACTCATATTTTCACGCCGACTCTGACCAATGAATTGCGCTTCGGCTACAACTGGGGAGTGTTCAACTTCCAGCAACCGAATGCTTATAATCCCACCGCCAACACCTCGCTGGGACTTGGGCCACAGCCATCGAATCTGAAACCGGGACAGTTCGGCCTACCCTCCGGATACGTCAACGGAACTATTCAGCAGTGGGGTTCGGTTGGTATCAGCCGGGAGTCTCAGAATGTTTACCAGATTCTCGACAACGTGACCAAGATCTGGGGGAATCACTCTCTCAAGTTCGGAGCGTCTTTCCAGGCAATCCGCTTCTACTACATTTATGCGCCTGCCGATCTCGGGCAATACCATTGGGACGGCCAGTACACCGGATTGGTCGGCGTATCCAATACCGGATCCGCTGTGGCAGACATGCTGGTTGATCAGGAAAACTACGCGGCTATTTCCGTCTCCCCTAAAGTGAATGATGCGCAATGGTACGATGCCGGCTACGTGCAGGATGACTGGAAGATCACGCGGAAGCTTACTTTGAATCTGGGCGTCCGGTATGACTACTTCCAGCCCTATAAGGAAAATGGCGGGCAGCAGTCGAACTTTGTTGTGACCGGACCATTGGGCTTCGGCACGGGTTCCGGAGTCCTTCAGTTCCCCAAGAGTCAGCAGAACATCGTTCTTGGAGCCCCTTTCCTCAATGCGTTGGCAAAAGACAACGTCGCTGTGCAGTTCGTTGACAATGACCGCCTTGTGACTTCGCAGAAAGCGGATTTCGCTCCGCGTGTGGGCATTGCTTACTCACCGATGGATCGCACCGTCGTCCGCGCAGGCTTTGGCATTTTCTACGGAGGGCTGCAGTCGAACGGCAATGGCAACCTGGGAGCCAACTTCCCATACTCGAATCAGGCAAGCTTCTTTGCGCCAACTTGCGTTACGGGCAATTGTCCATCGATTGCTGCCCAGGGAGTCACGTTGCAGGCAGGCTTGCTTCCAGCTACAAACGGCGGCCAACTACAGACATTCATCTCTCAGCCAGGCTTCCACTCCACAGATCCGAAGATCAAGCCGCCGTATACGATGACGTTCAGTCTCGGGGTGCAGCAGCAGCTCACACCCAACATGACGTCCACGCTGACCTACGTAGGTAATCTCTCGCGGCACCTGGAGCTTTATGGCGCTCCCAATACTGCGCCGGGTCTGTGGCGGCCGGGCACCAATACTAATGCCTTTAACCCCTTTCCCGACCTTGGAGGAATCGGCGAAGAACATTTCGCTGGCGTCAGCACCTACAACTCGCTTCAGGCAAAGGTGGAGAAGCGCTATTCGCGCGGGCTTACCTTCCTCGCGACCTACACCTGGTCACATGCGCTTGATGATGCCAGCGACGCGGGCGGCCTCTTCACCGCCATCGGAAACCGTCAGCCAACTTTGATTCCGTATATCGACGAACTGACCAACTCTGTCTTTGATATCCGCAACCGTTTTACGATCAATGGCAACTATGAGCTTCCCATCGGCAGAGGCCGCGCCTTCCTAAGCAATTCTTCTCGCTGGCTCGACGAGATGGTTGGAGGATGGTCCTCAAGCCTCACCTATGCCGCGCAGACCGGCACACCATTCACTGTTTCTCCCAACATCAGTACCGCCTCTGGAGGGGGTGCGCGAGCATTTCCTGTACGCGACCCATTCGTAGGCGGCGGAATGCCAGACCCAACCAACCCAAGCCTGACCTCATGCCCCGCGCAGGTCAAAACCAAGTTGAACTACTTCAACCCGTGCGCTTTCGGCAACCCGCTCCCCGGCGAGATGATCTCTGACGACACTCATCCAGTCGGATCGACGAATCCAGATGGAGTCCCGGTTAAGTTCCAGGCCCCTGTTACCGACAAGGCCACAGCGATTGCGCTCCTCGGCAGCACGCAAAACAACATCTATGGTCCTGGCTACTACCAGGTCAACATGTCATTGTTCAAGAGTTTCCCAACGTTCCGGGAACAGAACCTGCAGTTCAGAGCGGATGCATTCAACATCTTGAATCACCCGACCCTGGGGACTCCGAATGGTTCTATGAATGCAACCGGCGGTCTGATTTCGTCACCAAAGTTCTTCCAGAACAACACTCCAGACGGGCGCTTCTTCCAACTTTCGTTGAAGTATGTGTTCTAACAATTCAAAAACTCAACCAGGACGGCTTCTCTTTACGGGAAGCCGTTTTCATTTGATCATTGTTCGTTCATCAATGTTCACCCACCTCGATCGGAGAACCATGTCGCAGTTGAAGTTCTTCACCCTTTGCCTTCTTTCGCTTTTCGGAGTCTCGATGTTGCCGCGAGCTCATGCAGCATCAAACGCCATCGAAGTAAGTTCGCCGGATCGTCAAATCGCTCTGGTTTTCAACGTGCAGACGAACAAGGCGGCGGCTGCGCCAGATGGTCAGCTGGTTTACGCAGTCACCTTTCACGGGAAGGCGATCTTTGAAGACTCGTCGCTGCGACTTGAACTCGCAAATCAAGCTCCCCTTGGGGCGGCCGTTCACATCACTGGCGCAACCCCCGGTTCGGGAGCAGATGACTACAGTTTGCTTGCCGGTAAGACGTCTTCGGTCCATGACCAATACAACAGCCTGACCGTGCAGCTTCGGGAGAGCAGCAGCCCGGGCCGCATGTTTGAGATCGAGGCCAGGGTCTACAACAGCGGGCTCGCGTTTCGATATCGTGTCCCGGCACAACCGGCGCTCTCGCGGTACCAGTTGACACAGGAGGATACCGAGTTTCATCCTGTAATGGACGCGGATGCATGGGCATTGCGTCTTCCCAATTATCAAAGCGGATATGAAAGCGAATACGTGCCCCAGGTTCTGAGCGCCCTTAGCAATCAGGGCGGTGTCTCAAGCTACATTCTCAATGGCGCACCCATGTTGCTGCACATGCCTGGCTTGGTGTGGGCTGCGGTGGGCGAAGCGGATCTTGAAGGCAACGCCGCGATGTATCTGGAGAACCCGACCGGCAACTGGACCGGCCATTACATCGTCAGCAAGATATCTCCTGCGTTGGATGGAAAGGGTCCGGCAGTGGACACCAGCCTCCCTCACCAGACCGCATGGCGCGTGATCCTCCTTGGTGACACTCCGGGCGAACTCATCGAGTCCAATCTCATCACCGATCTCAATTCACCGAACCGAGTCGCAGACACCAGTTGGATTCATCCCGGAAAAGCTGCCTGGAACTGGTGGAACGGCGATCTGGGACCGGATGGCCAGCCGGCTTACACCACGAAGAACATGGAATATTATGTCGACTTCGCCGCCGACTCCGGGTTCCCGTACATGATGCTCGACGCCGGCTGGTCAGAGCGTGACATTACCAAAATGCGCGGCAATGTTGATGTGCCTGAACTGGTGCAGTATGCCGCGAAGAAGAACGTGAAGATCTGGATATGGCTATATTCCAAAGCCGTCGCGGATCAGATGCAACAGGCATTCCCACTCTATGAAAAGTGGGGAGTGGCGGGCGTGAAGATCGATTTCATTCTCCGCAATGATCAGGAAGGAATTCAGTGGTACTACGACGTCGCAAAGCTTGCAGCCGAACACCATCTCATGGTGGATTTTCACGGCGCAACGCAGCCATGGGGCATACAGAGAACTTACCCGAACGTCCTGGACTATGAAGCAGTGCTCGGTCTTGAGAACAACAAGGCTGGCCGCCGCGACGGTCCAATCAACCGCGTAACCTTTCCGTTTACACGCATGTTGAGTGGTCCCATGGATTACACCCCTGGCGGCTTTGACGATGTGACGCGGGAGGACTTCATTGCGCGAGATAAGAATCCCATGGTCATGGGAACGCGGGCGCAGCAGCTTGCCCTCTACGTCGTGTTCGATGAGCCGCTTGCCATGGTGTCCGACACTCCGTCGGCGTATGCGAATCAGCCGGCCTTCCGCTTCATTAAGGACGTGCCTACGTCTTGGGACGCGACAAAAGTACTCAATGGTGATCCGGGAGAATTCGTCACCATCGCACGCCGTCACGGCGAGGAATGGTATCTGGGCAGCTTGACCAACTGGATGTCACGTGACCTGACCATCCCTTTGCGCTTTCTCCGACAAGGTACGTACAAGGCGGAGCTTTATGAAGACGCCTCCGACGCTGCCCAAAACCCGAAACACGTTTCCTTACGCCAACAAAGTGTGCGCAGTAGCGATACTCTCGTCCTGCACTTGGCTGCCGGCGGCGGCTGCGCCATTCGATTCGTGCCGGCCAAAGAATAGGTGGCTAACTTGCCAGAATTCCCGCTGCGTTGGTGAGTCTATTGACGAAGAGGGGAAGATTGCTGCGCAGAATGATATGCGGTGCGAAACGGTGTACCTTGACGGGCTTGTTCTTGTCGGTCAGGTAGGCGATGAGCGTTTCCAACGCGGTTTTGCCCTGCGCCTCCGGACGCTGATAGAGCGTGGCCAGCACCTTGCCCGACTCCAGTAGCGGCACCAGTTCTGGAAAGAGATCGGTCGCAATCACCTGCACACGGCCAAGCAGTTTCAGTTCTTCAAGCGCACGTAACACTGGAAGACTATTTGCCGTGCTGATATAAATCGCATCGGGGCGTGCCTTGGCCTTCAACAGCGCGATGGATTGGCGGTAGGCATCCTCAGCGCTCTCGTGGGACTCAACGACGGGAAGAAGGGTCAGATGGGGAGCAAGCATCGCGAGAGTCGCGGCGAAACCACGCAGTTTCTCCGCGTGGTCGAAGGTGGCCAGATCGCCGGTGATGGTTGCGACGCGGGACGGAGTTTGCAGCTTATGCGACAGCAGTTCCGCTGCGAGCGCGCCGCTGATATATGCATCCACGGTGACAGATGAGATGCGGCCGCTGTCCGGCGCATCGCTGGCGACGCAAAGCATGGGAATGCCCAAGCCCACAATGCGGCGAAAGATTCCTGCCAATTCGCGGGGGCGGCCCGGCGTGAAGAGGATCCCGTCGTACTTTTTCGCCGCGGCGTTTTCGATGGCCGCAACATCGCCCGAACCGAGGCGTGGATAGCTGATGAAATCGAGTGTGAGTTGCATGCCTACGGCTTCATCCGCAGCGTTTTGAATACCCCTTCGCAATGGATCGAAAAAAGCTGCAATCTCGCGAGGAAATACAGCCGCTATTCGGATATTGCGGTTGAGCTTGAGCGACCTGGCGGCGATGTTGGGCTTGTAGCCGAGTTGCTCGGCCATGCGCAATACCCGCGCCTTGGTGCGGTCGCTTACCCCGCTGCGGCCGTGCAGGGCGCGATCCACTGTGCCGATCGAGGTTCCTAGAGCGTCCGCGATGTCACGAATGCCGGCCGCTTTGCTGTTTTTGTTTGCTGATCGCATTTCGAAAGTTGTTTTCAGTTTCGCACAACACCTGGTCTGGAGAGCGATGCCAGATAATTTTGACAGATTCGGTAAAGGGTGTGTAATTTTAGTGTCGTGAACGTACACGTCTAGTGACGGCGTACCCATAAATGCACTTCTCCTTCCACCTTTAGA
>DASXLY010000117.1:0-2372 GCA_036495975.1 Occallatibacter sp. | reverse complement strand
TACAGCGAGCTTCCATTTCATTCCACCTTATGTGGATCATGCTCAGACGTCTGCCCCGTGAAGATCGATATCAGCGACCAGATTTTCAAGTGGCGCAGGGTGATGGCGAAAAAGGGATATCTCCCATTGGTAAAGCGTCTGGCGTTTGCGGCTGCCGGTCACGCCTTCGGGCATCCAGAGGAATTCCGGCTGATGGAAGACGTAGGCGCTCCAGCACTGGACTACGCGCCGGACTTCCTGTTGTACAACCGATCATTGAATCCATGGGGACGCGATCGGCAGCTCCCTCAACCAGCAAAGCAGACTTTCCGCGAATGGTATCTCGCAAATCGGAGTGAGCATGGAAACGATTAAGAGTCGCGCAGCAATTCTGAATACGATCCGATACAGCAACCTCTTTCTCCCTAAGCAAGAGGCAGAGCCTCCGCAGATTCCGGTCTTTCAACGCGCAGAGACGCCCCTCAAGCCAGAGTTTGAAGTACATCTCCAAAAAGCCGGAGGAGCCGTTCACGATGTTGGTAGTGTGGCGGATGCCGAGGCCATCTTGAAAACTCTGCATCCAGATGCGAAGGTGATCTGCTCCGCCGTACCGGAGATCGCCGGCACACGCAGAGCGAGTGAAGTTAAAGATCCACACGAGCTAAGCGACGTAGATGTGGGAATCGTTCGCGCGCAATTCGGCGTGGCGGAGAGTGGCGCCGTCTGGCTGACGCAAGAAGACCTCGTCGTCGATGCTTTGGGCTTCCTTGCGCAACACCTCATTGTTCTTCTGGATCCGAATGAGATCGTGCCCGATATGCACGCAGCATACCGTCGCGTGCGACTCAATGAAACAGCATTCGGGTGCTTCATGATGGGGCCATCTGCAACCGCGGATGTGGAGGCCACCCTGGTGCACGGCGCCCAGGGCGCTCGCTCCTTGAACCTATTCTTCTTGCCGCCAGTTCAATCAGCTGCCTGAACCCTAACGACGTCAGCATTGCTTCGGGTCAGGGTGGAATGGCGCTGAAGATGGCGCTTACGGCGATCGTTCCGATCTTCGAGTTTACTCACGTCGGGCACGCTTTTTGTGTTTCCGGTATCCCTGATCGTTGCCGGATCAATCTCCGTCTTTTAACTCTGTGCGAAACGTAAACAATGCCGATCTGAAACATGCGCCATGAGGGTATCCCGATTGGCACCGAAGGTCCAGTTTTGAATAGAGTCCGAGTCACCAGCGGGCCCTTTAGTACATAAGAGTGCACGCCGCACGCGCCCATGGACAGGAGAAGAGCGAAATGGACAACTTCATAGCAGCAAGATCCCAGATGGCGATGTCGCTCGCGTTTCACATCGTATTCGCAACGATTGGTGTTTCGTTGCCCTTGATGATGACGATCTCCGAATGGCGGTGGAGGTCGACTGGCAATCCGGCCTACCTCTTATTGGCAAGGCGCTGGGCGAAGGGGACAACCATCCTCTTCGCCGTCGGCGCCGTCTCCGGTACTGTCTTGTCCTTCGAACTCGGCCTTTTATGGCCGCGGTTCATGCAGTATGCAGGTTCCGTCATAGGCATGCCGTTTTCGCTCGAAGGTTTCGCCTTCTTTACCGAAGCGATCTTTCTTGGAATCTACCTGTATGGCTGGAACCGAGTGCCAGGGTGGCTTCATCTTGCCTCGGGCATCATTGTCGCGATCAGCGGTGTCCTCTCCGCGATATTTGTCACGCTTGTGAACGGCTGGATGAATACACCCACAGGCGTCGATATCGTGGCTGGAAAGTTCGTGAACATCCGCCCGTTTGTTGCAATGCTGAATCCGGCAGGAATTCCAGAAGCTGTGCACATGGTCCTGGCGGCGTATACCGCAGCCGGCTTCGCTACAGCCGGCATCCATGGGTGGCTTCTCCTGCGCCGCGGAAGAAATCGATTCGATGAGGCCGCTATCGGAATCGCACTGCTGGTTGGAGGTGTGGCCGTAATCCTCCAGAGCGTGAGTGGAGATGCGCTAGCCCGCATGGTAGCGGAGAAGCAACCGATGAAGCTGGCTAGCCTGGAAGGTCAGTTCCACACCGAAATTGGCGCACCGCTACGCATCGGTGGAATTCCCTTTCCGGATGAACGTGAGACAAAGTACGCCATTGAAATTCCGCATGGGCTGAGTCTGTTGGGGTTTCATAAATACAATGCGCTGATCAAAGGGCTCGACCAGGAGTCACAGTCCGACTGGCCGAACGTGCCGATTGTTCACATCTGTTTTCAGATCATGGTGGGCTGCGGCAGCCTTTTATCTCTCTTCGCTCTTGCGTCAGGTTGGATCTACTGGAAGAAACGCCCTCTTCACTCACTCTTTCTGAAGGCGCTCGTTCTGGTCAGCCCACTTGGTTTTGTAGCT
>DASXLY010000116.1:0-52260 GCA_036495975.1 Occallatibacter sp. | reverse complement strand
CGAACATCGACATCCCCGTGGTGACGGTGGTCTGGAACTTTACGGGCCTGTCGGCGCAGGAGATGTCAACGCGCATTGTGTTCAACAGCGAGCGCGGTATGACCACGACGGTCAACGACATTGAGCACATCGAATCGCAATCGCTCAACGGCATCGGGCTGATCAAAGTTTTCTTTCAACCTCACGTGGATGTGGCTAACGCGGTGGCGCAGATAACGGCTATCTGCCAGGTGCAGCTGCGGTCGCTTCCGCCGGGCAGCAACCCGCCATTCATCATCCAGTACAACGCGTCCAGCGTTCCGATCCTGATGCTCGGACTTTCTGGCCAGGGGCTCAGCGAGCAGCAGCTCAACGACTTTGCGACAAACAACATCCGCGTTCAACTCGCGACTGTTGAAGGGGCGCAGACACCCTATCCTTACGGCGGGAAACAGCGCCAGATCATGGTCGATCTCGATCCCAAGGCGCTTCAGGCCAACAATCTCTCTCCTGCCGACGTGGTCAACGCTGTCTCTGCCCAGAATCTCATCGCACCCTCCGGCACCATGAAGATTGATCGCTTTGAGTACGCGGTGGAGACGAACTCCGCGCCCTCGCTGATTGAGCAGCTTAACAACCTTCCCATCCGGTCAGTTAACGGCGCCATTATTTATGTTCGCGATGTCGCTCACGTGCGCGACGGGAATCCGCCCCAGACCAACATTGTCCGCGTAGACGGCAAGAGAGCCATCATGATGGCCATCATGAAAACCGGCTCGGCATCGACGCTGCAGATTATCAAGGACATTCGCGAGAGGATCGACTACGTCAAGACGCAACTGCCTCCCGAGTTGCGCATCAACGCTCTCTCCGATCAGTCGATCTTTGTCCGCGCATCGATCAACGGTGTCCTTCGCGAAGCCATTATTGCCGCCTGTCTCACTGCGGTCATGATCCTGATCTTCCTGGGCAGCTGGCGTTCGACGCTGATCATCGCGGTTTCGATCCCGCTGTCGATTCTGTGCTCGATCACCATGCTGGCGCTGCTGCACGAAACCATCAACATCATGACCCTGGGCGGTCTGGCGCTGGCGGTCGGCATCCTGGTAGACGACGCGACGGTTGAAATTGAGAACATCAACCGCAATCTGGAACAAGGAAAGGAGATCGAACAGGCGATTCTGGATGGCGCGGCGCAGATTGCCACACCGGCGCTGGTATCGACCTTTGCGATCTGCATCGTGTTTGTTCCGATGTTCCTGCTGAGCGGCGTAGCGCGCTACCTTTTTGTGCCGCTGGCAGAGGCGGTGGTGTTTGCGATGCTGGCCAGTTACCTGCTTTCGCGAACGGTCGTGCCGACGATGGCGAAGTATCTGCTGCATGAGCACGACGACGCGCAGATGGCGCGAAAGCAGATCAGCCGCAATCCTTTCGTGCGGTTCCAAATAGGGTTTGAGAACGGGTTTACCAAGTTCCGTAGCGGCTACGTGCGGTTGCTGACGCTGTGCGTTGACTATGCAGGCATCTTCCTGATCATCTTCATCATTTTTGCGGTTGGCTCCGTTGCCCTGCTGGTGCCTTGGCTGGGGCAGGACTTTTTCCCCGCGGTCGACGCGGGTCAATTCAAGATTCACGTAAGGGCGCACACGGGAACGCGCATTGAAGAAACCGCGGCATTGTGCGACCACATCGACGCCACCATCCGCGCGCACATTCCTGCCAGCGAAGTGTCCTCCATTGTCGACAACATCGGTGTTCCTTATTCCGGTCTGAATCTTTCCTATTCAACCTCGGCGCCCATCGGTCCGGAAGACGCGGATATCCAGGTCCAGCTGTCGCCCAAGCACCACGCCACAGAAAAATATGTCGACGATCTTCGCGGCGTGCTCGCGCGCGTTTATCCCGGAGTAACTTTTTACGTTCTGCCGGTCGACATCGTTACCCAGATTCTCAATTTCGGGCTTTCGGCTCCGATCGACATCCAGATCGTAGGACCGAATCTTTATGAGAACCGAGCACTTGCAGAAAAAATGCTGAATGATGTTCGCTACGTGAGCGGCGCGACCGACGCGCGAATCCAGCAGCCATTCGACTATCCGAAGTTCACCGTCGATGTCGATCGCACGCGGGCCCAGGCCGTGGGCTTCACCCAGCGCGACGTTGCCCAGAGCGTTCTGGTGGCGCTGAGCGGCAGTTTCCAGACGACGCCAAGCTTTTATCTCGATCCGCGTAACGGCGTCAGCTACAACGTGACTGTGCAGGCGCCTCAATACAGACTCGATTCACTCTCCGCGTTGCAGAGCCTGCCTGTAACCCGCTCCAGCAGCAGCGCCGGAAGTTCTGGCGGAACTTCTCCGGCGAACAGCGGGTCAACGCCCGCTCCGCTGGAGACGGACGCGCCGGGAGCGCCACAGCCGGTTCAGATCCTGGGCAACCTGGCGAAGTTCGAGCCGGGCACCGAACTGGGAACCGTGAGCCACTATGATGTCCAACCGGTAATCGACATCTACGCGAATGTTGTCGGCACCGATCTCGGCACCGTGACGCGCGAGATGGAGCGCATCCGAGACAAGTACCAAAAGCAGCTGCCCCGCGGATCGCACATGATCCTGCGCGGCCAGAGCGAGACAATGCAGAAGTCCTACATCGGCCTGCTGGCGGGTCTTGCCTTTTCCATCCTGCTGGTCTACCTGCTGATCGTGGTGAACTTCCAGTCGTGGCTCGATCCGTTTCTCATCATTTCGGCGCTGCCCGCGGCGCTGGCGGGGATCGCCTGGTTCCTGTTTTTGACTGGCACACGGCTTAGCGTGCCGGCGCTGACGGGCGCGATCATGTGCATGGGCGTGGCGACGTCGAATTCAATCCTGGTGGTGAGTTTTGCCCGCGAGCAGTTGGAAGAACTGGTTGGTGATGCGCGGCAGGCATCGCTGAATGCGGGGTTCGTCCGGCTGCGGCCGGTTCTGATGACGGCGCTGGCGATGATCCTGGGCATGATGCCGATGGCGCTGGGGCTGGGTGAAGGCGGCGAGCAGAACGCGCCGCTGGGCAGGGCGGTGATCGGAGGCCTGCTGCTGGCAACCGCGGCAACGCTGTTCTTTGTGCCCGCCTTCTTCTCGGTGGTTCACGGATGGCTGGAGAAGCGAAGCCGGTCACGCCGCCGCGAGACACAGGCTGCCACCTTTGACGAGTTTGATTAAACGGGGAACGTTGAGAGCTTCGGAGCTGTTTTTATGAACAATGAATCCGCGAAAAACCAGGGACCGGGAGAACAAAAGCACGTTGCCGGCAAACAGATCCCGCATGAGGGACACGATACGCAGCATGCGCCGGCGACCAAACCGATCAGGACGGGCAGTGCGGTCGCAGGGCTGGTGATCGTGCTGCTGTTGTTCGCGGCGCTGGCGGCGTTTGGGATCCTGAGCCGGATTCACCATAACAACGTGCTGGCCAAGACGACCCAGGAGCTGGCTGCACCGACAGTGATTGCCCTGCCTGCGCAGCCGGGTGCACCAGTCGATACGTTTATGCTTCCCGGAAATGTGACGGCGTATACGGATTCGCCGATCTTCGCACGGACTTCGGGATACCTGACGAAGTGGTACTACGATATTGGCACGCACGTGAAGCAGGGTGCTCTGCTGGCGGAGATTGCGACGCCGGAACTGGACAAGCAGTTACTGCAAGCTGAAGCGGATCTGGCCACAGCGGAAGCCAACGCGAAGAATGCACATGCGCAGGCGCAACGTTATCAGGGGCTGGTTACGACGAATGCGGTTTCCCAGCAGGATACGGAGACGTTCACGAACCAGGCCACTGCGACGGCATCCGCTGTGAATTCGGCCCAGGCCAATGTGGGGCGATTGAAAGAATTGCAATCTTTTGAGAAAGTCTACGCGCCTTTTGACGGCGTGCTGACGGCGCGCTCGGTTGATATCGGACAGCTGATCGATACGGGAGCCGCGAAGGAACTGTTTCACATGCAGGCGCTGAACGTGCTGCGCGTTTATACCAACGTCCCGCAGATGTATACGACCAACATGAAGCGTGGTTCGAAGATCGACCTGACCTTTCCGGAGTATCCGGGACGTACTTTTCAGGGGACGCTGGTGCGGACCGCGGCTGCAATCGATCCGGCAAGCCGGACATTGCTGGTAGAGATTGATCTCGACAATCGCAAGGATGAATTGCTGCCGGGCGCGCTCGCGCAGGTCCACTTCAAATCGCCTTCGATGCAGACGTTCGTCATTCCGGTATCGGCGATCATTTTCCGGCGGCAGGGGACGCAGGTGGGTACGGTTGGAGACGACAACGTGGCACACCTGGTTCCGGTGACGATTGGGCAGGACGATGGCGCGACGGTGCAGATCGTGAACGGACTGAAGGCGGGGGATCGTGTGATTCAGGATCCGCCGGATTCGCTGATTGAAGGCGAAAAGGTGAGCCCGGAAAATCCGGACGCCAAGCCCAGCAGCGAACAACCGGGAGCAGGAGCGAAGTGAGGATGCAGTTGCGGTCACCAATTACGGGTTGCGGGATACAGGGCGCAGCGAGCGCTGGAGCGCGTCGGATGGCTCTGCCGCGGTTTGCTGGTTGGGGGGCGCTGACGACGATTTGCCTGCTGGCGGGATGTACCGTAGGCCCGAATTATCATCGCCCCAATCCTTCGGCGCCGCCACCGCCAACGTACTACCACGGATTGGGTTCGGCGGGAGCTGTTGTGCCTCCTCCAAACCCGGCCGGGGGAAGCTGGAAGCCGGCCTCACCTTCTGACGGGATGCTGCGCGGAAAGTGGTGGGAGATTTATCAGGATCCGCAACTGAACGCGCTGGAAGAACAGATCGCTCCGCAGAATCAGAATTTGCGTGCAGCGTTGGAGACCTATCTCTCGGCGCGGGACCAGGTGCGAGTAGCGCGTGCGGATTTTTATCCAACGCTTTCGGTAACTCCGGCCGGCAGCCGGGTTCGCGAGTCAGTTCATCGACCGCTGGTCCCTGCGGGGGTCGCGAGTCAGTACACCGATCTTCAGCTTGAGGGAGCAGCGAGTTGGGAACCTGATTTCTGGGGACGCGTTCGCCGCAATGTGGAGGCTGCGCACGAGACTGCGCAAGCCAGCGCTGCCGATCTGGCCAATCTCGATCTCATCGTTCATGCCGAGCTGGCAATGGATTACTTCGAACTGCGGGGTCTCGATTCGGATGCGCGGCTGCTGGAGCGCACGGTTTCTGATTATCAGCATCAGCTCGACCTGAACCAGCAGCTGGTGAAGGGCGGACTCGCCACCGAAGTCGTGGTGGCGCAGGCGGAGACCCAACTGGAAACTACGCAGGCGCAACTGGTGGATGTGAACGAGGCGCGGCATGAGTTCGAGCACGCGATCGCCACGCTGGTCAACAAGGAGGCCACCGATGTGATAGTAGCGAGGTCGCCGCTGGATCTCGCCCTGCCTGACGTACCAGTCGGCGTGCCCTCGCAGCTGATCGAGCGGCGGCCGGATATTGCAGGAGTCGAGCGTCGGACCGCTGCGGCCAATGCGCAGATCGGAGTTGCGATCAGTGCGTTCTATCCGGATGTTGTTCTGGGCGGCGCGGGTGGAGTGGAGAGCACCGCCATCGGGACGCTGATCCAGGGGCCGAGCACGCTGTGGAGTCTTGGCGGACGCGCTACCGAGTTGCTGTTCGATGCGGGCAAGCGGCACGCCGTGACTGACCAGGCGCGGCACAACTACGAGGCGCAGGCGGCAACCTACCGAGCCACGGTGCTGGCAGCCTTCAATGAAGTGGAGGACCGGCTTTCGGATTTGCAGGTTCTCGAGCAGGAGTCCGTCACCGAGCAACGAGCGGTTGCGGCTGCGCAGCGTTCGCTGGATCTTTCGAACCAGCGCTACAAGGGCGGAGCGACGAGTTACCTGGAAGTCCTGATTGCCGAAAGTACCCTGCTCACCAACCAGAGGACGTCGACCGATTTGCGGACGCGGCAATTTGCAGCAAGCGTCGGACTGATTCGCGCGCTGGGCGGCGGTTGGGATGTAACGCAGTTGCCGAAGTAGCGGCACGGGACGCGCACGCCGGTCATGTCGAGCAAGGTGGAGCGGCTTTGACCGGGTGTCCGCGAAATCGTGGGTCATTTCGACCCACCAATTAGTAAGGTGCTGATCGAAGGAGAGAAAGCATCCATGGAGATCAAACGTCCTGGTTCGCAACCATCCGCGAAAGGTCCGGCTGAATACTTTACGGGCACGGTTCGCGTCGATCCGCTGTTCACTGCGCCCGATCCGGCCCGTGTGGTCGGAGCCCAGGTGACGTTCGAGCCCGGCGCCCGCACTGCCTGGCACACGCATCCTCTAGGCCAGACGCTTATCGTCACCTCTGGGTGCGGGCTGGCACAGCGCTGGGGCGAACCGGTTGAGGAGATTCGTCCGGGCGACATCATCTGGTTTGCACCGGGCGAGAAGCACTGGCACGGCGCTGCTCCGAACACCGCGCTGGCTCATATTGCTATCCAGGAAAAGCTGGACGGCAAAACCGTCGACTGGCTGGAGCAGGTCACGGATGAGCAATATGGCTCTGAGATCTTCTGAAGAGCCAGCAGATTGCCGTCTCGGTTTCAGCGCGTCAGGCTGAGCGAGGCCGAGGGGTCGGCAGTTGACCAGGACTTGGCATTCCAGCTTTCCCGCGTCTCAAAATCGAGACATGGGGCACCCGCTTTTCGTGCTGAGTTTGGCATTCCGAACCTGGGCCCTCTTGCTTTATCGCGGCAACTCGGCCGGAATGTATTTACGCGGGATTTGATGTTCCGGGTCGGTCGGGTGCGCGGTAACCGGGGTGCACGCCGTGCGTCAGTCCCTGCTGTTGAGCAACCCGTTCCAGAAGAGAGAACAAATGGGCCCGCTCTTCCTGCGAGAGACCTTCGCAGGTGGCGTCGTCGTGGGCACGGGCGATGATCCCAAGCTGCCTCAATGTTTGACGTCCGGGTTCGGTGAGATGCAACGCGTAAACACGGCGATCGCTTGCGCTGCTCTGTCTCTCTATCAGGCCTCGCTTCTCGAGCGTGTCCACTAATCCCACCAATCGGCTGGCGTGCATGTTCAGCTTCAGGGCGAGGTCCTGCTGGCTGATCCCGGAGGTGTGCGCGAGCATGCGCAGGATGCCTGCATGTTGAGGCAGGAGGTCCAATGGAGTCAGGCGCTGAGCGAAATGGTTGGCCGCATGGGCACCGACCTGCGCCAGCAGGAAAGCTACCGAGGACTGGGTGGATTCCGGGGCGGACTTCATGGAGAAATAATAAAGCATCACAATCATTATTTACAATAATGATTACAAATAGTAATTATATTGTGAGAGCAGAAGCCAGGGCTCAATTTCCTCGGAGGTTCCTATGACAACGACACCTTATCCAACTCCTTCTCGCGTAGTCACGCGCGGACCGCATACCGGCGTGGTTGCGATCGTCTCCGCAGTCTTGTTTTGCGTAAGTGTGGCTCTGTTCGAGAGCGTGCATGGGCAGCACTTTCCCTACCCGGGTGAATCGGCATCCGCCATGACGAATTACTTTATGGCGGCCGCGGCCCGGGTACAACTCGGGGCGTTTCTGCAGTGCGGATCCGCCATCGCGCTGGGGATTGTAACCGCAGCCGCTACAAACCGCATGCGTTCGCTTGGCGCCTGCGGCATCGGGATTCGAATCGCATTTTTCGGCGGTGTGTTCGCAGCTTTGCTTTCCCTGCTGGAGGCCGGCGTGGTCTGGATTCTGGCGCAACCGGGCGTGGCCGACGTATCGATGCATAGCGCGGCGGTGGTTCGCGCGCTTTACCTGTTTGCCTTCATGCTGGATGGTCCTGCTTATGCTGGATCGCTCGGGCTGTTGCTTGCCGGGCTGTCTGTGGCCGGGCTGATGGGTAGATTGCTGCCGCGATGGCTCTGCTGGGGTGGCCTGGTGATCGCCGGATTTGGGGAACTGAGTTTCCTCTCCATGCTGGTGCCAGTCTTCGGCATGTTGATCCCGCTGACGCGCTTCCCGGGCTATCTCTGGCTTATCACCGCCGGTTTCTTACTGGCAGCCCGCAAGAGCAGAGCCTCGGGGGTCTGAACTAGCCGTTTTCCACCCGGGACTTTATGTCGGAGTAGGCGGCTTCGATGAGCTTGTTTAGCGCTGCGGCGTTTGGGGGCGTTCCGGCCATCAGCTTCACGTGACGCATTCGCTTACCGGCACCTTGCAGCAAGCGGGATGGATCGGGAAGCGATGCGCCGTGAAAGAAGCCAACGTTTACGTGCAAGGTGAACACATTCACGTAGCCGAAGGGCGCATCTCCGAGACAGGCGACGGGGCAGCCATCGTGCATGAGTTCGCGGACCTCGTCGCCGCATCTTCGCATCACGGAAAACCACTCGCGCGCGATGGCACCTAATTCGGGTGGACGGGTCTTTATCCAGGCGTCAATGGCCGGATCGCGCGGGACTGTGCCGTTAAATCGCAGGAAATCTTCTTTCATGGATGACGTCCTCAGTTGCATGTCTAAACTGCTCCGATAGGTGCAGGTTATTCTTGGAACGTGGTTTAGCGGCCAGTGGCGAAAGGCGACTCATTTTTCGCGCCTTACGGCACAATTAACAGGATAGAAGAACATCGCTCAGGGGCTGAAAGTCCAGGTTGATTCTGCATGACTCTGCGGCACGCGACCCACTACGTGGGTTCCCCGAGTCGTGCCCTGGTTACAAAACGCATGCAGAGGCGAGTTTTTTCCGCAGGCTGTTAAAGCGCAGGTTGATTTTGCATGGCCTTCGGCACGCGACCCTTCGACGCGATCTCTGGTCTCTGATCGTGATCCTTGCTTCTCCTCACAGCCTGGTTGCAACTCAGGGTTTAAAATCGTTCGTGGTGCACGCGTAGTTGTGTCACGAATTTGCCTGCGCAGCCCCGGCTGCGGTGGGCCAATGTGTGCGTGATTTTGAAGGAAGCAGGCGGGGATGCGAGCGAAGACGGCGGTGGTGCTGGGTGCCCAGTGGGGCGATGAAGGCAAGGGAAAGATTGTTGACGTACTGAGCGAGCGGTTCAGCGCGGTGGCGCGCTATGCCGGCGGACACAACGCCGGGCACACCGTGATCCATGGCGGGCAGAAGTTCGTGCTCCAGCTCATTCCCTGCGGCGTTCTCCGGCCCGGTTGCAAGGGTGTCATCGGCAACGGCGTGGTGCTCGATCCGATCGCGTTTCTCAAGGAAGTCGCGAAGTTGCGCGGCCTCGGCATCGATGTCGACGGCCAGCTGTTCGTGTCCAATCGCGCCCAGGTGATCCTGCCCTACCACCGGATGATCGAGCTTGCGGCCGAGAGTGCTCCGGGGCGAAAGCGTATCGGCACCACCAGCCGCGGGATTGGGCCGGCGTATGAAGACAAGATGGCGCGCAGCGGCCTGCGCATTGTGGACCTGATGCGCTCCGACCTGCTGAAAACCCACATCTATGCCGCGTGCGCGGAGAAGAACGCGATCGCGCATGCGTTGTTCGGCACCGATCCGTTGGAACCCGAAAAGATGTACGAGGAGTATGCCGCCGCAGCCGAAGAGGTCCGTCCATTCGTGACCGATACGGGCCGGCTGCTGCACCAGGTCCTGGCCGGGGGCGGTTCCGTGATGTTTGAAGGTGCGCAGGGCACGATGCTGGATATCGATCACGGGACGTACCCGTTTGTGACGTCATCTTCGGCTACTGCCGGCGGTGCCGCTACCGGTACGGGCGTAGGTCCCACGGCGATTGGAACGGTGATCGCGGTGACCAAGGCCTACGTGACTCGCGTGGGCGAAGGGCCATTCCCGACCGAGATTCATGAGGCGGTCGGCGATCAGCTTCGCGCGCGTGGTAACGAGTACGGCGCTGTAACCGGGCGTCCGCGGCGCTGTGGATGGCTCGATATTCCGCTGCTCCGCTATTCCAACCAGGTGAATGGCGCCGAGTGGCTAGTGGTTACAAAGATGGATGTGCTCGACGAACTCGACGAGATTCCCATCTGTATCGGTTACCAGGTTGACGGAAAGGTTAGCGATGAAATTCCCGCCGACGTTCTTGGACTTGAGCGAGTCAAGCCGGTTTACACAAAATTAAAGGGCTGGAAAGCTTCCACAGAGGGCATCACGGAGTTTGATAAGCTGCCAAAAGCCGCGCAGGAATATCTTCGCTTCCAGGAACGCGAGAGCGGCGCGAAGATCGGCATGGTTTCAACCGGGCCCGACCGCGAGCAGACGATGGTTCTTCCGGAGTTCGCCACAATGCTCAATGAGATTCACGCGTAGACTACTCGCTGTAGGTTCCTGGTTGTAACTGAGGAAGTTCTGCCCATGATCAGCTTTATCGTCCGTATGAGATTTGCCCAGCAAGATCGGGCGGAGATTGCCGATATTCTGCACGAACTGACGGCGGCATCGCGCCAGGAGCCGGGGTGTGTGCATTTCCTTCCGCACTGGGTGCAGGGCGAGCCGTGTACGGTGCTGATCTACGAGCAATACCAGGATCACAAGGCCGAGGATGCGCATCGGCAGTCGCCGCATTTCAAGAAGTATGCGGTGGCCGGGCTTTATCAGAAAATGCTGGAGCGCAACCGGGAAGATCTTGCCTCGCTGTCCTGAAATTTCCAGTTCCCTGCACCGGCGTTTCGCATCGTGGCTGTCCCGGTTGTGACTCCGGCTCTTTTCGAAAGTCAAAGATTCGTGACTCTGCATTCCTTTGGTCACGCCAACTGATGACCGAAAGTATGGGCTGTGAAAAGACGGATGTGATGCGACGCATTGACCCGCAACGGAGTTCAAGGCTACTATCCGTTACGCCTATGGGATTGCTAAGGGCAAGTTGGCCTGTGGAGCGGAAGCGCTTCGTCATGGGTTTCGCTGCGCTGGGCTTCGGTGCGCTGGTGCTGGTTGCCGCGGCCGGTTCGCTGGCGGCGATGCCGCGCGCCGAGAAGCACGAAACCCGCCATCAGATCGAACGCCTCGAGGATGTCTGGCGCAACGCCATCCTGCACGGAAACACAACCGCAATGGACAGTCTGCTGGCCGAAGACTATATGGCCATTTCGCCGACCGGGATCCTGCAATCGAAGGAACAGGCGATCGCCAACCTCCGCGCCGGGAATGTGCATTTTACGTCGCTCGATTTGAGCGACCGCAAGATTCGTCTTTACGGAACCACCGCGCTGGTCACCTCCCGGGCGGAAGTGAAGGGCCGCGGTCCTGAGGGGGACTTCTCGGGCAGCTATCGGTACACGCGGGTGTACGTGAAGGATGTGCGCGGGGTGTGGCGCATCGTGAGCTTCGAAGCCAGCAAGATCAGGGAACCGAACGAGCATTGAGAGGCTGGGAACAGGGATCTGATCCCGGTCCTTCTACAATCTAGGGAATGCCTGAGTTGCCCGAGGTTGAAACCGTTGCCCGCGGCGTGGACAAGCGCCTGCGCGGCGATCGGATCGTGGAAGCCTGGTTCTCGTCACACCCTCAGCCCTTCAAGAACCCCCCGCAACGCCAGGCCGCTGGATTGCGCGATCGCCGCATCGTGTCGGTGCACCGAACCGGAAAGCATATCGTCTTCGAACTCGGCCCGCAGGAGCGTCGGGTGGGGAAACGTTCGGTCGGGCTGAAAGATGCGATAGCAGCGCAGTGGATCGTGCACCTGGGTATGACGGGAAGATTGCTGGTAACGACGCCTGATGCCGAAGCGGAAAAGCACACCCAGGCACGAATCTCGCTGGAGAGTGGCCGCGAGCTGCGGTTTATTGATCCGCGGCGTTTTGGGCGTCTTGAGTTTCGTGATTTGACCCCAGGACAAGGCTTTGCTGCCCCAGGCGCGGAACCGCTGGAGATAGAGTCGGAGGAGTTTGCCGCGCTATTTCGCGGGCGCAAACTGGCAATTAAGGCAGCGCTGTTGAATCAGGGTTTGCTAGCGGGGGTTGGGAACATCTACGCCGACGAAAGTCTTTTCCGGGCGGGAATTCGTCCGCGTCGGGCGTCGGGCCGGCTGACGCGTGGTGAGCTGGAGCGCCTGAGAACTTCGCTCAAGGAGGTTCTGCGGGCGGCGATTCGTCTGGGCGGATCTTCAGTCTCCGATTACGTTGATGCCGATGGCGCTCGCGGCTTCTTCCAACTGGAGCATTGCGTCTACCAGCGGACGGGTGAACCCTGCCGGACATGCGGAAGTCCGATCAAGCGGATCGTCGTGGCGGGTCGCAGCACGCACTTCTGCGGGAAGTGCCAGCACTGATCGGCAATCTATTGTTTTTTGAAGCCAGACAAACGAACTTTACCAGAATCAAAAACGATGTACCCCTTCGGCGGGCTGTAAGTGATTGAAAACAGGTTGAGCTGAAAACGGCACAGAGATTGCTAACTAGAAGGTTGCCAGTGATGTACCGGCTGCTGGAAAGGATCCGGCCAGCCCGCAAACACCAGGCACTCGGCAAGCGCCGCCACCACGAAGTGGCCGACCGGTCGAGAGAGCCTGTAGAAGGCGCGGTGGAAATAACCACCGCCCATAATTGCTGGGAGGCCAGTGACCAGCGCAGGGGCACAAATGCCGCTCAATCGAGCGGCGTTTGTGTTTTTGGAACTCACACTCAAAGCGTTTCGTGAAAAGTGTGGTTACGCTTGTACCGCTGCCTGCAACGTATGGCCCTCTTGCGCCGTTTTGCCAGAGACTGTAGTATCGAAATTGCCTATCAGGCGGCTGAAGCGAACCACCCGGATGAAGGGCAGAGAAGGCTCGCCGCTCAAAATAGATCATTCGCGAAGCGGGACCGGTTTCACCCGGCGCAGCGAACAATCTAGAGGAAGGCAACACCCAAGGGAACACTGGCCGATTCGTACCGATCAAAAAAA
This sequence comes from Occallatibacter sp., assembly GCA_036495975.1. GTDB lineage: Bacteria > Acidobacteriota > Terriglobia > Terriglobales > Acidobacteriaceae > Telmatobacter. The sequence goes on along the minus strand of DASXLY010000116.1, from coordinate 39,430 downwards.
GCCGGCACAACCGCAGTGCCGCAGCGAGTTTCGGCGAGCAGAGGGCTTAAGCGATTCGACTAGATGTTTGGCCCCGGAGCCGCATCAGATTAAGTGGCGTCATTCTCCGCGGGGATCCTGACGACAGGCAGTTGTCGAGGGATGAAGGGGAGTGCCGCGATGCGCTGGGCAAGAAAGGTTTTCACCCGCCGTTCAACCGTCGTGGGTCGCAAAACACGTAATGGATTGCGTTCAGGGTTCTGATCCCCGGCAAATTGCGCGGCAACGTCGACAAGCGGAAAGCTACCGGCAGCGTTGTTCTTCGTCCAAGAGGAACGTGCCGTTGGCGAAGGGAAGTTCAGCATCCCAGAATCAGAAAATGCTGACCCAAGAGAAGGAATGCATCACACAGTAAAGTGCCAGGAAGTGCACGCATGACAACAGAACCGACAGTGCCTCAGCCAGATCTGGGGCCGGCCCAGGCGAACGCCCCGGGGCAGTCGCAAGGACATCGGCGCCGCAGGCGTCGTCGCAAAAACAAATCAAACCAGCCGGGCATGCAGCAACCGCAGGGGCAAGCGCAACAGGGTCCACCCCAGCAGGCTCAGCCTCAGATGCAGGCTTCGCCTCCGCAACATCAGCAGCCGCAGGGCGGAGGGCAGAAGCAGGGTTCGGGACGGCATCGGAAGAAGAAGAAGTTCTTCCAGCAGAAGAATTCCGGTCCCCAGCCTCAGCCGGGCAACAGCATTGCTCCGCAGCACGGGCGACGCAAGGAGAGGCAGCGAGGCCCACGGACGTTTGTTGGCCCGATGGATCACAGCTATCGCACGGTGAACGGCAACGTGGCAGACGGGCCTCCGTCGACAATTCCCCTAACAAGCAATGGACACCACAGCAGCGGTTACTACGACGTGAATGTGGGCGCGCCCAGTGTTCCGGTCAAGGCCGACGCGCCGACGCGCATCTATTGCTTCATCGATGACCTGTTCTTCCAGGCGAAGATCCAGGAGACGGCAAAGAAGCTGGGTGTGAAGGTGGAGTTCGTCAAGGGTGAGAAGGAGACCGTCTCGCGCATTCTTGATGCACCCGATGATGCCAAGCCAACCCTTCTGGTATTCGATTTGAATAATCTGAATGCCAAGCCGATGACGTTGATCCCGAAATTCAAAACCAAGTTCAAGAAGGCGACATCGATTGTCGGGTTTCTCAATCATCTTCAGGGAGATTTGAAGATGAAGGCAGTGGAATTGGGATGCGACACGGTGATGCCGCGTTCGGCTTTTTCACAAAGCCTTCCCAACCTGCTGCGCAGGTACGGAATGGACGAGGAAGACGAGTCAGTTTCTCAGCCGATGTGAAGAGGGCAAGGAACAGGGATCAGGGATTAGAAGAACGAAGAGAACAGGGGTGCCGAAGAGGCACCCCTTGTTTTTTGGGGTTGGTGGAAAAGCAGGCGAGAAACGGCGCCGCAATCGCTGCGTCTATCCCGGGGGCCAGGTCATGGGGCGGCCGCCGAGCAGGTGAACGTGAACGTGATCGACGGTCTGGCCGCCGTCGTCGCCGGTGTTGATGACGGTGCGGTATCCGCCGGTCAAGCCCTTGGCACGAGCGATTTCAGCCGCGGCCCAGTGCAGGTGGCCGAGAAGCTCGTTGTGCTCCTTCTGCATCTGCGCAATGGAGGAGATGTGCCGGCGCGGGACGACGAGAACGTGCACGGGCGCCTGCGGTTTGATGTCAGCGAACGCATAGCAGTGGTCATCCTGATAAACCGCTTTGGATGGAATGCTTCCATCGATGATCTGGCAGAAGAGGCAGCTCATGACTGATTGAAAGTCTACAGGCTGGTGTAGCTGGTGTGCCAGGCTGCTGGTGCGCCAGGCTGCTGGTACGTCAGGCTTGCTGGTACGCCAGGCTGCTGGTGTGCCAGTAAACGGAAGTTCAGGAACGTTCCCGGGCTTTGCTTTCCTCGCAGACATCAAGGAAGCGATGAATTGCGCGGGCAAGCTGGCGGTTGAAGACGCGCATCGACTTGAACGGAACTTCGAAGAGGCGGTGCTTTCCAGTTCGCTCCATCAATTGGACGATGCTGCTCTGGCGGTCAACGTGCATTACTACGAATGACTCACTCCCGCCTTCAATTCGGACCAGTTGACCGGGGCGGGAATTCTGCGCGAAAAAAATCTGATTTTTGAAGATGTCGGCGCGGCGAAATCGGTTGTCAACGGAACCATGTATCTTGCTCATTCCATGAGACATTTACCCTCGAGTGACTGAAGGGCTTCCTCGGAACAGGTTCAGGCATCCAAGGGGAGACTGGGTGTTGCCGCTTGGTTGTTTTTGGTTCGGAGGAGAGCTATGACCGGCGAATCCAGGAAAATGACTGTGCTGGTAATCGATGACGACCGGATGGTCGCCGACACACTGGCCGAAATCCTTCGACTGAATGGATTCTCGCCGGTAGCTCTTTACAGCGGGGAGGAAGCCATCTCGTTCACGGAGCGTTTTCAGCCGGATGTCGTTCTCAGCGATATCCGCATGCATCGGGTGGACGGAATCGAGGCGGCGCGGGCCATCCGGCAACGGCATCCCGAGTGCCGGGTGATCCTGTTCACGGCCTCGACGGTGAACAGTAAGACGAAGCAGGCGATCCAACGATCGGGCTTCGAACTCCTGCAAAGGCCGCTTCACCCGCAGAGTGTGCTGTCTGCGCTTCGGCAGCAATCGCTTTGAGAGGCGATCGCTGGGCGGGACAGTTCCGGTTTGGCGGGGTTCCTGCTTTCCTACCGATGCTTCGCATGGATGGGGTACCCAGCGCCATTTGGGTGATTCACATCACATGTTAATGAGAGATGGGCTGCAAGAATAGATACTGTATGCGGCGGTCGTGGGCGCTCGGGGACGGAGTGGCAAGCACCGGATAGCTCGGCTGCATAGCTGTAGAATGATTTTTCAGATTCCCGAACCGCTCAGCGCTGTGCAAGAGAGGAACGACCTGCAACGTTGATGTCTGAACGTCTTGGAGTCGGGCTCTCTGGAAGTTGAAGCAGGTGCGCGCTTGCGCTGCCTGAAGCACACGAAGTTGAGGTTTCATCTGTGGCAACGACAAACATCCTTCCCATCTACATTCGAATCAGCCGGACAATCCTGGGCAAAACTGCACGTTCCCATCGAGTGGGCAGCATGGAACTCGTGGAGGGGCTCGATCGCATGTGGCTAACCCTGCGTTGTCCGATGCACGCGTGGAGCTGGCCACGCGCGAACCACGAGGAGCGGTTATCGGGATTCGACGCACACCAGACGTGCTACAAGTGCAATTCGAGTCGGATGTTCGACTCGCACGAATGGCTGGCAGGGCCCGTTTTCAAGCGGCGGGCGAGAGACTAGGACCGGGGACTGAGGGGCTAGGGACTGAGGGACTGGGGTCCAGGGACTAGCATCGCTGTGGACCGCGGAAAGCAACTCCGCTCCGTCGGAAACGCGGGTGGGGCTCGAACGCCCCTCCGGGGCTTGGGACTTCTTTACCATCGCTTCCCAGGGTTCCGTCCGCGATGGCGGACTTCATCCTGGGCTATTCTCGGTGCTCCCTCCGGGAGCGTTGCGGGGTGGAGCGTTTTCATCATCTCCCGTGTGGCAAATTGGCCCATCAATAGTTGAAATGACACCTGTTTTCACCCGCGTCCAGGCTCATTTGGTGTTTGTTAACCAGGATGGGGGCTGGTTCGTTGTATCTGATGAGAGGCGTTTAGCTTCTCGGTTCAGCGAAGGGGAAAGACATGGACAAGCATGGCCCGGTGTACCGGGTTTTGATGGCGATTGGGGTTTCGACATTGCTGCTGGGGACCCTGGCGGTGGCACAGCCGCGGACACAAAAGGCGGATAATCCGCCAGCAGCAGCAAGCGCGGCGCCTGTGCCGAATGACAGGGAGGTTGCGGAGACGCAGACGGAGCTGATTCGGTTGCTGCGGCTGAGTCCGACGCTGACGACGGTCGTGTCGCACGATCCTTCGCTGCTTTCGAACCAGGAGTATGTTGCGCGGAACAATCCGCAGCTGGCGGCTTTTCTGGCGGCGCACCCTGATGTGGCGCGGAATCCGGAATTTTATTTGTTTTCACACCTGAAGCACTCGGACGGAGAGCCGGACGAGGCCCTGGAACGGGCGGTGTGGCCGGACGTGTATCGTCAACAACCGGAACAGAGCGGCTGGTACAGGTTCTGGGACAGCTTAGTCCCGCTGCTGGCATTCGTGGTTGCGCTGATCGCGATCCTTTGGCTGGCCCGCGTTTTTGTCGAGAATCGCCGCTGGAACCGAATTTTCAAGATGCAGAGCGATGTGCACACCAGGCTGATTGACAAATTCACGAGCAATCAGGAACTGGCGACGTATATGCAGACAGAGGCGGGCAGGAAATTCCTGGAAGCCGCGCCGATTCCGGTGGCGTTTGAACAGAACCAGAGGGTGCCGAGCGCAGTGGGGCGGGTGCTGACGCCGCTGCAGACGGGGATCGTGATGGTGTTGCTAGGGATCGGGTTGCTGTCATTGCAGCATGTCGGGCCGGATACGCAGATCCCGATGCGGATTCTGGGAATCGTGGTGCTGATGCCGGGGATCGGATTTATTATCTCGGCAGGCGTTTCGTGGCTGCTGGCGTCGCGGCTGGGACTGATGCCGGAGACGGCGCAGAGCGGGCTTCAGTCGTCGACGTATGAGTCGGTGCTGAAGGACCGGCAGTGATGGCGGAGCGCGCTGAAGGTGAGGAAGCAGAGGCCGATGCCCTGGGAGTCGATCATTCCGAATGCACTGGCCGGCGAGGCCGCGGGTCTTGCCGCCGGTGCTGTCGCGACAGCAATGGATAACGAGCAGTTCGCGGCGTTCTATGCGCGCTCGGCCCGGCAGTTATGGGCCTACCTGGCGCGCGTGAGTCGCGATCCAGCGCTGGCCGACGACCTGGCCCAGGAGAGCTACGTGCGCTTCCTGTGCGCGACGGTGCCGGAAGAGGGTGAGGTCGCGGCACGAAAGTATCTTTTTAAAATTGCAACCAATTTGTTGCGCGATCATTGGAGAAAGCCGCGATCTTCTTCGATTGAGGAGATGCCGGAGGATTTGTTTCAGGCGAAGTGCAGTGCCGGCCAAACGGAATCGCAGGTAATGTTGGAGCCGGCGATGGCGAAGATGCGGCCGCGCGATCGTCAGCTGCTGTGGCTGGCGTATGCCGAAGGCTATTCGCACCGTGAGATCGCGGAGGTGACGGGGCTGGGTTCAGCAAGCATCCGTCTGCTGCTTTTCCGGGCGCGGCGGAAGATGGCGCAGCTTCTGCGCACAGAAGGTGGAGCATGAGTCCGTTTGGTTGCGCGCGCGAGCGAGAGGTTACGGCACTGCTACGCCAGGGCTACTGGCCGGAGGCGTGTCCGGCGGAGTTGCGAGCCCATGTGGAGACGTGCCGGATCTGCTCTGACCTGCTGCTGGTAACTTCCGCACTGGGACAGGAGCGCAGGGAAACGATGCCCCTGGTCCGGTTAGAGGCTCCGGGAGCTTTGTGGTGGCGGGCGCAGTTGCGGCGCAGGAACGCCGCGATCGAGAAGATGGCGCGACCTATTTTTGGGGCGCAGGTCTTCGCGCTAGCAATGTCGCTGGCCGTGGCCGTGGTGGTGCTGGTATGGCAGGCGGGCAATTGGAGCGCCTGGATTTCGGATCTTCCCCGCGTGTTGCATCTGGACGCATTGTTGCCGGCTGGGCTGGGGGATTTGAGCGGGATGTTGTGGATTGTTCCGGTGCTGGCGACGATCGCGGTGCTTAGCGGAGTGGTGGTGTATCTGGTCTCGGAAAAGCAATAGATTGGTTGCGGGTCGGAGGACTGGGATTTCTCGTGATTGAGGTTTCGTCCCATGTCTCAGAAGCGAGACATGGGGCGCACGGGTTCGTGCTGGTTGACACGTCGCAAAAGCAGATCCTTCGCTTGCCACCCCCAAGCTTTAAGAAAGCGCTTGGGGCCCCGTGCGCTCGGGATGACACCCAATGATGGATCAGCTCATCCCCTCAGGGACTGAAGGCCGCTGCTCCGAAAAGGAAGGCTAATTTGTTGTGCGGAGTTTTGCTATGGCTTGCTGGGCTTGGCAGAGGTGGCGGCGCTGGTGCGCGGCGACGATGACAAAGCTCGACCAGATGCTGTAGCGGATGCGGGGATCGGCTGGGGAAGCCATCTTGACCTGGTCGATGGCACGGCCGCGGCAGCGGTGCAGGGTGGCGATGATTTGCTGCTGGCGATCGAGGAAGCCGTCGAGAAGTGGACCGATCCCAGTGGATTCGAATGGCTCAAAGGCGACCGGCGTTTTGGAGCGAATGCGCGCCGGCGGCTCGAGGATCCACGAAAGCAGGCGACCCCAGAAATCGAGCGGATAGGGCGCGTTCAGCATGGTCTTGCGCGGGCCGGCATTGGCGATGACCTGTTGCCACACGGGAAAGTAGGCGTCGGAACTGATGTTGAGATGGTGCAGGCATTGCGCAGCGGACCATGCGCCGGGCGCAGGCGGAGCACTGGACAGTTGGTCGCCGGCGGATTGGATCAGCGACTGGAAGCGCGCAGCCACATCGGTGAACTGGTCTTCGAGTTCCTGGAGGTTCGTGGCCCTGCGCACGGTGATGATTGTACGAGGGTTCGAGGTGGAAGGTTCGCGAAGATTTCCGGATAGACTCGCACCAGCGGTTGCATTTGGGGTTCGCGCCATATTAGGTGATGCTATTGAGATGCGGGGCGCGGGCAGGAGGCGGTATTGCATGCCGACGTATGTGATTCTTTTACGCGCGGTGAACGTGGGTGGGTACGGCAAGGTGTCGATGGCGGAATTCAGGAAGATGCTGACGGATCTGGGATTTACGCGAGTGGAAACGTATATCCAGAGCGGCAACGCGGTGGTGGACGCGAAGGGATCGGCGGCGAAGGTGGCGCAGGCGGTAGCTGATGGATTCAAAGAGATGATGGGCGCATCGCCGGGGGTGGTGGTGCGGACGCATGAGCAACTGGAGCGGGTGGTCAAAGAGAATCCGTTTGCGGCGGAGGCGGCGGCGGAGGGAGCGAAGGTTCACGTGGCGTTTCTGGCGGGGCCGGCTGCAGCGGAGGCACGGGCGGCGCTGGAGCGGATTGTGCAGCGGTATCCGAAGCGGCGCGACCGGTATCACCTGGCGAACGATCACATTTATTTCCATCTGCCGGATGGGGCGGCGGAGACGAAGTTTACCGGGAAGACGCTGGACAAGGCTCTGGGGGTGATGGGGACGGGAAGGAATTGGAACACGGTGATGAAGTTGTGGGAGATGTCGAGGCGGTGACAGGGCTGGCTGGCGGAGATTGGATGTTTCCCAGCCATTCGACAAAAACCGTCGATTCGTCAACTTGCGCGGAGGATGGCGTCGGCGATGCGGGCGGCTTCTACTGCTGGACGGACGTGGTGAGCGCGGATGATGGATGCGCCGTGGAGGATTGCGGCTACGGATGCGGCGATGCTTGCAGTTTCGCGGGCGTCGATGGGCGCCTGCTCGCCGCCGTGCAGGTTAGAAAGCGCGTGGCCGAGGAAGGATTTTCGCGAGAGGCCGGCCAGGAGCGGCCGGCCGAGGGCGAGAAGTTCGGCCTGGCGAGCGAGGATTGCGTAGTTCTCGTCGAACTTCTTGCCGAAGCCGTATCCCGGATCGAGAATGATGGATTCTGGAGCGATGCCGGATTGACGGGCGATGGCGAGGCTCTGGGAGAGGCCGCTGCGGATGAGGTCCATTAAATCGCCGGCTGGAAGTCTGGATTGAGTGCGCCACTCGTCGGGGCGGCCCCGGGTGTGCATCAGGACAACGCCGCAGGCTGATTCGGAGCATACGGCGGACATGGTTTGGTCCCAGGTGAATCCGCTGACGTCGTTGATGATTTCGGCTCCGGCGGCGAGAGCTGCACGCGCGGTTGCGGATTTGTAGGTATCGACGGAAAGCACGGCGGCGGGTGCGGCCTTGCGGATGGCTTCGATTACGGGGAGCAGGCGCTGCTGCTCTTCGTCGGCGCTGATGGTGGGGTGTGCGGGGTTGCCGGCCTGGGAGCCGGGGCGGGTGCTTTCGGCACCGAGGTCGAGGATGTCGGCGCCTTCTTCTAACAAGCGGAGAGCATGGGCGGTGGACGCATCTGGGGCTAGGAAATTGCCTCCGTCACTGAAGGAGTCGGGAGTGATGTTGATGATGCCCATGATGAGCGTGCGGCGGCCGAGTTCAAGCGAGCGGGTGCGCAGCTTCCAATGGGCGAGGGTGCGGGTCAGTAGATTCATCGGGCCGATTCGGATGAATTTTGATGGCGGCTAAAGCAGCGGAGAAAAAGCCCTGAGAACATTCCTCGGCGGCTAAAGCCGGCTTCCATTTGTCGTGCTTTTCGGCACGGTTGAAATCGTGCCCTTTCAAAGCAGATGTTTTTCCGCATCCTATCAAGCCCCACTTTCATTATGAGCGCGGCAGTACGGGATCAATGTGTGCGGGTGAGAACTGAGTTGAGCGCGAGTGAGCTTTTTCTGACAAGAGCAGCAAGTTAGCGACCCCTGCGAGGGGTTAACAAGTTAGCGGGATCGTTCTCTCAACGAGCATTCCCGCGCGACCCCTGAGAGTTCGTGCGTCGGAGCGACGCCCTTCAACTCGCGGGACGAAAGGAGGCTTTGCCGGTCCTGCTAAACTCCGAGCATGTCTCACCCACAGCGAGTTCTGGCGTTGTGCATGGTCCTGCTTGTGCCTGGCGCGGGCGCCATCGGGCAATCTCATCGGACACATAGTTCTGCGCAAAGACCGGCCCATGCCGCAGCACCGGCGAGCGGAATGATTTCGCAGCGAATCCTGGCTGTCCTTGCCGATCCGGCATTGAGTCATACGGAGTTCGGCATCAGCGTGACGATGCTCGATGGGCGGGAGCTCTATGGATTGAATCAGGGCAAACTGTTTACGCCGGCATCAAACGCCAAGCTGGCTACGACCGCAGCGGCCTATGCGTTGCTGCCTGTGGAGACACTGACCTGGACGACCAACGTGGTGGCGAATGGGGAGATATCGAATGGCGTGCTGCATGGGGACTTGCTGATTCTCGGGTCGGGCGATCCGACCATGAGTGCGCGAACCTATCCATATCAGGAGCCCGGCACTTCGACACCGCAACCGAGCCCTGCGAATGCTCCAGCGAAATCGCCAACCGGAAAGCCTGCGGAAACGCCCACGCCGCAGGAAGCGAAGGCTGAACCGAAGGCCATGGACGTGCTGGACCTGATCGCGGAGCAGGTGGAGCAGGCCGGGATCAGAACCGTCGATGGCAGCGTGGTGGGCGACGACAGCTACTACCTGAGTGAGCCTTATGGGACGGCGTGGGCGTGGGATGACCTGCAATGGGGATATGGGGCGCCGATCTCGGCGCTGACGTTTGCCGATAACACGATTGAATTGACGGTGACGGCGGATCCTGCAAAAGCGGGTTCGACGGTGGGGCAGTGGACGCCGAATATCGAGTACTACCAACTGGAGAACTCGATGACGATGGCGCAGGCGGGCGAGCAGGCACATCCAGGGCTGGAGCGGCGACCGGGCAACCTGCTGGTGCGCGCCTGGGGGACGGCTCCGGCGCAGGGATTGCACGCTCCACTGGCTGTCGAAGATCCGGCGGAATTTACGGCGGCAGCATTCAAGGATGCGCTGCTGCATCGCGGGGTGATCGTGAAGGGCGAGGCCACGGCGGCGCATCGGTACTCAGAAGGGACAGGGGACTTTAACGCGGAACGCGCAGAGACACTGAGGCTGGCGCCGCTGGGACTGGAGACGATGGAAGCTCCTCTGAACAATCGGAGGGTGCTGGCAAGACATGTGTCGCCGCCGGTGGCGCAGGACATCATGTGGACGAATAAGGTGAGCCAGAATCTGCATGCGGAACTGCTGCTGCGTTTGCTGGGGAAGGCGTTTGCGAAAGACGGCAGCCTGGCGCAGGGGACTCGGGTGGTGCGCCAGTTCCTGATCGACGCGGGAGTGAGCGACCAGGACTTCTTCTTTTACGACGGCTCGGGGATGAGCATGGATGACCGCATCACTCCGCGGGCGTATACGCAGTTGCTGTCGTATGCGTCGCGGCAGCCTTGGGGCGAGGCGTGGAAGAGCACGTTTCCGGTGGCAGGGGTGGACGGGACGCTGGAAACGCGGTTCCGGAACTCGCCGCTGAAGGGGAAGCTGCGCGCGAAGACCGGGACGCTGAATGAGACCAACGCGCTTTCGGGGTATCTGACGACGGCGAGTGGAAAGACGGTGGCATTCTCGATCCTGGTGAATGGGCGGCGGCCGGGAAGCCATGCGGAAGTTCCGGCGATGGAGAAGATCTGCGAGGCGATTGCGGCGTCGGAGTGAAGACCTGCTAGGCAGGCCAGTGTTCAGTGTTCAGTGCACCCAGCCTCCAGCTTTATTGCGCGCCTTGCTTCACGAAAATCTTTGCAGCGATGAAGGTGCTGGCGCAGCCCATCAGGGTGAGGACTATGCCGGGGAGCCAGAGCTCGCTTATGCCTGCGCCGCGGAGGATGATGCCGCGGAGGATCTGGATGTAGTAGGTGGCGGGGATGAGATGGCTGATGACCTGGAAAAATGGCGGCATGTTCTCGATCAGAAAAATGTAGCCGGAGAGAAAGACTGACGGCAGGATCGTTCCCATGGAGAGCTGAAAGGCTTCGGCCTGAGTGCGGGCGCGCGTGGAGATGACGAGGCCGATACCGAGGACGGTGAGCAGGAACGGGATCGAGAGTAAGAGTAGAAGAATCACGTTGCCGTGAACGGGCACGAGGAAGATGGTGCGCATGACGAGCAGGATGGCGCAGAGTTCGGCGAAGGTGAGTGCGCCGTAGGGGATCATCTTGCCGAGCATGAGGCCGAGCGGGGCGACGGGGGTCATGGTGAGTTGTTCGAGGGTGCCGCGTTCGCGCTCGCGCACGAGGCTGAGGGCGATCATGAGAATGGCCATGACCTGGAGGAGAATCGCGATGAGGCCGGGGACGAAGAAGTTGGCGGAGCGCGTGGCCGGATTGTAGAGGACTGATGGTCGAACCTCGATGGGCATGGCTCCGTCGGGCAACGCGCGACCGAGGGATTCTTTCAGTGCGACGCCGGTAGCGGTGCTCATGGCCTGGCCTGCGACGCTGGAGTCGGAGCCATCGACCAGGACGAGGACGGTTGCGGTGGTGCCGTCCTGAAGACGGCGGGCGTAGTCGTAGGGGATGCGGATGCCGACGCGGGCTTTTCCTCCACGCACGGCGTCGTAAAGCTGGTCCTGCGACTGGACATAGAGCTTGAGGTTGAAGACGTCGGAGCCGGCGAAGGCCTGGAGCAGTCTGCGGCTGTCCTGGGTGTTGGATTCGTCGAGGATGACGGTGGGGACCTGGCGGATGTTGGTGTCGACCGCGAAGCCGAAGAGGAAGAGCTGCAGCATGGGGATGAGCAGCGCGAAGAAGAGCGTGCCTGGATCGCGGATGATGTGCAGGAATTCTTTGCGGCAGACGGGGACGAGACCGCGGAAGAGAGTCTTCATCGATGCGACTCCTTATTCTGCGATTCCTTGTTCTGGGCTTCCATGATGCGGTAGGTGAGGGTGACGAAGACGTCTTCGAGCGAAGGTTCGATGGGGTCGATCCTGGCCTGGGGAAGTTGGGCGCGCAGATCGTCGAGACGATCAGTTTCTGCGAGGGCGTGAATGGAGTGGCCGAAGATGGTGGCCTCGCGAATGCCGGGCAGATGACGAACGCGGTCGAGCGACTCGGATGGATTTGGCGCAACGATCTGAATGCGCGAAGTTCCGGCAGGGTTGGCTTCGGGGACTTTCTGCAATTCGGCTACTGTGCCGATGGCGATGAGCCTGGAGAGATAGATGTAGCCGACGCGGCCGCAGCGTTCGGCTTCGTCCATGTAATGCGTGGTGACGAAGAAGGTGACGCCCTGGCCGGAGAGCTGGAAGAACAGGTCCCATAGAGCGCGGCGGGCGACGGGATCGATGCCGGCGGTGGGTTCATCGAGGAAGACAACCTGAGGGGAGTGGATGATGGAGCAGGCAAGGGCGAGGCGCTGCTTCCAACCGCCGGAGAGCTGGCCGGCGCGCCGGTTCATGTAGGGCGCGATGCCGGTAAGGGTCTGGACTTCTTTGGTGCGCGCAGCGGCCTTTGCGGAATCGAGGCCGTAGACGCCGGCATAGAAGGCGATGTTCTCAGCGACGGTGAGGTCTTCATAGAGGCCGAACTTCTGCGACATGTAGCCGACGTGGCGGCGGATCTCCGCAGCGTCCTTGCGGATGTCCATGCCGAGAATGCGGCCGGTGCCCTCGGTGGGACGAAGCAGGCCGCAGAGCGCCTTGATGATGGTGGTCTTGCCGGAGCCGTTGGGGCCGAGAAAGCCGAACAGCTCGCCCTTAGCGACTTCGAAGCTTACATCGCTGACCGCGGTGAACGAGCCGAAGCGGATGGTTAGATGGTCGGCTGCAATGATGGCGGTCATTCGAGATGCACCGTTGCCGACATTCCGGACTTGAGGATTTGCTGGGCGTTGTCGACATAGATCTTTACGCCGAAGACCTCGTGTTCGCGGTCGCTCTTGGTCTGGACGTTGCGGGGGAGGAATTCTGCTTGAGAAGCGATCTGGCCGACGTGTCCCTGGAAGGCGCGACTGCCGAAACTGTCGACGCGGACAGTGGCGATTTGGCCGAGGTGGACATGGGCGAGGTCGGTTTCAGGCACGTAGACCTTTACCCAGAGCTGCGAGGCTTCGAGCATGGTGATGACGATACGGCCGGGAGGGACGAGATCACCGGGGCGCACGCTGACGACCTCGACGACGGCGTCGGCGGGGGCAGTGAGTTCGGCTTCGCGGAGGCGGGCATCAAGTTCGGCGACGTGGCCCTGAGCTTCGGCAAGGCGACCACGCGCGGCTTCGACGTCTTCCTTGCGGAAGCCCTTGCGGGCGAGGATGGCCGCAGCTTCGGCCTGGTTGTATTTGTCTTCAGCGGCGTGCAGGTCTTCGGGACGGGTTCCGGCCTGGAGCAGAGCGAAGCGCTGACGGGCTGATTCGGCGCGCTGTGCGGCGGCATCGCGCTTGTCGCGGGCATCGTCGAATTGCTGGCGGGAGATGGTGTCGGCGGCGATGAGCTTCTGCATGCGCTGGTAGAAGACTTCGGCGTTGGTGGCATCGGCGGAGGCTGCCTTGTAGTCGGCCTGGGCCTGGTCGATTTCCTGGAGGCGGGGGCCGTTGCGAGCTGCTTCAAATGTGGCTTTCTGGGCGCGGGCAGTGGCTTCGGCCTGGGCGATTTCTTCGGGGCGGTTGCCTCGCAGCATCTTGTCGAAATCGGCCTGGGCCTGTTCGACCGAAGCTTGGGCCTGGGCACGCTGCGCTTTGACTTCGTCGCATTCGAAGCGGACGAGGACCGTGCCCGGTTTGATGATCTGGCCTTCTTCGACGGGAACTTCGGTGACGCGTCCACCGATCTTCGAGCCGATCTGGATTTCGCGGGTCTCGACGGTGCCGGAGTATTCGTAGCGATTGCGGTGGGCGATCCAGGCGAAGATGGCCCAGATGGCGACGATGAGGACCGCAGCAGAGAAGGCGATGATCAGGATGCGGCGCTTCATAGGATTCCCTCCCGCAGCAACATCAGGCGAGCGCGCATGGTATCGAGCAGCCACGGCGCTGGAGCAGTGTCGCGCATGAGCCACTCGAGCATGGTGGCGAGGTAAACGGCAAAGAGGGTTTCGGCGGCGAGGTGAGCCTGCTTGCGGCGGCGAACGATTTTAGTCATGAAAGATGTCAATGCACCGACCGCCTCCTCGCGCGCGGCCAACAATAGACCTTGCGATGCGGAGCGGAAAAAGGTTTCGAGTATCAGCTTTTTGGAGTGATTGCCGATGCGTGCATTCTCTTCGGAGATTTTAAGGATGAGGCGGACGATGTCATCGAAGCTGGGGGTTTTGCCGGTTGCGGCAAAATCGCTGAGGATGCTTTTCAGCTTTTCTGCACGCGCTGCGGCAATGTCATGCAGCATCAGTTCCTTTTGCGGGAAGTAATTGAAGAGGGTGGCGCGGGAGACGCCGGCGGATTCGGCGATGGTGTCCATGGAGACGGAGTCGTAGCCGGACTTGGCGAACAGCTCAAAGGCGGTCTGGAGAATCTCGGCACGAGTTTGACAACGGCGCCGGGTTTGCAAGGAGTTTGGACTATCATCCATAATTTAGACTATAGTCCACTTTATTCAAGAATGCGACTGTGCTCTATGGCACAGTTGTTGGTGAGGCGGGGGCGCGGGCCGGGAGGACGGGCTGTATCATCAAACCAGCGATGAGGATACGAGTTTTCAGTTTTCTGCTGATCCTGGTGGCAGTTGGCTCGGTGCTGGCGGGGCTCACCGGATGTAAGTCCCTGCCGCCATCGAAGCCATCGTCGGAGTGGACTGCGGAGGAGGCGCGCGGAGCCCAGGTGTTTCAGCAGGCCTGCGCGAAGTGTCACTATCCGACGTCGACGAGTGGGCTGCATGGACCGGGATTGCAGGCGATTACGAAGATCAAGGCAATGCCCTCAGGTGCTCCGCCGACGGATGAGCGGCTGACCGCGGTGATCCTGCATGGGCATGGGACCATGCCGGGGACTTCGCTGGACGATCAGCAGCTGCGGGATTTGCTGGCCTATCTACACACGCTATGAGCGACGAAAAACCCAGACAAGGGCAGGTCGATGAAGGCCCACCGAGCGAGGCGCGGCAGCCGGCAGCAAAGTGGGAGCCTCTACCGGGCCTGATCGCGATTGCGTTCTACCTGCTGCTGCTGTCAGTGGTGATCGTGATCGGTGTGGTGGGTGGGCACTATCCAGTGGTGTTCATTGTGCTGCCGGTTTTTTTGCTTGCTGCCTGCGGCGGGCTGCTGGTGATGTTGCGATGGGCATGGGCCATGTCGCTGGCCGCGGTGCTGCTGCTGGGCGGCTACAACGTGTGGATCTTTGTGCGACTACATTATGGGGCGGCGCTGATTCAGGGGCTGCTGAACCTGGTGTTCTTCTTTTACCTGGTGAGGACCGAGGTTCGGGAGAAGTTGCGGTAGGGGCTGGTCGTGATTGAGATACGATCCCAGGTCTCAAAAGCGAGCCCTGGGCACCCGGCGAAGGTGCTGTGAATCGTCTCTCAGGGGCTGAGGGCCCGGCGGTTTTTGGGGGCGGCTTTTCGGCACGCGACCCACTCCGTGGGTTCCCCGAGTCGTGCTTTTGTTACAAGGCAACCGTGGATCAGATTGTCGTGGATGGGCTCGGAGGGCGGATGGTAAGCTTCTGGCCATGTTCCCCACGACGCTGAAGCCTGTCGCCTGTTTTGTACTGATGTCTGCCGCCATTGTTGCCGCTCGCGCCGCCGATGCTCCGAAGAAGCGCGATATCAACCTTGATGATCTTGCCAAGCTGCATCGGGTGGGTGCGCCGGTGATTTCGCCCGATGGCGAGTGGGTGGTCTACACGGTCGGCCAGATCGATACCAAGGAAGACAAGTCGCAGACGCATCTGTGGATGGTGAAGTGGGATGGCTCTGCACATGTGCAATTGACGTACGGCAAGGAAGGCGCATCCGCGCCGAAGTTTAGCCCGGATGGGCGCTATATCAGTTTCATGTCATCGCGGCCGGGGACGGTGAAGGGAGACCAGGTATGGGTGATGGATCGCCGGGGCGGCGAGGCCGAGCAGTTGACGAATATTACCGATCAGAATATCCAGGGCTACAGCTGGTCGCCGGATTCGAAGAGGCTGCTGCTGACGCTGCATCCCAAGGCTGAGCCTGATCCGGAAGAGGGCAAACCACCCGTGCCGCCAAAACCGATCGTGATCGATCGCTATCACTTCAAGCAGGACGTTCAGGGCTATCTGCGCGACGATGCGTACAACGCGCTCTACGTGTGGGATCTGACGGCGAAGAAGGCCGAGAAGCTAACCAACGACAAGCATGTGAATGAGAACGAGGCTGAGTGGTCGCCGGACGGCAAGTGGATCGCGTTTGTCAGCAACCAGGATCCGGACCCGGATCGCAGTAACAATTCCGACGTGTTTGTGGTGGAGGCGAAGGCCGCGTCGTCCGCGAAGAAGCTGACGACATGGAAGGGGCCGGATGGCGGGCACCTGGCGTGGTCGCCGGATTCGCTGTCGATCGCCTATACGCAAGGAGCAGAGATCAAGCTGCTCGAGTATTCGCAGGTGAAGCCGGCGGTGGTGACGCTGGACGGGAAGGTAAGCTATCCGGCGGCGAAGTTCGACCGCGGGGTGAACCAGCCGTTTTTCTCGAAGGACGGGCGACTGAGCTACCTGGTTGCGGACGATCGCAATGTGTATCCGGCGGAAGTGGAGCTCAATGGGAACGGCATCAAGCGCGAACTGTCGCAACAGGGAACGGTGATGACGTGGGACGAGGCGGGGGGACATACGGCAGTTCTCTACAGCAACGACACCTCGCCGGCGGAGATCTATGCGCTCGAAAACGGTTCACTGCGAAAACTGACGACGCACAACGACGCGCTGGTGGCAGAGCTGAACCTGGTTTCGACCGAAGATATCGATGCAAAGGACAAGGAAGGCATCGAGGTTCATGGTCTGCTGACGAAGCCGGCGGATTTCAAGGGATCGCCGGTGCCGATGATTCTGTTCGTCCATGGTGGTCCGAACGGGCAGGATGAGCATGCGTTCGATTTTCTGCGGCAATGGCTGGCTACTAAGGGTTATGCCGAGCTGAACGTGAATTATCGCGGAAGCTCGGGGCGGGGGCAGGATTACGCGAAGGCGATCGCGGCGGACTGGGGTCACTTCGAGGTCGAGGATCTGCTGGCGTGCGTGGACAAGGCGGTTGCCTTGGGAGTGGCCGATCCGAACAGGCTGGCGGTGACAGGCTGGAGCTACGGCGGCATCCTGACGGACTATACGGTGGCGAGTACGGATCGCTTCAAGGCCGGGATCAGCGGAGCGGGTGTGGCTGCGCCGATGTCGTTCTACGGAGTGGATCAATACATTCTGCAATACGACAACGAGCTGGGGCCGCCGTGGAAGAATCTGCAGCTCTATATCAAGATGAGCTATCCGTTCCTCGAGATCGACAAGCGCGTACATACGCCGATGATGTTTATGGGCGGAACTTCGGACATGAATGTGCCACTGATTGGCGGCGAGCAGATGTATGAAGCGTTGAAGTCGCTGGGACGGCCGACGGAACTGGTGGTGTATCCGGGGCAGTTTCACGGGTTCACGCGGCCGAGTTTTATTCGCGACAGATATGAGCGCTGGCTGGGGTGGTGGGACAAGTATTTGAAGGCGACGCCGGCGGGGACGCAGAATAAGCAGGCGGAGTAGGTTCGTTCCCCGGTCTCAGAATCGAGACCGGGGGCACCCGCGACTAAGACATTCTTCCAGGTCTCAAAATCGAGATCTGGGGCACTCAGATTTCAGATTTGACGGAATCCCGGGTACCTTGGCCATTCGCCCGCGGCTTCGTCGCTCCGTCGAAATGGGCGGTATACGCGAACGGTTCCGTCGCCCCTACGGGGCTAGATTTTTCCTTGCGGACATTTCCCAGGAGTGCGCCGCTCGCGCGGCTTCTCCTGGGCTAGTCTCCGCTGCCCCTCCGGGGCTTGTGGACGGCAGCCCAATCCGTTTTCATGCACTTCCGTGAACGTTTGTGTCCAGGGGGATTCGGAATGACGGGATTATTGCTTATTCTTCGAAGGCGCTTTCGCGCCGTTTTACAGGGCCGCCGTTGCTGCGGCGCATGCCGAAGAGCGCGATGATGGTGGCTACGATGAGCAGGAAGGCGCCGAGGACGGTGAGCACGAATCCGGCGATGGCGGGGATGCCGGTAGTTGTCATATCGATGTGAATTGAGGCGGCAGAGAGGGGATAGGCGAACTGGACGCCCGTGTTGCCGTGGCAGAAGGCGAAGAGCACTCCAATGCCAACGGCGAGACAAACGACAGCGGTTACGAGTACGCCTCTCACGTGAACCTCCCAATGGGCGGGATTGTACCGGATGCAGACTCATCCGTGTCCTCGGGATACGGAGGCGCTGGGAAAACAACGAAGACCTTTCCCCAGGCGCTAAAGCGCGAAATATTAAACGCATCTTGCGGCACGACTGAAGTCGTGCCCCTTCAAAGCGTCGCGATCTTTCCGCTGCCCGTACAATGGAATAGATGCAACTGGTGCAGATTGAGCCCGCGCGAAAGACTCCCGCTCCCAAGCCGGAGTGGCTGAAGGCGCGTGCGCCGGTGGGAGAGAATTATCACTCCCTGAAGCGGCTGGCGCGTTCGCTGGGCCTGCATACGGTGTGCGAGAGCGCGCAATGTCCGAATATCGGCGAGTGCTGGCATCACAAGACGGCGACCTTCATGATGCTGGGGAACCTGTGCACGCGGCGGTGCGGATTCTGCGCGGTGCCGAAGGGGCGTCCGGAGCCCATCGACCTCGACGAGCCGCGGCGGGTGGCTGAAGCGGTGGCAACGCTGGGTCTGGAGCATGCGGTGATCACCAGCGTGAATCGCGATGACGACCTGGTGGGCGGGGCGCGCGTGTTCGCCATGGTGATCGAGGAGATTCGCCGGCAGGCTCCGGGATGCCGGGTCGAGGTGCTGATTCCGGATTTCCAAGGCAATCGCGAGGCGATTGAGATTGTCGTGAACGCGAAGCCCGAAGTATTGAACCACAACACGGAGTCGGTGCCGCGGCTGTATCGCGTGGTGCGGTCGGGCGCGCGGTATGAGCGGACATTGGAGTTGCTGCGATACGCCAAGGAGTTGAACCCGGCGGGAGTAAGCAAGTCGGGGGTGATGGTGGGGCTGGGCGAAGAGACGCAGGAATTGCTGGGGGTCTTCCGCGATCTGGCGGCGGTGGGGTGCGACATTCTGACCATCGGGCAATATCTGCGGCCGTCGCGCGATCATCTGCCGATGGCGCGTCTTTATACGCCGCGGGAGTTCGTCGAGTTGAAGACGGAGGCGATGAAGATGGGGTTTCGCCACGTGGAGTCGGGGCCGCTGGTTAGGTCGAGCTACCACGCGCATGAGCAGGCGGCTGCCACCCGGCAGCAGCAGTAGATGTAAGATGACCGCCGCTGTCGGAAATTAATCAACCCATGGTTCGTTGATTGCAGATCAGACGGGCTGTTGCCACTACACAACTAGTCTTCACGGTAGGCGAAGTTATCGAAGATGAGGCCGCTGCCGTCCTTGAATTCGAAAACCACTTTGGAACTTCGGTCGGGCCACTCTGTGCGGAGTCTGTGGAGTTCACCTGGTTTGATGGTGAAGGTGACTTCGCGCATCTGCGGAGAGCGCACCGTGATGGTGGCCTTCGCGGATCCTGAGTTATAGGCATCGAAGCCCATGAAGACTCGCGGCCAATAGAAGCGGAACTCGGCGACATGCTCGCTGGGATCGGCCAGCGCCAGGTTGAACGTGCCGAACTTTCCCTGCGGAACGTGAATCCGCCACTGCCCTTTGCCCCAGTCGATTACACCGGCCGGGTAATCTCCCTTGAGCACAGTACCGGCAGGCAGATGTGGATCGTCGAAGGTGATCATGCGAAATGCCGGCGATCCGCCGTCACCCTGGATATCGATGTTCCGCGCGCCTTCATGCCGGATGCGAAGCACGTGCGTCGTGTCCTCGAAGGTGTAGCCGGGAGCGTTCAAGTCATTGCGGGGCTGCAATGGTCTTCCGTCGGCGATGACAAACTGCGGAACAAAGTCGAGACGAAGCACGTCGTCGCTCTCCGGGTCGAAGGTGGAATAGGTTACGGAGCCTTTGCCGTAGCGAATGCTGGTGACAACGGAACTCGACCCCAGAAGGTGCGACTCTTTTACGGGAGCCCATTCCGGGACGGCCCAGAAGGCATCCATCATCCGGCGCGGGCCGTCGGCGTACTGGTCAGTGAACCACCACTGCCCTGTAAACGGGGCATGCGCCGCAGACGACAGTCCCTGGAAATAGGTGACCCAGTTGTAGGAGCGGTAGGCTTCCTCGCGATAGGCGGCATCGCCCGTCTTGGCGTAGTAAAGCGCTTCCACGGCGGCCAGTCGCGAGGTGTGACTATCGCAACACTGTCCGGGATCGTTGCAGCAGTATTCTTTGCCGTTCCCCTGTTCGGTGGTGATTGTGGCGCCGTGTACGACGAACTTTGGCCACTTTGGAGTTGTCTTCACCCACTCGATTAGTTTGCGGGCGTGTTCGCGCCACTCCGGGTCCTTGTCAGGATGCAGAAGAACATAGCGGGCGAATTCCAAGGGGATGACCTGGTTCATGTTCCCCATGCTGGCCACGGTGTCTTCGAAATATCCCACCCACACGTTGTTGGCGAGCGGATATTTTTTGAACCACTCCCAGACCGCCGAGCGCACGCGTTGATAATCATCGACATTGCCCTGCTTCAGGCGAATGAGTTCATCGAAGAGCATGATGGGCTCGATGACGTTGGCCGAATACGGCCCCATTCCTCCGCCTGAGGCTTTGCCATCGCGCGCATAGCACCTTACCGGCCAGGGAGAGTGCTCCGAGTCTCCGGGGGTCCAGTTCTTTACCAGAGCTTCAGCGCAGCGAATTGCTTCGCGCAGGTACTTTGTGTCGCCGGTCATTTCGTAAAGGCGGAGATAGGCATAGCCATCCTCACCCACGATGGGTGGTTCGATGTAGTCCTCACCCAGGTTGCTCCATCCGCTGTAGCGTTCGGCGCCAGGATTGGCCGAGGCGTAGGGGACCTGCGACCAGGTATAGTTTTCCGGCGTGAGTCCGTGCTCCAGTTCATAGTCCGCAAAGGACTGGAGGAACTGAAGAGTTCGCGGATCACCGGAATAGGGATAGAGCCGCTCCACAAATCCTTCCATCATTGCCCTGAGGTAGGCCGTGGAGTTGACCCAGTGATGATCAGGCTGCAACTCAAAGGTGGTGCGGTCGAAGTCAAAGCAGCAGTAGAAATATGGCAGACGCTGGCGGTTGTACTGATCCAACAGAATCGTCCACTGGCTGAGTACATATCCCGAGTACGAATATCCGGTGTCATCCGGCATCGGCCAGGGCAGTAGCTTGCCTTTGGCATCCAGTTGCACAGGCCGGCCTGCGATCGTCGGCACGTCGAGAATCGAAACCGGAGCAAACGGCTTCTCCTGTGCGGTTGCGGCGGTTACTACACATAGAGCCAATACACACCGCAGGCGAACTCCACGTCGCATCGAATCTCCCCATTCCGAAAGAAGACGGTGAATTACGCACCAAGAGTAATCACTGAGGCACGGTGTTGGCGAACCCCATGCGCCGTTGAGCCCTCACAGTGTTGAGCCCTCACAGTCCAGTCGGGCCGGGCTCTTTGTCGCTGTGGTGTGGAAATGGCGAATCGTGAGTAAATGCGTTGTCGTGTTCCGGATGGATCGCGGCGCTGCGCGCCAGGGTTGTAGAATAGCCGTTGGCAATTGATTCAATGGGGGTTGATATGGCTGGCTCGATTATGGCTGGGAATCCGGCGATGAAAGAACTTTATGCCGACTTGAAACGGCGCATGGACCAGGCGGTTGCGGGGTTCCAGGGGAACCTGGCTTCGACGCGGACGGGCCGCGCCAGCGCGCACATGCTCGACCATATCCGGGTGGATTACTATGGCACGCCGACGCCGATCACGCAGATGGCGCAGGTGTCGACACCCGAGGCCCAGACGATTCTGATCCAACCGTATGATCCTTCGATTGTGAAGGAGATCGAGAAGGCGATCCAGGCATCGGACCTGGGCTTCAATCCCCTCTCCGACGGCAAGCTGATTCGGGTTCCGGTTCCGGCGATGACCGAGGAGCGCCGTCGCGATGTGGTGAAACACCTGAACAAGGTGCTCGAGGAGCACCGGACAGCGGTGCGCAACGTGCGGCGCGACGGCAACGATGCGCTGAAGAAGCTGGCCAAGGACAAGAAGATCAGCGAGGACGAAGAGAAGCGCGCGATGGAGGAGGTCCAGAAGATGACGGACGAAGAGATCCGCCGCATGGAAGAGCTCTCGCGCAAGAAGGAAGTTGAAGTGATGCAGGTGTGAAGTGCCCGAACTGCGGGCGAGGTCAGCCTGCATTGGGGTCGCGCTGCCTGTTTCTGAATCTGGCGTGATGATCGTCGCATCCGGTGGTTATGGCGCACAATCTTGAAAACACCATTGCTCTGCTTGAGCGCACGCCGAGCGCGCTGGATGCGCTGCTGCGCGGGCTGCCCGAGGGGTGGACGCATCGCGACGAAGGCGAAAACACCTGGACCGTATACGATGTGATCGGCCATTTGATTCAGGGTGAGCGCACCAATTGGATGCCGCGGGTGAAGAGGATCCTCGAGTTTGGCGAAGACAAGGCGTTCGATCCATTTGATCGCCTGGCGGAGATGCGGGAGAGTAAACGCGAGCCGCTGCCGCAGTTGCTGGAGGAATTCGCGCGCTTGCGATCGGAGAATCTGGCTGAGCTCCGGGCGCTGAATCTGCACGGTGTCCAATTTAATCTTCGCGGGCGTCACCCGGCGCTCGGAAGCGTTTCTCTTTCCAATTTGCTGGCGACCTGGGCGGCGCACGATTTGACGCACCTGCACCAGATCTCCCGGATCATGGCGCACCAGTATCGCGATGCGGTTGGACCGTGGACCGCGTTTCTCGGCGTGATGAAGTGCGAGGGGCACAGCGGCTGAAAACAGCTGTCAGCTTTTAGCTGCTAGCTACCAGCCCCGCAGATCTTCGTTGGGCCTCAGACTATTGCTCTTTCGCGATAATGCACTGTCTGCCGATGCTAGTTCGGAAGTCCCTGCGGGACTTTTGGTTCTTGTTGTTTGCCTTCCCCGGGTTCCGCTGCGCTATTTTCCGTCGTTCCCTACGGGAACCTTGCGGTCAGATCGCGGCTTTTCGCGATGAGTGGGCGTCTACAATTCAACTCACGTCATGCTATCAATCTGTCGGCATATTTTCATGGCAGATATTTCGACTGCGGTGTACGCTGCCGCG
The DNA here is from genome assembly GCA_036495975.1 of Occallatibacter sp. GTDB lineage: Bacteria > Acidobacteriota > Terriglobia > Terriglobales > Acidobacteriaceae > Telmatobacter. Next base: position 16,427 of record DASXLY010000116.1, on the reverse strand, counting down.
TCTCACCTCGCTCAACATGACGCTGCTCTGAATCTATTTTTTGGATCTTTTGTAGAAGGGGATGGGGACTTGTTTGGCGCGGACACGGTTGTTGCGGCACTCGACGATGACGTCCGCTCCGCTGGCGGCAACGCTGGCGGGGACGAGGGCCATGGCGATGTTGGTTTTGAGGAAGGGAGCAGGTGAGCCGGAAGTCACGGTGCCGATACGCTCACCTTCCAGCGACATGACGCAATAACCATCGCGGCCGATGCCGCGATCGACCATTTCGAGTGCAATGATTTTGCGCTGTGGGCCGCCTTCGGATTGGACCCTGGCGAGTGCTTCGCGGCCGATGAAATCGCCTTTGTCCATTTTGAGCCAGTGGGTGAGGCCTGCTTCGAGGACGTTGATCTCCTCGGAGATTTCGTGTCCGTAGAGGCTCATTCCGGCTTCGAGCCGGAGGGTGTTGCGCGCGCCCAGGCCGCAGGGGCGGATGCCGAACTCGGCGCCGGCTTCGAGCAGCGCGTTCCACATCTTCACGGTGGTGACTTCGTCGCTGGGGATGTAGACTTCGAAGCCGTCTTCGCCGCTGTAGCCGGTGCGGGCGATGAGGACGTTGGGAATTCCGGCCACCGTGCCCCAGGTGAACCAGTAATTCTTGATCGCGGCGAGGTCGACCTTGGTGAGCTTCTGCAGGGTTTCGAGAGCGCGGGGGCCCTGGAGGGCGAGCTGCGAGTAGTAGCTGGAGTAGTCGCTGAGGTGAATGCCGGGGAAGCCGCCGACCTGCTGGCGGATCCAGGCATAGTCCTTGTCCTTGGTGCCGGCGTTGACGACGAGGAGGTAGTCGTTCTCGCCGAGGCGGTGAACGAGGATGTCGTCGACGAAGGTGCCCTGCGGAGTGAGGAGCGCGGAATAGTGCGCCTGGCCGTCTTTGAGGCGTGAAGCGTCATTCATGGTGATGTGCTGCACCGCGGCCAACGAGCCGGCTCCGCGGAACTGGATTTCGCCCATGTGGCTCACGTCGAAGAGGCCGACGCCGGTGCGCACTGCCATGTGTTCCGCAATGAGGCCGCCGCCGGGACCGGGATACTCGACTGGCATGTCCCATCCGCCGAAGTCGACCATCTTCGCCTTCAATGCGCGGTGGGTGGCGTTGAGGGCGGTTTTTTTGAGGGCTGGAACAGCTGGCGCGGCGGAGGTGGTCATGGAAGTCCTTTCGTTCATCGGCAAAAGCTACCCTAACTACGATAGGTACCGGTTCTACCGCAGGTCAAACCGGCTGACCCAAGCCGTAAGATGTTGGCCTAAGGGCCAAGATGTTGGCCTGAGGGTCCGAGAGGAGTCTTGGCGTGAATCCGTTTCGCGGAATTCTGATGCTGCTGGCTGCGGGAATCGCATTCTGGCGCGGCTGGCAAATTCACCACGGCCACTATGCGTGGATGGCGTATGGGCTGGGGGTTGTGGCGTTGGGGCTGGCGGCGTGGCATTTTGCCGGCGACCGAAGGCGATCTTAGGGACCGGCGGATCGCGCGTTTATTCTGAAGCCGTCGCGCCCCAGCACCGTTTCACGCCATGGATTCTGAGAACAATGACGGCACGGAAAAGCATCCCGTGGATCGATCGCGGCTGATGGACTGCGCATTTCTGTTCGGGGCGGTGCTGCTCTCTGCACTTCCCTATGTGTTCGGTCTTGGTTTCTACAGCGACGATTGGAACTACCAGGCGGTGCTGGTCCGCTCGTCCCACCTGGGGATCGGCTCGATGTTCTGGGAACTTGCCAGGGCAGATTCAGGGATGGTGGCGCGTCCTGTCCAGCTTGCTTACCTGGTGCTGGGATTCAAAGCGTTTGGTCAATATGCAACTGCGTACCACCTGTTCAATTCCGTTTTGTTGGGGCTGCTTGGCGGGCTGATCTACCTCGTCATCCGAGAGCTGGGCGGCGAACGCTGGCCGGCTTTTTCTATAGCGCTGGTCTTCGGAGTTCTGCCTCACTACGCCACCGATCGCTTCTGGATTTCGGCGCACCAGGTGACGCTGAGCATGGCCTTCGCGCTCTTCGGCATCTATGCGCTGGTGCGGTCGAGCCGGCCACAGGCGCGGTGGATGGCGTGGGCGACGGTCGCAGCGATCGCGTTGGTTCTGAGTATCCTTGCCTACGAAGTTGCGCTTGGACTAATCGTCGCATTGTTGGGATGGATTGGCTGGAGCACCTACAAGGATGCGCGCAACTCTTCGCGGCATCGGGTGGAGCATCTCAGTGGGGTGGTGGGGACGGCCGCGGTGCTGCTGATTATCGGCATCCTCAAGTTTCGCGCGCAGAGGCGCATTGCGTTGCCGCACCACTATGCGAATTTCCTGATGCGCTTCCCAGAACTGAGCGGGCACGCACTGGTTCAGGCGTTTCGGTTCAACTTCTGGACGTATGGTCTGCATGCGCCAGCCGTTCTGATGGGCCTGGATCGACATGCGGCATTGAGCAGAAACGCGATCGCCTGTGCGATGGTGATCGCGCTGGGCGTGAGTGCGTACATGTGGCGAAAGGGCGGCTCAGGTCCCACATGCCGTTCGTGCCTGTGGCTACTGTTGATGGGCCTGGTGCTGTTCTGGCTGGGGTTTGTGCTGTTTTTTCCGTCTGCCGCAAGCAATTTCTCCACTGCGGGACTGGACAATCGGGTTGCCATGGCATCGGCCCTGGGCGCTTCATGCGTGCTGGTCGCCATGGCTGGATTGGCTTCGCTTCTGCTCGGATCTTGGCGCAAGCCGGCGTACTGCGTCCTGATCGGGGTGGTTTGCGGAGTTGAGTGCCTGATCGTGAATGGGCTGGGCTGGTTCTGGGTCGATGCGGCTTCGCGACAGAGCGCGATTCTCAAAGACGTGGCGGCCGATGTTCGTACGCTGCCTGACGGGAGCGTACTACTGCTGGATGGATTCTGCGGGTATTCGGGACCGGCGGTGGTTTTCGAGACCGATTGGGATACGACGCCTGCAATTCAGATGGCGTTGGGGAATTCGTCTTTAAGGGGCGATGTGGTGTCGCGAAATCTAACCCTTGACGATGTGGCGATTAAGACCTCGATTTACGGGGATGCCGAGGGCCATTATTCCTATGGCAATCGCCTGTTTGTTTACAACGCGCGGCTGCACAGTGTTACCGATCTTCCATCGCGGTCAGCTGCAGAGCGCTACTTTCGCGGGGTGAATCCCAACCGGGACAGCGACTGCCCCCCGTCGAGGGAGGGAGTAGGCGCCAGGGCTTTTTGAGGCGTGGAATTTGGGGCTGGAAAGGAAGGCGTCAGGGGCGCTGGATCTCATTCATTCAAGTGCCGGCGAAGGTCTTCCGGAAGGCTGCTGTGGGCGTAGGCAGTCTCACGTGAGATGCGTCCGCCGCGAACAAGCTCCGCCAGCGACTGTTCCATGGTCTGCATTCCCTCGGAGCGGCCTGTCTCGATGTTGGCTCTGAGCTGATGGTCGTCTCCGCGGCGAATCAGGTTACGAATTCCATTGCTGGCCATCAGAATCTCAACGGCCGGATAGCGATCGATTCCGTTTGTGGCGGGCAGCAGCCGCTGATGGATGACTGCCAGCAGGGCTAACGAAAGCTGCCTTCGCGCTTGAGACTGGAATCCGGCGGAGAAGATATCGAGGATGCGCGAAACGGTCTGAGCCGCATCGTTGGTATGCAGCGAAGTGAGGACAAGGTGTCCGGTCTCGGCGGCGGTTAACGCGGCCGCCATGGTTTCGCTGTCGCGCATTTCGCCGATCAGGATTACATCCGGATCCTGCCGCAACACGACGCGGACTGCTTGATAAAAGCTCGGTGTATCCACTCCCAGTTCGATCTGCTCCACCAAGGACTTCTTGTTGGAATGCTGAAACTCAACCGGATCTTCAATGGTGATGATGTGGTCATGGCGACTGCCGTTGATGGCGTTGATCAGGGCCGCCATGGTGGAGGTTTTGCCGCAACCGGTAGCGCCGGTCAGCAGAATCAGCCCCTGTTTTCGCTCCGCCAACACGGAGAGGGAGGGTGGCAGATGCAGCGACTCGAGGGTTGGGATCTCGGTGGGAAGCAGACGAACGGAAGCCGCGATTGTGCCGCGCTGGAAGTGGAGGTTCGCACGGAATCGCGCGGTTGAACCACGCACGAAACAGAAGTCGAGGCACTTGCGTTCGTTCAGTTCGTGCAACTGCTCTGGTGTCAACAGGGCATCCACCAGGTTCCAGATGTCCCCGGTTGTGACCGCCGGCCCTGGAACTGCTCTGAGATCGCCGTTGACCCGAAGGGTGACTGGCGAGCCGTTCACGAGAATGACGTCGGATGCACTCGCTTCGACCGCGTGGGCCAGCAGCAGGTCGATCGAATCTTTCATCATTGAGCCTGCCTTATCGACAGGCGTGTCCGACTGGGTGATGGCGGGCGGCGATTGGACCTCATATTTATCCATCCGAATGACATGGCTCCTGCGGAAAGTGAATTAGATGGCATGCACCTTCCTCAGGTTGACGACGTTCTGCCGATTCATTTCGCTCAGGAAAGATTGCTGGGAATGTGCGCTTTGGGATTGGGGTGGATCTTCTTTTTTTGGGGCAGAGGCGAAAGTGTCCCAATTCGCCGCGATTGGCTGTTTTTCTGAGGCTAGAGTGGCATACGAGTTCGGAAAACGAGCCTACTCCATGGGTTAGTACCGCTGGTTCAATGGAATGCTCGTATAATTCCGGCCAATTACCTTTATGGACTATTTGCTGATCGTTGTCCTGGGAATTGTGGTTGTTGCGATGTGGAACAGCAGCCGCGATGCGCACGAACGCTTCCGCGATGCGATCGATCGTCTGGAGCGGGAGATCGAGTTCCTTCGATCGCAAGTGGCCGCGTTGATGAAGACCAACGCGAAGCCGGCGGAGACGGCGACGAGCTCCTCTATGAGCGAAGGACCCGTGGCGATGGCTGAGGCGCCGCCCCAACCAGTACGGGCCGGGCATGCCGTGGCTCCGCCCGTGCAGGGATTCACGGCGCCGGTTTCGCCAAGGCCTGCACAGGCGGTGACCCCGGCCGTGGTGCCGGCGGTGCCGGAGCAAGCGCCCGTGCCGGTGGCGCAACCAGCTGCTTCGCAGCCGGGTGCTGCGGCGTCAGTGCAGCCGATACAGCCGGTGCCGCAGGTTGAGAAACCGCGGGAGCAGGAAACACGTCCCGCAGCGCCTGAGAGACAGCCCGAACCTGCGCCAGCTGCTGCCGCGAAGCCACCGGTGCCTGCCGCCGCGCCGCCAATCCATGCGGCTGCCGCGTATCAGGCCGCGGGTCCGCAGGGCGCTCCGCCGCAGGCCGAGTCGCAGCGGACGTCTGCCGGGGCCCGGCTTTTCTCGCTGGAAGAAACACTGGGCGCGAACTGGCTGAACAAGATCGGCATTGCGATTCTCGTTATTGGCCTGGCGTTCTTTCTCGCCTACAAGCTGCAGACCTGGGGACCGGGCGGTAAGGTTTTGTGCGGATTTGCGGTAAGCGTTGCGCTGTTGGGCGGGGGCGTGTGGCTTGAGCGCAAGCCGATGTATCGGATCTTTGCCCGTGGCGGCATCGGTGGCGGGTGGGCGCTGGCGTATTTCACCACTTTCGCCATGTATCACCTGCAGGCTGCACGGGTACTCGATTCCCTGCCCGTCGACCTGGTCCTAATGATGCTGGTTGCGGCGGGCATGGTGGGGCACTCGCTGCGCTATCGATCGCAGACCGTAACGGCGCTAGCTTTTTTGCTGGGATTTGGAACGCTGCTTACAAGCCATCTCGAAGAGCCGAATCAGACGGTTGTTTTCTCGCTGGCGGCGAGCGCGATTCTAGCCATTGCGCTGGTGGTGGTGACGACGATTCGGCATTGGGCGGTGCTGGAGCTGTGTGGGCTCATTGCGGTTTATGTGAGCCATTTCGTCTGGCTGAACGAGGTGCTGCCGGCGAATCATGCGAGCTTCGCGGAGTTCTGGCCGTCGACTGCACTGATTCTTTTCTACTGGCTGATTTTCCGGCTGGCGTATGTGCTGCGCATTCCGCAGGACAAGCGCGAGGAAGATCTGTCGAGTATGTCGGCGATTCTGAATTCGGGCGGCGTGCTGGGGCTGCTGAAGTTTCAGTCGGCTCACCCGGAGTGGGCATTCTGGGCGCTGGTGGTGCTCGGCGTCGTCGAAATGGCGCTTGCCTACTGGGCGAAGGCAAAGCGCCGGCAGGCGTTTGTGGTGCTGTCGACGATTGCAGTGGTGCTGCTGGTTTCGTCGGTGCCGTTCCGTTTCCACGGAGTGAGCTGGCCGGTTCTGTGGCTGGTGCAGGCGCAGGTACTGGCCATCGCCGGGCTGCGGCTGGGCGAGCCGGTGTTTCGCCGGCTGGGCCTGCTGGTAGGCCTGATCAGCGGCGCAGTGCTGGCGTTGCATGATGTGATGCCGCTGGCAATGGAGCGCCTGGTTGCTGCGGATCCGAATCACCATTGGTCGCTCACGGCGGGGCTCGCGCTGGCGGCAATTCTTTACTGGACGCACGCGGAGATTTATCCACGGCGGTGGCCCGGGATCGAAGCCAATGCAATGGAGACTTTCGCGCTGAAGGTTTCAAGCTGGCTGGGATTGGGTGCGGCGGCAACCTGCTTGTGGGTTGTGCTTCCGAACCGGTGGCTGCCGGCCGGATGGATCGCGCTGTTTCTGGTGATGGTCTTTGCGGGGTACTGGTTCGGCGCCAAGCGTGCGGTGGTGGAAGGCGATGTACTTGCATTGATGACGGCGGGTGTTCTGGCGTTCAATCACGTGCTGCCACTGGCGTTCTTCCGGCTGGACCACGCGGACCCGGGACGCCATCCGGTGGAGACGGTGGTGCTGGCACTGGCGGCACTGGCGTACTGGCTCCGGGCAGAGGTGTTTCCGCGCAGACTGCGAAGCCTGGAAGGAACATCGGCGGAGTCGCTGGGCGGATGGCTGGCATTCATTCTGCCGTGCACCAGCTGGCTTGGTCTGGGTGCGGCGGCTGCGGCGATGTGGGCCGGAATGCCGGATCAATGGCTCCCGCTCGGTTGGATTGGGCTTTTCGTCGTGCTGGTAGTGACGGCGCACGTTTTCAGCGCTGCGATGCTGGCGGTCGAGGGAGACGTTCTGGCACTCGGGACCGCGGGCGTATTGGCCTTTCATCATGTGCTGCCGCTGGTGTTCTCCCGCTTCGAGAATGCGGACCCGGGCCGGCACACAGCGATGACCGTGTTGCTTAGCATTGCGGCTCTGGCGTATTGGGTGCGGGGCGAGCTGTTCCCACGTACTCTGCCGAAGCTGAGTGCAGTGCCCAGCTGGGATCCTTCGGCTTGGGAAGCAGTGATGCTGCCTTTGGCGAGTTGCGTCGGCACTGCGGCAGCGGCTACAGCGATGTGGGTTGCGCTGCCAGTGCAATGGGTTGCGGTGGGATGGTTCGTGATGGTGGTTGTGCTGGGGCTCGCGGCGGACTGGATTGCAAGTGGCGCGCTCGCGCTGCAGGCAGATGCGCTGGTGATTGCTTCGCTGTTGGGGCTTGCCGGGTGGGATTTGTGGCACAACGACTGGAAGCATCACACGCCAGTGCTGGTGGGCGTGGCGTTGCTATACGTCGCGATGCGGCGGAAGAAGGGAGCGGGCAATTATGTGCCGGCTGCGTACTCGTGGGCGGCGGCTGTGGTGCTGCTCTGGGTGACGTTCGACATTTTCGCGAACCCGTGGATTGCGCCGGTCCTGACAGGCTTGTGCCTGATTCTTTTCGAAGTTGGGCGATTCGTGCGTAAGGGTTTTCTGCGCTGGCAGGGTTACACGCTGTTGGCAATCGCGTTTGTCGTCTATCTGTCAAATAACCTGCCTTACGCTGCCGGCGGCTGGATGAGTTCGCCTGCCGCGAAGGCGTTCAATTTTGTTGGTTCCGATTTGCTCGAGGTGTTGATCCTGATAGCCGGCGGTTACTGGCTGCTGGAGCGCACACGCAGCTCTGAAGCTATCGGCAAAGCGGAACACTCTGTGGGTTTGATCGCGGATGCGGCGGGAACTTTCTGTCTGATGGCCTGGTTTGGCGTGCAGTTCCCGTTCTATGTCCAGGGTGGCGAGGGATGGATTGCCGCGATCTGGGCATGCATGGCGACGGTGCTGATGGGGCTGGCCTGGGGGATGCGGCGGCGGACATTTGAAGTGCAGGCGATTGCACTGGCACTGGCGGCGGTGATGCGCGGATTGCTTTTTGATCTGATAGGCGAAGCACATGGCGACTTCTGGCATGGGCCGCTGTATCGACTGTCGGTGACCGCGTTTGTATTGCTCGCGGCACTGCCGTTCGCATTCAAATTGCGTGGGCCGAAGTTCTGGGAGGGAGCATCGCTGACTCTGCCGGAACCATTTGCGAGCGGGTTACGGAGTCCGGAGCAGTGGTTCTTCTTTGCGCCGTTCGGGATGATGGTTGCGGCGCTGGCGGTGAAGCTGAGCTCAGGACACATCACGATTGCATGGAGCCTGCTGGGGCTGGGAACGTTCTTGTTCGCGCTGGCGGTGGGTGAGCGGAGCTTTCGGCTTGCAGGGCTGATCCTGCTGCTTGTCAGCGTGGCGAAGATCTTGCTGATGGATGTGTGGAAGCTGTCGACGCCGGACAAGTTCACCACGCTGATCATTCTGGGGGTTGCGCTGATTGCGGTGTCGTTCCTGTATACGAGGTTTGGCGCGACGATCAAGAAGTATCTCTGATGATCGGGCGTGGTCGTTTTCCCACCCATTCGCGATAAAACTTCGACTGGATGGGGGCACCAGGTTCCTGGTTTGGTAGATTCGGTCTAGAAACAGGAATCAATGGCGACGCTCTACAACCTTATCCAGGGAAGAAATGTTGAACGGCTTGCGGCGCTGAGCGATGGCATCTTTGCCGTGGCCATGACGCTGCTGGTGCTGGATATTCATCTTCCGTCGGCTGAACATATTCATGGGGAGCGTGAACTGGTGTTGGCGCTGGCGGGGCTGGGGCCGCAGTGGATCGCGTATGGCATGAGCTTCATCACGCTCGGCATCTTCTGGGCCGGGCAGCAGACGCAACTGAATCACATCGGCGAAGGCACACGCGACCTGACGTGGATTCACCTGGGGTTTCTGTTTGCCATTACGTTCATGCCGTTGTCAACGCGGCTGCTGGCGGAGTTCATCACGTATCGTTCGGCGCTGCTGATCTACTGGTTCAACATCCTGGTGCCGGGCGCGATGCTGTATTGGAGCTGGATGTATGCGACGCATCACAAGCTGGTGAGGGAGGAGATGCCGGACGAGGTGAGCCACAGCATCTGCCGGCGGATATTGATTGCGCAGTCGCTGTATGCGGCGGGCGCAGCGTTGTGCGTGATCAACACGTATGTGAGCATTGCGGCAATTGTGCTGGTGCAGGTGAATTATGCGATCGCGCCGCGGCTGAGGCGGGGAAAGACAAAGGCGTGAACCAGACTGGAGAGTTGATGGAATTCACGTACAAGTTAACCGAAGACGACTATGCAAGGGCGGCGAGGGTCAAAGTTAAGAGCTCAGGTTCGCGCCCGTGGTTGAAGCTTTTGTCTCGCCTCCAACTGGCTTTCTTCTTTGTCGGGCTGTGGATTGCTCTCATTGCTGGGAGAATTCTGGAAAGGTTCGAGATCAGTGGGGAAAAGCTGGGAAACATCGCAGCCGGCCGGCTAATGCTCTCATCCGTTCTGCCCACATTGATTTTGTCGTGGCTCATCATTCTCGCGTTTCAAATGGCTACTTACTGGCCGAAGAGGAAGGTGAGGCGTGAGCAGTACCGACGCAACGAGGGTTGTCATGTCGCGACCTCTGTGGCGGTCTCTCCTGAATCGATTGCTTTTCGGTCGGAAACTGGCTCATCCCAATCGAAGTGGACATGCTATACAGGGTGGGAAATTCAGGATGGAATTCTCATTCTTTTGAAACAGGGTGGAGTCCGGCAGATTCTGAAGGTGGAGGGCCTAGATCCAAATCAACAAAGCGAACTGAAGGGAATCCTCGCCAACGCGATTCTGAAGACGTAGTGACTAGCGTCGGCGGGAAGCGCGCCAGAAGGAACTCACTCCCAGGTACAAGAAAATGACGATGATGACGGCGGCGGCGAGGAAGCTGCGGTGATCAGGGCCCTGGTGCCAGCTGGTGCGGGTGCGCCATAGAACCGGGGTGAAGGCAAGGACCGGGAGGAAGAAGAAGGCGCCAACGACCTCGAGCCAGATCTTTCCGCCGACGGTGCGGAAAGGTTTGAGGAAGCCGGAGATGCCGCGGCCTACGTTGCGGGTGCTTTGGCCAGCGGTGCGAGCGCGGGTTGCAGTATCGGTTTGCGGGTGCTGTGCGGCGGGCTGGGCAGACGGGGTTGCGATGCGCTGGCCAGCGACACGTCCGGCGACACGCAATCCAATGCCCAGGACTCGGCCAATGTATTCAGGTCTCAATTCGATACCACCCCGTCAACAAAGACTCCCTGGGGCTCCGATATGATGGTAGCAGTGGCGGACATTCGGCGGTCTCAGCACATCCTAAATCGGATGGCAGTTGCCGGAAGCCTGCCTGCAAATTAAGGTATAAAAATCACTCAGCCGCTCCTTGCGCAGTTCTGCGCGCTGGCCGCTGCCGGAGGTAAAAACCCGTGACTTCACGCCTGCGCGAACTGATCCAACAACTCGGAGAAGCGATCCATGAGTCGGTTATCGAAAGCGAGCAGATCGCCGGTGTTGTTCAGGACATCCGTAAGCACGGCTTCGATGTGCTGTTGATGCTTGAGGCCACGATCGGGCTGAACGAGGTGAAGGAGGGTGAGAATGCCGACGCCAGTGCCGAAGGCGGAGAGGATCCCAAGACCTTCACCAAGAATGACGTGAATTTTCTGCGATCGCTGCGGATCTCGATTGAAGGCGAAGACGAAGACATCGGGAACGACACGGACACCCCGGCGAGTTAATTGGATTCTCGGGATTCTATTCTCTTCAGGACCTTGCGCCGGTAGTATGAACTCGGCGTACCCATGAAAAAGATCGCGATCGTTATCCTGCTGATCCCGCTGTGTCTCTGTCTGCGGCTTGATGCGCAGCCCCCCTCGAGCGGTTCCGGTGAGGAGACGGTCGATCGTCCGCACGCCCAGGATTGGTCGAGTGACATCGACGCCGGGTGGCTGATGCAAGAAGGAGACGATGCTGCATGGGCCGCACCGGGTTGCGATGACTCACAGTGGAAGACAGCTCGGCTGGACGACCTTGGAAACGCGCAAGCGGGCTGGCGCTGGTTTCGAAGGCACATCAAGCTCCACGTTGATCACCCGGAGCTTTCGCTACTAATCCAGGGGGGAGTTGGTACCTACGAGCTCTATGTGAACGGCGCTGTGGCGCCCGGCTCACAAATCTTAGGGGGCTTTGCCGTAAACCGTCCGGTGGAACGAGTGTTCCCCATCGATCCGGATGGCACCGAACTTGTGCTTGCTCTGCGGACACATGTACCCAGCGGTTATGCCGCCTGGCATTTTCCCCAGTTCATGTCCGTCTCGCTCGGCACTCCCGACGCCATCGATACCCGGCGTCAGTCCCTGTTTCACGATCGCACCAATCCTGCTATTCCTGCGATCGTCATCAACGTCCTCATCCTGGTGGCCGGTCTTGCGCTTCTAGCGCTTTATTTGAGCCAGCGCCGACATCTCGAGTATTTCTGGCTCGGTTTTTACTTCCTGGTCGTTGGGATCGCAGACGTCCTCTGGTATCTGCAGCAGTCGGGGTTTATCCCGCTGGCATGGAATGTGCTGCTGGCCGATCCGCTTATCTACGTGATCATCATTGCGCAAATGAATTTTACGTTTGCGTTCGGAGGGCGGCGCCTCGGCCCCGCCTGGCGGGTTTACCAATATCTCCTGCTCATTCCGGTCGGGATCAGTTGGCTTGTCTGGTACGGCAAGGTTCCCTCTCCGACATATATGGTCATCGAGCCGCTGTCCATACTTCCCGTCGCCCTCCTTCTACCCATTCTGCTTTTTGTGTGGTATCGGGGCGGGAACCGCGAAGCTGGCTGGCTCATTTTGCCCAGTCTGCTGCCGCCGGCGACCATGGCACTCTACGATCTGGGGAGCGCGTCGATCTACTTCGGATCGAGCCGGTTCGATTTCCTCGTAAACCAGATTTCCATCGGACCGCTGTCGGTGGAACCAAACGATCTCGGAAACCTTCTCTTCTTTTTAATCACGTTGATCGTGATCTTCTTCCGCTTCTCACGCGTTTCGCGGGACCAGGCGCGCGGTGCCGCTGAGCTGGAAGCCGCTCGCGAACTCCAGCAACAGTTGATCCCAGCGTCGCTACCAACGCTGCCGGGACTTCGCATCGAGGCTGCTTACGTTCCCGCGCTGGAGGTTGCGGGCGACTTCTATCAGGTGATCGAACAGCCCGGCGATTTCGCGCTGATTGTGGTCGGCGACGTTAGCGGCAAAGGCTTGAAAGCGGCAATGACCGGAACCCTGGCAATTGGTGCTCTCCGTGCGCTGGCTAGCGAAAACATCACTCCTGCTGAGCTGCTTTGCAAACTGAATCGGCAGATGTGCGAGGCGAAGAACGGCGGGTTTATTACTTGTCTGTGCATGCGCATCGGCCGGCACGGAACCGTCACGGTGGCCAATGCCGGCCACCTGCCGCCCTATAGTGCGGGGGTTGAAATCGAGGTGCTGCCGGGGCTGCCGCTCGGTTTGATTGCAGAGACGGTGTACTGCGAGATGCAATTTGAATTCCCCGCCGGCAGTACACTGACACTTTTGTCGGATGGGGTGGTAGAAGCCTCCAACGCGAGCGGCGAACTTTATGGCTTTGAGCGAACTCGCGCTATCAGCACTCAGACGGCGCATTCGATTGCGGCCGCTGCGAAGGCTTATGGACAGGAAGACGACATCACCGTGCTGACGCTGGAACGTACGGCGATTGCTTAATTTAGATGAGCTAACTACGCCAATGTAATTCCACGGATCCGTCCAGCGGATGTTTTTCTGTGCCATCGAGGCGAGCCTGCTTCAGCGCGAAATACCATTTGGCAGGCTTGTCGGCGTCGTCGATCAGCATGAGGCTGGGGTTGTGCCGGAGGCCTTCGGCCTGCTGAATCATGGTTTCCTGATCCTGCCGGACGAATTTTGCGCCGAAGAATTTTGCGATCGGAGTGAGGAACGGAACCCAGTAGAAGACGTTCCATGCGGCGATCACATCGATGCGGCAGGTGGATGGGGTGACAGGGGTGATGGTGGTCAGCGACGAGAACCACTTGTCGCCGCAGCGAATCACTTCGGTCCGGCGATTAGGCAGGATGAAGTCGATGGTGGTCTCGACCGGCTGGCCATACACACCGAGCAGCTTATAGGGCGCGGAGTTGCCACTGGGCGCATGGGCGCTCATGCGGAAGCCATCCGGGATCGGTTCGAAGCGCTTGGTTTTCTCGCGAATGCTGGCACGCGAGCGCCACCACCAAGCCTGGTGCACGAAGGGCCCGTGCGCGGGATCCATCAAGCCGATGATGCCGTGATCGACGTTGCAGGGCAGATCGGCGGTGAGAAACGCGGTGCGGTAGCGCGGCCCGAACTTCGCCAATTCCGGTGCCGGAGGCTGCACGTTCTGCGAGCGTTTTCCGCTTCCAGCGCTGGGGATGAAGACCCAGGCGTGTCCGTCGCGTTCTTCGCAGGCAAAGGCGGTTGCATAGATTTTTGTGGCGTCGAGATGATCGTGGGTGGTTAATGAGGGGATCAATTCGCAGCGGCCGCTGCAGGGTTCGAACTCCCAGCCGTGATAACGGCAGGTGACGCGGTTGCCGTCGAACCAGCCGTGGCTCAGAGGGATGCCGCGGTGGGGGCAGCTGTCGCGCATGGCAAATACGTGTCCGTCGGAGCGGCGACCGAGCACCAGCGGAATTCCCAACAGCGTCGCGGTGGCCAGCTTGCCTTTGCGCAGCGTGTTGGTGCGGAGCGCCGGATACCAATCGTCGTAGATGAGGGTTGCGCTGGGTCCCTGGATGGGGACACCAGCCTCGGTTGTGGTGACGAGCGGCATTTGGGTCAAAGGATAGCAGGGGAAGCTATCAGCGCTCAGTCCTCAACACATCGACAGCTCAGGGAAGAAAGATTCGATAAATGTTTCTGTGAACGGTGGTGTTTCCACACGCAAAGTGCGCGGGACGGGCCGTCGATCGTGGGCATGTGGTGTTCACTGCACATTCGATGAAGGGGGTGCGATTCCCTTTCCGGGAGATAACCCGCCGCCTTCCTTTTTGAACGAGGCGTCGATGGGATGCGATGCGGCGTTTCGGAGTGTGCGGAAATGAACGATTCCCAGAGGAGCGGACAAGGGCAGGTGTGCGGTGGATCACACAACGGTCCGCAGATCATTGAAAAGGAGCTGGTTGTATACAGTCGTGCTTTGGCGCACTGCATGCAATGAATAGGGTCAAATACTCTCATTCCCCAAGAGCAAAGTTCCGATAGGAGGCGTCCATGGCAGGACTGCTCCAGGACGTTCGCTTTGCCTTGCGGCAACTTCGCAAGAGCCCCGGATTCACACTTACAGCAATCCTGATGCTGGCATTGGCCATCTGCGCCAATAGCACGGTGTTCAGTTGGATTGCGGGTACGATGCTGCACCCGATACCGGGAGCGCGGGACACGGGCGGCCTGGTAAGCCTGATGCGGGGAGAGAGGAACATCTCGCCGGTTCCACCGCTCTCTTACCCGGATTATCGCGATCTGCGAGATCAGAACCACAGTCTTCTCGGAATGCTGGCGTACAACCACGATTGGATCACGCTGACGCGTGCGGGGGCGGCCCCGGAGCGGATCTATATCGCCAACGTATCGTCGAACTTCTTTGATGTGCTGGGGGTCAAGCCCCTGCTGGGGCGATTCTTCCTGCCCGAAGAGGAGACGCGCCCGGACGCCGTTCCCTACGTGGTGCTGAGTTACTCGTTATGGAAGACGCGGTATGCAGCAGACCCGGCGATTGTCGGCAAGTCGATTGAGATTGCGCGGCACCCGGTGACGGTGATCGGTGTAGCCCCGGAGGGGTTCGTCGGTGCGATGCCGGGAATCCGGCAGGATCTGTGGGCAACTCTGAATCCAATCGGAACGAACTCATACAGGATGACGCATCGTGGTGCGAATTTCCTCAACGTATTAGGACGGCTGCGGCCGGGAGTAAGCCGCGAGAAGGCGAACCTGGATCTTGAGATATTGATGCGCCGCATCGTAGCGGAATATCCGAACGAGCACCTTGGCGTGAATACCATAACGCTGGATCCGCTGTGGCGTTCACCGTTCGGCGCCAACGGATACATGGCGGCAACACTGCCCATTCTGCTGGCAATCGCGGGTGTGGTGATGCTACTGACTTGCGCCAACGTGGCCACGCTGACGCTGGTGCGGTTTGTGGCGCGGCGGCGCGAGATTGCCATTCGGCAGTCGCTTGGCGCGGGGCGATTACAACTGGTGAGACAGATGGTGCTGGAGGCGATGGGTCTTTCTATTTGCGCGGGTGCGCTGGCCCTGCTGTTGACTTCGTGGACGGCCAAGACATTTGCTTTATTCATTCCGCCGAATTCGAATCCGATCTTCCTGAACGGAACCGTGGATCATAACGTGGTCATCGGTATCGTGGTGTTGGCGATATTGGCGAGCCTGCTGTGCGGCGCGCTTCCGGCTTGGCGGTCGTCCCGGGTTCCCGCGGCGGAAGTTCTGAAAGAGGAATCGGCGAGCGTTTCAGGCAGCTCGCACAATCGGCATCTGCTCAGCGGCCTGGTGGTAGCGCAGATTGCGCTTTCTCTTGCGCTGCTGATAAGTTCTGGTCTGTTTCTTCAAACCCTGCGGAATCTCTCCGAGGGCAATCCCGGGTTTGAGCAGGATCATGTGCTGACGGCGTCAGTGGGTTTGAATATCGCGGGCTACAGCAACGACGAGGCGCAGTTGATCCGTCACAAGATTCTCGATCGCGTGGAGGCGTTGCCGGGCGTGACGGTTGGATCGCTCACGGACTGGCTGCCGATGAACTTCAACAGGAAAACGGCGGAAGCATATCCGGAGGGATATGTGCCGCGTCCCCATGAGTCTTTGGAAGTCCGAAGGGCAGACGTGACGCCCCGGTACTTCGAGACGCTCAGTATTCCGGTCATCAAAGGGCGCGACTTTACGCAGGATGACAACGAAAAAACGCCGCGCGTCGTGATTGTGGATCAGGCGGCGGCAAGCCGATATTGGCCGGGACAAGATCCGCTAGGGAAGAGACTTTCCGTTTATGGCCACCTCTTCAGCGTGGTTGGCGAGGTGAAGAATTCGAAGCATGCGTTCATGAATGAGCGGCCCGAGCCCATGATCTACATGAGCTATTTTCAGGAGGCGGACAGCGAGACGACGGTGCAGGTGAAGACGAATGGCAATCCAGTCGACCTGGCTCCGGCAATGGAGC
>DASXLY010000115.1:0-5366 GCA_036495975.1 Occallatibacter sp. | reverse complement strand
CCGATGTTGGTTGAGTACTTCGTTAAGCGATACGCGGAGAAAGCCGGCAAGCAAATTCGCAAAATTGACATGAATACGCTTGAACTATGCCAATCGTATCCTTGGCCTGGAAATATCCGAGAGCTGCAAAACATCGTTGAGCGATCGGTAATCCTTAACAGCGGGGATACCTTTTGGATCGAAGAGGCTTGGCTGGTCAGCCCTGAGGCATCCCGGCAAGCATTGCCAAGTCCCTTGCCAGACACTCTCCAGAACCACGAGAGAGAAATTATTGAAACCGCATTGGCTGAATGCAACGGGAAAATCGCTGGCCCCCAGGGTGCGGCTGCGAAACTCGGAATTCCTCGGTCGACGCTCGACTCGAAAATCAGACAGCTGAACATCAAGAAACACAAGTTTATCTCTGACTAGCGGCGAGTTCTCTCGTTTCGATTTTGCGAAACCGATGCCGCACCGAAGAGCCAACAGACGGTTCGCATTATGCGCGTTACCCAGATGAGTGTGGATGAGCGGCCTGGCGGATAGCCTCGCGAAGCCAGGTATGGCGCGAGTCAGAGCCGAGCCTGGGATGCCACACCATCAAGAAATGGAATGCCTGCAATTCCGACGGCGCTTTTACCAGCCGCACGGCGGAATTTGACTCCACCATTTGCTTCATTCCGCTGGTCAACGTGAGAACGAGTTCCGTACCAGTAAGGCACCCAAGAGCTGCGCCAAAATAGGGCATCCGGACAGAGGTGCGACGCTTGGTACCCAGTGCTGCGAGTTGCTTGTCCGGGATGTTCTGTACGCTCGGAAGAGTTGTGACAGTAAGATGCTCCGCAGCCAGGTACTGTCTCAGTGTCAGGCGATCGCCAAACCTGCTTTCGCGCGCCACAGCGCAGACCCAATCCTCGCGGTAAAGCTTCTCCGTGCTGAAGTGAGACGGCAGCAGGCCGTCGTCAACGTGAAGAATGAGGTCAAGCTTTCCGCGCTCCAGCATGTCCGCCGCATCAGCCTGCCATGGCAGGAAATCAAAGTTCACCTTGTAGCGCTCGGTCGTGTATTTACGGCAAAGGCTCGGAAGGAGTGCAATACAAACATTGTCTGGTCCGGAAATGCGGAAAATGCTCCGCTCTTTTTTCGGATCGAAGACACTGGGCATGACCACGTTTTCGACCTTGGGGAGAAGCTCTTCGAGTTCTTGCAGAATCTTCCGTCCCCGCAGTGTGAGCTCGAAGCCTGATGGCGAACGAACCACCAGGTCGTCCTGAAACGTGTCGCGGGCCCGCTGAAGAGCACGGCTCACAGCCGGTTGACTAAGCAGCAGGCGGGCCGCTGCCTTGGTGACGCTTCTCTCCTCGGCAATAACCGCAAAGATGATCAGGAGGTTTAGGTCGACGTTTCGTAGTTTCTCTAAACGCATG
Source organism: Occallatibacter sp. (assembly GCA_036495975.1). Lineage (GTDB taxonomy): Bacteria > Acidobacteriota > Terriglobia > Terriglobales > Acidobacteriaceae > Telmatobacter. The sequence goes on along the minus strand of DASXLY010000115.1, from coordinate 3,960 downwards.
AGCTTCATAATCATTATGCATGAAGCGTATGAGAGATGGAGCCATCTACTGCAGTGTGGCAACAATTGCTCGCCACCGAGAAAAGAGGATTTTATGAACCAGAAGAATCTAAAGCCGGTCGCGGGGCTTTCCAATCAACGGGTAATGGTGCTCGGAGGGTCATCCGGCATCGGCTTCGAAGTGGCGCAGCAGGTCGCGGCACAGGGAGGTACGCCAATCATCGCCTCAAGCAATGCGGATCGGGTTAAACAGGCGGTTGCAGCGCTCGATGGAAAGGCTGAAGGGTACACTCTCGATCTCTCGAATGAGCAGGACATTCGACGTTTCTTTGAGAGGATCGGCGAATTCGACCATTTAGTCTTCACCGCCGGCGATACGCTGCAATTGAGTGAGCTTGTAGCGACTGACCTCGATAAGGCCCGGCACGCTTTTGAGTTGCGTTACTGGGCCGCATTGGCCGCAATCAAGTATGCGAGCACACATATCCGAGAAAGTGGCTCGATCGTACTGACAACCGGTGTCGCCGGTGAGCGCCCGCTCAAAGGATGGACACTCGCAGCAAGTGTTTGCGGCGCAGTTGTTTCCTTGACGCGGGCGCTAGCTGTTGAGCTTGCACCCATACGCGTGAACGCCGTTTCACCCGGAGTCGTGCGCACAAACCTGTGGAAGGACATGAATGATGGTGATCGGGAGGTGATGTATTCCCAGGTTGGAAAGTCGCTTCTTGTTGGACGGGTTGGCGAGGCATCCGAGATTGCGCGAGCCTATCTTTTCCTCATCGAGGAGGGATATAGCACGGGCCAGACCGTCGTAGTTGACGGTGGCGGCGTCCTTGTTTAATTCAAGTCAGCTACCGCGCATTGGCAGAGAAGTCCGCTGCCATAGAAGGCTCTCTGGGCCATAAAAGCGCAGTGAGGTTCAAGTTCGATCCTTCCTCAATTCCCGAAATCTCGGCACTTGCCGAAATTTCGGCATCGGGGCTGCCTCCAGTCGCCGTGTTTTCAATCGGTTGCATGTGGCCTCTGGATTGCATGATACCTTACATCGCTGGCTGGGATGGCGGCGGATTCTGAGCATAGCGACAACAATCGATGACATTGAGAATTGAGCGATCAGCACGGGAGAATTTCACGGTGTTTTCTCTAAGTGGGCGCATGGAGGCAGAGCACGTTCTGGAGTTGAAGGAGCTTTTTGATCGCGACAACCGAAACATCATCCTGGATTTGGGAGATCTCAGGCTGGCGGACCGCAACGCAGTCAGGTTTCTAAGGGCTTGCGAAGCGGATGGCATAAAGCTTGAGAACTGCCCGGCCTATGTCCGCGAGTGGATGGACAGAGAGAAACATTAAGAGAACGTGGCACTGCAGTAGGACCCGAGTTTGAGCGGAGAACGTTATCCAGGCGCTTTACATTGGATCAGGTCATCGGCGGATCTAAGGGCACAATCGCACTGAACCTGGTTCAGCCGTTATGAACGGAACACAGATCAGCGAGTTACGAATCGCTAATTCTCTCCATCAGGTGAGGTTTCAATTGGAGGATAAGTTTTCGCGATGTTCCATTTGGACTATCTTTCTTGTGTTCTCACCATCCTGGCGACCATACTGCTCGCGCGAAAATCTTGGGCCGGGCTCCTTATCGCAATTGTCAACAGCTTGATCGTCTGTGCAATTGCTTTGCGAACGTCACAGCTCGGCTTCATTCCAGCGAACCTGTTTTGCATCTGCGTATACGGGCTCAGCATCCGGTCGTGGCTCAAGAAGCACACACACACAACTCTAGACCAGGCACAGCCTTTCGCCGGTCTTCACCAGCGTTGAACAACCTTCGAGGCAACTTGCCGCGAACAATAAGAACAGGACGCACAGGGGGGATCAGTGAGAGTACACCCTAGGAAACCCAAGAATACCGATCGCGGCAATATCCTCGCGTTTGATAAGGGCGTTGGTCTCGATCTGCGAAACGAGTTGCAACGGTGCGCACAAGGCCGACTGATCGAGTCAGAGAGGATGTCGGCAATTGGCATGATGGCATGCTCGATTTCCCACGATATGCGTCATTCGCTTTCGGCGATCTACGCAAACGCCGAATTGCTTGAGCGCCACGATAGACCCGCGAGCATGCGGGCCGATCTGCTGTTCGAAATTCAGGAAGCAGTGCTGAGGATGACGGAACGCATTGATTCACTCCTGCAATTCAGTAGTAGCGGGCGAAACAATCCGCTTATTCCTGAGTGCGTGTCCCCGGTCCTTGAGAAAGCTATTGCGGCAGTGAAGTTGCATCCAGAGGGGCGGAATGTATCGATCATAGTCGACAAGTTCCTGCCCACGGAGGCAGACATCGATGCGAAGAATCTTGAAAGTGCCCTATATAACCTCCTGCTCAATGCCTGCCAGGCTGCAACACGCTCAGCTCACGTGCCTGAGGTGAAGGTCCACCTTACTGAAGCCGATGAACAGATCTACATCACAATCTCGGATAATGGTCCAGGTATACCTGCCTCTGTTCGTTGGACGTTGTTCGATCCGTTCGTAACCGCCGAAAAACCCAACGGAACAGGCCTGGGGCTCACCCTGGCTCGTCGAATCGCTGAAGAGCACGGTGGTAGCGTCTGGCTCGAGGGATCAAATCCAGAGAGAACGGAATTCATACTGAATCTGAGGAAGAATAGATCATCAGAATCAATTCGCAAATTGTGCATCGGTTTGGATCGTGCCTCCACGACAGTTGGCAGGGCAGCGCAATAGCGAGGTTCCGTCACCAAAGGAATGACTTTACGCGGGGATTAACATGACTACCTTGCTACCTGAGAGTTCATTCTTGCAACACACGCCGGTCTTCTCGGTGAAACGTGCGGCGGTCGCAGTTACAGCCGTCTCCAATTGTGCAACGGGACCTTCACATGAAGAGTGGCAGAGCCAACTTCGAAGCTTGCAGCAATTGATCTGTGAGTTGCTCGTAAAGAATCAACAGCTGAGATGGGCGCTCATGGAACTGAAGGAGCCCTCAGGTAAGGGACGATGAAGCCTTGAATCATAAGGCAGCCGCTCGACGAGAGCTTCACCAGCACTGAAGTAAGTGCTCTTTAAACGCACTGCAGTACTCGCCAAACAGTTGGAGATCGGGATGTTCAATAAAATTGCCATGTTCGCCATGATTTTAGGTGCCGCCACCGGGTCGAGCACACCGCAACTACAAGCTCAGAAGTCAGAGGTGAAAAATATCGTCCTGGTTCACGGTGCCTGGGCGGACGCTTCGGGTTGGAGGAGGGTATACGACATTCTTGTCAAAGATGGCTTCAACGTCACCCTCGTCCAAGAGCCGGAGACGTCTTTCCATGATGATGTGACCGCCGTAAAACGTATCCTCGCGCTGCAAGACGGTCTGAGCATCCTTGTCGCGCACAGCTATGGAGGAGCCGTTATTACGGAAGCGGGTACAGACCCGTCGGTCGCCGGTTTGGTGTATGTCGCGGCGCACATGCCAGACGCTGGAGAGAACGAGGCGGACGACGGAAAGCGCTTCCCGAGCGACCTGAGCAAGTCCGGAGCGATTAAAAACACAGCAGATGGTTTCACATACATCGATCCGGCGCAGTTTCATGAGTACTTTGCCGCCGATCTTTCTTCGGAACAGGCCGATTTTATGGCCCGATCCCAGGTGTTCAATGCAGCTAACAACTTCAAAGCAGTTATTAGTACGCCCGCGTGGAGGAGCAAGCAAAGCTGGATGGTGGTAGCGGCGCAGGACAGAACGATCAACCCAGACCTTGAACGATGGTATGCCAAGCGAGCTCATAGCCACACCGTTGAAGTGGCTGGCGCCAGTCACTGCGTCTATGTGTCGCACCCCACGGAAGTAGCTGCTGTGATCGAAGAAGCAGCATTTCACGCTCGGTAAAAAACAGCACGAGCTGTTGTGGAGAAGGGAATGATCAAACATGAAGAATCGCAGAATACT
>DASXLY010000114.1:0-8683 GCA_036495975.1 Occallatibacter sp. | reverse complement strand
CATCCCAACTTCGATGATCTGGATTACGGAAACTACTCCAGTTACATCAACATCACCGCGCCGAGCAACTTCGGCCAGTTGACAGCAATGAATGGCACTCCTCGCGTGGTGCAGCTCTCTGGCCGCATCCAGTTCTAACCGTACGATTCGCCGGGTAGAAGTCTCTGGGGTGGGCTATCTGTAGCCTGCCCCAGACTTCTGACCGATTATGGCTGGGGAGACAAGTCTCCAACATCAGCCGGGTACATTTGCGCAGACTTTTCTTCGCCCTTTATCGGTTCTTCCATTGTTCCAACGCCTGAAGGAGGACCATGGCAAGAGTCCACAACAGGAACGTGAACACGAGGACGACGCCAGTGCGGAACACCAAGGTTACGAATTTGTTTCCGTATCGTTTTCTATTTCCAATCTTGCAACTGTTTGTCCTTCGCCCTGAGATGTACTTGGGAGCGGCCTTACGTACTCGCGCCATGGACATAGATTTAATTCTCAAACTCAAGCTCTGGAATTGGCAGGACATCGTTTTCCCCGGCGATCCACACGTAGAGTGTGGGAAGCAGGAAGACATTGATGGCAAGAGCGCCCACCAGCCCTCCGACGATGACGATGGCGAACGGTCTTTGTGAGTCAGACCCGATGCCATGGGACATTGCGGCTGGAAGCAGGCCTAGAGTGGCAACCAGCATCGTCATCATGATTGGGCGTAGCCGAAGCACAGCACCGGCGATTGCGGCCTCCTCGATTGAGTGGCCCTGCACGCGAAGCTGATTAATGTACTCAAGCATGATGACGCCGGTCTGCACAGAGACGCCGAACAGAGCCAAGAATCCAACTCCCGATGAGACACTGAAGTTCGTATGCGTGAGGAGCAGCGCGAGCAATCCTCCAATCGGCGCCATGGCGACGTTCACCATAATCAGGGCGGCCCATTTGCCAGACTTGAACATCGTGTACAGAATGACGAAGATCAACAGGATGGTGATTGGAAGCACAAGAAGAAGGCGCTTCTGCGAGCGCTTCTGGCTTTCGTATTCTCCGGCCCAATCAATGTGATACCCGGCAGGTAACGATACCTGCTTGTTTACTTTGTCGATGGCCTCTTCCACCGTACTTCCAAGATCACGGCCACGAACGCTGTACTTCACGGCGATGTAGCGCTGTTCTCCTTCGCGATAGATCTCTTCGGCGCCGTCAGTAGTAGCGACCTTGGTCAACTGCGCCAGCGAGACACGCTCACCCGAGGGCGAGAGGAGCCGCACATTCTCGATGGCCTCGCGCGTATCGCGATACGGCTCCTGATAGCGAATCACGAGATCATAGCGAGCTTCGCCACGAAGTACCTGACTTACGGCATTGCCACCCACTGCAGTCTGGATTGCATCCTGCACATCGGCCACATTGATCCCAAAGCGCGCGGCGGCCTGCCGATCCACGGTAAAGGTGAGATTTGGCTGACCGATGACGCGGAACAATCCCAAATCCTGAACACCGTGGATCTTGCTCATGATGGCGACAATTTGGTTACCTTTTTCTTCAAGCGTCTTCAGGTCATCTCCGTAAATCTTGACGGCCAACTCACCCTTCACGCCACTGACTGCTTCTTCCACGTTGTCAGAGATGGGCTGTGAGAAGTTCCAGATGACTCCGGGAATCTTTTCCAATTCCTGGTTCATGGAGGCAATCAGATCCTCTTTGTTTTGATGGAAGACTGGTCTCCACTTCTCTTTTGGTTTAAGGCCAACGTAATACTCTGTATTGAAGAAGCCGGTTGTATCGGTGCCGTCGTCGGCTCGGCCTACCTGGCTTGTTGTCTCCGTCACCTCAGGAAATGAGGCGAGCAATACCCGTGCCCTATTCGCGATCGCAACACTCTCCTCAGGTCCAGTGCTGGGCGCGAGTGTTCCTCTCACCCAGATGGCGCCTTCGTCCAGGTGAGGAAGGAATTCGGAGCCGATGGCACCGCTGAACGCCAGGTATGCCGATATTGCCAGCACCAACCCAGCGCCACCCACGGTCAGATACCGATTGCGAATGGCGAATGCGGCTGCGCGCTTGTAGTGGTCGATCAGCCAGACTAGGACGGGGTTGTGCCACTCTTTTGCTCCCTTCCGAAAAAGAAAGCTGGAAAGAACGGGAGCGAGCAGCATGGAGAAAATCAGCGCACCCAGTAAGGCAAATGCCACGGTCCACGCCATCGGCTTGAAAAGGCGTCCTTCTACCGCCTGCAGCGTAAAAATTGGCAGGTAGGCCGTGATGATGATGCCGATTGCATAGAAAACAGGCCGTTGCACCTCATGTGCGGCTTCACGGATTCTGTCAGTAGGAGTCTGTGTTCCATGCCCATTGCGATTGAGATGGCGGACAATGTTCTCCACCATTACCACCGCGCCATCCACAACCATGCCAAAGTCAAGTGCACCCAACGAAAGAAGATTGGCAGGAATATGTCGTAGGTCGAGACAAATGGAAGCGAATAGGAGCGAAAAAGGAATGGTGAGCGCGACGATCAAAGCACCACGTGCGTTCCCGAGGAAAAGAAAGAGCACGATCACCACCAGCACAATTCCCTCGGTCAGGTTGTGAAGCACGGTGTGCGTGGTGTAGTGGATCAGGTCGCTGCGATCGAGAAATGGAACGACTTTTACGCCCTTGGGAAGAATGTGCTCGTTCAGCTCCTGCACTTTTGCTTCAATGCCACGTAGAACGGGATCAGAGTCGTCGCCCTTTTGAAGCAGTACAATGCCCTCAACAACATCCGGATTATCGACAAGCTTTCCGTCCTCGCGACGAATGGTCCGGCCGTTCTGCCCCAGCCGGATTTTCGGGCCTTGCTCGACTACCGCAATATCTTTCACACGCAGCGCTGTTCCCGTCTGCGTCTTGATCACGGTGTTTTCAACATCCTGAACTCGCGAAACGAGTCCAACAGCCTGCACATTGATTTGTTGGGAACCAGCAACAATGAAGCTGCCACCAGCATTTGTATTGTTGTTCGCAAGCTGTTGTTCAACTTGAGCAATGCTCAACCCATAAGAAATGAGCTTGTCCGGATCGAGGCGGATCTGATACTCCTTCGTTTCGCCTCCGAGACTGGAAACATCCACAACGCCGGGAACCTGCTTGAACTGTTTTTCGAGAGTCCAGTCTTCGATCGATTTCAGCTCCATGACATCGATTTCGGGATTCTTGCTCTCGAGCGAATAGAAGTAGATTTGCCCTACGGGGCTCCAGTCTGTTCCTAGTTGCGGGACAAGGCCTGCAGGCAACGTAACCATTCCCATTCTTTCGACTACTCTCTCTCGGTTCCAATTGTTTTCGGAATCGTCGTCGAAAATGAGCATGATGCTGGACAATCCTGCCAGTGTGGTGGAACGCAGATGCTGCAGGTGAGGGATGCCCGCCATCTGGATCTCGGTTGGAATCGTAACTTGCTGTTCGATATCTTCTGCCGAGTGCCCAGGCCACTGCGTAATGATGTTGACGTAGTTATTCGCTACGTCTGGATAGGCCTCCACGGGAAGGTTATGGAACGATACGATGCCCCATGCGAAGAGCAGAATTGCCCCACCCAGAACAAGAAATCGATTGTTCAGCGCAAAGTCGACGATCCGCCGGATCATTGCGCCTCCAGAGTCGCTTCCAATTGAAGTACATTCGAGACCACCTTCTGACCCGGAGTGATGCCGGAAAGAATCTCCTGCCTGTTCCCGGACAGCATCTGGCCGCCGTGTACTTCAACGCGCCGGAACCGGTTGTCGTCAGCAGGAATAAATACCCAGTCCCGATCATGCAGGTGCAACACTGCGGACGCTGGCACAGTCGCGTGGTTTTCAATGCTCCTACTCTGGAATGTGGCGGTCACAAACATTCCTACTTTGAGAAAACCGGGATTATGAACCTCAACGCGGACTTTAGCCGTGCGAATGCTGGGGTCGAGGATGGGTTCGATGTCGGAGATTCGACCGGTTAGTGGTTTTCCCGGATAAGCATTGGCAGTGATGGTCGCAGACTGACCTAACGAAATTTTGGGAAGGTCGTTTTCATAGACATCGCAGATGATCCAAACAACGGAAAGATCTGCAATCGTAAACACTGTGGACGAGCCTGAAAAAGTTACGCCAGCAGCAGCGGAATTTGTAACATTTTGCGCGATGATGACGCCTGAAATTGGCGCGTAGACAGGAACAATACTCGATGGATGATCCTTCTGCACGCCTAGAGTCTTCAACTGTTCCTCGGCCGCCGTCAGATCGGCTTTGGCGTCCTTTTCGGTATCCTCCGCTTGCTCCAGCATCCCAAGAGAAATTGCCCCATGTCCATACAGATCCGTGGCCCGTAGGTAGGCTTTGTTCGCAAGCTGCTCATCGTTTACTGCTTTCAGGTAAGTATCAAATGCGTTCGTAATGTCGGGGCTCTGTACCTTCAAAAGAAGATCGCCTTTCTTTACGTCATCTCCAAGCCGCGCCTTGATGTCCACAACGCGACCGCTGGCAAGCGAAATCACGGGGACCTCACGAGCAATATCGGGGTTAACCGATCCAGTAACTCTCAACTCTGCGGGAGCTTCGATCTGATCCGCGCTGATCAAAGGGAACTGTTCCGGCTTCTCGACTGTGAACAGACTCATGTCACCAGTCTGTATCGACTGCGCTGGCGGAGGTGCACCATCTGCAGGGTTGAACTTCTTTTCGCATGCCACGAGTGAGATACACGCAGCGAGGCAACAAACAGATTTCAGAACGGAATTGCCGATCATTGAATTACCTCGCGCCCTACGGCAAGATTTAGCTGGCTGGCTGCGGTCAGATAGGCACCGATCAACTGCAGATATGCCATTTGCACATTGCGGTAATCGCTCTGTGCATTTAGAAAATCCATAAGAGAAGCGCCTCCGTGCTGATATGCATAGGTGACGGTTTCGCGTACACGCACCGCCTGGGCCAGGTACTTGTCCTTGTACGGCTGCAGCAGGACCAGATTGCTATTCACCTGTGCGTATGCTGAATCCACATCGCCGAAAACTTGAGCGCGTGCCGCGTCCGTCAGTTGCTGATTACGGCCAATATCAAGTTGCGTGCGTTGCTTTTCGCCCTGGTTGCGATCGAAGATGCGCAATGGGATGCTTAGGCTGAGACCGAGCGTTTGGTTGGCGTTCGGATTGCTAAACGATGGGTTGTACGTGTACCAGGCGCCGAATGTTGGATCGGTCGAACCATTTGAGATGGCCAGCTTATGGTTGGTATTCGCCTGTTGAACAGATTCTAGTGCTGCTCTCAGGTCTGGACGGTTATCAAGAGCGATTTGACGGAATGTTTCGAGCGCCTGCAGCTGATTAGCGAAATCAAAAGGGCCCTGAACATCAAACTGATCTACCGGCGTCCTGTCATTCAGCAATTGCTGTAACTGAATTTTCGAGGTTCGCAGGCTCACTTCTGCCGTCTGAAGGTCAGCCTCATACTGCACACGTTGCAGTTCGATTCTGTCCAAGTCGATCTGCGCGAGATCGCCCGACTTGAACCGCGCGCGGCTGATGTCAATGATGTGATCGTAATAGTCCAGTTCCTGGCGGGTCAGGTCAAGCACCGACTTCGCCTGAAGTGTCTGCACGAATACGGATCTGAGATTGAACAACAGATTGCGTTCGAGATCTTCATGTTGCGATTGCGCAATTTGCGTCCCCTCTTTGGCAGTCTCAAGACGCAATTCCCGCTTGTGGTCACGCTCGTGTAAATAACTGAAGTTAGCCTGATACTGGGTGCCGGTGAGTGGCTGCCAAATCCCCTTATTGGGGGCGATCTGCGTTCCATCGGTTGACGCAGTGAACCCTGGATTCGGTCGGAGATACGCCGTGATCTCCTCAGCCTGCATCTCCTGCACATTGATAGCGTCCGCTTTCAATGTGGGATTCGCCGCCTCGAACTTCATCTTGATCTGATCCCACGTAAGACTCTGTTGGGCCGATGCGGGAAGGCTCAACGCCAACAGAAACCCCAGAGTGGCGAACCCGCAGGGGATCTTAAAGACAGATTTTGTAATTTGCATTCGAGAACTCTTATAGTGCTGCCGAAAAAATCCAGAGCACGCTATGCAAAGCGCAAAACGCCGCTCATGGCACATAATTCTCAGCATAGGGCGTTGAGAATCGTCCCCGGCTCTATCTTTCAGTCTCGAATCGCATCTTTCGGAGCATCGAGCCTATCTTTTGGTCAATCTTGTTTCTCGCTGAATCGTTTACGGCGTGAAATCATCGCAGGTATCTACAATAGACTTAAAACTGCCGTGCACATCGGCGCGGCATGATGGGAGCGCATGTACGCGGCATTGTTCAAGGGGGATAAGCGGTCCGTTCTGATCAGAGCGGGAATCATGATCGTCGTGATCGCTTCGTTGGACTGGTGGATTGTGGGAGAGATCCCCTTGGGGTTCCTCTACTTGCTTCCCATGTTGACGGTTGGGATTGCTCTGAACGCCTGGCAGATCGGTGCGAGCGCTATCCTGTGCACGGCGTTGGCGGAATTCTTCGATGATCTGTCGTGGAATCTGCGCACAGGAATCTCTCGCGATGTCCTTTATTTCGCGGCCTTTCTTGGCGCGGGCTTATATGTTCGTACCGTAAGCCTTAATCGCAGAGCTGCGCTGGAGCACCTTCATGAAATCGAAAGTCAGAGAGACGCGCGTCGCGAAGCGGAAGAGCAGTTGAGCGTCTTGATCGAAAGTAGCCCCGCGGCGATTGTCACAACGAATGCTGATGGCAGCGTATTGATGGCGAATGAAGCTGCGCATCGCATGCTGGGCATTCCGCAAGGGAAGCTCCAAGGGAAAGTGATTTATCGCTATTTGCCCTCGCTGACGAACGTCACCAGGCATGAAGCCTCTCAGCAGCACTTTCGCACCGTGATGCAGGCGCGCGGACAGCGCGATGATGGCGAGACCTTTCTCGCCGACATTTGCTTCTCCACCTACCACACAAATGCCGGATCGCGCCTTGCCGCCATGGTGCTCGACACTTCCGAAGACTTCAGAACGCATGAGGTATCTGGCCTGCACCAACTGCTTGCCGGATCTCGCATCGCAATCGGCGCCGTTTCCCACGAGATTCGCAATGTGTCCGGCGCCATCGCCGCTGTTCATCAGAATCTCGCACATTGCGGATTGCTGACTGGGAATAAAGATTTCGAGGCACTCGGTAACCTGGTCGCTGCACTCGAACGCATCGCGAGCGTCAATCTCAGGCAATCCAGCGATCAAGCTTCCGAGATCGATCTCGCCGCTGTGCTCGATGAGTTGAAAATAGTAGTTGCCCCTTCATTGCAAGAGGAGGACATCGTGTCACATTGGACTGTTGAGCCAGGTTTACGACCAGTGTGGGCCGATCGGCAGAGCCTCATGCAAGTATTTCTGAACCTGATTACCAATAGTGTCCGTGCACTTTCGAAGAAGGGAAATCCGGTCCTATATGTTACCGCCAAAAACGATGGCAACCAGGTCCTGGTGGAGTTCGTCGACAACGGCGGTGGGGTAGCCCATCCAGAAGATCTTTTCCGTCCATTCCAGACCGGGGCAACAGCAACCGGTCTCGGGCTCTATTTGTCCCGCGCCTTTATGCGCTCCTTTGGTGGGGAATTGCATTACCAGTCAATTCCTGATGGCGCATGCTTCGTGGTTAACTTAACCCCGGCATTATTGTCTGGGCAGGGCTAGGTCGATGGACCCGATTCGCATACTCATGGTGGACGATCATAGTTTGTTTCGAGAAAGTTTGAGCAGGCTTCTCGCAACAAATCCCGCTTTCCACGTAGTCGGGCAGTGTGGGACGATAAGCGAGGCCATTTCTGTATATTCGGAGACTCCAACCGATATTATTCTGCTTGACTACGATCTTGGCGAGGAACAAGGGTCGCGCTTACTTCCTGAATTAAAGAGCCATCTCGGCACAGCGAAAGTTCTCATGGTGACCGCAGGTATGTCCGACGCAATTACTCTCCAGGCTATGGAGGCTGGCGCGTCAGGAGTCTTCTTGAAGCATAGCAACCTCGACCAGTTGGTAACCGCCATCCATCAGGTTGTGAAAGGAGAGATTTGGCTCGACACGGGAGTCGCACATTCTCTCTTCAAGGGAAGAAGCACCCAGAGAGAGGAGCGCTTCGAACGTACACAGCCTCTAACCTCCCGCCAAAGCGAAGTGTTGAGAGGCATTCTTGACGGGCTCACGAATAAAGAGATTGCTTGGAATCTTAAGGTCTCAGAAAGTGCAGTGAAAGCTGTCATTCAGGAGTTGTTTCACAAGGCAGGAGTGAGAACGAGGAGTCAGTTAGTGAGAATCGCCATCGAAAGACATTCTTCTGATTGGCTGCGATCCGAAACGAAAGACTAAGAGCGAATTGTTAGTGTAATGCGTTTATCTCTGTCTTCGGATAGCCGCTGCCTGGGGTGTGGAGAAGTGGGAGGCGCAAAGCGGTTCCCACTTCTTCATGCCCTTCGCTGTTTGCAGTCAGTCGTGTCCTTGGCGCTGCGTCTGTAACCCGCATCGGGATGTAGATACTGCGACACAGCCGCTACGAAGTTGAGTTGTCAGTGAGTAGCCATGTTGTGTGAGCGCAGGTAAGTGGCAAGCTCTCCCGGCAGATTTGTCTGAATACCGTCTGCGCCTTGATCGATCGCCTTCTGCCACGTTTCGGGATTA
>DASXLY010000113.1:0-4970 GCA_036495975.1 Occallatibacter sp. | reverse complement strand
CAGCTTCCAGCTTCCCGACCATTTGTTTGTCGCGAACCTGTCGCCGCAGGGCGCCACCGAAATCGCCAATAACACCAGCGGCCGCGTTGCCAACAAGGGTATGGAAGGTCTCGCCATCACCCCCGACGGCACTACGCTGGTCGGGATCATGCAGAACGCGCTCATCCAGGACGCGGCCGAAGGCGGCGATGCAGTCAACGTTCTGCGCATGGAAGTCATCGATATCGCCTCGGGCACAACCCTCCACGAGTATTCCTACTTGCTGACCACCGGCTCCGGCGTCAGCGAAATCACCGCCCTGAACGATCATGAATTCATGGTCGACGAACGCGACGGCAAAGGCCGTGGCGATGACAGCGACGCCAAGGTCAAGCAGATTTTCAAGATTGATCTGAACGGAGCCGTCGATGTCACCGACCTTGATGGAACCGCCGCCGCCGCGGCTGCCGTCCCCAAAACTCTGTTCCTCGATATCGTGCAGACCCTGGGAAACAACGGCATCACCCCAGATCAGGTTCCGGCCAAACTGGAAGGCATCACCTTCGGCCCCGACGTTGTCAACGCAGGCGTCGTCACCCACACCTTCTGGGTCTCCAACGACAACGACTTCCTGCAGGACTTCGACGGCCCCAACACCAATCCCAACAACTTTTACGTGTTCGGTTTCACCGACGCCGACCTCGGCGGATCGATCTACCAACCGCAGGAGTTCGACCGTTTCTAACAAGGCTGCAACCCCACCCTTTCTGAACTTTTGCGGAAAGGGTGGGATTCCCCAAAACAATTTCTGCTTGTTGAAGGATCTCTCGCCCCAGCTAACCTCCCTTGCCAAGTTCCGTCTATGACAGGGGCGATCTATGAGCAACAGCCTGAAACCGCGGCTGATCCTGCACATCATGGTGGTGTTGGTCTTTCTGACCGTCGCCGCTGCTGCCGAAGATGCAGCCTCGCAAATCAAGCGGGAAGCCACGCGCCTCGAGCAGTCCCTGAAAGACCGTCCCCTCACCGACCCCGACCTGGCCGAGATCAATACCATCGTCGCAGCGTCGCTAAAGAATGTCAGCGCCGCTCTCAACGCCGGGCACGTGTATTTGGCTCTCGAAGATCTTGCGGAGGCGTTCGATCTGGTTCACGGTGGTCGCGCCGCCGCCGACAAAGCGACAGTCCTCAAAGGCGGCCTCCCGGCATACGACGCCGAATGGAACGATGCCAGACTGAAGCTCACCGCTCTCGACCAGGAAGCCACCAAGCGGAATTGGAGCCATGCCCCCGCGGCATTGCAGGCATTGTCCGAAGCCGCACAGGGTAAAAGCTTGCCCCTGCTCGAAGGTGGTCGAGGATTCGCTACCGCAACCGAACCGAAAGACGGCCTCTTATATTTAGGAGAGGCTCAAGGCGAAGCCCAATTCGCCCAGTTCTGCGCATCCCTGACTCTTCCGCGGAAGAGCGCTTCCTTCCCCTTGCGCTCGCTGTCTGCTGAACTTCAGATTCTTCAGGACAAAACCAACGCAGCCTTTCAGCCTCCGAAGTCCATCGAACTCCATTCCCGGTTCATCGGACTGAACTCCTCCATTAAGCTGGCCCAGGAATTAAACGCCAGGAAATTCTATGCCGGAGCGCTCTATCAATATCTCGATGGCGTCCGCCGATACGGCATGCTCGACGCCCCGCCGCTCGATGCCGCCAAACAATCCGCTCTGAACGATTCCCTCGGCGCCGCGCAGAAGAAACTCGCAGCCTCGGTTCGCGACGATTCCATCGCGCAACTCTTTGTCGAGCGCGCCGCCTCGCAAATCGCTCATGCCGACGGCTCCGCCCCCAGTGCCGACGAATGGCGCAGCGCCCAGGTCATCGTTGATCAGGTTCTGCCGGCCTATTTCGCCGCGGAAAAGCCCGTCTCTTCAACACCGAAGGCACCTGAAAACCTGGTGACCATCACCCTCGTCCGCTGGCCCTACACTTGAAACATTTCCGATCCGGCAAGTTTGCTGGTTCAGGAAGTAACCGCCAAATATCCCGGGCAGGTGAAGTTCGTCAGCGAAAATTTCGGCGCCTCCAGCCTCGCGGAACGTTTTGGAGTAAAAGGCTACCCTGCCGTTTTCATCGAAGATGTGCTCGTCGCCGTCCCTCGCGACTTCGGATACTTTGGAGAAAAAGAAGGCACCGGACGTTACGCCCCATGGCGCAATGCCGAGAACCAGGCGAAATTCAAAGCCGATTTGACTCGCATGATCGACCTGATCCTCGCCGGCAAGAAAGATGTCGTCAGCCGCGAGCACGCCTCCACCACCGGCGCCGCCCATGAGATTGCGTCGCTTCCGAAATTCAGTCTGACCGATTTAGCCGGACACCCGCTCTCGGCCGATCAACTCGCCGGACGCGCCGTGCTCGTCGAGTTCTGGGCTACCTGGTGTCCGCCCTGTCGTTCTACACTCGAGTGGCTCGGGGATTTGAAGAAAAAATACGGCGACAATCTCGCCGTCGTCGCCCTTGCGGTCGAATCGCCCGAAGATCAGATTCGTTCCACCGTCCGCCAGCTGAGTCCCGATCTCGGATGGGCGATCGCCGATGCTCCCACCGCACAATCCTTCGGCGACATCACTTCCGTCCCCACGCTGTTCCTGTTCGACCGCTCCGGAAAGACCGCAAGAGTCCTCTACGGCGCTCCACCCGATCTGCACCAGCAAGCCGAACAAACTCTGGACGCGCTGCTGAACTCCGCTCAGAACGCTCGCTGATGTTACTCTTGAACTAGGTATTCACCGCATCGAAGCTAGGACAATAACAAAGCTGTAATGGTCAGTTCTCACAGGCGCAGACGTGAGAACTAAACTCCGTCGAGATTTCTCTCGATGGCCTTTGATTGTGCCGACACGACCTTCCTAAAACGGGACCAGCGCCTTGTCGGGGCCTTCAATTTCTTCTTTGGCGTCGAGGAATTCCTGGCTCCATGGTCTGCCGGCGCACTCGGGGCATTCGTCGATCGTATTGCCGACGGCGTAACAGTGGTAGCAGGTTCCTTCGGAGCTGTTGCCGGGGAACTTGTTGCACGTCTTGCAGGGCTGGAAGAACTCGCTTTCGAGCGCCCGGTGCTCGTCCCATAGTTCATGCTCACAGATGATGCACATGATTTTTTCCTCGATGCAGATATCCTGAGTCCGAGCGAGCACTTGACGGGGTATTTTCTGAATATACCGCCATCGTTTTGCTCCACGTGCTCCAAATAACGATTTTTACTCGAGATCTTTCCCAAAAAGGAAAAGGGCGTGAGAATTCCTCTTTGCAGCTGTGGAACTGCACGCAAGCGTGGGGTCTTTCGGCTGCGTGATTGTTCACGATGTGAACGATCACTTCGCTCAAGATGACAGGTGTTGGGGATTGTGCCAGGAGTACAAAAAAGGAAAAGGCCAATCTGATTTCTCAGACTGGCCTTTATTTATGCCGGCAACTTGAGGCGCTTTGCAGGCGTGAGCGAAGCGGGAGCCCGCAGCCGAAATCCTGAGCGTTTTTTGCGAAGGATCTCATTCATCGCCCGCCGGCGGCTCAGCTGCTCCACGAAACGTGAGCTTCCAAGCTCTCAAAGAAAACCGCCTCTCCAAGGGGCTCAGGCGAACCTGTCTCACGTCGTTGGTGGCCGCCAGAATCAGAGCTTGGCCTAGGCGCACAGCTTCCGCTGCGGATATGGTGATGCCCGCCTCGACCTTCTCCCGGGGCGGTTGAAGGGCATAATCGCTGCTCGATTTACAAGCTCCCCTGAACTTGACTGAAATCTGCGGCGAATCAGGATGGGAAGTTTTCTTTTTTCTTCCCAACCGTTCCCATCCAAACGACTGGCTTGTCCGGACCTCCGGTTTGACTACTACTTCGGCTTCGTAATCCGTGCAGGTCACTTCGTGATGGTGTTTTCTTTTGATCCAGATTGTGACCATATGACCAGAGGCCTCCTGCACCATATTTCCTATATTCTAGTTAGCCCCAAAAGGAAAAGGCCACACTCATCTCTGAATGTGGCCTTTATTTATGCCGGCAACGACCTACGCTCCCACACACTTTCGCGTGCAGTACCATCGGCCCAGCGGGGCTTAACTTCCGTGTTCGGGATGGGAACGGGTGGATCCCCCGCGGTAAGATCACCGACAAATCGTAGCTGTCAGCGATCAGCCGTCAGCTTGCAGTAACTTCGTACTGGGCTAAGTGTAAGGCTGATGCTTTCAGCAAACTTGGTGAGCTCCAGGCAAACAGCAGATTCCTCGCTCCGCTCGGAATGACAAGCCGGGGGGGCTAAATGCTAATTGCCAAGTGCTAACTGCTGATTCTCAAAGATCGTGAGGACGATGCCTCACAACTGAATAGATTGGGTATTTCCTCCAACTGCGAGTAACTAGCTCGCGGCTGGCATTAATCGACAAGACTCATATATTCCGTCGGCGCTCCAGTCATCAGTCTTGCTTCTCAGTCATCCAGGTTCGAACGACATCCTAACAACATTGCTGGTTCCAGTTCAGGTTCTAACTGAGAACTGGCAACTGAGAACTGACAACTGGTTAATGCACCGAGTAAATTTTATGGTCAAGCCGAACGGGCGATTAGTACTGGTTAGCTTCTCGCATTACTGCGCTTCCACTCCCAGCCTATCAACCAGGTAGTCTTCCTGGGCCCTTCTTATCCCTTACGGGTTGGGAGATCTCATCTTGGGGAGTGCTTCCCGCTTATATGCATTCAGCGGTTATCACAACCGAACTTCGTTACCCAGCTATGCCACTGGCATGACAGCTGGAACACAAGCGGTTCGTCCATCCCGGTCCTCTCGTACTAAGGACAGGCCCCCTCAAATCTCCTACGCCCACAACAGATAGGGACCGAACTGTCTCGCGACGTTCTGAACCCAGCTCACGTACCGCTTTAATAGGCGAACAGCCTAACCCTTGGAACCTTCTACAGCTCCAGGATGCGATGAGCCGACATCGAGG
>DASXLY010000112.1:0-10716 GCA_036495975.1 Occallatibacter sp. | reverse complement strand
AGCCGCCGAAGGTGGTTTGGAACCCGCTCCTGCAAGCTGATTCCGAGGGGCCACCCCTCATCGGATTAACAGTTACGTGCGATCCACTCTCGCGAGCTTCGCGCACTCATGGCACACAATCACCGCCTACTCGTACATAACACGGAAAAGGCGAAGATTTGGCTTACTTCCGGGTTGCGGACCACACGGCCAGAATCCGGCACCCGAGAGCATTCATCTGGCGGGAGCAAAGTAAAGAGGCATCGCGGAAATCCTGAGACTTGGGCGTTCCACGCGTACTTCCAACTTGTGGCTCTTGCCGTCTGTCGCCGGATCACTTGCAGTGAAGACTACAGAGTATTGGCCGCGGATGAGTGAGGCGATATGCCCACCAAGCAACGTCGCGTCTTGCTTTTTATTCGGAAGAATCATGATGCCCCCATTCGCTGAGACGAGAGACTTGATTTTTGTTTCGGTGCGGCTCTTCTCAGACGCCATAGCACGCGAATCCCACTGGACTACGAAGTAGACCGTTGGTGTGCCCGGTTCTTGAAGGCTGCGCACTGCATCTTGCAAGTTGTGTCTTGAAGCATCGTCTTCGCAATCGCTCAACACCACGATCGAGCGCCTTGCAAATCTCGCATGTGCCCCGATGTACGCTTCCGTTGCGATGAGCGCGTCGTAGAACGCCGTTCCGCCGTGCCCCTGCACTTGGTTGAGGAATGAGAGAGGGACAGAGGGGGCGGATGTGAACGGAAGGCCGACAGAAGCCCCGTCTGCGAAAAGAATGGCCATGACTTCACTGCCATTGGGTAGGGCCTGAATGATCGAGGTAGTGAGGGGTGTGGTTGCGGCTATCGAACTTTTCGCTGAACCAGAGGTGTCGATGAGGAGGGCTAGCGAAACCGGCGCATCTCCGGCGGTGACGGCCGCCAACGGGCGTTCCGCCCCATCCTCGAAGAGCCGAATCGCGGACTTGTCGAACGTTATCGTCCCGAGGAGCGGTGACTCGGCTCGATAATCGCGGCCACCAACAGACCCCCGACCCGCAAAAGTCAGAAGGAGCAAAATTCTGTTTCGTGTCATCGCGGCCTTCAGCAGTTGTCGTGAAATGCGATCATGCGTCCGAGATTTTCCTCGTGGTTCGCGGGGAAACCGCACGAGGGTGCGAATTCATCCGTGTCGCGGAAGGTCCCAAAGATGCGATCCCACCAAGTGATGTCCCCATAGTTGAACTTGTGGACATCGAGTTGGTGATGGATAGAGTGATGTTCCGGGCGCTGTAGAAAGTAGCCAATCCAATGAGGAGTGCGCAGATTGCTGTGGTAGAAGTACTCGCCGACAACCGCATAGGCATTGAACCAAGCGGCTGCTTCCGGCGAAGCTCCCAGGAGGCAAAACATCAGCATGCTGGCGAGGATGGAATCAGCTATGATCTCGACGGGATGCTTGTAAAACGAAGTCAGCATTTCAAATGCGGGCTGGACTGTGATGGATTTGATGGAACACGCGCCAGAACAGGTCGAAATGATGACGCGCACGATGCCACCAATAGAAAAGAAAGGTTCCGACGAACCAACCGAGTAGACCCTCGAGGAATGCTGGCATGCTATGGGAAATATGGAAAAGCGAGAAGCCCTGAAGCCATTGGTTCCAGGCAACGCCGGCCAGCAGGACGACTCCGAGCTGCGCCAAATTCAGGAAGGCAGCGCGAGCGTACCACCCTGGTGCTTCGGGAAGCTCGCGCCCGGGAAATGTACGTTCAGCAACGAAGAACAGAATAGTGGCGAAGATGATGATTGCGGTTGGAATCATGTCTCTCTCCAGGAACGGAAGCTCTGTGAACTGAGAATAGGCAGAGTCCTCTTCAGGCTCCATAGGGCGCATGACAGTTTCTTGGAGTGTCATAGCGGGCCCACACTGTCGCAATGGGAACAGGCCATTCAAGATCCAGGCGTAGAATCACCTAGTTCATGAACATCTCCCTGAATCAGGACAGCGACGTGCCGCTCCGTCAGCAACTCTCGGAGCAGATTGTTTTCCTGATCACTACTGGCCAGCTGCGTGCGGGGGAAGAGATGCCCAGTGTGCGCGCTTTGGCTCGTCGTGCCAACGTGCACCACAATACTGTCAGCAAAGCGTACCAGGAGCTCGTACGCCGTGAGTGGCTTACGCGAAAGCGCGGGAGTCGCTTAGTTGTCGGGACACCAGTAAGTAAAGGTCAGCAGCCGGATCCCGGGATAGATGAACTTATCAACTAGACCATTCGACGTGCCAAGAGCCTCGGCTATTCGCTTCAGACATTGCGGAACCGCGTGCGTGAACGCCTTCTCGAAGAGCCAGCGGACCATCTTCTCGTTGTGGAACATGAGGCGGGCATACGCAAGATTATTCAGCACGAGATTGATGAAAAGCTCCATTGGCGAATCGAGTGCTGTTCGTATATTGATATCGTGAGAGAACCCGGGTTGGCCATTGGCGCCCAAGTTTTGGCTCCGAGTTACATGACAGGAGATCTAGGGCGGTTCGTTCCTGTTCGTCGCCCATGCTTTTCAATTGAATATTCCAGTGCGGCAGACCACCTCGAAGTTATTCGCGGGCTGTAGGTCCCATCGAATATCGCTGTTATCTCGGTCAGCGAAAGCCTGCTCAAAACTGCGCGGGGCCTCATGGCCCCTTCGATTGGACGAGAACACACATACCAAGATCTTCTGTTGTCGACTGATGAGGCAGTAGACATGCACGGGGCTGATCTAGTGTTTTGTGACTCGATCACCCTATCTCTCGTGTCTTGCAATCGTAAGGTGCACTATCAACTTGTCTCTACCGATTGCCTGAAGGAGCTCTCGATGCTTTTGTCTCCCGAGATTTAGAAATGCGGACCTTAGTCCTGGCGAAGCCTTTCGGTCGTCGTTCCAGGATTACAGCGAGGCGGTTAATTTCCGGGTGGATGGTGATACTGCCGGAGCCTCTCAAGGTCGCTTTCGGGCGACGCGAAAGGGGTTCGCGCAGACCACTCTCCTCATAGGCCCAAATCACCGTTGCTACCGCAGTGATGATTAAGAGAGCGCCTAGGCTACCGTCATACGTGGCCAACATGCACGTCAGTATTGGAATGGCCGAGCCAATCAATAGCAGAACCGATAGAACGAATCCTGCACTTGCAAACCCTGCTCCGTCCACGGTCGCGCACAGCATGATGAACAACCCACCGGTGAGCCATACGCCGCCAATCATCGCAAGGCCGACCCATCTGAAGCCGTTCTCCCGCACACGCCTTCGGCTAATCAGATAGGCAATCAGAAGCGCCGCTGGCATCAAGAACGTAATGGCCCGCACATGAGACGAATCGAAGGCATCACGAGCCCACGCGTGTACGACGAGATCAGGTGTCCAGAAGCTTAACGCGCCAATAGAAGCGAACAGAAGGGCTGGACGTAAGTGAACAGCGAGGGAACTCGATTCCATATGACGGTCTAATCCTACACCCGATCTTCAAACTTCCTGCAGTCCTGGCGAATCTCCGAATCTTCGGATGATCCCCAATCCGAAGTAATCCGAAAATCGAGTAGTCATTATGGAGTGACCGGCCCGATGCGCTGATCGTGGGTTAGGCTGAGTTTGTTTGACGAACCTAGTCCAGAGCCACAAGCGGAAGGAGCCGGTCATGAGAGAGAAGTTACGATTTTTGGGCATGGATGTCCATGCTGAGACGATCGCAGTTGCCATAGCGGAAGGGGATGGCGAGGTACGCAGCCTGGGGACGATCGCGAACCGCGAAGATTCGATCCGCAAGTTCATCAAGAAGCTTGGTTCGCCGGAGCAGTTGCGCGCCTGCTATGAAGCGGGTCCTACAGGGTTCGTACTGTACTGGCAGCTGACGCAGTTGGGTGCCGACTGCGCGGTGATAGCCCCGTCGCTGGTACCGAAGAAGCCAGGAGATCGTGTGAAGACGGACCGGCGAGACGCGTTGAAGCTGGCGCGTAGTCACCGCAACGGAGATCTGACCGCAGTGTGGGTTCCCGATGAAGCCTCTGAGGCTTTGCGCGATCTTGTCCGGCAACGGGAGGCAGCCAAGCAGGATCAGCTACGTGCGCGGCATCGGTTAACCAAGTTCCTGCTGCGTACGGGTCAACGTCCACCCCTGGGACTGAAGCCGTGGACAGAGCGTTACATGAGGTGGCTCGGGCAGGTCCGCTACACCCAGCCGGCGCAGGAAGTCACGCTACGGGATTGTATGAACGAATTCGAGCACATGAGCGCGCGGGTCAAGCGATTGGAAGAGGCCATTCTCGAAGTGGTGAAGCTGGCTCCGCAGCCCATGCAGGAAGTGATCCGAGGTCTGCAGGCTTTACGCGGCGTGGCGCACATCTCGGCAGTTACGATCGCAGCGGAGTTGGGCAACATCTCCACCCGCTTTGAGAGTGCACGGAAGCTGATGGGCTATAGCGGAGTATTTCCGAGCGAAGACTCCAGCGGAAAACGCATTCGAAGAGGCGGGATCACCAAGGCCGGCAACGCACACCTCAGACGAATCGTGGTGGAATCGGCCTGGTCCTATCGACACTGGCCCCGAGTCGGGGAGAAGTTGCGTAAACGGCAGCAAGAGATTTCAGCCGAGATCACCGAAATCGCATGGAAGGCGCAGAATCGCCTGCACAAGCGCTACATGAAGCTGATGAGTGCAGGCAAGGATCAGAGGAAGGTCATGACTGCAGTCGCACGCGAACTGCTGGGCTTTATCTGGGCTATCGGAGTCAAGGCCGAAGCTGCCTGCACGCAGAAGATGGCAGCATGAAAAAAACGAAAAGACAAAAGCAAAGGCTTTCCAAATAGGGAAAAAGAAAAACGCTTCAATAGATGCCAAACGCTATCCAATTCGAAGGCAGAGTCAGCCGCAGCCGGAGCAAGCACGTAGGAGAACCCTCGGCGGAAATTTGCGACAGGCTCGACCTGACTCGCGCGAGTAGTCAGAGGCAGCTCCCGACGGATCATGATTATGCGGTTTCGACCCGCGAATATCAGCTTGATCAATCGTCGCTATTCACTGCCTCGGCTGCTGCTGACCCTGCCCTCGAAAAACAACCGCAAAAGCAAAACCCCGAATCGGTGCCGATTGACAGGGTCACTCCATATCAACTTCCGGTTTGGCGACAACCCACCCTAAACTCGGTCAATGAGCGAGTTGCCCTGGAGGCCCGCCATTTGAGGCGGAATCAGTTTCCAGCTCGACCAATTCAGCACGTCGCTGGATTTCTCTCAGAACACGCCGGGGCGGGATGACCCTCATAATGTCGCATCACTCAACATGACAATGAGTCCATCATCGCCCCTGAAACGGGACGGAGACATTGACCGTCATGGGGCTTGGTTTGCCGTCGCAGATTCCGGGCTGATATCTCCAACCTCGCACCGTCTTCACTGCTTCTCCATTCAATTCCGGTCGATCCGAGCGGATGCTGCGTGCGGACGTCACCATGCCTTCTGCATTCACGTCGATCTGTAAGCTCACTAGAGTGACTGCGCCTCCATCTCCCCCGCTGGTGGCAGGAGGCGGTTCGGAAAGAGGTGTCGGCTCAGAGAATCGGCGGCACATCGTGTTCACCTTTGCCTCAGCCGGAAACGAAAACGCATCTTCTGGCAACGTGTCCAGCTTCGTCATTGTGATATCCACGCTCAGGCTGAACCCGTTGCGCTCGTGGTAATCGATACGGCTTGGCATCAGAGCACCACCAATCTCGTGATAGCCAGAGTATTCATAGGTTGCGCCACCCGCGTGCGCCCCAATCATGGTTCCCGTCTCCTTGGAGAAACATAGATCGCCCGGCTCTCTACTCTCGCCCTCAATGGTCTCGAACACGACGCACGTCGAGGTTCCCCCGTCGCGAATCTCCCGCACGACATCTTTAGTCTCAAACTCGCCGACACTGAACGGGACCAGGGCAAGCAGTTTCAGCACGGCATACGGTTGGGCATCCCACGCCCCAATTGTCGCAATTTGCATTTTCACGCCGACCATGGACGCGCGGTATTCTCCCCACACCACATCCTGTCGCAGATATCCTTTGCTTCCTCGCAGCCGCTTCAGGCTCCCCGATACTGCCACGCCATCGCCGCCAATCGTTTGGAAAGTAGCGTCCGTTTCGATGTTGTATGGGCCGCCCTTCAGCGTGCTGGCGATCTTCGCCCGGCTCATCATCGCGACCGCAGTCGCACGAAGTTGCACGTCCTCCGCCAGACCCATTCTGGCGAGACACAGCAAAGCACCTAGGACTAGTCGCAAATTCATGCTGGAAGCTTAGCACCACCTGAACCACTCGTAACGCACATCGAAAGGTGCCCAGCAAAAGCCGCACTATCTGCCTTGTGCTTCGTGCTGACTCTGATGGCACAATGACCGTGGCGAATGCGGGACACCTGGCACCATACCGGAACGGTCTCGAAATGCCAGTTGTGAATGGGCTACCACTGGGGCTCACCGCAGAGAGTGCATACGCCGAAGCCTCATTTCGACTGGGGGAAAGCGAGACCCTGACCTTGATGACAGACGGTGTGGTCGAGGCGCGCAAACAAGTCGGGCAATCTCTTCGGCTTCGAGGGTACTGCGGCAGCCAATTTCTGGGTTCCGAGTGGTTTGTCCCCGATTCGGAAGTGATATGTAGTGACCGGTCAAGGTGCGCTGGTCGTTTCTTTGGCACGAGGACATGGTCAGCAGCAGCCGAGGCAGGTAATGGCGACGATTGATCAAGCTGATATTCGCGGGTCGAAACCGCATAATCATGATCCGTCGGGAGCTGCCTCTGACTAACCACGCGAGTCCGGCATAGCCTGTCGCAAACTTCCGCCGAGGGTTCTCCTTCGTGCTTGCTCCGGCTGCGGCTGACCCTGTCCTCGAATTGAATTGCCTGGTTCAACGTTTTTGCTTTTTCCCTATTTGGAAGGTTTTGTATTTTGTCTTTTCATGCCGCAACGGGTTGCCGACGACTTGCTTCGGCCTTGATGGCGATGGCCCAGATAAAGCCCAGCAACTCTCGTGCGACTGCCGTCATGATCTTCCTCTGGTCCTTGCCTGCCATGCTCAGCTTCATGTAGCGCTTGTGCAGGCGATTCTGCGCCTTCCATGCGATCTCGGTAATCTCGGCCGGAATCCCCTGCTGTCGCTTGCGCAGGTTTTCCCCGACACGAAGCAGGTGTCGATAACACCAGGCCGATTCCACCACGATGCGTCTGAGGTGAGCGTTGCCGGCCTTGGTGATGCCGCCTCTTCGAATACGCTTGCCGCTGGAGTCTTCGCTGGGAAATACCCCGCAATAGCCCATCAGCTTCCGTGCGCTCTCAAAGCGGGAGGAGATGTTACCCAACTCCGACGCGATCGTGACTGCCGAGATATGTGCCACACCGCGCAAAGCCTGCAGTCCGCGGATCACGTCCTGCATGGGTTGCGGCGCCAGCTTCACCACTTCGAGAATGGCTTCCTCCAATCGCTTCACCCGTGCACTCATGTGCTCGACTTCGTTCATACAATCCAGACGCGTGGCTTCCTGCGCCGGCTGCGTATAGCGGACCTGTGCCAGCCATCTCATGTAACGCTCGGTCCACGCCTTCAGTCCCAGGGGCGGACGCTGTCCTGTACGAAGCAGAAACTTGGTCAACCGGTGCCGTGCGCGCAGCTGGTCCTGCTTGGCTGCTTCCCGTTGCCGGACCAAATCACGCAACGCCTCGGAATCTTCATCGGGAACCCACACTGCCGTCAAATCTCCGGAACGATGGCTGCGCGCCAGCTTCAACGCGTCCCGCCGGTCGGTCTTCACCCGATCTCCTGGCTTCTTCGGTACCAGCGTCGGCGCTATCACCGCGCACTCCACTCCCAACTGAGTCAGCTGCCAGTACAGTACGAATCCGGTCGGACCCGCCTCGTAGCAGACCCGCAGCTGTTCGGGCGAACCAAGCTTCTTGATAAACTTGCGAATCGAATCTTCACGGTTGGCGATCGTCCCCAGGCTGCGTACCTCGCCATCCGGTTCCGCTATCGCAACTGCGATCGTCTCGGCATGGACATCCATGCCCAAAAATCGTAACTTCTCTCTCATGACCGGTTCCTCCGCTTGTGGCTCTGGACCAGAGTTCCTCAAACAAACTCAGCCTAACCCACGACTAGCGCAGTGGGCCGGTCACTACATAATGACTAACCGCCGCAGCGCCCAAAGCGGGTTAGGTCCGAGTTGACGGTAATACTCCCAAAACAGAGAAATTGAGCTTGCCAATGAAGTCGGGGTTTGCTTGGACGCAGATCCCTGTGAGACATATTGAGTGGAACACAGGGTGTGATGATCGAATACCGTGTCACAAAATACGATCCCGCCAAGCGTGATGCAAGGGGTGCGTACATCGCGGACGAGTGGACTTCAGTGACAGACATCGGTCGTGCATTTGCAAGTGTGGTCCTGACCGAAGACGAATATCTACGTGTAGAACGGACGTACACTGACTCGGCCCTAGCCTTCCTGAGGGAGAGTGGCTTGGATTCACTGACTGTCGGGGGACTTGAAAAACACAAGAAACTCGCGCTTGAGTTTGGCGAGGGTTCAGTTTTCTCCGTGGAGCAAGTCGGCGATTTGATGCGGCAGATTCTCAGGGAAGACTTTTGGTGTCGGCTGGAAGGCCGAGGCGGATTTGTTCACTTCGGATGGGATTACTACATGTATATCGGCGTGCCTGACCGTTGCCCGAAAGCTGAACGGCTCGCCAAAGAACTGGGTTTGTACCCAGAAGAGTTTGCCTCACCCTACAACGAACGATGATGGCTGCTGCCCCGACCCGTTCGGAGCGGATGGTCCACCACTCGGAAATATGCCAAATCTTCGCCTTTTCCGGGTTATGTTGACGGTCACTCTCCCGGAACCTCGATTTTCATGTTTTCAAAAGAGCGTCTCGCTCAAGCCCGATCTGCTTGCCATACTTGGCTGCTAGGTCGTGAGGAAGAAAATTGTTGAGATCTCCAACTGGGACATCGTATTTGGACAAAATCGAATCGCGCCTGAGGGCATCGAACCCTTCTTCAATCCAGGAGCTTTTCACTTTGTGGCCGATCAGAAATTGGGCCACACGTTCAGTGCACAATCGCCACGCTAGAAATGGATAGACATAAAAGAAGTCTTCGCCGCTCCACTGCTGCCAGTCGATGATATTGTCATAGTTCTTGACGGCGCTATAGCGCCTGTAGTGACATCCCCGACAACTCTCGGTCATCTCCATTCCCGAGAGCCGTGAAACCATTCCGGCCCATCCAGTGACCACCAGTTCTTGGTATGCCGACGAGGTGGTTCCATCCCGAAAGCGGACGATTGCAGGTTTCAATTGGTACCCCGTGAATCCTTCATTTTTGAACTGCTCCGCGAGGTCGTTGTGAATCGCCACTCCCCAGGCCCAGATCATCAGCTCTTTTCTCGAATTGTGCTTGACCTCAAGGTAGAGCGGGGAAGTCCGCAGATTCCATCCCATGTGTTGCGGGTTCACTGAACAGGGCACACGCGTTTTCTCGCCGGAACTCTTGTTGTGGTCAGCCCACAACCTCTCGGTATCCGGAGCCCTCAAGTTAAAGTATTTCATCGCGTATTCCTTACCTAGACGAAGTCTAATTTGCTGCCCGAGGTTCGAGTTGCCGCTGACAGTCCGGTTGGTCCCCAATCCGGAAATGTCGTTAGCAAGTAGAAATGTCCGCTTTTGAGAACAAATGAAATGTCCGGTTGTTAAAAGTTAGTCGTAGCAGAGGAGGTGGGAAAGTGCGAATCCCGCGTAGTTTGCGGGATTTGCAAGTTGAGAGGGAAAGTCTGTTTTTGGACTTTTCCTCGCAACGTCTTTTCCATCGCCTTGATCTGCTTTTTGGTCAGCGGCGTCAGCAGTTTACCTTCCGCGCTGTAGTGGCCGACGCGATGTCCTGCAACCATCAGCGTCAGGGTAGTGTCCATGTGTTCGTGGATGATCACCTTGCATCCAGCCAGGGTGGGACGCCACTCGGCACGCTCGATCTGCATAACCAGGTTGCGAAAGCTTACGGTGTTATCTCGATCCACGGTGCGCTCGTATCGTTGCGTGAAGATCATCTCGAGGTTCCTGTTCCGGCAGGATATGAATGCCGTGCCCCGTTGCGCTGCCGGAACCGTGAAACGCTGGTTGAACTCGGCGATGTAGTGGTTGTTGAGAAATAGGTTGGCCTCTTCCAGTGTGCGGATCCCACGCAGTCGTAGCTCCTGGGGTAGTCGTCCCTGCCAGGTGGAGAAGTTGCGTTCCGAGCGGCCTCGTGCCTGCGGAGAGTAGGACGGAATCATCTGCACTCCCAGTTCCTTCATGGCGCGACCGACCTGCGTGGGACGCTCATAGTTGACCTTGCCACCGCTCTTGGGCGTCCGCCAGAAATGGGCTCCACGGTCCGAATACAGTGAACAGAACAGCCCCTTGCGTTCGATTACCGCGCGCAGGCCGGCCATCACCGTGAAGGTCGTTTCTTCCGGCGCCAGCTGCGCATAGTAGATCTCGCTGGTTGCGTCGTCCAGGATCACGATCAGATCGTGCCGTCGCTCATCCTGAAACCACTGATGATCGCTGCCGTCGATGTGCAACATCATCCCTGGCAGAGGACGCCGCTCGCGCCGCTTGCGGTGCACCCCGCGCTTGGCCTTGCGCTTCACCAGACCCGCCGTCTGCAACGCCTGCTTGACCCACGTGTAGCTCAACCCG
>DASXLY010000111.1:0-8006 GCA_036495975.1 Occallatibacter sp. | reverse complement strand
CTGTTTCTCGCGGAATTCGACTGCGCCGGGCCCCTTCACAACTTCTTCCGTCACGATGTGACAGCCTGCGTCCTCCTTCAACAGAAGGAACGTGTGATAGGCATGCATCCCAGTACCATCGCCAAACCAACCAATGCGGCTGTTTGGAACGAACTCATGCACCCCGCTCTCAATGTGGACACCGAAGGTGTCCCACGAAAACCGCGCCCCTTCATGGAGCTTTCCATCCGGGCTGTTCAACAGCTTGACATTGTGGGAGTTCGGATACCACGACGGCCACACCTGTGCGTCAACGATATTGGCGAAGACCTTCTCGCAAGTTGCGTGAACAACGATTTCGTTGTGAGCAAACAGGTCTGCCTGCCCCGGGTGAAAGCCGTCCGGCCAATGTATGTCCTTTAAGCGCTGCGATCCGTCTCCGTTGAGCGTGAGTGCCTCGTTGGTTGGCTTCAATTGCATCGTTTGAGCGAGCCCCGCGGTGGCGGTTCCTATTAGCACCATGCACAACATTATGACTCTCCAACGATTCCCTACAGACATTTTCGTTTCTTCCTTTCTTTTGATAGCGGCGAGAGCGCATCGAATGAGTTGCTGCGATCTCCATTTCTACGACCTGTACATCTGACGCGGCGAGTAATAACGAAGCGTCAGAACTCTACGCATTTTGCTCATGACGATTTATCATGAATGGATGACATTCGATGATCGTGTTCTCAATGGCCTGGGAGTGCTGTCCGCCGTCGTGAAAAGCGGAAACTTCGCCGTAGCCGGTAAATCATTGAATATGTCGCAGTCAGGAGTAAGCCGTGCAATCGCGCGCTTAGAGGCGCGCCTCGGGGTACGTCTGCTTGAGCGCACTACTCGCACCGTCACATTGAGCGAAGAAGGTCGCAGGCTCTATGAGCAGATCGTTCCGTTGCTTGCGGGATTGGAAGAAGCAGCGGCTTCAATAGCAACCTCGAAAGACACTGTTCGAGGAACCCTGCGGGTCAATATGGACCCGTTCATCGCGCAGCTTATCCTCGGACCGCAACTGAGTCGATTTTTAAAGCGGTTTCCGGGACTAAAACTCGAACTGATTGCACGTGACCGGCTGGGCGATTTAGTTGCAGAAGGCTTCGATCTTGCCATCCGTTTCGGTGAGCCTCGCCCATCCGCTCTTGTAGCACGAAAACTCCTCGACACCAGGGTCGTTACTGTCGCTTCACCGGTCTATCTGAAGAAGGCAGGCCGCCCAATTCATCCCTCCGAGCTTGAGGAAGGCGATCATCGCCTGATTGATTTTCGAGATCCTGAAACGGGGCGGGCCTATGAATGGGCTTTCCGGCAGGGGCGTAAGGAAATCGAGATCAGCTCGAACGCACAGCTGCTGCTCAGCGATGTCGCGACCATTCACGCAGTCTGCCTCGCCGGCTATGGTATTGCACAACTTTTGGAACTTGGGATCGAATCGCTGATTGAAAGTGGACGTCTGGAGATCGTCTTTCCTGATTGGCTTGATGAGCGATTCCCCCTCTACGCGCTGCATCCATCGCGTAACTATCTTCCCCCGAAGACGCGGGCATTTCTCGACTTTGTCATAGCGACGGTAAAGTCGCCGACCTGATCCATCAACCACCCTCCGGTATCGCTAAGCCTGGACAATGACCTGCTTTATTTCCCTAGGCTGGCCCTAGTCAATCGAGCGTGAAGATTACTCGGAGCGGAGAATGGATCGGTCCCGTACAACTCGACGACGGCTTTCTTGAGCGAACTCCTCGGCGATTGATTCGTGCACAGAGGCGTATCCGGGCGAGGTACACCATTGGCCGCCCCAGGCAGTCGCGCCCCAAACAATTTTCTTGGCCGCGTCCGGGATGTTAGCGGTCGCATCAACGAACGCAGGATTCTGTCCGCCGAGTTCGAGAAGGACAGGGGTCAGATTTTTTGCAGCTGCCTCCATGACGATCTTGCCCACCTTGACGCTGGTCCGGCAATCGTTTTTTTTAACTTATCTTTGAACAGCATCGACAACGGTGCAGCCCGGAATCACGAATTTCTGTCGCTCGTGCTGTTTGGATCATTCGCCTCTCCTAACATGAGATCAGTTAGCAATCGCGAAACTGCGTTTGCAGTTAGTTCCGACGGAATCTGGTATTTTGCAAGGAGCAGTCAGTCACAAAGTCGCAGATTCTTTGAATGGACTTCGGGTCCTGTTTCTGACCCAATAGTGCAGCCTGAATCACTGGCCCGGTCAGCAAATTGATTAGCAGGTCCGGGTCCACGGTGGGGGGAAGTTCGTTGGCGGCTATTGCCTCCTGAACGACGGAGCGACCTTCGGCGCGCCGCGGCAAGTAGACCTTCTCGTAGAACGCCTGACGCAATTCCGGATTGTCCTGGATGCCCAGCATCAACCTAAGTAACAACTTTCCGTCCTCGCTATCCAGGAAGTCGGCAAGCCGCAGAACGTATTTTCTTAGCCTCCTTAACGGACTGCCACGCTTTCCGTAGGGCAGAGCTTCACGGGCGGTCTCAAGATAGGCATCAAGTAGAATGGCTTCCTTTCCGTCCCACCAGCGATAGAGCGTGGCTGTACTGACTTTGGCTTCGCAGGCAATCTGCTGCATGGAAACAGCGTCAAACCCGTTCCGCTTCAGCAGCTGAAAGGCCGCCTTGAGAATCGCTCTTCGCGTCTTCTCGCTGCGGGGTCGGCCCAGCGTTCGGCCTGGAGAATGCGGTGCGTGGGCTTCGGTCGCTTTCAACTCTCTCCCTCACAAAATCAAATGGATCGAAATTCATTATCCTTCATCCAACTCTAAGTACAATAGAAACGAAAATAGTCGTTTCGTAATCATTCGATAAAAGAAATCCTCACTCGGGAAACATTAGACAATGGCCTCCAATTCGTCGTCCACGTGGACGCCCAGAGCCAATCCCTGGTTAATCGCCTTTGTTGTGTCCCTGGCCGCCTTCATGGAAGTGCTCGATACCAGCATTGCAAACGTCGCGCTTCCACATATCGCCGGGAACATGGGTGCCAGCAGCGACGAGAGCACCTGGGTGTTGACATCCTACCTTGTCTCGAATGCCATCGTTCTGCCCATCACGGGTTGGCTCGTTTCACTAGTAGGTCGGAAGCGATTCTTTCTTCTCTGCATCGTTCTGTTCACCGTGAGTTCTTTGCTTTGCGGCATAGCGCCAACGCTGCCATTTCTCCTGCTGGCGCGGGTTATTCAGGGTGCAGGTGGAGGCGGTCTGCAGCCGATGGCTCAGGCGATTCTGGCCGACACCTTTCCGCCGGCAAAGCGAGGGCTCGCATTTTCCGTGTATGGCGTTACCGCCGTTGTTGCCCCTTCCATTGGACCAACCCTTGGCGGCTGGATCACAGACAATTACACATGGCGCTGGATCTTTCTCATGAACCTGCCCGTCGGCATATTGGCGCTCTTCCTGGTATTGACGTTTGTCGAAGATCCTCCGTTCCTCAGACGGACAACGCTCAAGGAGAGCAAGATCGACTACTTTGGCTTCGGGCTCCTTGCCGTTGGCGTGGCGTTTCTTCAGATTGTGTTGGACAAAGGGCAGGAGGATGACTGGTTTGGCTCCAATTTTATATTGACACTCTCGATCATCTCCGCCATCTGTCTCGTCAGCCTCGTTGTCTGGGAATTGCATGTGAAAGAACCAATTCTTGATGTTGGCCTGTTCAAGAACTTCAACTTCGCTACATCGAGCGTGCTAATGTTCATGGTCGGCGCGGCATCGTTTTCGACAACAGTCCTCATGCCGCAGTATCTGCAGAGTCTGATGGGCTACACAGCCCAAAAAGCCGGGATGGTGCTTTCGGCGGCCGCCATCCTTCTGCTGATCGAGCTTCCCTTGGTCGGAAGACTGACAGGGAAATTTCAGGCGCGCTCGCTGATGGCCTTCGGCTGGGGGATGCTGACCATCGCGATGTTCTTCTCCACCCGTCAGATTGATCTTGAGATCAGCTTTACATCAGCGACATGGCTGCGAATCGCGCAGTATGTACCTATGGGATTCATCTTCATTCCGGCAACCATGGTCGCCTATCTTGGACTGCCACAGGAGAAGAGTAACGCTGTTTCCGGCCTGATCAATTTCATGCGCAACATGGGGAGTAGTGTCGGTACTTCAATGGTCACGACAATGCTTGCGCGACGTGCCCAGGTGCATCAGGTGATGCTAGCCAACCATACTGGGTTGAGCAGCCCATGGTTTCAAAACTCAACGAGGCTTCTCGCCGATCAACTGCAGCGCACAGGAGGCGGCCCACAGGCTCAAATGATGGCGTATGGCAAGATGTATCAAACCATGCAGACCCAGGCCTCAACACTTGCTTATGTCGATACGTTTTGGATATTGGGAATAGCAGCTGGGATCATGTTCCTGCTCTGCTTTTCCTTGCGGAAGAATAACCCTGGTAAATCCGATACCCAGGTTCTTGCGCATTAACGGTAACATGGCCAACTTCGATAGTGTGAGCGGTTGACCCGTTCCAAGGGGTGCGTTGGGAAGGGTCAGGCTTTCCATCCCACGGCGGTGATGCTTCACGGTCTCTCCAGTGAGAAGGGAGATGCGGAGCCGGTTACGGGTTACTACAGTGAAGTGGCGATCGACCCGGCCACCGGCACGATCCTACGTCTGACTGTAGAGGCGGATCTGGGGTTCGAGATTTCGCCCATTCTCCGTGGCGACATCATGGGTGGAATATGGTCCGGTAGAGATCGGCGGCAAGATGAATCGATCGGATTGTGAATTTTATTATGTCGTACGGCGTGAGAATAGCGGGCCGGAGCCGAACATCCCCTCCCAGAAATGCGGAAAGGGCGTGGTCGCGCGGTGGCGTCAATCTGGATCTGCTCCTGCGCAAACACCGGACGACAGGTCGCCAGAGAACCACTCAAACCTAGCACAATGGCAGATAGCAGATACTTTCGCAGCATGACTTAAATCCTCGCGCGTCTAACCGATCGCCGCGAGAGCGCCGTTGAAAGCTGAACCGAGGAGGCGGCTCATTCTAAAAGTAGTGCAGGGTGCGTCATGCGACGCACCCTGCATTGAGTCAGAAGCTGAAGCGGGCCTGGAAAGTGATCATTCTCGATCCGAGTGCGCCAGTTGCCTGGCCGAGGTTGGCATTTGTGATGTTGTTTGAAATGGTAGTCGGGTTAATGTTCAGGGTATTGAAGATATTGATGAAGTTGGCCGTGATCTCGATTTTGGAGCTCTCGCCAATTGCCGGAATCTTGGGCAAGCCAAACGACTTAGCCAAGGTCATATCGACATCACGGTAATTGGGGCCGGGAAGGGCGTTGCGGCCGATTCCCGGCGCAGGAATGAAGGCGGATGCGATCGACCCGGGAGCATCGGCGATTGCATTCGCGTAGTTTGGAACCGAGAAGTAGTTGTTGAAGAATTGATCGTTATTGGTACCGGTATTAGATGTTCCCGGGTTGAGGAAATTGCTTCCGGTCTTGAAGGCGTCGTTGCTGGTGCTGACGCCGCCTTTGCCGTTGTAGGAAGGCCGCAAGTTCTGGAAGCCATAGTTGCAGAGTTGGCAGTAGATTTGGTGAGGCGCCTGATAGAAGGGAGTCCACCCGAAGCCCGAATGAAGGGTCAGGATGCCACTGACCGTCCATCCGCCGACGATCTTCTCCCTCCAGTCGTTGGTTCCGTGAAAGATCACTGGCTGCCAGATGCCGAACAGCTTGAAGGTATTACGGAGGTCGTAGTCCGATCGTCCGTAGGCGAAGTTGGTGTTGTACAGATAGGGTGAGCGGAAGTAGGGTCCCGAGTTGGTATCGAAACTGTGAGCCCAGGTATATTGGGCGTCGACAGAGAAGGTTTGTGAGAACTGATGCTTGAGACCTGCGATCATCATGTTGTTGCGCGAGCTGCCCTGATTGCCGGCGGTGTTGACGCTGTTTACCAAGGGATTTAGAGGCGCCCCGTTGATGACTCCGAGAGCATTCGCGTCATAGTTGAATAAGAGGTGCCTGCCAGCGCTCCCGAGATAGCCGATATTCGCAACCCAGGAATGACTCAGATCCATCTGTATTTGGAGCGACCAGTGATGCACATACTCCGTGGGTAAATTATTGGTGAGGGCATTCAGGTTTGCGGCGCCTACGATAGGCAGTCCGGCAGAGTTAAATGTGGTAATGACGCTCGGGTTCGGCGGATACCCAGTGATACTGCCCGGGCTTGAGGAAATCGCGTAGAGGATATTCGGATTGATGTTTGTTGGACTCGTGCTGGTTCCCGGAACAGTAGAGGTTCCCGGCGGATTGAAGTCATTGGAGTTGGCGTTCGCAATCTGTTCCTGGTTGTAGTTCAGGCCATAACCGCCGTTCCAGACGATCTTGCCATTGAAATAAGTCGGACTCCAGTTGAAGCCGACCTGCGGTCCAAAATTCCATTTCTGCGCGTTCCAGGCATCGATACCCGGACGGATTGTGATGCCGGTCAAGAGGCTGGAGCCGCTGCCGAACTGGAGCACGCCCATGTTGTTGTTCTTGTCGGTAAGCGGTCCGAAGTAGTTGTAGCGAAGACCGGCGCTCAGGGTCAGGTTAGGACGAGCCTTCCAGTCGTCCTGGAAGAAGAGCGCCCATATGTTCTCGCGATTATCGTTGCGGAAGCCGCCAGGAAATCCCGTGGTTGCCTGGAACGGCCCTCCTTCGGCTTCCGGAGCGTCATTCAGGAAGTCCCAGATGTTGTAAAAGGTATAGTTCGGCGCGCCGATCGGATCGTTCAGATAGAAAAGCTTGGTGCCGTCGAAGCCGAACTTCATTGTGTGCGCGCCCAGAATCTTCGTGGCGACGTCCTTGAGCCCGTAGGTCCACTGATTCAGATGTGCAGGCGTCGGCACGCCGAGCTGCGCGAGGCTGATGCCGCCCAGGTTGTTGGTGCCGCCACTGTTATTCCAATTGATCTGGGGCAGTCCAAACGGGGCCTGAGGGTTGCTTTCAAGTTCGTTGTACCGCCAGCCCGCGGCATTGGCACGGAATTCGTTGAGAAAACTGGCCGAAAAGGTGTGATTCCAGATGACCGAGAAGGCGTCGTTGATCTGGTCGTGATGGAAAATCTGGTAGCCTAGGCCCCCATTCAAGCGGGTTAAGCTGGTGGGCACCCAATAAATGGCGAATGCTAGGTGATCGTTTTGGCCGATATTGGCATCCACGCGCCCGTTGTACTGCATAAAGCTACTGCTGGTGGGGTTGCTGATGGTGTATTGGGCAATATCGGGAACGTCGGAAAGCCCGCCGCCTACGCCAGGGTTGGAGGGGCTTACCCAAGTAAGATCCTGCGAGTGCAGCCCTGTGGTGAGCGGAGAACCGATGTTGAGACCTTGTCCAGGAATTGTCCGGCAGTTTACTCCTTCAGTAAGACCGGCATTTGAACAGGTATTCGACGGGATTATGGTGCCGTTGACGCTTGATCCCGGAAAACCTAGGAAAGTGGCAGCAATGCTGTTTGCAGGCGCCAGGCCATTAAACTGGCTTGTCGGAAACCATTGAGTGCTGGTCAAATTGACGTTCTGGAGTTGTCTCTCGAAGGAGAAAAAGGCGAAAATCCTGTTCTTCCAGATTGGACCGCCAAGACTGCCGCCCCACTGGTTGTAGCGGTCTTCGTCGCGGAGCAGGCCCCGTTGGGCGGGCGTCAGCTTGGCTCCAGTCACCGGATCGAATGCCTGTACGGACTGAGGGCCGTTCCAACGCTGATACGCGTTCAGCCCGGGGCGAACGATCTCAAAGAAGAAGCTGCCGTGTAGATCGTTGGTTCCGCTCTTCGATGTGATTTCGGTCAGCGCCCCCGAAAAACGGCCATTTTCAGCGTCGTATTGATTTGTGAGTACTCTGATGTTGCCGATCGAATCGGGACTCGGAGTGACGACTGTCGATCCACCCCAGACAGCGCTTGCGGTGCTGATGCCGTCGACGGTGTATCCGTTGTTTTGGAATTGGCCGCCGTTCGCGTTTGCTGAAGCTCCATTTTCCGTGGCAAAG
>DASXLY010000110.1:0-5200 GCA_036495975.1 Occallatibacter sp. | reverse complement strand
ACATCGGACAACCATCAACCGGAACGGCCCTTGTAGACCTGGCGGAGAAAGAGTTCGGAGGGCTGGACGTTCTAGTCAGCAACGCAGGGGTCTTTAAGCCGAAACCCTTCCTCGAACTGACAGAGGAAGAATACGACTGGTTTCTGGACACCATTCTCAAAGGGAAATTCTTCCTGGCCCAGGCTGCTGCAAAAGCTATGAGGAAGCGTGGGGGTGGGTCGATCGTCCATACCGGTTCGCTCTGGGCCCTTCAAGCGATCGGCGCAACACCGTCTGCGGCGTATTCAGCGGCGAACGCGGGGGTGCACGCGCTTGTTCACAATCTTGCGTTGGAATTGGCTGCGGATAAGATCAGGATCAATGCCGTCGCCCCGGCCGTGGTCGAAACTCCTATCTACTCCACCTTCCTTTCCAAAGATGAGGTTCCGAAGGTTCTGCCGACCTTCAATGCCTTCCACCCGCTCGGAAGGATCGGGCAGCCGGGAGATGTGGCGGAGGCTATTCTCTTCTTCGCATCCGACCAGAGCGCATGGATCACAGGAACCATATTGCCGGTCGACGGCGGCGTGATGGCCGGTCGAAACTAGGGAGATGACGGGATGGCGCACAGTGCGATGCTGTCGCCACCCCTCGAATGCAATCGTGGGCAGTTCGACAGGTTTCTCTGATGCCATTCGACTGAACAAAGTCATCCGTTCACACTTCCTGACATGAAGGGAGAAGAGGTATGCCAGAGTATCGAAGGAATCCAGAGGCCTTATCCAAATTGTCACCGGAACAGTACCGCGTGACGCAGCGCGGTGGCACGGAACGGCCGTTTCAGAACGAATATTGGGATAATAAGGAGGCCGGTATCTACGTTGACGTCGTGTCCGGGGAGCCGCTGTTTGCGTCTCCTGATAAATATGACAGCAAATCTGGATGGCCCAGTTTCACCAAGCCGATCGAATCAGAGAACGTAGTGGAAAAACACGATGCTACTCAAGGGATGGTGAGAACGGAGGTTCGTTCAATGCATGGTGACAGCCATCTCGGCCATGTCTTCGACGACGGCCCTCGTGACGCAGGCGGCCTGAGGTATTGCATCAACTCTGCGTCACTTCGCTTCATTCCTCTCGATAAACTTGAGAGTGAAGGATACGGCAAATACCGAAAGCTGTTCGAGTCACAAGAAGGAAGGGAGTAGCAATATGAGCGGATCTATGGAAACCGCAATTCTTGCCGGTGGTTGTTTTTGGGGTATGCAGGATCTACTGCGCCGCTACCCAGGCGTCATTTCGACGCGTGTCGGTTACACCGGTGGCGACGTCGTGAACGCTACATATCGAAATCATGGAACGCACGCAGAGGCCATAGAAATTGTTTTCGATCCCGAGAAACTAAGCTATCGGAAGCTACTCGAATTCTTCTTTCAGATCCACGATCCAACGACACCCAACCGGCAGGGTAATGATCGAGGCACGAGTTACCGCTCGGCCATATTTTATACCAACGACGAACAGAGGCAGATCGCAGTGAGAACGATTGCGCAGGTTGAAGCGTCAGGCGTCTGGCCAGGTAAGGTAGTCACGCAGATTTCCCCAGCTGGTCCCTTCTGGGAGGCTGAGCCTGAGCATCAAGACTATCTGGAACGTCATCCAAACGGTTACACCTGCCATTTCATTCGGCCGGCATGGAAAATCGCCAGTTAAATGCCGTCGCCTTGAGGTCACGTCAAACGGCCATGAAGACGATCGCCGGATTCGTTGTAAGGCGAAGAATCACTCTCAAGTGCGAGAGCTTTCCCAGTCGACGAAAGGACGGTCGAGCTGCGTGCCCTCCGTGTAGTAGCCGCCGTTTACCGAGAATGTTACGCCTCAGCGGCGTCGTTAGACGAGATGGAAGTTCGATGGCACACAGAGAATTGATTGCAAACGCCCGAGGACCGCTGTATCACAACGCCTGAGCGGGCATCCGGGATGACGGCAGACCAAACATGATCCCTGCAGAGGCGGTTTGGTCAAAGAAGCTCCGAGGTCTCAGATTCCCCGAACGACCTGTGGCGACCGCATTTGATACCACCGGTATCGATGGATAGGGCTACAGATATCTATAGGTGAGACACTGTTGAATCGGTGTTTTCACCAGTCGCCGGGCTGGTTACTCTCGGAGACGGGTGCTATGGCTTCGAGGACTATCATTGTCTGAGGTCAAGGGGCGTCTCGTCTTCGGCCATAGTTCAGACTGATTCGCAATTGCCATGAAACATTCTTTCCGTTGTACCCAGGACCACTCGCTGTTCTATTTGTCCAGGTATTTCAGGCTTAGGTTTGCAAATGAGAGGCTTCTATGCCAATAGAGAAGCAAATCCGCATCATGATCGTCGAGGATCATCCGGTTTTCAGGGGAGGACTAGAGATCCTCATATCCTCACAGCCCGATATGTTCCTTGTAGCGCAGGCGTCGAACGCGGACGAGGCATTACAGGAATACCGCCGTCTAAGACCTGACGTCGTCTTGATGGATCAAAGGCTCCCTGGCGCCAGTGGAACCGAAGCACTCATCGCTATTCGGAATCAATTCTCTGAGGCACGCGTGATAATGCTCACGACTTCCCGAGGTGACATCGAAATACAACGCGCTCTCCGTGCAGGCGCCGCCGCATATGTCCTGAAGAGCACGCCGCAAGACGAATTGCTGAGGAGCATTCGCGCAGTTTCTAAGGGCCGCAAGTATATTCCGTCTGATGTGGCTGGCGCCGTCGCCGAGCACCTCGGTCAAGAGGATCTCACGCCACGTGAACTTGAGGTGCTGGAACTCATTCGAGATGGAAAGAAGAACAAGCAGATAGCCGATCAGTTGTCCATCTCTGAGACGACCGTTAACTTTCACATTAGGAACATAGTTGACAAACTACAGGCAAACGATCGTACCCACGCTGTCACGCTCGCATTACGGAGAGGCTTGCTCGAGGTGTGATGGGGCCCTGGCAAACGCGACGTTCATCCGTGAGCAGAACGCGCAAGTACAACATGCGCTGCTTTCTTCTTTGCATGGGTTATCTACTAACCTTGTTCAGCGCCTGCACTGCGGGCGCGCTCGAGCCCGGGACGAAGATGACCGAGTATGCTCACAAAAGCGTGGCGATTCGGTGAGGCTGGCGTCTTGGGAACCCCGCAGAGTATCACTCAGACTCAGGACGGTTATATGCGGGTGAGCATAACCTGCGAAGTGCAAATTGATTACACACGGCTGAGT
Source organism: Occallatibacter sp. (assembly GCA_036495975.1). GTDB lineage: Bacteria > Acidobacteriota > Terriglobia > Terriglobales > Acidobacteriaceae > Telmatobacter. The sequence goes on along the minus strand of DASXLY010000110.1, from coordinate 1,963 downwards.
TTTCGCATACCCGAAGAAGTGCACTTTCGCTATCAACTTTACGGTTACGATGCGACTTGAGTGGAAGCCGGAGCGAGACGTCAAGCCTTTTAGACGACCTGCGACCTGGACATTCTGTTTTCCCAAGTCACACCCGGCAACAACGGTGCGTGCTGTGTGGAGCAAAGAGGGCGCAAAAATAGCATTCGATCTACAGCCTGCTTGGTATCAAATGACTTCGTTCCGACTCCTTGCGGCATTCTGTGGAACAGTCCTCGTTATCGCTGCATATTACATTCGGCTAAACCGCTATGCAGCTTCACTGAAGATCAGGTTTGACGAGAGGCTGGAGGAACGGACCAGACTTGCGCGTGATCTCCACGACACGCTTCTGCAAACAATACAAGGCAGCAAACTTGTAGCTGATCATGCGCGGGATCATTTCGATAATCCGCACTTGACCGTCGGCACATTGGACCGACTTTCGGAGTGCTTGGAGCGAGCTATTGCTGAAGGGCACGACGCGTTGGAAGCTCTTCGAAGTTCGGCCGGCGAATCCGATAGCCTAACGGCGGCTCTTCGTCGTGCTGCTGAAGATTGCTCATTTGAGTGCGAGCTTGAATTTCGCGTTTCTACCCATAGGATGGACCGAGAGTTGCATCCCATCGCTCGCGATGAAGTCTATCGAATAGGATACGAGGCGATCCGCAATGCGTGTATGCATTCAGGAGGCACGGAACTCCGCATCGACCTTCACTACAGAAGAAGATCGCTTCAGCTCGATATCCAGGATAATGGCCGCGGCATCAATCTCGCTTTCCTGCAATCTGGTAAGATCGGCCACTTCGGGTTGAGTTGTATGCGGGAACGCGCATGGAGTTTGGGCGGCACATTAAATATCGTCGGTACGCCTGACCTCGGCACAAAGGTCTCCCTTCGTGTTCCAAGCAGTGCCGCTTATCTCAACCAACCGTGGCTACCACACCTCTGGATCACCAGAACTCTCAGGCGAGTCCGGAGATATTTCGATTTCAACAGCTAGAGACAATACAGGGCAGTGACCACAACCAGCGACGTAGTCCCCTTGACACGCCTGCTTGAGGATGGATGCAGGCCGGGCTCTTCGAAGTGTGGCCTCCTGGTGCTGCATATTGCCTGAGAGGCCCGGCTCGCAAGAGGTAACAGGAGGGGAGAAACGATGAAGAACGTGATCAGTGTCTTATTCAAGTTCTCTAGCCGTCCCATACAGTCTGTTACGGCGATCTCCGCCACCCTATTGGTTCTATGCGCCTGTTGAGGCGTGGGCCGCTCGAGCATTGTTCCGTCGGCCAGTGACGACACATCGTTGGCGCGGGCCTCCTTCACGCCAGATGGGAGGTGAACCTGCCAAACGGCTACAGACGAAGCCGATGAGTAGCGCCAAAATCCTAATCGCTGGGGTTGTGTCGATCGTGATTCAGTTCGGGTTGGCGATTGCTCGGTGGGAAGGATGGAGCGCGTTCTTTGCACATCCTGCGCTGCGAGCACTGGCGTGGGTGACGGCGGGACTTGCAGGGCTGCCGATGAGGAGCGATGGTGATGCAAGGAAGCTCAGCGCTTGTGTTCGCCCAGGTCGTCGGGGACCCAGCCGCATTTGATCGAGTCCTGGCTTGTTTGCCCGAGGCGCTGACCGAAGCGTGATCGGATCGGTGCGGGGAACGGGATGAACGGGCCCGTGAAGCAGGAGAAGCTGATCTCGTGAAACACCTGTTCGTAACTTGCATACCGCACGGCAAGATCGAATGTGGATGTTTCAACTAACCGACATCGCATTCTTTCGCAGCCGTATCCACTGAAGCAGACGGCTATATCCGAAACAGAACAAGATCAAAGCGAGTGTGCCGAAAAAGACAGAGATTGGGTATCTATAATCCGGTCTTCGTATGACGAAGGGCAGCATACCCACTGCCAGAGCGGGCGGCATATGTACCTCGAACAACCGCAG
>DASXLY010000109.1:0-20146 GCA_036495975.1 Occallatibacter sp. | reverse complement strand
TCCGCATCACGTCGCCGATTGTCGTTTCTGTGTCTCGAAAACCATTGGGCAAGATTTCTGATGAGCCGGGGCTTCCGGGTTTGCTCGGCTTGATTGAGACAACCTCATAAGCATTTGGCTTTGTGCTTGCGTTCTGGGGAGTTTGCTGCTGTGGAGCACTCGAAAGTGCGAACCCAACGGCGACCATTCCAACAACTATTCGTGAAATCCTCATCTCTCACCTCAACACGAAGCGGAACGCTAGTGTAGTGCGTCATCAATAGAATCGAGTATGCGGCGGGTCTCGTCTTAAGATGAGGAGACCTGGTCATGCGGTTAGCACAAGCCATTACGTTGGATCGGCCAAGTCGGCATGAATTGGAGAGGAATGCTCGGGGGCGTTCGATTCCGGTTCGTGTTGCAGTACGCAGCCGCATCGTGTTGCTGGCCGCCGATGGCCTGCAGAACAAGCAGATTGCGCAGCGATTGAAGATCAGCACACGTATGGCGCCTTGTGGCGCAAGCGTTTCGCCGAGGCAGGTGTCGGCGGTCTTTTAAAGGATGCGCCGCGGCCAGGACGCACGCCCTCGATTCCGGCATCGGTGATCGAAACAGTGATCGGCAAGACCACCCAAACCACAACGGCCGATGCCACGCATTGGTCTACCCACGCCATGGCGCGCGCCGTGGGCATTAGCGAAGCCAGCGTTCGGCGCATCTGGCATGCGCATGGACTGAAGCCGCATCGCGTGGAGAGCTTCAAGATCAGCAATGATCCCGAGTTCCCGAGTAAGTTGGAAGCCATCGTTGGACTCTACCTCCATCCGCCCGAGCATGCGTTGGTTCTTTCTGTCGACGAAAAGAGCCAGATTCAAGCTCTGGACCGCACCCAGCCCGGCCTGCCGATGAAAAAGGGGCACGGCCAGACCATTTCCCACGATTACAAGCGCAACGGAACCACCACACTGTTCGCCGCACTCAACACCGCCACCGGAGAAGTCTTCGGTCTGTGCCAGCAGCGGCATCGTCATCAGGAGTGGTTGAAGTTGCTGCGCATGATCGACGAAACGGTTCCGGCAGAAAAGCAGGTCCACATCATCTGCGACAACTACGGAACGCACAAGCATCCGCGCGTGCAACGCTGGCTCGCCAAGAACAAGCGATTCCATGTGCACTTCACGCCCACCTCGGCAAGCTGGCTCAACATGATCGAGCGTTTCTTCCGTGACCTGACCGAAAAGCGAATCCGAGACCGGGCGATTCCGATGCCGCGAGGCGGCCGTTCTTTCGCTCCGGTGCGCCCTCGGCGATCTTGACCGTCACGTAGCTGTTGAAGTCGGTCGTCGAGAACAAGAAATCGGTTGGCGTGCTATGGGCAAGATGGGCGATCGCAGCGGTGGTGATGTCACCGCCAAAGGTATCCTCGATCGTAAGAGCGATGCCGAGCGACACCGAGAGATCTCGGATCTGTCTTGCTTTGGTCAGCCCGCCCACCTTCGAGATCTTCAAATTGATCACATCCATCGCCTGGTCCGCCACGCCCTGGACCACCATCTCCAGACTGTCCACCACTTCGTCGAGCACGAAGGGGCGGTTGGTGTGTCGCCGGACCACTAGACACTCGCGGTAGCTCACGCATGGCTGCTCGAGATAGACTTCGACGGCGCGCACTGCCTCGGCTACCCGCAGCGCCTGGTGCTGCATCCAGCCGGTATTGGCGTCGGCGACCAGGACATCACCTTCCTTGAGCACATCGGCTACCGTGTGAATGCGTTCGATGTCCGCATCCGGATCGCCTCCCACCTTGAGCTGAAACTTGCGATACCCTTCGCGCTGGCGCATTTTTCGTGTATCGTCAAACAGACTCAGGAATGAACCTATGAAGCTTTCAGGCTTGGTCCTGCTGGTGTCCGGATGGATTGTCGTTGTGTCGGCTCTATGCCTGCTTCTGCTGCCGATAGTGCGCGATGCTTTCATCATTGCGGGCATAATTGTGGAATTTCTCGGACTATTGCTCGTCGGCCGTGCTCATTGTGAGTCCCTGGGAGACCGTCAATGACTGTCTCTTCGAACGTCAACTCTACCCTCTGCCTGGTGCTCATTGTGCTTCTACCCCTGGCTCCCGCAGGTCTCGCCCTTCTCAACTGCGGACTGGGCCGCTCACGCAGTGCGGCGCAGTCACTGCTGGGCGCAATCTGCCTGGCCGCAGTCGCGACGGTGGTATACACAACCTGGGGATTCTCGATCGAAGGCTTCAGCGTAGGCCAAAGCCGCTCGTTTTACCTCGGCGGAGTGGCGTGGAACTGGGTAGGGGCGGGCTCGCTGTTCCTTCGCGGCGTCGACGGCCCCGCGTTATTTGCTGCTGCTTTTCAGGTGTTTGCTGTCTCTCTTGCCACACTCATTCCGTGGGGATCCGGGGCTGATCGCTGGCGACTCGGCACTGCCTGTGCTTCGACGGTCCTGCTCGCCGGATTTGTGTATCCGGTCTTTGCTCACTGGGTCTGGGGGGGCGGATGGCTTGCCCAGCTTGACACAATGTTCCACCTCGGCGCGAGTTTTGTCGATTGCGGGGGTGCCGCCACTCTACAAGCACTCGGCGGCATTGTGGCGCTCGTGGTGGTCTGGGTGCTGGGACCGCGTCGTGGCAAGTTCTCGCGAGAGGGTCCGCCCGGTGTGATTCCGGCGCATCACATCGTCTACGTCCTTCTCGGCTGCGGGTTGGCTGTAGTCGGTTGGCTCGCGCTCAATTTGCTCGGCGCGGTGCTATTTGCCGCGCTGTCCGGCTCGGCGCTGTTGATGACAGAGGTGAACACGCTGCTCTGTGCTTCAGGAGCATTGCTATCCGCCCTGTTGTTGACGTGGGTGCGCTTTGGGAAGCCGGATGTCTCGCTGAGTGCGAATGCATGGATTGCCGGCCTGGTTGCCAGCAGTGCCGTCGCCGCGTTGGTGCCGCCGGGTGCCGCGCTTTTCACCGGGGTCGTTGCCGGCGGAATGTCGCCGCTTGCGGTCGAACTCCTGGAGCTTCATTGCGGCATTGATGACCCCTCAGGAGGCATCGCGGTCCATGGCATCTCAGGATTCTGGGGCTTGCTGGTTGTCGGTTTCGAGAGTAGAGGCGCGTCAGCAGGACAAATGATCGCTCAGCTGGTCGGCATTGCCACGCTGATGGGCTTGATACTCCCGGTCGTCTATGTTCTCTATTGGTTGCTGAACCGGGTGATTCCGTTCCGCACCCACCCGCACGGCGAGTTAATCGGCATGGACCTGTATGAGCTCGGGTCGGGCGCGTACCCCGATTTCGTGACGCGGACTGACGAATTTTCTTCCCGTTAGAAGCGATGAGCTCATCAATTCCAATTGAACCCGGTCAGCAACTCGACCATTACCGCATTGAGGCGTGTATTGCGGAGAGCGGCATGGCTTCAATCTATCGCGCCACCGATCTGCGCGATGGCCGACAAGTCGCGATCAAATTGCCGCGCGCAGGTACAGAAACCGATCCAAATATCCTCGAACGTTTCCGGCGAGAAGAGCAGATTGGCGCCGCCCTCGACCACCCCAACGTGATGCACACCTTCCCCGTCCACGAGCGCTCCCGGCTTTATATGGTCATGGAGTGGGTGCAGGGCCGCCTGTTGCGGGAGATCCTCGCTGAAGAGGGTAAGCTATCTCAGGAACGCGCTGTCGGAATCACCTTGAGAATTCTGGATGCGCTGGAATACATCCACGGGCGCGGCATTGTTCACCGTGACCTCAAGCCGGAAAACATCATGGCCGACGAGCAGGACCGCGTGAAGCTAATCGACTTCGGCATTGCCTCGAAGCACGGTGCACGTCGGCTGACCTTCACAGGATTCTCGCCGGCGCTGGGCACACCCGACTACATTGCGCCGGAGCAGGTGAAGGGCAAGCGCGGCGATCAACGCTCCGATCTGTACGCCATGGGGATCATGCTCTATGAAATGCTCATCGGGAGAGTACCGTTCTCCGGGCCGTCGCCGCTCGCAGTGATGAACGAGCGCTTGCTCCATTCCCCAATGCTGCCAAGGGCAGCGGAGCCCAGCATCAGCCCCCAACTGCGCGAGGTCCTGTACCGGGCACTTGAGCGCGAGCCCAAAAACCGCTATGCCACTGCGCATGAATTCATCTTCGACCTGCAGCATCTGGATTGGTTGGGCATCACAGACCGCGAGAAGATTTCCGGCGGGCAAACGCGAGGCGAGGGCAAAAGACATAGCCATCTCGTCTACGCGGCGCTGATCCTCATCCCCCTCATTCTTCTTGCGGCGATGCTGCTCCTGGCACATCGGTTCTAGGCAAAGCAAAGAAACTTCGCGGACGAACGAATGTTGTCAGGTTCGGAAGCGCTCTGTCCCTATATCGGGTAGATCATGAGAATTCCATAAAGTCGGACCATACTTCGAGTTGTTGCGCCCGAACACTTCTTTTCTCCGCTATTCGTGCAAGGCCTCTTGTGCTATCTGACATTTCCTCATGAATTCTTCATGGGTTGTTTGCATAGATAGAGACACGCGTCGCGCGAATCACACCGCAAAGCATCGGATTTTCATCTCGCGCGATCCAAAGTTTCCTGCGCATAAAGAATCACACACCATTGAGTTGGGAGGATAACAGCCTGATACACCTCAAGCGGAGTGGATTACTCAATCTTGTGGCAAGCTCTCTCTTGTGCTTTGCCATTGCCGCGGCAGCTCAGAACCAGAGCGCGCCCGCACCCGCATCTACCCCGCAATCGCCTGCCCAGGCGCCGGCGGCAGCGCCCGCGCCACCAACCTGGAGCGTGGGTGGTATTGATTTTAGCGGCTATCTCGACGGTTATTACGGCTACAACTACAACCGTCCCAGCAATGCGGCGAACGGCCAGAGCAACGATCTCTATGATTTCAACGACAAAACCGACCAGTTCAATCTCGCGGGCGCAGTACTCACGCTAAATCACAATCCAGATCCAATTGGAGTCCATGCCGATCTGATTTTTGGACGGGCCAACGACATCATTCATTCGTCAACTGACAAGAGCACTGACAACTACCTCGAACAGGCATACATCAGCTACGCGCCCGCGAAAACGCACGGCTCGGAGTTCGATTTCGGACAGTTCGTCACCTCGGCAGGCGCGGAAGTTATCCCGGCGATGACTGACTGGAATTACTCGCGCTCACTCCTTTTCGCCTGGGCCATTCCCTTTTACCACTTCGGCCTTCGCACCTCCACTCCCTTCACCAAGACCTGGACCGCAGGCCTGCAAGTCGTGAATGGTTGGAACAACGTGGTAAACGACAACGGCGGGGTCACCGTCGGCCTCACCAGCGCGCTGACCAAACCGAAATACGCCTGGGATCTGAATTACTACACCGGCCCGGAGAATTACGACACTCAGAAGGGTTATCGCAATCTCATCGATACCACGCTTCTGCTCACCCCCAACGCCAAGTTCAACGCGTACATCAACTACGACTATGGCCAGAACCGGTCACCTGCATCCGGATCGGGCAGCACATCCGTCTCTGCGGCTTCCGACCACTGGTCCGGTATTGCCGTTGATGCGCATGAGCAGATCAATGCCAAGAACGCTGTCAGTGTTCGCTACGAATACTTCGATGACAACGCGGGCTTTGCCACCGGAACGACGCAGGACCTCCAGGAAGTAACTGGCACTTACGAGTACAAATGGACCGAAGGCCTTTTAGGGCGACTCGAATACCGGCGGGACTGGTCGAACCTTGCATTTTTCCACAAGGGGAATACGGGTATGGTCGATGCACAGTCTACGGTGACACTGGGCGTGATCGCCTTTTTCGGTCCAAAGCGCTGAACGCACATTCCGGCGTGGTGAAATTCCTGGATTGGGGCAGGGAGTCGTGTTCCGTCTCTCCTGTCTCCAGTCCCGGAGAGTCGCGACGGCAACGTTCGGCAGCTTGAACGGTCGGCAAGAATCGGGCATCGTTTGGTCAGGCAAATGTTTCATCGAGCATAAACATGCTGGAGATCGAATTTGGGCAGGCCACAGATCCGGGCAAGTTCCGCACCAATAACGAAGACTGTGCCGGATGTTTCATGCCGAAATCCCGGCACGAAGTTCGCACTCGTGGCTGGCTGTTTGTTCTTGCCGACGGAGTCGGCGGTCTGGACCGGGGCGAGGTGGCTTCAGCCAGAACGGTTCAGGTGATCACGGATGGTTTTGCGGAGGCGCAGGACAACACGTCTCTTCTTAGCCTGCTGCCTCGGCTCATCCAGCATGCCAACGCGGCGGTGCATGATGAAGGACTCACCCGCGAGCGCCGGGGCCGGTTGATGGCTTCTACCGTGGTTGCCTGCGCCCTGCGCCACGACCAAGCATACGTAGCGCATGTCGGCGACTCGCGTTGCTATCACATTCACAATGGCCATGCTATCCAGATCACTCAGGATCACAACCTGGCGGCCGAGCAAAAACGTCAGGGGCTGATCAGTTCGGCAGAAGCCGCCGATTCCGAGTCGCGCCACGTGCTCAGCCGCGCACTGGGTCCGGAACGGTATGTCACAGCCGACAGCACCACGATCACCCTTCATTCCGGTGATTTCCTGGTCCTGTGCTGCGACGGATTCTATTCAGCGGTCAATATCTCCCAAATGGTCGATATTCTCTCTCAGCCAAAACCGATGGAAGATCTCGCTGCAGAACTGGTGCGCACCGCCGTCGAGAATGACGGGTCTGACAATACCACGGTGCAGGTCGTCGCCATTCGCTCCGTCGAACCCATGGCCATGTATCGAGGGCGTCTCTACCCGCGCCACGATACGGAGCGGCAGACACATGGTTCACGTCCGCGTGATTCTTAGAATACGATCCTCGATCGAGTATCTCTCTTGAAACAGCGCTATGTCATAATCTGTGGAAGTTTTCCTAACCGGAGCGTCGCCGCCTATGCAAAGCACGACAATCTTGCCGGGATATTCAAGCAACATGGTCGAAGCGGGTCAGCAACTCGATCATTATCGTCTCGATGAGCTGATCGCCGAAAGCACATTTACTCGAACCTTTCGCGCCACGGATCAGCGCGATGGTCGCGTGGTCGCCATCAAGGTGCCGCAAGCGTCGCTTGAAGCCGATCCCACCGCTCTTGATCGGTTCAACCGCGAAGAGGAGATCGGCATAGCTCTGAATCATCCCGACGTGATGCGGATCTTTCATGAACCGCATCGATCCCGGCTTTACATGGTTACGGAGTGGTGCGAAGGCCGCTCTCTTCAAGCAATCCTGAAGCAGTCAGGTAAATTGTCTCCAGAGAGTGCGATACATATAGCAATCGGTATTCTCCGCGCGCTCGAATACATACATCAACACGGCGTCGCGCATCGCGATCTGCAGCCTGAGCACATCATGGTGGATGAGCACGACCGAATCAAACTTATCGACTTCGGGTTCGCATCGCGCCAGGGAGCCCGCCGCGTGACGTTCACCAGTCTCAGCCAGGTGCTGGGAACCCCGGAATACATTTCGCCGGAACAGGTAAAGGGCAAACGTGGCGATGCTCGATCAGACCTGTATGCCCTCGGCATTATGCTCTGGAAGATGCTCATGGGTTGCGCACCCTTCACGGGCCGCTCGCCTGTCGCCATTATGAATGCAAGGCTCAGCCGCAACCCGCCCCCCCTTCGGTTAGTAGATTTCCCGCTGGGTGCCCAACTGCAGGAAGTGGTCTGCCGGGCGACTGAGCGCGAACCGCGCAATCGTTACGCTTCTGCTCATGAATTCGCTGGAGATCTTGAGCATCTCGATCAGGTGGGCGTGGCACACCGGCCCGAACTGACCCAAACCGGCAAGCGGAATACCGTCCTTTCACGGATACTGCTCTACTCCGCGATCATCGTAATTCCGGTTGCTTTGTTTCTGGTTATGTTGCTGCTGTCGCGCCGCTGACGCCTACTCGTTTGCTGCGGCTCATATGTTCGTCTGTCGCGCTCCTGAAATGGAGGAGGGACCCACCGGCGGGTTTCTGTCGTGAGCCCTTGTAAATCGCTCCTATCGAAGGCGATGCTCCGAAAGGGCTCCAGTTTTCGCAGAGTTCAGTTTCGGAATGGAAAAGGCGCTTCAATTTGTCCTTTGTCATGTCTCTTTATGGCATCTTCATTTCGCTCATGTTCTCCTGAAACACAACGGGAAGCCGAACACACATCCAGCCCTGCCATAGCTGATACAAGGCACTTGAAGAAAGCCGTTCCGTGGGGTAGCTGTCTTCCCCGCAGTTCTTGCTTTTTCGGAGGAAGAGATGAGCACCAAGGCACTGCTTCTTGAACTTCTGGTATCAGGGTTCTTTGCCATCGCGTGCTTCAAGGCGCGTGCTGCCGTGGGCCCAGGCCAGATCGCGCTGCGCCCCCGCGACTTTCTCCGCATGACAGACCGTGTGCAACGCCTCAGTCGTTCGCGCTGGCAGTGGTTTTCGATGGTCGCCATTATCATTCTCGTCCGGTTGCAGGTCGGGGTGCCTCTGGTGGTGGAACTCACCGCCGCTCTCCAGTTTGTAATCTTTCTGGCTCTGCCGGTTGCGCATCAGGCCAAACCAGGCAGTCGTGCCGATTTGCGTGCCTCTTCCCCGGGAAGGCGCAGCATCGGCAGCAGGCAGCAGCGCACCAACGTTATGCCTGTCGCGCACGTCCGAGGCTGAACTGATCAAATTACCTCTCCGCCTGTTTTGTCCAGGGCAGAACCAAGCGCTTGTAGAACCATAACCAATCTCACCCAGGGAGGAATAGAAATGGCAGCAAACACGCAACAAGGCCAGTCGTTTGGCTTGTTTCTCGCCGGACTGACAACCGCCTGTGCCGGAATTTACGGCATTTCGAGCGGCATCGGCAAGATTGCTTTGGCGGCCGGCCTGCTTGTGCTGGTCATCTCGGCCTTTCGCTTTCTCAAGCTCAAACCGTTGGAAGGAAGAACGGGGGCCAGCGCGCAGTCTGAGAGCATGAAGGCTGTCGGGGTGCTCGTGACTTTGAGTGGCTGGATAGTAGTTCTCGTCGGACTGCACCTTGCCTCCAGCGTAAACGCACGGCTCGTTCTCGCCCTGATCGGACTGGCGATTTGCCTGCTTGGCGTCGTCGTCATCCTCCCCGCTGCCTGCAACAAGAACGCAATCTGGAAAGCCTAACCCTCTATATGGAGCCCTATCGATGAGAATTCTTCAAAGCACGTTTCTGCGATGTGCGATCGCTCTATTGATATCTGTAGGGAGCGTGGGCTATGCACAAAGCGGTTCGGCCGCCGAAGTCCTGAAAACCACGGCAGCCAGCGCACCAACCACCGCCGATCTCCAGAAGGGCGACCCCGGAGGGACCACCACCGGAACCATCAACGATGTGCCGGTCTCCAACGCCAAAGCGGGCGTCACCGTAGGGGATGTTGCCAACCAGGTGGGACAGAATAAGATCGCGGTCAACTTTGTGTGGACATTGATCTGCGGCTTTCTGGTCATGTTCATGCAAGCTGGCTTCGCCATGGTCGAAGCAGGCCTGTGCCGGGTGAAAAACGCCAACCACACCTACATGATGAACTTCACCGTGTATGCGTGTGGCCTCTTTGCATATTGGCTGATTGGCTTTGCCATTCAGATGGGCGGCTCTGCCGGAAATGCCAATCTGGGCGGGCTGAATCCGCTCAATGGGGAACAGCTGTTGCACCTGTTTGGGACAGGCTGGGGCCTCTGGGGCCTGAACGGATTGTTTCTCTCCGGCCACACCTATGATGTCGGTGTGATGGTCATCTTCCTCTTCCAGATGGTCTTCATGGATACGGCCCTCACCATCGTTACCGGCGCCGCGGCGGAGCGCTGGAAGTTTCTCACCTTCTGCGTCTCCTCAGTGCTCATGGGCGCCTTCACCTATCCGCTCTTTGCCAACTGGGCCTGGGGCGGCGGCTGGCTCGCGCAGCTCGGCGTCAACCTGGGTTTGGGCAAAGGCTACTGCGATTTTGCCGGTTCGGGCGTCGTGCATGCGGTCGGCGGACTCACCGCGCTCGCCGTGGCGCTGATCATTGGACCGCGCATCGGCAAGTTCAATCGCGATGGATCGAGCAATGTGATTCTCGGGCATGACATCTCGGCGGTGCTGATCGGCTGCTTCATCCTCGCCTTCGGTTGGTTCGGATTCAACCCAGGGAGCACACTTGGCGCTTCGGCCAATGGCTGCCTGCGCATCGGAACCATCGCTGTTGACACCATGCTGGCGGGCTGTACCGGTACCTTTGGAGCCATGCTTTACATGTGGATCTTCAAAGGCAAGCCCGATGCCTCAATGGCCGGTAACGGATTGCTTGCCGGACTCGTGGCCATCACGGCTCCCTCCGGCTTCGTGAGCACCGTTAGCGCCTGCATCATTGGCTTCATCGCCGGCCTCCTCGTCTGCCTGAGCGTCGCATTCGTCGAAAACAAGATGAAGGTCGACGATCCTGTCGGAGCCATCTCTGTTCACGGTGCCTGCGGCATTTGGGGTGTGATCTCCGTCGGCCTCTTCGCTGACGGCACGAGCAACTATGGCGGCTCGTGGAATGGAGTAAACGGCTCCGTTACCGGCCTTTTCTACGGCGACGCGAGCCAGTTGGTGGCGCAACTGGTGGGCATCTCGACGCTGATCGGCTTTGTCTTCTGCTTCAGCTTCGTGCTCAACTGGGCACTCGATATCTTCCTCGGCCAGCGCGTCTCCGCGGAAACGGAGCTCGCCGGACTCGATCTGCCGGAGATGGGTGCGCTGGGATATCCGGAGTTCGTCTTCAGACCCGAACCGGCTTACCTGAATCCTGCCAACGCGCCTGCAGTCGCTTAGCCGTTCTTTACCTCGCGCGACAGGGCGCGCTTTTTGCAGCGCGCCCTGTCGCAGTTTGGTTCCCGAAGTAAAGACTCTACCGGAGAGACAGATGATTTCCACACTTTATCACGCTCCTCAAGTCGATCACGAACTTGCGCTTGTCCATGAGCAGTCAGCTGTCGCCTTTCCGAAGTTCATTCCCCTGGCAGCTCAGAATTATCTTGTGCGCATGTTCCGGGACCCCTATCTGCTCGAACCCCAAGATCGCGTCGAACTGATCGCCCAGCTCCGCGACGCGATCGCCACCGAGCCGGCTTTGCCTGAACTTCGCGTGCTGCTCGGTATGGCCCTCTGCGTCAACTTCGAGGCGCAGTCCGCCCTGGAAGAGTTGCGCGAATCGGTGTACCTTGCGCCTGACAACTTCCTCGCCAGGCTCAAGCTTGGCGAATTGCTGATGCGCCTCCGCATCTGCGACCAGGCTGCGGAGGAAACCCGCATGGCCGCCGAACTGGCGTCGAACCCGCTGCAGTCGGAACTGGCTCGCCGCCAGGCCGCTACCATCCGCACGATGCAGCGCGAGGGCATTGAGCGCGGTGGATATAGTAAGTTGCTTTCTGTCTTCAGCCGCATCCGGAACTGGCTGGCTCGCGTCCATCCCGTCCGCGGCAGGGCTGTTCTCGAGGGGTAGGCGCAATTGCCCGTCTGCCCGTCTGGCCGTTCCGGCCGGATTCCAGGCGAACTGGAGGATTCTGGATTGACCGTGCATCCATGGCAGCCGGCTTGGGAATCCACGCATTAGAATGATGCCTCCGCTGCTCCAACTCGCGCTGCTGATCGCGGTCCTGCTCCCCGCTGGCAAAATCGTCGCCTCCCTCTGCAGCCGCTTTGGAATACCACCCATCATCGGCGAACTGATCGTGGGCATCGTTGCCGGTCCCGGTGCACTCAACCTTCTCCACACCAGCCTCTTCAGCGGCACCCCTGCCACCGCCGCCTTCATGCTCCTGGCCCAGATTGGCGGCCTGGTGCTGATGTTCATCGCCGGTTTCGAAACAGACATCGAACGAATGAAAGAGGCGGGCGGCACCGCGATGCTTGTTGCACTGTCCGGGGTCATTTGGCCGCTTCTGCTTGGTGCGGCCGCCGCGCGACTCTTTGGCCTCCCCTGGAATGTGGCGCTCTTCCTCGGCGGTGCGCTCACAGCCACGAGTGTCTCCATTTCTGCCCGTACCCTCATGGATGCAGGCCGCATGGCTTCGCCAGAAGCCTCGGTTATCCTCGGCGCGGCCGTCATCGACGACGTGATGGGTCTCTTCGTTCTTGCCTTCCTGACCGCTTCCACCAGCACCGCCACAGGACAGAGTTTCGGGGCGGCCCCCGCGATTTCCGCGTGGGTCGATGGCCATTCTTCCTTTGCGGCGCAGCACGGACTGCTGGTGCAGATGCTTCTCATCTCGCTGAGCGTTGCGGTCTTCTTCCTCGTGGGATATCTGCCCGCCAAACGCTGGCTCGACCCCCTTATCCTGCAGATGCGGCGTCTCACTCCGAGCGAATCGGTCACCAGTTGCGTGATCGGCCTGGTGCTTCTATACGCGATCGGCGCGGAATGGCTCGGCAGCGTAGCTGGTATTACGGGTGCATATCTACTCGGATTCGTTTTCGCCGAATCAAAATTCAAGGCCGATGTTGAGCGCGCCTTTCACGCCATCGGCCATGGTTTGCTCATCCCGCTTTTCTTTGTCTCCATCGGACTCACGAGTGACTTTCGCGCACTCGGCGGGCACTGGTTCCTGCTTGCCGTGATTTCCGTCGTCGCCGTCCTCACCAAACTGTTTGGCTGCGGCCTCGCCGCCCTAGCTCGCGGAATGGGATTCGTGCGTAGTCTCCGCATCGGCTGCGGCATGGTTTCGAGGGGTGAAGTCGGTCTCATCATTGCAGCCATCGCCGCCAAGTCCCGCATCTTCAGCCAGCCCGAGGTTGCTCTTGTTGTTGCTGTGGTGCTGATTACAACCCTGCTTACGCCCTTCGCGCTGCGCGGTGCCTTCCGACTGCACTGCTCTGAGGATGACGAGGATCTTTCCGGCGGGCTGGAGGAGTTCTCAGAAGATTTCCTCCCCGTTTCTTCTGCCGCGAAAGTCAACGAGCCGGAAACCGCCACAGAGCGCGGGGCATTTTCGAAACTGGAGAATACGGGAATGAGTCTCATCTCCGTACCCACGAAGGGCTAGAACTTGTGATGCCGTTTCTTCGTGAGCGAACCTGCGTTGGCCCTGTTTGTTGCGTTGATTCGGACATGCGGAGTCGAAGAAGTTAATGACAAGCTAAGCGGGGGACGGGATATTGGTTTCCGTGGCTCCAGAACCTGCCGCGTTTCTGAACGCAGCCGGTTTCATTGTATCCCTGGTGTGGCGTTATCAACGAAGTTCCCGGCGACAGTTGTCGGGGTATCTCCGCACGTCATAGCGCGGTACATCAGTCCCCATCTGCGCCGGGAATCTCGTCATACTGCCTTAAAACAAGTTCTACAGCGACTGGTTGTAGACCTCGTGGTGGAACTGGACCTCGGGAGCCTTGACGAATGTGCCCAGTTCGCGCGCGCAGCGGTTGGCCGAAGCCTCCTTCATGTCGGCGAACCGTCCCTGCACGTCGGCCCCGAGAAATCTTGCCAATCCACTGCGACGAGCGGAAATCATCAATCGCCTGTTGGATGTGATCGGGCAAGTACCGCTGCGCCTGGCGCAGGTTCCCGAGCCTGGTCCCGACAGCGAAGGATGCGGGTCAGGCAGCGTGATAGACCACCATGGCAAGCTGGCAATTATCTACACGGCCGGCGATGGACATCGTTCGAGTATCTGCCTCGCCCTGAGCGACGATGGAATTAATCTCGCCAAGTATGCCGGAAATCCCATTATTCCCGAGCCGCCCACTGGTCAGGGCTTTCCGGAGTTTCGCGATCCGTTCGTCTGGAGAGAGGGAGACACATATTACCTCATCATTGGATCGGCGATCACCGGCAAAGGCGGCACCGCACTGTTCTATCGATCGAAAGACCTAATCAAATGGGAGTACCGTAAGCCGTTTCTCGTCGGAGATCGTGAAACCTCAGGCGTGTTCTGGGAGATGCCAGTGTTCCTTAAAGTCGGGGAGCAGCATGCTTTGATCATGTGCGAGGTTCCAGGACGAGCATCCTATTGGGTCGGTACCTGGAACGATGAGACGTTTACGCCGCGAACGCAATGCCCACAACGATTGGAATTGTTCAATCATCTACTCAGTCCCACTCCTCACGTCCTTAACGATGGACGGGTAATCACGATGGGAATTATCCCCGACGAGCGCAGCCCGAAGGAATGTTGGCGAGCCGGCTGGGCGCATTTGTACTCTCTTCCGCGTCTCATTTCTGCTGATGAGAATGGCCGCCTTCATCAGATTCCATTCGACGGGATTGGCGGGTGGAGCGAACCAGTGGCATCCCTGTCGAACATTAAGCTGACCGACGGCTCTATGATGCCGATCGAACAAGCCTCTGGAAGATGCTTCAATCTTCGTGCCATCTTCAGCAGAGGTGAATCACGCTCTATCGCGTTGCGCGTCCGCTCTTCACCGGACGGGAACGAATATACCGATATTCGCTATCATTGGGAGATAGGCAGACTTGTTCTTGATAGAAGCCACTCAAGCCTTGATGCATCGGTTCGAAGGGATACACAAGACGCGACCTTCTTTCCGGATCAGAGCGGAGTACTTCAGTTGGATGTGTATTTGGATGAGTCTGTGCTGGATGTATTCGTGGATCAACGCAGAGCCTTTGCCGCGACGATTTATCCAAGTCTCGGCGCGAGTACCGGAATCCTTATGGGGAGTGAGGGGACAGGCGCGAACATTGACACACTAACCATAGCGCGAATCCGGCGCCCTCAGTAGGGAGAGCAATGAAGCTTGGCGTAAGTGCATTTGCATGGACGGCGAAATTCGACGCCTCTCATTTTCGGCTTCTGCCAGAAATCAAGGAGATGGGATTCACAGGTTTCGAGATCGCGATGTTCGATCCGGCTGATCTTGCAATTACGGATATTCGCAGGGCCTTTGAAGCATCCGCTTTAGAGTGCACAGTTTGTGCGATCTTGCCCGCGGGAATCAATCCGATCAGTCCCGACGTGGCAACGAGAAGGAAGTCATTGCAGCACTTAATCCGATGTATCGAGGCATCAGCGGAACTGGGCGCCAACCTGCTCGGCGGCCCGCTCTATGCGCCAATCGGCTATCTGCCAGAACATCGGCCCACAGAAGATGAGTGGTGCTGGGCAGTCGAGGCTTTTCAATCGATTGGGGAGCACCTCGACAAATTTCAAATTACCCTTTCAATCGAGCCGGTAAACCGCTCCGAGACATTCTTCCTGAGAACGGCAAGAGAAGCGAAGCGTCTCTGCGATTTGGTTGGTCACGCGCGCATCGGGGTAACGATCGACACATTCCACGCAAACATTGAAGAACAGAACATCGGCGAGGCAATCACTTCGCTCGGCTCGCAACTCAAGCATCTCCACGCCAGTGAAAACGATCGAAGTCTGCTCGGCCAAGGGCATGTGGACTTTGGAACAATCGTTGCTGCCCGTAAAAGGATCAATTACGACGGTTATCTAATGCTGGAGGGGTTTGGCTATTCACCTCATGAAGCGAGCGGTCCAGGTGTACTTTGGGCGGATATGTCCGTCTCTCCGGAGATGATTGCCCGAAGGGGTGCTCAGTTCCTTTCCAATCTCCTGACAGAAAACGGTTATTCCGAGCCACAGACCACAGTTTGACATAAAGTTCAAGCTCTGGCCCTTCGTTTTTGCAGAGCCATCATTTCCACCTGGACGTATAACGCCTATCTGTACAAGTGCCCACCGTGGAACCTGCTCAACTCGTCCCTTTGTTGCCCCATTCGTTCGGGCATTCCAGGATCCACTTGTTGCGATCATCACAGGCGGACAAAAGGGTATTTTTCCCTCACAACGACCGGTGAGCCCTTAGAAAAAGCGGCCGCGGCATTCGGGCGGGCGACGGCAGTTCCAAGTGCCCGCTCTAAAAGATCAGAGACAGCACCATCCAAAGTGCGCTGACTGGAAATGTGCCCAAATGCGGGGCTCCGATCCTCGATACCACTGAGTGGATTTCCCGCACTATTATTTGAATCTCCATTCCATGCATATACATCTATTGTGAGATGAAGAACTCGGCTACTCCAACACTTCCTTGTATGTGCGCAAATATTCGCCGCGCTGCGAGGGCCCTCACCCAACATTATGACGAGGCACTGCGGCCGCTGGGGCTGACGATCACTCAGTTCACCATTCTTCAGGCGCTTTCATTGGCTGGGGAGCCGACGCAGGGCGAACTGGGAGAACTTCTCGCGATGGACAGCACCACTCTTACCCGAACGCTGGCAATTATGAGCAGGAATGGATGGATCGGGAAACATTACGGAGCAGATCGACGCGAGCGACTGCTCCGTCTGACTCGGGCAGGGGAATCTGAATTCAATCGTGCACTTCCGAACTGGCAAACCGCGCAGGAAAGCCTGCGTAGGCGGCTCGGGAAGCGCCGCTGGGACGAACTGACGAAACTGATCAGCGACACAACTTCAATGATCGCAGAGCAACCGAATTCGGATGCGAAATAGCTGATTCACGTTTGGAGAAGACATGAATCTCTACGGTCCAAAACAATTAGCCGAAAGCATCCGAACAGTTCGTCGAAATGTGGTTCTCAGCGCCGAAGACATTCATGAAGATGATTACCTATTCCGCCCGAGCGTTGGGAGTCGGTCAGTCGCCGAGATTCTGAATCACATCGCCTTCTTCTCAAACTTTGATTACCTGTTCCACGAAGAGGAGCACGTGACAACGGTGGAGGCTTTCGACTTTGGCCAGATCTTCAAGGATAGCGAGTCGCAAGAGAAGAGGATCCATACGAAATCCAAACTCATTGGGTTGCTGAAAGATTCAGGGGAAAGCTGGGCAGAGTGGGTGGAATTCGTGCCTGAGCAGTTCCTGGCAGAAGGAGTGGCTCAGCGCGACGGAACGTTGAAGACCCGCTTCGAGATGATTCTGGG
The DNA here is from genome assembly GCA_036495975.1 of Occallatibacter sp. Taxonomy (GTDB): domain Bacteria; phylum Acidobacteriota; class Terriglobia; order Terriglobales; family Acidobacteriaceae; genus Telmatobacter. Next base: position 3,270 of record DASXLY010000109.1, on the reverse strand, counting down.
CACAAAAGAACACGAGATGCACCATCTTGGTCAGCTTACGGTTATCGAGCGGATGCTTGGTATTGTCCCTCACCTCACGCGAGCCAACTCGGATGCAGAGGCCTCTGAAGAGAAATCGGAATAGCAATTGACGAAAGGAACTCATGAAACTCACTGACCGCACCATTTTGATTACAGGTGGCTCCGCAGGCATAGGTCTTGCATTTGCTCGCAAATTCCTTGAATTTGGCAACCAGGTCATCGTGACTGGTCGGCGTCAGTCGGCGCTCGAAGAGCTGAAGGCCAGCTATCCAAAGCTCAACACCATCCAGAGCGATGTCGCAGATCCCGCGCAGATCGCATCTCTTGCAAGCCGCATAAAAGCGTCTTATCCAAAGCTAGACGTGCTGATGAACAACGCGGGCATCATGGTCCACAAAAATCTCGCGGTCCCGACGTCTGACCTCGACAGATTGACAACTGAAGTGGACATCAATTTGGGCGGCGTGATCCGGATGACTTCCGCATTCATCGATATTCTCACCGCCAACAGGGGCACAGTAATCAACGTTTCCTCCGGGCTCGCTTTCGTACCTCTCTCTTCTGCGCCAATCTACTGTGCGACGAAGTCCGCAGTTCACTCCTACACCCAATCCCTGCGGTTTCAGTTGGAGCAGAGCGGCGTCGAGGTGATCGAGCTCATGCCGCCGGCCGTGAAGACGGAATTATCGGCCGACCTTCCCGAAGGAAGCCTCGTCGCATTGATATCCACGGATGAATTATTGAAGCAGACATTCTCAGCCTTCAACAAGGGCAAGCTCGAGATTCGGCCGGGACAGGCAAATCTACTCGCCCTGATGCGGCGCTTGGCACCCGGATTCATGAACCGGCAGCTCTGGAAGGCCTCCATGAAATTGGTCCCGGTCTCATGAAACAGGCAAGTTCCTGGCCCGCTTCTCGTGACCGCACTTTCCACGATATGCACATCATGTTGCCCCACCAAGGACCGCCTGCAATGCAGAAGTTCACCCTCCGAATCGTCTTTGCCCTGGCACTCGGCGCTAGCGTTACAGGATGCGCCGTTGGGCCAAACTACCAGCGGCCGTCGGTCAAGCTGCAGCCGTTTCACAACGCGCCCTCCATCGAGGCCCGTACTGCTTCCTACGCGGCGCCGCCCCTCGACCAGTGGTGGACGGGTTTTCGCGATGCTGAGCTCACACGCATCGTGAACAGGGCTCTGGAGCAGAACCTCGACCTCGCGGCTGCGATGACGCGGGTACAGCAGGCGCGCGCGGCTGCACGGGGCGCGGGAGCGCAGCGCCTGCCGTCCGGAAATCTTAGCGCTACGACGACCACACTCTATCAGTCCACTGAGAGTATGACGGGGCGGCTCGCCTCGCACCTGCCCGGCTATAGCCGCAATCAGAACTACTACGATCTCGGATTCATGGCGAGTTGGGAGACCGATCTGTTCGGTGGTTTTAAAAAAGGAGCTGAAGCCGCTACTGCCGAAGCCCAAGCGGCCGAGGCATCCCGAATGGGAACCCGCATAACGGTGGCCACGGAAGCCTCTGATGCCTACCTGCAGATACGGGGCGCGCAAGCGCGCTTGAACTTCGCCAAAGAGCAGATCGCCACTGATGACGATCTGGTCAAGCTCGTGCAGCAGCGGAGGGATGCAGGCGTTGCTTCCGACCGTGAACTCGCTCAGGCCCAAGCCGTGCTGTCGCAAGCGAAGGCAACGATTCCATTACTCACAGTCGCTCTGGGGGCACAGCTGAACCGGCTGGACGTTCTCATGGGCGCCCCGCCGGGAACCTACGCAGCGGAGTTGACGCCGGTCGCCGACATTCCCGAGGTGCCGGAAATCTCCGCCTTCGGCACGCCCACTGATCTATTACGCAGAAGACCCGATGTCATCGCCGCTGAACGAGAGGTTGCTGCTTCGAACGCTCGCATTGGTCAGGCCCTCGCCGAATACTATCCAAAGCTTTCGCTTTCGGGCATCGTCGGATCTGAAGCACTGGCACCCGCGCACCTCTTCGAGCAGCAGGGATTTCAGCCGGTCAGTATCGTAGGTCTGCGCTGGAGGCTCTTCGACTTCGGGCGTGTCGCCGCTGAAGTTCAACAAGCACGAGGCGCCAATGCCGAAGCCTTGATCCAGTATCGAAGCTCCGTTCTTCACGCGGCGGAAGATGTCGAAGACGCCTTCAGTCTTCTGCTCGAATCGGAAAATCGCCGCAATAACATCCTGCGCGAAATCGATGAATTGCAGCGCGTGCGCGACCGCTCGGAAGAGTCCTACGCCGCGGGTGTCATTCCGCTGACGGACGTGCTCGACGCAGACCGTCAATTACTTGTCGCCAAGGACGACCTGGCCGTAGCCCGAGAGAGCGCAGCCCGTGCCGCAGTCGGCTCTTATCGTGCTCTCGGGGGCGGATGGCGCCCATGACCGAAATCGAAAAGTTCAAAAAGGAACGCCTTATGAAAAAGCCCCATTTTAGTTATGCCGCCCTAGTCATTACCGCCCTTGTTGTCAGCCTGGCTGGTTGCAGTCACAAGCGGGAACTAGACCCGAGAACTGAGCCGGAGTTGGTTCGCATCGTCGCAGCAGGCTTGTCCTCCGGAGCAGATCGCGCATTCACGGGCGTGGTATCTGCGCGGGTAGAGAGCGATCTGGGCTTCCGAGTTCCCGGCAAGGTGACGAAGCGATTGGTCGATACCGGGCAGTTTGTCCATGCTGGACAACTGCTCATGACGATTGACCGAACGGATTATGTCCATGACGTCACAGCGCGAGCGGAAGGGGTCTCTGCGGCAAAGGCAAAAGCTGTTCAGGCAGCCGCCGATGAGGCCCGGTATCGCGGTCTGGTCAAAAGCGGAGCGGTTTCCGCCTCGATCTACGATCAGATCAAGGCCGCTTCGGATGCCGCGCAAGCCGACCTCGCTGCCGCAAAGGCGCAGGAGCAGGTTGCGCGAGATGAGGAAGCTTACTCACAACTTGTTGCGGATGCGGACGGCGTCGTTATCGAGACGTTGGCCGAGCCGGGACAAGTCGTAGCAGCCGGGCAGAAGGTTGTGAAGCTCGCCCATTCCGGTCCGCGGGAGGCAGCAGTGGACCTTCCCGAGACGCTAAGGCCGGCGCTTGGGTCGACGGCATACGCAACGCTCTATGGCAGCACGATGAGAGTTCCAGTTCGATTGCGTCAGCTCTCGAATGCTGCTGACCCGCAGACCCGCACCTTTGAGGCGCGCTACGTCCTCGAAGGAGCTGCCCCACAGGCACCGTTG
>DASXLY010000108.1:0-58998 GCA_036495975.1 Occallatibacter sp. | reverse complement strand
GATCGGCAATGGAGTGATTTTTCATCCGACCGAGCGGCTTGATGCACTGCCACGCGGACAATTGAGCGACGATGCGGATGGCGGAGAGAGCCGACTGAGCTCGAGGAGCGGCTGAGCGCGATGCATGAGGATTTTCTCAGCAGCCAGGCTCCGCTTGGCTTGATTTGGGTAACGGTCGATCAGGCTCGCGAATTGCGCCGGACGCACGGAGGGCGCGCTGTTGAGGCCATGCTCGAGAAGATGGAACACAGACTGGTTGAGGGGTTGAAGCCAGCCGAGGAGATCGGGCGCTGGGGGGATGACGAGTTCCTTGTCTTGTCTCACGAGCGCAATTTGGCAATGCTCACCGCACACGCAAGAGTGATAGGCGGAATGGCGCGAACCACTGAGTTTCGCTGGTGGGGTGACCGCATTTCGCTGACCGTCAGCGCGGGCGTGGCGTGGGCGGAACCCGGCGAAGCATTGAACGAACTGATCGAACGAGCGCAATTTGCAATGGTCGCCAGCATTCATGCGGGAGGAAATCAAGTGGTAGTTTCGCCAGGGAGAAGCAGATGTTCGCAATCATAGGCATCCTGGTAGTTTTCGCCGCGGTACTTGGCGGCTTTCTGATGGAGAAAGGTCACGTCGCGGTGCTGCTGCAGCCCGCCGAGTTGCTCATCATCGTTGGAGCTGCTGCGGGAACGTTGCTGGTTGCGAATCCTCTGCACATTCTGAAGGGAATTCTTGCTGGTTTGAAGGGAGTTTTGAGTAACTCGAAGTTCAATAAGCAGCGCTATCTGAATCTGCTGAAGATGATGTATCTGTTGCTGAACAGGGTGCGTAAGGAGGGTTTACTCAGCATCGAGAACGATGTCGAGAAGCCAAAAGAAAGCGCGACCTTCAAGGCCTTTCCAGAGTTTTTGGCCGATCACCATGCGCTGTTCTTCGTTTGCGACACACTCCGCATGGCAATTACCGGTGGAGTGGATCCCTTTGACATGGACCAGATGATGGAACTTGACATGGAGGTAAATCACCAGGAGCTCACGGAGTCGGTGACAGCACTGACGACGATGGCCGATGCGCTTCCGGGCCTGGGAATTGTCGCCGCGGTGCTTGGAGTGGTCATCACGATGGGCGCGTTGGGCGGACCGCCGGAAGAGATTGGCAACAAGGTAGCTGCAGCGTTGGTGGGTACCTTCCTTGGAATTCTGCTCTGCTACGGTGTCGCGGGACCGCTCAGCTCGAACATGGCCAAATCTGCGGAAGAGCACAACGACTACCTGCACGTACAGCGGGTATTGCTGCTGGCGTTTCTGAAAGGATCTGCACCGATGATCGCCATCGAACTGGGGAGGCGCGCGATACCTGCACGGATAAGGCCCACTTTCGACGAGATGGAGAAGTTCTGCAAGGCCCAGGGACAGGCTTCCTCTCCAGGCAAGGCCGCATAGGAGGATCTCGTGACTGGAAAATCGCAACCGATCATCATTATCAAGAAGAACTCGAGGCACGGTGGCCATCACGGTGGCGCGTGGAAGGTAGCGTACGCCGATTTTGTGACCGCAATGATGTCGTTGTTCATTGTGTTGTGGCTGATGAATTCGAGCGAGAAGGTCAAGAAGGCGGTGGCCGGATACTTCAATGATCCCAAGGGCAGCGGCGCACTGATGGGCACGACAATGACCGGCACGGGCCAAACGGTGAATGCCGCAACGGACGATATGCAAGGACTCAAAGACAGGCTCGAGAAGGAGATTCGCGCCAGGAAGGACCTGGAAAAATTGTCGAAGCAAATTGAGCTGACGGTAACGCCCGAGGGATTGCGCATCGAGTTGCTGGAGGGCAAGAACGGCACGTTTTACCAGAGCGGACGTGCTCAGCTGAGTGACAATGGCCAGGAATTGCTGAGCCTTCTGGGGGCAGAGCTGAAGACGCTGCCCAATTCCCTGCTGATCGAAGGCCACACCGACGCGGCCCCGTATTCCGATGATGCCGCCTATACCAATTGGGAGTTGTCCGCCGATCGTGCCAATGCGGCCCGACGCCTGCTGCAGGAGGATGGTGTACGCGCCGACCAGGTGACGCAGGTGCGCGGATATGCAGATCAGTTACTGCGCGTGAAATCGAATCCTTACGACCCGTCGAACCGGCGGGTTTCGATCCTGGTGAAGAATCAGTGATCAGGGGCAAAGCGGACGGGACGGGCCGAGCCGGCATCATTTATCAGAGTCTTCCGATGCGCCCGTTGTGATACCCCGTTTGTCCGACATGCGGGAACAAGAATCGCTTTTCGGCATTTGAAACTGCTCAGCCGAATTGGCCTCGAGAAAATGTCAGGTGCTGTGACCGCTCACTCGGTAATGACCCGATTCTCGTTTGCTTCGGGATTGATGGCAATGCTGGGATAACCGAATTCGTCAGCTAGACCGGGGCTTGCTGGTGCACCACGGCGGCGGTTCTTCTAGACCTCTCGTACCGGGACAGACTTTAGATGCCTGCCGAGAATTCACGATGGCAAGTATCGGAAACGGGCCAGCTATCCGGTGGGCAGGAACTTTTGCTACGACGATAAGTAATCCACGCGCTAGTTACGAATCCGGATGCAGAACCAGCGCGAAAGGTCGCACTCGAGGTACGCAGCCGATATAACCATTTACCAATCGGGAGAAAGAATCGGGAGGGGGGAGCCTATTCCCCGAACTAAGGCGGATTTTTGAAACCAAAGTATTTGGGTTTGCATTACCAGAGGGTGACTGAACTAAGTAACTACCGCGAACCTAGAGGCGCGCCCGAAGCTCCCTGCGTCGGATTGCGTTGAAATCCCGTAACCAAAGAACCCCCAAAACGTACTGAGAGATTGATGACTTCCGCATCGTAGGCGGAGTTGTGGTCGCTTCCTATCTTCCTGCCTGGATGCGAAAATCCAGAGCAAATGCAATCTACAAAGCAAGAGCAAGCAGACCTGATTATTGGTCTGGAATACCGCAGCGGAGACGTGCATCTGACGCTGTGCGTCCGTGTGGTCACCCGGGCAGACATGGCCCGGATGTTTCGATTTGAGACGTGGAAAAACGACCAGGAGGACTTGACTCTCAGATTCGAATCTACAGACGTATACGCGGTACAGCGGAAGTTTGTTGCGAGAGTGGTTGACATGTATGGCGATGGCTGGAAAAGGGAGCAAATTCAGGATGGAGAACCCAACGTTCGCGAATATATGCAGTACTTCGATCCCCGGCTGTATTGCGCTGCGGAGAAACCGGATTGGGCGCTTCGAGACTTCAGCACGACGGAACAACAGGTGCGAGCGGAGATGCAGGGCTTGACGACGAAACGATAGAATTCGGCAATTCCGGCGCGGCTCCACCAGGATCATCATGACTGAGGTTGATGCTCTAGACTCTGCTTCGAGTCGATGCATTCCTTTGAGAATCACCGCCCCATAGCAAAGACAACTGCAGTCATTCCTGGCACGTGGCGAACCCAAAGACTATTAGACGCGGCTCGGTTCGGATGCCCTTTCTGATTGGGAGCCAACCGGAGATCACTTCTTTGTGAAGCCTCGGCAGCTGCGAAGCCAGGATGAGTCCCATTCCTGCTTACAATTTAGGACTTTGAAACCTGCAGAGTGGAACCTTGTTTTCGCTGCGTCTTGATAGCACTTTTTTAATGGTGCGGCATTGTGGTGTAGTCTGTTTTCGACAGTAGAAAGCGTTTACTACGGAGTAGTTTGTCATGGCTGTTGTTGCCGGGGTGGATTTTGGCACGCTGAGTGTGCGCGTGACGTTAGTGGACAGTGAATGCGGCCCTATTGGGACAGCGTCGGCATCGTATGCCTTGCATCGGCGCCGCGAAGATCCGGACTTTGCAACACAATCGCATGCGGACCAGATGGCCGCACTGGCCGTCGCCATGAAGGATGTGCTGGCAAATACCGGCATCAGCGGCAGCAGCGTGGAAGCAATTGCGCTGGACACCACGGGCTCCAGCGTCATTCCGGTCGGCGAAGGATTAGAGCCACTGGATGAGTACTACCTCTGGTGCGACCATCGCGCGCACAGTGAGGCTGAGGAAATCACGAAAAAGGCACACGCCACCGGGCTGGAAGCGATTGATTGGTGTGGCGGCGTGTACTCGCATGAGTGGGGCTTCGCCAAGCTGCTGCACTGGCTGCGGCATAACCCTGGTAAGCGAGACCTGTTTGTCACCGCGCTGGAGCATTGCGACATGGTGGCCGCCACGTTGTGTGGCGTGAGGGATGTTCGCGAATTGAAGCGCAGCGTTTGCGCCATGGGCCATAAGTGGATGTGGAACGCGAAGTGGGGTGGGCTGCCGCCGGAGGAGTTTCTGGTGGGCGTGGATCCGCTGCTCAAGGGGGTGCGCGCAAAGATGGGCGGCGATTACCTCACGAGCGACAAGATCGCCGGCCGCCTCTCGCCCCAATGGGCTGAGAAGCTGGGCCTGCGACCGGGCATTCCTATACCGGTGGGCGCATTCGATGCACACTGGGATGCGATCGGGTCGAACATCCGCGAAGGCGACGTGGTGAACGTGGTGGGCACCTCGACATGCATTATCGCCATGGCGCGGCATGCTGAACTGGTGCCGGGGGTGTGTGGCGTGGTACCAGGCAGCGTGCATCCTGGATTTACGGGAATCGAAGCTGGACTATCGGCCACCGGCGACATCTTCGAGGCGATCGCGCAACGGGCGGGCACACGCGTTTACGAGTTGTCGAAGGGATTGGAAACCTTCAAGGCCGGGCAAACGGGACTGTTGCGGCTGAGCTGGGACAACGGGGATCGCACGGTGCTGGTGAATCCGGAACTGGGCGGCGTGACGCTGGGATGGAACATGGTGAGCACCGCGCAGGATGAATTGTTTGCAGCCATCGAGGGGACGGCGTTCCACACCCGCATCATTCTGGAGCGGATGGCGGAACATGGCGTTCCGGTGGAGCGCGTGATCAACGCCGGTGGAATTCCCCAGAAGAATGAAGTGCTGAACCAGATCTACGCGAATGTCCTGAACAAGCCGGTGCTGGTGCCTGCGGGAATCCCCACAAGCCTGGGGTCGGGAATTTTTGCATTAGTCGCTGCCGGCATTTACAAGACGATCGAAGAGGCGCAGAAGGCAGTGTGCCTGCCGCTCCGTACCGTTGAACCCGATCGGCGTGCGGTTGGAATCTACGAACGCCTCTATGCGCTTTACAAGGATGTTTACTTTGCGCTGGGTCAACGCCATGCGCCGCCCCTGGCACTGGGGAGGGTGTTGCCGGAGCTGCGTGAGATTGCGGCGGAAACGCGCCTGTCAGCCTGACCCCATACCCCTCTCCGTAACCATTGGATTGAAGCAGTTGCGCAGTGCTCTTGCGCGTGTGCTGTGTCAGGTTTAACTTGGACACAATTCACCTGTTTCCAGAGGAGCGCTGTGCCCGTGGTCCCCTTGCGTCGTTTTTCAGTATGCCTGTTTGTTGCCGCATTCACCTGTGCCCATGGAATACCCTCATTCGCCCAGCAAAACCCGATGTGGAAGGCCCCACATTTTTCGGTTCCCGCGAAGGACCTTTACCAGGCGATTTCGGAAGTGCCGGTAAGCGATGGCGCCAATGTGGTGCTGTTTGATGACGACGAGAGCTTCAGTTTCGACGAAGCTGGCCGGCTGACACACGTCGGGCACTATGTCTACAAGGTTCTTACGGCAAAGGGCGCGGAAGCCTGGGACAGCCTGTCGGTAGGATGGGATCCATGGCACGAGATGCGTCCGGTGATTCGTGCCCGGGTGATCGAGCCGGATTATTCAGAGCACAACCTCGATCCATCTGCGATTACGGAGGAACCGGCGCGCGGGGGCGACTACAAGACCTACAGTGATGGGAAGAGGCTCCGTGCTCCCCTGCCGGCAGTGGCTCCCGGGGTGGTGGTGGAGGAGGAGTACCTGGAGCGTGAGACGGAACCGTTCTTCACTCCGGGACGGGTGGGCCGCAGCTTTTTTGGTCACGCCCAGGCTCCCGTAACTCATAGCACCGCGACCTTTGAGGCACCGGCTACGCTGCCTCTCCATATTGAGACCCACTTGCTTCCTCTTGTGCACCCCTCCCGCGTGGAGGTAAATGGGCGCGTCACAACCACCTATGAAATTGGCGCACTGGAGAGTGTCGAGGCGCAGGATCCAAATCTTCCATCCGACGAGTTTGCGTTTCCCGAGATTGACTATGCCACTGGAGCCTCGTGGCAAACCGTGGCCGCGGAATATTCAAAGATCGTAGATAGCCGTGCAAAGCCCGACGCCGTGCAGTCGATCGTGGATGGTCTCGTGGTCGGCAAAACGTCGCAACGGGAGAAGGAAGCCGCGATCCTTGATTACGTCGATCGCGAGGTACGCTATACCGGCATCGAGTTCGGCGAAGCAGCCATCATGCCGCACGATCCCGAAGAAACGCTTCGACTGAAATACGGCGATTGCAAAGACAAGGCAACCTTGCTGGTGACGATGCTGCGCGCTGCCAGAATTCCCGCCTACGTGGCTCTGCTGAACGCCGGTTCCCGGCTGGATGTACCCGTGGATTTGCCTGGGATGGGCTTGTTCGATCATGCGATCGTTTATGTGCCGGGAAGCACCCCCCTCTGGATTGATGCGACTGACCAGTATGCGAGGCTGGGACAGTTGCCCATTAACGATCAGAGCAGGCATGCTCTGATCGCCCGCCCCGACAGCACCTCGCTGACACTCACGCCTGAATCGGCTTCGCGAGAGAATGTCCTGCTCGAGGAGCGCGAGATTCGGCTCAGTGAAAACGGCCCGGCAACCGTGATTGAAAAGACGCTGCCCACCGGAGTTTTTGAGTCCCATTACCGTTCGTTTTATGCGGACAAGCCGGACAAGGAAACGCGCGCAGGACTTTCCAGTTATGTGAAAGCGCAATACGTCGCGGACAAGTTGACTAGCGTGGAGCGCACCGATCCGGGCGATCTTTCGAAGCAGTTCGAGCTTACTCTGCAATGCGATAAAGCCCGGCGAGGATATACCGATCTGGATAATGCGATTGCCGCGATTCGGGTGGACGCGCTCTTTCAGCAATTGCCGGATGATCTGAAGCGTAAGGATGACCCGGATGAGAAGAAGAAGGATGACCAGGACAAACGGAAGCATCCGCGTACAGCCGACTGGGAACTGGATCAGCCTTTCACTGCGGAGTGGAAGTACCGAGTCATTCCGCCGGCCGGATTCGTGCCCAAGGAGTTGCCGAAGGATGACCGGATCGCAATGGGGCCGGCTCTACTTACTGAAAAATTTTCAAAATTAGATGCCGGAGTGGTGGAGGCGGACCTTGTCTTCGATTCCGGGAAGCGTCGATACACCATCGCCGAAGCAACAGAGTTGCGCAACAAGGTGGCCGAGATTGCGGCGGGACCGGCAATCTTCGTAAACTTCGAGCCCGAGGGAGAGGCGCTTCTTCACGAGGGCAAGGTGAAGGAAGCGCTGGCGAGCTACCGAAGCCTGATCGCCGCAAATTCCAACGACCCCGTGCATCACCTGCAGGTGGCTCGGGTACTGATGGAAGCCGGCTTGGGCGAAGCGGCGCGCGCCGAGGCGAGGGAGGCTGTGAAGCTGGATCCGAAGTCGGCACTGGCAGAGCGAACGCTCGCTGACATTCTGAAGCACGACCTGGTTGGACGCGACATGCGGCCGGGCTCAGACTGGGCTGGCGCTGCTGAGGCGTACCGGGAAGCTACACGCCTCGACCCGGACGATCACAGCGCGCAGGGAAATCTCGCGATCCTGCTCGAATACGACGCGGTGGGACGCCGTTATGGCGGACTGGCAAGCCTGAAGCAGGCGGTTGCCGAATACCAGAAGCTGGGACAAGACAAACTTGGCGAACTCGAAATTCCCAACAATTTCGCTTACGCCACCTTCTACAGCGGTGATGCCGAAGGCGCGATCAAGGCGGCGCAAGTTCTGAATCCGCAGCCCGTGGCGCTGATCGCTGCCAGCCGCGCGATTCTGCAAGGGAGCAAAGAAGGACTGGCGGAGATCAACAAGCTTACCAACTCCAACACCGCCTTCAAAGATGCCGCTCGCACCGCGGGCGAAATGCTGATGAATACACGACGCTACGCATTGGCAGCCGATTTTCTGCAAGCTGGCGCGTCGGGCGACAACGCCGCTCAGACGATGGGGTTGGCGAGCCTTCTGCGCAATGCGAAGCGGCATGAGGAGTTGCAATTCGCAAATACCCCCGCGGACCTCGTGAAACGCGCATTTCTGTTGACTATGGATCCGGCCCTGACACCGGCCAGGATCGAGGCAATTACAAGCCGCAATGGCATTGTGGTCATGCATGCGGAGGATGCCGACGATCAAAAGAAGGAATTGACCGCAGGGAAGAAGTTGGACAGCCAACTGGCGCGGCAGGACAACTCTCTCGACGTAACGATCGACATCATGCTTCAGGCGTTTGACCCCAAGGGCGACGGAGATGACGCGAACGGATACCGGGAGAAGGTACAGATTCCGAGTGGCCCTAACCTGACTCTTTTTGTGGTGAAGGAGAATGGGCAGTATAAGCTTCTGGACTCTCTGGATAAACCGAACGCAATCGCGCTGGAGATGGTGGATCGGATCAAGGGGGGCAACCTGAACGGCGCAAAGATATTCCTCGACTGGATTCGCGAGGACCAGCACCTTGCCGGCGGCGATGATGCTTTGGGCGGTCCGGTATTTCCGCGCTTCTGGATCAAGGGCGAGGCGGCCGATGCGCGCAAGATGACGATGGCTGCCGCGGCGTTGCTGGTGGGGACTAAGCCAACCGCCGCTCAAGGAGTAAAGATCCTGGAAGAGGCGGAGCAGAACGCAAAAACCGATCGAGAAAAGACCAACATCGAGATCGCACTCTCGGTTGGGTATGCAGAACTGAACGACTACGCAAAGCTGCTGGTGGTGGCATCGGACCTGCTGAAGGAGGTTCCGGAATCGCGCAGCGCGTTCATGACCAACGTTGAGGCACTCATCGGTTTGAAACGCTACGACGAAGCACTGGCACTTGCTGATGCAAGGTTGAAGTTGCTGGACGGAGACACCGATGCACTGCAGGCAAAGATGCGGGTCGAGGCGACTCGGGGAAGCTATGCAGCTGCACGCACCTGGATTCAGAAGCTCATTGACATGGGAAAAGGAGATGCCAGCCTTCTCAACTCGATGGCATGGTTCTCGCTTTATACCGACAAAGTGACCGATGCCGACGTCGCCACTGCCACCAAGGCGTCACAGATGGAGCGCGACAATCCAGCGATCCTGCACACGCTGGCATGCGTCTATGCAGAAACCGGTAAGACGAAAGAGGCGCACGATCTGCTGTTGCGCGCGATGGATGACCTGAATCTGGATGAGCCCAACGATGACTACTGGTATGCATTCGGACGCATCGCCGAGCAATACGGAGAGCGTGAGGTAGCGATCGCCGACTATCGCAAGCTCGAGAAGCCCAAGGACCCCATAGTGATCTCAACGTCGACATATCAGCTGGCGCAGGACAGGTTGAAGGCGTTGGGGGCGAGCCTTTAGTTCTGAGTTCTGAGTTCTTCGCTTCTGGCTTTCGAACACAAGCCGGTACCCTGTAGCCCTCGCCATCAGATATTGAAACCGGCGCGAAGCTTCGATTCCACGGACGACACAAAGACAGCGTGCAAAACAAAACGCCGGAGGAGCATGGGCTCTTCCGGCGTTCGTGTTTGGCTTCGGTTGGTTAGAAATCGAAACGCAGGCTGAACTGCTGGCGGCGAGGCTGAGTCAACAGTCTGCTGGCAGTACCCAGTTTACCGTCGGTCAGGCCTACATCGATCGAAGCGGGATCGAAGCGAACCGCGTTGCTCACGTTGTAAACTTCCCACGCGAACTTCAGGGTTCCGAATTCCCGGATCTTCCAGTTTTTGGCCAGGCCCGAGTCGACGTTAAAGTAGCCATCGCCGCGGAAGTTATTGCGCTGGCCGGCCTCGCCCGGATAGGGCAGTCGAACGTTCCCACCATTACATCCGCCGCAGGAGACACCGCTGTTGATCTTATCCGGATCCGCGAAAAATTGCGGGTTGCCAGCCTGGTCAAGGTGCTTGTGCGTCTTGAGATTTCCGGTTGTGACGCCGAAGCTCTCAATCTGCCAGTCAGTGGTCCACCCCGGCTCATACAGCGAGAACGGCAATCCGCTCGACCAGCGATGGATACCGGACCATTGCCATCCACCGATGAAGGTATCGATCAACCGGTTGCTATTGCCTGCAAATGATCTGCCTCTACCGAACGGCATCAGGTAAACCCAATCGGTCGTGATCAGCTGGTGCGTGTCAAATGCGGAGACCCCTCGATTGAGAGACGGCTTCCATGTGTTGATGATGTTGTCGAAGTTGAACTCACCCGTGAATTCGGTGTCGCGCTCTGCATCCGATCCCATGTCGATGGATTTCGACATCGTGTAGCTGAAGTCGAACTGCAGACCATGGCTCATCGGGTGGCGAAGCGTGATCTGTCCGGCGTGATAGGAACTGTTGCCTATGGTTGAAAGAGCATAGAGCGACGAGAACTGATCCTGCCAAAACTTCGGCTGATAAGTGGCACATTCCGCATCCGACAGGTAGCTGCAGTAGAAGTCGATATCTGCGAGGGCCGACGTAGCGCCGTATTGCGAACGATAGTATGCCCATTCATCGCTATAGATGGCCTGCGTCGCGCTTTCACCGGGGCCATCTACATTTGCCATGAACGGGAACACATCTTCAAAATACTGAATCGGGGCTACGCTGGCGCCAGTATCTCCGTCGTTCTGGTCAACTTCCTTCGACAGCTGTGAAGCAGCAGTGTAGTAGTCACCACCACCCTGCGGATCGACAAAGTCGACTGGCTCGGCAAGATCGAGGCTCTGCAGCAGGTGATGACCGAGGCGCCCGACGTAAGCGGCTTCAACAGTGAACCCGCCCGGAATCTGACGCTGGATGGAGAAGTCGAAGTTTTCGGAATACGGGGTCTTAAGCTTGCTATCGAGACCCCAGGTGATGGCGAAGTTGAACGGAGGAGCAGTGTAGGGGTAGTTCTGCGTTTGCGGAGATCCTCCATTGTCGATGGGCGGCAAGGCGTGCTCATCCGTGAATCGATACGCGGGCAGGTGCTTACTGTCTCCTTCAATGCCATAAACACCGGCAGGGTTACTCACAGAGGAAGAAATGCCGAACGAGCCTTGCTGATCGAAGATGTTTACCAGGGATTCGCCGTAGTGGTCATAGTAGAGACCGGCGCCAGCGCGAATGGAGGTCTTGGCATCGGGTGAGTAGGCGATGGCCAGCCGCGGGGCGAAGTCGTTTTTCTGCTTCGGCCAGAAACCTGGCTTGTTGTAATGCGGCCCGGAGGGAGAAAACTGCAGTTCGGGCTCATATATCTGACCTTGCAGAGCCGCAGACTCTCTCTGCAGATACCAGGTATGCGTGTCGATAGTGGGGGCCACCTGCTGGCCGCTTGTTTCGTACGGCGTTTGCAGAATGGTGTGCCTCACTCCGAACGTGACGGTAAGATTCGGCTTCATGCGCCATGCATCCTGCACATACCACTCGAATTCGTTGGCCTTGAAGTGCCGATCCAGGAATGCGCCATCCGGCAGCAGGGATCCCGAGGTGGCGCTGTCAACGTGGTAGTTGAAAGAGTTGTCCAGCTCGGGAACGGTTCCCACGAGATTAGCAAAAGCAATTTCGTAGGAGTTGGCGAACCCACCGTTGACCTTTGACCCCGTACTGTTGCATGACGAGTCAAGCAGGCATGGATCGGGGGGGTTCCCGCCCAGCCAGTATGGATTCGAGGTTGCACCCTGAAAGGTCGTTTCGTCCGCATTGTGGTTCTGATGAATCAATCGCCAGTTGCCGCCAAACTCGAAGCTGTGTTTGCCCTTGATCCAGCTCAGGTTATCGACAAGGTTATTGACCGGAACGCTCGTAACCGAATCACGAGTGTGGGCAGTAGATGTATCCATGAACCGGAAGCGGACATAATCGCCGACACCGATACCAACACTGCTGAAACCCTGGCGAACATACCCGTAACGGATGTCATTGATGAGGTTCGGCGCAATGGTCCAGGTGTCTCCGCCGATGATGCCCTTGTTATTGCTTTTGTCGATGGAAGACGGGGGCTGCCCGGGGAACTGCTCGGCCTCGAGCGTCGTGTCTTTCTGTAGCTGGCCGCGAAGAAAGAACCGATGCCGGTCAGTTGGGGTAAAGTCGAGCCGGACAATCGACGTGTTCAACCGGATGGGTGCGGGCGACGCGAAAGTGAATGATCCGATGTTATAGCCATCGCCGGTTAGTGTCCCGTTGGCAACCGGCGTGGAGTTGAAGTAAGCCAGTGCGTTGGGGTTAGGCCCGGGTGGAAGCGGGTAATCGGGAGTGTTGCAGATCTGGCAACTGGCATCCAGGGAGGTGACTTGGCCGGCAGTAAGCGTGATCGGGGCGTTGTTCTGGTCGAGATACACGAGGTTGCCGGCTGCATAGCTTGCGGTTGCCACGGTGCGAATGACCTGCTGGTCTTCGGAAAGACGGCTCGCTTCGTAGTTGCCGAAGAAGAAGAATTTATCCTTGACGACCGGGCCACCAAAGGCTGCGCCGAAGATGTTGCGGAGCACCTTGGTGGGGATATTCGGCTGATCAAGATTGGCTTCGGCTTGCTTGTTAAACCAGTTGTTCGCAGCGGTCAACGGGGGGCGATAGTATTCGTACGCACCGCCATGGAATTTGTTGGATCCGGACTTGGTGATCATGCTGACCTGCGCGCCCGAGGAGCGGCCGGCGTCGGCATTAGCGTTGCTTGTGGTTACGCGGAATTCTTCGATCGAGTCCTGCGTCTGCCGCAGCACGCCGGTGAAGGCGTATCCATTTACCTGGTCATTGTCGTCGACGCCATCGATCGTTACGTTGCCCTGGTCGGAGCGCCCGCCATTGACGGCGCCGGTGCGGCTGTCGTCTGAATTTGGCAGGTAAAGGACGCCGGGCTGCAACGAAAGCAGGTCGGGCACATTGCGCGTTTCGCTCGGGAGTGCCTGAATGAATTCCGTTCCCTCGGAGTTGCCGAGCGATGCATCGGAGGTATTCAGCGTTTGGGCTGTTGCCGAGACATCGACCGTGACCGTGCTGGCCTGAACAGACAATGCGAAGTCGATCGTGGCGGGCTGGTTGACCAGCAACTCAGCCGACTTAGTCTGGTTGCCAAACCCGCTGGCGGCTACGTTGATGTCGTACTTGGAGGGGGCAATCTGAGGGAAGTTGTATTGCCCGGCACTGTCCGCAACCACGGAAACTTGTTTCCCGGTTGCCTTGTCGGTGATGGTGATCCTGGCTCCTGGAACGAGGGCGCCTGAGGGGTCTTTGATCGTTCCGCGAAGGGATGTGGTTGCATTCTGGCCAAAGGAGAGAGTGACGGTGGAAAGGACACACAAAAGTATCCATCCCGCTAGGGACTTTTTCACGGCTGTTCCTCCAAAAAGAGATCTTCCGTTTTAATTGGTCGTGAAAAGCGACCTTATTTGTTATTCATACGAACGGTCGGTACCGCTCGTGCAGGCCTGGGCCAAGCAGATCAAATGTAGGCACTCAAAAGGTTCGAGAGCGACCACGAGTAACGAGATTTCCGCCTATGAGGTTTCAACAGCCCCGGCAAGAACCGCCGAGGTCGGGAATTTTCAAATAATCTAGTCGGTCGACCAATCAGGATTCAATAGAAAAAAACGTTTTCTGCAAGATTGTTGAAACGATTGAATTCCGTCAACCGTCATCGCTCGCCTACCGTTCATGCCATGAAAATGTACTTTCATATCATTGCTGTTGCTGCTGCATTTGCTGAATATCGACGATGGGCATCGGCGGCTCCAGCGGCTGTTGCGCCCGCTCGACCAGGACCGACCAATCCTCCGGGATGGGCAGCTTACGGTCCAGTTCCGGAGGCGCATCGCTGGCCTCCACATGCACGGCCACATAGAGTTCGCTCCCGGTTTTGCCCCGGAAGACACCGTGGGTGGGAGGAACGTCAGCGTAGTCGCGCCCGACAGCAGTGCGGATGTGGCGATGATGGGTGACCAGGTCGTTGGTGGGGTCGAAGCCAACCCAGCCGACATGGGGAAGCAGTACATCGACCCATGCATGGGTGGCGTCCGGGGTGGAGCGATCATGGTCTTCCTGTCCCCGATAGAGGTACCCGGAGACATAGCGGGCCGGAATGCGAACCTGCCGCAGCAGGGCGATCATGGTGTGAGCAAAATCCTGGCAAACGCCACGAGCGTTCACAATGGCTTCGTCGATCGGTGAGTCGACACGGGTGGAACGAGGAACGTATTCGAAGTACTCGAAAAGGCGCCGGTTGAGCTCATGAACGAGCACGAGAGGGTCATCGCGGCGCACGACCTCCAGTCGCTTTGCTAACCCCAGAAGCGCGGGCGTTTCGACAACAAACTGGCTAGGCAGGAGCATCTCCCAGTAGTCGCCGACCTCGATCATGGCATCGAGAGCCGGCCACGCATCGGGCGCGAGGAACGCGGGAACTTCGGGCGTGGCCTGCTGTTCGACGATAGATTCCGCAACGATCACAAGTTGGTTGTGCTCACCGGGAATGTCGAAATGATGAACGTTATTGCCGAAATGGTCGCGATAGGTGAAGACGCGGCATCGCGGGCTGACGGAAAGAGAGAACGTGAGGCAGTGCTGGTTCGAATCGGAGCGCGGGTGCATGCGCGTCTCCATGATGCTTTCGCTTACGGGGCTCGAATAGCGAAAACGCGTAAGGTGCCGTATGGAATAGCAGTTCATGGAGCTTGCTCTCGTTTCAGATGGCCAGCGCGGATTGGATGGAATAGTGGATGTAGTAGCGGTACATGAGGTCGTGGATCCGCATGCACTGCTGGCGGATGGTATGAAGGAAGGCGGAGGCATCGCCGGCGATAATTTCGCTGATCGAGGTGAAACTAAGCATCGCGTGGAGGCGGCCGATGCTGGCTGTGAGTTCATCCGGAGGGCGTCGACCGCCGGTGTGCTGAATCGACTGGATCGCCTGGCGCATGCAGTCGACCGCGTAGCGGATTGCGTGAGGGAAATCGCGGTTGAGCAGCAGGAACTCGAGGATCCGATCCGGGGTAAGATCGGCCGTATACACTTGGCAATAGGCCTCAAACGCCGTACAGCAGCGAAGAAGCCCCACTTGTTCGAGGTACTGATAGCCGGAATCCTCCCGCTCCGTAGCGTGGTACAGGCGCGGCTGGTAAACCTCGAGCAGAGTCGCAATGGCGTATGCCCGCTCCAGATACCGGCCAAAGCGAATAAAATGCCAGCCCTGGCCGTGAATCATGGTCGTGTCGCTCACGCCCTTGAACAGGTGGATGGCGTCGACCACCGAGGCAAGCACATCGCTGACGTTGGAGCGGAACTGGGCTTCGATGTGCGGCGAGTGCATCTGGTGATACAGCCGATTAAGACGTTGCCACTGTTCCGTGGAGATTTCTTCGCGGATCTGGCGCGCGTTTTCGCGGGCCGCATCGACGCAAAACGTAACCGAAGCCGGATGATCCTTGTCGAAGACGAGCTTCTCGGCATTGGCTGCGGGGTCGGGGTTCCAATCGAATCCGGAAGGCTTGCCAAGCGATGCAATCAGGCGCTGCCAATGCGTTTCGGCGCTGGCGCCGCCTGAATCGAGCATCAGGCTCATGGTCACATCGAGCTGGCGCATGGTGTTTTCAGCGCGCTCCAGATAGCGGCTCATCCAGTAGAGGCTGTCGGCAACGCGCGATAGCATCTTGGTCGTCTCCCGAAAACCGTGGCTCAATGCGATTCCAGAACCCATGTATCCTTGTTGCCGCCGCCCTGAGAGGAGTTCACGACGAGCGAGCCTTTTTCAAGCGCCACCCGGGTGAGTCCACCAGGGACGATGTTGATTCTGTCGCCAAAAAGAATGTAAGGCCGCAGATCTACGTGACGCGGCTCGAGGCGATCTCCGATGAGGCACGGTGCCCGCGAAAAGTCGAGCGTCGGCTGGGCAATGTAGTTGCGCGGATTGGCCCGGAGGCGTTCTGCAAACTCTTCACGCTGGCGCGCAGTGGACTGCGGACCAATCAGCATGCCATAGCCGCCGCTTTCTCCAACCGCCTTCACCACAAGCTTGTCGAGATTGGCGAGAACATGCTGGCAGTCCTTCTTTTCCGTCAGCAAAAAGGTCTCGACATTGTTGAGGATCGGGTCTTCATCCAGGTAATACCGAATGATGCGGGGAACGTAGGCATAGAGAGCCTTATCGTCGGCGAGGCCGGTTCCGAAAGCATTCGTTACCGTGACATTCCCGGCTCGATAAGCATTGAAGAGGCCTGCACAGCCAAGAATGGAATCACCACGAAAGATCAGGGGGTCGCTGAAATCGTCGTCGACGCGCCTGTAAACGACATCAACACGCTTCAAGCCGTCGGTGGTCCGCATGTACACAATGTTGTCGTGCGTAACCAGGTCGCGCCCTTCGACGAGGTCGATGCCCATCTGACGTGCGAGGTAGGTGTGTTCAAAATATGCGGAATTAAAGACGCCGGGCGTGAGCAGCACGATGTTCGGCTCCGGCCGGCCTTCAGGAGCGAGTGAACGCAGCGTGGCAAGCAGCAGTTGCGGATAGTGCTCGATGGGGCGCACGCCGTAGCTGTGAAAGAGATGCGGAAAGGTGCGCTTCATAACGCGCCGATTGGTGAGCATGTAGCTCACGCCCGATGGCACACGCAGGTTGTCTTCGAGTACCACAAATTCTCCCGTGTTCAAACGGAGAAGGTCGGAGCCAACCACTGAGATGTAAACATTTCGTGGAACCTGGAGGCCGCGCATCTGGCGACGATAATGCCGACAGCTATAAACCAGCTCGCGCGGGACTACGTAATCATTGAGGATTTTGGCTTCAGAATAAACATCACGAAGGAAAAGGTTTAGCGCCGTGATTCTCTGGGTCAGTCCACGCTCGATCCGATCCCATTCCTGCGAAGTCACCAGGCGCGGCAGCAAATCGTAGGGAAATATCTTTTCGGTGCCCTCTTCGCGGCCGTAGACCGTGAACGTGATGCCCTGGGTCAGGAATGAGAGTTCGGCGGATTGCTTGCGCCGCTGCAACTCCTCCTGGGGTAGGCGGGCCAATGCCTCAGCGAGCGCCCGATAGTGGGGACGCACTTCGCCGGTGGGTACCCGCATCTCGTCAAAGGCGCGATCAAGCGGGTAGTCGCCGTAGAGCGTCTCCACTTCGGCGATGGGCCCGGCGCTCATTCAGACTGATTCCTTTGCGTGAACTCGATAAAACTGATTGTGACTTCGTTATCGCGTTGGGGATCCACCCAACATGTGCTGACCCGACGATCTACATGAACCGTGTTCTTTAGCTTTAACACGATGGACATAAAGGCACAATCGGTAAGGGATAGCGATTGGGGCGGACGGGGAGCCGCGGAATATTTTTCCACCCGTCAGCATAATTGAGCCACAGGAGATAGCATCGCTGTATGAGCTATGACCTGATGGTCTTCGAGCCAAATGCCGTTCCGGCCACTCATGATGAGTTTCTGGAATGGTATACGCGCCAGACTAGGTGGGGCGAGGATCATGGCTATAACGATCCGGGCCTTGCTTCCGAGCATCTGAGGGCATGGTTCGAGGAAATCATCCGCATTTTCCCATCAATGAATGGACCATCCCCAAAGGCCGAAGCACCCGAACAAGAGGCATCAAGTTCGGACTACGCCATCGGCACCGACTTCATTTATGCGTCTTTCGCATGGTCAAAGGCGGAAGCAGCTTACATGACGGTGGCGCGGCTTGCGGAGAAATACACGCTGGGATTGTTCAATGCCAGCTCGTCGGGAGAAGAGGTCTGGGTACCGGAAGAGGGCCGGATGGCGCTGGCACACGACAAGAGTCCGCCATCGCTCGTGGGCCGAATCAAGGAGTTTCTGAATTTCAACTACTAGACGAAAGAGGCGGCCCCCCAGAGCGGATTGGCCGCCTTTCGCATCCAGGTGCTAGAACAGGTTCCAGAGCGATTGGTTGTAAACCGCGTGATGAAACTGGACTTCGCAGCCCTTCACGATCGTTCCAAGGTCGCGCGGGCAGCGGTTTGCAGCTGCTTCCTTCAAATCGCCGTAGCGACCCTGCACGTCAGAACCGAGAATCTGAGCAATCCAGGTTGAGGATCGGAAATCATCGATTGCCTGGTAAATGCTCGACGGCAGATAGCGGCCGCCCTCGCGGAGGTTTTTGATCTTCGCAACTTCCCCGTCGACACCTGTTTTGAAGATCGCGTACATCGACAGATAGGGATTTGCATCGGGTGCAACGGCGCGAACCTCGGTACGCATGGACCGCGAGTTGCCGATGGGGATACGAATCATAGCGCCGCGATCCGTTGCCGACGCGCGAATCTGGTTGGGCGCTTCAAAATGGGGATCGAGACGGCGATAGGCGTTGACGCTCGAGTTGAAGATAAGGCAAAGGTCGAGCGCGCGGGTCAGGACGCGATCGAGGAACTTCCAGCCAAAGCTCGAAAGCTGCTCCTCACCCTTTTCATCCCAGAAGAGGTTCGTTTTGCCTTTGGAAACAGAGACGTTGGTGTGCATGCCGCTGCCGTTCACGCCCGCCACCGGCTTGGGAAGAAAAGATGCGGTGTAGCCATAATTGACGGCAATTTGGCGGCAGAGCAGCTTATAGAGCTGAATCTGGTCGGCAGCAGCAACCACTTCACTGTATCCAAAGTTGATTTCAAACTGGCTCGGCGCGACCTCAGGGTGATCCTTTTCGTTCTGGAAGCCCATGGCGCGCTGCACTTCTGCTGCAGTGTCGATGAATTGCCGAAGTGGATCGAGCGGTAGCGAATGGTAGTACCCGCCGGTGGAGACGAAATCAAACCTGCCTGTTTCGTGGTAGATCTTTTCAGAATCTTTGCCGGCAAAGAGAAATCCTTCGATTTCCGTCGCGGCATTCAGCGTGTACTGCTTTTCCGCGTATAGCTTGTCGGCATAGGCCTTGAGGACACCGCGGATATCGCCTGAGTAGGGCGTGCCGTCTTTATCGATGACGGTGCCGAAGACGAGGACTTTGCCATTGCCGAAAACATCAGCGGGCACCCAGTAGAAGGCGCTCCAATCGATACCGAGCCGAAGATCGCTTTCCTTTTGTGCGGTGAAGCCGCGGATCGAGGAACCATCGAAGGTGAGGTTCTCATAGGCGCCGAGCAGGAACTTCTTGTCGTAGTCCAGCAGATGCAGGCGGCCTTCCAGGTCGGAAAACAACACTGTGACAGCCTTGATGCGCTTTTCATCGGTGAGGTACTTCAGCCGTTTTTCGCGAATCGCATCGATTGGAGCGCGGCTGACACGTTCTTTCTTGGCTTCGAGATTAAGCTCTTCCAATTCTTCATAAGAGAGTGCCAGAAAATTGCGATAGTCGGTGGACATAGGTCTCCTTCAGCGAAAAAGGTGCAGCCCGGCGTGATGAAATCCAATTCTCAGGCGTGACTGATGGATTTTCGATACACCACACCTGTGAACCCAGTGAGCGAATCGAACGATCGGTAGCGCCTGAATGAATCCCATCGCGGCGCGAAGCTGTAACTGCAGTTGTAGTTCTAGGGTAACGCCGGAGACTCAGGGGCGCCGATTGAATTGGGCAAAACGGTGCAATTGTCTGTGGGAAATACTCTGCAATCATGCCACATGAGAACATCCATGCTGTAGTCGTGAATTCGAGAACCCGGGGCCGTGAGATAACCTGAATCTTTCAGGAGGCCGCTCTGGATGCTCATGTTGAAGCGCTGTGCCCGCCACTTCCCCACCCTTCTCCTTTTCGCCCTGACGCTTCCCCTTGCAAATGCGCAAAAAGCGCCCATCGAGATCACTGCTGATCTCAGCGACGCTCCGCGCAAACTCTTCCATGCAGACATGGACTTCCCGGTATCGGCGGGACCGCTTACGCTGATTTCTCCCGAGTGGATTCCGGGGCACCATATGCCGTCAGGGCCGGCTTCGGCGATCACTGGCGTGGTGTTCACGGCAAATGGGAAGGCTCTCGAGTGGCGTCGCGACGACGTGAATCTCTTTGAGTTTCACCTCACGGTGCCGGCGGGTGTCACGACTATGCACGCGCACATTGACGCTATTGTCACGCGTCGCGTTTCACAGCGTTTGGCCGCGCTGGAGTGGGAGGCGCTGATGCTCTATCCGGCGCATGTTCCGGTGAAAGATATTCCCATACAGCCTTCGGTGAAGGTCCCAGCCGGGTGGGGCATTGGAACGGCGCTCACGCCGATCGGCGGCGGATCGTATCCGGTTCCCGCCGCCGGGAGTGTGACGAAGTTCGCGACCACCACGGTCGAGCAGCTCGAAGATTCGCCGATTCTTACCGGGCTCTACTTCCACGAGTACCCGCTGGCGCCCACGATCGAGACGAAGCACTTTCTCGATGTGGCAGCCGATGCACCGGAAGATGCCAAGCTTCGCCCTGCGGTGCTGGCCGAGGTAGCCAACCTGGTACGCGAGGCCGATGCCTTGTACGCCTCGCATCACTACCACGAGTACCACTTCTTGCTGACGCTTTCAGATGTCGCAGGCGGCATGGGATTGGAGCACGGGCAGTCGTCAGACAACGGAACGGGAGCGAAGGCCTTCTCGGATGATGTGCACCAGCTTCCGGACTCTGACCTGCTTTCGCACGAGTTTACGCACTCGTGGAACGGCAAGTATCGCCGGCCCGCCGGGCTGTATCAAGCTGACTTCGCCACTCCGATGCAGGGTGGGATGCTTTGGGTCTACGAAGGCATGACCGAGTACTGGGGCAATGTGCTGGCGGCGCGATCGGGACTGAAAAACGCGCAGGAGTACAAGGACGTGCTGGCAATGACGGCAGCGGAGCTTGACTACACGCGTGGACGGGAGTGGCGGCCGACGGAAGATACCGCGCTTGCGGCCAGCATTGTGCGAGGCGGCAATCCGGCGTGGTCCAACTGGAGGCGCGGACAGGACTACTACTTCGAAGGCGAGGTGCTGTGGCTGGACGCGGACACACTGATCCGCAAGATGACCGACAACAAAAAGTCGCTGAATGACTTCGTGAAGATCTTTCTGGGCAAGGGCGGCAACACCGGACCGCTGATTGTGACTTACACGTTTGATGAACTGGTGCAGGATCTGAACCAGGTTGTGCCGTACGACTGGGCGAAGTTCCTCCACGATCGCGTAGACAAGATCAATCCGCATGCGGATGTCGCTGGCATCGAACAGGGCGGCTACAAGCTCGTGTTCAAAGACAAGCCAAGCAAGTCAGAGCGCATGATCCAGGCCGCCGAAGGTCGGCGAGGCGGCGGCGTGGATTGCTGGTATTCGATTGGATTGCATCTTGGTGCGGACGGCACGATTGTCGATGTGCTTTGGAACGGACCGGCAGACAAGGCGGGATTGTTTCCGGGCGAGAAAGTCATGGCGGTCAACGACAAGGTTTACTCCGGCGATGCACTGCGCGAGGCGATTCGCGAGGCGAAGGATCCCTCGAAGCCGATTCGCGTGATTGTGCAGGCGGACTCGTTTGTGTCGACAGCGCAGATTGATTATCACGATGGCGAGCGCTATCCGGCGTTGGAGCGCGTGGACGGATCGCCCGCATATCTCGACGACATCATCAAGCCTTTGACGACGCCTGAGAAGGCGCCGGAACAGAAGAAGGAAGACGCGGACTAGTCAGTCCAACATGGCGCAATCCCAGGTCTCAACATCGAGACCTGGGGCACGCAGTGTTGTGGTTGGGAAAGCCGCTCAGTGCGGACGCCCTGGAAGGACGAAGTGTTCGTCGCAACGCGGCTCGTAGTTGTCGCCCGCCATGATGATGGGGCTCGAGTAGGACGCGGGTTTACCGTCGATTAAGCGCTGCGGATAAAGCGCCTTGGCGCCACAACTGCAATAGGCGACCAGCTCGGTAAGGTTGCCGGCATAGGTACGGACCAGCCAGGACAGCTGAAGCATCTCGCCGAAGGGCATGCCGCGAAAGTCGAGTTCGAGGCCAGAGACAAGCACATCATGGCCCCAGTGCAGCAGGCGCTTGGTAAATAGAAACAGGTCGTTGACGAATTGACCTTCGTCGATGGCGATGCACTCGACGCGCTTGCCGATCTGCTGTTCTGTCTCTTCAAGAATGGGCAGGATCGACCATGGGTCGGTAGAAGGAAACTCGACCGCTTCCATCTTTCCGCAGCCGTTCGGGTTCCGGCTTTCCACTAACCCGGCCGCAGCCTTGGTGTCGGCGCTGGGTTTGAGAAGCAGAACACACTGTTTAGCATATTGACGGCGGATCTCGATGCGACGCAGGAGTTCCGCTGTCTTGTTGCTCCGCATGGGACCGACGATCATTTCGAGCTTGCCGTGCACTGGTTGTTCTCCGGGAAACAGGCATTCGATGAAGCCTGCTTGAAATGTCAGCCAAAGCGGGCTCGCTTGACAGTCTGGCGGAAGTCCTCGCCCATCATCTCGACCTTCACGCACATCTCGGCTAAACGAGAACGCATGCGGTCGCCAATGCGGTCGCCAAGCGTGTCTTCTCCGCGCGATGGCGCTTTGCCGTCCTTGTCTGGTTTGAAGCCTGCCCCGGCTGGCAGATCAGCATAGTTGGTGGTGACGATCGTAGTCTGCTTGTCGTTGTAGCGACTGTTCAGGATGAGTGCGACCGTGTCCCAGACCCACTCGTTGGGCTTTTGCGCCCCAAGGTCGTCGAGCACCAGCACATCTGCGGAGAACACGGGCTTGAGTAGTTCCAGCTCTGTCGTGTTCACCTGCGGGTTGTAGCTGTTCTGGATGTTCTTGAGCAGCTCGCGATAGTCGCAGAAGAGGCCGCGGCAGCCCTTTTCCTGCACCAGGCGGCGCAGGACACCAACTGCAAGATGCGTTTTGCCCACGCCGATCGAACCGGTGAAGAGCAGGCCTTTGCCGCCAGTGTCGTGCGGAAACTCGTCGACGAAACGGCGCGCCGTCAGAAGCGCCTTGCCGAGCGATGAATTGGCGCCGCGAAAATCGGTCTCGTAGCCATCGAGCGTGTAATGACGATAGCGCTCAGGAATGTGCGCGGAGGTCAGCCGGCGCTCTTCGCGTTGCGATTGCTGGCACTCGCAGGCGCGCGAAACCCACATTCCAGAGTCGGACATGACACGGACCAGGCCGATACCACCACAGATGGAACAAACACTCATGGGCTCTTCTCAGCCTAGCGCAACCGGGGCAATCGCGTTGCGGTGGGAAAGACGGCAAAGATGGTGGAAATTGGGCACTGGCCAGGTTTCGTAACTTCGACTTTGACATTACTGTTTTTGCCGCACCAAATAAACAAGACTAAACAGCGATATCAGGAGCACAGTCCCCCACAGTGGGGTCATGAAGTACGCTCCATGACTGCTTTCCCTCATCCATGCCCGAACGAATAAGATCGCCCAACACGTACAAGCGAGTGCTCCCGCCAAAACCTTCAGCCGTTTCTTCATGTTCCTCCTCCAACCAAATGAGCCGATCGCTCTGCGATTCCAAAATTTGCAGTTGTCGGGAAACGACTTCGAGATCACATGGATCGCCATTGTTAAGATGGGACGTCGTTTGTTTTCAACAACGCAGAGGTGTGTAACTGTGAAGCAGACTCTCTTACGCAATGCTATTGCAATTTTTGCTCTTCTCGCACTACCAAGCGGGACTGCACTGTCGGGGCAAACGCCACTTTCGCAGCCCGCGCAAGAGCCGGCCACCGTCCCAGAGACGAAGGCGCCTGCGCCCGCGCCAGTTGCGCCCAAACATCCCGAATGGGCAAATCTGGACAAGCACGACCTGCAACTGCTTATCGACTTTCCGTGGCTGGCACGGTTCAAGGAGGCTGATTTGAAGCTCGGACCGCCTGCACCGGGGGAGAATCGCATCGTCTTCATGGGCGACTCAATCACCGAGGGATGGCATTTCGATGCAACTGGCGGCGTGTTTGCCACCAAGCCATACATCAACCGCGGCATCAGCGGGCAGACTACGCCGCAGATGGTGTTGCGCTTCCACCAGGACGTGATCAATCTGCAGGCGAAGGTTGTGGTGATTCTTGCCGGCACCAACGACATCGCCGGCAACACCGGGCCTATGACCATCGCCGAGACAGAGAACAACATTGCCGCGATGGCAGAGATGGCGACGGCAAACCAGATCCGCGTGGTGCTGTGTTCGATTCTGCCGGCGTACGACTATCCCTGGTCGCCAGGACTGACGCCGGCCCCGAAAATCGATGAGATGAACTCGTGGATGAAGACCTATGCCGCGCAACACGGATACGTCTATGTCGATTACCACTCGGCGATGAAGGATGCGCGGGACGGCCTTCCGGCGAACCTGAGCCACGACGGTGTGCATCCCACACAAGCCGGCTACGACCTAATGGCGCCACTGGTCGAGGCGGGAATCACGCAGGCGATGAAGTGAGATTCCAAGGGGACACCGCCCTGCGTACTGTGTCCATCGTGTGCAGAGATGTGGATCACTTCTGTTCTTTGCCGCCCATCTCTTCACCGGCATCTTCGCGGTTGTCAACGATGTAGACTGCGCCGGTAAGGCCCCCGGGCGGGCGCGTATTGCCAGTGCCGCGAAAATCATATCCAAATCGAAGGTCGGTGAATTCGACGGTGGTCCACGTGCGTCCCCTTGCCAGTTGTGGAGGATCAACGCCGATGACCTGCACCTGGCCGAGATCCTGCACCACGGCCCAGCGGCCCCAATCCAGGTAAACCTTGCCGAGGAGAGTTTGCTTGGCGGCTTCGACGGCAGGCGTGTCAGGGGGTTTGTACATCTGGTCAGTCTGCGGATCGCTCTCGATATCGCCGGTGCGTGAGTTCACCTCCGCGAACTGGTAGTAATTTCGCGTTTCGACAATGACATGCCACTGGAAAGGGTTCCATGGATAAGGTTCGGTGGCGATGCGCTCGACCGGATCGGTAGTGATGGGATTGTTGCGGACGAGGCCTTCGGCCTGCGCGTGCTCGGCGTAGCGCAGGCACCAGATCAAAAACATCCCGCTCAGCGCGAAGATGGCCCACCCGCGGCCACGGAATGGAGTGGAAGATCGGCGGGAGCTGATCTCGCGATCGGCCAGGCCCAGGATGCCGGGGACAATCAGGGCACTCACAAGGAGCACCCATAACCACAGATCGGCAATGAAGACGAAGCTGCCGGAATACCACCTGGGGTTGAAGGGAAAGAATGGACGGACGCCATAGTTGTTGGTCCAGTCAAGCAGGATGTGACTGGCTGCGGCAAGGAACGCTGCAATGTAGACCCAGACCCAGCGAACCGGCTGTGGCCGCGCGCGCAGCGGCGCTCCTGGCTCGGGCGGTGGAAGGGATTGCATGCGGCGAGCACGTCGATGTTCGTGCCAGCGATGATAGAGCCACGTGGCACCGAGAGCCGCGGCGGCGACGAAGGGCACAGCAATAAAGGTATGGGTGATGCCGCGATGATGCTTCAGGCCTTCGACCGGCCCAGCGAATCCCCAGAGCACGTCGAGGTCGGCCGCCTCCGCGGCGAGGACGGCGGCCAGGGTGGCATAGGCAGTCTTGCGATTGAGGCCGGCGCGTCCGATGCAGGCGCCGGTAAGAAAGTGCGTGATGGGCTCCATAGCGTGCTGGAAACCATAGTAGCGGAGTAGGCGGGGTTCGCGACGCTGCGCGTTGTTAGCGGACTGGCACTTTAACAGGTCAGCGGGCTGAGGATTGAGAGGCAGGTCGCACCCTATAATCCTGCCCATGGATGAGAAGAGCAAAGAGGGGCAAGTCAAGAAGCGCATCGAGGAGCTGCGCACGGAGATCCGCCGGCATGAGCACCTCTATTACGTGATGGATGCGCCGGTCATCAGTGATGCCGAGTTCGACGCACTGATGAAAGAACTGAAAAAGCTGGAGATGCAGTATCCGGAGCTGCTAACGCCGGATTCGCCATCGCAGCGGGTGGGCGGCAAACCCGCCGAGGGATTCCAGCGGGTTCGGCATTCGCGTCCGATGCTCAGCCTGGACAACTCCTACACCGAAGAGGAACTGCGCGATTGGGATCGGCGGGTACATGAGCTGGCCGGCAACCTACCAGTGGGATACACAGCCGAGTTAAAGATGGATGGATTGAGCATCGCGTTGCATTACGAGGCCGCACCAGAGGGTGGGGCGCGGCTGGTGCGCGGACTGACGCGCGGCGACGGTCAGGTTGGCGAAGACGTGACGTCGAGCGTGCGGACCATTCGCAGCGTCCCCTTGAGCATTTCGGCGGCACGCCTGAAGGATGCCGCTATGCCGCAGGAGTTCGAGGTTCGCGGCGAGACGGTGATGTCGCAGAAGGCATTCGAAGCAATGAACAAGGAGCGGGAAGCCCAGGGACTGGCGCCGGCAGTGAATCCGCGGAATGCGGCGGCAGGCACCTTGCGCACCATCGATCCAAGCATCGTGGCGCAGCGGCGGCTCGACGTCTACGCATATTTCCTGCTGACGAATGGCGAGTATGTGGCGATGGGGCAGGAAGCAACCCTCGATTCACTCACAGCACTGGGATTCCGGGTGAATCCGCATCGTGGGCGAATGCACAAGGTCGAGGAGATGATGAAGTTCATCGAGCAGACCGAGAAGCGCAGGCCGACACTGGGGTACGACATCGACGGCGTCGTATTCAAGGTGAATGCGCAGAATACGCAGCAGCGCCTGGGGTATACCGGCCGCGCGCCGCGGTGGGCGATTGCCTACAAGTTCGCCGCGGAACAAGCCATCACGCAGATGTACGACATCATGATCACCACAGGACGCACCGGAAAGTTGACCCCGACGGCGATGCTGAATCCGGTGTTCGTGGGCGGCGCGACGATCAGCCGGGCAACCTTGCATAATGCCGACTGGATCGAGCGCATGGGGCTCAAAATTGGCGACTGGGTGAAGATCGAACGCGGCGGCGATGTGATTCCCAAGGTAGCGGCGATCGTTGAAGACGCCGAGCATCCTCGTGGGAAGAAGCAATTTGATTTTCCGACGCGCTGTCCGGTGTGCGGCAATCCGGTGGTGCGTGAAGAAGGAGAGGCCGACTACCGATGCGTGAACGACGACTGCCCTGCTCTGCTGCACGGCATCGTCGAACATTGGGCCAGCCGCGGAGTGATGAACATCGAGGGTCTGGGTGAGGCATCCGTATACGAACTCACGACACAACAAGTTGTGAAAAGCGTTGCCGACCTCTACTCCCTGAACGAAGAGACTCTCGCTTCTCTGACGCAAGAGGTCGAGCGCAATGGCGTGAAGAAACAGCAACGCGTATTCGGGCCGGTCGAGATCAAGAAGCTGCTTCAGCAAATTGAAAATTCAAAGCATGCAGGGCTCGCGCGGGTGCTGATGGGGTTGGGGATCCGGTTTGTTGGAGAGCGGACTGCGGAGTTGCTCGCCGAAGAGTTCGGTTCAATAGACGCGATCATGAATGCGAGCGCCGAGGAACTGGAGCACGTGGAGGAGGTGGGTCCTCGCATTTCACGGGCGATCACGGACTTCTTTAGTCGGCCGGCGAACCGGAAGTTGATTGCACATTTGAAAACTGCTGGCGTAAACATGACCGCCGAAAAGAAACTGCGCACGACACAGTTGGCAGGTATGACTCTGGTGTTGACGGGTACGCTGCCGAATCTGTCGCGCGACGACGCCAAGGCGAAGATCGAGGCCGCGGGTGGAAAGGTCTCGGGCTCGGTAAGTAAAAAGACAAACTACGTGGTCGCGGGCGAAGAGGCGGGATCGAAGCTCGACAAGGCGCGAGAGCTGAATGTGCCGGTGCTGGATGAAGCTGGGTTGATGAAACTGCTGGAGGGATGAGAAGACAGTCTTCAGTTCTCAGTTGTCCGTCTTCAGTTCCGTTGTCGCCTCTCAGTTCCAGGGTTCGTGGCGGGGCCGCAGTAGAGCGACGTCAATCACCCTGCTGCGTCGGTTGAACCAGCGCGTTGACCACGGAGAGTGCACTTCGTGCGATGGAACGTTGGTTGGGCGGGTTCTGCAGGCGTTCGCGTTCAATTTCACGTTTCCATGCCTCGATGCGGAGGCGCCGTGGCTGCATTCGCTCGACGAATGGCTGCGGAGGCAAAAGCAAGCGCGCGGATGACTCAGCTTCGACGGCGCAAGATCCAATGATGGGAAGGCGTGAAGCCGAGAAGACTGCGGCCGAGGTGAGACTGGTGTCGATACGCCGGGGCAGGCTTTTGGGCGTTGCGTTTTCACAATTCTCGGACGAATGGGCTTGTGACATGCGGGCTAGGAATCGTCGAGAAATCTGTGCAGACATTTATGCCCGCAGAGGTGACGAGTCGAGGGGCCGAGACGGACTTGACCATTCCAGATACTGATGCGCAGTTCCGTTCCACGCTGGCGCGCAATGAACCAATGGTTAGCGTTGAGCATTTCAGTTCCGCAGACATCGCACGAAATAGCCTGGCGAATCACAGGTAGGCTCCTGGCTCTATTTGATCGGGCGGGGCGGCCACACAACGAGAAAACTCGCAGGAGAATAGATGGCGGAATAAAAATGGGACTTAACTGGAAACTTTCGTGCCGAAATGGTAAACGCGAGCCGCAATGGCTCGCGTTTGTTATGCAGCCTGGGATCGCTAATCACTCTTTGGGAGCGAAGTAGCCTTTCCTGGTTCGAGCCATGTATCTCCGGTCGTTGCAGTAAAGATAAATTGGCCGGAATTGTCCGTTTGCCTTGAAGTCCGCTGGCACGTAGGTCAGCGCGTACTGGCTGCGCAACTCTTCTTCGATGTTCTTGAAGCTGACGCTCATTTCTTCCACGGATGGCGGGAAGAAGGTCTGGCCGCCGGTGTCGGTCGCCAGCTGTTTAAGGACATCGTCGCCACGGCCACGGCTGGGGGTCCAGTTGGTGCTGATGGCATAGATGATGGTGTCGGAGCGCTGGCACATCTTGATGGCCTCGTCGAGATGCACGCGGCTCTGGTTGTCGTCGCCGTCGGAGATGAGAATCATGGCCTTCCGCACTGGCTCCTGACCACGCGAGACGTCGAGGAGTTTATCGCGGCAAGCAGTGTAGACGGCATCGAACATTGCAGTACCGCCGCCAGGGCGCAGGCGGTTGATTCCGGTTTCGAGAGCGTCGATGTTATTGGACCAGTCGGCCGTCACGGTCGGCGTGACATCGAATCCCATGACGAACGCGCGGTCGCTACGGGCTTTCATGATCTGCAACAGGAACTCAATGGCGGACTGCTGCTCAAATTGGAAGCGGGTACGGATAGAGGTACTGGCGTCAATGACTATACCGACGCGCAGGGGAAGATTGATTTGCTGGCGGAATGAGGTAACTTTCTCGGGCGCCTTCTGATCGTCGAGCAGGGCAAAGTCGTTGAGCTTCAGATTGGGAACGTAGTGGCCATGCTTGTCAGTGACGGCGAAAATCAGATTGACTTCGTTGACACCGATGCGGAGAGTTGGCGCGGTCTGGTCTACGGACTGATCCTGGCCCTGTTGACCGGCGGCTTGAGCAGGTGCGGACGTAGCCGGCGGCGGGGTGGCGGGAGCTTGCGTGGGCTGAGGCGCAGGCGTTTGCGTGGGCTGCTGAGCGTGGAGAACGCAGACACACAATGCTCCTGCCAGTGCCAGGGCCGGAAGTCTTGGATTCATATCAGTTCCTATCTTATCAATGGCGCGCAGAATCCGGCAGCGCTCAAATGCCTGAGGTATTGACGGACTCTGTTCGAGCTTCGTCAACGGCGGCGAGAAAGGCCACAAGTTCTTCGGGAAGCGGTGCTTCAAGCTGGAGCACCTTGCCTGTCATGGGGTGGGTGAATTCGAGCCGCGCAGCATGCAAGAAATTGCGGCTGAGCTTCACACGCTCCGCCGGCGTCTTGCGGCGACTGGCGCGGGAGGGGTTGCTTTCGAGAGCGGCCTGATCAGTGAGGTGAGCAGATGCGCCGTAGAGGGTATCGCCAACCACGGGGTGACCGATGGAGGCCATGTGTACGCGAATCTGATGGGTGCGGCCCGTCTCGATGCGAACCCGGACCAGTGTGAACTTCCCGAAACGGCTCTCGATCCCGCGGACGACCTCGTAGTGAGAAACGGCGGAACGTGAGTTTTCTGCGGGGCGTGTGGTCATGCGCGTGCGGCGGACTGGGTCGCGGCTGAGCGCGGCGGTGATGGTTCCCTTCTGACGCTGGATTGACCCCTGCACCAGCGCGATGTACGTCTTTTGGACCTGGCGCGTGGAGAACAACTCGCCGAGCTTTGCATGGGCGGCATCGTTTTTGGCGACGATGATGAGGCCGCTGGTTTCCTTGTCGAGACGATGCACAATCCCAGGACGCAGATCGCCGCCAGTCGTGGAGAGCGCGTTGAATCGGAAGAGGAGTGCGTTGACTAGGGTGTTGCTGTTGCGGGCGTCCTCGGTTTCGCCAGCCCCGGCATGGACCATCATCCCGGCCGGCTTATTGATAACAGCAAGATGCTTGTCTTCGTAGACCACATCGAGCGGGATGTCCTGCGGTGCGGCCCTGAGCGGCGCCGGATGCGGCTCGCCGGTAATGAGGATCTGTTCGCCGCCGCGCAGCTTCAGCGAGGGCTTGGCGGCAGCACTATTGACCAGGACATCGCCCTGATCGAGAAGAAGCTGCACGCGCGAACGGCTGACACCCTCAAGCTGCGTGGCAATGAAGTGGTCGAGCCGCTGGCCTGCGGCTTCGGTTGGAACAGCCAGGGTGCGGGGTTCAGCCATTCGAGGGCCTCTGAACCACGGGTGGCGCAGGCTGTGATTCCTCGGCAGGAGCCGATTCGCGCGTGACGCGTTCCGGGTTGCATTCGAGCAGAGCGATGGCGCCCGCAAGCACCACCAGGATGGCTGCGATTTGCGGTCCCTTCAATACTCCGTGGAATAGTGCCCCACGGCCGAGGGGATCGCGCCAGAACTCGGTGATGAACATGGTGGCGCCGGTGGCCATCAGGAAGATTCCGGCAAGGTCGCCGTTCTGGCGGCGATGCGGCAGCCACAGCACAACCGCAATCGCGATGAGAAAGAAGCAGAGCGCCGCGTAAGCCTGCACAGGATGGACAGGAATGCCGAGCGGCGCATCACTCCAACGCTCAGCCAGGGGATCGGTGTAGGTGACAGCCCAGCGAACATCCGTGCCGGTCCCGTATCCGGCACCCGCCAGGAGAGCCCCAATCTGCTCGAATCCGAGACCGAGAGCGGTGGCCGCGGCAAGAGCGTCGGCGGTGGCGCGAAACGGCAGCCGGCGAAGCAGAACATAGGCGCCGCCGACCGCGAGTGCGAGCAGGGCTTCGATTCCGCCTACGAGGGGATGATGGACCATCGCCAGGCTCAGCATCCAAAGCGGATGATGTCGCAGCACCGTCCAGTTGGCGATGATCAGCAGCAGGCGTGCACCCACGAGAGCGGTGAACAACATGATCACGCTCAGATTCCAGATGCGGTTGGGATCGAGGTGAAGCTTGCGTGCCGTGTTGAGCGCCAGCACGAGCGCCAGCAAAACGCCCAGTGCGGCGAAAGCGCCGTACGACGGTATGACCAGCGGACCGATGTGGAAAAGGACGGGATGCACTCTGAGGAAAGGATAAACGCTGCGTGCTGCGCAGTCCGCTGTAAGCTGCGGGACCCTGGTTCAGAGTACGGCGCGAGCAGAGGTGAAGCGATCAGGCGAAACCACTGTCGCTCTAGTAGAAATCCGGCCCACGGGGCCGTGTGTGATGCGCTGGTGAACCCGTCCTAAGACGGTGGAGCTCCCCGCGGTTCCTTAGGCATTCCGGACTGGCGGACACGGCACACAGAACCTTAATGGACGAGTCGAGCCCCTGTTCAATGAATGTTGGTTCATCCAGCGTTGACCACCCACCTGCTTAGCAGGCCGGTTTCTATTGCTGACTGTATGGATGTTGGCTGGGAATTGCAAGTCTTGTGCGGACCCGGCGATTTGTGTTAGTAACTTGCGTTCCCGGAATGAATGTAGTGCGAATCTTGAATGCCGCGTAAACAAAAGACCCTTCGCGCGGTTGCAAATTGCGCGAAGGGTCATTCTGAAAATGGTTGTATCAGGTCCCGCTATTTTCCCGCCTGGCCGACGGAGGCGCCGTTTCCCGTGCAAGGGTCCCAGCCCTTCTGTGCGTACCATCCGTCGTAGTACCCGCATGTGCCGTAGGTGATATCGCGATAATCGCGCGCGTAGCTGCCCGCCGACGCCGCAGTGCTGTAGATGAGGGAGAGCTCTGCTGCGCTGGACGCAGCGAACGAGCCGCCGTGGTTCACGATGCCCGCCCAATAGGGTGTCGCGACACTTGTGCCCCCAACGATGTTCCAGGGCTCCAGAACGCCGCTGTAGGTGTTTTCATAGCTGTCGTAGACCCACACGCCGGTGCGCGGATTGCCGTCGGCTGCGACATCGGGAATGCCCCGGCCCGGCAGTTCGTTCGCAAGGCGCTTCTGGAACGAGGGCAAAGGCTCATAGAGGCTGACGCCGCCGCCG
This sequence comes from Occallatibacter sp., assembly GCA_036495975.1. Classification (GTDB taxonomy): domain Bacteria; phylum Acidobacteriota; class Terriglobia; order Terriglobales; family Acidobacteriaceae; genus Telmatobacter. Next base: position 26,434 of record DASXLY010000108.1, on the reverse strand, counting down.
CTGTCTTCCCAGCTAGTCTCCTGCTCGAAGTCGAGCGTGTAAGGGCTGCGCGTGACGGTGGTGCCTCCGACAGCAACCACGTTGGGCGAGACCGCAGGATATTGGGTTCCCTCCACGTCGCCGGTAGCGCCGAAGAAGACGACCTTGCTCTGATTGAAGCGCCCGTCTTCGCTGGCTTCGGTGCTCCACTCGCTGCCTCCCCAGCTCATGGAGACCTCGCCTCCACCGGCCGCCTTCACCAGCGCTGTCGCCTTGGTTACGGCTGCAAACAAGTCAGTGAAATTGTTTGAGGCTGCCTCAACCAGATAAATATGTGCGTGAGGTGCGGCGGCATGAGCCATTTCGATGTCGAGGGCGGCTTCAGTTGCCCAGCATTGCCAGCCGCTGACGCTGGCGCAGGCTGGATCGGGCGAAGGCTTGCTACTTACCCAGCTTACGGTGAAGTTCGACGAAGTAGGCGTGGGCAGGCCGAACTCGCTGGAGTACGCCTTGAGATCTGCAAGCGCCGTGGGGTAATCGTAAGCGTCGACAATCGCGATGGCCTTGGACCCGCCGCCGGGGTTGTTGGAGTTGTCGAGCCCGATGGGGTTGCAGAAGACGATAGCGTTGGAGAGACCGTAGAGACAGCCAAGCGATGCAGGCGTTTCGGCGTAGAAGCCGGAGACTGGTGCGGCGGTGTCATCGGCTGTCCCGTTCGCTTTCACTTCATTGACTGCGAATCCATCACTGCTGCGACCGGCAGGAACAAAGATCTGGTAGTTGGTGTGGGCCCGAATGCCGATGTCCTCTTTTCCCTGCTTGCTTGACTGGGGCAGGAGAGCGTGACCTCCGCCACGCAGATGGGGGGGCGGAAGGGAGGATGCACCGGATTGTTGGGCCAGGAGCGGTGCGCCAGCGGCCAGCGACAATAAGCAGCAGATAACGATTGCGTTTTTCAAGCAGACCTCCGTCCGGCCGCCAATAGAGTCAGAATGGGCCGGGGGCGCCTCATGGGCGCGGGTTATGGGGATAACGAGGCTGGTCCTGCTGACGAACAACGACCTCAGAGTCAGGGCCGGGGGAGTTAGTACGTTCAGGGTTGAATTTGTGGAGTCGGACGTACAGGCCTTGGTCGTTCCGAAAAACTAAACAGGCGGCTGAAAGATGAGCGATCTGGGGAATCAGCAGCCGTGCCGGTTCCTCATGGCACTTCCCAAATAGAAGCATGAAGAAGGGATGGGCGTCAAACCCTCACGCATTCAGGAGATTGCTTGCGCTGAAGGTTTCCGGTTGGACAAATCAGTTGTCGAAACTCGAAATCACTCCGAACCGGGAGAGGACTTATCAGGAGCGGCCGAAGCAGCCGGACGGTCCTGAAGGCCCGGGGACGATGGTTTGTGGTTGCCGTTCGCGGTGACAAGCAGCTTCTTCAGCTTCCCTTCGATGTTGGCATCCCCGACATGCTGGTCTTCGAGAACGCCATCGGCATCGATGGTGAAGGTGGCAGGGATGGCGGTGACGCCGAAGCTCTTTGCAATAGCGCCATCAAAGCCGCCGTCTCGATATTGCAGCCAGGTCATCTGGTTCTTGGCGACGAAGTCTTTCCATTTGGATTCGTCTTTATCGAGGCTGATGCTGATGACGACGAGCGGCTGCTCCTGGAATCGATGAGCGACATCGCGAATGTGGGGAAGCGCCTCGCGGCACGGACCACACCATGTCGCCCAGAAGTCAATGAGAACAACCTTGCCGGTAAGACTGTCGAGCGAAATATGCTGGCCGTCCAGCGTGGTAACAGCGAATGGGGGTGCCATCCGGGCACGTGCCAGTTCAACACGATCGACGAAGCGCTGGGCGCGTTCGTGGACGTTTGGCGTTACTGTGTCGGTTGCGAGAAAGGTCGAGAATTCGGCGCGGGCCGCGTCGTCCTGGCGCAGATGTGCGAGCGAGATGCCAAGCGCGTAATGGGCGGTGGTCAGCTTGGGCTCAAGTTGCAGAGCGCTTTTGAATTCTTCGCAGCTTTCGTCGAAGCACTTCTCTTTCTTGTCGTTGATTCCCTGCTGCTGGAGCGCGAGAGCCACGCGGTAATGCACCGTGGCGCGTTCGTCGTCCGATGTAGCAATTGGCAACCACTCGCGGGCAATCTGCTCGGCTTCCTTGTAGCGTCCCAGCGCGTTCGCCAGCGAATAGGCCTGGCGCAGACATTCGGTGCAGTGGCCATCCTGTTTGGCTGCTTTGCGGAAGGAATCAATTGCCTCGTCGCGCCTCCCGGCCTTGAGCCACTTGTAGGCGTCCAGATAGGTTTTATGCGCTTTGGGGTCGGTGGGTTCACCAGGTTTGGGAGTTTCGGATTTGGGAGCATCCACAGCATGGAGCAGGGATGCGGCGCTGCATAACGCGACGATCAGAATGAAGCGCAGAGGGGACCGGGCAGAGATGCCGAGCATGGGTGCTTCTCCCTTCGGGAACAAGGCGAATGGAAGGATGGAAGCAAGTTTAACCCGGCGGTAGCGCGCTGCGATGACAATTTCGGGGGATTGGAAACCGCGGCAATGCCCGTCCTAGCCTGTCTTGCGCTCGCCCTCCAGTACCTCGTCGAGCATGCTCTGCAGGTGGGCGGCGCGGATGCGGCCTTCGGTCGCGTTCGCGCCCGCGGTCTGGGAGAGTTCGTCAGCGAGGTTGAGGGCGGCAAGCACCGCCACGCGCAGCGAATCCACGGTGCGGCCCTGCGCAGCCACTGCCCGCATCTTGCTGTCCACCAGGTCCGCGAGTTGGCGGATGTGGTCGGGGTTCTGGCCGCGCAGATGATAGGCCTGGTCGTAGATGCTGACCGTGGTATAGCCGGATAGGTCGGGTGGAGCTTTGGTGATCATGCATGACCTCAGAGTTCGAGAGAGTCAAGTTGCGAGAGCAGCTTTTCCACGCGTTGGCGGACCTGGTCACGTTCGGCGTTCAAAGCGTGGATTTCTTCCTGCAGGGTCTTTACAGTCGTAAATTGCTCGCTCAGCTGGGTATCGAGCGTCTCGGCGCGGTGCTCAGCGGCGGCGCGGGCTTCGCGTTCTGTTTTGACCAGCTTCACGGCTCGGGCGACGCGGTCTTCGAGAGCGGAAAAGTCAGCGCTGCTAAGGGCCAGATTGCCCTGCTGGTCGTGCATTTCAGAGTCCTCGGTGTGTTCCGCGATCTGGGATTCCAGAGATGATGACGACATGAATGTAAACCTCCGCGCAAAATGCGCTGTATGCGGGAAGTATAGCTCTCATGACGCTCGGTCGGAGGCTGAGGGAAACTGAGGAGAAACTAGTCGAATACGGCTAGGTTCTCAGCCTCGCGCCCGATTTACCGATGGCTTCGACGACGCACGATTGGAACGATTGGAGTTCCTCTTCGCGCAGGGTGCGATCCGGTGCCTGGAAGGTGGCACTCACGAGCAGAGAATAATCGTGAGCGCCCAGGCGAGCGTCGTGGAAAACTTCGGCAGCACGCCACTCGACCAGTTCAGGGATCTGGAGTGAGGCAATCGCCTTGTCGATGCGCTCCCACGGGATACCCCGGTCGAGGACGAGCGAGAAGTCGCGGCGCACCGGCTGGAAACGCGAGATGTCACGCGCGATCGGCTTGCGCAGCGGCAGCTTGTAGAGGCGGTCGAGATATATCTCGCCGACGAGGACAGCTTCTTTCATCTTGCGGAGGCCCGCTTGGTTGGGATGCAACTGACCGAACCAACCGACCGTGAGACCTTCGGCAACGACGCGGGCAGCGCGATAGGGATGCAGCCAAGCCGGGGTAAGACCGGAGTCGGCCGGGAAGCGGTCGAAGTAAACGTCGCGGGTCTGGAAACGTGAAACGAGCTGCTCGACCACACCCTTGAGGTCGTGGAACTCGATCGCGCGGGTGGGGTGAAGCGAGCCTTGCTCCGGCCAACCGCCAACGGCTGCGAAGGCAACCGATGGGCGTTCTTCCACTTTCTCAGTTGTGCCGCTGAAGACGGTACCGAGTTCGAAGAGGCGCACGTCGCTCACGTCGCGATTGAGATTTCCGGCAACGGCTGTGAGCATGCCGGGAATAAGCGATGGACGCATCACGCCCGCCTCTTCGCTAAGCGGATTGCCCAGCGGAACGACCTGGCCCGGGACAGAAGCTGTGAGCGCGGCATCGGCGACGGAGCAGAAGGTGCTGGCGATCGACTCGTGGAATCCGGCGGCAACCATCGTGCGTCGAACCGCCGATTCCGCTTCCGCCCACGGAAGGGCCTGCACGCCCTCGCCGAATGCAGGAAGCGTGTTGGCGAAGCGGTTGTAGCCGTAGACACGGGCGACTTCTTCGATGAGGTCGATTTCGCGCTCAAGGTCAAGGCGCCAGCTGGGGAGGCTGGTGTTCCACACCTTTCGCTCTTCGGATGAACTTTGTGGCGAGGTGAGGGTACAGCCGAGGCCCGTAAGAATGGATTCGACGATCCGTGCGGTGATGCCTTCCTTGTCCTCCGTCTTGCCGAGAATGCGATGCACTTCGCTGAGGGCGAGCGAAATGGATGGGCGATGCGAAGTGCGAGCCTCCCACGCGGGCACTCGCACGTCGACGAGTTCGCCTTCGATGTGGCCGCCGTTGGCAAGCAGAATGCGGGTGACGATTGCCGACGCAACTGCGGCGGCGTTGAAGTCGGCGCCGCGCTCGAAACGGTGGCTGGCATCGGTGTGCAGTCCGTGGCGGCGAGCGGTGCGGCGAACAGCCATGGGCTCGAACCACGCAGCTTCGACGAGTACATTCTTTGTTTCGGGCGTGATCATCGTGTCCCAACCGCCCATGACGCCGGCGAGGCCGAGGGCCTTGACGTGGTCGGCAATGATGAGGTCGTCACAATCAAGAATGCGGTCCACGCCGTCGAGGGTCTTGAGTTTCTCGCTTTTGCGGGCGCGACGTACGATGATGCCTCCCTCAATCTTGTCGAGGTCGAATGCGTGCGTGGGCTGGCCCATGGCGAGCCATGCGAAATTGGTGGCGTCAACCGCGTTCGAGATCTGCTTCTGCTCAAGGAGATTGAAGTATGTGGAGACCTCGGCACCGGGAAACCAATCGCGCGAGTTGCCGATCGTGATCTCGCGGAGGATTCGGGCAGTGAAGCGGCCACATGCGTCTTCGGCCTCGATCTTGACCGGGAATGACTTGGGGCTCGAGTTGGCTTCGGGCAATACCATAGCAAGCGATTTCAACCGCACGTCATAAATCGTCGCGGCTTCGCGCGCGATGCCGTAATGGTTCATGGCATCGACGCGGTTGGTGGTGATGTCCATCTCGAAGAGCGAACCATTACCGGGACCGAGATCGAAGATGCCTTCGACGGCGATGCCGCGGAGGGTCAGATCTTCGGCGAGCTGGGTGTCGCTTACCGCAAGTTCAGGTAAGTAGCTCCGCAACCATTTTGTTAGTATCTTCATGCAAATTGCCCCAGAAACCTCATATCCCCTGCGTAGAGTTGACCGATTTCGCTGATGCCGTACTTCATCATGGCAATGCGCTCCACGCCCATGCCGAAGGCGAAGCCGCTGATTTTTTTCGGATCGTAGGCCGGCTGTTTCTCCTGCGCGAAGGCGAAGACCGCGGGATCAACCATGCCGCAACCGAGCAGTTCGATCCAGCCGGAGTGCTTGCATTTGCGGCACCCCTTACCCCCGCAGAAGATGCAGCTGATCTGCACGTCCGCGGATGGCTCGGTGAATGGGAAGAACGATGGGAAGAAGCGCGTCTTGACGGATGAACCGAAGAGCGCCTTCATGGCGTGGTCGAGCGTACCTTTCAGATCGCTGAAGGTGACATTGGTATCGACGCACAGACCCTCAACTTGATGGAAGATCGGCGAGTGCGTTGCATCCATCGCGTCGTTGCGGTGAACCTTACCGGGGATGACAATGCGGATGGGTGGCGGCTGCTGCTCCATGGTGCGCATCTGCACCGGCGAGGTGTGAGTGCGCAGCAGAAGGCGATCACGCAACGGGCGACGTTCCTGGTTGGCGATGACCAGTGTGTCTTGCGTATCGCGCGCGGGATGTCCCGGCGGGAAATTCATCGACTCGAAGTTGTAGAAGTCAGTTTCGACTTCGGGGCCGACTCCGACGGAGTAACCCAACGCGGCGAAGACGGAGACGATTTCGTTCATCGTGCGTGTGATGGGGTGTTCTGCCCCGATCAGGCGGCGCGTGCCGGGCAAGGTGATGTCAATCGCTTCAGCGGCAAGCGCAGCATCACTGGGACCGGCGCCAGAGGCTTTCTCGATGAGTCCTTCAACAAGTTCCTTGAGCACTTTAAAGCGTTCGCCGACGGATTTCTTCGCGGCGGGCGGGGCAGCCTTCAGCCAGCGCGCCGAGACATCGTTCAGGCGGCCTTGTTTCCGGCCAATCCAGCGGAGGCGAAAAGCCTCGAGGTCATCGGGGGTGCCGATGGCGGCGGCTTCGTCCGTCGCCTGTTTTGCGAGTGCGGCGAAAGCCTGATCGAGTGCGGAGTCGTTGTACTCCGGCAGATTGGGAATTGCATCGGTAGTCATTGCGTAATCCAAAGGATAAATGACTGCATAAGTGAAGGTTTCAGCACTAAAAGAAGAACGGCCCGAAGCTAAGCTCCGGGCCGTTGATACGGCTAAGTGCAGCGCCGGTGCTTTAGGCGGCTGAGCTGGCGAGAGCGGCCTTGGCCTGCCCCACCAGCTTGGTAAAGCCTGCTGCGTCATGGACGGCGATGTCGGAGAGAATCTTGCGGTCGAGTTCGACACCGGACTTCTTCAGCCCGTTGATGAATTGCGAGTAGCTTGTGCCGTTGAGCTTGCAGGCGGCAGAGATTCGCACGATCCAGAGGGAGCGGAATTGGCGCTTCTTCTGCTTGCGACCTGTGTAGGCGAACTTGAGGCCGCGTTCGACGGCTTCCTGGGCTGCCTGGTAGAGCTTGGATTTTGTGAGGAAGTATCCGCTAGCTCGCTTGAGAATTTTTTTGCGGCGGTCATTCCGCTTGGTACTCCGCTTTACACGGGGCATGGTATTTCTCCTTTTGCGTTCATCAGTCAGGCGGCTGGAGGTAGGAGGCGCTTTCGCGCTTTAGCCTCTTCACTCGCTCAATCAAGCCTTGATCTCTCGCCGGTCAGGACGCATTTCGTTCCGGCGGGGGCCATGCTATCTGGCCCATCTGCATATGTGGCAATGCCCTCATCCAAAGGGCTGCCCCAGGCAGTGGTCAGGCGTAGGGAATCATGCGCGCTACCTTCGCGTAGTCGCCATCAGAAACAAGCACGATCCTGCCGAGCTTGCGTTTCACTTTTGGCGATTTTGACGAAAGGATATGGCGCGTCTTGGTCTGGCCCCGCGTGATTTTGCCGGTGCCAGTCTTCTTGAAGCGCTTCTTCGCGCCCGAATGTGTTTTCAACTTGGGCATTTGTCTTCTCGTTTTTGGACGGGTCTGGTGGCCCAGCCACAAGCCTCGACGGAACAGGGGCATCCCTGCCCCTGAGAGGCTCTAATAAGTATACAGGAAATAGCTTTTAGCTCCTAGCCTCTAGCTGCAAGGGGAGTTAGGGCTTCGCTCGGGCCGTCGATGGCGGTGGCGCGGGCGAGAATGCCGTCTCAATGAACTTGACGATCCGTTGGCGTGCGTCGTAGCCATGCCAGGGCTCGGGCGAGGGATGGCCGAGCATGCCGATGGCCAGCGGGCCGTGGTTTTCGCGGGGGTAAGTCACCAGCTCTACCGGAACGCCTTCCTGGCGAAGGGCGCGATACATCTCCTGCGCCTGACCGAGAGGATCGGTGGTGTCGCTTTCGCCCTGAATCAGCATGAATGGCGTTTTGGCATGTGCTACGCCGGAAAGCGGGCTTTGGCGCCAGGCTGCGGACATGTTTTCCCATGGCTTGCCGAAGTACCAGCGGTCGTACCACGAGCCGCCTTCCGTTCCGTATTCGCTGAACTGGTCGATAACCGGAGCACCACTGATAACCGCCTTGAAACGGTCGGTCTTGCCCTCGACGAACCCGGCCATCTCGCCGCCATAGCTGTATCCCATGAGAGCCAGGCGCCCAGAGTCGATCGGGTAATGGGCGAGAACGTAGTCGACCCCCGCCATCACATCCTGATAGTCGCCGCCACCCAGGTCGTTCTTGTTAGCCGCTGCGAATTTGACGCCGTAGTTCGAGGAACCGCGCGGGTTTGGACGAAGGACGGCCCAGCCGTGGCCAACGAGAAAATCGGCAAAGGGATCGCTGCGGTCTTCCCATGCACCAAAGGGACCGCCATGTACATCGACCACGAGCGGGACCTTCGCGGTGCCAGTATCCGGCGGGAGATAGAGCAGTCCTTCGACGGTGAAGGGTCCTGACTTCCAATTGACAACCTGTGGTTCAACAGTGCGGAGGTTGGTGGGCGCAAGGTCGGGCGTGGGCACAGTTGTGCAGGGATCGCCAAGCTTGGCGGCGTAGCAGAGGCGCACCAGGTGACCGCCGGAGTCAGCAAGCCAGACCCAGCCGGTTTGTCTGCGATTGCTGTTAAGGCCGGAGATCACGGAGGCGCCGAGGCCCACTTCAACGGGCTTCGATTTTGCATCAAGAGAAACGCGTAACACCCTGCTGTGTACGCCAACAGCAGCCGGGGCGATCAAATTGCCATCGGCAGTGAAGTAAAGACCGCCTCCACGCAGCTGGCCGGCGAAGCCGCGCGTCAGATCCAAGGGCTTTGCCGTAGGGGAAGCCGGGCTAAGTGCGTAGAGGTCGTCGTAACCGGGAGGTGCATCGTCGGGGGTCGTTGCCGCGAAGACGATAGAGTTGCCGTCGGCGCTCCACGAGCCGCCTCCGACCGTGCCTGGAACTGATTCAAGCCTCAGTGGCTTGGCAAGGGCATCCGTATCGACGATCCATGCCCCTCCGGCTGGACCGAGATCAGACACCTCATTGGGCGCTTCGGTAAAGACGAGCAGTTTCTCGGCGACGGGCGACCACGTTGCTCCATGCACGTCCGGTGGAACCTCGATGGCCTTGAGATCGCCGTCGATTGCACCATCCGATTTAAGCGCGGCCAAGTAGAGCCGGGTTAGGTGGCGCTCGTGGTTGACCCAGGAAGCATCAATCTTGGCATCTTTCTGTTTCTTCTCGCCGGGGGCTTCAGGATCATGGGCCCATAGGGCGAGGAATTTGCCATCGTCGCTGATGGCGAAGCCGGCAACGTCAATCGGAACTGGCTCGGGCTTGGTTTCGGCTGGCTTCTTATCGTCCTTCTTTTCGCTGGTGATGGGCGCAGGTGGGGGATTGATCGCATCCTTGTCTTTGGACACATCGACGGGCGGCAGAATCTTGAGATCGTAGGGCGAGGCTTCGCCACCGCGAAGGTCCAGGCGAAAAAGCTGGGTGTGGTCACCGCGTTTGGCGAGGAAGAAGATCGCCGAGGCATCAGGCGCCCATTGCGCGTTGTGTTCTCCGCGTTTGTCGGCAGGAGGCGAAAAAGTGAGCTGGCGGGCCTTGTCGTCGCCATCGCCGGGCGCAGGCACAATCCAGATATGGCTGCCGGCCCCGTCCGCCGTTGCATGCGTCATGGTGAACAGAATCTGTTTGCCGTCGGGCGAGAGAATCGCCGATGAGAGCGCCTTGATGTGGCGCAGATCTTCGTTGCTGGGAAAATGCGGAGCAGCCTGCGCGGAAGGAGACGGCGACGCTGTCTGCGCGACCGTGCTGTGCCATGAAACGGAAAGCGCAAATGAGACAAGGGGAAGAACTGCCAGCCTGGAGCGGAGCATGACGGAAGCATACATCTTCAGAGCGGGGTTGGCGTGCGGTGCGCGTAAGCGGAGTTGGGCGGCGCTGGGTGCCCCATCCATCACGCAGTCATGGGTGGGAAAGCAATGACGTGCCTCACCTAACGCGCAGGATCTCACTTCATAGTTTGTAAAGGCCGCCATTAAGGCGGCCCTTACAGATTTCCTGCATATTGGCTTATTGCACGGGCGGCGCCGATTGCCGCGGAGGCTGCTGCTGCGCCGGTGGCTGCGGCTTCTTCTGAGCCTCCGGACGCTTGTTGGGTGCGAGGATCGCATGCAGGATGGTGCCTTCCATGCGTGGCATGAACTCAACTACCGCAATCTCTCCGATGTCCTGGATCAGGCGATTGATGATGTTGTAGCCGAGGTCGCGGTGGGCCATCTGGCGGCCGCGGAAACGGAGACTGGCCTTGACTTTGTCGCCGCCGTGCAGAAACTTGACTGCCTGGTTCTTCTTGGTCTGGTAGTCATGCTCATCGACAGTGACAGAGAACTTGACTTCCTTGACGACAATGATTTTTTGCTTTTTCTTGGCGGCGCGCTCCGACTTTTCTTTTTCGTAGAGAAAGCGGCCGTAGTCCTGGATGCGGCAGACGGGCGGGGCGGCGTTGGGTGAGACTTCGACCAGGTCGAGTCCACGCTCGCGGGCGATTTTTAGGGCCTCAAATGGGGCCAGGATGCCGAGTTGTTCGCCGTTTTCGTCGATCACGCGGATTTCGCGGGCGCGAATGCGATCGTTGATGCGGATAAAGGACTTGGCCGAACGTTTGTCGAGTGCGATGGTACATCCTCCAAAGGTGTCGGGCGCCTGGATCCGGAAGCTTCCGGGATTCTTGCGGGGCGCGCGAACGCACCCTGAGTATAGCACTGGTTTGATGCATCAGCCGATGCCGAGGGATTGATTCAGAAGGCGTTTTCGAGCTGTGGTTCCAATGTGAAACCGGCCTGGACGGTATGGAAGTGCAGCCCTGCGGCAGGGACGCCGACGAGCGTCTCATCGAGAGCCAGCCCCCGAATGCGAGTGCGAATAAGTTGATTTGCCGGAAGCTCGCAGGCAAGTTCAACCGGGAGGAAATTCTCCGTAAGGGCGGAGGTGCGACCCACGCCGGCGATCGGGGGCGGTGTGTGGAGAGTGATGGCTTCGAGTTCGGCGCCGACGAACTGGGCACGATGCGAGCGGGTCTTTTCGGCGGCGAGTGCGCGCAGGGTTGCCATCCGTTCGTTGACGACCGTAGAGGGAACGGGATTTTCGGCATTGAGAGCCCAGGCGCGGGTGCCGGGGCGCGGCGAGAACGGAAAGAGATGCAGGTAGCCAAAGGGAAGGGAGCGAATGAACTCGCAGGACTCCTGAAACTCGCGGTCCGTTTCGCCGGGAAATCCGACCATGACATCGGCACCAAGAGTCAGCCCGGGACCCGCGGCGTCGAGCAACTCCGCAACTTTTTCGGCATAGTGCCAGGGGCGATAGCGACGGTACATCCGGCGGAGAACGGAGTCGGAGCCGGACTGCAATGGGAGATGAACGTGGCGGGCGAGGCGGGTCGCGCTGAATTCGCGCATGAGTGCGATGAGGTCAGCATCCCAGTCCATGGGCTCGACCGAACTGAGACGGAGGCGCGGCAGAGCCGTCTGCTCGAAGATGGCGCGGACCAGAGCAGCGAGAGTGCGGATCGTGCGCGGATCGGGAGCCAGATCGCGGCCCCAGCGGCCGAGGTTGATTCCTGAGAGGACGAGTTCGTTGCCTCCGGCTTCAACGAAGCCGCGAATATGAGCAAGCACTGCTGGGCCGGGCAAACTTCTGGACGAGCCTCTCGTCTGGGGAATCACGCAGAACGAGCAGCGATTGGAGCAGCCTTCCTGGATCTTCAGATTGGGGCGCGTCTGTGCACCGGGAACGATGGGTGCCTCTGCGAGAAAAGAGTGAGCGAAGGTGTCGTCAGCCAATACCATCGGCGCGGCAGCCGCTTGCATCGTTTGAATCTGAAGCAGGTGGTTTTCAGATGACGTTGCGCAGGTGCCGGGCTTCATCAATCCCAGTGCAATTTCCGGAGCAAAGGCTTTGTGACTATTGCCCACGACGGCTGACACACCGGGAAGCGCAGCCAGCTCTCCCGGAGCGCGCTGGGCATAACAGCCCGTGGCAATGATGCGGGCGTTTGGATTGAGGCGATGGGCACGGCGGATCCAGGCGCGAGCTTCGCGATCGGCTTCGGCGGTGACACTGCACGTGTTCACGATGACCACATCGGCTTCGGCAGGCAGGCCTTCAGCAGTTTCTGAGGCACGCAGCATCGTGGCGATTGCTTCGCCATCGGCACGAGCGGCGCGGCAGCCGAAGTTTTGGATGTGGAAAAAGTGCGGCACAGAACTAGTTTAGCGAAAACAGCGATGGTTAGCGGAGTTAGCGCGCTGCGCGCGTTCGCGCGCACGTTAGCAACTCGTCATATCAGTCTGCTGCGACAAGCGCAGTGGCGAACTTCTTTCTTGCCAGAACAAGCACGATGCCGATGGCGGCCAGAACGCAGAGCAACGCGAAGAGGAAGACGCTGCGGTAGCCGAAGGCGCCAATTACCGCTCCAGCCACGGGACCAACCATAAAGAAAGAGACGTCGGCGAAGACCGTGTAGACGCTGAGGGCAGTTCCGCGATTTTCTACCGGAACGCGGTCGACGGCTTCCACGCCCAGTGCCGGAAAGACGAGCGAGTAGCCACAACCAGTGAGCGCCCCGCCGAAGAGCGCCATCCATGGAGAGAAGGAGCGCCACAGCAGCAGGACGCCGACGGATTCAACGATCAGGCAAGCCTTGGCCACCGGAAATCCGCCGAACACATTGATAGTGCGAATGAATACCAGACGAGCGGCGATAAATGCCACACCGAATGCGGTGAGACAGAGTGCCGCGCCATTCCATTGGCGGCTGGCATAGAACAAGGTGACGAATGTGGCCAGGGCGCTGTAGCCAACGCCCCCGAGTGCGAGGCCCATGCCGTGGGGCGTGACCCGGCCCAGAACATTGCGAAACGGCAGATGTTCACCCGGCACAACGGCCACGGGCCGCTTGCTTGCAGCAAGGCCAATCGACGCGGCGCAGATGAGCATGGTGAGGATCGCAACCGACGTGAGCCCCCAATGCGTTTCCATCACCACCCCAAGTGGAGCGCCGAGGGCCAGTGCGCCGTAGGTGCTGACGCCGTTCCAGGAAATCACCTTTGCCGTGTATTCGGGGCCCGCGCTGGCGATGCCCCAGAGCGTTGCTCCGGTTGATCCGAGACTCTCGCCGACTCCGAGAACGAGACGGCTCGCGATCAAACAGACCAGGCTCAGCCAAGCGGGGTTGCGGTGGAGCGCGGCGGCTCCAAGAAGAAGCAATCCGCTCAAGGTGCAGGCGCCCATGCCCCACAGCACCGAAATCTTGGCGCCTTTTTGATCGGAGATTCGGCCAGCCCACGGACGGCTGATAAACGTTGCAACGTACTGAATGCTGACTACCAGCCCCGCGAGCGATGCGTGATAGCCCATTCGCAAGTGGACGTACTCCGGCAGGATGGCCAGCGGCAGCCCGATGGCGAGATAAACCACAAAGCTGAGAACCGTGAAGCTGATGATATGCTGGGCGCTGCCTTTTGAAGACACGGACAGTGGCGCGGGTTCGCGGCTAGTTGCAATGTTTTGCATGAGTTAAGGAGGGGTCGGACGCGACGTCTGTTCCTCTCCAGTATAGCGGAATCGCAGGCCCAGTTGACGACGAGTGAGGCAAGAGACGGGTACCGAAGAAATGCCACCTGATCGCGTTCGCCAGATCAGAATGAGTGCCGTGGCACCCGGCATCTGAACCCGAAGGCTTCCTTACCCGTGCACGAGTAAAAGGCGGACCAGAGCCATGGCGAAAGCAAAGGTGAATCCGTAAGCGAAGCTTTCGATCCGCACCGGGCTGTTTCCGCGACGGCGAACCGACCTTCCGATCAGGCCCATGATCAGGCCGGTCACCCCCGGGCTGATCAGGAGACTAATGCCGTGAACTTTCGTCGGATGCACCAGTGGATGCGGAAAGAATAGAACGCTTAGAAATCCGAAGCCGAGGCCAAGGAGCGTGAACTTCAGAATTGTCAAAGGCGGATTGGTTCGGCTGAGCGTGCTGCGGAGGAAGGGCTTGAACCGGAACCGGCGATGCGCTCTCGATACTGCCTCAACTCCTCCTTCGAAGATGACTTGGAGAAGGACCTCGGAAAGGAGTTCGAGGATGAAGCCCAGGATTTGCCCGAGAAGGTCTTCCATGGCCGCCTGATGCTACATGATAGTTAAAAGCTCACCTCTGGAATGAGCCCATTTGAAAACAAAACGGCCACCCCAAAGGGTGGCCGCTTGAGTCTGCTGGCTTGCGGATCAGTGCTGCTCGTTCTTGCGCCAGTTGATCAGATCGCCGAGCGTCGTAGTGGAGCTGGAGACGGGCGCTTTGTGCGCGTGCTCCTTGTAGGACTCGACCTGGGCGCGGCTGGCTTCGTGGCCACTGACTGCGCGAAGGCTGAGACCCACCTTCTTCTCTTCGACGTTGATCTTGATGATCTTGAACTCGTGCTCCTGGCCAACCTCGAGCTTGGAAGGCTCGCCGGGAACTTCGCTGGCTTCAGAGATGTGGCAGAGGCCTTCAACGCCCTCGGCGATTTCAACAAAAGCGCCGAACTGCGCGGTGCGAAGCACCTTGCCGTGGACCACATCGCCGACGCGGTGAGTGGCAAAGAAGCTCTCCCAGACATCGGGTTGAAGCTGCTTGATGCCGAGGCTCAGGCGGCGATTCTGCGGCTCTACGCCGAGAACAACTGCCTTAACCTTTTCACCCTTCTTCACGACTTCAGACGGATGCTTGACGCGCTTGGTCCAGCTCAGGTTCGAGACGTGGACGAGGCCGTCGATGCCATCCTCGATTTCGATGAAAGCGCCGAAGTCAGTGAGATTGCGAACGCGACCCTCGACAATGGTTCCTGCGGGATAACGCTCGGAGAGGTTCTCCCACGGGTTCTCCATCAGCTGCTTCATGCCGAGCGAGATGCGGCGGTCGGCAGGATTGACGCTGAGCACAACCGTATCAACCTCGTCGCCGGGCTTGACCAGCTTGGAGGGGTGCTTCAGGCGCTTGGACCAGGTCATCTCCGAGAGGTGAACAAGGCCTTCGATTCCCTGCTCCAGCTCGACGAACGCGCCGTAGTCGGTAACCGAGAGAACGCGACCGTGAACGTGCGCGCCCACCGGGTACCGCTCCGCAGCATCCAGCCACGGGTCAGGCGTAAGCTGCTTGAAGCCGAGCGAGACGCGCTGCTTGTCCTTGTCGAACTTCAGCACCTTCACCTGGATTTCGTCGCCGACGTTCACCAGATCACGGGGATGCGTGAGACGTCCCCAGCTCATGTCGGTGATGTGCAACAGGCCGTCGATACCGCCGAGGTCGACGAACGCACCGTAGTCGGTGAGGTTCTTGACCGTGCCGGTGAGGACCGCGCCTTCGCCGAGATGCTCGAGGGTCTTGGAACGCTTGCTGTTCTGCTCTTCCTCGAGGATCTCCTTGCGGGACACAACGACGTTGCCGCGCTTCTTGTTGAGCTTGATTACGCGGACTTCGATCTGCTGGCCGAGGTAGCCGTCGAGATTGCGGACGGGACGGATCTCAAGCTGCGAGCCGGGCAGGAAGGCCTTCATGCCGATGTCGACAGTGAGACCACCCTTGACGCGGCTGACGACCGTGCCGATAACCGGTGTCTTGTCGTTGGCATGCTTTTCGATGGTGTCCCATACGCGGAGACGCTGGGCTTTCTCGTAGCTGACGAGATAACCACCCTCGGGCTCTTCGCGCTCGATGACCACGTCAAGGACTTCGCCGGGCTGGAACTTGACCGTACCGGTATGGTCGGTGACCTGTTCAAGCGGCACCAGGCCCTCGGACTTCAGGCCGACGTCGACCACTAGGTATTTTTCAGTCTGCTTGAGGACGGTGCCGGTGACGACTTTGTCGCCATAGGCCTCGACGGCAGCAGCTTCAGCAGCCTGTTCGCGCTCAAAGGCTTCGAGGGCGGCTGAGAAATCATCAATGGAATCGGCGCTGTGTTCGGCCGGCGCTGCAGTTTCGTGCGGCTGAGCGGCGGCCTCAGCTTCGGACTGACCAGTCTCAGCGTCGAACTGAGCAGCAGCCTCCGGCTGATTGGAGTCGGCCTGGGCTACAGGCTCGGTTGAGGCATCGGCGTCCAGCGCGGGTGATTCGACAGCGGTCGTTACTTCGGCGGTCTCGGGGTTGGACGTGGATTCGGACAACGGAGCGTCAAGCTCCATCGCAGGTTCGAGCGTGGGAGTTTCGAGTTCGGTGTTCAGGGTTATGCTCTCGGGTTCGGGATTGAGGACGTTTGGCATGACAGCAGCTCCGATTCACATGGATCCTTCGACGGTGTTGCTGTCGGCGGACGGCATCCGGTGCTACGAACGGCGGGCGATGCCGATGGCCGAACCTCAGCGAACCTCGGCCTGTGATCCGTGGAGTTTCTTGAAAGACAAGGCTTCGTGCCAATGGACCTGGCTGGGAAGCGACTTGTCTCCTAGGGAAACACCCGGCAGGCAACGGCTGGCTGGAGGGCGGCCGCAGCTAACTGCTGGAATCCGCGCAGGAAGCTACGCCTACAAGTGTAGCAATGGTGAGATTTTCGCGTCAATCCAACGCTTTGGGAGTTCGGCGACGTCCTCAGAACAAGTGCTGCTGTTTTGATGCTTGAGGACGGAGATTCGACGCAGGTTAGCTCAGATTGGTGACGGCCGGCACAGGTGTCGCCGCTTTATTGAGGTAAATCCGGAAATTGAACTAAATCCCGAAGGAACCCTGGGAAGAAGCTCGGGCAAGTGCCGCACTATACTTGGCGTGCGGGCAGAAAGGCGAGGCAGAGCCGGATGGATCAGCTCTGGAGTCCGTGGCGATTTGCGTATGTAACGACGGCGGACGGCGCGCCACGGCCGGGTGTGCCTGCCCGCCTGAATGCCTGGCCGGGGGACCTGGGCTGCGTCTTCTGCAACCTGATCGCCAGCGTGAACTATGCGATTGACCAGGGGATGCCGGCCGAGGAAGCGGAGGAATCCGGCGGATTGGTTCTGCGAGGCAAACACTGCTTTATTTGCCTGAACGCCTACCCGTACACCTCGGGACACGTGATGGTGATGCCCTTCGCGCATCTCGATCGCATTGCCAAGCTGGACTCCGATGCGGCCCATGAACTAATGGACTTGATTCAGATGACCGAACGGGCATTGGAGCAGCTCTACAAGCCGCACGGATTCAATTTCGGCCTCAATTTAGGGCAAGCGGCGGGTGCGGGAGTCGCCGGACATCTGCATATGCACGCAATGCCCCGCTGGGTGGGAGACACCAATTTCATGACCACCGTGGCAGAGACGCGGGTGCTGCCGGAGGACCTGGGAACCACGTGGAAAAGGCTTCGGACCGCGTTTGAGGAGTTGGGAAAACAGGGGCGTTAGCCGCGGGGCGTGTATCCACTCCCAATCAACAGCGACAGGCGTGGCGCCCGGCTGCTTTTTTCGGAGTTGGGGAAGCAGCGGACCGGATCTATTGCTTGCGTCCGGTGAGAGCGGCCAGCGAACGAGCGAATTCCTGCCATTCGTCAACACCACTCTGGCTGGGGCTGTTCTGCTCTGCCGGAACATGCCTTTGAGGCTCAGGCTTGCCTGGCTTAGCCGGAAGTTCCAGCGCGGGCCGGATCTCATTCACTTGGGGACGAGGAGCCGTTTGACGCTGGACGATCGGGCTTGAATCAGCGACTGGGAGGGGCGCACTTAAGGTGCGATGCTCGAAGACCTCCGGAATGCCTGGCTCGATCTTGTCCTCATCGAGCTCAGTATCCGGCTGATTGAGATTCTCCAGGGACTGCAGCAGTCTCTGGATTGCCTCGTCGGCAGATTCGTGAACCTCGGGGGGTTCCGGCGTTTGCGGCGGGATCTCCTGTCCTGTCGATTCCTGTGGGACGCCGCCATTCAATGTGGCATCGAAGTCTGCCTTCATTCGCTGGTATTTCGACTGCTCGCGTTTGAGCCGGTCCTGGACTTGTTCCAGTTCTTCGGCGAGGGGACGGAGCCTGGCAATCTCGCCGATCGCTTCGTCGAGTTGTTGCCGCATTGCAAATTCCCGGGCATCCAGCGAGACAAGCCCTTCTTCGACGGCTTGTTCTACCTTCGCTCTCACGTTCGAACGGCCTCGAAGAAACCCAATCAGCAGGCAGACAAGGCCAACCGCAAGCGCAACAGCGGCATAGGTAATCGTCGTGCTCCCCATTGCTTGCGGATTCCTCTATCACAAGCTTACGAGGAATCGATGTGCAAGAGGCGCCTAGTGGCCGAGACGCACTAAACCTTGGTAAGGGGTAGAGAGAGCGGAATCGCTAAGTCAATGAAATACAGACAGATGCTGCCCCAATAAACGCCTTCAGCCTTCGGATTCCGAGGGCTCGAATTCGGGAGTGAGCGCCAGTTCCGCCTGGTCCACAGCGGCTCGATCAAGGATTTTCCTCGGAATTGATTTGTTGGTGCGAATACCGAGTTCCTTGAGCTTCTCCACCTGCCCCACAAGGTTGCCGGGGCCTTCCGCCAGCTTCTTCATCGCATTCGAATAGCTCTGATCGGCCCTGCGAATGCCATCGCCAATCATGTCCATGTCGGTGACGAATCCCGCGAACTTCTCATAGAGTTTTGCGCCCCGGTCCATCACTTCGCGGACACTGCGCGCCTGGCGATCCTGCTGCCAAAGCACATTCACGATGCGAATGACGTAGAGCAGGGTGGTTGGTCCAACCAGGAGAATTCCTTTCTTGTAGGCATCGGCCCAAAGTTCGCCGTCAGCTTGCAAGGCCATCAGGAAGGCAGGCTCCACGGGCACGAACATCACAACGAAGTCGGGCGCTTCAATCCCGGGCAGCTTGTCGTACCCGGCTTTGGCAAGACCGGCAATGTGGCCACGCACACTTGCGATGTGGGCTTTGAGAGCAGCTTTGCGAGCATCGTCATCAGCGGCTCCGACGCAGTCGGTGTAAGCGGTCAGCGAAACTTTGGAGTCGATCACAAGATTGCGGCCGCCGGGCAGAAAGACAATGACGTCGGTGCGAACCGATCGCGTGCTTTCGCCGCCTTCGCTTTCGACGCCGGAGAAAAATTGCTGGAACGCATACTGCTCTCCTTCGCGCAAACCTGCCTTGTCGAGTAGATCGCGAAGGATGAATTCGCCCCAGTCGCCCTGTGCCTTGGCCGACCCGCGAAGCGCAGTGGTGAGGTTGCGGGCTTCTTCGGTGAGTTGTTCGTTGAGCACGCCAAGCGAGCCGATGAGCGTCTCCAGCTTGGTGACGCCGGTTTTGGAGTCGCTCTGCGCCTCTTCCACTTTCTTGCGGAAATCTTCGATCTGCGAACGCAAAGGTGCGAGCAGGTTTCCGAGTTCCTTCTGACTGCCTTCAGCAAAAGACTTCGACTTGGTTTCCAGAATTTCGGAGGCCAGCGTCTGGAATTGATCGGAGAGAGCCTTCTTTGCAGATTCGAGCAGTTCAATTTTCTCTGCCGCATTTCTGCGCTCGTTGCTGAGATCGGCTTCGAGCTGGCTGATGCGGCCATTCTGAGAAGATTCGAGAGCAGCCTTCGCGACGAGGTCAAACCGGAGAGCAACGATCTCTGCATTGAGCCTGTCGATGCCGCCAGCGCGTTCGGCGGCAAGTGGCTCGAAGCCGGCGCGGGACGCAGATTCGGATTGCGATTGCGCGAGTTGCCTTTGCAACGCATTCAGGGCATCGAACGATTCGCGATTGCGTTGTTCCAGAATCGCGGACTCTCTTTGAGCAGAGGCCGAACGAATCAAGAAACCGAGGATGATTCCGGCGACGATGGCGATTCCGACAAAAAGAGCCTGCATGGGTGCACTTCGCCTCTTCGCCTAATCTACGCCTTTTTGATGTGCAATACGCGGCCGAAACCAGGGTTTTTCCGGGCGGGTCGCGGATGAGTTACTGAGCTGTGGTATAGGGCGCTAGGTGATTGATTTATTTCCACTCTGTGCTGCTTTACACGCGGGGAGTGGCCCGTTAGACTTGGAATTTCGGGGCCGGCGGACATTTGTTGGTCAGGCGGTTGTTTTTGTGTGCCCTCTGCCGGTATTGTAGGCAGGCGGAATGGAGTCAGTTCCACATCCCCGGATGGATCAAGCATTTGGAAACACGTGGCAAACAAAACTGAGGAGAATCAGGCATGGCGGTAGAAGAGAAGGTTAAGCAGATCATCGTCGAGCAACTGCAGGTGGATGAAGCTGAGGTCACGCCCGGCGCGAGCTTTCAAGAAGACCTGGGCGCGGATTCGCTGGACGTAGTGGAACTGGTAATGCAGTTCGAAGAGGCGTTTGACCTGGAGATTCCCGACGAAGACGCGGAGAAGATCAAGACCGTCAAGGACGCGATTGACTATATCGAGAAGAACGAAAAGACCGCGAAAGGCAAGTAGCCGGTGACTCGACGAGTGGTGATCACCGGCCTCGGGCTGGTGTGCGGTGTGGGCAACACCGCTCCGGAGGTATGGGAGAAACTGATCGCCGGTGCCAGCGGCATGGCTCCGATCAAGGGCTTCGATACAACCGGCTTTCCTGTAACCTTTGCCGCCGAGGTCAAAAACTTTGACCCCCTGAATTTTGTCGACAAGAAGGAAGCGCGCAAGATGGGGCGCTTCATTCATTTTGCCTTCGCGGCCACGCAGGAGGCCCTGGCCCAGTCCGGCCTTCAGATCACCGAAGAAAACGGAGATCGCGTTGGCGTCTTTATCGGCTCGGGCATCGGCGGATTCGAAATCATCGAGCGCGAGCATGCAAACCTGCTTGCTGGCGGTCCGCGCAAGATCTCTCCCTTCTTTATTCCCGCGGCCATTGTGAACATGGCGGCGGGGCAATTAAGCATTCGCTACGGAGCCAAGGGGCCGATTTCGGCCACCGCGACCGCATGCGCAACCAGCGCGAATTCCATCGGCGACTCGGTCCGCATGATTCTGCATGGCGATGCCGATGCCATGATCGCGGGCGGCTCTGAAGCTGCGGTCACGCCGCTCTCGGTGGGCGGATTCGCTTCGATGCGCGCCCTCTCGACGCGCAATGACGAGCCAACCAAGGCGAGCCGTCCCTTCGATAAGGATCGCGACGGATTTGTGATCGGAGAAGGCGCGGGCATTCTCATTCTCGAAG
The DNA here is from genome assembly GCA_036495975.1 of Occallatibacter sp. Lineage (GTDB taxonomy): Bacteria > Acidobacteriota > Terriglobia > Terriglobales > Acidobacteriaceae > Telmatobacter. The sequence continues at coordinate 5,440 of DASXLY010000108.1, read as the reverse complement.
AACTCGAGTTCGCAAAGAAACGCGGCGCGAAGATTCTGGCCGAAGTGATCGGATATGGCATGAGCGCGGATGCCTATCACATGACGGGCATCGCCCCGGAGGGCGCCGGCGCGCAACGCAGCATGCGCGCAGCGCTGAAGGACGCAGGGATCAACCCCGAGGATGTGGGTTACATCAACGCCCATGCGACATCGACACCCGCTGGTGATGGCAACGAATCGCGCGCGATCGAATTAGTGTTTGGGGAACACGCCTTGAGTCATCGCCTGAAGATCAGCGGAACGAAATCGATGACCGGGCACTTGCTGGGCGGCGCGGGCGGACTGGAAGCCGGCATCACCGTACAGGCGCTGTTGAGCCAGGAGATTCCGCCGACCATCAACCTCGATAACCCAGATCCAGAGTGCAAGCTGAATTACGTCCCGAACAAGGCCATCAAGCACAATTTCGACGTGGCGTTGTCAAACTCGTTCGGGTTTGGCGGCATCAATGCAACGCTGATCATGCGGAGATGGCAGGAATAAAAGGCAGCCTTCCTTCGTCAGCTCTCTCAGACTTCAGGTGAAAACAAAAGGCGCACATCAGACGATGTGCGCCTTTTGTTTTTGAGGGCATCAACCGAATGCGACCGCGAGCCCGGCACCGATGATCACCAGCAGCGCCCACCATCCGAAAGAGGCGATGTAGCCCGAACCGCGCTTGGTACCTGCTACGATCGCAGTTCCGATACCTACCAGGACCAGGGACCAGATCGTAATGAAATCGATCGAGGTCGCAAGGCTGTAGAGACCCGCATTGGTATCGATTGGGTTCAAGAATGCACCAAGGTTGGTAGGTGCAAAATTCTTGATGTTGAACGACTCCGGCGCGGTGCCTGCAAACAGCACCACGATCCCCAGAATCGTCTTGATACACGAGGGGAGCATCGCATACATCCAAACAGTGAAGATGCTTCCGAACTTGGCCCTGCCGCCGAAGGCGAAGTTGATGGTCCCGAGTAGAACCAGCGAAATCACTGATCCCATGATCAACAGAAATATTGGCCCTCCCAGGAAGAGCCCTTGCGTGATCGCGGTGGAAATCTTCATCCGCTGCTCGCGCTGCTCGGGAGTCAACTGCGCCATCTGATCTTCGGCCTTTGGGCTGAGCTTGACCTGGTTCTCGCTCACTTGGCGCATGCCAACTTTGGAGTTCACGGCTCCGTAAAAGGCAAAGCCGAGAACCACGTAAATGATGAACGGCATCCACCAGCTCTTATTGCCGCGCTTGATGTCTTCGAATGTCTTCGAAGGCGCCGTAAATGTACTAACTAAACGCTGCATCTGGGACAAGCCCGGCGCGACTTCGGTTGCCGATTGCGTTAACTCATCAGTCATTGTTCCGCCTCTTGGAGATCACATTCAGGGATCCGCGTTCAAGCAGATTGCTACAGACCCGTTCGATGTCTTTGAAAAATGCGCGATGACGCAGGGAGGAACTGCGTTCGCCGCGATTGTAACGCGTCTGGTGCAGTTATGGAATGAAATTGCAAAGGGACAGGGGCGCGGACCGGGTGCCTATCGGTCCTTCACAGAGGCGTCGCCTGGGCCAGCAGGCAGGAACGCTGGTGCCGCAGGTATTTCTGCATCGGGTGCAGGCTTGCGGGGTTGCGAAAGCGAATCGTATTCCTTGTAAACCGTGATGTGAAAGCAGCGCTGACGGAATTCCTCTTCGACGTCAATCAAACCGGCGTTCTGGTAGGCGAGCAGTTCGTTGCGCATCCACTGCATCTCGCGCCGCGAGAGGCCGGACTTGGCAATGTCGATGGTGGCGCCGGTGAGATGGGGGCTGACAACATCGCCTTCCGCGTCGGCGGCATTGTGATTCACGCGCATCAGGTGTTTCTGGTACTCCACGGTGCGGACCGCGGAGCTTACCACGAGCGGCTTGTGAAAAACGGAGTTGTGCGCTCGCGAGAGTTGGGTGAGGAAATTCGCAGTCCACGTGCGGCAATAGCGGCGATCGTCGGGAAGCTCAGGATTGACGGCGAGGGCCGCCGACTCCGGAACCCGCACCAGCATTCCGCGTGCGATGCGGTCCTGCAGATCGGCATCGTCTTCAATGCGTTCGAGAGCTTCCTCTTCGGAACGCTCGTTTTGTCGGACTAACGAATCGTGGGTTCCGCGCAGCGCGTAGCTGTTGATGTGCAAACTCTGGGGAAGACGGGGAAGGTGAAGCTCGGCGACTTGGCCGGTCGCTGCCGGAACAGATGTGGCCACCGGAGGTGCGGCCAGAGGATTGACGGCGGCCGCCGCGTCGGCGGTACCGGTGGCAAGGGCGACATCGCCCTCTGCTGGAGCTGGATGATCCAGCGCACGTCCCTCAGACGCTGGCGCCTGGTCGGCGTCGGCCGATGCGTCGTCCGAAGTCGAAGTGGGTGTCCCTGAATCCGTCTCGAGACGGGATTGAGCCTCGCGGCGTGAAACGGGAACCGTGGCCAGCGGGGTCAGGTGGGCGTGCGTGTGATGACCGATGTATCGAGTGCGGCGGAGATTCGCGACTTGCCGCGATGAGTATGTCGAGTGTCGGCTGGAGCGAGAGTAGTGCCCGGTTGGTCGAGAGACAGAATGCGCCGGGCTTCTGCGCGCCGTTGTGTGAGCGGAATGCGATGTGGTTCTGGAGGAGTGCGCCGCGGGACGTGCAGAATGACGCACGCGATGGATTCTGGACTTGGTGATCGGGACGTGCACTCCCGCGCGCGTGGCGTCAACTCGCGACGCACCCGCGGAGAATGCGAGGAACGGTACGAGCAGGATAACGATGAAAGCAGTACGCACCATCGGGGGCACGCGGAGATTCCAGAGCGTCACCAGTGTAAGACGCAGCAGATTCGATTTGGAGTGCTCAGATGGGTTCGGATTTGTCTGATAAGTTCCTGGTTCCGTAGCGGCTGCCGGGGTAAGCGGAATGACGGATTGGCGTCGATGGGGTATGTGCCTCATTCAGTTGGCTTAACCTCCATCCGCCGGCTGCGGCATGAGCATTTGGTAAGACCAGACAACTCGATCCTTTTGGGAGCCCGCCAGCGCATATTGTGAGATGCGGGGAAACGGCGGGGCGTTGACGCGCGACGAACGGATCGCGAGAAAGAGAATTGGCCGACCCGGAAGGCCACGAACCAACGCCGGCTTCTGATCACTGACAACTGCTTCACTGGATCAGCGTTCCCTGTTCCTCTTCTTTCCCATTCATTTCGTCGGGCGGGATGATGACGGCAGCGGCGACCTTGTCGTCGGCTTCAAGGTTTAGCAGGCGTACACCCTGGGTGTTCCGGCCGGCGGACCGAACGGTGTTGGTATCGATGCGAATGATCTTGCCCCACTGACTGATCACCATCAGCTCCGAGGTTTCATTCACCAGCAGAATGGACGTTGTTTTTCCGACCTTGGCGGTCGCCTTGAGGTTTGTCACTCCCTGGGCGCCTCGCGCGGTCAGACGATATTCATCCACATCCGTGCGCTTGCCGAAGCCGTTCTCAGTGACGGTGAGGATACGCGACTGTGTAACGCAAAGCTTTTCGTCGAGGTGCTTGAGGGCTGTCCAACCATCCTCGACCGCTTTCTCAGCCTTCTTTTCTTTCGCTTTCAGTTTCTCGTCGTCAGGCACACCATTGCGGCGATCCTCGCGAGCTTGCTGCAAGGCGTCCTTTGCACTGGCATAGGCCTTGCGCAGAGCGTCGAGCTTGTCGGTAAGTTTGCGGGCCTTGGCACACTCGTCACGTTCCTTGTCGCGAGCCTCGTCGGAGTCCGTGATGGCCGCACCAATCACGTAGTCACCTTTCTTGAGCGAAATGCCCTTGTTGCCGGCCGCGTTGCGACCCATCGGGCGCAACCCGATGCCGCTGCGCTCGGGATCGTACTCCTCCTGGAACCGGATGGCCATGCCTTCCCGCGTAGCGAGGAAAATGGTTTGCTTTCCGTTGGTCAGGCCGGCGGTGATCAGGTCATCGTCGCTGTCGATCGCGATGGCGATGATGCCGCGGGACATGACGTTCGAGAAGTCCTTGAGCGGCGTCTTCTTCACGGTGCCATTGCGCGTGACGAAGAAGATAAATTTCCCTTCCTCCTCAAGATCGCGAAGCGGGAGGATGGTGCGGACGTTTTCGCCGGGCTGCAGGCTGAGCAAACTCTGAATCGACTTGCCCTTTCCAGCCGCGCTCACGTCAGGAATCTCGTAAACCTTAAGCCAATAGACGCGGCCCGTATTGGTGAAGCAGAGCAGAAAGGCGTGCGTCGAGTCGATGATCAGCTGCGAAACAAAATCCTCTTCGCGAGTCTTCATGCCGGTGCGGCCAGTGCCGCCGCGGCGTTGCTGACGATAGATCGAAATTGGAGTCCGCTTCAGATAGCCCTGGTGCGAGACCGTGACCGCAACCTGCTCGTCGGCGATGAGGTCTTCGAGCTGGATCTCGGCCGATTCATCGATGATCTGTGTGCGGCGCTCGTCGCCGTACTTGTCGCGGACGGCTTCGAGCTCTTTGACGATCACGCCGCGCAGCTTCTTCTCGCTGGCGAGAATGGACTCGTACTCGGTGATCTTCTCGCGGATCTCGGCCAACTCTTTGAGAATTTCGTCGACCGAAAGCTGCGTGAGCCGATAGAGCTGCAGTTCGAGGATCGCATCAACCTGACGAAGCGACAGCCCCCGTTCCTCATTGGGAAGGCGCTCGCGATCGAGATTGACGACGATGTCGGTTCCCTTGCCCCAGGCGTAGAGGTTTTCACGAGCTTCGGCGCGCGAACCGGAAGCGCGAATGATCTTGATGACGGTATCGAGGTTGTCGAGGGCGATCTTGTAGCCTTCGAGGATGTGCTCGCGTTCGCGGGCCTTGCGCAGCAGGTACACGGTGCGACGCTGTACCACGTCGATGCGGTGATCGATGAAAGCGCGGATCGCGGGCTCGAGACCGAGTTCCTTTGGCTGCCCGTTGAGCACGGCAAGCAGGATCATGGAGAAGCTTTCCTGCATCTGCGTGTTCTTGTGGAGCTGGTTGAGAACGATCTCGGGCTGAGCGCCGCGCTTGAGCTCGATAACAATGCGCATGCCATCGCGATCGCTCTCGTCACGCACATCGCTGATGTCGTCGATGATCTTTTCGGTCACCAGGTCGGCGATGCGCTCGATGAGTTTGGACTTGTTGACCTGGTAGGGGATCTCGGTGACGATGATGGCTTGGCGTCCGCCGGAGATGTTTTCTATGGCGCACTTGGCGCGCATCATGAAGCGGCCGCGGCCGGTCCTGTAGGCGTTTGGGATAGTGTTTTTGCCGAAGATGAATCCGCCAGTCGGGAAGTCGGGGCCTTGGACATGCTCAAGACAGAGGTCCAGGTCGGAACGGGTCTCGGCCTTGTCTTTGGAGATGAGAGCGATGCAGGCGTTGACGACCTCAGTAAGGTTGTGG
>DASXLY010000107.1:0-3419 GCA_036495975.1 Occallatibacter sp. | reverse complement strand
CATGTTTCACAGATGACCATTCGCCGTGATCTACAGAAACTTGTCGAGGCCGGACAGGTTATTCGTATTCCGGGAGGAGCCCGTATCGAACACTGGCGTGGTGCGGAGCGGAGCTTTTTTGAGCGGCTGGAAAAGATGTCGCATGCCAAGCGCAGTATCGGCGCGGCTGCTTCTGCGCTGGTTCGCGATGGCGAGTCGGTGGTACTTGATTCGGGAACCACCACACTCTACGTAGCCCGAGAGTTGCGGGCACGTCGAAATGTCGTGATCTTCACCTTTTCCCTCGCTGTTCTCGAGGAATTAGCCTCAGCTGAAGGTATCCGCGTTGAGCTTACGGGCGGCGTCTATCGCGCCAGCAGCCATGATTTGATCGGGCATGCCGTTGGCAAAAGTCTAACTTCGATTTATGCCGATACCGTCATCTTTGGCGCAGCAGCCATCTCGTTCACACGCGGTGTGATGGTTCATGATCCCGATGCGCAGCGTGAACTGTTGCAGGCAGGAAAGCGGAAAATACTGGCGGTCGATAGCAGCAAGATTGGAACTGAGGCCACTTACCGCCTCTGCGGCATGGAGGATTGTGACTTGATCCTGACTGACAAAGGCATTTCTGCCGAAGATCTTGCACGGCTACGCAGAATTGCTCAGGTACAGGTTGCGGAATGAGCGTTTATTAACGTTCTGTGTATAGCAGTTCGGTAGCCTGACAGGAGAATGCTGCTTCCTGTCGAGAGCCACACAGAATTCAGTCCGTTCGTAGACCATGCCACCATGGCCGCGGCTCGCGGCTTCTTTGCGAGTGGGAAGCTGATCTGGGCCTCACGTGCTCCTGGCCGTCTGGATGTTATGGGAGGCAACGTTGACTATACCGGCGGCATGGTTCTGCAAAGTACTCTACGCGAGGCGGTGTGGGTTGCAGTTCAGCCGCGAACAGACGATGTAATTCAAGTCCTGAATCCCGGAGCATCACGGTTTGGTTGGGCGCCTTTCTTTGAAGCCCGGATCCGTGATCTCGACGACCCTCTTAACCTGCGTCTTCTTTGCTCTCAAAACGATAGTTCCCGCTGGTCAACCTATGTCCTTGGGGCGCTCTGTTTCCTGAAGCATCACTACGGGTGCGAAACCGCAGGTGGAGTAAACCTCTTCATTTCTTCCGATCTTCCGCCCAACAGGGGGGTAAGTTCTTCCGCGGCTCTTGAAATTGCAGTTCTTAAAGCGACATCTGCAGCATGGAAAATCTCTCTCAGTGGAATTGCGCTTGCGACTGCAGGACAATGGGTGGAAAACGTTGTGGTCGGCGCAGCGTGCGGCATTATGGATCAGGCCGCGATCGTTCTCGGTGAAGAGAACCACCTACTTCGGCTGCTCTGCCAACCCTGTCGGATTTCTCCTGCTATGAGGCTGCCGGAAAATCTGCGCATCTGGGGCATTGATTCGATGGCGCCTCGCTCGACTACAGGTGCCGCTTACGAGGCGGCGCGTGCCGCAGCGTTCATCGGATACAAATTGATCTGCCAGCGTGAGGGAATCGATGTAGTCCCAGAAGTGTCTGAAATATCTCGATGGACCGATTTACGCTGGAATGGCTACCTGTCGAATCTTGCGCCCTCGGAGTTTCGCTCAAAATATGAGGGCTGGCTGCCGGAGTCTCTTAGCGGCAAAGAGGTGATGGCGCGGATCGGCGAACATGTCGATCCATTCACCAACATTCAGCTGGAGATGGAGTATCCGATTCGCGCAGCGGTTCGATATGCGACAGAGGAAAATCTTCGCGTCCAAACGGTAAGCACGCTCCTGCAATCCGATCTTTCCAACAGTGCCATACGGCTCATCGGTGAGATTCTCTGCCAATCGCACGTCGCTTACACCGAATGCGGCCTTGGCTCAGAGGACTGTGACGAGTTGGTATCACGTGCTCTCAAGGCGGGCTTCGCAGGAGCGAAGATGACTGGCGGCGGTGCTGGCGGCGTCGTCGCTGTGCTCGGCACCCCTGACGATCAAAGAGCTGTCTACCAGGTAGCTCAGGAATACGCGGCAGAACGGAATGCGATGCCTCATATCTTCGAGGGCAGCTCGCGTGGCGTCGATGCCTGTGGTATTCGTCCGTTGCGGCTCCAGGAAATGCCATAGTGCCTGAGCTGCGAAGTAGCCGCGTGGTTTCAGCCCTGCTGTTGCTTATGACCGCGAATTTTTTGTGGGCTGGCCAAGGAGTTGCAGTCAAGCTTCTTGCGGGTGGTCTCGGATCTCTAGCTACGGCTCTTTTGCCGCTTCATGCGATCACCATCGTGGGCGTCGGTCTTCTTTGCACGCAATCGGATTTCAAGGCTAAGTTCAGAGCTGCGTGGAAACTTCGCCATGAGTTTTTTCTCGCCGGAATTTGCGGCCAGCTCACAGCTCAGGTAGGGATGACACTCGGAATAAGCTGGTCCACAGCTTCGAACGGCGCTATCCTCAGCCTGCTGATCCCCCTTTTTGGGGCGCTCCTTGCCGTATGGTTACTGCACGAACGCCTCTCCCTGCTTCGCATTGGCACCTTGCTGCTTGGGCTCACTGGAGTCTTTCTGCTCTCGTCGCAACGCAGCAGGCCTGGTCACAGCACAAGCGCGCATGAATTTGCGGGAAATTTCCTTATTGTTGCAGGCTGCCTTGGATCTGCGTTCTACAACGTCTACTCCAAACGGCTGCTGCACCTTTTCTCCGATCTGGAAACTCTCTTCTTCAGTTATTTATCGACAACCGCTTTCAGCCTTCCAGTGCTCTTTGCTCTCGAGCCGAACTGTCTGAGCAGGCTCTCGCATCTGACGATTGTTCAGTGGGTTGCATTTGACTACCTTGCACTCTTCTTCTATGGGCTATCGATGCTGCTTTTTTTCAGGGCACTTGGACAAGTGGATGCCGTGATTGCATCAGCGTCGCTTTACATGACCCCGCTTTTCGGGGTAGCGCTGGCCTGCAGTATCCTCGGCGAACATCTTGCATCGCGGACACTTCTGGGATCAGTGATTGTCCTTCTCGCGACGCTGGCTCTCTTCCGGTTCGATTACGCCTTCTGATAGCGGACATTTAGCATTGCTCATTTCCTCAGGAATTGTTAATTTTTAACACGACTTCTCCATAAAAGTTCCAAGCAAATTACCTTTATATGAGCGGTATTAGTTGCAATGTCTGTGCAAGCTTATAGATAGAAGTAACAGGCGTGGCCAATAGAGGATGCAATGAGTCATGTGAATTATTTTCTACGAAGGAAGGATGGTTTTGTTATTTCGACCGATCCCGCTGCTCTCGATAAGGATGCAGTCTTCGAATTTCTGCTGGAAGCGAAATGGTGGACCGAACTGACAACAGAGTCGCTCGAACGGGCTCTCCGGCATTCGCTGTGCTTCTCGCTCAAGGAAGATGGGCGGCAAATCGGCGTGGCC
>DASXLY010000106.1:0-2787 GCA_036495975.1 Occallatibacter sp. | reverse complement strand
TGCCTCTTCTTTGTATGTCGTCGTGATCGTGGCCATCGTGGCTCCTTTTGGTTAGTAGGCTCTGGGCTGATAGCCAGTCGTGAGTTTCGCACCGGAATGCCGCCACTTCGGTTCCTTGTTGACGGTGTGGTTTGTCATCGCGCGCAGGCTGCGGATGGCCATTCCATAAGCGCCAATCGCGGTGCTCGAGAGCTTTGCTCCGGGGGGCTCGTCCATAAAAGGCATGAACTTATCCGGAAAACCGGGCATGGTGCAGCCGATGCAAATGCCGCCAACGTTTGGGCAGCCGCCAATCCCGGCCATCCATCCGCGCTTCGGAACGTTGCAGTTCACCACCGGCCCCCAGCAGCCGAGCTTCACAATGCACTTCGGCGAGCTGTAACTGGTGGCGAAATCACCGCTCTCGTAATAACCGGCGCGGTCGCAGCCTTCGTGTACCGTCGTGCCGAACAGCCACGTAGGTCGAAGCTGATCGTCCAAGGGAATCATCGGAGCGAGCCCCGCGACCTGGTACAGCAGATAGAGCACCGTCTCCATGAAGTTGTCCGGTTGCACCGGGCAGCCGGGTACATTCACGATCGGCAGTCCGGCCTTCGACTTCCAGTCCCAGCCCAGATAGTCAGCCAATCCCATGGCGCCCGTCGGATTGCCCTCCATCGCATGGATGCCGCCATAGGTGGCGCATGTTCCGGCGGCAATAACCGCGAGCGCCTTCGGGGCGAGTCGATCGATCCACTCATTCGTTGTGATCGGCTGGCCGGTATTCGGATTGGTGCCCAGAGCCGCCCAGTAGCCTTCCTTCTTGATCTTCTCGTTCGGGATGGACCCTTCCATGACCAGCACAAACGGCTCGAGATTTCCTTCTTCCGCCATGTAGAAGTACTTCATGAAATCGTCGCCGCACTCGTAGGCCAGCACCGGGTTATGCAGGTACACCTTGGGCAGCCCGGGGATGGCTCCCAGCAGCACATCTTCAATGCTGGGCTGCATGGCTGCGGTCACCGATACAGAATCGCCGTCACAGCTCAACCCGGCGGTGATCCACAGGATGTGCACTTCCGCAACGGCGGGCGCTTTCTGGGTGACTCGGCCGTAAGGAGCTGCTTGTGCGGGCATAGTCTGGTTCTCCTCTCGCTTGCCGGCTCATTGTTCAGCAACAACACAGGGAGGGTCTGCTAGCCGACGGTAAGCGTTCGTCGTCCTGCGTGATGGTTTGGGAAAGAGGGTATGCGGAACTCCGCACGGCTTCCGTCCCCGCGGACTGCCTCTGCCGCGACGGGAGCCATACCACCAGACGCTCCAAGCCGCTCACAAGCGGGACAGGCCCTATTTATTTGTCAGCCTTCTTACTCGGAGAGTCGTAAGGGATTCCCCGGTAAGAGTCGAAGGGAAGAGCAGCGGCCAAGCGATCAATACATGGCAGGCATTTTGAGCCGCGCTAGCGCGACAGGCGGGGGACTATGCCGCTCCCTCATTGAGCTTCCACTGAATCGCGTGCTGAATCAATTCACGCCCGCTCCGCAAGGCGAGCTTCTCTTTCAAATGGGCCTGGTAGGTCTCCACGGTCTTTACGCTGAGGTGCAGCTCGTCAGCGATCTGGCGCGTACTCCGGCCCTCACCGATGGACCGGAAGACTTCGAGCTCGCGATCCGATAACGCATTGAGGCGGGATTGCAGCGCAGTCGAGGCGCCACCGATGTATTGCCGCAACAGCTTGTTCGCGATGCGGTCGCTCAGGTACACCTCTCCATTCAAAATTCTGCGCACAGCGACCAGCACCTTTTCCGTCGCTTCCTGCTTCATGATGTAACCGTTCGCACGCGCCCTGAGTGCGCGTTCCGCGTATGTGGCCTCGTCGTGCATGGAGAGAATCAGTACCGGAAGACCTGGATAGGAGTTTCGAATGTTCTTGAGAAGATCCAGTCCATCAGGACCATTCAGCGAAATATCAACGATCAGGATATCGGGTTGATACTGCGCGATCGCATGCATTGCCGTCTGCGCCTCTTGTGCCTCTCCGCAGACGGCCAGATCATTTTCGCGATTGATCAGCAGGGCAAGTCCCTGCCGGAGCAGAGGATGGTCGTCGACTATGAAGACGGTTCTTTTCCTGATCTCAGTCTCCTTCTCCGTATTAGCCGCAAATGCCATATGAGTTCATCCCGCGTGCATCGGAAAGATGCAGCTGACTGTGGTGCCCCTGACCTGGTCAGGGCGAACTTCAAGCGTTCCGCCGATCATACCGGCACGGTAGTTCATGATGTGCAGGCCCATGCCTTGGGGGTGTTCGCGAACCTCGGCAATTCCTGATCCATCATCTTTGACCAGCAGTGTACCCCTCCCGTGTTCGGCTGTCAGGCGAATCAAAATGCTCCCTGCATGGCCATGCTTGAGGGCGTTGTGCACTGCTTCTTGAGCAATGTGATAGAGGTGAGTTGCGATCTCGTCGTCCTGAATCAACACCGGGATATCGCACTGAAACCGGCACGGCACGTTGAAGATATCTTCCACTTCAGCTGCCCAAAGCTGCAAGGCTGACATCAGACCGTGCTCGTCCGAAACCACGGGTAGTAGGCCGCGGGCCAACTCTCGTGTCTTGTAGATCGCTTCGTTGACGAGTTTTACGAGTTTGGCGGCATCCGCGGTTTCGTCTAACTGCTTCTCCGCCAACCTCGCCTCGTGCACCTTCGCCATGAAAGCAATGCCGGTCAGATGCTGGCCAAGTCCATCGTGCAGGTCCTGGCCGATGCGCCGCTGCTCGCGAGCGCTGATATTCAAAATCGCCTT
>DASXLY010000105.1:0-1535 GCA_036495975.1 Occallatibacter sp. | reverse complement strand
GCGAGGTCTAGTGTTAGAGCTCGAGCGCGTTGGCACGAAACACCCGGAAGAAAAGAGCTGCGGTTCTATGCTCTCCGACTTTTCATCCTCTTGAGTGGGTCGCAGGCCCATGGGACACTCGCTCAATCCCCGAGCTTCGCGTTCAATGCCGCTATTGCGCACAGGCGCGATTCCGCTGGCTCTTCTTCGGTGATCAGCAGGACACTCAGTCTTGGAATCGCTCAGACGAAAAGGAGGAACAGGAGTAGACCATGCCACCGCTTGCTCGCCGCAACCTGTTTCACGACAAGATTCGCCTGGCGGTAACGCTTACCGGCATCACCTTCGCAGTGATGCTGGTGGTCATCGAACTGGGCCTGTTTCTCGGCTTCTCGACAACCACCTCCAGCCTCATTGACCGATCACGGGCGGACTTGTGGATCGCCTCCCGAAATGTGCCCTACATCGAGGAGGGCTCACCATTTTCCGAACGCAAGCTCTACCAGGTTCGCGCAACTCCCGGCGTCGCCTCCGCGGAGAAGTACATCGCGCGATTCGCGAGCTGGAAGCTTCACGACGGAGGCCACGAGAGCGTACAGGTAGAGGGCTTCAATGTTGGCGAATTACCCCAGCAGGCCAGCGGGGGGCGTGCGGGGGAATCCGGGCAGGTGATGGGCGGCCCGTGGAACATCACCGCAGGCACGGTGGCTGACTTGAATGCGCCGGATGCAGTTATGGTGGACGACCTCTACTGGAAGAAGCTCGGCATCACCCACCTCGGCGAAGTCTTCGAAATCAACGGCTACCGGGCGCGTGTTGTGGGCACGACGCACGGCATCCGGTCTTTCACTACTTCGCCGTACGTGTTCACCACGTTCAAGAATGCTCAGAACTACACGTTATTACGCGAGGACCAGACGGTTTTCATTCTGGTGCGCGCCGCACCGGGCGCGGACATGAAAGAGCTTCAGCGAGATCTCGAGAGCCGTGTCCACGGCGTCGATGTTTTGACCACAAGTCAATTCAGCAACATGACGCGATCTTACTGGATGTTTACGACGGGGGCCGGCGTGGCTGTGCTGCTGGCGGCGCTGCTGGGACTCGTGGTAGGCATTGTTGTGGTGACGCAAACGATTTACGCCACCACCATGGATCACCTTCGCGAGTACGGCACGTTAAAGGCGATCGGTGCGCCTAACAGTTATGTATATCGCGTGATTTTGCAGCAGGCCGCAATGAGCGCCGTGATGGGGTATGCGCTGGGCATCAGCGTGAGCCTCTTCTTAGTGCATAGCTCCGAGCAGGGCAGCGTGGCGATCTTGCTGCCATGGCCGATGGCCGCGTTGATCTTTGCGCTCACGCTGCTGATGTGCGGCATTGCGGCCGCGGTGTCCATCAACAAGGTGACCCAGGTCGATCCGGCAATGGTTTTCCGCAATTAGTCTCATTCACCTGCAAGAGAAGGAACGGCCATGGAAACTGCAATTCGAGTTCGCGGTGTCGCCAAAACCTACGCGGAAGGCGGGGTGCGAGTCCATGTCCTCGACGGAGTCGAT
>DASXLY010000104.1:0-7429 GCA_036495975.1 Occallatibacter sp. | reverse complement strand
ACCGCTTCTGCACCATCGGCGACAACACCGAGCGCCGGCACTTCATAGCGAGGATGTTTGAAAGTCTTGACGGTGGCTGTGACGTCGTGCCGAATAGCTTCAGCCTCGATGTGCTCATTTACGATCAACTCGCGGTGCGCTCTCTTCATGTCCGCAACGTTAGTCTTCATTGCATGTCTCCGGTTTTAGGGATAGGTAGCCCGTAACACGAGATCGCAGATGATGTACGCTCTCGCACCTCGGCTCACATCTCCTATAACACTAGACCGGTTGATCTATTCCCATGAGGATATGATGGAATACAAATCAGTCCTGTGAAGAATAGCTATGGAGTTGCGAGTTCTGCTGGAACCCTGGTGGAGGTCGTAACATTTTCGAAGCGGCAATCCGCTCTAGTGGTGGTCGGCAGAAGGGCGCGCAACTGCATACATCTCGGCGGCAATTCGATCGAATAGCGCCATGTTATCGCCGTTGTCTTCGTAAAGACCGAAGTGAGTCCGGTTTTCCAGATATGTGAAGTGCGGGGCAGCATTGAGACTCTTCAGGACAGCCTCCAGCTTATGGGCTGCCCCATCGAGGTAAAAGGTATCGGCAGTTCCGACGATCAGATGGATCTTGTCTTTGAGATACGGCCCTCGGACAGCCCAATCCCTTGCCACAATATGCGCAAGATCGTAGTGATCACGCCAGTAGGCGATGACCGCCGGGTCTATATCTCCGGTTTTGCGATCGAACATCTCGAGCCGGCGACCGTCCCCTCCGCGTGGCGAGAAAACCCATTCAAAAGAGGCTAACTGGCCGCCGTAGCGTGATTGTAGTCTTCGTGCGAGCGCTGTCATAGGGTTCAAATGCCCTGAGACGGGCATGCTTACAAAACCGAGTTTTATTCTTGCCCTTTTTTTCTGTGATTTCACTTCTGAAGTTAGCTTTGCCTGATTACTTCGCACTCGGTCTAGAACGCTGCGGACATGTTGTCTCCTTAGACATTCAATGATTCTTTCTGTGCTCTCCTTTGCAATCGAGTCTTCCTAAGTCTTCCCTCGAGCTGCGCCGCCAAAGCAGTACGCCGTGAGGTCAGTCCGTCGTCGTAGTCCGCCCAGTGAGTAACCTTCCCGTTCTCTATTCGCACAATGGAGGCCATATGCAGGAGATGGAATCTTTCCTCCGAGTCAGTTAGTAAATCAATCTTCGTAGAGCTCATACCATTTGCTCCTAGCTTTTCCCGTCCACCGATTGCGACCACCAATCCCTGAGTTAGTTCGCAAAGTGTTCTAGACGCCTTCTTCGGCTCGTTCCCGCAGAATCCACTGGCGAACGTATGGAGGGCAGCCTATCAATCGGGTTCCTTCTCGTTCGGTGACACTCAGAAACCGTATGACATCCGCGTCCATTATCGTGATTTCGATCAGGTCTAAAACTTTCCATTTAGCGCTGTCGTCTATTTGTTTCTTTAATTCCTCGAGATCTTCGGCTCGGATTCGGCCGATTAAGCTGATGAACATGGCTTTGCCGTAGGATTGCCTTTCAATCTTCAATGCCTTCGGCGCCTCCCCCGAGGATGCATCCATTCGTCTTTCTCTCCTCGTCTTGACGCTCTTTAGAGTTGCACTTCGCGCGCCATTCCCAACATCTGAGGACAGCGAATTTTCTTTCCTATTGATGTGGAGCCTCGACGTCGAACAATATTCTTCCGATCGCGATCTCGGCATTTCGCGTGGCAATTTCCGGGGTCAGCTCATAGGCCCCGGGATGAGCGATCAGTAGCGCAACTGTCCCATGCAGGCATGCCAGCATCTGTTGCAACCTCATCCAGGCCATGCGCTTGCGCATTTCCTTTGGCAAAAGCTGCTTGACGACAATAACGATTTCAGCCAAGAATTCGCGTCCCAGCTTCTCTCGTTCCGCTCCTACCGCGGGGTCCGGGTGGCGTACCAGGAAAATCAGGGTGTAGTGATCCGGATACTCAACTCCGAAGCGAATCACTGCGGCGATGAGCCGTTTCAGACGAGTCCAGGGAGGCAGCGTTGAATTGAATTCCCGCTTTACGGCGGCAGCATACGTCTTATACAGCTGGCTGCACAGATGCAGAATGAGAGTTTCCTTATTGGGGAAATGCCGATAGAGCGCCATGGCACTGCAGCCCACTTCTTTTGCCAATCGACGCATCGTGAAACCGTCATAACCAACATCAATTAAGAGCTTCGCCGCTCTATCCACGATATGATCATGGAATCCCGGCTCTCCTGGTCCGCACGATCGTCCATTCTGCAGTTTAGATTCCTTCAGCATGTTAAGCATCTCTGTTCCGTTTGATCCGATTTAAGGTCCAAGTTTCTTGCGACGTGCAGAAGTACCTGCATACAACCAACTCTTTCGAATCCAAATTATCCTTCCGCCAGCGCGTGATGCCTGCTTCAACGTTGTTGAGGTAATGCCGTCCAACTCCTTTATTGGACGGGCACAGTGAGGAACTCCCTTTCGCGCCATTTCGATCATCGCCCAGCCAAGGATCACCATTGTCGGGACAGCAAAAATCGTGTACATCAGCAGCATCGGATTGCCTCCGAGAATCGACACCCTATGAGGTTCGATTGCGTGAGATTTGAAGCGCCGTGGTATAAAAATCGGCGGCTGCGGACTCGATCTCCCTCACCAAGCGCTTGACGCCAAATAATTCCTGCATTCTGTGCCTTCCAGTTTCGTACTTTACCGAGATCTCCAACTGCCGCACGTTAAACACCTCCGCCGATACCGTCGAACGAAGCCCCTCGAAACCATCCATAGACCCTGGGCGCTCCGGCGACAGGGCAATCTTCTTAACCTCATCACAAGCATCACGAATACGCCTGAGGCTCTCTGTGAGAGCGTCAGTGGTGCGAACAGGCCACATCTGGTCAAATACAAACCACATAACGGCGAACCCAAGAATGATGCCCACCAGACGGTTTCCGGCTGGCGTGAGATCAGTGCTTGCACTCATTCCGGGCAATGCAGTGAGGAAAAACGATAGGGCGATCTGATATCCGATGTAGCCAATATTCGGACTTCGAGTGATCCAACCCGCAACGAAGGCCAAAGGAGCAACCACGCAAATCAGGGCTGTAACGGAGTCCATGTTCGGATAAAGCAGCGAGAGCACGCCGACTCCGATGCCACCCCCGATCAAAGAGCCAATGAATCGATGTGCCTGTTTCATTTTCATTGGACCAGTTGAGGTGAGACCCGTAACGAGAACTGTTACCACGCACGTGAGAATGCCCGGCCAGTCAATGGCATTGGCTAGGATGTAGCAGATCGACGCGGCAAGCGTTACCTTCAGTGAGTGCAGGACGTTTCCGGATGTGGGCATGCCCTGAGGCACGAGCGACCGAAGCACCGAGGCCCATCGGCGAGTTACCCGAAGAGGTTCCTGCTTGCTCCCTCCAGACCGGAGAGTATCAGCAAATTGATCCAATTCGGCATTGATTTCTTCAAGCCGCTCATCGACAAAGTGGTGCCCCTCTGGAACGTTAATGACCTGGTCCGAAGAGATGAGACCCTCGCAGCGCTCGGCGAGTGCCACGCAACCGGGACCATCAGAGAGCCGCTTTCCTGCGAGCACATCAAAGCCGACCGCCACGCTTTTCTCGATGACACGCCCCACGAGGCCGATGCGGTAGTGGATGCCGAGAGGCAGTTCGGCATCCTTGCTGACTGCCCGGAGCCGTTCGTACAGTTCGTTCAGCGAATAGTCGCCGGCATTCGCATAGCGAATCAGTCGGGCATGTAAGGGGCGGAGCTCGCCCGTCGGTAGAAGAGTGGCTCCGGATCCGAGAAGCCGAAAAAAGCGCGACAGAGCTTCTATTCGGTTTTTCATTGCTGTTGCGAGCACGGCGCCTGGATTCCGGAGTCCGATTGAATACTCCACCGCCAGAGCGCAGACAATCATGAGGCCGAGCGACCCTAGGTGATATAAAGAGGACGCGAGTATTCCCCTTGCATCCTGACGAGTATCCCATGCAGTTATATCAAGAAACCCATAGAATCCCGCGATGATCCAGAATAGTGGCATTGTGGTGCTCACGGCGCTCAGGGCCGAAACAAATATGCCAATAAGAACTGCAAAGAACCGTACAACCTCGGATCCGTCGCTGATCTGGACCAGCAGCGTTGTAAAGGCTAGTGCTAAGACGGCGGCGCCGAACACCTCTATAGCCGTTTTCAGGGTAAGTCCTGGACTTTCGCGCACGATCAAAAAAAACAGTGCAACCGAAAGCTCGATGCCAGGAACTCTCAGTGTCATGGCCGCAACGACAGTAAGGGAAACAATAATGCTGTCTCGAAGACTTCCTTCCAACCTCCCAGGAAATGGGGCCAACTCGTTGAAGTCTTCCCGCCATCTTTGTGGGCGCTGATTAAGCCAGAACATTTCTTTCTCCTAGCGCACTACCGTGATCGCGGTAGCGCCGACCCTTAAGAGTTCCGGATTGGGGTTCACTATGCGAATTCGCACAGGGAACCGCGTGGAAAGATGTACCCAATTCAAGGTCCGACTTACATCCGGGTACCCCTCCGCAGTTCCTCCGTCTTCCGGAAAGACACCCCGTCCTACACTGTCTACGATTCCGTCAAAACACTGCGAGGGACGTTCCAGAAGGTATACGTCCACATGCATGCCTGGCCTGATATGTCTGAGTCTTGATTCGCGGTAGTTCGACAGCACCCACCAGGTTGTCGTATCGATAAGAGTGAACATCGGAGTCCCGGGGTGCGCGTATGCACCCTGCGAGATGTTCATGTTTGTGACGTAACCATCAAATGGGGCGCGCACTTGGCACCATTCCAGATTTAAGGACGCCTGCTGTACCAGGGCAGCTCGATTGGGCCTCTGCGCGATCAGTGTTTCCAGAGTGTCGACTGCGTGCTCGGACTCCCCTAGTTTCGATTGAGATGCCTGGGCAGCAGCAGCTGCCGATTGCCGTCCGGCTAAGGCCATCGACGCCTGGGCCTGAGCCTCAAGCAATTGGGAGGCTGCCTGGCGCGAAGCTTGTTCTGCTACATGGAGCACCGTTTGCGCCTGGTCCACTTGCTGGACTGTGACGTAGTGCTTCGTGAGTAGAGGAGAAATCCTGTCGTAGTCATTCTGCGCCAAGCTGAGTTGAGCTTCAGCCGCATTCTTGGCTGAATTGGCGCGCTCGACTGATGCCTCTGTCGATTTGTAATTGGCGTCTGCTGCGCTAACCCCGCTTAAAGAGCTGAGGACGCCCGCTTTGGCGGTTCCCACTGCGCTTTGCTCAGTGGCGATTCGCCTGCGGGCATCATTGATTTGCCCTTCGAGCATCGCTTGATTCGCCTTAGCCTGTTCGAGGGCATACTCGTAGGGTCGCGGATCGATCTCAAACAGCAGGTCCCCCTTATGAATCTTCTGATTGTCACGCACGTAGAGCGCCACGAGGCGCCCCTCGACCTCGGGCGCGAAGGCAATGCCATTCGCCCTCACTGTAGCGTCATCTGTCCGCGGATGCCGATCGACCTCAAAAGTGGAGACAGCACCGGTGATAACCGCGCAAAACACGATACCGGCTCCAAGCCACTTTCCCAGAACTTTCCCCTGCTCACGATTCATCGCGTTACCTCGTCATCAATTGAAGAAACACAGCCATAGCACGCAGGTGAACAGCAGTGTCATGCTGGGATAGATCACCGCTGGATGTCCAAGTAGATGGAGCAGTTTCGCCCGGCTGAATATCGACCGCGCGAAAGCGGTGAGAATCAGTCCACCCGCGAATGCAATCAACCATCCTGGAAAATACGAGCCAACGACTTCTATACACGGAACTCTCCGGAAACCAACCTCCATCGATCCAATCCAAGCCAGCGAATAAAATGGAGCTGTCACTTTCAATGCCGTCCTCCTCATGGCAGTTCAGATTTGCGAAGCAGCGTGCCGGTTGAATAGACAAGCGCCGTCTCTGCCTGCAATCGATAGGCCAGAGCGCGAACCGCTTCAAGCCTGGCTTGCGCGAGTTGCCGCTCTGCCTCTACTACATCGACGAGGCTTCGCACGCCATATCGGAAGGCATCGAGAGACGAGTCATAGGAAGTCGTGGCTGCGACTAAAAAGCTCTGTGACGCCTTTTCCTGTTCGAGCGCAGTATGGTAATCAACATACGCGTCCCATACTTCAGCCGACACCGCATCCCGAGTTGCTCGCTCTTGTTCTGCAGCTGCTTTCTCTTCTGCCATCGCAGTATTGATTTCGTGACTGCGCGCAGCGTTAAAGACCTGCCAATGAAGCCCAACACTGAACGACCAAGTGGGCACAGTGGCCTGCCCCAATTGGCCAAAGTCGGCAGCGGGCCAGATTGCGGTCTGTCCGCCCGCGGCCTGCATGTCCACTCTCGGCAAGTAGGCGGAGTGTGCAACTCGGTATTCTTGCTGAGCGTAGCGAAACTCTTGCGTCCGCGCCTGTAGATCCGGGCGTGATTTGAGTGCAGTCTCAATCAGGTCATCGATTGAAGTTTCGATTTCCTTCGTCCCATCACGGCGCTGCGAAACAACCTTCATTTCGCTCGTCGGCTCGACTCCGATTAGCATAGTCAAGGTAATGGAAGCCTTATGGGCTTCCCCTTCAGCTGCAGCGAGCTGGTAGCGTGCTGCCGCCGTACCGGCTCGAGCGTTCTCCAGATCAGGCAGTGTCGCCCTTCCGTTTTCGTACTGAGACTGCGCGCTCCCCTCGACAGTCTCCGCGGTCTGCAGAATTGCCTTTGCAGCATCGAGTTCGCCAATTGCCCTCTGGGTTGCATAAAATTGGGAGGCAACATCAAAGGCGATCGTTTGGTGTACCCTTCCAAGGCTCAGCGCGGAAGCAAGCTCTAGCGCCTTACTGCCCTCGAGCCGCGCTGCTCTTCCAAAGTCAAGCAGACGATACTCAAGTTCCAGTTGTGCCACTACCGTCGGTTGCGACACTGTTACGTATCCCCTCGGAGCAAGCGGCTTCGGGAAGGGAGAAAGGACGCGGGCGTCATCCGTCTCCGCTACCATCGTGAGCAACGGGAGATACTGTGCCCGGTCCACGCCTGCCCTCTCCATGGCTTCTTTCGCTTCCGCCCATGCAATACGCCCTTCCGGGTTCGCGGTTTCCGCTAGATCAATCAATTCTGGAAGTGTGTATGCATGATCCCCGTCGATCTTCGGTATTGGCAGAGTGACCCGCGTCGAACCAATACACCGAGCGACATCGTGGACCGTCAAGATGGGCACGCAACTCATGCCGGGAGATTGAGGGCTTACAACTGGAGCGCGCTGGGCAGCGACCATCAGTGGTAGCGACAAGAACAGAGTAGAAGCAGAGGCGAGGGCGGCGCAGATGATTGTCCGACAAACGACGAACTCCGGTTTCGTGCCCATACCAGCGCTACCTTGCCTCTGCGTGCATCGTTAACAAGAT
>DASXLY010000103.1:0-4259 GCA_036495975.1 Occallatibacter sp. | reverse complement strand
AGGAATGCCGTTTCTACAAGTGGAGGGGAGTTGTTTCGATTGCACGCTGTTCACCAGCTTCCGGATGTGGCTCCGCCTGCTTTGCGGGAGGTTGGGATTCGTACTAAAGAACCGCGATTCGAGGGCCGGCCCCGCTTTCATCCACAAAGTGCGGAACTTCAGAATATGCTTGGGCTCCGCACTGAATTCAATTAATGTTTCCATCACTCGTGGGACAAGGGTTTCGTTTGATTCCGCCCTATTCACCAAAAAGATCATTGGTCTGTCAAATTTTGGACGGATTTCACGGAGAAAATCTTTCAACCTGTATAGAACAACATCGATATCAGAGGTTTTCATCAATGCAGATGTCAAATCCAGATAATTGATGTTGTGGTGCTGAAATGCCTGAAAAGCACGGTGCATTCAATAGGTCGATGCAACACCATCTAGTAGAGCTTTTTCTATTGAGGGATGGTGTATATGAGCGAAGGGAAGCAATCGAGACTATCTCCGGCGCAGAGGACTGATGTCTGGAGCCGATGGAAGGCTGGGGAATCGCTGCATGAGATCGGGCGTGGCTATGGCAAGCCACATAGCTGCATACGCTGTTTGTTGTTGGCTCGCGGAGGGATTGCTCCAGCCACTCGCCGGCGCTCTGGTCTGGCGCTCCGCCTGGCGGAGCGAGAGGACATTTCGCGAGGGATCGCTTCCGGCTCATCGCTTCGTGAGATAGCCAGTGGCCTCGGTCGAGCGGCATCGACGGTGAGCCGGGAGGTCATGCGCCATGGTGGCCATTCGGCCTATCGCGCCCACGATGCGGATAGCCAGGCCTGGGAATCCGCGTTGCGACCGAAGAGGTGTCTTCTTGCCGGGAACCGCAAGTTGCGGAACATGGTCGCGAGTAAACTGGTGATGGACTGGTCGCCGGAGCAGATTTCCGGATGGCTGAAGACGCAGTATCCCGATGACGAGAGCATGCGCGTGTCCCACGAGACCATTTATCGTAGCCTGTTCATCCAAGCGCGGGGCGTGCTGAAAAAAGAGCTGATGGAGCACCTGCGGAGCAAGCGGCGCATGCGCCGCTCGCTCCATGCAACGGTCAGCGGACAGTCCCGCGGCCAGATCGTCGATGCTCTCTCGATCCGCGAAAGGCCTGCGGAAGCCGAAGACCGAGCCGTTCCTGGGCATTGGGAAGGCGATCTGCTGAGGGGCGCAAAGAACAGTTACATTGCGACTTTAGTGGAGCGTCATTCACGCTTTGCCATGCTGGTCAAGGTGCCAGGCAAAGAGACGGAAGCTGTCGTTGCGGCCTTGAGCCGACAGGTTCGTAAACTACCGGCGACCCTGCGCCGTTCCCTGACCTGGGATCGTGGGTTGGAGATGGCCAGGCACAAAGCCTTCACCGTGGCCACCGATGTAAAAGTATACTTCTGCGATCCGCAGAGTCCCTGGCAGCGCGGCACCAATGAAAACACCAATCTACTGCTGCGACAATACTTTCCCCGAGGAACCGACCTATCCCCCATCTCTCAAGCGCAGCTCGACCAGGTCGCGCTGCGCTTGAATCAACGTCCGAGAAAGACCTTGGGTTTCCAGACTCCTGCAAGTAAACTGCACGCAAGTGTTGCGTCGACCGTCTGAGCTGGCATAGTTATTTGGAAACTTGATCGCAAGTTACTCGATAGAAGCCCCGCTCTTTGAAACGGAAAGTCGGCTGAAGAATTCTCGCCAGCGGAATCTCTTCTCGGAAATTCTCAGAACTTGAGATGTCTCCACCGTCGGACAGCCAAATCCCGTAGAGTTCGACTACTTCCTCACCACTGCCCTTTAGCAGTTTCACCAAAGCCTCGCGGTTGAAGCGTTCACTCGCTTCCCAATCAGGATCATCCACTTCTACATCTGAGTATCCAACCCACTTACCTCTCGTTAAAGTGACGTACGGGAAATCGCATCCGCAACCGGAGGTAGAACCGATGTTTTGAACGTCGGGACGTGTAAAGTGGCTCGCCACATCGGCATCATTTCCGTCTAGCGACTTCACGCACAGATCGGGAGCATCTCTGTTCCATTTCTTGCGCGGAAGTGGTTTATTCGTCCCCGCGTAGAGCATGAAGCACATTGGCTCATTCTATAGCGCAGTGCCTGTGGTCCAGTTGGCCGTTAAGTCAGCATAGCGCACAAGTGGCTGCGAAGACTCCAGGTGTCCGAGATGCGCGTTTTCTCGGCAACTTGCATCGTCTAGCGACTTTTCAGCCGATTGGCACGTAAACATAACCGTATCGACGGTTGACTCCAATATACCTTCGAAGAAACGGCTCATGGCGTGACTCGCTCTCAATATGTGGCGGGCCAGTCGCCCTGCAGGCAGTGAATGCGACCAAACCATCAAGAGGAGTGAGCATGCAGACACTTTGGCAGGATATCCGCTTTGCGCTGCGGCAGTTACGCAAGTCCCCGGGGTTTGCGGCGACAGCAATTCTAACGCTGGCCATTGGCATTGGGGCGAACGCGGCGATCTTTACGCTGATCGACGATGCGCTGCTGCGATCGCTTCCCGTACTGCGCCCCGGCGAACTGGTCACGGTCGGATTCAAGGGGCCGAAGTTGAGGGAGCTGGTGCCGGTCCAGTCGCTTTCCGGACTTGAGCAGTTGCGTAAGCAGCTCAGGAGCGTCGAAGGGCTCTCAGGCTGGAGTGGGGATATGCTCTCGGTCCCGGACCAGCAGGGAACGCTGCGCTCGATCGAGGGGGAGATGGTGAGCGGCGACGCGCTCGGGATGTTAGGCCTGCGGCCCTACCTGGGCCGGCTGCTCTCCCCGGCGGACGACGTGCCCGGCGGACCTGTGGGCGGCTGGCCGGCTGTGCTTGGCTATGGGTTCTGGCAGTCCAACTACCACGGTGACCCTGGGATTGTGGGCCGGCACATCTCGGTTTCAGGGCACGTGGTCACCGTTGTGGGCGTGCTGCCGCGCGACTACGAAGGGGTATATCTGGGTCAGCATGAGCGGATCATGCTGCCCATGCACTTTCTCTCCGCGATGGCCGCGACGCCAGAGTTGGATGTCTTCCGGACGCCGGATAAGTCGCAGGTGGGGGTGATTGGTCGGCTGCGCCCAGGCAGTACACTCAGCCAACTCAATGCGGAACTCGGAAGTATTCCACAGAGTGAAGTGAGGGTGCTCTTACCTGAACAGTGGCGATCGGTCCCTGATTTTCGCGATGTGACCCTGGGTGCCGGACCTCAGGGGCGTGGCTTCGCGTGGATTGGAAAGGCGTACCAACAGTCGCTGCTGCTGCTGCAGGGCATCGTGGTGCTGGTTCTGCTGCTCTGTTGCATCAACCTGACGAGCGTGCAGTTCTCTCGCGCGCAGGCGCGGCAGCACGAGTTTGCCGTGCGGGCGGCGCTCGGTGCCGGGTGGCGGCGCATCATACAGCAGTCGCTGATCGAATCGCTGCTGTTGGCGGGAGTTGGCTCGATCATCGCGGCGGCCCTGGCCTGGTCCAGCACCAGAGTACTTGCTACCTTTCTGACGCCGCCTGGATCGGCCGAGCCGCTGCTGCTTCGCCCTGATGCGCGCGTGCTGGCATTCACGAGCGCGCTCGCTGTCCTGACGACGCTGCTCTTTGGGCTCGCCCCGGCCGTTTTTGCGGGCCGCACCGCGCCGGCGGGTCTGCTAAAGACGGCAGGCACGAATCGCCGGCGCAAGGGAATCGGCCAGCGGCTCTACATCCCGGCCCAGTTTGCAGTGGCGCTGGTGCTGGTCTTCGCCGCCGGACTTTTTTCCGAGACGCTGCAGCGCTTGCGCACGAACCATACTGGCTTTGATCCCTCGCGCATCACCATGGTTACCGCACAATTCCAGTCGCTCAAGAAGAGTCCGGCCGAGATCGCCTCTATATTCCGAGAGATGACAGATACCCTGCGTGTCAGTCCGGGGGTTCAGTCGGCCGCCTACACCTGGGTTACCCCGATGAATGGCTTGCACCACAAATTACTGTCCAGCCGGTCGGCCGCTCTCAGGATGAGCACAAGATTTCTTTCAATGAGGTGAGCGATGGCTATTTTTCCACCATGCACACGCTGCTGCTGCTAGGTCGGGAGTTTAGCGCAGCGGATCGCGACCGCTCGACGTGCATCGTGAACCAGGCTGCCGCGCGCGTGCTGTTTTCTAACGGTTCTGCGCTCGGCGAATCGATCAAGGCTTCCTCCGCGGGGGAAGCAGCATTCACGGCACAGTGCCGCGTCGTCGGCATCGCCGAGGATGCCCGTTATGCGAGC
>DASXLY010000102.1:0-4052 GCA_036495975.1 Occallatibacter sp. | reverse complement strand
ATGGACATCCAAACCCAAAAATCGTAACTTTTCCTTCATGACCGGCTCCCTTCCGCTTGTGGCTCTGAACTGTGCGTCCCTCTGAACTCACAGCCTAACCCACGAATCAGCGCATCGGCGCCGGTCATTCCATACTGACTGTAAGTAACAGCTGAGGATGAAAAGCCATTTGTCCGATGCCGCGACTGTGCAGGCAAATGGATTTCGGATGGCAGACTATTTATGGAGAACCGACTTCGGCATTTGCGGATCGGGGCGGAGGTTAGAAACGGGTACAACTCCGCCCCATCAAGACGAAGCAAAGAGCTTTGGACTAATTCGCAGAGACGATGGGCCTGCCGGGCAGGTGATATCACCGTTAATTCATAGCAAGCAGCGTCTGTTCCGGACCAAGCCACGCCGTCTGGACGCGGATCTGCTTCTCCAGCTTCGACTGCCGGAGCTCCACGTTCATCGCGATCGAAGGGCAGCGAATCTCCCGCAGGAAATAGTGGTCGCCGTACTTGTTGAACACCAATCTGTTGGAATAACCTTTCAGGCTGCCGACATCCTCAGTCCTGCTGAGAATGGTGAGTTGGTAATCGGTGTTGCGGATCACGAGCGTGTAGCTTGGCTGGGTAAAAAATGTGTAGTGCCCAGCCGGGAGCTGTTTGTTCCCCACGACAAAGTTGAATGGAACATCCGCACGGACTTCATGGCTCTGCGCCTGCAGGCTGCCAGCTGTGCACGCTCCCGCAAAGACGACTAACGCGATGGCTGCAAATTTTTTCATGAGGGAGACTCCCTTCAAGATTGAGACTACCTGTGCAGGAACAGTCCGGTCGTTAAACTCGCGTCTAATAATCGCCTAATTTGCGTGGAGTGATCTGGGAATGCGTCTTCTACCGATCGGCCCGTCGCCGCTGACATTGCGTTCTGTGCGCCGCTTATGCCAATGGTATGACCGAGGACCGGATCGAACGTGCTCCTGAAGACGACTATCTCTCCGCGATCCCAGTGCTTCCAAGCGAGCTGCTTACATCCGGAGGACCATCGAGAAGGCGAGGAGATGGGTCGAGCGATGAGCATCTGTGCTTCAGTCCCGTTGTCGTCTTCCCTGTTGCGTTGGGATTGACTCTTCGAGTTTCTGAGCTGGTTTTTGCTACTCGCGACGTGAGGGAGCATCCGCATACATTGTCGGGTGCTTAGCGCTGAAGGATTTCAACTTGCGTCTCATCGTTTGGAGTTCTCTGTTGGAATCGCAGATTCATTCCACTTGCAAGAGAAAATTGCATCTACATTCATTTCTTTAATAGCGCCAAACCGCTCATTTGAAGGAGAGTTCACAGTATCTCGATCACGATTCGGACCAGTGCGGCAGTTACAGCTTGTTTGAGGTCCGAGAGTCACTTGGAAGTGATCAAGGGCTGAGTTTTGCTGAAGACAGTTGCATTGTTTTAGAGTCGGAATCAGAAAGCGCCTCATTGATCCGACCGATACTTTGTCCGGGAGTTTTGCTATTAAAGCTCAGCGATCTCTACTCTGAATCCACATCTAGCTATCAGGCCGCGGGTTGATCGGCATCGAGAGGGGAGTTGAGACCTCGCAGATTCGCGGTTTCAGGGTCGAGGCTAGGTACAGGAAGAGAACGCTCCTTCTCGATCGTTAAATACCTGTCTAACTCTCCCCCCAGCGGCAACCTTAGATAAGCGGTTCGGCCCGCAGCAGCAGTGCGTGAATTTCAGGACACTTTGCCTGTTTGGCCCGTCGGGGCCAATGCTACGGAAGCCCTATCTTCGCCGTCATCGTCCCAGTTAATCTGCAACTCTTCGGAACGGTCGAGAATCGCATCGCCACGAGAACCACCGAAATACTCCCAAGCCCATTCCACGAAGGCCTCGATCTTGGCGCGCGTCGAAGATAGCAAGGCGGCGTGCACGCCGATCCACGCCGCGAAAGCGATTGTGCCCTGGAGTTCGTGCCGATGCTCGCCGATCTCGGCCACGGCGGAGTTCCGTCCGATCATCGCCATAATTCCCTTATCAAAATAATGGAACGGTTGCCTCGGCTTTCCCGCAACGTCCAACAGGATATTCCGGGCACAGCACTTGCCGGATTGTTCAGCGACAGAGGCAAGTTGCGGAAGCGGCTCACCATCCTTGCCGGCGATATTGGCGAAGTCCCCCAAGGCATAGACGCCCGTGTAACCAGGCACCGTGAGGTCGGCTTGAACATCAATGCGACCGCCAGGCCCGGCCTTGATCGTCAAGTTGCTGGATAACGACGCGGCCTTGAGGCCCCCTGCCCAGATGACCGTATGCGTCGGGATTCTGGTCCCATCCGAGAGCAGCACGTGTCCCCTCTCGATTTGCTTGACTCTTGTGCCAAGGCGGACCTCCACACCCCGTTCGCTAAGCACTCTAGCGGCATATGTCTGTGCTGGCGAGGAAAAGGCGCTGAGCACGGCATGCCCTCCGTCTACCAGTAGAATCCGAGCTTGGCCTACAGGAAAATCCTTGAAAGTACTGCGGATCCCTTCCTTCAGCGATGCTTGCAGTGCATCCCCGAATCCACCTGCCATCTCAGTGCCTGTCGGGCCCGCTCCTACGACGACAAAGTTCAGCGCTCCCTTTGCGATGAGCGAAGGGTCGCGATCAGCAGATTCAAGCATGGCCAGGATTCGAGAGCGCAGGCGCTCCGCATCATGCAGTGAATAAAGTGGGTAACTGTTCTCGTCTGCTCCGGGTGTACCGAAAAAGTTTGCCTGCGAACCCGCCGCCAGCACCAGAAAGTCACCCTGATATCGTCCTCCCTCGCCGGTTTCCACAACATGCGTGTTCAGGTCGACGGCTACGACCTCTGTCATTTTTATATCTATGTTGGGATGGCTTCCGAGTATAGCGCGCAAACTGAAAGCAACATTGTCTGGAGCGAGAAGCGCGGTGGCTACCTGGTAGAGCAACGGCTGGAATTGCTGATAGTTGTTCTTGTCAAGCAGCGTAATTCGGAGATCTGGATTCGCAGCCAGTTTGCGGGCGCAATTGAGGCCTGCAAAACCCCCGCCTACGATTACCACATGCTTCTTTGCTGCGGCGTTTTCCGTGGGTTGACTCATATACTCACCTCCGTCGGTCATCAAGAAAAGGTAGACCGATGTTATACCCTTTGGTGTCAGCGCAACTTGTTCAGTGTTCAGCAAACGCAAGGGTGGCGTTGTTAGCGTTGTGACCTGCTACGATCTTGTCTTTAGAATGACAATACAGATTCCATCCCAGGTCGAGTGGTCTAGTCCGCCGGGAGGAAGACTCTCCATACCAACGATACCGAAATGAGTCGCATCTAGCTGAAAGTGATTCTGGAGATATCTGCGGACCAGGATTGCCCGGCTCCGAGAGCGTGCAAGCTGGTCGGCGGGATTGCCGTCGTTCGAATATCCTTCGATGACGATTGGGCTTCCGACGATGGAATCACCATGTTGGCCAACCACTTCGTCCATCCGACTCTTGCCCTGCGCCGTGAGTCGTTCGAGCCCATTTGAATCTCGCTCGAAGAGTCTATCCGCCGGCAACCACGCGCGCTCGTTCGCCGGGTTCGAAAACATGGGAGCCTTCCGGTACTTATCCGGGGAAATGTCCGCAAGGTTGTAGTAACCCCGCTTGCGGAAGAACCCCCGAAAGAAGAAATTGTGCTTGAGCGCTTCCGTGTCATCCGCCATGTTAGCCGTGGCCGCATTCGCATTGGACAGAGATTCGCTTATATTTGCACCGGCGGTAAAGCCCTGCGCATCAGGTCCGGTTGCTTCTGAAATCGTCTGACGAAGTTGCTGTGTACTTACATCAAGATTTGACGCAGCACTCTTGACGCTTACTAAGGTATCGTCGACTTTTTGCGGAAGCTGACGTGACTGGATATCAGAAATGAGTGCGTCGGCCTGGCTTGAAGCATGGCCGAGATTTACTGTAGCTTGTTGTGCATTCAATACAGTTTGGCGGATCTGAGTAGCAAGCGCCTGATCGCGCAATAGCATTCCAGCAGGTCCCTGTCCTTGCTTAATGCCCATGACCACATCATTG
>DASXLY010000101.1:0-9110 GCA_036495975.1 Occallatibacter sp. | reverse complement strand
TTGATTCGCGCCCTGTTGTCGTTCTACAGCTTCTACGGCGACAACTTCAAAATCGAGTGTCCGACCGGGTCGGGTAAGTTGATGAACCTGTTCGAGGTGGCGCGGGAGATTGCCAACCGCCTGACAGCCATCTTCTTGCGGGATAAGTCCGGCCGGAGGCCCGTGTACGGAGGTACAGGGAAATTCCAGACAGATCCGCGATGGAAGGATTACCTACTGTTTTTCGAATACTTCCACGGCGACAACGGCGCCGGTCTGGGAGCCACTCACCAGACCGGCTGGACCGGCCTGGTAGGAAAATTAGTTGAACTTTTCGGACGCATTGACGGAGAGCAGCTTTTGCGGGCCGGCAAGGCGGGTGCCTTTGCGAAGGAACCAGCTCGACAAGGGGAAACTGCATTTGATGAACTCCACGCCACTCCTGTCGCCCATTAAGGCAAGCAGAACGGCAACTCATGCGGAATAACAGTGGGCGGGGTGATTTGTGCCATGTGTCTCCAGCGTACAGGTTGAGTTCGTTTGCGAACCTCGTCGGTCCGTGAGTTTCTCCAGTCGTCAAGTCCTTTTGCTTCCTCCCCCGGGGTTTCGGTCGGATCAGGAGAGCGTCCGTATGAAATTCAAGATGATGTCTTTAGTATTGGCAGTTTCCTTTCTTTCGCTGGCGGCCAACTGCTTATCGGATAGTAAGGAAGAGAAGCAGGCAAAGATTCGGAAGGCGGTTGACCAAACCCTTCAGGATCTATATAAGGTGCAACCTTCAGCCAAGGGCGCGATTCAGAACTCGGCCGGATACGCGGTGTTCAAGAACTTCGGAACCAATGTGCTGGTTGTGAGCACCGCGAGCGGCTCAGGGATTGCCGTTAATTCCAAGACAAAGCAGGAAACCTTTATGAAGATGGTTTCTGCAGGAGCCGGGCTCGGAATGGGAGTGAAGGACTTCCGAGTGATCTTCGTGTTCGGAACCGATAAGGCACTCGATCAGTTCCTCAATTCCGGATGGTCGGGCTCCGGCCAGGCAGATGCGGCAGCCAAGGCAGGGAAATCCGGAGGCGCCTATTCGGGAGCAGTGGAGGTCTCCCCCGAAGTATGGGTGTACCAGATCACCAAAAATGGCCTAGCCTTGCAACTGACCCTTCAGGGCACCAAATACTACAAGAATGACGACCTGAACAAATAGCTCACGATAGCCCCTCTGCGCCACCGGAACTCTGTTCGAGGTATCGTTGGCGATGATTGCTCCTCCCATCCAACGCGCCCCCTTCTAACGCACGAAGCGTTTTGGATTCCTTTCATGTAAACACCACCGATGTTTTAATCAAGTCTGTTTCAGCCGGCATCATTTTCGAAGAAGTTTCCGGCCTGTTTCCCGTCGAGACGATGTAGATCGCGAGCTTCGGCTCTCATCGAGATGTTCTGTCGTAACTGGGCTGGCTCATACCTCGCTGCTCCTTGTAATCAGGGGCTGTGTCTGCCATGAGCCTTTCCGAGTTGGGCCAACTGAGGTTGAAGTAGGTAATCATGGCTCGTCATTCGACATGATACCTTTACTAATCATTATCCGAGGCGCACGATAGCGCGACGCCACCGCGTCACCGAAAGTGTGTGCGAACCAGTTCCTGCGCAGGTCTTTCGGAGTAACGACGCATCCGACGGCGAGGGACGACGTTCGCGCCGACGACCAGGATTGGTTCTCACAAGATTGTTCTATGGCTCTGGAATAGCGGGACAGAAACGTCATCTCGAACAAGGAACAGAGCTCAATTGAGCGAAGCCAATAAACGTGAGGCTAGCCATATCCTTGGCCATTCGGAGGCTGAGATTCTTCGCCTTCGGCGCAGGCGAGGATTTTGCGGCCGATCACGAAGCGTCTTCTCCGAAGCGCCGGAATCTGGCCTGGTATAGGCGTTCTGGATCAGGGTAGCGGAGCCGGAGATGTAGCCATGTTGGCAGCTGAACTGGTGGGTCCCTCTGGCCGGGTCGTTGGAATTGACAGGAATTCGCAGGTCCTATCGATTGCAATAGAGCGGGCTGACCGCGCCGGTTTTAAGTATCTGTCTTTTCACGAAGCGGCGGTTGAAACCTTCGTGGACGACAGCTGGATTTGACCTTGTAATCGGTCGCTACGTTTTGATTCACCAGACTGATCCGCTTGCTTTTTTGCGTGCCGCTGCGCGGTTGGCTAGACCGGGAGGCTCAATGGCCTTTCATGAACTTTTGTGGCGCGATCCGTGGCGTTCTGTTCCAAACGTGCCGCTGTGGGAGATGATCAACCATTACTTCGCTTAGCTTTTTCGAGCGCGCTCCAACACTACGACGCGGGAGAGAGGCTCATAGAGCATTTTGCTCATACGGGATTGCCTGAACCCAACTTGTTCTGCGAAACCCATGTTTGGGGAGCCGCAGACGTGCCTTACTATGCGTGGGCGGTGGACACGTTACGCGCTCTTTTGCCTCAACTGCAGCGTTTAGGGATCATAGCGACCGAGTTCATGGGGATAGAAACGCTGGAAACGCGGGTCAGGGATGCTGTGCGCCAAGCTCACAGCCAGGTGACAGGTGCGCCGCAAATATGTGCTTGGACCAGAACGTAACGATCGGCTTGATTTTTGCCAATCGTCAAAATACCCACGAAACATCGCTCGAACCGTGACCACCAAGGAATTGGGTTGGAGGAAAGATTTCCGACTCACCTTCGACATCGATTCGCGCAAACGCACCTGCGTGAAGCGATGACCGGCGGCTTCGACGGCGGAGCACCGGGTTTCCCTTGCGCTTCACCAGCGTGCTCAGTGCACGCCTCATGCGCAGCGGCCGTATCACCGCACTCTGATCTTCGCTATCAGCCAGATATTGAACCGTTCGCTCTAATTTTGCATGTCGCAGCCATCGCTGGATCGTATGCAGGTCAACACCAGCGTCCCTATGCATCGAGGCAAATGTCTTTCGGAAATCGGTGGAGAATACAGCGCCCACAAACGGGACAATGGGACTCTTCACAGTGCGACTCCTGTCGGTTAATACCGGCCAGGAGCTGCTGACTTGCGATATCGTGGAACCCCTGGATGTAACCTCTATCCTAAGTTATTGATTCTAAAACAGCCGAGGAGAGCAGGTCGCTCTCCTCGGCGTCGAATCGTCGCTAAAGCCTAGAATTGAATGCGAAGCGAGAACTGCAGTTGTCGGGTTGGGAACTGGCTCCCGAACACGCCGCCGATGGTCTGCTGGCCGTTGTCGAGCGAGCCGCCTGGATTGCCGAGGCTGATGTGGTTGAACGCGTTGTACGCGTCCATGCGGAATTGCAAAAAGAGCGACTCATGAATCGGGAAGTTCTTCTGCACAGCCATGTCAGTGTTGAAGAAGTTCGGACCGAACGTACTGTTTCTTCCGGTGTTACCAATCTGATCCAGACCGGGTGCGGTGAAGCCATTGAACGAGGTATTCGTCAGGTTCTGACCGCTCTTGGGATCAAGTCCGGTGAACGCCAACCGGTTGTGATTCACCGTATTCAATTTCTGAATGTGCAGTTTGAGGTTGTTGCCACGGCCATTCGGGTAGCAAGGTGCACTGCCGGGAATGACAGAGGCGCATTCCTGATAGCTGAGTGTGAAGGGCAGACCGCTGGCATAGGTCACGATCGGGCTGATCTGCCAGCCGCCAATGATCTGGTTGACGAAACCGGGAGCCGTCCCGCCGACCAGGTGATTGCGGCCGAAGGGCAGCTCATAGCTACCGTAGGCCACAATCTGATTCTCGCGCTGGAACTCGTCCCGGCCCTTTCCAGCCTGCTTGTTCCAGGTAGCATAGGTGGCCTGGAAGTTCACCGAGCGTTGCCAGGCATAGTTGGCGTTGAAGGTCAGTCCCTTGGTCAACTGCTTCGCCACACCGATCTGCAGGGCATTGAAGTGAGTATCCTGGTCGTCGCCGTTGAACTGGATGCTGGTATTCCAACCGCAGGCTCCTGCTGGAAGGGTAATTCCCTTAATCACAGGTTGAGTGTAGTTGGGGTCTTGGCAGGCCTGCAAAGTGCCACCGTAGTAGCGCTGCAGCAAGGAGGGGTTGTTCGTGCCGCCGTCAGGGTAGATGCCATTCGAATCAGGCGTGGCGCTCCCTTCGGCCGTCGGCGTCGTGAAGTGGAGCGTTCGTCCTTCAATGCTGTATTGTGCCGGCAGGAAAATACCGGCCTCGTTGGGGTTGGTGTTGTTGCTGATACCCGAGCTCAGAGTGTGGGTACCCTTGTTACCCACATACGCCATAGTTACGGAGAGCGTCGGGGTTATCGCGCGCTGAAGGCTCAGGTTCCAGGCGTCGATCGTCGGCAGCCGCAGCGGGCTGGGCCGAGCTTTGCTGTCCACGTTGAAGCCCGGATTCGGCAGCAAGCCGCTGGCCGGAACAGCCGTCACCGGAGGTAGGCCTGGCCCTTGAGCCAGTGTGAATGCGGTAGAGTTGGGACCGCTCGGCTGAGGGATCGATTGGCTGGTCAGGATCGGCAGGTTCTGCGTTGCGGTATGACCGAAAAGCGAACCGAAGACGCCAAGGTCGAAGCTCCGTCCGTAGCCGGCGCGGATCACCGTCTTGGGATTCAACTGATAGGCAAGACCAATGCGTGGTGAGATCGCCTTGAATGACGGATCCCAGTTCATGTTGGACCCGATATTTCCGTAGCCGGCGACCTGCAGATAGCCGGTCGAATCGGTCGGGCTGTTCATATTCAATATCGCACCGTTGCCTTTTCCGTTCACCGTCTCCGGGAAGTACAGTTCGTAACGAACACCCAGATTCAGGGTCAGGTTCGGCGTGTAGCGCCAGGTGTCCTGCGCATAGAAGAACACTCTCTTCTGGAACTCCTTGGCGTTGGTGGAGGTGCTGGCGTAACGGTTGTACTGGCTAACGTCGCCGAGCACGAATGTGGCTAGTCCCAGACCGCCGCTCTGATCCACTGGGCTGGATGTCGGGCCGATGCCAAAGTTGAATTCACCAGCTCGGTTCACGTCGCTCGGCACGCGCAGGTTGCGCGCATATCGAAGGTCGGCGCCGAACTTGAACGAATGGTTGCCGAAGATCTTGGTCCAGTTGTTTACGATCTGGTACTGGTCTTCCTTCTGTGTGAGAGGGCAGTTGCAGCGGTTCACGTTCAAGCCGCTGCCGTACCGCGGACCAGTGCCGGCACTTTGGTTCTTGGGAGTCGCGATGCCTGTGGAGCCTGGATCTTCAATCTGGAACGCCGAAGCACCGCTGGTAAAACCGGCGTCCAGGTTTGAATCCGGAATACCGAGGCCGGCAGTGAACGACTGTCCCTGGTCGTATTTGCTGGTCACGGCGTTATAGCGGTAGTAGCCCAGCCGGAAGTCTGTCAGCAAGCCCGCATTGATAGCCATGTCCGCACCCGCCGCCACGCTGTCGTTGGCGCCCACCGAGGTGCCGCCATAGCCCGCCAGCCCGAACCCTGTACCACCCGCCGGTCCAAAGATTGTTGTCCCGGTCAATGTGTCGGTGAAGCGGCTGAAGCGTCCAAAGGCGTGAATCTTCTGCGTGACCTGCATATCGCCGCGTACATCCCACTGATCCGCGTTGAAGAGCCCCTGACCGCTGGCCGAATAGTTTTCAGCCAGTCCAGTCGTACCGGAAGTACCAACGGCCGTCGTTGGCGCGTAGGGCTGCAGCAGCCTGAACAGTGCCAGCGCCTGCGGGGAAAGTCGGGCAGTTGGAATCACATTGCCGGGAAACGGCTTGCCCGTCGTCTGGTCATAAATGGTGGTGCGATAGTCGCTGAAATCGCAACCCGCAATCCCGCTGGCACCGACCTGCGACCCCAGGCAGGTGTTCTCCAGCAGAGTGGTCGGCACCGTCTGCGTGCCCGAGATCCCCGCCCTCTGCCGCTGGCCCTGATAATCCCCGAAGAAGAACGCACGGTCCTTCTTGATAGGACCGCCAACCGATCCGCCAAATTCGCTGTAAAGACCGCCCGGGATCAGATTACCGACCCTGGTCGGGTCAGCAGGACTGGGGTTCTGTGTGAATGGATTGCGCGCCAGGTTCGCATTGCTGCGGCGATAATCGAAGGCGCTGCCATGGAAGTTGTTCGTGCCCGACTTGGTCTGCACCGTCACGACAGCCGATACTGCCTTGCCTAACTCGGCATCGAAGTTCTGCGTGAGAATCTGCGATTCGGTGATCGCATCCAACGCCGGGTTCACAACGATGATACCCAGAATCGGGTCTTGATTGTCCGTGCCGTCCAGCTCATACGCAACGCCGCCAAACGCCTGACCGTCGATCTGGATCTGCTGGCTGTTCTGCGGATTTTCATCGGCCGCGTGGCTCCAGCCGAGTTGCTGTGCGCCGGGCAGCAGAAGCTCAAGGCTGGTGAAGTTGCGCCCGGAAACGGGCAGATCCGAAACCGTCTTCTCATCGAATGTCTGCCCCACGTCGGCGCGGTCCGTCTTCAACTGCGGAATAGCGTCGGCGTTGACGTTGACCGTCTCGCTCGCGCCGCCGGTCTGCATCGGCGCATCCACCTTCGGCGACGTATCTGCCAGCACCTGCACGTGATTCGCCTCAAAACCTTTAAAGCCGGCCGCCTCCACCTTTATGGTGTAGAGATCCGGGATCATGTGCTCAACGGTGTAGTTGCCAGATTCGTTGCTCTTGACCGTTACCGACGTGCCCTTCGCCTCATCGGTCACCGTAATAGTTGCACCCGGGACGGCTGCTCCCGATGCATCTGTCACTGTTCCGTTGACTGATCCGTAAATCGCCTGCGCGTTCGCCGCTAGCGGAAGGATGGCTATCCCAATACCAAGGCAAGCGGTTAGGACCGCCTGCATGCGTCTGGTCATAATGGTCTCCCCTAAAATGCTGCTCTGGCGCCCCGCTGTACTTCTGAAATCTGTACCAGCAGTTATGCGTTTGCTACCGTTGCTGTCCTTGGCGGTACTGCTTCCATCTACGTCGAATGGATGATTACTGCCCGGCGCGAACTATAAATATCGAACAAGCCCGTGTCAAAAGAAAAAATCGTCCGATCCGGACGCCCCTTCTGCACCCGCTTCACTACAATCGAAAAGCGATGCCCCGGCTAGACAGACGTTGTGCGAAAGCGCTCATAGTTAGCGTTTACGCCGCTTTTCTCACGCTTCCCGTCAGCGCCCAGAAAGCAGTTCAAAGGGTATCCGAACCGTACCCGCCAAGCGCCACGCATCCGCCCCCGGCGTGGTTCGAAAATATCGCGCCCCAGGCCGGAATCAACGTGCTGAACGTTAACGGTGGAGTAACCTCCAAGCGCTATATCCTCGAGGCAACGGGCTCCGGCGTCGCCGTCTTTGACTACGATGGCGACGGCTACCCCGACATCTTCCTGGTCAACGGCGCCTCGCTCCATCCCCAGGCTGGAGAAACCGGCTCGCTGCCCACCAGCCATCTCTTCCACAACAACCACGACGGCACATTCACCGACGTCACCGCCAAATCCGGCCTCACCGACACCGGCTGGGGACAGGGCGCCTGCGTCGGGGACTACGACAACGATGGTCTACCCGACCTGTACGTGACCGGCTACGGCAAGAATCGCCTCTATCACAACGAGGGCCACGGTCGCTTCCGCGAGGTCGCCGAGCAGGCCGGCGTTGCAGGCAGCGGCAAGGAGTGGGGCACCGGCTGCGCCTTCGTAGACTACGACCGCGACGGCAAGCTCGACATCGCCATCGCCAACTACGTCCACTTCGACATCAAGGATGTGCCCGAGCCCGGCAAAGCAGCCGCCTGTATATGGAAGGGCGTGCCCGTCATGTGCGGTCCGCGCGGCCTGGAGTGGGCGCCCAACACGCTCTATCACAACCTCGGCAACGGCAAGTTCGAGGATGTCTCGGTGAAGAGCGGCTTCACCAAAACCAGCGGCCACTACTGCTTCTCCGTCTCCACCATCGACGCCGACGAAGACGGCTGGCCGGACATCTACATGGCCTGCGACTCGACCCCTGCGATTCTCTACCGCAACAATCACGACGGCACCTTCACCGATCGCGCCGCCGACGCCGGTGTGGCCTTCAATGAGGACGGCCGCGAGCAGGCCGGCATGGGCTCTACCATTGGCGACTACGACGGCGACGGCCATCTCGACATCTTCAAGACCAACTTCTCCGACGACACGGCCACCCTCTACCACGCCCGCGGAGACGGAACCTACGACGACGTCACCTATCCCTCCGGCCTGGGCATCAATACCGACAAGCTCGGCTGGGGCACCATGTTCCTCGACATCGACAACGACGGCTGGCCTGACATCCTCTCCGCCAACGGCCACGTCTACCCCGAGGTCGACTCCAGCCATCTGGGGTCCGACTATCGCGAGCCCCGCCTGCTCTACCACAACCTGGGCAACGGCAAATTCGCCGACATCACCAAAGACTCCGGTCCCGGGATCACCACGCCGGCCTCCGCGCGCGGCCTTGCCATCGCCGATCTCTGGAACGACGGCCGTCAGGAGATCGTCATCAACGATGTCAGCGCTCTCCCCATGCTGCTCGTCAATCGCGCCCCCAACAGCAATCACTGGATCGGCCTGGCCCTCACCGGGACCAGATCGAATCGCAGCGCCATCGGCGCGCGTGTCACCGTGCGCGGCACCGCGGCAGACGGCACGGGGGCAGCAAAGGAGCGCGTCTGGGTCAATGAAGTGCGCAGCGGCTCCTCCTACAACTCATCCAGCGACATGCGCCTCCACTTCGGCCTCGGCCCCTCGCCGGTCCTGCGCGAAGTCGAAATAAGCTGGCCCTCCGGCCTGACGGAAGTCTTCCCTGCCCCACCTCTCGACCGCATCACCGCGCTCACCGAAGGCGCAGGCAAACCGCTGATTGCGAAGGCGGCGCGGTAGACCGGGCTATTCGTAATTGGCACTGTTGCTTGAAAGTCTTAATAAACTCTTCACCCACCGTCCGTAAACTGTCGGCATGTCCCTTCTCAAAGTCATCGTCCTCGCCATCGTGCAGGGGCTCGCCGAGCTGCTGCCGGTCTCCAGCTCCGCACATGTCATCGTCGCCGAGAAGCTCATGGGCCTCGATCCCTCCGCTCCGCAAATGACGCTGCTTCTCGTCATGCTGCACACCGGCACCATG
>DASXLY010000100.1:0-3276 GCA_036495975.1 Occallatibacter sp. | reverse complement strand
CCCTTTGGCTGCGCGTCTTCGCCTTCGGTCCCCTGGAATGGCTATGGCGCTCCCTGACCTATTGGAAACGCCAGCCGCTTTTTTTGCGTAAGATCCCGGCGTAAGCTTCGGCATGGGGCACTTTCTCTGCTATTTTTTGATTCATGGATGCCGGGAGTGTTAAACGCCAAACACCATTTGAGAGTCAGCGTTCTTGCATAACACATTCGTATCTCTGGACATTATGCCTAGCGAGCCTGTTAAGGACTCCACGGATCGAGTGGAAGGCAAAGAAGGTCATGGATTGCGCGAAGGATTCGTCGTATCTCAATCCGATCGTCAGATCTCTCTATCCAGCGACGCCGTCACGCGCTCGATGCCGCGGGACAGAGCAAGAAATGTCTGAACTTCAGCTGGGAGCGTTTCCTGAAGTCCGCCCGAACAGCAAGTCTGTATTGTGTGTTCGAGATGCTCGAACGATTGTTCCAGGCTGTCTTTTCGCTCCGGTGGTTTCCCCTCCATTCGGTCTGCCATACCGGCAATCGCTGCGGCTAATTGATCGTCGAACTCCTGCTGCGCCAGACGTACAGCTTCCGGCAGCTCGAAGCCAGGAACCTGGAGACGATACTCAGCAACGCAATTTGCGTCACGAAAAGAGTACGGAGTTGCGGCTGCCATCGCCGGATCTGGTCGCGTAAAGCGAGATCCTGCTGCCGCGATGGCGCGAACTCGAAGAGAACCCCGTCGGCCAGGCTCAGATTCGCCCCGGTAATGCGCGAAGATTCCGGACCACGTGAGTGGCCGGTAATTAAAACAACTTGTGTGTTCATATCAGGGCTCCCATTCAGCCTACTGCCACGGCATCGGACACAAGCGCCAGAGCGGGTTTCGCGCATTCCTCGTCGCTCTGCACAGTAGGCGCCCCGCTCACCCCGATCGCTCCGACAAGTTCTCCATTCACCTTGATGGGAAAACCCCCGGCCCAGGCCGCGATACGTGAGAGCGTGGGAATGCCAGCGACAAGGGATGGGTCGCTCTGGATAGCGTTGAAGAAGTCCCGCGTAGAAACGCCGAGCAGAGCTGTGTACGCTTTGTTCTGTGCCATTTCGATGGTCGGGATCGGGGCCCCATCCATCCGGCTAAAGGCCTTGAGAATGCCGCCATCATCGAGAATCGCTACGTTCTCGCTAACGCCAAGCTCTCTGGCTTTCGCCACTGCGGCATCCATCATCTTCTGTGCTAGCTCGGAAGAGATACTGTGTTTCTTGATCACGTTAGTCATATCGTCTTTCTCCTGTATCCGTCTATGGAACTGACCGGTCTGCTATGGCTGCCATTTGCGAACTGAAGATTTGATGACTCGGTGCGCCGTTGGTTCTGGCGATTTGTGGAATAGAAAGTATTCACAAAAAGGAATAAAGCAACCGAAGATGCGCCAGTAAAATATTTGCCATGTGACTTTCACACGGCAAGGAGGTCCACGGTGGATCGATTTAGCGCTATGGAGTTGTTCGTTCGCATAGCAGAGACAAGAAGCTTTTCTGCCGTAGCCAAAGAGCGCCGCATTGGCCAGCCGACCATCAGCAAGCAAATCTTAGCTTTGGAAGCCGAACTCGGCGCGGAACTGCTCCACCGCAACACACGGCCCATCACACTGACCGAAGCAGGCCGTGAGTTTTACCATTCGGCGCAACGCATCCTTGGGGATTTCGAAAGCACCACCTCCCGCATCGGTCGCGGGCAGATAGCGCCTAGAGGTGTGGTGCGCGTAGCGGTCCCTCCCTCATTCGCACGCCTACATATGGTCAGCAAGTTGGCGGCTTTCTTCGAGCGGTATCCGGATATTGCAGTCGAATTTGGTACATCGGAAAGCCCCACGTCACTGATCGAAGATGGCTTCGATCTGGCGATACATTCGGGAGATCTGTCTGACTCCAGTCTCGTAGCTCGCCGCTTCGCGCAGACGCTCACAATCCTGATTGCCACCCCACAGTTTCTCGCCCGGCACAGCTTGCCACGGTCAATCGACGAACTTCGCTCATTGCCCGCCATTCCGTTCATCCAGAATGGAGCTGTGCAGGCATGGGAGTTCAGTGCCGCGCACCGGATCACGCCTTCAGGCGCTTTTCGCGTGGGCGATTTTGAACAGTTACGTGTCGGCGTTCTCGAGCACCTAGGGATCGCCCAGGCCCCGGCGTGGCTCTTTGCCGCAGAGCTGCGTGAGGGCACAGTGCTCCGGGTTTTAACCACATACGAGACAACGGTTGCTATCTCCGCAGTGCGACCAGCGAGCCGCCGTGCCCCGACCCGCGTGCGGGTCTTCATGGCACATCTCGAAGCGAGCTTCGCGGTGTGTACGCAGTTCAACCCGGGCCTCGCAACGACGGGTTGATTGATAACGTGAATTCGGCTTCTGTCTAGGAATCTGTCTGTCCGCTCAGCGCTTTCCAATCGCGCCAATGATCCTAGCGCCTCTCATTTCAGAGTTTCGGGCGGGTTGTCGCCTACTCTTCCTTGATATGGAGTGACTCTGTCAATAGGCACAGATTCGTGGGTTTGTTTTTGTTGTTGTGTTTCAAGGACAGGGTCAGCGGCAGCCGTTGCAGGTAATGGCGACGATTGATCAAGCTGATATTCGCGGGTCGAAACCGCATAATCATGATCCGTCGGGAGCTGCCTCTGACTAACTCGCGCGAGTCAGGTCGAGCCTGTCGCAAAGGGAAGCCGAGGATTCTCCTTCGTGCTTGCTCCGGCTGCGGCTGACCCTGTCCTCGAATTGGATAACGTTGTTCATTCATAGAAGTGTTTTTTGCTTTTTCCCTATTTGGAAAGTTTTTGCTTTTGTCTGTTCGGTTCCCGTCATGCTGCCATTTGTTGCGTATATGTTGCTTCGGCCTTGATGCCGATGGCCCAGATAAAGCCCAGGAGTTCACGTCCGAGCGCGGTGATGATCTTTCTGTGTTCCTTGCCTGCCATGGTCAGCTTCATGTAACGCTTGTGAAGACGGTTCTGGGCCTTCCACGCGATCTCGGTGATCTCTGCCGGAACCCCTTCCTGGCGCTTGCGCAATTTTGCTCCGATGGCTGGCCGGTGGCGATAGCTCCAGGCCGATTCGACCATGATACGTCTGAGGTGAGCGTTGCCCGACTTGGTAATGCTTCCTTTTCGCTTGCGCTTGCCACTGCTGTCTTCGCTGGGAATCGCTCCACTGTATCCCATCAACTTCCGCGCGCTCTGGAAGCGGGAGGAGATGTTCCCCAGCTCCACCGCAATCGTCACTGCGGAGATATGGGCCAC
>DASXLY010000099.1:0-3808 GCA_036495975.1 Occallatibacter sp. | reverse complement strand
CTTCAAGAAAGAACGCCGATTGGTTGCGGCTTTCATGCTGCTCCACATCTCATGCATACAAACAGCCTCCTGAGACGGGAGCCTGCGCTTCGGAAATCGACGTAGGTGTCAGTACAAAGTAATTGCTTTGTCATTCGTTGCTTGGAATTGATGACAGTTAAATTCTGATGGGCTACGCGCACTCAGCTCGGGAGCGCAATTGTCTGGACGGTGGAGTAGCGCTTGAGACTACAAACGCAGCGGCGGGGGCTGCATTCTTCCACTGTGTACCGAGTAGTACTTTCCGGATCGCCGACAAACCGACCAAAGCCATGAAAATGCGAGAGTTGTCCGGACGGGCGCCAGCCGATTGATTCAGGCCGAACTTATGCGCACTCCAAAGGATCACTGGCTAATGTGTCGCCTCGCGCTGACGTTGGTCCAGCAAAAGGGTTCGGTTGCTTGTTATGAACGGCGATGGACCTCTCTCATATATGCAACCTAGTTATGACTCAAGGGGCTAGCTTTGTGAACGGTATTGAGATCTTCGTAGATGGAGGCACTGCGCAGATTCGAGCTTGCGTTAAGGCCGAAGGCCATCCCGGAGCACATGTCCGGTTTGGCCTTCGGCTTGAGAGTCTCTCAGTGGCAATTAACACCTTCGGGAGGTGAAAGAGCCGTCAGCGTATTGATGTTCGGGTAACTGTACGCTCCGCTGATTGCACTAGACGGAGCTTCGAACTCGAACCATTGCAGCATGGCCTCGTTCTGCGGATGGTAGGTCATCCCATTCATCGTGATTGGGTAGACGCCTTGGGGTAGCCCTTCGATTACATCGCCAACCTCGAGATTGTTCTGACAGTTCCCGTTGGGCGATAACCACCAAGGTGTGATGTTGTGAATGCCGTCGCTGGCAACAAAGGGATCATTGAAGGTCTCCGCCAGTTCATGGCTCGTCGCAGTTATGTCCGCGAGACCGCCTCCGAACAGACCAGGACTGATCCAGCTGGAATAATTCAGCACGTAGCGTCGCTCGAGGTTGCCATTGCTTGGGATACCTGGTTCGAAATCATACGTGTGAAAGCCAAGGATGCAGCAATTGCCGGGGTTGCCCACATAGAGGTAGGTGTTAGGGAAGAAGAACGTCGAGATATCTTTCGTCGTGATGTCGCCCGCGTTTTCTGCTGCGCCTACCGGCGTGCTGTTATCGACAGGAAAAGTGGGTGGGAACAACG
Source organism: Occallatibacter sp. (assembly GCA_036495975.1). Lineage (GTDB taxonomy): Bacteria > Acidobacteriota > Terriglobia > Terriglobales > Acidobacteriaceae > Telmatobacter. The sequence continues at coordinate 2,594 of DASXLY010000099.1, read as the reverse complement.
CATTGCCAAACACGTTGGAATCAACGAGCACAAACGCGCAGCAGCTTCCGTCGGCATTGAGGGCAAACTGATACGTGCCGCGGAGGAGAACCATCGTTCTTCCCGTCTTCACGCTCGGATTGAGCATGGTATGCCAGTCCGACTTCGCCCTATTAAAGAACTCCGCCCGCTGGACGGCATCCGTGTACTGGGTGGCATCGTTACTGCTCGAGTATGAGAAATTCTGAAAAATCGGTGAATCGAGCAGCGGTTGAACGAACTGTGCCGGGCTGGATATGAGCGGCTTGCCGTTGACAAACCTCGGCGAGCCATCGGCGTTGCGCAAATCCAATGTGACAGGAACGATTGGAGCATTGAAGGTGGTCGTGCCATGATGCTGTGGAGCGGTTCCCACCATGTTGTAGTACCAAATGATCTGCGCATTGCCGTTTTGATCGACGCCTTGTGCCTGGAAATGATCGTTGAAGTTCACAAGGGAATCGATATTTGGAATACCGTTGGCGTGGCCCTGGCCGTTGCGGTGGCCACGGGGCGCCATTTGAACGGATTTGTGCGACGCATTCGATAAGAAACTGATGGGTACTTGATCGTCGTCTTGCTGTGCATAGCAAGCGAATACAGTCGTAAAAATGAACAGCACAACCACCAAAAGTTGTTTCCCAACTTGTCTCATGAATTCTCCTCTCTGAGGTCGAAAATGCCCACAACTCTAGTAGTCACAGAGTTGTGTCAAGTCCTGGCAAGCCGAGATCCAGGAACAAAGATTAACGGGGACTTTTGGGGGATATTTGACACGGCGCGGAGACTACCGCATTTCGAATCGCAAAAGCAAGATTTTCGAAAAACAAAGCTGACGGTTGTTGATGTCGCAGAAATCCGGAATTACCCCCACTCAAGCCACGAGAGCGTCAAATTGCACGAAGTGGAGAGATCTGCTTTCTCTAACGCTTGAACCCGGAAAGTACATTGCGCCGGTTCAGAAGCCAGCCTGGTTGCGAAGTCCTTAAAATACTAGCGGAAGAATCCGAGCTGTCAACCGTCTCAGCGCTGCCGACTGCGAAGTGGTCGTCGTTGCCGCATCGGTCATCGCCGCGGCCTGGAAGCCCGACTTCTTCGAAGGCTCCCGACTCGTAAATCACTGAAGCAGAATGGCCTCTGTTGGGCGGGCCGCAGGGTCTTTTGTCGATCGTGAGTCGGCGCGACCTCGCCTCTCGGCTATCTGCTGCCGACGCCATCCGAGGCCGGCGCCCCTTGAAGGAAGGCATAGCAGCGGAATGGGACTATGGTCCGCTATGGCACTCACCGTGCCAGAAATAGAATTCTGGGAGGTTGACCGCCAATCCTGATGTGACTCAAATTCGATGCAATTGTGAGTGAGGGAAGTGTGGGCGACAATCCACTCGGAAACTCGGGTAGAGCACGCTCGATGAGCTTTGAATGATTATCCGGTTGAGTGCTGTAGGGCCCCTGCGAACGACGACGCCCAACGGTTCAGAAGCAAAGCCAGTCGTTCATCCATTTTGTTCAACACCTCTTTGAAAATCGATTTCAGGCGTCCGTCATGCAGGGCGTCCAGCTCGGCATCGAGTACTAATGCGGCAAATGAGATGTAATCGCCCGCAGCTTCTTGATGGCAAGGATCGTCACGATCAGCGCCGCGACCACGACCGCACACGCGACCGCGAAGGTCCGATCCATTCCGGTCTCCGAGATTGGCCGTTGCGAGAACGTGCCCGCAATCTGCGTCCACCAGTAGCCGAACAGTCCCACATCCATCAGCGTGTGCCCGACGATGCAGAAGATGAGCGTGCGGGACGTATGCGCCAATGCTCCGAGCAGAATCCCGGCGCCCAGGATTATCGGCACCATGCCTATCAGCGCCCAGTCCTTCGTCAGGTGGATCGCCGTGAAGAACACCGATGAAACCAGGATGGCTATGGCGGCTCCGTGCCGGCGCTCGATCGGTCGCTGCATGTAGCCGCGAAAGCCCGTCTCTTCACAGATGCCCGCGGATGCCGCTGACACTACGACGGCGAGCCAGCGCATCGGCAGAGTGGGAATGAAGGAGAAGTCATAGCCGCGGTGAAACGCTGCAGCCGGGAAGGGCATCAACTGGAACAACACAACCAGTGCCGCGTGGATCGTTGCCGCGAAGAAAACGGCAGCAAGCAATCCCCAGAACCACTGCGCGCCCGATAACTTGCCGACACGAAACGAATCTGCGCGCGTGGCACGCCAACGCTGCGGCGGCCCGCCTCCGCGCGCCCACCAAATGTAACCGCCAAGGAACAGGCCTTCAAGGACAGAGGCTCGTGGTATACCCAGTTTCAGAAGGAGAATGGGCCACAGATTGGCGGCCGCCATTCCGATGACAATGCCGACGACAACTGCGCGGATGACGACGGGGACACGCCCCCAGAATCCAGCTTGCTTGGGGGTCACAGGTTGTCCCATTTCCCGATGAGCCGTCTCGACGAGCGAGTTGGCCGGATACCAAACAACTGACTCGAGATGATAAATCCCCAATTCACTCAGCGCACACTCCCAAGGGCACGTAGGGGAAGGTTTGCCGACTATACGGACAAGCGAGGGTC
>DASXLY010000098.1:0-11651 GCA_036495975.1 Occallatibacter sp. | reverse complement strand
CAATTCCCATAGGTGGTAGATCACCGCGTCCGCCGCAAACGCAGCGGCTCAGTGCAAACGGTCCTATCGAAACTGGCCAGGAAACCGTCTGCCCGAACTGCGTCCTCGCACGGCCAGTTCCGATAGGAACCTAACGTTTATCGGGACAGCACGACGGATTACAGGTCAGCAAACCGGGTTGCCGAGGCAATGGAATACGCAGCCTCCCCAGGCTATTTCGAAGCCGCCGGGACGACGGTTCTGGCGGGGCGCACATTTACATGGGCGGACAAAAAGGACGTTCCGAGGGTTGCCGTCGTGAATGCGGAATTTGCGCGCACGGTATTCGGCACCGATCAAAACGTCGTCGGTCGCTGGTTCAAGATCTGGGGCGGGAAACGCGTTCAGGTCATCGGCATTGTGGAAGACGGAAAATACAAGACGCTCAGCGAAGACCCTCAACCTGCAATGTTTTTCTCCATGCTGCAATCACCCTCCGATGACACGTGGTACCTGGTGCGTTCCGATCGCGGACAACAGGAATTAGGACGTGATTTGCAACGTACTCTCAACGGCCTAAATACCGGATTGCCTTTTATGATCAGCAGTTGGGATCGCGAATTGGGAACCGCGTTGTTTGCGGCGCGAGCCGCCTCGCTCGCTCTCGGTGTACTCGGATTTCTTGGCGCGATGCTGGCGGTGACGGGCATATTTGGATTGGGCGCCTACACGGTGAGCAAGAGACTGAGGGAACTTGGCATCCGAGTCGCCCTCGGAGCGCAGAAGAAGCAGGTGCTGCGGGCCGCCTTGGGAAGGGTCTTCCGGCTGCTTGCCATCGGTTCAGTCGCAGGCCTGGCCCTGGGACTGGCAGCAACCAAATTGCTCTCGTTCATCGTTTACCAGGCAAGCCCGCGCGATCCCGTGGTGCTCACGGGAGTGGTTGCCGCGATGGCCCTCCTTGGAGTTCTGGCGGCATGGATTCCCGCCATGCGTGCTCTGAACGCCGACCCATTGATCTTGCTGCGGGACGAATAGGGACGACGACCACCATTTCACAACTTCACAGGCTGGTTTTTGGTTGAAATTGGTCGCTCCTTGCGCAGGGTCATGGTCTTTGGCGGCTTGGCGATGACCCATTGCAGTTTGGCGAGTTCATCCACGACAGTTTTCCCGTTGCTCGATCGCTTGCCCCGACGTCTTCTCTTCTCGTTCGAAAAGCAGAGGTGAAGATGCAGGCGAGGCGACGCTGATTTTTTGCCTATGGTTAAGGATAGCGAAAACAGTGGTAATTACATGCAATAGGGCGGCGAGAATCTTGCGAGTGTTTTGAGGAACTTAGAAATATTTTTGCGAGCGAGGTCTTGACAAGATCGGAGAAGGCCGCGAAATCAGCCTAGCGGCATAACTGACCTCGTGCCCTTTTACAAATACTTTCCAGTCTTTCGCGGGTGATTGGTGGATGAGCGGTTGGGGTTCGTGCTCTCCCGGGTCTCCAAAAGCGAGGGACCAGGGCTCCCTCGATGTGGGCGGGGATCCCCACGATCACACATCTGAAAAAGCGAGACGTTTGGCACCCGCCAGATATGGCGATATGCCACCTCTGTTTCCCTGGTTGCCACATCGGTAGTATTGGTGGGCGTTTGCGAAGTTGGTAGTCTGCGCGAGGTTACCCAACGAAACGACAGGAGACAGACTATGGGCATCAGGCCTATTTCATTGATCAGCGCGGCGGCCGCACTATCTGCCGTGCTGATTCCAGGCGCCTTCGCGCAAAAGACCGTGACCGCGACGAGCGGCTCGGCGAGCATGAGCTTCTCGGCGAACATGAGCAATTTCCTTACTCCCCTCGGGCTCAGTGTTGGCACGGTGAACCCAACTTCGTTTTCCCACAACAATACGGCCACTCTAACGCTGGCCACCGGCGTGGTTGATCTCGACAGCGGCGCCGTTAACCTGGTCTACAACGGCGGTTTTACGATCGAAGGCGCTGGTTCCACCACAATCCGCTTCCAGAACCTCACGATCGACTCAACGGGCAAGACGCCAGTGATGACCGCCATTGTGGTGGTGAACAACCAGGTCTGGGGCCGCTACATGCTGTTTGACCTGACACCTCCCGCAAGCATGTCCCTCCCTTTCTCGACTCATGGCGTCAACTGGACTCTGAACGGCGTGCAGCTCGCGCTGGATCCTTCAGCGTCGGCACTGCTCAACTCGATCTATGGTGTTTCGCAGTTCTCGCCGGGGGTGAATCTCGCCACCATGAACTTGTCGACCAAGGTCAGCGGCGACGACTGGAGCTACTAACGGCGAGACTCAGAGGCGAGGTGCTGGATATTTCCCAGAGCTGCCGCTCTGAACATCGTTGACGAATGTCCGGCAGACCGGGAGCGCCGGGAAGTTGCAAGCGGGCGTGAGTGTCACAAGCCAGGATTCACAATACCCCAACGGCGATGAACCGTCGTTGGGGTTTCCCGCTTGAGAGAGCGAGACCCGGTCAAGCCTTCTTCGATGTACATGCACCACGACATGTGGCTATATTTGGGCTATGGGCCGGGCGAGCATTTTTTCGTCTAACGCGCGTCGGCAGAACACCCGGTAACTTGATTTACAACAGCGGGTTGCCGGGCGAGTCGCGGAGGGGCAGGGAAGCGCTTCGTATGGCCTCAAGAGGTTTGTAGAGAGCGAAAACCAACGTATTTGAAGGATCGAGGTTCCAATGGATGGGACCGTGCGATCCCGGCCAGACCGAATAGTTGATTTAGAGAATATAGAGCTGACAGGAAGATAATCGGGGATCGCAGCCGTCCGCGCCGCTTGTCCATAGAGAGAGACATATTTAGAAACGACAGGCGGGGAATCCAAGGAGGATCTCCGATGCGCTTGTTTCGATCGACGCGCTGGCTCCTGCCGGCGCTGATGTTCATGCTTCTTCCCATAGCTTCATTCGCTGGCGTTCTTATCAGCGTTACGGTTGCTCCACCACCGCTACCGGTCTATGAACAGCCGCCCTGTCCGGACGAAGGCTGGATGTGGTCCCCCGGCTACTGGGCATGGGGAGACGACGGCTACTACTGGGTTCCGGGTGAATGGGCACCTGCGCCTTATACCGGAGCCTTGTGGACTCCACCATGGTGGGGTTGGGAGGGCGGCCACTATATCTTCCACGATGGCTACTGGGGTGATCAGGTCGGCTATTACGGCGGCATTGATTACGGATTCGGATATATGGGCGTCGGCTTTGTCGGAGGTGAGTGGCGCGATGGCGCTTTCGCGTACAACACCGCGGTCATGCGCGTTAATACGACAGTCATTCGTCATACCTACGTGAATCAAACGATCGTGCGTCAGAATACGATCGTGGACAGCAGGCGCGTCGCTTACAACGGTGGGCCGGGCGGCATCCGGCACGATCCCTCTCCAAGAGAGCGAAACGCGATGTCAGGTCGTCACCAGGGACCGACAGAAGCACAAATGCAGCGCGTGCAAGCCGCGCGTGCCGATCGCACCTCCTACGCCAAAGTGAACGGCGGTCGTCCGCACACACTTGCGATGACCAGGCCGGCCGGAACTGCCGGTGCCGCTCGAAATGGCGCAACTAGCCGGTCCGAAGGCGCAACGAGAACCTCTCCGGAGCCTCGTTCATCCGCATCGCGAAGCGAGTCGCCAAGACCAAATGAAACACGTCGAACACCACCCACGGAATCCCGCACTCCCACGACTCGAAGCGAATCTCGTACGGCGCCATCTCGAGCCGAACCGAGAACACCATCCCGGCCTTCAACAGAATCACGCACCACGCCTTCGCGGCCTCAGCCTCGCACGACAGAACGACCGCACTCCGAATCGCGATCGGTGACGCCTCCAAGGACCGAGTCGCGGCCGCGAACTGAATCCAGACCGGCTGCGGAGACACGCGCCGAGTCAAGACCTGCGCCCCGGACAGAGTCGCATACGACAAAACCAGAATCACGGCCTGTGCCTGAGGCTCATGCAGCTCCGCAGCACGAGTCACGGCCGGCGCCCCGGACCGAATCGCGGCCGGCTCCGGAAACAAGGGCGGAGTCGCACGCTGCTCCTTCGCCCCGTCCGCAGTCTCACCCGGCGGCCCGTCCGGCCCCGCAGCATGAGTCACGACCCGCGCCTGCAGCCCGTCCAGCCCCGCAGCATGAGTCACGGCCTGCGCCTGCTCCAAAACAGGAGAAACCAAAGCAAGAACCTCACAACTAGCGATAGCCAACTGATTCTCAGATCCCGCTCACCTCAGGGCGGGATCTGGGGCTGAGGTTGTCAGTGGCGACTCAAGGGGGCTGGGTGCCGTTCTAAACTGGTGTTGCTTCTGCGATTCGCCATGCGCTTGCAGTAAGCATGGAGAGCCATGGGGCTGAGGGAAGGCAAGTGGCGGCTGCGCATTGTTCTGTGTCTCGCAGCGGTCTTGAGTGTGACTACGTCCGCACGGGCCGACGCCACGGTTCATACCAATCCGATGAACTTCGATCCGCAGGTGAAGGAGGCTTATCACTTCTTCTATCTGCTGGACTATCCGGCTGCAGTGGAACGATTCAAGCGTTTCCACCAGGAACATCCGGGTGATCCTTACGCCACAGCAATGCTCCTGGACGCTGAGATGTTCCAGGAACTCTATCGAGAGGATCTGCTCGACACCACCTTTTACGCCAACGATGGCTTCCTGAGCGGCAAGCACGCCGCCCAGGAAGATCAGAAAAGACGCGATGAGATCTTCTCGCTGGCTGATGAAGCGGTGCATGAGGCCGACGATCGAGTGAGCAAGAACCAGAATGATGTCGATGCACTGTTTGCGCGAGGCTGGGCGCGAAGCCTGAAATGCACTTACATCGCGATGGTTGAACGCGGATTCGGAAGCGGCTTTCGTCTGGCAAGCAAGGCAAAGGATGATTGCGAGCGCGTCTTGCACATTGATCCGAACTACGTCGACGCCAAGCTTGTCGTGGGAGTGTACCAGTACGTGGTCGGTGCACTACCGCTCCCATTCAAGTTGCTGATTGGTTTTGCTGGAATCACAGGTTCGAAGAGTAAAGGCCTTGAGTTGTTGTGGGACGACGCCCATCGCGGACCTGCAACCAATATCGAAGCTCGCGTGGTGATCGCACTATTCCTGCGGCGCGAAGGAAAATACAAGGACGCCATCGCAGTGATCCGCAGCCTTGAAAAGGAATACCCGCGTGATTATCTCTTTTGCCTGGAAGAGGCTAATCTCCGCAAAGATGCGGGTGAAGGCATGGGTGCGGTCGAAGCGTACCAAAGGATTGTGACCGACAATGCGAGGCCAGGCTACTTTGCCGGCGCGCGGCTGGAACTCGCGTACTTCGGCTTGGGAGACGCACTGCGTGGCCAGCGTCAATACGCAGACGCGGCAAATGCTTATGAGACCGCGGCGGCTTCAAACGGCGTGGGCCCTGAATTGAAGGTCCGGACCTTGCTGGCCGCGGGGGAGTGCCACGATCTTGTTGGTGAGCGGCAGCTGGCTGTAAAGGACTACCAGGCCGCGATTGCGGCGGGCCCAAATACCTCCAGGGCAGATACCGCCAGAAAACGATTAAAGTCCCCGTATCACGGCAACTAGCAGTAAGAACCGAGCTTAGAGGGACGCCGGGAACCCAACCCGGGGTTTCTGCGTAGTGATATTTTGGAATCGAAAGGTGATTCTCCGGAGGTTCGTCATGCCCTTCTATTGTCAGCGCTGTGGAGCCGCATTGCCGCCGAGCGCACGGTTTTGCTCCAATTGCGGGACTGTGGTAACGGCTGCGCCTCCGCCGCCGGGCAGGCCGCTGGTGAGGCCAATCGCTGGCCGCGCGATCGCGGGAGTGTGCATTGGAGTCGCCCAGGCAAATGGATGGGACGTCAACATGGTCCGCATTCTCACGGTTGTCGGCTTCCTGTTTACCAGCGGGCTGGTTGGCGTCGCCTATGTGGCGGGCTGGATTGGAATCCCTGAAGAGCCGATTGGGATGCCAGGCGCCTATCCGCCTGGAACGCCGGGAGCATATCCGCCGGGCAGCTATCCGCCCGGTACGCCGGGCGGCTATCCTCCAAACGTATGACCACGTATGTTTCGAGCGGTGGCCAACTGAGCTATCAGGAGAGCGGCTCAGGATTGCCGGTAGTTTTTCTTCATCCCACGCCCCTGGATCACTTTTATTGGCTTCCTATGATCGGGGAGCTCGGCGGTGTTCGTGCGATCGTGCCCGATTTTCGAGGTCATGGCAAATCGGAGCTGGGTAAGAACCTGCCCATCGGTGGATTCGCGCGCGTACCCGATGCTCCGGTCCTGAGCATGGGGCAGCTTGCGTCGGATGTGCTGGCGCTGATAGATCATCTCGCCCTGGCTGAAGCTGTTTTCGTCGGCTGCTCGGTTGGGGGGTACGTCATGCTGGAGCTTTGGCGCCGCGCTCCGACGCGCATGCGCGGGCTGGCATTTGTCTGCTCGAAGCCTCAACCAGACGCGGAAGGGAACTTGGCCAAACGTGCCGAGACAATCGCAAAAGTGCGCTCTGAAGGCACGGCCTCCATTTTTGACAGCAACGCGCAGACGCTTATTGGAGCCAGTGCACGAGCGCGACGGTCTGAGATCGTGCGCGAACTGCGGGAGCGGATGACCCTCACGAGCGAGGCCTTGGTTGCCACGCAGGCTGGGCTTGCAACTCGGCCGGATTCTGTTCCAAACATTTCAAGCATGGATGCGCCAATTCTGGCGATCTGCGGGGGTGAGGATCCGGGGATTACAGAACCGGAGATGCGAGCTTTTGAAGCGGCACAAGGCGGATGTGAGTTCCATTTGCTGCCCGATGCCGGTCACTTCGCAGCCTACGAGCAGCCGGCAAGAATGTCGGCGATTCTCACGCCCTGGCTGGCGCAGTTCGAGTTTTGAGACAGCCGCTGAGGGGAATCACTTCCGGCTGCAGACCGGATTGCGAGAGCAGACTCGTGCAAATGCGGTAGGCTCAAAGTATCGCTTGCAGTTCCATGGAAAACCACTCTTTGATTCCTGATTGGAAGAATTCATTCCGCCCATTTCATATCGCGGGCGCGAGACACGCACTCTATTGCGATGGTGTGTCGCTCGAAGCGCTGGCCAGGGAGTACGGCACGCCAATGTATGTCTACTCTGCCGACCAGATCACGGAAAGGCTGCAACTCTTCAAGCAGGCATTCGCCGGGCGCGAGCACTTGGTGTGCTATGCGGTGAAGGCAAACTCGTCGCTGGCGATTCTGAAGCTGCTTGCGGATCAGGGGGCCGGCTTCGACATTGTTTCGGGCGGCGAACTGGAGCGGGTGATTGCTGCCGCGCCCAAATCAGTCCGCCGCGTAGTCTTTTCGGGGGTAGGGAAGACTACGCCTGAGATCGATCGTGCGCTTTCGGCTGGGATTCTCGAGTTCAACGTCGAGAGCGAGACCGAACTGCAATTGTTGGCGGAACGCGCACGCAAGCTGAAGACAAAGGCGCGGTTCGCTTTGCGGGTGAATCCGGATGTGTTTGCGGAGACGCATCCATACATCTCGACGGGGCTGCGTGAGCACAAGTTCGGAATTGATATTCGCAAAGCGGCGGAGATCTATCGTGCTGCAGCGCGGAACAAATGGCTGGAGCCGCATGGGATCAGCGTGCATATCGGATCGCAGATTCGCTCGGCTGTTCCGTTCGGTGCGGCGATAGAGCGCGTAAACAAGCTTGCGGCGCAATTGAGACGCGAGGGCATTGCGCTGAAGGTTGTGGATGCCGGAGGTGGATTGGGCATCGATTATCACTCCACCCCAGCAACAAAAACCCGTCGCCGGGGACCCCGGGATCACGGCGGCGCGGATGGTGGTGATCCAGCGGCGAAGGTGACCGAGTACGCAGCGGCGATTGAGAAGGCGCTTGCGGGCTTCGATGGGAAGTTGTTGATCGAGCCTGGGCGGTTCATCGTGGCGCAGGCCGGCGCCCTGTTGACGCGCGTGTTGAATGTGAAGAAGAACGGCAAGAAGACATTCGTAATTACCGATGCCGCGATGAACGACCTGATCCGGCCGGCGCTGTACCAGGCCTATCACGAGATTGTGCCGGTGCGGCCGCGAACAGGGCGCGCGCGCGCGGTCGACGTCGTTGGGCCCGTATGCGAGACAGGCGACTTCTTTGCGCGCGATCGTGAAATGAAGCCGGTTGAAGCCGGCGATCTGCTGGCGCTGCTCGATGCGGGCGCTTACGGAATGGCGCAAAGTTCGAACTACAACTCGCGGTTCAGGCCTGCGGAGGTGCTGGTGGAAGGGAAGAACCACCGATTGATTCGCAGGCGTGAAGAACTGAAGGATCTTCTCGCGACGGAGATCCTCGGCTGATTGGTTGTGCATTGTTGTGTGATTGAAACTCCTGCACATGGCGGGCCGTCCTGATAACGTATTCCGCGGAGGAATTTCGAATGTTTTTTCGTACGCAGGCGTTGTGTGCCTTGGTGGCATCGGGGTTGTTGATGGGAGTTTCGGCTGGTTTGCATGCGGATCCGTTGAAGGTGAAAACGGAGCAGGGGAAGGTCGTTGGCAAGACGATCAATGAGGGGAAGGTGCGCGCGTTTCTGGGTCTGCCCTACGCCGCGCCGCCGGTAGGAGACCTGCGGTGGAAGGTGCCGCAGCCTGCAGCCAAATGGAAGGGCGACCGCGACGCTACCAAGTTTGGAGCGCACTGCGCGCAGGGGCGCGTGTTTGAAGACATGGTGTTCCAGGATGCGGCGCCAAGTGAAGATTGCCTGTTTGTGAATGTCTACGTGCCTGCCGATGCGACGAACAAGAGCAAATTGCCGGTGATGTTCTGGATTCATGGTGGCGGCTATTCGGGCGGTGGAAGTTCGGAGCCGCGGCATAACGGAGACTTCCTTCCACTGAAGGGCGTGGTGCTGGTCACGATTAACTATCGTCTTGGCGTGTTCGGGTTCCTGGTGACGGACGAGCTGGCGAAGGAGAATGGTGGCGTGGCAGGCAACTACGGGCTGCTGGACATGGTGGCCGCGCTGGAGTGGGTGAAGAAGAACATCGCCGCGTTTGGCGGAGACGCGAACAACGTGACGATCTTTGGCGAGAGCGCGGGCTCGTTTGCAGTGAGTACGCTGATGGCCTCACCGATGGCGCAGGGACTGTTCCAGAAGGCGATTGGCGAGAGCGGCGCTGCGTTTCCGAGCGCGTTGAATCTTGGCGGACAAAGCGTGAAGGAACGGGCCGAGATCGACGGCAAGTGGGTTGCGACGCTGGGCGTGAAGGATCTGGCCGAGCTGCGCGCGATGCCTACGGATAAGGTGCTTGACGCCGCAAAGAAAAAAGGACAGACGGGGTTTGCCCCGGTGGTGGACGGCAAGTTTCTGACCGAGCCCGTGTCGGATACGTATGCGGCGGGCAAGCAGGCGCACGTGCCGCTGCTGGCTGGATGGAATGCTGACGAAGGCAGCTTCATGGCGATGCGTCCCATGACGGCGGCGCAATGGAAGGAAATGGCGACAAAGCAATTCGGCGATCGCGCCGAGGAGTTTCTGAAACTGTATCCGGGCGACACGGATGCGCAGGCGTTGCGGTCGGCGATCGATTTTGGCAGCGACCAGTTCATTGCATTCGGCACCTGGAAGTGGCTTGAGGCGCAGCGAAAGACCAGCGATGCGCCGGTATATCGATATCATTTCGAACTTGCGGCATTGCCGAGCAAGTATCATCCGGGCACGTTTGCGTTTCACTCGGACGACATTGAGTACGTGTTCGGCACGCTTGATACAAGGCCGGGAGAGAATGTGCGTCCCGAGGACCGGCAGTTGAGCGAGGCGATGATGACCTACTGGACGAACTTCGCGAAGACCGGCGATCCGAATGCGCCTGCCGCGGCGAATGGACCGGGCCTGCCGAACTGGCCGAAGTACGACACCACGGACAATTCGCTGATTCATCTGAATAGTCCAATTACGGCCGGACCGGATACGACGCGTGAACGCTACGAGTTCCTGCTGAAGGGCATCCCCGCGATGCGGTTCTAGCTGGAATTTGATCTGGCAATGGGGGAGGGGGAGTGTCCAGTTCAGGCCCCCTATTACCCAGTCTCTGGCGGCAAGTATCCTGTTTTATTTTGGTTGCGGTCGATTTTGACGCGATTTGACAGTCCTTAAGCACTCACCCCCACGCTCAAGCGCGGGGCTAACGATCATTGCGCCTCCGGCGCTTGCCGGAACGTATCCTCTATTCCACGCTCAAGCGCGAGGCTAAAAAAACAATGCTTCCGGCGCTTTGCCGAGGATCCTTTCTGCAGTGGTGCGAGCCTGTTCCATCCAATCCATTTTCAGTATGCGCGTTCGAGGGGAAATAGGTTGCAAATCGAGTGCAAGTATCTTTCGTTTGGGATGAGTGGGTTAAGCGCGGGCTGAAGACGAGAGGGCTTGACATTTCGAAGGACCCCAGCTTCGACCCTGTGCGACAGGGTTTTAAGAGTTGCCGCGGGCATCGGCCGCTTCACTCTGCGCGGAGGATCGCGGTGGGGTCTGTGCGCAGTGCACGAAGCACGGCAGGAAGAATGGCGATGAGCGCAGTGAGCAGAATTGCGCATGCGGGCAGCGCAACCATATCTGCGTCGGTTGCTTTGACCTGGTAGAAGAGCGACCCGACATAGCGTGCAGCGCCGAATCCGAGCGCGATGCCGGCGCAGCCTCCGAGCGCAATCATGAGGAAGATATCGAGAGTGACTAGGCGCACGATTCCGGCACGCGTAGAGCCAATCGCCATGCGGATACCGATTTCCCGGCGGCGCTGGAGGACCGAATAGTTGAGCACAGCGTAGAGCCCGATGCCGGCGAGCAGCAGTGCGACGGCGGCAAAGAAGGCGGCGAGCGTGGCGATCATGCGCTCGCGAATGGTTTGGTCGCGAACCAGATCGAGCTGCGTGGTGATGTTGGAGACGCGCAGGCCGTTGTGACGTTGCGCGATGAGCTGGCGCAGGGAGTCGGCGAGGGCAAGCGAGTTTTGAGCATCGGTGTGAATGACGAATGTGGCGAAGCTGATGGCGCTGGGCGCGGACTTGTCGTTAATTATGTTGACGGGGACGTAGAATACGGCGCGGTTGGGCTCGCGCAGGTCGTGGTCAGGGACATCGGCGGTGACGCCAACGATCTTGTTGAGGGGTTGATTGACGCCGCGCTCAAAGGTGCGGCCGATGGGGTCCTGGCCGGGGAAGAAGGTCTTGACGAAGGTTTCGTTGACGATGGCGGCCCCCGGCGAGGTGTCTTCAGAGCGAAAATCGCGGCCGGAAAGCAGGGGCATCTTCATGGTGGAGAGCCAGCCCGGGGAAATGTTCAGGAAAAAGGCAGGAGTTGGACTGGGAGGCGCGCCGTTGATGGAGATGTCGCTGTTGATTTTGATGCGTCCGAGAAGTGGCCAGCCCGAGATGGCAACCGAGTCGACGCCCGGAGCGGCACGGAGCGCCTCGGCAGTTTGATTCCACACGACGGGAAGCTGGCCTTTGCCGGCAACCGTTTCGAGCAGCAGCAGACGGTCAGTGGAGAAACCGAGGGGGCGGTTCTGCAGGCGCTGGAACGATGCGACGAAGAGCGAAGACAGAAAGAGGACGAGGAAACAGAAAGCGACCTGAAGGGCGATGGCTCCACGCATCAGACGGCGTGGCAAGTGCGGAT
>DASXLY010000097.1:0-56767 GCA_036495975.1 Occallatibacter sp. | reverse complement strand
CGAGCCCCACCGGCTTGCGTCCCATCTCACCCTTCGCGTAGTGCGGACGGACCAGCGATAACAACTCGTCCCACGGCATCACCGCGTCCATCTTCGCCAGAAACTGCTCCCGACGAGTCTTCTTCGCGTAGCGTTGGAACTCTGCCTGGTGGGCCAACGTCATCTGCCGCATGCCTGATCTTCTCCCTGCATCCACATTAACCGCGAACGATGTGGCTTGGGGAGTTGTGGCTTGGGGAGTTCTTCAGAGGTTCCCTAAGCTTCACATCATACAATAGTTACGTTTCTCATCGCCTGGTGAGGCGGGTTTTGGCGTAATTGTGGCCAGAGTCTAGGTTAGTGAAGTGGCGTCAGTAGACTGCTGCAGCATTGGAAGGGTGGCGATCTTCAGCAACCGTGTTCTGCTATGTGCTGTTCAAGCGCCAGCCGTGCCCGTTCGGATTTCACTCGGGCCTCGTTGCCAGCCCGTTCAAGCCGATCATATTTTCGTCTTTCGGTGATGTTCCCCATCCTTCGATGCAGGTTCCCCACAGCCTCAGCGAACTTCGACGTGGTTGTGTCATATTCCATCGCTAATCGGATCTTTTCTTCGCAGGACACTCTTTGACCTCCGGTCCAATATAAAGGGCACTACCACGCGCGGGCCTTGGGTTGATGACGAACCAGGAAGGACTTGCGATCTGCTCAGATTTGGAAAAGCAGGACGGCGAAAAGTAACAGGCCAATGCGCTCACCGAGGCACCGGTCCACCCTGGGATCGACGCTTCGCTACAATGGCAGGCGGCAGACCTAGGTTTCCGTGTTCATTCCCATGAGAGTTTGCCCTTTCGCGGCGTGAAGGCATCAAACCATTGAGCCCCGGTGGCACAATAAGCTCGTCCTGTCACGTTCAGAGTGATTTGGAAGGCGCATGAGATCGTCTCTCAAAGAATTCGGTCCGACTATCGGCTTTGTGGCATTTGCAGTGCTACTCGCCGTCAACGCCCTCGTTACCCGGCGCATGCTCAACACGCAAACCGAGCTGGGACTGTGGGTGATCCACACGAAAGAGGTCGAGGCTGCCCTCGGTCAAACCAAGTCTCTGCTGGGCGACGCCGAAATCAGCGAACGCGGCTATCTGCTGACCGGCGATGAGACATTCCTGGCCGCGTACCAGAGCGCCGCCGCTCAAATAGGCGGCCGAATTGACGCGCTTGCCGTACTGACCGCCGACAATCCCGTGCAACAAAGAAACGTTGCCGAACTGCGGCCGATCCTACGCAAGAAAGTGGATGACATGGCGCAGGCCGCATCGCTTTCTCGCGCAGGGAAAACGGCTGCTGCCAGGGCCGCGATCCTCTCCGTTCCGGGGACGCCGGCGATGGACCCCGTGCGGCACCTCTTCGCTGCAATGTCTGCGGAGGAAGCGCGGCTCGGAGAATTGCGTACCCCCGCTTATCAACGCAGCAAACGGATGACGGTGATCAGTATCTGGCTGTCCTCATTGGTGGCGGTGCTGGGTGCTGCCGTGCTTGCCTGGCTCTTGCTGAGCCGGCGCGCCACGCGCGAGCGCCATGAGCGCCAACTGCGCGAGCGGGAAGAATCGTTCCGAGTAACCCTCACCAGCATCGGCGATGCTGTGATTACCACGGACGCTCAAGGCAAGGTGAATTTCCTGAATCCAGAGGCAGAGAGATTGACCAGCAGAAAGCTGTCCGAAGCCGCGGGGAAAGATATCAAGGAGGTCTTTCCCATATTCAACGAGAAGACGGGCGCGCGCGTCGAGGATCCGGTGGGAAAAGTGATAGAGCGCGGCATCGTGATAGGCCTGGCCAACCATTCTGCCCTCAAAGGCGCAGATGGAAGCATGATTCCCATTGCCGACAGCGCCGCACCCATCCGCGACGATCGCGGCGAGCTAGCCGGTGTGGTGCTGGTCTTCCGCGATGTGACTGAAAATCGTCATATCGAACGGGAGAGCCGCCTGCTGGCGTCGATTGTCGAGTCCTCAGAGGACGCCATCCTGAGCAAAGACCTGAACGGAATTGTCACGAGTTGGAACCAGAGCGCGCAGCGCATGTTCGGCTACACGGCAGAAGAGATGGTCGGCCAACCGGTTCTCAAGTTGTACCCGCAGGGCCGCGAAGGTGAAATGAGCGAGATCTTGGGCCGCATCAAGCGTGGCGAGCAGGTGGAACATTACCGTACCGTGAGGCGCAGGAAGGATGGTACGCTGCTCGATGTCTCGCTTTCGGTTTCGCCGCTGCGCGATGATGATGGAGAAGTAGTAGGCGCATCGAAAATCGTGCGCGATATTAGCGCAGAAGTCGAAGCGCAGAAAGAGGTTCTCGTCCAGCGCGAGCGATTGCGCGTGACGCTGCACAGCATCGGGGACGCGGTGGTCTCTACGGACGCCTTGGGCCGCGTGTCCTACCTCAATCCGGTTGCCGAGCATTTGACCGGCTGGAGTTCTGCGGAGGCGACAGGTCGCCCACTCACCAAAATCTTCCGCATTGTGAATGAAAAAACGCAGCTTGCCGCGGAGAATCCGGTGTATCGAGTCTTGCGCGAACGGAAAGTCGTGGGCCTGGCTAATCACACGGTGCTCATTGCACGCGACGGGAGGGAAGTTTGTATTGCAGACAGCGCCGCGCCGATCCGCGCCGATTCCGGTGAGGTGACCGGGGTTGTGTTGGTATTCCGCGACGTGACTGAAGAGCGCCGTATCGAGCGGGAGGGCCGCCTGCTGTCGTCGATCGTAGAGTCTTCAGAGGACGCCATCCTGAGCAAAGACCTGGACGGAATTGTGACGAGCTGGAACCAGAGTGCGCAGCGCATGTTCGGCTACGCGGAAGAAGAGATGATCGGCCAGCCGGTGCTGAAGCTATATCCACCCGGCCGGGAAAGCGAAATGCACCAAATTCTCGGCCGCATCAAAAGCGGTGGACGCGTGGAGCACTACCGAACGGTGCGGAGCTGTAAGGACGGCAAGCTCCTCGACGTCTCGCTTTCGGTTTCGCCGCTGCGCGATGACGATGGAGAAATAGTCGGTGCATCGAAACAAGCCGGTTTCCCGTTAGCAATGCCTTACGGCTCGGTTCTACAGATGCCGTCCGCACGATCGCTATTCGCTCGCCCAATTGCTCCATAGACGCCCAGCCAGATCGCCTAATAATGCTGATGCAATAATGCAGTCAGTCCATAGATTTTGAAGTCTCAGCCTTCAATTTGGTTGGGTATGAGAGCGCACAATGATCTATCGCTTTGGAATATTTGAGGTCGACACCGCGGCGGGCGAGCTGCGCCGCAAGGGCTTAGTTGCGCGAATTCAGGACCAGCCTTTTCGGGTCCTGACCGCGCTGCTTGATGCTCAGGGCCGGACCCTCTCCAAAGAGGACCTTCGCGCACAGGTCTGGAGCAGCGATATTCATGTGGAGCTGGACGGAGCTCTTTCGGTGGCTGTTGCCAAGTTGAGAGAAGCTCTTGGCGATAATGCGACGAATCCCAGGTTCATCGAGACGGTCCCGAGACGCGGTTACCGGTTCATCGCCGTAGTGGAAACCATAGACGCAGCCAGGAACGCAGACCCCGCACAGGCTGTAAATGCTGCAACCCTACCTGTTGAGCAGAGACTTGACGACGGCCCACGTCGCCGCATGGGTGCTCTTCGCAATTTCGCGGCGGCGGGAGTCCTGGTGTTGCTTGGTGTCTTTGCTACCTATATATGGATGCGGATGAAGGCTGGGGAGCGGCCAGTCCACAGCCTGATCGTTGCGGACTTCGTGAATACGACGGGAGATTCGGTCTTCGATGGCTCGCTGCGCCAGGCAGCGATCGTGCAGCTTTCGCAATCCCCGTGGTTGCATGTCGAGTCGGATCGTGCAATCGATGATGCCCTTCAGGGGTTAGGAAGGCTGCCGGCGCAGGGGCACCTAACACCCGAGATGGCGCGACAAGCGTGCCAACCGTTGCAGGTGGATGCCGTGCTATCGGGATCGATTAGCCGGCATGGCACCGACAACTATTTGATCTCGCTGGATGGACATCGCTGCGGCGATGGCCAGCGCTTGAGCCATGCGGCGACAGAAATAAAGGGGCGCGACCAGGTGCTGGGGACATTGGGACGCATGCTGGTAGGAGTGCGGCAGGATCTGGGAGAGTCCGGCGACACCAGGCAGCGGTTCAACGTTCCGATTGAGCAGGCGACCACCGACTCACTCGAGGCGCTGAATGCCTACCGCGTCGGCTATGACCTGCGCAGCCGCGGCCGCTCGCGGGAATCGATTCCGTACTTCAAGGCGGCGATCGTTTTGGACCCGCAATTCGCGATGGCTTACGAGCAACTCGGCTCCGTGTATACGAACATGGGCGAGGAAAAGACCGGTGCCAGTTACGTGCAGAAAGCCTTCGATTTGCGCGGACGAACCACGGAGCCGGAGCGCTACTTTATCTCAGGCCGGTACTTCGATGTGGTGACCGTCGAGCTTGAAAAGGCGATATCGATCTATCGCTTGTGGCACGACACTTATCCGCGCGAGTGGACTCCGGCCAATGCCCTTGCAAATGATCTCAATCTGGTTGGCCGCTACCCCGAAGCCATCGCAGCCGCCCAGGAGGCTGTGCGCCTCGAACCCAACCATTCGTTCGGATACACCAATCTGGCGGTCGCCCTGCTGGCGGAAAATCGCTACGCAGAGGCGCAGCAAATCTGCAGTGATGCCATCGCTAAAAACCGCGTGTCCTCCGTACTAGGGCGCGTTGACTTTCAACTTGCGTTTGCAGGCGGTGACCCCAAACGCATTCAGGCAGCCGCGCAAGGGATGGAGAAGGACGTAGACAATTCGTTTACGTTGGCCGAAGCGAAGTTGGGAGAGGGCAAAGTAAAGGAAGCGAAGCGGCTGTTCGCGGGATCAGCTTCACTGGCACACAACAACGGCCTTCCCGGCATTGAAGCTACCGACCTGGGCGGTGAGGCCATCGACCTGGCGCTGATAGGTGAAAAAGAGGAGGCGCTCCGCCTGGCCAGAGAATCCGTATCTGCAGATGCCGGCGAGCTTGGCTACGCGCAGCCTATGGTCGTGCTGGCAATGTTTGGTTCTCCACAAGAAGTCGCTGACATCGGACTTAAGATGGATCGGGCCTACCCTTTGTCGGAATACAACATCGGTATCTTCTGGCCCCAGGCGAATGGCTTTTTGGCGCGCCGGCGCGGCGAAACGGCAGAGCAGATTCTGAAGACGATGGCGCCAGCCGTCTCCTACGAACTCGGACAGGAGGCCGTCCTTTTGCCGGTCTACATCCGTGGGACGACGCTGGCCGAGGCTGGAGACGGAGCGAAAGCCGCGCAAGAGTTCCAACGGCTGCTGGATCACCGCGGCGTCGATCCAACTTCGCCGCTGGTGCCTTTGGCGCACCTCGGACTTGCCCGAGCGCATTATCTGGCGCATCAGGCTAGGGAGAGTTGCATCGAGTATCGGGAGTTTCTGCGCGAGTGGGACCACGCTGATCCGAGTGTGCCGATTCTGCAGGCTGCGCGCTCTGAATCGGCTGCCAGGTGCATCCTTCGTTAGTTTCCGGATTTTCTCGGCTCGTTAAGATTCCGAGTACGCAGTTAATGTTCCCTTCTAACTGACTCTCTCTCCGTTGCTTAGCAGTTTGGAAACGATCAATCTCCAATCTCGTTGACCCTAGCCGATTTCCGTTGCTTGATGGTCCACGTGTGACGCCCCCCTTTTCCAGCGTTCATGATCAAGCAAACCTGAGGTCGTAATTATGGGCAAGCTTTGCTGTCACTGCGGTGTCAGTCTCATCGACATCGAGGAGTTTTGCGGCGCGTCGGGCGCAAGACAGAACGGTCCGGCATCTCTGACCCCCAACCAGCCCCCACCGGCAGTCCGGATTGCACCCACCTTTCTCGGGCAGCCGCCGTGGAAACCGAATACAGCCGTAGAGCTGGAGTCTCTATTTGAGGAGCTGCCATGATCTTTTGTGAGATCTGCGGAACTACTCTTCCTGAGAGTGGCGCCGCGTGCGCAACATGCGCCAGCCGCGCTGCGGGAAATGCAGCCGCCGCTGCGGTTCCAGACGCTACCAACAGCGGTCTTCAACCTAATGCCGCCGCCGCACTCGCATACGCCGTCGGGCTGATCACGGGCATCCTCTTCCTCGTGATCGATCCCTACAAGAATGACAAATATGTGCGCTTCCACGCGTACCAATCGATCCTCTTCAACGTTGCCTGGGTCGGACTTTGGATCGTCTGGATGATCGCCGGACTTGTCCTCGGCGCCGTAACCAAGGGGCTTTTCTTTCTCCTTGAACTGCCCGCGAACCTGTTGCTCGCTCTTGGCGGATTCATGCTGTGGATATTGCTGATGTACCGCGCTTATCAGGGTAGATATTTCAGCCTGCCTTTCATTGGGACAATCGCTGCCAACAAGGCGGACGCTTAAAACGATCCGCGAGAAAGGATGGTGCGAGCTATGCCTTTTCCAGCACAGAGATTCGAGGGCCCAGTTCCAATTGCCTTGGTTCTGCGGCGGCGGGTGTCACTGCGGCTAGCAGTCGCCCCCGCCCTCATAAATCCATTCGCCGGCAACACGCAAGAGCCGGCCAGATACCCGTGGAAAGCCGGACGAGTAGTTCGTGAATGCCACAGACCGCGGACCTGCGGTGCATGCGGGTCACCACAAAATCCCACCACAGGAGGAACGATGAAAAAGCCCAGTCTAAGTCTTGGTCTTGCATTTGCGGTGCTCAGTAGCGTTTCGGCATTATCTGCGTTCGCGCAGGAGAAGCCGGGGAATGTAATTATGATTCGCGAACTCACGCCGAAATCCGGTGCTCGACAGCAGTTTGAGCAGGGGTTGAAGCAGCTTGCAGCTTGGCGCACGTCCATCAAGGACCCTCAAGCGAATGTCGTCTTTGAGCAAATCACCGGCGAAAACCGGGGCACGTATGCATTGGTTAGCCGGGGGATGCACTGGGCGGACTTTGACAAACCGCCAGCCCCACCTGTGGAGTCTCGTGCGGAATTTGAAAAAGCCATGGGCGATACGGCCGGCACGGATGTCCTGAAACTGTATGAGGAAATCCCCAACTTGGGCCATGAGGGTGATCCAAGCATGAATCGTCCCCATAAATACTATGAAATCGACACCTTCCACGTTCCGCTCGGCAAAGAGGACCGTTTTTCCGCGGCGGTCTCGCGCTTCCGCGAAGCAATTGAGAAAACGAAAGATCATGTCGACTTCACTTGCATTGTTCTGGCCGAAGGAGGCCAGTATGGCACCTGGTCACTCGTCTTTGGCCACGATAAGGCGGCGGAATTCGCCGGTCCATACCCGGATGAAATCTTGAAGCAAGCGTTTGGGACCGCCGAAGCGAACTCTATCGTGGGCGAGTTTGCAGCCGTGTCCGGCGGCTTCTTCACCGAAGAAGTCATCGTATACCGGCCGGACTTGAGTTACTTCCCGGGGGAGGCGAAATGACTCCCAAACACATGACCCAAGTGGCGAACTCGTTCTTTGAGGCGTTTCTCGCCTGCTGGAAACGCCGCCTCGCAGATTTTCAAGATCCCTGAGATGAATCTCGCTTTATCGTTGTTCCAGTCGAGATCACGTTTCAGGACGCGGGTTCCCCGGTTGTTCGTAATCAGCCACCTTGGCGCGCTCGGGAGAGAAGACAATGAGCAAGTTTTGTGGAACATGCGGATCGCCGTTGAGCGATACCCAGAAATTCTGCGGAAGATGCGGATCGGCCAATGAGCCGCCTCAACAGGCGCCTGTTGAGGCAGTCCCGCAACCCAGCGCTCCTCCTGCGCCACCTGCCTACGCCCCGGTCGCGCAGCCACAGTTGATTGCCGCTGTTTCCCCCGTGCCCACTCAATCCAACGCCCTTCTCAAAATATGCATTGCCGCTGTTGTCATCATCTTTGTCGGAGGCGTTGCGGCGGTCGGAGCCGTGTATTACGTGGCTCACAAAGTGAAGGAGAAGGCCCAGATCGCCGCCCGACAGGCACTCGCTGAAAATGCGGCTTCCTCTCCCAACGGACTCGCCGATCTGCTCCAGAAGGCGACCTCCTCTGCTCCATCCAACGACTCCGACAGCGACGTCTTCAAAGGCGATCCCTGCCGCTTCCTCAGCAAGGAAGATGTTTCGCGCGCCGTGGGCGTTGAGATCGTCCGCACGCAAGCGCGGGACGCTGGTTGCAGCTACATCGCTAAGGGTGACCCGGCGGACATGGTCTCCCGGCACATGACTTCGATGGTCGCAAGCCAGGCCAAAAGCAATGGCTCAAATCTCACTCCCGACCAGACCAAAATGATGCAGCAGATTACCGGCGCATTCTTCAAGCAGCAGGAATCCACTGACAAGCGTTTTTCGAAAGCGGTGGAATCAGGCGAGGTTCTCGTCCTTGCGGTCAACTTCACGACCGGCAATGCCGAACTCGAAATGAAGATGAACCGCATGGCATTCAACCACATCACAGGTGGCAACGCTGACGGCAAAACTACCGATCAGAAAGCATCTGGCGATCTCGACGGCATTGGTGACGATGCATACGAGATGGGCGGAAGCGGCCTCATCTTCCGCAAAGGCGGCACCCTTGTGCACATGATGTTCCCTCAGTGCCCTTGCGATGCAATGCGATAAAGCCACTCGCCACGAACATCGCCAGTCAACTTTGAAAATCAGAACCGAATTTGAGAAGGGAGATTTCTCATGAGCTTTTGTCAGAACTGTGGACGCTTACTCACAGAAAACTCGTCTGCCTGTCCTATTTGCGCCACTGCCGGACCTGCGGCGGCGGTTGCTGCTCCAGCGCCCGCGGCTTCCGGATTGCAACCCAACATGGCGGCGGCCCTTGCGTATCTTGCCGGATTTATCACCGGCATCATCTTTCTGGTTATCGATCCATTCAAGACAGACCGATTTGTGCGGTTCCATGCATTTCAGTCGATTTTCTTCAATGTGGCATGGATTGGTCTTTGGATCGTATGGATGATTGCGGGAATGGTGCTGGGCGCAGTCACCAAAGGTTTGTTTTTTCTGATTGAACTGCCAATCAACGTGCTGTTGATGATCGGTGGTTTTTGCCTTTGGGCCTTTCTCATGTATTGCGCATCGCAGGGCAAGACTTTCAAGCTCCCCGTGATCGGAGCGATCGCTGCAAAGCAGGCTGGGCTCTGATGCGGAGGGTGAAGACGCATTCTCGTTTGCTGCGGGCGCGCAGGTGTTGTGACCCGGTATCGCGAGGAGCAGTGGCGATTCTGCTGTTGCTCGGCGCGTGCAAACATACTTCCTTGCCCTCCGATGAACATTCGCAGCAAGCCGCTTCCTCTAACTCAAATGCAGAAGCCGGCGATGTGAAGGATCTGTTCGATCCGAGGCTTCATCCCGGGGCAACCGTCGTTCATCCTGTGGATCCGCACACTCTTACCGAGACTCAGCTCAAGTTTGGAGTCGCTCCGCGCCGAGATCCCTCCGTTGAGTACCAGCCGGACATCATCCTCATGGAGAACGGCGATAAGGCTATCAAGTCTGTCGCCACGGATGGAATGACGTGGACATTTGACGCGAATGCGCCCCAAGTCAGCGATTTCCAGGAGGGCAAGATTGTCTTTGCCACCGGGCGCGCCGTCGGTCGTGTCTTGAGTCTCAATCGCCAAGGTGACTCGGTGAGTGTGATTCTTGGCCCCGTTCAACTCACCGATGTGATTCGCAACGGCCACTTCGAGATGAATGAGGCCATCGATCTGAACAACATGATCTCGTATGTGGCGCCGGATTATCCCCAGCCACCCGACCCCGACCAGCCGAAAACGAGCTTCGACAGGCAGACCTCGCCGAGCCATGTTGAGGAGCGATTGGTTCTTTCCAGAGTTTCCCACGCTGGGAAATGGACGCCTACAACCATGGTTAGATCGTTTGCCGATGGTCATCGCGATTCTTTCTACAGAACGGGTCACCGCTGGTCTTCAGCCAACGCGCATGAGCCTCGGCGTGCCCATGTCTTTGGTACTGGCTTCGGGGCCAGGATGGTGCGCGTAAGGGGGCAATCTTTCCAAATGCCGGGAGCACCCGGAGTAAGTGGAATTCAGCCGTTGAAGATCCCGTTACAGCCTTTCGATCCGCCCAAACTCCTGGGACAATTGCCGCTTGTCAATCTTGCCGGCGGCCAGACGATTCCGATGGCAGGCAGCGATGGCGGAGTTGGCGTGGAGTACGACTACGACCAAGGTGGACTCCAACTCCGTGCCTCCGGTTATATGACAATCCGCAATTCCGGAATCAAATTCTTTCTGGACATCAAGGACGGGTTGCAGGATTGCGGTATCCGCCTGAACGGCAATGTCGGCATCAAACTTCATCTCAATGCATCCGCCGCAAAGGATTTCCAGGCAAATTTTCATAAAAAGCTCTGGCTGCCGATCGATCTCTCAATTCCTCTGGGCGGACCGGCTCCGCTGTCCCTTACGTTTAATTCATCGTTCTTAATCAACACCGCTTTCAGCGCCAAAACCTCCGTACTCAATGCGGAGGGCGAATATTCATTCGGCGCGGGAATGGACGCAGGGTACTGGGCCAAGGCGTGGCGGCTGAATGCGGGTTCATCCGTGAACACGATAACCGATATTGGAAATTCCGTAGAAGGAATTTCTGTCGGAATCAATTCCGTTGTCATGGGATTCGACATTCGAACCATGGTTGGCATTGGCGCCTTCGGATTTAACGCGGGTGTCTATGTAGCATTCCGATTCTCCGGAACTGCGCTCAAAGCACCCAACAACACATTTGCGTGTAGACAGGGAACGATCGACATCAACCTCGACACCGGTGTTGGCTACGCGATTCCTCAATGGGTCACCAATGCGATCAACATCTTTCTAACGCCATTTACTTCAAAACGGGTTGACCCCACGGGAACGTTTTTGCGAGGTCCTACTCGACCGCTCTACCAACATGTGACGCAGATTCCAGATGGATGCGCCTCGCAGAAGGGCGGAGGTTGAACTGAATGAGCTTTTGTACAAAATGCGGAGGCCAACTCGGATCTGGCGTGCAGTTCTGCACGAGGTGCGGAGCGCCGGTTGAGGCCACAGCACAAGCCGCCATGGCGCAAGTGTCAACTGAAACGCCGGCAACTGCTTCGCCGCAACCAGCCGCCACAACTCCGTGGCAAAGCACGCCTGTCGTTCCGACACAGCAGCCCGCGCAGAACGCCAAGAGCGGATGTGTGCCGACTGTCCTCATTGTGCTGGGAGTGCTGGCGCTGATTGCGGTTCTCGGCATCGGCGGGCTGGTATACGCCGGCTACAAAGTGAAGCAGAAGGCTACTGCCCTCATCCACAGTGCAACATCTGAGGCAGCTGCTCCCGCAGCGCGAACGCCCGCGAGTCCCGGAGAAAACAAGCCGGAACCGGGAGCAGCCGACAAACCTTCAGACGATGCGGGAGGATTGCTCGACGGCCTCTCAAAGATGCTTAGCGACGGAGACGATGAGGGAGATCCCGTCCCGCCCGTCAACGACGCCACCCCTGTCGAACCCTGTGAACCCGCTCCGTTCCCGCCGCAGAACGCAGCGAAGATTCCCCTGAAGGTGGGAACAGTGGTCACTACGGCCTGGGGCATCAAGAACGGAGATGTAGAAAACCGAATCACCGTCAATTTCGTCACTCCCACCGCATTCGTTGAGGACATGGCAACGGAGGAGTACATAGACGACTACAACCACGATTCGAAGCCTACCGACTATACAGACACTGTCTGCAACCTGGATCTGGCATCCGCAGACACCTACGTGACAGTCACGGCTTTGCACATGCCGCACTTGTTCCACGGCGTAACTCGACTGCGCCTTTCAGACAAATCTTTCCAAGAGGTGAAGAGCACCGGCCAGCTTGATCTTCGATATCTCGATGTCATGCCGCTGCCGCAAGGCGTAAAGCCTACCTATGAGGGTGGCATTCTCTCACGGGTCGAACCGCAGGATGTTGCCTATCCCATGATCGTGAACGATCAGCCCGTCACTCTCCCTGCGATTCATCTCACCGGCATCATGAAATCTGTAGGCAAAGATCCGAATCCGAAGAAGTACCGCCCCACCCACAGCGAGGCTGAGGTCTATGTCATCGACGATCCATTGAATCCGCTGGTGCTCTTGTGGCGACTGAAAGACCCGCTTTTTCATGGTGGAAAATTCAGAGTCGAAGTCGTCAAGATCGAGTACAAGGTTCCCCAACCGATCAACCTGGTTGAGAAGCAACTCGCCGAGCAGAAGCGCGCCATTACCTACGGCATCTACTTCGACTTCAACAAGGACACCATCAAGCCCGAATCCGATCCCGTGCTGAAAGAGATCGTTCAAGCATTGACGGATCATCCGGACTGGAAGCTGACAGTCAATGGCCACACGGACAACATAGGTGGCGACGCTTCCAACCTGGATCTTTCCAAGCGCCGCGCCGCCGCTGTCAAGCAGACTCTCGTTACTCGCTTTCACATCGCTCCCGATCGTCTTTCGACAAATGGATATGGCGAGTCGGGCGCTATCGATACCAATGACACGCTCGAGGGGCGCGCGCGCAATCGCCGCGTCGAACTTACCCGCGAATAGAACGACTTCCCCGCAACAAGGAGATTTGAAATGAAATCGAACTGGCTCCCAATCCTCGCGGCCGCGGCTCTGATACCGCAGATCGCAAACGCTGATGTCACTTATCAGGAAACAACCAAAATCACGGGCGGCTCCCTAAAGAGCATGCTGAAACTCGCCGACGCATTCAGTTCGCAGGCGAGACAGGCAAATTCAGATACGGTGACGACGGTGAGGCTGCATGGCAATCGCATGGTTCGATCGAATCCGCACACCACGGAGATCATCGATCTCGACCAGCAGTCCATCACGTTCATCGATCACGACAAACACAGCTACTCCGTCATGACGTTCCAGCAAATGAAGGACGCGATGACAAACGCCATGGCCAAGGCTAAGGAGCAAAGTGCTTCTAAAGGCAGCCAGCCGCCGGCATCCGGCGACGGCCAGATGAACTTTGATGCCCATATCACTTCAAATGGAACGACCCGCACCATCGAAGGTCTTCAGGCAAAGGAAGCTCTCGTCACCGTCACCATGCTTGCGAATGCGAAGGCGAACGATGGCACCAATGTGAATGCAGGCATGGCGGCGACCAGCGAAATGTGGCTCGTGCCCGAAATCCCCGGCATGGATGAACTGCGCGCCTTCAACCAGCGCATGATGCAGGAACTCTCTGTCGACGCCACCGCTAACCAGATGTCCGGCATGTTGGCTGCACAGCCGGGAGGCGCGGAGGCGCTTGCCGACCTCAAGAAGGAAGCTTCGAAAATGCAGGGTTTTCCGGTGCTTCAAGTCACGCGCGTTGGAGTATCCGCGGACGGGCAGCCTCTTGCCGCTCCTTCTGTTGCGCCACTTCCTGCGGGCCAGGGCAATAAATCTTCCGCTGGAGACGTGACCCGCGAAGTGGCCACCGATACAGGCACGCAGGCTGCCGGCAGCGAAGTGGGAAAGCTCGGGACACTCGGGCGAGCTCTGGGAAGCTCAGGCCTCGGCGCATTCATGCGTCACAAGCCGCAACCCAAAGCGGAGAGCGCGGGACCCTCGGTCAATCCGGCTACTGCCGGCGTCTTGCTGGAGAGCCAAACCAGCATCGATCACTTCTCCACGTCCCCTGCGGATTTGAGCAGCTTCGACGTACCTTCCGGTTACAAGCAGGTCGCGTCACCGATGGTCAAGAATGCGCAATAATCGTGCCCCTCTCTTTCACGCGTTGCACGGAGCTGCCGAGCGTTTCCAACCCGCATCATCATGGAGGTTCATTTCGCCATGCGAATCGTGATCGGTTTCCTGCTGCTATGTGCCGCTGCGCGCACATTCGGCCAGACGCTCCCCGTCAAAGAAGGCCTATGGGAGAACACTGTCCTCAACGACGACGGATCAACAGCCATCCGCTCTCTCGACTGCGTCACGCAAAAGAGCTTCGTCGAAATGATGGCCAAGGCAAACACACATCCAGGCTGCACCGTCAGCAGCAAGAACATCACCAGCCACGGTATGACCGTCGACATCTCCTGCAACCGGCCAAATATTCAGATGAGCGTGCACAGTGTGCTTGAACTCCTCGATTCCGAACATTCCCGCGGCACCACCGCCATGAAGATGACCATCAATGGAAAATCAAACGAATCCACCACCAAATCTACCGGCCGCTTCGTCAGGTCCGACTGCGGGAATATCAAGCCAGGCGGTTCTCAGATCACCTCGCAATAAAACTAGTCTAGGACGGAAAGCTCAGAAGCTTCGGTCACGCGCTCGGGAGCGCCAACCTTGGCGCATTGATGCACTAGAAACCTCGCAACGAATTGAGGAGTGGAAAAGGCGAACGTTTTTCGCGCACGAAACTGAACAGGGCGGATCCGCTTTGGACCGCGTACATGCCAAAAGGAGAATGAGACTATGAAGCAATCCAGAAAAATCAACTCAATAGAACTGAGAGTTTTCCTCATGGCAGCAATGGCAGTCCCACTTGCTGCACAGCAATGCAAACCGCTCGTAGGAAGTTTCGAGGCTGAAGTTCAACCAGCCAACACGTGTCCGGGTGTGCTCTGCACGGCGGGGCATGTATGGGGAGGCATTCAGGGCAATTATCGCTTCACCATGGACAAGATCATTCCAAACGGCGAGCCCGAGGTGCCATCGATTTCTTTCTTCACTGGGCACAGCATCATCACTCTAAAGAGCGGCGATGAACTCTTCGGAACTGACACCGGAACGATCGATCTGCCGCCCGGACACGGAGGGTTTGCTTCGTTGATCACGTTTACCGGCGGCATTGGTGCCATGGCAAACGCGACCGGACAAATCCGTCTGCGTGGGGAGTTCGATCCGGTCGCCGGCACCACGAGCGGCGACTACATCGGTACGATGTGCACCCCGAAGTAAGCGCGGGGCCTGGCCCCCCCCAGCACTTTGATCAGTGATCGACCGGCGAGAGCCTAATCGGAAATCAAGCGAAACGATCATGCAGGCTATCTCGACCTGATTCAACCCAAGTTTCAGAGGACCCCCAAGGAAGGAATTCAGCGTGCGCAAACTCATCATGATGGCTGTCCTTCTGCTCGCACCGCGATTCTTCGCATTCGCAGCGGCAATACCGATCCTTACCATCAACAGGGCTACCATTAACTACAGCAACTATCAGGTAACGTTCAACGGCTCTGGCTTTGAGCCATCTAAGAAATCACCAATTGTCCTGTTCGCCGGTAGTCCACTCACGGTCATTTCGTACACAGAGACACAGGTTGTTGCGGCCCTTCCCGCGAATACCATTGCAGGTAATTTCACCATTCTGATCGTGAACGGCTTGGGCGAATTCCTGCCAGATGAACTGACCTACGGCTCAACAGGCCCGCAGGGGCCCGTAGGGCCGGCGGGGTCCCAAGGAGCGCCCGGTGCAGTAGGGCCCGCAGGGCCGACGGGTCCGACCGGACCGCAAGGATTGCAAGGACCACAGGGACCCGCCGGCGTTGGTTTGACGATGACGCCGAACTATCTTTCGACCCCGGGAAATGGGGTGACGAGTTCGACATCGCCGTGGCGGCGGGAACACCATCAATCTGCAGTGCAGTCGGATCGCTTGCTTACACCCGAACCGATGACAAAGGAAACACCACCTCTGTGAGCGAGGTGGTGGACTTGTTGGTGAATCAGCCTTCTGCCGATACAGGGAAAACTACTCCCGCTCTCGCCGAGTATTTCGGCCCCGAAGACAAGTGGCAGAACGCCTCGTGTACCCCAACCAGATTCATCCCCTGCAGTTCCTCATTGACGGGAGGTTCCACCACGCCCGTATCTGGCGGCTGGGACATCTCGCAGAATAAGGCCAGCTGATGATCGGAGTTACTCGCCTTCTTGAAACCGGCACGTGGGTTGCGGTGCCGGTTTCGCATATGCCCGAAACCAGTGTTCGGTTCATGGACGAGTGAGTTCTCCTGGCCGAGGCCATCGGCGGACATGGTTTCCAGTCTGATGCTTTACAAGCATGAAGCACGGTACTTTATGAAACTTCAACAAACTCACAACAAGGAGTGAAACGATATGACTGACAGAGCCGGATCAAGGGAGATTAGCGGTCGCAGTCGTCGGCCGGGTGCCCTCGCTCTGATCCTACTTGTTGCGCTTGCCGCCTGTTCCAAGTCGAAGACAGGAGGCGGCGCATCGTCGGCGTCGCAAGGCGCGGCGCACGTTGCGGCCGCGCCTGCGGGCAACACCTGCGACCGCAAGCTGATTACTCAAGCCGACGTGGCCGGACTCGTGAGCGAGCCGATAGCCTCGGTCAAGACGATCCTGGGTGACCCACAGTCCTGCACGTTCACGACGACCGGGTTCTCGTCGGTTTCGATCGCCCTTCGTCCCGGTGTCGGAAACCAAACCGTCAACACCTGGCTTTCCGGCGCGATGGGGTCGCCGGCCGCCTCGCTGGCGGGTATTGGCGATCGGGCGGCGTGGTCATCGGAACTTAAGGAAGTCAACGCAACGAAGAACAACCTCCTCTGCGATATCGGAGCCATTGGACCGGCCACGAGACCTGCTACCCAGGAGAAGGTCGGGGCGTTGTGCAAAAAAATCTTCGCCGCTTACTAGTGTAGGGCGTCACTGATTTCGCCGATCATGTTTTGGGTCAACACAACCAAGCGAACCGGGTACCCATTGCGCGTCTCGCTCCAAGAGCAGTTCATTAATAACCGACAGATTCTACGACGCACTACACGAGTGATTCTAGCTGCCACGTGAAGCGAGTTACAACGCGACCAAAGAGTCTTGTCTTCGAGTTGCTGTGCGGATCTGACTTTGAATAGGAAAGGAATGATTTGTGAGAACTGATCTATTTTCGCTAGGTCCGTGACCGTTTGAACTTGTACCGAAGTGGGTGCCCCAGGGTCTCGATTCTGAGACCTGGGAGCCACCGTGAACGAAGGGACAACAATATGCAGCCAGACTAGAAGCGTGATTAGATTCCTGCCGCCGAAGACCGAAGAAAGTTGCTGGAGGAAGACATGAAAGGGAGCATCGATAAGAGCCTAATCTCTACTTGAACCGTCATCAGCCGTGGTGGATCACGCCGCCAAGCGGCAATTTGAGCCCTGGTTCTTTTCCGGAATGTCGTTGCTGACTACGGCTTTGCGCGAAGCCACTTACTTCCCGGAATGTTCCGTGCTCATAACGTGCTCATTCATTTCCATGCTGCCGTGTTTACAGGATGGATATTCCTTCTCGTCGCCCGACCACGCTTGTCGCGGCAGGACAGCTCAGGTGGCACCGCCGCCTCGGAGTTGGCACGCAAGATTGCAAGGTGGATCGAAATATCGCTATGCGATTCCCGCAGATCGGCAGGAAGATGATGTGGCAAGGGCAGTCGGTGGAACAACAAAATCAGCGAGTTCCTCAGATAGAACTTTTGTGCAAAATTCTCAAGTGGATAGGCCGAGCGCTTTCCGCCGTGATACCCCGATTCTTGTCATGTCCATTCTCCTGTTCAAGGTTCTTGGGTTAGTCGTCTCCGGTGCCGTCCTGAATGTCTGGAAGGTCGCCGCACTGGCGTGCTGTCCTTATACGTGCCGAGCTCCGCGTCTTCGGCGGGACCATGGGTCAGCATCCGGGAATATCGATCCTTCTTGCACGATCCGTTCAACCCCGCTTGCGATTGTCCGGCGGGCGCAAAGACCGCAGCCACTCCACAATGTTTTTGATCCCCGCTTCCATCACTTTCGCATCTTGGGCATTCTTGGCAAGCGCGCCGTAACCTTCGACCATGGCAATCAGCATTCCAGCTGCTTGAATAGGTTCCAGGTCGCGACGCACCTTTCCATGGTTCTGACCATCCAGCAAAGCAGCGGAAACGCCGTCCTGCCAATTACGAAATATTGTTGCGAGCCGTTGGCGGAATCCCGCGTCAAGAGGAGACATTTCCTGCGCGAGATTGATCAAAGGACAGCCGCCGCGCACAGCCTCGGGCTTAACTGACAATGCCTGAACAGCGCCGATCAAAGCGTCGATAGGGTCCTTGCAGTCCTCGAGAGGACGCAACCACTGGCCGCGATTGTCGGGAGCGATGATCTCTTCGACGATGGCGTATCCCAGGGCTTCCTTGCTGCCGAAGTGGTGGTACAACGCCCCCTTTGTGACCCCGGCTGCGGCCAGAATCCCATCGAGGCCGGCACTCTGGAAGCCCGATCTGTACACTTCGCGGAATGCCGCCTGCAGTAAGCGCTCCCGCGTGCGCTTCGGATCGCGCGGTGTAGGCCCCCTGCGTCGCGGTCTGTTCCTACCCACTAGAAGATCAATTGTACCCGGTAACATACCATCCAGTATGCAACTTGCGACTCGATTTGTCGAGGCAGATGTTATGAGCGCGGGAGAACTCGATTTGTGGCTGGGCCGGGAATTCTTTTCTGCCATTTCTACGAGTTTCCATACAAATGGAAGGGATAAGAGACTACGAGGTTCGGGAACGTCACAGCAAAAATCAGGCGGGTTAATTGGGATTGACTTTCAACCGATAAACGTACAAACTGGTCGGTATGGTCGGATGCCTGGATGCTTCCTCGGTTTGAGGCTCAACAAGGATTTGTTCAGTTGTGAGCCAATTCTGCTCCCAATTCGACGCAAATTTTCAAAGCGCCGAGTTGGGCCTGATATAGATTGACTGCCTCCTCGGCACCACGACTTTACTGGAGGAAAACGAGATATGAGAACACTTCAACAGATCCGGAATTTCTGGCTACCGTGGGTGACGGCGATTCTCCTGGCTTGCTCCAGCGACGCGGTTGCGCAAACCAACTACAAAGTTACCGATCAAGGCACTCTGGGGAATGACAATATGAGTTGTGCCATGACCCTCAATAATCGCGGCTGGACAGCGATCCAGGATGGGAACGCGCCCCCGGGTCAGCAGGACCAGATTACGAAACTTCTAAACGGCCGCGATGCGATCGTCATCAACGGAGTCCAGGTCGACCTCGGCACGCTCGGAGGGCAGAACAGTTTTATGAACTGGGGCGAGATCAACGACCGAGGGCAGGTCGTAGGTTATTCCGAAACGGATGCACTGGACCCGAACGGCGAAGACGTTTGCGGCTTCGGCACGAAACATGTGTGTCTCCCGTTTGTGTGGCAAGACTTCCACATGAACGCTCTTCCTACGCTCGGCGGAAATAATGGGCAGGCGAGTTCGATCAATTCCAGCGGAGAAATCTCAGGGACTGCGGAAACGGCCGTCACCGACCCCGGATGCCCACCTCACCTTATTTCATCGCCGGTGCTATGGGAAAAAGGCAAACCCCAACCTCTTCCTACGGTGGATAACGATACAGACGGGGACGCGTTTTGGATCAACGATCTAGGCCACGCCGCAGGACAAACGTATAACTGCAGCCAGTCGGTTACGCACGCCGTATCCTGGATAAACGGCACTGCCACCGCGCTTCCTGACTACGGACATGGCGCCGTCGCCTTCGGCAACAACGATCTGGATCAGATTGTTGGGGCAGTCGGGAGCCCTGATGGCACACTGTATGGCGCGGTTTGGCAGAACGGCACACTCACAAGCTTCAGGCCTTTTCCGGGAGATTCTTTTGCCATAGCCAGCGGCATTAACAACCGGGGCCAGGTGGTGGGAAGCACCTTTGACTCCCACTTGAACTGGGCCCATGCCTTTATCTATCAGGACGGAGTGATGACCGACCTCAACACGCTGTTTGCCAGTTCCAACCTGTTCGCAACCATGGCGAACAAGATCAACGAGCGCGGACAGATCTCGGCCATGGCAATCGTACGCAGCGGGCCGGATACGGGCAACATCCACGCCATTCTGTTAACTCCTGTAAATGAAAGCATAGACAGGTCGGTTGCAGAAGACGTGCCGACAACCCCGAGATCCAATGTGACCGCAAATCAGCTCTTGCAGAGATTGAGACTCGGTCGAATCGGGCAATGAAGGAATTCGTTTCCCTGGATGTGAGCTGATCTCCGCGCGGTTTCATTCCCCAAAACGCGACGGAACGCACGGTCAGTAAACATGAACCCGTGAGGCGTGATAAACGGTACGCTTCACGGGTTTAATTGATCTCACTGGCGATGCCAGTGTGTTCGGCGCGCCGGAAGTTGGAGATTGCAGGACCGCCGCCACTCGCGAGTAGATACCGGGGATTTAAGCGAGGTTTCCGGATAGCGCTTGGATTCAATGGAAATGCGGGGGTTCGCTCTCAACTGTTGACCTCAGGCCAAAGCACGTTTCCAGGGAAGGAATTCCAGCCGTTCTCTCAGGTCGCCGTTTGACTCTGCCTGAAATGCCTCTCTTAGCAGCCATTCTGCGTCATCGGGCCAAAACCCGGTCATTCAGCGTCACCGGAAACAGACTTCCTTGACCGCGGCCATCTCCCTGGACGTATGCCGTAAAGACGATGCCCTCGCTTTCACAAAGGCATCGTCTCATCTGGTCCTGTTTAAACTAGTAACTCCGATCGGCCCCTCGTTACTTTTACCTATCCTTCCCGAACAGTCATTTAGTGAACGATGGTTTTTCGCCGTAGAGAGCGTGAGCCCGCCGAAAACCCGCAACTAGAGCCACTCTCACCGCAAGGGGCTTGTAAACCATGTCGCCGGTCTAAAACGTAATGGATGTCCCGGTACTCTCACTCCCCTTAGGAGCTTTTGCTGTTGCCCTTGATTTCCGGCAATCAGCCGGCGTTGCGGGCAGGAACGAGACTGTTACGCATCTCTATGCACGGGGCCAACTCATCGCTTGTCCAGCCTCCGAGTTGCCGGACCATCCGAAAACTGATGCGTCCGGCGGCATATCGGCGGAACCATGCCCTTTGACCAAGACGTCCAATCAGCAGTCGCACACCTGCCTCGACATGATTATTTTTCATGCATTTCTTGTAACCTTCTGCGTCTTGGTGGATACCTTCTACGCACAGCCATGGCACACATCCTCGAGCGCTTCGCACCGAGTGCCAGGAGCTTTGCGGAGGAATGATATGTCCACTGCTGCAATGCCGCAAACTCTGACCACGAAAACCGCGCCGGTCGCACCATGGTTCCACACGATCATTCTTGCATTTATCTTCATGGGCCTTGCCGCGGCCGGTGCGATCTTTCAACGGCGGGCGAGTGCACATCCGCTGAGTGCCGGCTCATCTCATATCGTGCTCTATCTTTCATTGATCGCGGTGGAATACGGCCTCTTTCGATATGTAAACGCAGGGCTTGCCCGTCGCGGAGTGACGATGATGAGTCTGATTGGCGGTTCGTGGAACAGCCTCAGGGATGTTCTGCGTGACGGGGGTCTGGCGCTCGGAATATGGACGATCTGGTCTGGTGTGGAAATGCTATGGGGTCATGTGTTCGAAATAAGCCATGCTGTTTCGATTCAGACTTTTTTACCTCGAAAACCTCTAGCGATTGCACTCTGGATCGCGGTTTCCATCAGCGCGGGCATCTCGGAGGAGATCGCGTTCCGCGGCTACTTTCAACGACAGTTTGACGCACTAACCGGGAGCAAGTGGGCCGCCGTCTTTCTGCAGGCGGTGTTGTTCGGAGTGGGACATGGTTACCAGGGAGGACAGGCCATGGCGAAGATCGCCCTCTTCGGTGCTTTGTTTGGAGCCCTGGCGATATGGCGAGGCAGCCTGCGGCCCGGCATAATGGCTCATGCCTTGGGGGACATCCTCTCCGGTATTTTTGGGATTTAGCGGACCAAGCTCGTATGTGATGAGCAGCCAATGAACATCGAGACTCTCTACGAGAGCTATTCGCGAGATGTCTTTCGCTTTGTGCTCTATTTATCCGGCAACTGGGAAGACGCGGAAGACATCACCGCGGAGACCTTTGTGCGCGCCTGGGTGGCCGAAGATTCCATCCGCTTAGCTACGGTTAAAGGGTACCTATTCGCGATTGCGCGCAACCTGTTTCTGCAGGAATTGCGGAAAAAGACCCGCCATACCGAACTCGACGGAGAAATCGCAGATACGCGAAGAGGTCAAGACCACTATTTTGAAAAACGGGAAGAATACGAAGCTGTGTTAAGACGAATGCAGAAGTTGCCAGAGGTAGACCGGGCGGCGCTGCTCATGCGAGCCATCGGACAGACGCCCTACGAAGAGATCGCGCAGGTCCTGGGCGTCTCAATCGCATCGGCAAAGGTAAAAGTTCATCGGGCGCGGGCTGTCCTTTCCGCCGCACAGGAGAATACGTTATGAGGATTGCTCGAGAGGTGATTGTCGATCTGCTACCGGTGTATGTCTCGGGAGAGGCAAGCTCCGCGACACGCACTCTTGTTGAGGAGTATCTCAGCCAAGATCCGGAACTCATGGAACAGGTCATCCGTCTCAAAAGCGAAGACCATCTAGACTTCCCGGAAATAACTGTGCCACCGGAACTCGCGATGCGCTCCCTGCGCAGAACGAAGAAGCTACTCGCCTGGCAGCGATGGCTCTTCGGTCCGGGAATATTCTTCACTCTCCTTTCCTTGAGCTTCGAGACGAACATTTCTGGCGGACGAATCCGAGAGTTTCATTTTCTGCTTCGCGACTCACCTCTCTTTGCCAGCTTCTTGGCGATTGGTATCTGTTGCTGGATCGCTTACTTTGTCGTCCGCCGTCGACTTTCGCCGGGTCTCACGGGACCGCTCCGAAAGGGAGGACACTCCTAAGGATCTAGACTTCGATGGTCGAATCGACTCAAGCCTACTGGGTATCCGAAACTATCCTGGGGTTTACGGGCAATGCGGAGGTTGTCCCGGTCGCTAAAACAGAGGTGGTTTGCAATTGTTAGCGTCACCGCAGCACAGCAATTCGTGCACCGTTAGAAAAGGACTGCGTGGTTGCGCCATTGTCCCTTTTTGTCACTACCTCCTCACGAAACAAGTGAGAAGATTACCTTGCTAAGCGGAGGTATGTCTTCTTTATGGGCTATATCGAGGGCGAGGGACGAAGACAAGGCACACTGTTTCCTGTGGTGTTGGACGACTTTGTGCCGACAGATCATATGTGCCGCGTGATTGACGCCTTTGTAGAAAAGCTTGTGATGTCCGAGCTTGGCTTCGAGCGCGCTCAGGCTGCTGAGACGGGACGACTCGGCTATGATCCGCGTGATTTATTGAAGTTGTATCTATATGGCTATTTGAACCAGATCCGCTCTTCACAGCGGTTGGAAGCTGAGTGCCGGCGAAACGTAGAGCTGATGTGGCTTCTGGGGCGCTTGTATCCAGACCATAAGAGCGTCGCTGAATTCCGTCGAGTGCACCGGCGCTCATACCTCGAACGAATTGCGTGCCGAGGACTTCGTACTGCCCGAAAATGGTAAAGAAAATCCCAGTTGAAATTCGCGGCGAAGCGAACGCGAATGCATTGGGATCTCCAATCACACCATTAACGAAGCGGGCAACATCGCATCCGGATGTTCTTCAAGAACCCTTTCTTGGAAGGCGTACACGGAATCGAGCTGGAGTGATCGTAAAAGGAAGTTATAGCCGAAACTTGACAATCGCTCGCGCAGCCGGTGAAATCGCAATCTCGATTCATGGAGAACGCACGGCTTTCAAAGTGGCCGTATCTCCACCAGTCTAAATGGGTGCGAAGAATGGGTTTTTGCGACCATTCGTCGATTTCCGAATCCAAGCTTTTACGTGCGAGGTGTCAAATGTGGGTGGCCAATCGCTACCGTGACAATTCGTTCATATTCGCGCTTATTGCTGACTTCTGTGCGCCTATGCAGTCAGATATATGATTCACCCCGTTTTCTCGGTTGGACTTTGTCCATCACAGGAGATTGAAACCAGTTGAGGTATTCCCGGCCTTTATTATGGTTGGTTTGTCTGGTCAGCCTCGTGGCTCTCGGCAGGTTCGCGTCGGGTCAAACCGCCGACCTGAGCGACTCTTCTCACGTTTTGGAGACGCTTCCGGACGCTCCGCAAGCCATGTCCCACGCGCCAGAAAGCTCGGCTGCATCCGGTGTTTTGAATGTATCTGCAACTAGTCTGATTCCCGACGTCCAAGATCCGCAGGCCACTCCGCAATCGGGTCGGGCGGGCGGCACGCTTCAGAAGCCGATCCATCAGAATCCAGTTCCCAGCGGGCAGCCGCAGCAAACCAAGCGGATCCTCGGAATTATTCCGAACTTCCGCTCCGTCAGCACGGATGAAAAGCTTCCTCCGATGTCCGTGAAGGAGAAATTCCTTACCGCCACTGACGATTCGTTCGACTATTCCTCCATTTATATTCCTGGGGCGCTTGCGGGCCTCGGCATGGCTAGGAATTCGATCCCGGAGTTCGGCCAGGGGGTTGTTGGCTACGGCCGCTACTTCTGGCACTCGGCGCTCGACCAGACTAGCGAGAACTACATGGTCGAGTTCGTTTTTCCCGTTATCACTCGCCAGGACCCCCGCTATTACACCCTCGGCCGCGGCGGATTCTTCAAGCGCACCGGGTACGCGCTCAGTCGCGCTGCGATCACGCGAAACGACGCAGGCAACGAAACATTCAACACAAGCGAGGTGGTAGGCGCCGGAGTCTCATCCGGGCTTTCGAACCTTTACTATCCCTCGCGCGAGCGAACCCTTGGCAATACCGGCAGCGAATGGGCCGTTAACGTCGGAATCGATGCAGCTTCCTTCGTCGTCAAAGAATTCTGGCCCGACATCAACCACTGGCTCTTCCATCAGAATGTTCCGATCGAAGGCGCAAAGCAATAAACGGCACTTCAGGGTAGTGGTGCAGTTTGAATTCCACAGGTTGCGCGGGATCTTTGCTGCCGGTTACGAGAAAACGCATCGTGATGGGGCCCAGGTGGATGGTTTCATCAGCGGGATTGACGCGATGCTTAGCGGTTTCAGGTGTCATTGGGAAACCCTTATAGTAAACTTTATCTACGGATTGTAATCGTAAACAACGTTTACGGAGACATCTCAATGCAAATTTTGGGGAATTTTGCCCGGTACAATGTCTCGCGAGGGGCTGAGCAATAGACCGGTCAAGGTGAAGGATATGCTCATCGGCGCGCTGTTGCGCGTTCCCGCCGAGGTCATCCTTCGCCGCCTGAAACGGGAACTGAATCAGGCCGGCTTCGACGGCATCTCGCTCGCGCATCTGCCCGTGCTCCGGTTTCCAGGCCCAGACGGGGTGCGGCCGGGCGTACTGGCCGAGCGCGCCGGAATGAGCAAGCAGGCCATGAACCGGCTCCTGGGCAGCCTTGAGGATCTTGGCTATCTGGTGCGGCGGGGCGTACCCGAGGAGGGGCGCGCACGCGTGGTGCGCTTCACCCGACGCGGCCGTGCCGTGTGGCTTAAAGAGATTGAGGTTCTGCGCGGCATCGAGCAGGACTGGGTGGCCGAGCTCGGCCAGAAAGATTTTGCGCAGTTAAAACGCATCCTTGGCCGGGTGTGGCAAAGCCCGCTGGTGGGATGAACACGCCAGCGATCAGGAACTGAAGGACCGGTGACAAGGGACTAGAGGTGATTGCATAAATGGCTTTGTAAAAAAAGCACGACCTGAGTCGGCACGCAAAAGGTGCGCAAGAAGACGGGGTAGCACTATCTCTAAACCTCATCGGGAGCTTTTTCCATGACTTTGAAGCGTGTGATCGAAGGCGTCTATCTCATCGAATGGTGCTGATGCGTCCAGAGCCGTCGTTACCTGAGCACACTATAGATTAGACAGCTTTGTTGCGGAAAGTCCCTGTGACTCTCACGGCCTGAGTTTGGCAACAAGTAACAATCCGGAATCAGGCGATGAGCGTGTCGTCTTTAGGGGCTCGTACCTTGAGTGGGCTCGGTCGGCTCCGGTTCGAGAGACTCTACGAGATGGATGGATGCAAGAGTCTCAGCCACGCCTATTTCACACTCCATTAAGCGAAGAAGCAGGGCTAACTTGAGTTGGACGAAAGCGGGGTCGTGCGAATCGACGGTGGGGTCAGATTCGAGATGCTGAAGGGTCTTACGCAAAGCTTCAGCCGTTTTGCGATTAGATATGACACGACGCATCAGCAGAAAGCCCGGAGCGAAGTCGTTCAAGCGTATCTTGATGCAAACCGGCTTGTAATGGTTTACAGGATTTGAAATTAATTTCTGACGATCTCGTCGAGTCTTGCGCCACGTGCCTTAAGTTTAGGATTAGATGTTTCCCTGATTGTTTTTCATTCCGAAAAAATGCGTAAATCACAATACCCCCATCCCTCCCCTCGGAGCAAAGAGGCTATATGACTATCCTGTGCATCGGGAACGACCCGAACATTCTC
This sequence comes from Occallatibacter sp., assembly GCA_036495975.1. Taxonomy (GTDB): domain Bacteria; phylum Acidobacteriota; class Terriglobia; order Terriglobales; family Acidobacteriaceae; genus Telmatobacter. The sequence goes on along the minus strand of DASXLY010000097.1, from coordinate 30,453 downwards.
ACGTCTCGCGCATCAGTGCTCAGAACGACTGGCGCAGAAGTGACAGCCACATCAGACAAGACTGCTTTTGAATTCATCGAACATGAGCGGTTTGACTTGATAGTTGTCGGATACAGCCTCAGCGAAGATATGGCTCGTAGGGTTTATGAAGCGGCCAAGGCCCGAATCCCTACTCCCGCAGTTCTTCGCCTTCGTTCGCCACTGGACGATCTTCGACCTCAGGCCGAACAGTATTCCGATGCAGTCGCAAATACCAACCCTGCCACGCTCGTCCATGCGGCTGCTCAGTTGCTCGGTGTCAGCCAGTAGCCGCTAAGAAGACTGAGACTGCTTGAAAATCGTCTCAACATACTTTATCAATTCGGTGGGATGAAGTGGCTTGGTGAGCAGTTCGAACTGATTGCCGCCAATCGCAGAAGTCATCATCAAATCACTGGTTGTCGCGTGTCCAGAAAACAACAAAACTTTGCATTCAGGGAAGATGCGCCGTATCGTCACAGCCAGTTCGATTCCGTTCATTCCGGGCAGCATCACATCCGTGACAAGTAGCTCTGGCGGGTGAATGAGCGCCATCTCAATACCTGCTTCTCCGTCGTATGCCACGATTGCGATGTAGCCGCTCTGGTTCAGAATTGCTGCAAGAGTGTCAGCAATGACGGACTCGTCATCGACCACCAACACAACCGGGCGATGTTGCTCAATGTTTGAGCCCATAAAGTTCCTACTGTAGCGCTGTCATCATAACCGCGACGGCGCAATTGCGTCTATGGTACTTCAGGGCTCTTTCAATGCCTCAAGCAACGCGGTCGGATGCACTGGCTTGGGAAGAATCTGAAAGTGCTGTCCCCGGCTTTCAGCTTCTTTGAGAAGAGCCGCGGTATCGTTGTTCCCTGAGATGAGCACAACCTTACACTCTGGCAACAATTCGCGGATTTCGTTTGCCGCTTCGATGCCATTCATTTCGTGCATGACAACATCCGTCACAAGGAAATCGAACGCGACTTTTTGTGCGGCGTCTACGCCAGCCTTTCCGCTATATGCAACGACGGCGTCAAAGCCATTTGTATTCAGAATCATCGCGAACGTATCGGCAACAATCCGGTCATCATCAATCACGAGGACAAGCGGCTTTCCCATAAAACGCTCCCCCACGAGGACGAGTGCCCGAATCGGCGCGAACTCTCGCGACCTTTAAATCTCCAGTTATAGATGCACTCGAATGAGTTCGGGATGATTACTCGTCACCGAGGGAAACCTTTGCATCGGTGCGCTGTCCGCCAAGAACTCGGGGGTTGGAAAACTTGACGGACAGCGCAGAGGCTATATGGTCGCGCCCTCGCAACCGGGCCGTGGTATCGCTTTTCCGGGGAGGAAGCGAGACAACCACACGCGAGTTAGATGCCAAGACAATTTGTGGGATGGCCGGGTGGCATGTGTTCCAGCTGATATGACAAGATTGTCATTTGAGTCATTCCCCGTGTGCTCCATCGCCCTGAGAAGGATTGACACTGCGAACCATCCGCATTACAGTTTGGAGCACACGGAAAACATACTCTCTGGAGAATGCTGCTGAACCCCTGATTCCTTGGGGAGGGTTAATGGGTCCGGTTCCGTGCCGAGGGGCTACTCAGCATGTTCGAACGGTCCAACAATATCTCAGTTCTGAAAACCAGAATCCGCCACCTTCAGCAGCGCAAAGAACGCATGATAAACAGTGCGGCGGGGGATGATCCTCACGGCTATTGGCTTCAGTCCGATCTGGAACGAATCGAAACCCAACTGGGGGAGGCGCAAGCAGAACTTGCCCGAATGACAGAGGAAATCACTGGTTAGCTTGATTCCCGAAAGGTCAGCGCTCGCGACTTCCTTACCCCCGTTCCCGTCCATTTACTATCGTTGCAATGACCCTCACTTGCGAACTTAAGATACGAGGACGACTCGTCCGACTTGTGGTGAATCACTGCAAGGTCGATGAGTGGTGCTGGAAGATTTCCTTTTCCGATACCGATGTCATTGACGAAGGCGCGATGCGACAGACAGGTTCGTCGTGTCGAATCTTCCGAGAGAGGACATCCCACTTCCAATCACGATGCTGACCCCATCGGTTCTTGCGCTCTTGTTCGTGCATTGCCCAATGGTCGTCGCAATAGGTGCGAGTCGATAAGCTATGACATCCCGTGAAGCGGCGTGGCTGCAACGGAAGAATCGACATTATCGATGCTTGCTCTCATTTGCACTGCCTCATCGACGGCGGCGTGTATCAAGGATACGGTTTCTTCCAGTTCTCAAGAAGATTCTCAGTAGAATTTATGTCTGCGTATTGACCGCAATTCCCACTATGCAGCAGTAGCGGAAGTTTCGGCGCACTCGGCGGGCACGCCTAGAGCGGAGAATCTCAAGCATTAGTGAGGAAGGACTAGGATTGGGCTGGCGGTCTGTTGGTGCGCCAAACGGATCACGTGCGGGGTGATCATGATTGCGAGTTCCATGATGTCCTTCGTGTCCTGGCGATTTGTTGCTCCCGAGAATCCTGGGATGTCGCTCAATCCGGGCACGCCCGTAATATCGAGCGATTCTTGCTTCGACAAATCGCTGACAAGAAGCGCGCTGTCGCCCAGACGCAGCGATACAACACCTGAGTATTGGCGGTTAGCCAGTATTGGAATATTGTTCAGGCTGGCGCCAGCCAGCGAAGAAAGCTTCATATCCAGACTGAGCGATACTTTGTTGCTCAGTTCGATGCGGGGTGTCACCTTTAGCGTTAGGCCAAGATCCTCATATTGAATCTGAGGAACTGCGCCGTTCGATGAACTTCCGGCAATTGAAAAGCTCGAAGTCATCACGGGATACCGCTCACCGCTGCGAATCGTGGCCTCCTCCTGGTCAAGGATGCGCAATTGAAGTTGCTTGAGCGATCGCGAATCGGAAGAATTGAGAAGCATGTTGACGCTGACGCCGTTCAAATCTAAACCCGTCTCCGTGAGACCTCCCCCAAGCACGGCAAAAGGGCTGTTGAAAACGGTTCCCGACAAAAGCCCGGAAGCAATCAGCGCGGCAAGAATCGCTTCGTAGTTGCCGGCAAGAGATGGGTACTCTTTCAAGAGCTGGTCCACCAGGTTTGCATTGTTCTGGAGGATGCTGTTGATCTCAGATGGGACGTTGAACACAGTCGTGGAAGTCGGCAAAACCATGCCGACATTGGTCGCTTTGGTCTTGTCGATCTCGTATAACCGTACCTTCAGTTGCAGCATGCTCCTGCCTCCGAGAAGATCGGCGTATGTTTCGTCGAGCGCATCCAACTCGGGCTCGGGCGCACGAACAGTCAACGTTCCTCTGTTAGGCTCGATCACGCTTTGTTCGGCCCCAAAGACGATGCGCGCGATGTTCCCCATGTCCGTTAGCTCCTTGGAATTCAATCCCGGGAAATAAAAGGTCCTCATCGCGCGATGCTCGAATGTGATGCGGTTTTGCTGGGAGTCGGTGACCACGATCATGCTCTTACGATCGACAGGCACAAAGAAGGTATCCGTCGCGATCTTAAGCAATTCTGCTGCATCCGCGAAACCAATCTCATCGGTATCGAATCGGACGCTTTGAGCGTTCACCGACTGGTCGACCGTTGCCTGGATGCCGTAAGCACCCAAGACCTGAGAAATCAAGCTCCGTTTGTCCGTGCGCAGATGAAATCTGTGCTGTATGTCTAGTGGCACAAGAGCTGGAGGCTCGGATGCTTCACGTTCTTCGAGGGCTGAACTCTTTTCCACGGCGAGTTTTGGAAGATCAATCGCTCGAGTCGTAGCTGTCGCGGAATTCTGTTTTGGTTGGGCATACACCTTCGCAGTGATTGCCAAAACGCACAGAGCCAGGCCGATATGCCATGTCGCATTCATAAGTTGAGCCTCTTTGCCTGGACGTTTTCTCCACACCTATGGAGAGACGGTTAGCGTGATGGCGTTGCTGGTAATGCTTCCAGACTTGGCGGTAATGTTCGTTGTTGCCGTGCTGGTGACGGTTTGAGCTGTCGCCAATCCGGAACTGTCGATGGTCGCCGTGGCTGTGTTCGAAGATGTCCAGGTTACTGAATCCGTTAAATCTACAGTGTTTCCGTTTTGAAGAATTCCCGTAGCGGTGAACTGTGCGGTCTGTCCTGAAGAGATCGATTGACTCGTCGACGTAATAGAGATGGAAGATAGATTCGCCACGGTGACCGTCACTGATGTCGAACCGCTGAGCCCGTTCAAAGTGGCACTAATCGTTGCGGTCCCTGACGCCACACCGGTGACCAGTCCCGTCGTGCTTACCGTTGCCATGGTATTGTCCGACGTAGACCAGCTGGCAGAGTCCGTAACCGTATCGGTGGTGCCGTTGTCATAAGTGCCTGTGGCCACCATCTGCTGTGCTTTGCCGACCGCAACAGACGGAGTTGAGGGAGACACCGAAACAGTGGTCAATGTTGGACCGATAAAGAAGTTTTTGCATCCCGCAGTCATGAGTGCGCCGAGCGCAAATAGCCCGAAGAAAACTGTCACACAGCGTTTTGACTGATTCGCTTTCCGGTTCATCTTTACCATCCTTGTTGCGGGCTTCGTCGAGGCGAATTGATCCGGTGCATGCTGGAACTTCCGGCGATGTCGTGTACCCGCCGACGGAAAACCGCTGGAGTTTTTCGAACCAACTAGGTTCATTTGGGCGAGGCGGCACCTTCCGCGGGGGTCGAACGCACCTCTCGTAACTGGATGGCATTGTTTGTTCCGGTATCGATTCGCCTTAGATTGAGTGGGTCGATCTGCACACCGCGAACGAGATGAGGCGTGATCAGGAAGACGATCTCTTCATGCTGAAGTTCACGATTCTGGGTGCTAAAGAGGTACTTCAAGCCAGGTATTTCTCCCAACCCAGGAGTTCCACTCACGGTGCGATTGTTTTGCTCCTGGAGCAGCCCTGCCAAGATATTGCTTTCCCCTTCTTTGAGGCGGATCGATTCTTCGACGCTTTGCTGGCCGATGATTGGCTCGGTGACACCGCTGATTGTTGTAGATCCGTTTTGGGAGGTTATTTCAACCTTGACTTTGAGGCTGACATCACCGTCGTAGTGAATGGTGGGCGTCATCTCCATAACCACGCCGATGTCGATGTATTGAAATTGTGTGTTCACATATGGGTTCGCGGCCGAGGCACTCGCTCCCGAAAACGAGCCTGTGGCAATCGGGATTCTTTCACCAATCTTCATGGTCGCCTTCTGACCGTCGGACGCACGCAGTCGCGGGTTTTGCATGATTTGCGTGTCGGTATCAGTCAAGAGCATTTCAGCCTGAGCAGTTCCGACGGTAAGCGAAAAGTTCTTCGCGTTCAGGTTCGCGAGATCGTTGAGCGTCAATGTTGCGCCGGAGGTGGTGCTCGTGGTCGTCAAACTCGCACTGAGGGTTTGTGGCCATTGCAGGCCGATGTTGCGGACCTTGTCTTTGTCTACCTGCATTACCGCGACGTCGATCATGACCTCGGGCCTCGCTTTATCGAGGTCGTCAATAAGCTGTTCTCCAAGCAGTAGCTCATCGGGTGTTCCGCGCATAACGATGGCGTTCTGGCTTTGCACGCCATACAGCTTGGCGTTCGGCAAGACGTTGCGCAGGGCAGTCTGAATATCATTCAGATCATTCTGTTGAGTTGAGTTTGCAAGATATAGGACTTGAATTGCCTGCTGTTCCAGTTGCTGCCTCTTCGTGCGCGTATCGGCAGCCACAAAGATAGTCCCTCGAGTGACGGGCTTCCAGAACGTTCCCGAAGTGGTTGCCGCGACGCGAAGGGCATCTTCGAGGCTTGTGTTGTTCAAATCGATAGAAATCCGTTTTGAGTTGTACTCGGGATCGAACAGCACGTTGACGCCTGCAGCCTTGCATAAGCTTTCGAAGACGACCTTGCTGTCTTCCACCATGTGAAGAGTGATGGGTTCATCTGAGATGGGCTTGAGATCGACGGGACTAGCCAATGAGGCGAGCCTTTTGTGCTCGGCAGGCAGTTGCGGAATGTCGCTCTTCTGTGGGGCGGGCGTGATCTGACCTTCGAGGCCGGCGATCGCCTGTTCCGCCGATTCATTGGACGGATCGATAGCTGCAGCGCGGAGAAATTCGGTCAAGGCCGCTGCAATCTTACCGTTCTCTTTGAGATCCTTTCCGCGTTTGACGTGCTGTTCGGAGGCAAGCGGGCGGGTTCGCGCGCAGGCGGTCTTGTATTTGAGATTGCTTGCATCGTCCAACATCGCTTTGCGGTAAGCGATGTACGCAGCATCATAGTCCTCGCGAGTTTCGGCAGCTTGCCCCTGTTTATAAAGTGTCCTGGCGGACTCGCCAGCGTACAACTGCGAGGATGCTAGAAGGACGGCGAGAATACCGATGAGGGTGAAAGCCGTCGTGTGCTTCGAAATCATCACAGAGAAATACCCCTATCGGGGATTGCCCCGATCAGTTCGAAAACTTCCAAGTTTTCGAGAATATTTTCGATGCAGATGGTGAAGGCGTGTCGGAGTGGGTCGCTGTTGAGAACTGCCGCTAAGAACGGTGGAGGATGTACGCATCGGTGCGTATCTGGACCCACACAGACCTTTACACTCCGGCCTTATTCACAAAGACGCCGGACAGACTCTGTTCGCTCGGGACTTCTTTGTATTGTTCTTCGGGATGGTGGGTATGTTCGAATGCAGCGCGCGAGATGCGTCATCTTCGGACCATTTCGCCAGGGACTGCTCCATTGTCGACAGTCGATAAACCGAGTAGGGGTTCTGCCGTAGAACGGAGTTGTAGTGAGGAGAAAGACCAATTTATTCGGGGGGCCCGCGCGGAGTCAAAGCAGAGAAGCCGACTAAGGTATGGGGTGCAGAGAAGCTGGCGCGTAATCCTCTACGAGGGATCCACCCGAATGCCTCCGCTAAAGCCGCTGGAGCGGCTCCCAGCGAGACGCTGCCCCCAGGTCTCTGAGGGCCCGTGTCAATGGTGCTCCAGTTCACCGAATCTCGATGTCGCAATCAAACTCGCTTATCGTGTCTGGAAGTGTACGGAAGGCTTATCGATCGTGTACCCCGCCGGTACCTGAAACAAGCTCGGATCGGGCTCGCTCCGCTGGATGTTAGTGAGCGAATAGGTCGTCTGACCAAAGCGGGGATCGGTCTGCGTACTTTGGAGAACGAGCTTGAGGTCAGGCGAATACCAAGTCTCACGGGTAATCACGAGGTCCTTGTCATTGCCGATTGTGCCCGCGGGGATCGTGTTCGTTACCTTGGTTCCCGTCGCTTGAATTCCATCGATTGCCTTAGTGCCGAGTGATTCCGTCTTAACGTCCGGACTGTTGGCTGCGTGGTCCGAATCTGAGTGGCCTTGAACGGCAAACGTGACGGGCCCTGTTCCAGCGCCACCAGGATTACCTGAGAGGAATGCAAATCCACCTGCGGCTCTCATCGACGCACCAGAGGGGGGAGGCGGGGGCATGGCCAGCACATGCGCCACCTTCATATCAGAGGTGTAATCGGTGTGCGTATTCGCAACTGGGTCAAAGATCGTTGTTAACGTTTGGTCGCTTCCTAGCGATGACTCTGAGTTGGATCTCCAGGGACCGATTGTACTCAGTTTCTGAATCCGGGCGGTTCTGCCGTCGCTGTCACGAGCAACAGTAGCCGTTGTCGTTTGCGCGATGTGCGATCCATCAGCAAGGGTCTGCTTGATTTGTGTAACGGCCTGGGCTTGATACGGTTGGTTTTTTACCGCTTCTGCATTCTCTTGCAGTGCAAAGGCCATTCCGCCGGTCGAGACCACACCAACTTGGCCAGCTATCATTGGAGGGGGGCCAGGGATGGCGATTGTGACCTGAGGGTCGGGGCAGTTGACACTGCCGGCGCAGCCCGGCGCCTGACGGGTCACCATTACGCCTGCGTCCTGTGCCAATCCATTACCAGTGACTCCAATGATCACCGCCAACAAACCGTAGAGTGCTCGCTGACCAAACGCATTGTTCATTTCTTCTCCTTTACCACCTCAAGAGGCAGAGGCAGGCTGATCGCTCGTGGCAGGCCATCATCTCCCAGCGTAAGCTCGGCCACAATCTGTCCGTCTTGAACGGTTGTGTTGATTGGGAATCCGAGCGACAACAACTCGGATCGTGACATGGAAACCCGGATCGTTGTGTCAGTTCCGGTTTGGATTGCGCCGTTGGAATAAGGAAGCCGCATAGTCATCTGTCGTGCGCTTGTCGGCTGCACAGGCACCGGGTGCGGATGGTGGATCTTCAACTTGGCAATCGGTGGCCGCACTGCCGGTTCAACGTGAACGCTAGTTTCCGGCGAAACGAGAGGGGAAACCACTTTGGCAGTTCTGCCGCCTTGCACGGGGCTGCGCTCGAAGAAACGAATAACAAGGCCACTCCCGAGCCCAACGGCAACGAGGCACACAACCGCGAAAGCTGGTTTGAGCCAGACTAGCGATCGACTATCCTTGGTGCGACTCCGTGCAGCGATTCCAGAGCTGTTCAAACGTTGGGATGCGAGCATTCTCAAGCGCTCCCTGAGGGCAGGAGAAGGATCCCGTTTCGACAAACCGCTGAGCAGGCCGAGAAGATGATCTACACGCGCCGTCTCTTCAGTTTCCGTTGGCTTTGATTGCCGTCCCGACATCCGTATCCTCCTTTCGCTCTAGAATGTTCGATTCAGCGGCAACGCCAAGCCCCAATCGGTGGAGTTTGGCCGCCAGCAACAACTTGGCCCGATTTATTCTGGAAGCAATAGTCCCCTCGGAACATTGCAAGAGGAGTGCAGCATCCCGGTAACTCTTCTCCTGGAGGCCACACAGCACTACGGCCTCTCGATAATGCACCGGCAACTCAAGTATTGCGTGATAAAGAACCTTTAATTCAGAACGCGCGGCCATCAGCGCCGCCACATCCCAATCTCGCTTTTCTTGGAACATCGTGTTCAGCAGGCGCTCCCATTCTGGGGTTTCCATAACGTTATCCAAAGAAACCAATCGGAGAGATCTCCGTCTCTCGGCCCTTACAAGATTCCTCGCAATCCCGAGCAAGTAGCCCTCAAGAGTTCCTTTCTTGGAATCGAACTGCACAAAGGTTCCGTTGCCCATCGCATCGAGAATCACAACGAATACTTCCTGGGTAAGCTCCTCAGCAGTGGCAATTGATCCTGTCATATGCATCAGAAATCGAAAGACCGACGACCGATGGAGATCATAGAGTGTCAAGAAGGCACGCTCGTCTCTGTGCTTCAAACGCTCGGCAAGTTCAGCGTCAGACGAAGCGGGGCCGTTCTTCGAACCTTCTGATTTTCTACCAATCCACGACCACTGCAAAGAATGTGTCCTGCCTTGTATTGGAGCTGCGACGCAGATACTTCCATTTCGCTCGCGTTTTTTCGGAATTTATTTTTGGCTAGGGAACAGTGGCCGAAGAACAGGGTTCGATGGCCTCACGGTTCGGCCGACAAGCTGGGACTTCATGCCGCATGAGTGGCTCTATCTTCAATACATGTCTCGATCTTTCAATGCCTTTCGAATCTTGGTCTGGGCTCGGGCCAGGTACACCTTCACGGCCCCAACTTTCAGGCCGGTGCAATGCCCAATTTCCCTTAATTCGAGTTCTTCCACATAACGCATTAGAAAGACGCTTCGTTCGCGCATGCTGAGTTTTTCAACCATTTTCCAGATTTTCGCCGCCTGCTCCCGAGCGATGACCTGCGCCTCCGGTGATCGTTCTGCGCTCGGTAAAAGGTCACTTGTACGCTCCATATCAACTGAGTTCGCCAGTGTCTCTCGCCAGAATTGCATTCGCCGATTACGCCAGTGATCTTTTTGCAGGTTGATTGCAATCCGCATGAGCCATGTTCTGGTGGAGGATTCTCCGCGAAAGGTCGATCGACTTCGGTACGCCCGCAGAAAACATTCCTGAGTCATTGTCTCTGCCAGGTCTTTATCCCTCAGAGACGCCAGGAGGAAACGATAGATCACCGGCATTTCGAACTGCGCGAGGCTGGAGAACTCCTCGACCCGGTGTGTTTTGGCAATCTCTCGTTGCACGGGGTGAATCCTCACGTAAAGCGCGGCAAGTCTGATGCGCGTGCAGCTCTCGCACATTTGCTCCAGACTCTATCCACATGCGGAGTGACAACAGAGAAGCGCGCTGATCGGGACCCGCTTCAGGCAGAACTGAGCGGCGAGAAGACCATGAGCCAGGTGGTCGGCGTGGTGAAGAGCGGCAAGTACCGCACCCTGGGTGAAGCACCCGCGGCTGCTGTCTTCCGCGGCCAAGTGTCTCCTGCGCGCACGCTCGTAGTGCGCACCGCCGGAGATTCGCGGACGCTACTCAACGAGATTCGCCGTGAAGTTCCGATCGTCGATCCACTGATGGCGCAGAGTTCACACTCGGCAAATGCTCGACCCGTTTCAACAGCCGCGCATAGAAATCGTTGATCTTTGCCGGGGTGTACCCCAGTGCCCCCGGATCCAGCGTGGCCAGGGCAATATGATGTGTGTCGAATCCCGCATTGATCGCGTCGGCGTTCATCAGGCTGCGCACGCACAGCGCCGCCCCAGCCAGCAGCACCACACACACGGCCATCTGCGCCACCACCAGCATGATCGAGGTGTGGAGAGCGTTTATACAGCAGCCCCTCGAAAATGGTGCGCAGAACGAGGGTCAGCGTACCTGTTCTCAAATAGCCCCACTTACGCAGCAAACTCTGCACGCGGTCTCCAACCACCTTCATATACTCGCGGCCGAAGACCTTGCGGGCCAGGACGACGTAAACGATGTGATTTTTGCTGAGCCGATGGAGGTCTGAGGACCAGCCACGATTACATATGCTCCGCGGTTTTTCTGATCGGTGATCACAGATTTTACGCCTGCGCGAACGATCTAGTTGGCAAAAAACAGCCGCAAATAAGCTAGGAGAGCCAAGAGGGCTGGGGCGGCCAATGAATCTGGCTAACAGGCCGAAAGACCTGCTTGAAATAGCGATATCGACCTCACCGGCCTGCACCTCTATTCCGCGATTCGCATCGATACCGCTGTTACCCGCCCAATTATCTCTGAATCGCCGGGGAACCGAACTTCGCGCACTTGCGTTCCCGATTTTGGGTAGGGAATCAGTAATAGCCGACGTTCCCCCGGTTCGCACCACGAGCAAACGTAGCCATCACGCAATTCGACAAAGTAGATTGGTCGGTCAAACTCATTCTGCCAGCCGCCTCGATCAACTTTCGTTTGACCGGAATCGATCTGCACAAGAGAGCCGGGGCGAATCAAAGGATGGAGTGTGAAGTCTTCCATCCCGATATACCCATAGACGGATGCTCCGCTGCCACTCGCTCCGAAGAGTGGGACCGTCGCGCTGCTCCGCTGATCGGTCATCCGGGAGACCAGATTTGTCTTCGTGATGTCAATGCCCTCTTTGATTTTTGCGGGGATTTGCATTGTCGGGATGAGAATGTCCGGCCGGCTTCCGATCAGGTGCGTATGGGGCAGCGCGAGCCGCATCTGCTCATGCAAAATATCTGTGATTTGGATGCCGAAAAAGCCCAGAATCTCATCGTATCGCTTCTTGTAAATTACGCTTAGTGTGTAGAGCCTAAAGATGCCTGGCACATACGCACCGTTTTCCGCATCGGTAAGCCAGGCGTGGGATATGTAATAATCACGGCTTTTCTTTTCATCTGCGATTTCCCGGCTGATGCGCTCCACATCTCGAGTAGATAGCCGCATGCGCACGCGCTCGGCTTTCAAAAGCTTTCCCCCTTCCGGGTTCGGTCTCAATGCAGGCATCAGCACGGCCAACCTGTCATGTAGGAGTCACTTGCCTGTCTGATGAAGTCGAACCCGCGGCTCCGCACTGGCATTTTCCCCCCATTTCACTTGCGTGACAACGGGTCCCGTCATAGCGGTCGAACTTGCGACCGGTGAATGCATCGACGGGTCGAACTCCAGCAGGGCTTCTCTCATCTTTCTTTCGCAGCGGTCGCAATCGAGACCGGACCGCAGAATCTCTATAACTGAACCCCAGAACTACAGTTCAATAATGCCATCGTTTGAGCGAGTCGAACAGCAGTTGAGATTTATTCCACCGCATTTTCGACGGGGCTCCGAATGATGGAGGGCGCTATGGCAACATGGCCGGGTAGAACCGCGGAGCTTGGGGGGGTCGATCCAGAACACCAGAATCAGAGCGGATTCAGTTTCCCAGTGCATGTTCGCTTGAGCCACAGTCCTGATGGTGCCGTAGTCCTCGACATTCTCAACGGCCAAATGTTCCGCCTCAATCTTGTCGGATCGAGAATCCTGCAGTTGTTGAAGCAAGACATTGCAGAATGCGAGATCGCAGAGCGATTAGCACACGAGTTCGAGATTGATCGCTCTAGGGCAGAAGCTGATCTGCGTGAGTTCATCCAGACTCTGGATGAGCATCATTTGCTAACAATGCGTACCCGCACTTTCTCCTTTTAATTTGGTGCCATCCTGTGCTCATAACTCCAGACAAACAGGCCGAGACGCATCGCGTCATCCTTCTCAGAGGCAAGCCTCCCTCAGTTCTAGTGGTCTTTGATGGACATCATCAGACGCTTCCGGAGATCGAACTCCCCAGAGGGGAAAGGATCGCAGAACACCTGACCGAGGCCGTCCGAGATGCCTACGGCATCGAAGGTGTGTCGCTATTTTCTCTCCGAAGTTCATCCGAGCCACCGGGTCCCTCAGATTTTGGTTATCAGGTCATGGAGTCCTGGAGCGCTGGAAACGCTTCACTCGATAGACGATGGGTGGCTGTCGATTCTCTCTCGTTACATTCCTTTCGTGATCCCGATGATTTTCAAGCGCTCGAACGTGGATTAGCCCAAACAGAGGCCTACGCAATTGGCAACCAGCTAGGGCCATTCGGAAAGGTTGGCTGGTTCCCCGAGCTAAAGGATTGGGTAGAAAGCGAAATCAGCAAGCACGGCCTGCGACTTTCTGGGCCTTATCGGCAATTGAATACCGGCCCAAGATTCAGCCTCATTCGCTTCGAGACCAATGGGGTAGCAGTGTGGTTCAAGGCCGTTGGTGAGCCGAATCTCCGGGAGTATCCCGTCACGGTTGCTCTCTCAGCGTACTTCCCTGCTTTCCTTCCCGAGGTCATCGCAACGCGCCCCGAATGGAATGGATGGTTGGCGAAAGAAGTTAAGGGATCCCATCCGGCTCCGGCCACCCGCATGGATGCCTGGATCACCGTGGCAAGAACGCTCGCGGAACTTCAAGTTCTTTCGCTTGGCCAACCATATCCATTGATTGAGATCGGTTGCCACGATATGCGGGTTACATCACTTCTCAAGCTCATCGACCCGTTCCTACAAGTTCTGCCGGACCTCATGGCGGAACAAACAACCCCATCGCCGGCGCCGCTAACCCGTGAGGAACTCGGCACGCTTCGGACCCAACTGTTCGATCTTTTCGCCGCAATCGCTGGTTCTGGGATGCCCAATTCTCTCGGGCATCTCGATCTGAATCCTGGGAACATCGTCCTCTCCGGAGATCTCTGCGTCTTTCTGGACTGGGCAGAAGCCTGTTTCGGCCAGCCCTTCAGCACGTTTCAATACCTATTCGAGCAGTTCCACAGGTTTCCCCATGAGTGCGAGTCGTGGAGCGCTAAACTGCTGTCGGCTTACACCGAACCCTGGCGACAAGTGCTCGTGCCGGAGGTACTCGCGGAAGGTATCGCCGCGGCTCCGTTGCTTGCTGTTTTCGCACACGCCGTTTCTGGTGGTACTTGGAGGGACGCCAATCTCCGATTTCGCCCCAAGCAAAAGGCGTACCTGCGTAGTCTAACTCGCCGGATCAAACGTGAAGCGGACTTGCTATCCCATTCGATTCCTCGTTCTAAGGAATCGCTGCATTCAGAGCACACGAGGCTATGCTCATGATCGTTCCAGTCCTGAAAGCGTACTCGCTGCTACTCCAGTTCGATTGGCTAATCACTCGCAAAGATTTTCGAACGCTGTATAGCAAAGTGCGAAACCACCCAATTCGAAAGGTTCCTTGTGAGAACGACGTCTATCGCATCTGTCATGCCGTCGACATTGCTTGCATCTGGTACTGGAAAGAAGTTCGATGCTTGCAGCGATCGGCGGCAACCACGTACCTCCTAAAAAGCTGCGGAGTGCGAGCAGAGATGGTCATCGGCGCGCAACAAGTTCCATTCAAGGCTCACGCTTGGGTAGAAGTGGGTGGCCGCGTGGTTAATGACAAGCCTTATGTCGCGGATAAGTACGCGGTCCTCGACCGCTGCTAGCTTCACTTGCCCAAGGCTGGGCGCGGAAAGGGAAAACCGACATGAGCGTACAGTTTGGAAGATGGAATCTCGATGGCAAGCCAGTTGACCGGGAGTGCCTTGAAAACATAAAACCTATCCTCGCTCGATATGGACCGGATAGTAGCAGTTCCCATGCGGAAGCAAACGTCTCGATTCTCTATTGCGCCTTCCATTCGACCCGGGAATCCCGGCACGAAACTCAACCACACATCACGAACACCGGAGCCGTATTAACGTGGGACGGGCGATTAGACAATCGTGCCGAACTCACTTCTCAATTTGCAGATCGTCTCTCGCCGGACGCTCCTGACGTTTCGCTCGTCAGCGCAGCCTATGAAAAATGGGGCGCCGCCTGCTTCGCGAAACTTCTGGGAGCGTGGGCTCTTTCCATCTGGGAGGCAAGCTCGGGTTCACTCACTCTGGCGAAAGACCCTATCGGGACGCGCCATCTCTACTATTTCGTGGACAGAGATCGGGTGACCTGGTGCACACTTCTCGATCCATTGGTCTTGCTTGCTGGAAAAGACATAGCTCTTTCGGAGGAGTACCTCGCCGGCTGGCTGTCCCATTTCCCTGCTCCGCATCTAACTCCCTATGTTTCCATTCATTCGGTCGCGCCCTCATGCGTTGTGAAAGTGCAGGCCGGAAAACTTGCGGTCCACAAGTATTGGGAGTTTGATCCTGGGAAGAGGCTCTCTTATCAGACCGATTCCGACTACGAAGAACACTTCCGCAGCGCATTTGGAAAAGCCGTCCAACGTACGCTTCGTTCCGACCACTCCGTCCTCGCGGAACTCAGCGGAGGCAAGGACTCTTCTTCCATCGTTTGCATGGCGGATAATCTCCTCGCCGGTGCCTCGGCTGAGACACCACAGCTCGATACCGTCTCCTATTACGACGATTCGGAACCCAATTGGAATGAACGACCGTATTTTTCCAGTGTGGAACAGAGACGAGGCAGAATAGGTTGTCACATCGCCGCCTCCTCCGTCTTCGACTTCAGACATGAACATGGGTGCTTGGATGCTTCGCCTGGATCATTGGCCTCGCGACTATCCAGATCCAAGAGTCAGCTGGCGAAGTGCATTCGGTCAGGAGAGAATCTTGTTCTGCTCTCGGGGATCGGTGGAGACGAGGTTACCGGAGGTGTACCTGCACCGCGTTCCGAATTGCAAGATCTCCTAATGACGGCGCAGTTCATGGCGTTAGCTCGCCAGTTGAAACTTTGGTCTCTCACGATGAGAAGACCGTGGTTTCACCTCTTTCTTGAAACGGTGGGCGGGTTCTTCCCAGCCTCACTTGTCGGTCTGCCCCGGAACAAACAACCGCTGCCTTGGCTCGATTCGTTCTTCGTCAAACGGAATCAAGCGGCCTTAGGCGGATATCAAACGAGGATACGCCTCTCAGCCCGGAGCGCTAGTTTTCAGGAGAACCTGGTGACATTGGCGGGTCTGCAGAGACAACTCTCCTGCACTCCACTTGCAACCGATCCCTCTTACGAAAAACGCTATCCCTTTCTCGACCGGGACCTCCTCGAATTCCTATTCGCAATTCCTAGGGCACAATTGCTCCGTCCCGGACAAAGCCGTTCCCTCATGCGCCGCGCTCTCCGAGGAATCGTGCCCGACGAAATCCTCAACCGTAAGCGTAAGGCGTTCGTCGCTCGAACGCCGCTACTGGCTCTGGCAACGGCAGCCATGATCGAAGACATTGGCAAGGGGGCGCTCCTCGGAGCCCTCAAAATCATTAACCAGGAACGCCTCGCAAAAGCACTAAGAGCGGCTCGGCTGGGCTTAGAGGTGCCGATTGTTGGGTTATCGAGAACGTTCGTACTGGAATCTTGGCTTCGAAGTCGGAGAGATTGGAATATCCCAGATCTTTCGACTCTCCGACCAGTAGAAATCTGTGCCGATACATAGGCAACCAGTACCCATAGCCCAGGCTTGTGGATGTTAGCGGATCCCAGAGGTAAAGCGTTGAACTTAGTTGCGAGGAAGTTGTGATGCAAAAAGTGACACAGCCGTACCCCCTTTCAAAAAGCGAATCCCTAACGGAGACGCTGCATGGCGTTTCCGTGGCCGATCCATATCGCTGGCTGGAAGATCGAAATTCAGCGCAAACAACACAATGGCTGGAAGAGCAGCGGGCGTTCACGCGACGCTATCTCGATTCTCTTCCTGGTCGCGAACGAATCAGAAGTCGAATTCGTGAACTGCTCTCGAGTGATTTTCTGGATACGCCTCACAAAGTCGGCGAACGCATCTTCTTCTTGAAGCGCAGTAGGTATTCCGAACAACCCGCTATCATGATGCGAGAATCGCTCGACGGTCCGGATATTACTCTGCTCGATCCAACCAGCCATTTCGGGCTAACGTCCTTGTCGGTAGGTATTATCGGCGTCTCCAGCGATGCGAGGCTCCTCGCTTTCACAGTACGTGAGGGTGGAGAGGATCTCCACGCCATTCAGATCTTCTCAGTCGACGAGGGGAGGATCATTGTCGACTCCTTGCCGCGCGGTACTTCGAACGGATTTGTACTCTCGGATGATTCGACTGGCTTCTTTTATTCGCATGATGTCTCTCAGACAAATCGACTGCCGACTTCGGCATACTGGCATGCATTCGGTACGAATTCGTCGGAAGACTTCGAAGTTTTTGCTGCTCCCCGCGACAAGAATGTGCGGCTTTCCCTGGTTGGATCCCCAGCCTGCGCCTATGTGGGATTCCTCGTCACTCGTATGGAGGAGACTCGCGTCCACGAGTTTTACGTGCAAGACAAGCGCGGTCGCCTTCCAGCCCGATTGTTCCTTCACGGTATCGAAGGAAGATTGATCCCTCGTATCTCGGGAAAATCTCTCGCTTGCCTCATCCTTTCAGGATGTGACAATGGCCAGATCATCTGCACTGATCTCCAAAGTGGAGTTGGGGCTTGGCAGACGGTCGTTCCTCCTTCGAGAGCCAAGATTCACGATTTTGCTCTAGTCAGGAAGACCATCTTTGTCCGCTACGTGCAGAATGCTGAGACCCGGGTCGAAATGTTCGGCCTCATGGGACAGCGGATTGGCCAGCTACCAGCTCCGTCCGACGGAACAACGCGACTCTTCCCCTGTGATCCGGAGGGCGACTCCCTCTTTTACCGCTTTTCCTCCTTCGTAGAGCCTCCAGCGATTTACTGCTACCATCCCCAGACCAAGGCAAATCGACTCTGGACATCCCAACAGTTCCCATTCGACCGATCGTCGTTCGTTGTCACCCAAGCACATTGCAATTCGACAGACGGGACACGTATACCAGTTCACCTGGTAAGGCAAAAGCAATGGGCACACCTGCATTCCCTACCCACGCTCCTGACTGCTTATGGCGGATTCGGCAACAGCATAACGCCCGAATTCTCTCTTTTTGGGAGCTTGATGATGGAAAAAGGCTGTCTCTTCGCGGTCGCGAGCGTCCGTGGTGGCGCAGAGTTCGGCGAGCAATGGCATCAGGCCGCAAAACGTCACAATCGCCAAAATGCGATCACCGACTTTCTAGAAGTCTCCCAATGGCTGCTGCGCGAAAGGCATACTTCTCCACAAAGGTTAGCAATCGCAGGCGGATCCAATGGGGGCCTCCTCGTCGCGGCTGCGACGACACAGAGTCCGGGTCTATTCAGAGCGACCCTCTGCTTGGGACCACTCTTCGACATGCTCCGATATCATCTTTTCGACTCCGCACGGAACTACATCGAAGAATTCGGATCGGCAGACGATTCGAACGACTTCCCATATTTGCTCGCTTATTCTCCTTATCACAGAGTCAAAGATCACACTGCCTATCCAGCCATCATGATCGTATCCGGCGATTCCGATTCGCGTTGCAATCCCATGCACGCCCGGAAAATGACCGCGCGGCTTCAGGCGGCTTCAGTTTCGCGACGTCCGATTCTTTTGGATTATCGACCGGAGTGCGGTCACAGACCCGTTCAACCGCTACAAACGCGTGTTGAACTCCTCACCAACCGTATCTCGTTTCTTTGCCGGGAACTGGATATCTCTGCGTAAAGGAAATTCAGGACTGCCGGCCAGTATTTTCGCTAGCGAAGCAATGAGTCTACAAAGGAGGGAGGTGACTACGATGTCCTACGATAAACCCGAAATCTGGGTTCTCGGCGAAGCTGCGAGTGTTATCACGAGCAATAAGCCGATGAATACCGGCTTTGACGCGGGCGAGACCTACACGCCAACGCCCGCCTACGAACTGGATGAATAGCCCGGAAATGCATTCTGCAATTTCCGGCAACATCGCTCAACAATAGGGGACTCCAAGTAGCCTAGGACTTGGAGCCCTCCTTTTAGGACCTTTTGCTTCCCCCATTAAACCGGCCTCAAACGGACCGAACAATCGCATTGTCATCGAAACATCGAAACCAGTCCGAGAGGAACAGATGCGGCCCGACCTCCTAATTTCCTTTGCTCTCGTCGCGCATTCGTCGCCATCGAACGTATTGCTCTCTTTTGGAGGGATCCGAATTCTCCTCATCCTTCAACCAGAAACAGAACCAATCCACGTTGCCCTGTTGCGAGATCATTCTTTCAGATGGCTTCGTCAACAGGTGGGGTGCGTCCGGCATGTAGATCAACTCCATCGGTTTATGCAGGCGCGATAGCCCTGCAAACCACTCCCACTCGAAAAAGAGAGATAACGGGCCATAGGCTTCTTCGCGCACTGCTGCACCGACTTTGTCGAGGTTGAAACCCGGGGAATTCTTCAACCAGGATAGAAGGTTATCTCCAAAGGGGGCGCCCCCGTTGACACCCTCCATGTCCGGCAAGTGAATCGGAATAGAGGTCAGGATAGACATATATCCAAAATATCCCTCGTCACTCCCGTCGGCGATCGTGGCTGCTTTGAAATGGTACTTCGAATGCGTCAATGCGTATTTCACCCCGAAACCGGTTCTGCTGAATCCGATGATCCCGACGTTTGCGGTGTCGATCAGTCCATGTCGATTGAGATAGTCGATTCCCCCTTCATACGCTGCCATCTCTTCCGGGGCCTCAGCTGGCGTCGATATCTTGCTCAAATCCTCTTCAAATTGCAGAACGAATATGCCACGGCCGGCGAGCGGTTGGGCTGCAAAAGCCGAAGGCCACGGGCCATCAATCAGGAATTTATGAGCATTCCAGGCATGTGTCTGGATGACAAGCGGATACTTGTTCCCCCGAACGTAGTCGACAGGCCAATAGAGCCCCGCTTTGACCGTGTGGCCATCCGTGGCCTCGAACGTAATGTCATCTACATGGCCGAACCGCAAGTCTTTAAACTGAGGATTCAGGTCGAGAATGAGAGTCTTCTGTCCGCTTCTGACGTTCTCAGCGAAGAACCTCGGGGGCGTGTTCATGTCTTCTTCTAACAGGACATCTAAGTTCTCATCGGGGCCTGTTTCCGACTCCGTCGCCGGAACGCTCTGCCAACCGGTTGCTAACCGCCGAAACGCAATCAACTTTCGGGAAGACACTTCTCCTGATAAGGATTCTAGAGGCTCGAAAAGAACTGCGTTGGTTCGCGAATCCCATCTCAACAACCTCAGTTTCTTGGAAGTGATGGGCACAATGACGCGGCTTGGTATTTTGATCTCCGCCACAAACTTCTGCGACTGCCTGAGCGCGCGATCACGCTCTTCGCAGCCTGTGAGGGGAAGATAGATTTCAGACATGACGATGGATCGACTATCGGGAGACCATGCGAAGCCCGCGTGTCCCCGATTGATCGGAGCGTTCATCAGAGCATACAATTGCTCCGTCTCGGTATCGAATACGTCGTAACGAAAGATCAGAGGATGATTTTGAAATGACGAAGTCCCGCGTGTGATCAGGCGCAGCCATGCATCCTCATAGTTGCCCCAGATCTCTGGAATTTGGCCTACGCCGGCTTTCAGCAGTAGATAGCGTCCATTTGGCGATAACGAAATCGAGTCGGAGACGATCTCGTCCTGGGTCTTAATGCGAACCTCTCCGGGTGCACCCCGCTTCCTTACAAACAAATCACAGTAACGATCCGAGGCGAATCGGCGTTCACCCGCAATAAGGTCCACCAGGGTTTGGTTCGAAACCACAAATCCCGCCCGAGCCGTCTGTTCATCAAACAGTGGCACCAGCCTCTGAGACGCCAGAAAATACACCCGGCTTCGATCAGCACTCATCGCAAACGACACCACGCTTGTAGCGTGATTGGTCAGTTTGGTCACCCGCTTTGTCCGACAATCGACGATATAAAGCTGCTGGACCTCTCCTGGATTCTCGGCAAGAAACGCGACAGTACGATTGTCGATCCACCTCGACTGTTGAATACCAGGACGATTGGAATTCGAGGAGAAGGAAACCAGAACCTCTGCCCGAGGTGAGCGTAATGCCTCTTCGGCCTTGAACAAGAGCAAGGAGTACTTGTTCGTGTTGTTCTGAACATCGCCTTTCTTCACTAGGATCAGGAACTGTTTTCCATCCGGCGAGAACTGCGCCACACGGTGACCGGCGAGACGCCCAACGTTGTAGCTGGGATCATCAAACTGCGTCATCGCAATAGCATCCGCGACCGTCACGGGCCGCTTCAGCGCCTCATCCGATTGACGACCCTGTTTCTCCGCAGCGGCGCGAGCGCTTGTACTGAACACAAGACAACTCACGAAAGAGACAACCATCGAAATATTGCGCACCAGTCTCATCACTTTGCCTTATCAATGCAAGATTCGGGAGGTCCAAGCCCGCATTCGGCGGCAAGCGCTGGGAACGCACGCGAGAGCGCCGGACTGCATGCACGCTGAGGTTGCCAGCGTTGCTCTTAGAAGCTCAATTTCATGGCGAGTTGAATGGAGCGCGGGCCGCCAATTTGATACAACGGGTTGAAAGCGCCTGAGCCTAGATTCGACCGATTCAGGCTTGCTCCCAACGTCTGCGTGGATTCGCCAAACGTAGGATCACTGAGGAGGCCATCCGGCTGGCCGAAGTTGGGGTGATTCGGCAGGTTGAACATCTCCGCTCGGAACTGCAACTTGATGGGCTCTCGAATCGGGAACTCTCGATGAATGGAAAAATCCCATTGCGTAGCCCCGAAACCCCTCAAAGCATTTCGTCCTAGATCTCCCTGCACGTACTGCCCCGTCGCTGGATCCATCGGCGGTGCCATGAACGCCGCACGATTGAAAGCCCTCTTTCCGGGAAACTGGGATCCGCGCAGATAGAGAGGTTCCCCAGGGACTAGGTCTGGGCGAAGGAGAGTATAGAATCCCCCGATGCTCTCTCCCACAAAGACTCCGCCTATCTCGTAGCCATCCACCGTGACCGGTGGCGCCGAGCGCGCCTGTACGATGCTGTCGACGGACCAGCCTCCGAGAAGAGCACGAGGCAATCCATTTCTCCTTGGCTTCGGAAGATCATAGGTTAGCCCCATAGAGACGGCGTTGCGGATGTCGAAGTCCGATGGTCCGCGATTGGTGTGCGCCGCGGAAGGCACGAGCGCATTTGGTGCGTCGTAGATCGAACCCGCTGAACCAGTATCAAGTGAATGTGACCAGGTATAGGAGGCAAGTAATTGCAGCCCCTGCTTCATGCGGCGTTGAAATTGGATCTGCAGCGCGTTGTAGTCGGACGATCCTTCATTGGTCACCAAAGTTGCCTTGGAGAGATTTGGGTTGGGATCGAGAACGCTCGCGGTCTGGAGGAGCCGCCTTCCTGCTGCGCCGACATACGATACGGTCACGGTTTCTTGTTCTCCCAACCCCTGCTCCAAGGAAGCGTTCCACTCGAGGGAGTAAGGAAGCCGAAGATGCGGGTCCACGCCGAACAAACCGCCTCCATTCGTTGCGTTCGGCGGCGTAATCGATGGCGCTGCTGCCATTGCAGGACTCAGCGGAAAGGTACCGGATGCGCTTCCCCCTGCGCCGAACGGATATACGGATTGACCGAGCAGATTGCCCATCTCGGATGTCGCCAAGTCATAGAAAACTCCGAATCCCCCGTGGAGCACCGTCTGCCATCCCGCGCGTTGGAACAGCTGGTAGGCGATACCAAGACGAGGCGCGACGTTTCCATAGGCTGTTTTGTAGGGCGAAGTGCCGGCTGGCGCCAATGCCAGGTTCGATAAATTGCTTAGATCAAAGCCGACCAGGGCTGGAAAATGAGGACCGTTGATGGTTCCCAATGCAAAATCGACATCCCAGCGCAGTCCGTAGGTCATCGTGAGATGTGGCTTGACTCTCCACGTGTCTTGCGCGTAAACACCTAGATCGCGAAACAAGAACGTCACGTCCAGATTTGCGGCCGTGAGGCCGAAGAACATGTTCCCCGATTCGGCGCCCGGCATGTTTTGAAAAAAAACGTCTTGCAAATATCCGTCTGGGGAAGCCAATGGTGATAACCGCCGATAGTCCGCTCCGAACTTCAGGGTGTGAGGTCCTTTCTGCGTCGATAGGCTATCGACGACGTTGATCTGTTGCTGCAGGTTGTGCGCAATCTTCCCATCCAACAATCCCCCGCCCTGTAAAGACAAAATATTGAAGTTAAATAGCCCATCCTGCGAGGTGAAGGGACTTGGGAACGGCAGAGTCGAAAGGGGGACTGCGCCGCCAAATGCATCCAAATCATACCGGCCGTATGCATTGGATCGGCTGTAGTTAAAGCGCAGGTCGTTACTGGTCGTATCGGACAGCATCCAGGTGGCTCCGCTCGTTGCGGTTTGCGTCGTGATTTTGGTCGATTCGACCGACGTTAATGCTTCACCAAAACCACGCTGCGCCGCTTGCGACGGGGAGTAGACATAACGCCCAAACAGTACTAACCGGTCGCCGACCTTGCGATCGATTCGCAGGCCGGTGGCATCGAGTGAGGCTGGATTTGAATAGCTGGCATTGAAGTCTGAACTGCCCGGACTGGTTGAAACCTCCGGGCCATTCGGCAGAGGAAATGCATTGAAGTAAGGTTGCAATTGAGATGAAGCGTTCTGTCGTGCGGCGAGATCGGGCACTGTGGTCAGTGTCGTCTGTGGAAGCCTAAGCCGCAGACCCTCGTACGAGAAGAAGAAGAATGCGCGGTTTTTGAGAATTGGGCCGGCGAAGGTACCGCCGAAATCGTTTTGGCGTTCTTCCGCTTTGGGGAGTGGGGGATTATTTACATATCCATTGAACCAATTGCTGGCGTCCAGGGCATCGTTCCGAAAATAGTCAAATGCCGTTCCATGAAACTGGTTCGTACCGGAGCGGGTGACAATCGATATCTGGCCGCCGGGGGTTCGACCAAATTCGGGCGCGTAGGTCGAAGTAAGAATTCGAAATTCTTGTAAGGCATCAACAGAAACCAGGCTGTTCGTTCCGCCTGTGACGTTAAAGGATCCAAGTGCTCCGCCTAACCCATTTCCACCAGTTGCACCGGTGTTTACACCAATCCCGAAGTTGGCGCTGACCCCATCCACCATCCAATAGTTGGAAGCACCACGTTGTCCGTTTACGCTGAACTGTCCGCTATCCGCCTCATTACTCGGGGTAACGACCACACCCGGCGCGAGTTGTATCAGAGTTTGAAAGCTCCTGCCGTTCATCGGCAGGTTTTCCGCAAACTGCCGGTCGATGATCGTGCTTACCGTCGCATCTTGGGTGTCGACGAGGGGCGCTCCGCCTTCGATCGTCACAACTTCTGTCACTGCACCCAAGGGTAGTGTGAAATTGATCGAGAGCGAGTCTTGCACATTGAGAACAATGTCCGGCTTGATCACTGTCTTAAAACCGGACTTCGCAACTTGAATGCGATACGGACCAGGTGGAAGGCTGGGCAATGCATAGATACCCTCGCTGTTTGTCTCACCCGAATAGGCAATTCTCGTGGCATCGTTGATGATTAAGATTTGGGCACCAGGAATTGCCTTGCCACCCGGATCGAACACTATGCCGCTGATGATTCCATTCGTCGATTGCGCAGCGGCTCGCTGCGGCGCCCAAAGCCCGATTAGCAGCAAAAAGATGGCGACCGTTCGTCTCACGAGGAGGCTCCTTCCACAACATGCCAGGATGAGGTTCTGTCATCCGGTATACGGAAGATCCTTCGCGTTCTTTATCAAATTGTCGCAGAGAATTCGCACTGGGCCGGGAGCCGCCTTCTCCGTTTGGTCGCGCTCGAGAACAGTTGCTTGCGGCAGCTAGATCAGGGATGGTTGGGCTGAATCCGCAGATAGGCGAAGAGCAGCGGCTTGCCGCTGGGATGCGGGCTGCCGCCGTTGGGCTCGACGGTGACGAACACGGCATCGATTTCCGCCAGAGTCTTAGGGTTTGCCGACTTCAACACCCAGCGTTTTTTGGCGGCCTTGTCCTCGTAGAGGATGCCGAGATTGACCGCCTGATCACGATCCGGTCCCCGCCGTCCCCAGGCCTGAAAAATGCTGGCAGTTTTAAGACCAGGATGCTGATCGAGATCGTAGGCGTAGAAGATGAGGGACCGTCCCTTGGTGTAGAAGACTCGCCCGAAGGGCTTCTCGGTGTCGCCGGTCTTGGCAACATCATAGACCTCAGCAATATAAAGGTCCCGCGAACCCATCAATTCTCTGATGTCCCGATCATGATCCAGGAGTCCTCGGTCGCGAGCAATCTCCTGCTCACGGTCCTGCACGGATCCGGTGAGTTGGTCGACCCTCTCCTGAAGAGCCGCGTTGCGGGTGCTCTCCTGAGAACTTTCACTCATGGCAGAATTGAGTTTCTCCTGGGTGGCATCGAGGGTTCGCTGCGCGACCCCAAGTTGCTGCGCCAGAGCTGCTCGATCCTGCGCGAGCTTGATTTGGTCCGTCTTTTCGAGACTGATCTCATTCTCATTTTGGGCCTGCTCTGCCCTTAGTCGCTCGATCTCAGCAAGACTGCTCGCAAGCTGAACTCGCAGATGCTCCAGTTGCAGGTCCGTTTCTTTGGCGGCTGACGAGGAGGTTCGGTTGGAAGCGGGATCCTCTGATTCCGTAGCAGCTACCGCAGCCGGGCTTACCGCAGCCGGCGCCGAGGTCCGAGCCGCGAGATCGGTTCCTCTCCGCTTTCCGATTCGGTACGCCATCAACCCCAAAGCAGCTACCAGCAAAAGCGCGACTGCAAACTGGACCCAGATGTGACGCCACAGCGCGTCTTCAGACGATGGGGATACTCCAGCAGATGCGGAGGACTCTGATTGCAGGGGGATTTCCTGGAACTCACTCTCCGGGAGGGGTCTGTCGCTTTCGTTCAAGCGCGCAAAGAGTTCAGCCTCGGCAAGATCTGGGGACCATCCGGAGGAAGCATGGTCCATTTCGGTCGTGACCGGTGCCCAGGCCGGAATCACCCGGTCCACAATTGCCTGATACTGTGCCATGATCTCTCGGCACGAGCCGCAGTGAGACAGATGTTCATCCAGCCTCCTGCGCTCTTCCGTGCTTAAGGATCCTGTCGTGGCGGTCGCACACAGTTCCAGGAACGCATCATGGGACTCGTTTGGCGGCAAAGGTCCGGCTCCCCCGCTGGCGCCATCTTTTAGCATATCGCTCATTTGCCCCGCAATGCTCCCGGAAAGATCAGCCTGCGAATCCTTTCGAGGCCACGGTAGTAGTGATTTCTGATGTTCCCCACCGTTTGCCCGGTCCGCTCGGCAATTTCCTCGAACGTATAGCCATCGAAGAAATAGAGTTGAATCGTCCTCCGCTGATCATCGGAGAGCTCTTCCTCGATCCTCTTCAGCGTCTCAACCCCGAGCACCCCCTCAATGGATCTTTCGTAAAATGTCGTGTCCGTCATCGGTTCATCGTTTGCGATGAGGGTTTCATCTAATTCAGAACTGGTATAGAAGCGGCGAGATGCCAGATGACGCCGCCGGTCGATCGCCCGATGATAGGTTACCTGCACAATCCAGGAACGCGCCGACCCGCGTACAGAGTCGAATAGCGACCATTTGCGGAAGATAAACAGAAACACTTCCTGAAGCAGGTCCTCGGCTTCCGCTTCGTCACGAACGATTCGGTAAGCGACCGAGCGCACCATGCGCGCGTAGCGGCGGAAGATCACGGCTAGTGCATCGTGATTGCCGTGGCGGAGTTGTTCGATGAGGAACTCGTCGGAAGGGCCGACCTCTAATCCTTGGGCACGTATGTCCCGAGCTTGACAATCTGGATACCGTCCCCCCGTCGATTCCCTGAGTAACTCCTTTCGGTGGGATAGCGGTTGCTTGTCATTCGCCTCAGCAGACGGAGTAAATGGTGTATCGAAGGTCATAAAATCCTTCGTTCTGCTTTCCAGCGACTTGAAATTGGCACGCGAATGTTGGTTATGAACCGTTGGTTTATAACCAACAGTTCGACAAAAATCAGTGTGGAATGACACGTCGGCGAAGACAAGTTCAGCCTCGATCTGGTCCGGATAGGGCGTTTGGAGAGGCACTGCGTGAGATTCGCAGAGCCAGGGGGATATCCCAAATGGACTTGTATACCGCGAGCGGGATTGATAGGACATACATCAGCGCTGTAGAGCGTGGCGTTCAGAGTCCGACTATTCGAATGATCGTGCGTTTCGCAAAGTATCTGAAGGTGCGACCTTCAGAGATGGTGTCCCGGATGGAACAATCCAGGTTCTATTCGGGCGGTCGCTCTAGCCACATATCCGAATAATACCTATTGCGTATGTTTTGGCAATCTGAAAATACGCTATAAGCCATTCTTTCTCGATTCTCTACGTCCTAACGTCAATCTGATGAGTTCTGATGGATCAAAGCTGTTCCGGGAGCGCCTACGATCCCTGCGAGAGGCCAAGGGGGTCAGCCAAATTGAATTGGAAGAAAAGATTGGAAAGGAAGCGAACTACATCACTCGCATCGAAACCGGGCGAATTGACTCGCCTCCGTTGGATGTGATTGCATCTATCGCCGAAGGATTGGGAGTCTTGATGAGTGATCTCTTCTCATTCGAGGGATTGGACGACTCCGCGGATGAACTTCGGGCGAAGATTCATAGCCTCATCGACACAGCTGATCCAATAATTCTCCGAAAATACTATCGTCTTCTACTTGTCGCTCAAGAGAAGTGACCGCTATGGTTAGCACGGCGATTGAATCGGATTAAATCCTTCAAGCCAAATTGCCAGGCGTTTTAGCTCATCCCTTAGCCGCATCGGTGGCACAATAAATTGAATGGAAGTTCCCCGCCCCTTTGTTGGGATGGGCTGTTGAAGCGGTCAATCCTATGAATGAATCCACCATTCACACATTCTCTAGTTCCCCTTCTCAACTGCCGCTGCGCAGAGCTTGGAGCATTGGATCGGCAATGGCCAGTATTGCCGCGATCATTGTTTCGACAACGGCTTTTGCCCTGCACGAGGCTGGAATCGGTGAGACAGTTCTACTCATTACTATCGTGACCTTCTTCATGGTGGCAGTGGTTCATGCCCGGTTCCTTTCCCTGGCGCGCGATCAGAACCGGCAAACAACTGAACTTCTTTGGAACAAGGATCGCGAATTTCAATCCATGTTTGAAAATGCATTGGACGCGATTCTCGTTCTGGACAACAAGGGTGTTTGCCAAAGCGCCAATCCTTCTGCCGGCATTTTTTTTTCCGTGTGCCAGGACCGGATCATCGGCCAGGCCGTTCGCTCATTCTTTTCAGATACGCATGATTTCGATTCGATGTGGGGTCAATTGCGTGAAGATCGCAGATATCGAGGCGAAGCAGAACTTGTCCGCGCAGATGGAGCGACAGTCTTTGCCGAATTCACTGCCGCTGCCCACTTCCTACCCAATCACCATCTTCTCGTTCTCCGCGACATCACCTCGCGCCGCAGGGCGCAACAGGCGGTAAATCAGAGCCTACTGATCGCGAGATCCTCCTGGCAGCAGGCCGAAACTTTACGCAAAGCCTCTATAGCACTGACCGGAGACCTACGCATGAACAGCGTCCTTGACGCCCTGCTGCGGACACTCGTCCAATTTGTGCCTTACGAGCGGGCACAGTTCTTCTTGCTTGAGACTGATGCGAGACTCTTCCTGGCCTACGAAGCCGTGAACCGCCCCAAGCTGTTCCATGGAACAACGTTTCCCGAAACCATGAGTATTTCGGACTTCCCGATCGTTGAGAGAGTGCTCGCGCGTCAAGAAGCGTTGCTGATCGACGATCTCCCTGACGAGAGAAACGGAACACCATTCGGCAAGAATTCGCCAGTTCGCTCCTGGGTGGCCGTCCCAATCGTTTCTTCGAATCGGGTTTTGGGGTTACTCTCGATCACCGACTCGAGTCCCGCCCAGTTTTCATCGAGCCACCTGGCTCTAACCCAATCGCTGGCGACCGCTGCAGCGGTTGCTATCCAAAATGCCCGCCTCTATGAGCGCGCAGAGATTTATGGGGCAGAACTCGAACGACGCATCGCCGAGTTGCGCCAGTTCGAGCAGACCTCGCAGAAATCTGCAAACGTACACCGGGATTCTGAAGAACGGTTCCAGATGATATTCCGTTCAACCCCAGTTGCTATTGCAGTTAGCTCTCTGGCTGACGGCAGATTCATTGAAATCAACGAGACATTCGAGCAGAATTTTGGCTTCACACTGGAAGACACCGAACTTGGCCTTTGGGAGGACCCCCGCGAGCGAGCAGAGTTACTCGGACGGCTCGGCCGCGGAGGAAGGGTGCGGGGCGCGGTCGCGCGGTTTAGACAAAGATCGGGATTATTCCGAGAGACTATGTATTCGGCAGAATCGATCGACCTTAATGGTGAGCCCTGCCTTTTGTTGGGAGCCGAGGATCAAACCGGTTCCGGTTGGAACGCACGCAACTGATTTGCCGTGGCTCGTCGCGGCAGGGCAGAGAAAGCACATTCCAAGGTGATCCTGGTCTCAGTTCCGACCACGACAACCAGTATTGGTTCTGCTTTCACGCCATCCCACGATGAATCTGAAGAGCTTGTGCACGAGCTGGTCGGATCTCCTTCCGGGCCTCGATCAGATATCTGACTTCGCAACAGCTAGCTTACTCTTGAGACGGTTCGCTCGCAGTGAGTCTTACCTAGCCTGAGGCGCGGCCAACTCTTCGTTTTCGGCCGAATTGGGAGCGATCCTTCCTCTTTGCAAGCGCAAGGATCGATTGAGAACACTACCAGAACCTCGTGTTCGAAAGCATTTGCCCGTGACCGAATGACTCTCTCGCTAACACTCGATCGGTTCCGTATCCACTGCGCCGTCAGATAGCCTGCTCACGCAGGAACTTTGCGCAGACTGCGCAAAAGAGCCGGGCACCGCACGAGACAGAATTAATTCTTACGATTGCAAGTCAGTCTCAAAATCCAAACGTCGGAGGCAAGTTCCTGTCTTTCATGCTGCCTTATTAAGATAGAGAGCCTGTTTTCGACATCGCTCTCCAACTGGAAGACTTCCTGCCTGCACGACACTTCAAAAGTGAACGACACAAAAGAACGCAACAGAAAAAGTTCTATCTCTCTCTCTTCATTTTTCCCATTTGTGTGTATATGGAGACTGAGGTGAAGGATGCCTTCTTCCCCTATTGATCCCGGCCGCGAGCGCCGAACCTGGCGGCGATTTCCGCCAGAAGCAATCGAGGTCCTGCGCCAAGATAAACACCCGGTAGCAATTTGCGAAGAGCTCGCCGCTCTGACCGGGAGAGACAAGCGCGCATGCTGGGATTTCATGACCAGCCACGGTATCCCGCGGCCCGGGTCCGTCTCGCGTCAAAGATTCGATCGCAAAAAAACGGAAGAGCTCGTCGAGTACATCTCGGACCACGGCGTTCAGGCCGCCGCGTTGAGGTTCGGCTGTGAGGCAAAGAGCCTTTATAACCTCCTGTACCGGCACGACCATACGAAGATGAGCAAGGATATGATGACTCTTCGTGACCTCGCCGTGCATCTCAGAATGAAATTCACCCAAGTCCGCGGCTGGGTTGACCGGGGTCTGCTCAAAGCGCGCCGGCATGAATTCAGATCGGGTGGCGTGATCTACCTCGTCGATTTTGAAGAGCTTCGGAGATTCTGCAAGAAACACCAAGATCTGATCATTACGCGACGTTCGTCCCCCAATAGGTTGCGCTTCCTTGAGGAATGTGTCTTTGCTCCGAAGCACGCGGAGCTGCTGCGTACGCGCGAAAGCAAGCGCGAAGCCGAGGCCTTC